>CAWDAL010000001.1:0-29842 GCA_963800285.1 uncultured Solirubrobacterales bacterium
GTGAGCACGTGGTCGGAGTTGCGGGCGTTCGAGATGAAGACCTTCTGCCCGTTGATCACGAAGCCGCCGATCGAGCGCTCCGCGCGCGTCGAGAGCGAGCCGACGTCGGAGCCGGACTCGGGCTCGGTCATCGCGATCGACTCGACCGAGCCCTTGGCGATGTTCCCGAGGATCCGGTCCTTCTGCTCCTTGGTCCCGAAGCGCTTCACTGCGCCGGCGACGATCAGGGTCGTGCCGTAGCCGCCGATCGGCGCCATGCCGCGGGAGGTCTCCTCCATGAACAGGCAGGCGTCCACCCAGCTCCCGCCCGAGCCGCCGTGCTCCTCGGGAATCGTCAGGCCGAGCCAGCCGAGCTCGGCCATCTTGCGGTAGAGCCCGTCGTTGTGGAGCTCGGTGTAGCCGTCGGTCAGCTTCTCGCGCTGCTCGGCGGTGCCGCACTCGCGCCCGCAGAAGTCGCGGATGGAGGCGACGAAGTCGCGCTGCTCGTCGGTCAGCTTGAAGTCCACGGCGCGGGGCAGCGTAGCGATCGCCAGGCCGCTCCACTTCCGGAGCGAAGGGCGAAGCCCGGCCGGGCTAGCCGATCTGCTCCGGGATGCGAGCACCGAGCGGCACGCGGAACTTAGCGATCGTCGCCGGCGTCGCCGCGTTGGGGTGCTGGACATCGACGGCCTTGAGCTCGCAGACGGATTCGGTCGGGCCGAGCTCGATCACGCCGTAGCCCTTCTTGACGAAGTCGTAGAACTTGATGTGGGGGTTGACCGCGGCAAGAGCCGCCAGGGTGCTTGGAGGTAGTCCCGTCGCTTCCGGGAGACCCGTGGAGGTGGCTGAGCCGCCGACGAACTCCGGCAGCGCCGCCCGCCCGGTCGCCTGGTCACCCGTTGTGTAGGCGGTTCCGGCGAAGAAGGTGTGGATGTCACCGGTGATCGCGACCACGTTCTGGACGTTGCTGTCCAGGATGTGGTCGAGGATCTGCTTCCGCTCGTAGCCGTATCCGTCCCAGGCGTCCACCTGAGCCGGGACTCCTGGGGCGAGCCGCGTCGCCATGACCATCAGCTCCGTCGCCCAGACCTTCCAGGTGGTCGGCGCGCCGACCAGCCGGCTCTTGAACCACTCGAGCTGGCGCGGCCCGAGCATCGTGCGCGGCGCATCGGCATCCGCGCATGGTTCGAGCTGCGCATCGTGGCAGGGCTGCTGGTCCCGATACTGGCGCTCGTCCGTCATCAGGATGTCGACCAGCTTCCCGAGCCGGTACTCCTCGTAGATCCGGTCGCGGTCGCCCTTGTAGCGAGCGCGCGGCATGTAGTTGAAGAACGACCGGTGGCCGTTCACCTCGCGCTGCGGGAAAGGAACCCGCCGTGGATAGTCCTTGAGCTGCGTCTTGCTGGGGTCGGTCTGGTTGGAGCTCGGCTGGCCGTCGGCGTAGTTGTCCTCCACCTCGTGGTCGTCCCAGACCGCGAGGAAGGGATGCGCGGCGTGCATCGCCTGCAGGTCCCTGTCCGACTTGTAGAGGCGGTACTTCTCCCAGTACTCGTCCAGGAACTGCGTGTCGCCGTCGTGGTTGTGACCAGTGCGGTCGAGCCGGACGCCCTGGTTGTCGGAGTACTCGTAGATGTAGTCGCCGAGGCAGATCACCAGGTCGAGGTCCGGCTCATTGGCGATCGCACGCTGGGCGTTGTAGAAGCCGGCCTCGTAGTGCTGGCAGGAGTAGAAGGCGATCCTGATCGGCTTGCGGGAATCGAGCGGAGGGGCGGTCTTGAAGCGGCCGACCGGTGACTTCGACTCCTTGGTGACGAAGCGGTAGAAGTACTCGTGGTCGGGTCGGAGGCCCTTGACGAACGTGCGGGCCGTGAAGTCCCGGTCCTTGCGGGCGGTCACGGGCTTCTCGAGGACGACGTTCTTGAACTTGCGGTCCTTCGCGACCACGACGCTCAGCTTGGAGGTGCGCTTGATCTCCCCGAGCCGCGTCCAGAGCTCGATGCCACGCGGTCGTGGGAATCCGGAGGCGACGCCTAGGTCGAACTTGGCGTGCTTGGCGGCCGGGATCCGGCGCTTGCGCGCGAGTGCGGCGTAGTTGACCGGGGCGGCGACCGCGGCTCCGGTCGCGAGCGCGCCGATCAGGAAGGTGCGCCGGCCGAGGTGGTGCGACTCGTCGAGCGATTCCAGGTCCGGGCGTGAGTCCTCGAACGCGTGCAGATCCATTCGATCCTTCTCCTCTCCTCGGCGGTGGGCCGTCCCCTCCGCTGCGCGTAACTAAACCACTCCGAGGGCCGCTGGACCCACCGAATTCTTCGGGACTTCAACGATTGAGCGGGTGGACCGGTCGAGGATCGGATAAGTTCCGGCCGCGCACCGGGATTGAGGCGCGGAGTGAGAGGAGAGGGACTTGAAACGGACGGACTCGGTGAGCAGAGCATTGATGCCCGCGGCAATCGGGATGGCGCTCGTCGTCCTCGCCGGGCTCCTCGTGGCCGTCGCGGCGCAGGGGAAGCGCGCGCACCACAAGAAGCCAACCCGACGCGCGTACTGAGCAACCAGCAGCAGACGATCCTGGACAGCGGCCGGATCCTCGTCAAACTGCACGGTGCGGCGGGAAAGCGGTTCCGCGTGGACGGCTTCGCCGGGCGTCGGGACCGCGGGCGGCTGACGAGATCCTCCAAGGCCGGCAAGGACGGCAAGCTCCGTCTGCGGCTGGTCGGACGCGGTCGCCAGCTGCTCGGTGGATGCGACGTCGACTTCCTGAAGGTCGTCAACGCCAAGGCTAAGCACAAGAAGCGGCGCGGGAAGAAGCGGGGCCGCCCTCACGCCGCCACGCCCCTGGTCAAGGACCTCGCGGCCTGCCAGGGCGGGGGCGGGAGCGGTGGCTCTGCCATCCCGCCGAAGTGCGACCCCCTCGACCCGACCGTCTGCATGCAGCCCTGGCCGAACGACTACTTCACCAAGGCCGACGCGAGCACAGACACCGGGCGGCGACTGGATCTGCACTCCGACCAGATGCCCAGCAACACCTCCGGGACGCCGGTCGATCCGACGGACTTCAATCGCGCCGACGGCTTCAGCCCGGGCAACCTGATCACGCTGAAGATCCCGCAGGTCTCGACGCAGACCGCGTTCGACAACACCGGCTTCGTGTCGATCATCGACCCGGGTGCGTACGCGGACGCGGACCAGCCGGCGGTCGTGATCGACGCGGACACCGGTGACCGTCAGCCGATCTTCGCCGAGCTCGATCCGAACCCGAACCAGCCGGGCGACACGCAGGACGTGAACCTGATCATCAGGCCCCTGCGGAACTTCACCGAGGGACACCGCTACATCGTCGCCCTGCGCGCGGCATCCGCGATGCGAGCGACAACCCGGTGGCGGCGCCCGAGTCCTTCCGCGTCTACCGCGACAACCTGTCCTCGTCGGATCCGGATGTCCAGGCGCGGCGTCCGCACATGGAGGACCTGTTCACGACGCTCGAGACCGACGGGGTCCCGAGGGCGGACCTCTACACGGCCTGGGACTTCACCGTGGCCAGCGAGCACAGCCTCGCGGGGCGGGCGCTCGCGATCCGCGACGACGCGCTCTCGCAGCTCGGGGACACGACTCCGGGTGACGGGCAGCTCGACGGAAGCGCGCCGTCGTTCCACGTCTCGAGCGTCTTGAACTCGGGTGACCCCGGCGTGCCGGACAACACATACCGCGAGATCACCGGCGAGCTCACGAACATCCCGTGCTACCTCAACAACGGGAACTGCCACCCGGGCGGGACGTTCAACTTCCAGTCGAACGGCGACGTCAACGCCACGCCGACCGGGACCGCAGACGATCCCGACACGGGGACCACCGGCGTGAAATTCGAGTGTCTGATCCCGGATTCCGCGGTGAGCGGGGTCACGGTCAACCCGACGGAGAGCGGGATCTTCGGGCACGGGCTGCTCGGCGACTTCACCCAGGTCGGCGACATGATCAAGTTCACGCCCAGCGAGGCGAACATCAGCAACACCAGCTGGTGCGCGACCAACTGGGCGGGCTTCTCCTCGGACGACATCGCGACGGTCATCGGCGTGCTCGGCGACGTCTCGAAGTTCCCGCAGATGGGCGACCGCATGCTGCAGGGCTTCGTGAACATGATCTACCTGGGCCGGGCGATGACGATGGCCGGGGGCTTCGACACCGATCCGGCGTTCCAGCTGGACCCCGACGGTGTCGGTGGCAACGACCCGGTGCCGGCGCTCAACACCGGGCCTGGCAACCTCTTCTGGGAGGGCATCAGCCAGGGCGCGATCATGGGCGGGGCGCTGACCGCGCTCGAGCCGGATTTGACCCAGTCCGTCCTCAACGTGACCGGGATGAACTACTCGACGCTGCTGCGCCGAAGCTCGGATTCCGGGCAGTACCTGGACACGCCGGGTGTCGGGCTATGGGCTCACTACCCGGACCTGCAGCAGCGGCCGCTGATCCTCTCCCTGATGCAGCTGCTCTGGGACCGCGGCGAGGCCAACGGGTACGCGCCGCACATGACGAGCGATCCGTTGCCGAACACTCCGGCGCACCACGTGCTGCTGCAGATGGCGTACGGCGACCATCAGGTTTCGAACCTGGCGGGCGAGGTGGAGGCGCGCACGATCGGCGCCCAGGTCCACACTCCCGAGCTCGAAACCGGGCGGCATTGGGGACTCGACCCGCTCTTCGATCTGACCCCGATCAGCTCGTACCCGTACAGCGGGGACGCGGCGATGGTCTACTACGACGGCGGGCCGCTCGACTACCCGAGCCCCGCCGACGGCACCCCGGATCAGACGTGCACGGAGAACTCGGCCACGCACCATGGGACGGCGCCCGCACCGCTGGTGGAGCTGCCACCCAACCCGACGAGCGTGTACGGCTGCGACCCGCACTCATACCCGCGCCGCTCGGTGGATGGCGTCACGCACGACACCACCTGGTTGCAGCCCGGCGGATTCATCGACCAATGCCAGACGTTGGGAACCGGGCGGCCGTGCTTCTCGAACGGCTATACCGGAGCGCCTTAGGGATCGCTACTTGGTGGAGCCCGAGCCGGACCCGTTGTTCGTGTCCGGCGGGCTGACCTTGGGCACGTCGACCTTGTTCACCTGGTCCCGGATGCGGTTGACCAGGCCGTTGACGCTGGTCTCGGCGCTGTGGAGCGCGGCCGCGACGACGATGAAGGCGATCAAGGCGAGGATGGAGAGGAAGGTGCCGAGGAAGCCGGTGAAGCGGCCGATGCGGGCGAGGCCGCGGTGGCCGGACTGCCCGCGCTCGGCGTTGCGGATGCCGATCGAGCCGAGGACGATCGCGGCGATGCCGCAGGGCAGGGCCACGAAGAAGCCGCCGGCGCTGAGGAAGATGAGGAGGATCGAGAGGGGGCCGAGGAAGACTGCGGCGAGGGCCGGGATGTTGCTCTCCGCGTGCGGGTGAGGGGCCAGGCGCCGGGGGACGGGGCCACGCCGGCGCTGTGACGGGGCGGGCATGGGCGCGGTGAGGGTGGCATGGCGGACCCCGACGACGGTGGCGCCGACCTGGAGCTCGTCGCCGGCGCCGAGCGCGACCGGGCCGGAGATGCGCTGCCCGTTGACGTAGGTGCCGTTGGAGGAGCCGAGGTCCTCGACGAGGACGCCGCCGTGATCGGGCAGGACTCGGGCGTGGCGGCGGGAGACGCCGGGGTCGTCGAGGACGAGGTCGGCGCTTCCCGGCTCGCGCCCGAGGATCAGCTCGCCGTCAACCGGGTGCTCGCTGCCGGCCCCCGGCCCCTCATGAATGACCAGTGCCGGAGCGGCCACGCTATCTGCGCCCGGCGCCCTGCTTCCAGACGAGGCTCTTCTGCCCGGCAACCTTGGCGCGGAGGCGCTGCTTGCCGGGGAGCTTGAGCTTGGTGACGAAGACGCCGCCCCTTCGCACCTTCACCTTCCTCACCTTGACCCAGCGGGAGCCCCGCCGGCGCTGGATCAGGAGCTTGCCGCTCTCAGGCGCCTTGCCCCAGGCCCTGAGCCTGCGCTTGTTGATCCGCTCCGTGACGAAGGGGAAGCGGAAGGCGACGAGCGAGGGCTTCGGGCGGCCGTCCTGAAAATAGACGCCGGACTGGAGTCCCGCATGGACGTTCGCTCTCCCGGAGGTGTCGGCGAGCTCGAAGTTGATCGCCAGGCTTGCTCCCGCCTTCCAGAAGAGGTAGAAGGACTGCTCGATCCAGCGGGCCTGCTGCCACGGAGGGACGCCCGAGGAGTTCGGCGGCCTGCTGTCCCACCAGAACTCGGTCACCCAGACCGGGTGGTGGCCCGAGACGGTGCCGCGCTTCTCCGCCCCGCGGAGGACCCTGACGACGCGGCCCAGATCGGGCGTGGAGGCGTCGTACTTGGTGGGTCCCGACTTGAGGGGGCCCCCGCCCGTGTTGTCGATCGGGTGGTGGGCGAAGACGTCGAAGCCCACCGGGCTCGAGCAGCCGGCCGTCCTCACGTACTTGAGCTTGCCGTGCTTCTTCTTGGCGTGCTTCTTCCTCCTCTTCTTGACCTTCTTCGGCTTGACGCAGAGCACGTGCTGCCAGAACTGGACGGGGCGGGAACGGGCCCCGGTCGCCGGGTATGGGCCGCCGGGCGGGTCGCCGTAGGGGTCGGTGCCGGCGGCGATCACCCGCATCCTCGGATTGACCGACCTGATCGACCTGTAGGAGGCATCGAGCATCGCGCGGTAGAGGTCGGCGCCGGCGAAGTACTTGCCCACGAACTGCGGGTTGAGCCAGTCGCCGCTGTTGGGCTCATCCCAGACCTCCACCGCCTGAACAGCCGGCAGCGCCGGTGCTCCGCCCGGGCCGTCGGGGTCGAAGCCGCCTGAGTACCGGGCCGCGACCGCCTGCAGGAAGTCCGCCAGGTCGGAGGGGTTCGGCTCCCAGGTCCCCTCGCGTGCCGAAGGGGGGCGGCCCGCGCCCTCCGCCCAGGTGGGGGCGACATTGACGGTGATCATCGCGCTGAGGCCGCGGGCGCCGGCGTCGCGCACGGCGCCATCGATCGAGGTGAAGTCGTAGAAGGCGCTGCCGGGGTTGGTGGGGTCGGGGGGACGCGCCGGGGCGGCCCCCGCCCAGCTGAGGGCGAGCCGCACCATGTCGGCGCGGGTGCCGCGCGTCCTGTCGAACCAGGCGGCGCGCGTCGGGGCGCTGTCGGTTTGATACTGCTCGATCCCCGTGAAGCCCGTCACCAGGCCGCGCGCGGCCGAGGCGCCGGCCGGGAGGACCAGGGCGGTGAGCATGGCGCACGCCAGGAGCGCGAGCCGAATTGTCGTCTTGGCTGTCATTCCCGAACCACCAATAACCGACCGGGTGACCCATCGTTGCGGCGAGTGGTCAGCCGCGTGACTGCCGGTCAGGCCGGCTCGGCGAAGGCCGCTCGGATGCCGCGGTCACGGCGGAACTGGACCCGCCGGGCCCGCAGCCGGAGCGCGATCAGGACGGCCGCCATGGCCGCCAATGCGAGCAGCGCGATCACGACGACTGATGGTCCGCCGCCGCCGGCCCTGTGGCCCTTGACGACCGCCGCCTGCTTCCAGACCAGGCTCTTCCTGCCGGACACGATCGCGCGGAGGCGCTGCTTGCCGCGGAGGGTGAGCTTGGAGGTGAAGACCGAGCCCTTGGAGACCCCGAGCTTCTTCACGGTGATCCAGCGGGAGCCCTGGCGGCGCTGGATGCGGAGCTTGCCGCCTGCGGGCGCCTTGCCCCAAGCCAGAAGCTTGCGGCTGTTGATCCGGTCCGTGACGAACGGGAAGCTGAAGGCGGTGAGGGACGGCTTGGGGCGGCCGTCGTTGAAGTAGACCCCCGCCTGCAGGCCGGCGTGCACGTCGGGGCGCAGGGTCGAGTCGGCGATCTGGAAGCTGATGGCGGCGCTGGCCCCAGCCTTCCAGAAGAGATACATCGACTGCTCGATCCAGCGGGCCTGGGTCGCGAGGGGGGCGCCGACCTGGTTGGGCGGCTTGCTGTCCCACCAGAACTCGGTCACCCAGACCGGGTGGTGGCCCCCCGAGGCCGTGCCGAAGCGCTCGGCCGCGCGGAGGACGTTGACCACCCGGCTGAGGTCGGGCGTCGACGCGTCGAACTTCGACGGACCGTGCCGGAGGGGGCCGCCGCCGGTATTGTCGATCGGGTGGTGCGCGAAGACGTCGAACAGCGCCGGGCTGGAGCAGCCGGCCGTCCTGACGAACTTCAGCTTCTTCTTCTTGCCCTTCTTGCCCTTCTTGCTCTTCGCCTGACGGACGCAGAAGACCGCGTCCCAGAACTCGACGGGCCGGACACGCTGGACGTTCGGGGGGTAGGGACCGCCGGGAGGGTCGCCGTAGGGATCGGTGCCACCCACCACCACCTGCATCCCCGGGTTCACCTGCTTGATCGACTTGTAGGCCGCGTTCAGCATCGAGCGGTAGAGCTCGGCGCCGACTATGCGCTTGCCGTCGAACTGCGGAGCGAGCCAATCGGAGCTGTTGGGCTCGTTCCATACCTGGATCCCGTAGGCCGCCGGAAGCGCTGACTGGCCGGCGGGACCGTCCGGGTCGAAGCCGCCCGAGTAGCGGGCGGCGACGGCCTGGGCGAAGTCGGCGAGGTCGGAGGGGTTCGGCTCCCAGCTGCCCGCCGGAGCGGACGCGGGCCGTCCCGCTCCCTCGGCGAAGACGGGAGCGTGGTTGATGGTCAGCAGGACCTTGAGTCCGTGGTTCGCGGCGGCGCGCACCGCTCCGTCGATCGCGGAGAAGTCGTAGGACGTGCTGCCGGGATTGGTGGGGTCCGCCGGACGAGTGGAGGGGGCGATGGAGTACCACTCGACCGCGAGCCGGACGATCCCAGCGTCGGCGGCGTCGGCCGTCCGGCCCATCCAGAGGTCCGTGCTGGCGGCATCGCCTGACTGGTACTCCTCCGGATCGGCGAAGCCGGTCTCCAGGCCGCGCTTGGCGGCGGCGATCGACGGGACGGCCAGCGCGACGAGCAGGAGCAAGGCGATCAGCCCGGCGAACCTGCCGAGTGCGCGTGAGTGAGGTGTTCGGTCGGTGTCCAAGAAGTCTCCTGTTCCGGTGGCGGCGGTCAGCCCGAAGTCGGGAACCAATACACGACCTGGGGCCCTTTGTTGCGCTCCCGTTTCGTCCCGCTGGTCGGCAAGCCTCTCAGCCGCCAAGCCCGGAGCCGGACTTGAACCGGCGACCCCTTCCTTACCATGGAAGTGCTCTACCAGCTGAGCTATCCGGGCGGAGGGTGGCACTGTAGCGGGGGCGGCCGGGGAGGTGACCCGGGTGGATCAGGGGTGGAGGGCGAGGCGCTGGGCGTTCATCCGGGCGGCCGAGTCGGAGCAGAGGAAGGCGGTCGCCTCGGCGATGTCCTCGGCGGGCGTGAAGGTGGGGCGCTCGGTCTCGGGGGACTCGTCGCGCATGGCGGGTGTCTCGATCGCGTTGACGACGATGATGTTGGCCGTCGCGCTGGTGCCGGCGAAGGAGTCCGCGAAAGCGAGGGTCCAGGCCTCGGCCGCCGCCTTCGCCGAGGCGTAGGCGGCGTTGGTGCTCTCGGGGCTCTGGGCCGCGGCGGAGGAGACCAGGACGAAGCGGCCGTGCTCGCTCGCCGACAGGGCCGGGTGAAAGGCGCGGGTGGTGAATTGGAGAGTGCGGACGAGGAGGTCGTGGAGGAACTCGTAGTCCGCGAGGTCGAACGATTGGATGGGGTCGCCGCCGCGATAGCCGCCGACCAGGTGGAGGAGGCCGTCGATGCGGCCGAAGCGCTCCTCGATGGCCGCGGCCCAGTCGTTGGCGGCCGATTCGTCGAGGAGGTCGACGGCGCGGGGGTCGAGGCGGTCGTCGGGGATGCCGAGGTCCTTGGCGACTGCGTCCGCGGTCTCCTGGCGGCGGTCGGCGAGGGAGAGGGTGGCGCCGGCGTCGGCGAGGCGCCGGGCGACGACGGGCCCGAGGCCGCCGCCGGCCCCGGCGATGGCGATGACACGTCCGTCGAGGTCGGTCATGAGGTGGACGCTATCCGGGTGGGCATGAGTCTGCTGACTCTCGTGCCACACATGTGTTTCAGGCGAAGCGTCCTGCGCGGATCGGGCGGCCCTAGGTTCCTGCCATGCCGAAGTTGAAACCCGAGAGCAGGGCGACATCGGCGAGCTGTCGGCAATGGAGTGGCTCGCCAGCAAGGGCGCTCATATCTATGTCCCCGTGGGCCACAGCCCTGATGTTGACCTGATCGCGGAGGTCTCCGCGAACCGTGAGCAGGATCGAGGTGAAGACGTCTACACAGGATCAGGACGCCGAACGGTGGGGTCCGATTCCGTCCACTCGCAACCCGCGGCGGAAATCAAAGCTGGAGCGGCCTGGTCAAGACGTTTCGATCCAAGTCGTTGCGAGTATCTATTCGTCGTTGGGGATGGCCGCCGCTGGTTCATCCCGACCGGCGCGCTCGAGGGACAACGGCTTGACACTTGGTGGTCCGAAGTATTCGGAGTTCGAAATCGAGCAGGGTCCGCTCAGCCGTCGGTCGTCCTTGGACAACCCGTTCTACAATCTGCGACCGCCGCTGGGGGAGTATCCAAGAGGTCAAAGGATGGCGGCTGTAAACCGTCCGGCTTAGTCCTTCGCAGGTTCGACTCCTGCCTCCCCCACTATCTTCACAGCGGCCTGTGGAACCCACAAATTACGAACGAAAGCCCGGCCAGCGCGGTGAGGCCGTGATCAACCAGAAGCGTCGACTCACCATCCCGCAGCGGCCGTTCTTCGAGGCCGGATTCGCCAACGAAGCGAGGGTGCGGGTCCGAGCCGACGGGCCAGGACGTCTCGTCGTCGAGCAGATCGAGCTGCCCGACTGGGCGAAGAAGCCGGCCGGGGCCGAACGCCGCTCCCCCGGATGACCCGGAGGTTGGTCTTCTGCACCCGGGCAGGAACCGAGGCCTCGGTGAAAGCTGCCGGGGTCCGACCCGGCCGGCCATCGCGATTTGCAGGCTCTTTCTAGCCGCGACGGCGCAGCCGGAAACCTCTCAGGCCGTTCGCCGCCGCAGCGTCGCCGCCCCCAGCACCAGCGCGATCAGCGTCGCACCGATCACCACCCCGACGTCCAGGACCAGCCGCCCCTCGAACGCATCACCCGCGGCCACCCGCGTCAGCGCGTCATACGCGTAGGTGAAGGGCAGCGCGCCGGCCAGCGTGTCCAGCCAATCCGACATCTCGCTGCGCGGCACCAACAGCCCGCAGAGCAGGATCTGCGGCAGCACGAACGCCGGCATGAACTGCACCGCCTGGAACTCGGTGCGCGCGAACGCGCTGGTGAACAGCCCCAGCGACATCCCCAGCACCGCGTTCGCGATCGCCAGCATCGCGACCCAGAACCCCGAACCGGCCGTGGTCAGGCCGAGAACTCCGTACGCGAACCCCGTGGTGACGGCGGCCTGCAGGGCGGCCAGCAGCGCGAACGCGATCCCATACCCCACCAGCAGATCCAGCTTGGACAGCGGCATCGTCATCAGCCGCTCCAAGGTCCCCGTCGTCCGCTCCCGCAGCATCGTGATCGACGTGATCAGGAACATCATGATCAGCGGGAACAACCCCAGCATCGGCGGCCCGATCCGCTCGAACGTCCCCGGCTGCCCCTCGAACATGTACTTGACCAGCGTCATCAGCACGCACGGCACGACCAGCACCATCGCGATCGTCCGCGGGTCCCGCCGCAACTGCCGCAGCACCCGCCCCGCGACCGCCGGCGTGCACCGCGGGCTCACTTCCCCTCCTCCCTGATCAGCCGCAGGAACGCCTCGGTCAAGTCATCCGCGCCGGTCCTCTCGAGAATCTCCCCCGGCGGCGCGATCGCCAGGAACCGCCCCTCCCTCATCAACGCCAGGCTGTGGCAATTGACCGCCTCGTCCATCACGTGGCTCGAGACCAGCAGCGTCTTGCCCTCCCCGGCCAGCGAGTAGAAGGTCTCCCAGAGGTCGTGCCGCAGCACCGGATCCAGCCCCACCGTCGGCTCGTCCAGGATCAGCACGTCCGGATCCCCCAGCAACGCCGTCGCCAGCGAGACCCGCGCCCGCTCCCCGCCGGACAGGTCCCTCACCACCCTGTCCTCGAGCTCCCCGAGCCCGACCGTGCCGATCGCGGCATCGATCCGCTCCTCGGACGCAGCGAGCACCCGCGCGAAGAACCGCAGGTTCTCCCTCACGGTCAGATCCGAATAGACCGACGGCGCCTGGGTCACATACGCGACCCGAGAGCGCAGCCCCCGCGACCCCGCGGCCTCGCCCAGCACCAGCACCTCCCCGCCCTCGACGATCTGCACCCCGACGATCGACCGCATCAGCGTCGTCTTGCCGCAGCCGCTCGGCCCCAGCAGAGCCGTGACCGACCCGGGCTCGACGGTCAGCGAGAGGCCGGGCAGCACCAGCTTGTCGCCGCGCCGAACGCGCAGCTCGGAGATCTCGATCGCGGCTATGTCGCCCAGACTATGCGGCTCAGCCGAGGCCGCGCAGGCACTGCGACTCCGGCATCGCCTTGAGCCGCTTCAGCGTGTTGTTCTCGATCTGCCGGATCCGCTCGCGGGTCACGCCGAAGGCCACACCGACCTCCTCGAGCGTCATCGGCTGCCGGCCATTGAGCCCGTAGCGCAGCTCGAGCACCTCGCGGTCCCGGCGCGGGAGCGCGGCCAGGGCCCGCCTCACGTCCTCCCGCTGCAAATTGTCGGATGCGGTCTCGAACGGCGACTCGGTCTGCTCATCCGCGACGAAGTCGCCCAGCTCGGAATCGTCCTCGTCCCCGACCGGCTTCTCCAGCGAGACCGGCATCTGGCTGACCCGCAGCACCTCGCGCACCTCGGGCCCCGTCCAACCCAGCTCCGCGCCGATCTCCGCCGGCTCCGGCTCCCGGCCCAGCCTCTGCACCAGGCTCCGCTCGACGTGCGCGACCCGGTTCAGCTTCTCCACCATGTGAACCGGGATCCGGATCGTCCTCGACTTGTCGGCCAGCGACCTGGTCACCGCCTGCCGGATCCACCAGGTGGCGTAGGTCGAGAACTTGTAGCCCCGCCGGTAGTCGAACTTCTCGACGGCACGAATCAACCCCAGCGATCCCTCCTGAATCAGGTCGAGGAAGCTCAGCCCGCGCCCGAGATACGACTTCGCGATCGACACGACCAGCCGCAGATTCGCCTCCACCATGTGCCGCTTCGCGGCCATGTCCCCCCGCTCGATCCGCTTCGCCAGCGCCACCTCCTCGTCGGCGGTGAGCAAATCCACGCTCCCGATCGAGCGCAGATAGAGCCGCAGCGAATCAAGGCTCGGCTCGACGGTGAGATCGAGCTCCTGCTTCCTGCCGTTCCCGTTGGATGACCCCTCGCCCTTGCTCTCCTTGTACGCCGTGACGCCGTCCGCGGCGATCACGTCCACGCCCTGCTCCACGAGATGGCTGTGCAGCTCGGACACCTGCTCCTTCGTGACCTCCACCTCCTCGAGCGTCGAGGCGATCTCCTCGAACGTCAGATAACCCCGCTCCGTCCCGGCCGCGATCAGACCGCGCAGCTCATCGCCGCCCTCGAAGGGCTGATCCTCGGCCACCACGGCCTGGCGCATTGACGCCATTCTCTCCTCCTCCCGGAGAAAACTCCCGGACTGCCCGGTCCTCTCCCCTAAAAGAGACCCGAGCCCAAAAAGCGAGCGGGAGTATAGGGACGGGCAGGGCCGCTATTTGACCCACTTTTCAGGCAATTTCCAGAGCCCGAACCGACGGGCCGCCATACTTCTACCGATGGCCGACTCGATCCAGACCGTCACACCCCCGACCCGCGACGCCCAGGCCGAGGCCCCCACCACCCGCGTCAGCCTCTCCCGCGTTGGCGTCGTCGGCGTCGAGAAGATCATCCGCGTATGTGCGAGGGGGACCCGAGCGGAGCGAGGGGCCACCCGTGATATGGCGAAGCGATCAGCCGACCCCGGCGACGAATCCCTGTATCACGCCGACCTCGAGTGCTTCGTCGACCTCAACCCCGAGCAGGCCGGCGTCCACATGTCCCGCTTCGAGGAGGTCGTCAACGAGGCCATCGACACGGTCGTCCTCGGCGAGGCCCTCCGGGCCGAGGGCCTCGCGGCCCACATCGCCGAGCAGGTGCGTGAGCGCCAGGGCGGCATCCGCGCCGAGGTGAAGATCGCGGCCCGCTATCCCGAGACCGTCCCGGCCCCGGTCTCCGGTCTCCCCACTCAGGAGCTCTACACCCTCTTCGGCACCGCGGTCGCCTCCGACCGCGGCACCCGCACCCTGATCGGCGTCGAGGCCCAGGGCATGACCGCCTGCCCCTGCGCCCAGGGCCTGGTCGAGGACGGCGCGCGCGAGAAGCTCGTCGACGAGGGCTTCAGCGCCGACGAGATCGACCGCATCGTCGGCGCCGTCCCCCTGGCGACCCACAACCAGCGCGGCATCGGCACCCTCTACGTCGGCACTCCGGAGGACTCCGGCGTGGACATCGACGCCCGCCGGCTCCTCCGCATCGTCGAGAGCTCAATGTCGAGCGAGATCTACGAGCTGATGAAGCGAGCGGACGAGCGCGCCGTCGTCGAGAAGGCCCACGCGAACCCCCGATTCGTCGAGGACTGCGTTCGCGAGATGATCCGCCAGGTGACCGAGACCTTCCCCGAGCTCCGCGACGGCGCCTTCGTCCACGCCCGCCAGGAGAACCTCGAGACCATCCACCGCCACAACGTCGTCGCCGAGCGCTACGGCCACCTCGCCGAGATCGTCGGCGAGCTGGAGAGCGGCGACCACTCGCACCATCACACGACGATGCGCGAGTGGCTTGAGGCACCGGCCGCCTAGGCCGGGTGCTTCTTCGTCGTGCGCGAGGTCTCGATCATCCGCTTGAAGCCGAAGAAGTAATCCACCCCGCTGATCACGGTGGCCGCAACCGCCGCGTAGACCAGCAGGTTGACCCCGAGCGGCGCCGGATCCACCGCGATCAGGCAGATGATCGCCGCCACCTGCAGCATCGTCTTCACCTTCCCCATCCAGCTCGCCTGGATCACCACCCCCTGCTCGGCCGCCACCATTCGCAGCCCGGTGACGGCGAACTCCCGCGCGATGATCACCATCGCGATCCAGGCCGCCAGTCGATCGAGCGACACGAGCGCGATCAGCGACGCCGCGATCAGCAACTTGTCCGCGATCGGATCCATCAGCTTGCCGAAGGTCGTGATGGCGCCCCGTGACCGCGCGATGTACCCGTCGAGCGTGTCGGTGAGCGCCGCCAACGCGAATACCCCCGCCGCGATCGCGTCCCCATTCGGCGTCTCGTCGAGCAGCGCGACGACCACCACCGGCACCAACAGGATCCGGATCAGCGTCAGCGCGTTCGGCAGATTGAGCTGGAACACGGCCCAAGTATCCCTGGGGTCAGACCCCAGAGGGGTCTGACCCCTTGTTTTCCGCGTACTCCCTCGCGCGCGCGAACACCTCGTCCAGCATCGGCTCGGTCAGCCTTCCCGTGAACGTGTTCTGCTGGCTCGGGTGGAAGCAGCCGACCAGCGACCACTCCCCGATCCGGGCCTCGGCCCCGTGTCCGAATCGCGGCCGCGGCCGCGGCACCTCCGCCCCCAGCTCAGCCAGCGCCAGCAGGGACCCGGTCCACGCATAGGACCCGAGCGGCACGATCACCCGCGCGGACCGCAGCAACTGCAGCTCCCTGACCAGATACGGCAGGCAGTTGTCACGCTCCTCGGTGGTCGGGCGATTCTGCGGGGGCGGGCAGCGGTTCACCGCCGTGACGTACGCGCCCCGCAGCCGCAGCCCGTCGTCGCGGCTCACCGACTCCCGCTGATTCGCGAGCCCCGCGCGGTGGAGCGCGGCGAACAGCCAGTCGCCCGACCGGTCCCCAGTGAAGATCCGCCCCGTCCGGTTGCCCCCGTGCGCCGCCGGCGCCAATCCGATGATCGCGATCCCCGCCCGCGGATCGCCGAAGCCCGCCAATGGGCGCGCCCAGTACTCGTCGCCGCGGTATCGCCGCGGCGGATCCGCCGCGCTCCGCTCACGCCACTCGACCAGGCGCGGGCACCGCGTGCAGGACGTTATCTTCGACGCTAGGTCGTGGAGCTTCTCGGCCAACGGCCGTGAAAGCTAGTGAGCCGCTGCGCAGTACGGGTCGCGAATCGCAGCGTAGGCCGGCACCGTGCTCGCCGCGACGATGTCGAGAGCGAACGCCGCCGCCTGCGTCTCGATGTTCTGTTCGACCAGCGCGAGCTGAAGTGGGTTGTTGCGGGCCGCGATCAGATCCTCCGCGTTCCTCCAGGCGTTCTCGCGCAGAGCGCGGATGCCCTGCAGTGCGCCGACCTCCTCGAACGGCGAGAGGTCCCGGGCCACGGTGAAGATCGGGTCGTAGCGCTGGGCCAGCTCGACCTGGAGCGGATCGATCACGCGGTCGAGGAACTGATTGACCGCATCGTGATCGGGCTTGCGTGTGCTGCCATCAGGGTGCAGCAGGCCCACCGCGGCCAGCGTGTAGGGAAGATCGCGGTTGATGTGCGCGTTCATACCGAGCAGCAGATCGCCCATCCCCTCGATGTTGGGGTTGTTCGCGTTGTCGAACGCGATCTTCCAGGCGAGCGGGACCGAGCGGCCGGCGTGGTAGCTGTCCCAGGCGTTGAAGTAGTACTGGGCGAAGATTGCGTCCTCGTGGCGGATCCAGGGGTCATCGGTGAACGTGCCCGGGTCGTTCTGGACCGTGCGCGCGAACTCCTGGGTGGTGCGCAGGTAGGTGAGCGCGAAGAGCGCGCTGTGGCTGCAGCTCGCGTCGAGGGGCTGCCAGCGATCGGTCATCTCGTCGATCACCTTGTTCGGGCACGACGGGGCGCCGTTCTTGCAGACGTCCCAGCCGGGCGACAGCGTGCCGGCCGGCGTGTACGGATTCGCGGGAAGGAGAGCAGGCCAGTTCGGCTCCGGCAGGGTGTACGCCCCAGCCTGCCCTGGGCAGATGATGGCCGTGCCGAGGCAGGCGACCGCAGCCAGCAATGCGACTTTCGCTCTCCCCTTGAGCATCCGAATCCGGCGGCGATCTCGCCGGAGGTGCGGATGTCCTCTACGGCGAAATTGCGTAATTCGCGGAGCGAAAGGACTCGATGGTCCGGCCGAGCCCCTCGCTCAGCGGCGTCTCGGCCTCGAAGCCGATCAGCTCACGCGCCCGGCTGGTGTCGAGGTAGCGCTTCGGCTGGCCGTCGGGGCGCGAAGGGTCCCAGACGGTCTTCCCGTCGAAGCCGGTCAGCTGCTCGATCGTCTCGGCCAGCTCGCGAATGCTCGTTTCCTTGCCCGTGCCGATGTTCACCGGGTCGGAGACCTCGAGCCTCTCGGCGCAAAGCACCAGTGCGCGCGCCGCGTCGTCCACGTAGAGGAACTCGCGCGATGGCTTCCCGGTTCCCCAGAGGACGACCTCCGGATCGCCGCGCTCGGCGGCGAGCACATACTTGTGGACCATCGCGGCGATCACGTGCGAGTCCTCGAGGTCGAAGTTGTCCCCGGGGCCGTAGAGGTTGGCCATCACCGGCGCGCAGGAATCGAGGCCGTACTGCCGCCGATAGGAGTCGCTGAGGACCAGCAGCATCTTCTTCGCCAGCCCGTAAGGCGCGTTCGACTCCT
This sequence comes from uncultured Solirubrobacterales bacterium, assembly GCA_963800285.1. GTDB lineage: Bacteria > Actinomycetota > Thermoleophilia > Solirubrobacterales > 70-9 > DASUPK01. The sequence continues at coordinate 17,608 of CAWDAL010000001.1, forward strand.
CCGGATACCCGTCCCAGATGTTGTCCTCCTGGAAGGGGACCGGCGTGAACTTCGGATAGGCGCAGACCGAGCAGGCCGCGACGAGCTTCTCGATCTCGAGCTCCCGGCAGGCCTCGAAGACGTTCAGTCCCATGGCCAGGTTGTCGTGCGCGAGCGGGCCGGGGTTGCGGCGGTTGTAGCCGATGCCCCCCACGTTGGCGGCGAGGTGGATGACCACCTGAGCGCCCTCGAGCGCCTCGAAGCAGGCGGCCCGGTCACGCAGGTCGAAGTCGGCGGAGCGGATCGTCCGCAACTTGGCGCCCAGCTCCTCGAGCAGGCCGACGGTGGGCCGCCCGAGGAAGCCCCCGCCGCCGGTGACGGCCACGGACTTGCCCGACCAGAAGCCTGGGTCTGGCGGCCAGGAGGCCATGGCCGAAGGCTAGCGGCCGGGCCCCGCCCGCAGCGCACGCAGGCGCTCGGCGAGCCGAGCCAGGAGCGGCGGGGGCGGCCGCCTGAAGAACCGCGACGCGAGCGCATCGGCCTGCTGGTCGCGGGCCACCTCCGCGGGATGCTCGAGCGGGAACTCGATCCCCTCCAGCCGCCGGCCGGCGATCCCGAGCGGGTCGGCGGTCGCGTTGGTGGCGTCCTCGCTGAAGCCGATGTTGGAGATCAGGTTGCGATTCGGATTGATGCTGAGCAGCCCGCGGCTCAGCCCCACGTAGCTCCACTGGGCGTCCCAGTTGTCGATCTCGGGTGAGTGATCCCAGACCCAGCCCCAGTAGCGCCGCTCGTCCTCCTCCTCGAACATCCGCCGCAGCCGGGCCTCTCGCTCGGCGTCGGTGTCCGAATGCCAGTCCCGCAGATCGACGTCGTAGAGCTCCCAGGCCCGCCGCCAGCTCGCCCATCCCCAGACGTGCGGGTAGCGGGAGAAGTGGTAGCTCGCCCCCGCAGGCGGGGTCCGCAGGAGCTGGCTGCCCGCGATGTGCACGACGCGCTCGTCGTCGCGGTAGCGGTCGAGCAGCTCCTCGCAGTAGGGGAAGAAGCTCGGGTGGGGCAGGCAGTCGTCCTCCAGCACGATCGCCTCCTCGGCCTCGGAGAACACGCGATCGAGCCCGCTCGGGATTCGCCTCTTCAGCCCCAGGTTCTCATCGGCGAAGTCCCTCACCACCTCGCAATCCCAATCGACTCGCTCGACCGCAGCCCGCGCCTGCTCGCAGCCGCGCTCGTCCTCCTCCTTGCCGGGGCGCGGGCCGTCGGCGATCAGGAAGAGCTTCGGGGGCCGGGCCTCCCGGATCGCGGAGAAGACCTCGGCGGTCATCTCCGGGCGGCGAAAGAGGAGCAGGGCGACGGGGGTTCTCATGGCAGGAGCCGGGCGACGCGGCTCGGAAACGGGAAGTCCGTCCGGACCAGCGCGGCGAACTCTCGCGGCGGGATCGCCCGGTCGCCCTGGATCGCCCGCCGCTTCCGCAGCGTGGCCGGGACCATCCGCAGGAAGGAGGCATAGGCCTGGAGGACCCGCCGGGCGTAGCCCTCGCGCCGGCCGGCGACCAGCGTGCCCCACCCATAGAGCGCGATCTTCGGCAGCGCCCGGAGGAGCACGGAGGCCGGGAGGTCCTTGAGGACGGTGACCAGCCCGTTCCGGACGAGGAAGAAGCGCGGCACGTCCCTGCCGGGGCCGACCGTCCCGCCGCGGACGTGGAAGGCCTTCGGCTCCGGGACGTACAGCCCGGTGTAGCCGCGAAGCAGCATCCGCAGGCACGCGTCACCGTCCTCGCAGTAGAGGAAGTAGTCCTCGTCGAAGCCCCCGGCGTCCTCGAGCGCCTCCCTGCGGTAGAGGGCGGCCGCGGCCGTCACGACCGGCGTCGCCCGGCGTTCGTCGTACTGTCCCTCATCGCGCTCGTCGAGCCCGTGGGGCTCGAACCGGCCACACGTGAAGAAGTCATGTCCCGCCTGCTCGAGCAGATCGCGATCGTCGTGCCGCATGACCTTGCCGGTGACGAACCCGAGCCTCGAATCGCCCTCGAGCTCCTCGACCAGCAGCTCGAGCCAGTCCGGTGAGAGCTCGATGTCCGTGTTGAGCAGAGCGACGTATGGGCCACGGCCGGCCGCGACCCCCGCGTTGACCGCCGCCGAGAAACCCCGGTTCTCGCCCAGCTCGACCACCTTGGCATCGGGCCAGTCCTCACGCAGGAACGCCACCGAGCCATCGGACGACCCGTTGTCGACCACGATCACCTCGAAGTCGCGAAGGCTCTGCGCCGCGAGCGTGTCCCTCACCAGCTCCAGGAACACGAGGCCGTCGCGCGGCGTCGCGCCGTCGCGGTTCGGAATGACGATCGAGACCCTGGGCTCGGAGGCGGCCATGTGGTCGGCGTGTATAGCGGGGCGCGGATGAGCGCGCTGCGCGTCTGCATCGACGCCCGGTTCGGCAGCGGCCGCTTCGGCGGCGTCGAGCAGGTCGTGATCGGCGTCGCGTCCGGGCTCTCGAGGCTCGGCGATGGCGACGAGGAGTACCTCTTCCTCACCCATCCCGAGCACGAGGACTGGCTGCTGCCCTACCTCGACGGCCCCTGCCGGCCGCTCCACCCCCGGATCGGCTACGCGCGGCGGAGGGCCCGCGCAGTCGGCCGCGGGGTGGCCGAGCGCATACCGGCCGTCGGCCATCGGTTCTCGGTCCGGCCCTCGGACGGCACGATCGAGGCGGCGGGCGCGAACGTCGTCCACTTCCCCTTCCAGGACGCCTTCACCACGGACGTGCCGAGCATCTACCAGCCGCACGACCTCCAGCACCTTCACCTGCCCGAGCTCTTCTCGCCCTGGATCGCGAAGCGGCGGGAGATGATCTACCGCACGCATTGCGAGCGGGCCGAGGCCGTGGTGGCGATGACCTCCTGGGGCCGTCGCGACTTCATCCGGAGCTACGGGCTCCCCGAGGAGCGGGTCTGGGTCGTCCCGGGAGCCTCGGTCCTGCCCGAGTACCCCGCCCCGAGCCGCGCGGACCTGGAGGAGATCCGGGAGCGGCTCTCGCTGCCGGCCTCGTTCCTCTTCTATCCGGCGCAGCCCTGGCCCCACAAGAACCACGAGCTGCTGCTCGAGGCCCTGGCGCTGGTCCGCGAACGGACCGGGACCGCCATCCCCCTGGTCTGCACCGGCGCCCCTGCAGCGCACTTTCATCAGGTCCGCGACCGCGCCGTCGAGCTCGGCTTGGGGGAAACGACCACCTTCCCGGGATTCGTCAGCCCGAAGGAGCTCCGCGGCCTCTACGAGCTGGCCACCGCGCTCGCCTTCCCGAGCCGCTTCGAGGGGTGGGGGCTCCCGGTCTGCGAGGCGTTCTCCGCCGGCCTGCCGGTGGTCTCATCCTCGGCCACCGGCCTGCCCGAGCTGGTCGGCGACGCGGGCCTGATCTTCGACCCGGAGAGCACCGAGCAGATCGCCGAGGCCGTGCAGCGGATCTGGACCGACGAGGGGCTCCGGCGGACCCTGGCCGAGCGCGGGCGCGAGCGCGACGAGCTCTTCAGCTGGGAGAGGACCGCGCGCCTCTTCCGCGCTCACTACCGGCGGATCGGCGGGCGGAGCCTTGCAGAGGAAGACCGTATCCTTCTGGCGGCTCCGCCTCCCGCCTGAACGCAGGCACTTCTTCGGCCGACGTGGACACCGGATCTGACGACAAGGGCGCAGTCTCCGTGCTCCAGCGCGCGCTGGTGGGCCTCCTCTCTGCGCTCAGGCGCCTGCTCGGCACCCTCAACCAGGTCGTCTTTCGCGACCGGCTGCAGCACATCGACAAGCAGACCGAGCGGCTCGGCTCGGCCTCGGTCGAGGCGGTGACCCACCTGGGCAGCGAGGTCCGCGCGATCGACGCGCGGCTCGCGGCGATCGAGCGCGAGCTGGCCGCGCTGCGGGAGCTGCTCGAGCGCGGCGACCGCGCGCCGGTCGAAGGCGACGAGCAGGTCCCGGCGCGCCCGCACTGATGGGACTCGACCCGGGGTCCGTCTGGCTCGACGCGCGGGGGGTCCAGACCATTGGTCACGCCGAGCGCGGCATTGCCCGCTACGTCACCGAGCACGCTCAAGCCCTGCTCGACCTCGCGCCGGAGACCTTCGAAGCGGTCGGGCTGAGCCCCGACATTCCGGTTCCACCCAACGCACAGGACCTCCTGGACTCGGGAAGGTCGGCCTGGCAGACCCGGGATCGCGGGCCGGAGGGCGAGGTGCCGCCGATCTACCACGTCATGTCTCCCTTCGAGGCCGAGCTCGACCTCGAGGAGATCTGGCCGCGATGGAGCCGCGGCTCGCGCCTGGTGATCACCCTCTACGACCTGATCCCGCTGATCATGCGGGACCGATACAACTCCGACTGGGGGTACATGGCGACGGCCTGGATTGCCCGCCTCGGGCTGCTCGGCTCCGCCCAGCAGATCCTGACCATCTCCCAGCGGACCGCCGATGACGCGATGGAGCATCTCAACGTCCCCGAGGAGCGGATCACCGTGATCGACTCCGGCGTCTCGGACCGCTTCTCCTCGCTCGTCAAGACGCGAGAGGCGGCGGACTCGATCCTGCGCTCGGAGCTTCCCAAGGTCCGGCCCGGCTACCTCCTCTACGTCGGAGGCGTCGACTACCGCAAGAACCTCGAGGGCGCGATCCGCGGCTACGCGGAGCTGCCCGCCCCGATGCGCGACGCGCACCAGCTCGTGATCGCCTGCAACCTCGCCGCCCATCTGCGCTTCAGCCTGCGGATCTTCGCGCGCCGCCTCGGGATCGAGTCGCGCAACCTGCTGCTCACCGGGTTCGTCTCCGATCGCGACCTCGCGGCGCTCTACCGGAGCTGCGAGCTCTTCGTCTTCCCCTCCCTGTACGAGGGCGCGGGCCTCCCGATCCTGGAGGCGATGACCTGCGACGCGCCCGTCGCATCGAGCAACACGTCAGCGATGCCGGAGCTCCTCGGCGACCTCGACGCGACCTTCGACCCGGTCGACCCCCGGGACATCGCCCGCTGCATACGCGACGTCTTCGAGACGCCCGGGAAGCTCGACGTGCTGCGCGAGCGCTCGCGCCGGCGCGTCGCGCTCTACACCTGGGAGCGCGTCGCGCGGCGGACCCTCGAGGGCTACGAGCGAGCGCTCGAGATGCCGTTCGACCGGGTGGAGCTCACGGTCCCGTGAAGCGCGCCCTGATCACCGGCATCAGCGGGCAGGACGGCAGCTATCTCGCCGAGCTGCTGCTCGAGAAGGGCTACGAGGTCCACGGCCTCGTGCACGGCGGGACTGACCGCCGCTTCGATCGCCTCGAGCCGGTGATCGACCGCCTCAACCTCTATCCCGGCGACCTGCTCGACGAGTCCTCGCTGGTCGACGTCCTGCGACAGGCGAAGCCGGACGAGGTCTACAACCTGGCAGCCATGTCGTCGGTGGCGCAGTCGTGGCGGCTCGCCGTCGCGACGGCCGAGTACACCGCGGTCGGCGTGACCCGGCTGCTCGAGGGGATCCGCGAGGTCTGCCCGGAGGCGCGCTTCTACCAGGCATCCTCATCGGAGATGTTCGGGCGGGCGCAGCAGACACCGCAGAGCGAGAGCACCCCCTTCTACCCGCGCAGCCCCTACGGCGTCGCCAAGGTCTACGGCCACTTCATCACCGTGAACTACCGGGAGAGCTTCGGGCTCTACACGAGCTCCGGGATCCTCTTCAACCACGAGTCGCCGCGGCGAGGAGAGTCCTTCGTCACCCGCCGGATCAGCCAGGGCGTCGCTCAGATCAAGCTCGGCCTCGCCGACGAGCTCGTCCTCGGCAACCTCGAGGCCCGCCGCGACTGGGGCTACGCCAAGGAATACGTCGAGGCGATGTGGCTGATGCTCCAGCAGGAGCAGCCGACTGACTTCGTGATCGGTACGGGAGTCGCGCATTCGGTCGAGGACTTCGTGGACGCCGCCTTCGCCTCGGTCGGCCTGAAGCGGGAGGACCACGTGCGCATCGACCAGGACCTCGTCCGGCCGGCGGACATCGAGGAGGTCGTCGCCGATCCGCGCAAGGCGAAGGCGGAGCTCGGCTGGGAGGCCAGGGTCTCCTTCGACGAGCTCGTCGAGCTCATGGTCCGGGCCGACCTCGATCTGCTCTCGGCCTCAGCCTGAATCGCGGCCCAGCTTGCGCCGTCCCCAGGCCACGGCCGGGTAGGCCCGCCGGGCGAACTTCTCGGTGACCGGGACCGTCGGCGGCATCTCGGGCGCCCGCCGCCTCCACTCGGCGGAGCTCGCCCCCGACTTGACCAGGGCGACGTGCACGCTGGTCCAGAGAAACTGCTCGTGCCGGAGGACCAGGTGCGGATAGCGGCTCCAGCCGCGGATTCCCGCCTCCTGGTCCGCGATCGCCTCGCTCATCTCGACGGCACCGGCCAGGGTCTCCTGGGAGGCCCGCAGCTTCATCGGCGTCGCCGGGTCCCACCAGAGCCCGTCGAGCAGCAGGGCCCGCAGCTCCGCCTCGTCGAAGCGGAGCAGGCCGGGGTAGCCGATCTCCTCGCCCTCCAGCCGGAACTCCGTTGCCAGGGCCAGGATCCCGCCCGGGCGCAGCACGCGGAACGTCTCCTCGACCGCGCGCCGGACGTCGGGGAAGTCGCCGAAGTGCTCGATCGAGCTCGACGAGAAGATCGCGTCGAAGGAGTCGTCGGGGAACTCGAGCTGGAGCGCGTTCATGTGCCGGACCGTGAGGCGCTCCGGGTTCCATTCCGCTTCCCAGTAGCGGCCGGGATCGGTGAGCATGTCGGCGCTCGAGTCGCTCTCGGACCAGTTGTCCTCGGTCTCGTAGAGGTCGGTCGCCACGACCTCCCCCACATGTCGCGTGAGCCAGTAGACCGTCGCCTCCCGGCCGGCACCGACGCCGAGGACCCGGGCGTCGTCGCGCAGGACGCCCAGCGACCGGAAGGCGCGCAGCGTCATCGCGACCTCCCAGTACTTGCGGTACTCGCGGCCAGCTGGGAAGTCCGCGTCGCCGAAGTGCTCGCGATCCGACGCGAAGACGTCCCTGATCAGCTCGCGGAGCTCCGGATCGGCGAAATCGGCGAGGTCGCAGAGCTTGCAATGGCCGAATCGGCGCTCGGGCATGGCGGCCTAGACTATTGCCCCCCGATGAGCCCGAACCCGACACGGACCCCGGCCGCCGCCCCCTCGGGCGCTCCCGGTGCCGCCGTAACCCCGATCGAGGACACCCTGCGCGTCGCCGTTCCGGTGCCCCGCAGGGTCCGCCTCCGCGACATCTGGGCAACCCTTCCGGTTGGCTGGATGCTCGGTCGGCGGGACGTGAAGATCAAGTACAAGCAATCGGCGCTCGGCCCGCTGTGGCTGGTGCTCCAGCCGGTCGCGATGCTGGCGGCGATCACGATCGCCTTCTCGAAGGCGACGGCGGCCCCCGATACCGGCGACGTGCCCTACGTCGTCTTCGCACTGGTCGGGCTGGCGGTCTGGACCTACGTGCAGATGACGATCACGGTGGCCCCTCAGACCCTCGTCTCCAACCAGACGGTCGTCCGCCGCAGCCCCTGCCCGCGGATCGCCTTCGTCACCGGGACGCTGATCTCCGTGCTGCCCCCCCTGGGCGTCGTGCTCGCCGCGAGCGTGCTCGCCGCCGTGATCAGCGGCAGCCTCGGGATCGAGGCGCTCGCCATGCCCGTCCTGATCGTCTGGCTGATCGTGATGATGTGGGGGTTCACGCTGCTGGTGACTGCGCTGGGTGGGCGCTTCCGCGACGCCGTCGCGCTCGCCCCCGTGATCGTCCAGGCCGGGATCTTCTTCACCCCCGTCGGGTACCCGCTCGCCGCCGCCGGCTCCTTCTCGAAGGTGCTCGCCTTCAACCCCGCCTCCGGCGTGATCGAGGCCTGGCGCTGGTCGCTGCTCGGCATGGCCCCGGATGGCTTCGCCGTCGCTGTGGGGCTCGCGGAGACCGTGGTCGCGGTGCTGCTGGGCTGGTACGTGTTCGGGCGGATGGAGACCCGCTTCTCCGACTATGTCTGAGTCGAACGGCGGCAATCCGCGGACGGACCTGGCGGTCCGCTGCGAGGGCGTGGGCAAGAGCTACGGCCTCGGCGAGGAGCTGAGCCTTCAGCACACGCTGAACACGCTCGTGCGCCGCCGAGAGGAACGCGACCGGTTCTGGGCTCTCGCGGACGTGACCTTCGAGGTGCATCGTGGCGAGGCCTTCGGCATCGTCGGCACCAATGGCTCCGGGAAGTCGACGTTGACCCAGGTGATGTCCGGAATCGCGATGCAGGACACCGGGAAGATCGAGGTCTGGGGGCGGCTGATCCCGCTGCTGGAGGTGGGCGCAGGGTTCCACCCCGAGTTGACCGGGCGGGAGAACGTGGCGCTGCTCGGCACCATCCTCGGGCTCAGCGCCGGGGCGATCCGGTCGGAGATGGGCCGGATCGCGGAGTTCGCGGGGATCGAGCGCCACCTCGATACGCCGGTCAAGCGCTACTCGTTCGGGATGCAGGCGCGGCTCTCCTTCGCCACCGCCGTCTGCTTCCAGGCCGACACCTACGTCTTCGACGAGGTCCTCTCGGTGGTCGACGACTCCTTCCGCGACCAGTGTGCTGAGGCGCTGGCCCAGCTCAACCGCGAGGGCCGCACGATCATCTTCATGAGCCACGACCTCGAGCTGGTCAAGAGCGTCTGCTCGACCGGGATGTGGCTGGACAAGGGCCACGTCCAGCTGCGCGGCGACATCGACGAGGTCGCGGCCGTGTATGCGGATGTCGCAGCGGCCGAGCGCGCGTAGAATTCGCAACGCTGACGGGTGGGCAGCCTAGACTGACGGCCGAGGCAGCGTATGAGCACGACGACGGCACCAGAGATCGCCGCGCGGCGGGATCCGACGACCCTCGATGTCTCGGTCGTCATCCCCTGCCTGAACGAGGCCGAGTCCATCGAGGCCTGCGTCACCGCGGCTCACGATGCGCTCTCCGACGGCCACTACGACGGTGAGGTCGTCGTAGTCGACAACGGGTCGACGGACGGCAGCGGGAGGCTGGCGGCGTCCGCGGGCGCGCGCGTCGTGGAGGAGTCCAGGCGGGGCTATGGACGCGCCTACCTCGCGGGCCTGGACGCCGCCCGCGGCCGCTACATCGTGATGCTCGACGCCGACATGACCTACGACGCCGCGGAGCTCCCCCGCTTCGTCGAGGCGCTCGACGATGGGGGGGACATGGCGATCGGCAATCGCATGAAGGGCATCCAGCCCGGCGCGATGCCCTGGATGCACCAGTACATCGGCAACCCGGTCCTGACAGGCTTGCTCAACCGCCTCTTCGGCACCGAGGTGAAGGACGCCCACTGCGGGATGCGCGCGATCCGGCGCGAGGCGTTGCCCCGGCTCGACCTGCGCACCACCGGCATGGAGCTGGCCTCCGAGATGGTGATCAGGGCCGCGAAGGCGGGCCTCGACATCCGCCAGTTCCCGATCGAGTACCACGCGCGGCGCGGCGAGTCCAAGCTCTCGACCTGGGCCGACGGGTGGAGGCATCTGCGGTTCCTGCTGGTGCACAGCCCGACTCATCTCTTCCTGATCCCCGGCGTCGCGATGGCGACCCTCGGCACCCTGATCATCGCCGGGGTCCTCGCCCACGTCTCCTTCCTCGGGCACCAGTGGGACATCCACGCCCTGATCGGCGGGTCATTGCTGCTGATCCTCGGCACCCAGGTGATCGCCCTGGGTCTCTGCGCGCTGGCGTACGGCGTGTACTTCATGGACGAACGCGATGCGTGGTTCAGCCGGATGCGCGCGAAGTTCAAGCTCGAACACGGCCTGCTGCTGGGCGGCGCAGTGATCGTGACGGGGGTGCTCCTCGGCGGCGTGATGATCGGAATCTGGATCGACCGAGGTCTGGGCAGCCTGGGCGAGCAGAAGCTGGCGGTCGTCGCAGCGACGCTGACCACCGTGGGCACCGAGGTCTTCTTCACCTCGTTCCTGCTCAGCATCCTCGGCCTGCGCCGCCCGAAGTAGCGGATGAGGGCCCGCCTTGCGGCCGCGGCCGCGGGATCCGTCCTGATCGCGGCCGTGCTCGTGGGCTTCGGGCTGAGCCACAACCCCCCTGTCGCCGGCGGCACCGGCGTCGAACCCGGCCTGCCGTCGGTGGTGGTCAACGCCGGGAAGTGGCAATGCCAGCACCTCTCGCGGGTTCCGCGCGGGGCGGATCGGCTCAGGCTGGTGGTCGCCTACCGGACCGGTGGCGCGAGGAACCTCCGCGTCCGGATCACCGACCATCGCGGGCTGGTCGCGAGGGGCGTCCTCGCCCCCGCGAAGTTCGGCGAGCAAGTGGTCTCCCTGCACCCACATACCCGCGCCGCACGCCGGGCCCGCCTCTGTTTCTCGGCCTCGGATCAGGGACGCATCGTCCTCGGCGGGGACCAGAAGAGGCAGAGAGGCTCGGCCAAGGGCCCGGACGCGGAGAAGCACGTGATCGCGGGCGCGCTCTTCCTCCGCCCGGGCTCCGAGAGCTGGCTCGCGCAGACGGGCACGATCAGCGACCGCTACGGCAACTCCCAGACCGGCATCACCGGCGGCTGGTCGCTGTGGCTGGCCGTCCTCTGCGCGGTGGCGGCGGTGCTCTTCGGGCTCTGGGCGGTCGTCTGGCAGCCGCAGAGGGCAAATTGACCGAGCGCGCGGGACGTCCGTCCAGAGGAGGCGCGGCCGGGCAGACAGTGCCGGAGCTGCGAGAGCCCGCGAGCGACGGGGACACGAGGGAGATCCTCCGCACCGAGGAGATGCCCGGGACGCGCCGGAGCCCGGTGGGCAAACCCCGCGGGCGGCTGCCCACCGCGGCGTGGGTCTGCTTCGCGGTGGCCCTTCTCAACGGGATCGCCTGGGGCTTGATCACTCCGCTGTTCGAGACTCCCGACGAGGCCGGACATGTCGCGTACGTGCAGTACGTGGCGGAGACCGGCAAGCCCCCCACCGGTCGGAGCGGCCTCTCCCACTTCTCGGCTCAGCAGCGCAGGCTGCTCGACGCGCTCCGCTGGAAGGCGGTGCAGCGCCACAAGGACGTTCACGTTCCCGGGACCGCCGCCTACAGCAAGCGCCTCCAGCGCACGGTCGACGCTCCGGCGAACAGGCAGAGCGCCGGCGGCTACACGACCGACACGAACAACCCCCCGCTCTACTACTTCGGGGCGGCGGCGGTCTATCACCTCTCGCCCTGGACCTCGCTGCCCGACCGGGTGCACCTGTTGCGCCTGCTCTCGGCCCTGCTCGCCGCCACGACGGTGCTGTTCGTCTTCCTCTTTCTCAGGGAGCTCCTGCCGAGCGAGCCCTGGGCGTGGACGGTCGGGGCGCTGGCGGTCGCCTTCCAGCCGATGTTCGGCTTCACCTCCGCCGGCGTCACCGGCGACACGGTCCTGTACGCGTCCTCGGCGGGGACCTTCTTCCTGTTCGCGCGCGCCTTCCGCCGAGGGCTCACTCCGCGCCTCGGGGCCGCGCTCGGGGCGGTCGCCGTCGTCGGGCTGCTCTCCAAGCTGAACATGGTCGGCCTCGCGCCGGGGATCCTCTTCGGCCTGATCGCCCTGGTGCTGAAGGTCGACAGCGACCGGCGCCCGGAGGCGATCCGAGGCGCCCTGGCAGCACTCGGGGTGATCGCGCTCCCGGTCGCCACTTACATGTTCCTCAACTCGACCGTCTGGGACCGGAACCTGTGGTTCGGCACCTCGGGTGTCCCCCCGATCAGCATCAAGGTGCCGTGGGTCCACTATCCGAAGTCGAAGAGCATCTTCGAGTTCGCCAGCTACCTGTGGCAGTTCTATCTGCCGCGGCTCCCCGTCATGCACACGGTCTACTTCGACTCCTACCAGCTTCGTGACATCTGGTTCAACGGCTTCATCGGGCAGTTCGGCTGGCTCGACTACAAGTTCCCGCATTGGGTCTATGACGGGGCGCTGGCGGTGGCCCTTGGGCTGCTCGCGCTGGCGACCCGCGAGCTGGTCAGGCTGCGGGAGGTGCTGCGCTCGAGGCTGTGGGAGCTGTCCACCTATGTGGTGCTGACCTTCGGGCTCCTGCTGCTGATCGCCGGGACGGCCTTCTCGGCGCGGCTGGACGGAGCCGTCGGGTACGAGCAGCCGCGCTACCTCTTTCCGCTGCTCGCCCTGTACGGAGCGCTGATTGCGCTGGCCGCGCGCGGGGCCGGCAAGCGCTACGGACAGCCGGTGGGCGTCCTGCTCGTCTGCCTGGCGATCGCTCACACGGCGGGTGCGATGCTGCTCACCCTGACCCGCTACTACGGCTGAG
>CAWDAL010000002.1:0-38590 GCA_963800285.1 uncultured Solirubrobacterales bacterium
TGCCGCGGTTCGTGCGGGCGCTCGAGGAGGGCGGCGACATGGCGATCGGCAACCGCATGGAGAACCTCAAGCCGGGCGCGATGCCCTGGCTGCACCAGTACGTCGGCAACCCGGTGCTCACCGGATTGCTCAACCGGCTCTTCGGCACCGACGTGCGCGACGCCCACTGCGGGATGCGAGCCATCCGGCGCGACGTGCTCCCCCAGCTCGACCTCCGGACCTCCGGGATGGAGCTGGCCTCGGAGATGGTGATCCGCGCGGCCAAGTCGGGCCTGGAAATCCGCCAGTTCCCGATCGCTTACCACCCACGAGAGGGCGAATCGAAGCTCTCCACCTGGCGAGACGGCTGGCGGCACCTGCGCTTCCTCCTGATCCACAGCCCGACCCATCTCTTCCTCGCCCCGGGGGCGGCGATGGCGGCGCTCGGCGCGCTGATCATGGTCGCCGTGCTCGCCCATATCTCCTTTCTCGGGCACCAGTGGGACATCCACGCCTTGATCGGCGGCTCGCTGCTGCTGATCCTGGGGACCCAGGTGATCGCGCTTGGGCTGTGCGCCCTCGCCTATGGCGTCTACTTCATGAACGAGCGGGACGAATGGTTCAACCGAATGCGCGCCCGTTTCAGGCTCGAACACGGCCTCCTGCTGGGTGGCATCGTGATCGTGGCGTGGTCTGATCCTCGGCGCGATCGTGGTCGGGACCTGGATCGACCACGGCCTCGGCAGCCTCGGAGAGGAGAAGCTGGCCATCGTCGCCGCAACCCTGGTCACCGTCGGCGTTGAGGCCTTCTTCACCGCGTTCCTGCTCAGCATCCTCGGCCTGCGCCGCCCCCACTAGCGGATGCGGGCCCGCCTGGCGGCCGCGGCCGCGGGATCCGTCCTGATCGCGGCCGTGCTCGTGGGCTTCGCCCTGAGCCATAACCCGCCGGTTGCCGGCGGGACGGGCGTCGAGCCGGGCCTGCCGTCGGTTCTGGTCAATGCTGGAACGAGAACATGCCAGCATCTCTCCTGGGTTCCCGGCGGCGCGGATCGACTCAAGCTGGTCGTCGCCTACAGGACCGGTGGCGCGAGGAATCTACGGGTTCGGATCTCCGACCACCGCGGTCTGGTCGCGAAAGGCACCCTGGCTCCGGCCGGCTTCGGCGAGCAACTGGTCTCGCTGCATCCGCGGACGCGGGTCGCGCACCGCGCCCGACTCTGCTTCTCCGTACCGGGCCAGGGGCGGGTCGTCCTCGGTGGGGACCAGAAGAGGCAGCGGGGCTCGGCCAAAGGCCCGGACGCCCAGAAGCGCGTCATCGCGGGCGTCCTCTTCCTGCGCCCGGGCTCCTCGAGCTGGCTCACCCAGACGGGCACGATCAGCGACCGCTACGCGAATTCCCAGACTGGGATCACCGGCCGCTTGTCGCTGTGGCTGGCCGTTCTCTGCGCGGTCGCGGCAGCGCTCTTCGGGCTCTGGGCGGTCGTCTGGCAGCCGGAGAGGCAGACCTGATGGAGCGCGCGAGGAGGTCAGCCAGGGAAATGGCCACCGAGGGGACGGCGCCGGGCCTCCGGGAGCCATCGACCGACGGCGACACCAAAGAGATCCTCCGCACCAAGGAGATGGCGGCGCCGCGTCGGGGCCGGCTGAGCGGGCCCCGCCGGCGGCTGCCGGCCGCGGCCTGGGTCTGCTTCACGGTGGCCCTGCTCAACGGCATCGCCTGGGGGTTGATCACCCCTCTCTTCGAGACGCCCGACGAAGCGGGGCACGTCGCGTACGTGCAGTACGTGGCCGAGACCGGCAAGCCGCCCACCGGGCGGAGCGGCCTCGCTCACTTCTCAGCCGAGCAACGCAAGCTGCTCGACGCCCTCCGCTGGAAGGCCGTGCAGCGCCACAGCGACGTCCACGTGCCCGGGACGGCCGCCTACAACAAGCGCCTCCAGCGCACGGTCGACACGCCGGCGAACCGGCAGAGCGCCGGCGGTTACACGACGGACACGAACAACCCGCCCCTCTACTACTTCGGGGCGGCGGTGGCCTACCACCTCTCGCCGTGGAGCTCGCTGCCCGACCGGGTGCACCTGCTGCGCCTGATCTCGGCGCTGCTCGCCGCCACCACCGTCCTGTTCGTCTTCCTCTTCCTCAGGGAGCTGCTGCCGAGCGCGCCATGGGCGTGGACGGTCGGGGCGCTGGCGGTCGCCTTTCAGCCGATGTTCGGTTTCACCTCCGCCGGGGTGACCAGCGACACGGTCCTATACGCGTGCTCGGCGGGAACCTTCTTCCTGTTCGCGCGCGCCTTCCGCCGGGGACTTACTCCGCGCCTCGGGGCCGCGCTGGGGGCGATCGCCGTCGTCGGCCTGCTCTCCAAGCTCAACATGGTCGGCCTCGCCCCGGGGATCCTCTTCGGCCTGATCGCCCTGGTGCTCAGAGCCGGCGAACGGCGCCCGCAGGCGATTCGTGGAGCCCTGGCCGCGCTTGGGGTGATCGCGCTCCCCGTTGCCACCTACATGTTCCTCAACTCGACCGTTTGGGACCGGAATCTGTGGTTCGGCACCTCGGGTGTTCCCCCGATCAGCATCAAGGTGCCCTGGGCCCACTATCCGAAGTCGAAGAGCATCTTCGAGTTCGCCAGCTACATGTGGCAGTTCTATCTGCCGCGGCTCCCGTTCATGCACAATGTCTACTTCGAGTCCTACCCGCTTCACGGCATCTGGTTCAACGGCTTCATCGGGCACTTCGGCTGGCTCGACTACAAGTTCGCGAATTGGGTCTACGACTGGGCGCTGGCCGTCGCCCTCGGGCTGCTCGCGCTGGCGACGCGCGAGCTGGTCAGGCTGCGGGAGGTGCTGCGCTCGAGGCTGTGGGAGCTGTCCACCTACCTGGTGCTGATCTTCGGGCTCCTGCTGCTGATCGCCGGGACGGCCTTCTCGGCGCGGCTTGACGGAGCCGTCGGGTACGAGCAGCCGCGCTACCTCTTTCCCCTGCTCGCCCTCTACGGGGCGCTGATCGCGCTAGCCGCGCGCGGGGCCGGCAAGCGCTACGGACAGCCGGTGGGTGTCCTGCTCGTCTGCCTGGCGATCGCTCACACGGCGGGTGCGATGCTGCTCACCCTGACTCGCTACTACGGCTGAGCCGTCAGGAACGCGCCCCCGTCGGGATCCTGGGGATAAGGTTTCCCGGCAGGCGGGTGCGCCCGTGAGTCCGGGCGGCCACGATTTTCCCCTCATTGCGCCCGGGTGAACGGCGAGGCAAACGCAACCATCAATCGCCGGGACTGGCTCGGGCCCGCCGTGACGGTCGCGTTCCTGCTGCTCGCCACCTGGCTGTACTTTGGATATCAGGATTACGCGGGTTCGCAGTTCACGCTGCTTGGACGAGTCCTGGCT
This sequence comes from uncultured Solirubrobacterales bacterium, assembly GCA_963800285.1. Classification (GTDB taxonomy): domain Bacteria; phylum Actinomycetota; class Thermoleophilia; order Solirubrobacterales; family 70-9; genus DASUPK01. The sequence continues at coordinate 3,363 of CAWDAL010000002.1, forward strand.
CTTTCGGGAGAGCTCCGGGGCGACTGGTACATGAGCTTCCCACCTGCTCACTGGGCTGTCGAGCACACCCTGGCCGAGATTCCGAGCTCGATCCGCCCCGAGGCCCTGCTCGCTATGTGGATTGCGACCTACGCGATCCTCTGGGCGAGCTTCATCGCGATCTGCGATTCGCTAAGGGCTCCCTGGTATGTCGCGGCGGCCGCCGGCCTCGCGCTGATCCCGACCGATGGGAATGGTTTCGGCTCATCGGATCTCTTCCTTACGTACTTCTATCCCGACGTTCCCTCCTTTGCCCTCTCGTTGGGCTCGCTTGCCCTGATCCTCCGGAAGCGGCATGCGTCCGCCGGCACCGCACTCGGGCTGGCGATCCTGATTCATCCCGGGGCCGGCGCCCTGTACGCCGTCGCGCTTGCACCCGTGGTCCTTCGTGGGCTCGGTCTCCTTGGTGGGCTCAGTCACTTCGATCGCACGGCCGCCCTCCGCTTCATCGTCCCCTGCGCGGTGCTGGCGGTTCCCGCCCTGGTTCAGGTCCTACAGGCGACGGGCGGAGGCTCCCTGACCCCGCGTCAAACCTACGACTTCATAGCCCTCGTCCGGGCTCCACACCACTTCCTGTATCGGGCGTTCCCGCCGAATGAGTATCTGCAGACAGGCCTCTGGCTGGTCGGATTAATCGCCTCCTGCGCCTTCCTCTGGCGAGTCCGGGCGGCGCGCGCGATCGGGCTCCTGGTCGCCGCGATCGCGGCGATCTGCACGATCGGGGGGGTCGCGAGCCAGCTCGGTTCGCCGCTCTTCCTGGTCACCGCGCAGACTGCCCGCCTTAGCACGTTCGTGGAAGTGCTGGGGGTGGCCGCCATCGCCGCAGCGCTCGACCGTCTCGTCGGCCGGGCGCTGGCCGTCGTGGCCCTCGCTGGGACCTTCCTTCTCTCGCCAGCCATTACCGACCGGTTGGAGGTGAAGGCAACTGACTGGATCACCGTCGGTGCAGTCGAGGCATCGCTGCTGCTGATCATTCTCGCCGGTTCGTACTGGTGGACCAGGCGTGTTCGTACTGCCGCGACTCAACTGAGCGGGCGCGCCGCCACTGGCGCGGCCGGGTTGATCGCGGTGGCGTTCGCCGGATCGGCGCTCTCGTTGGTCCTGGAGCACGACTCGAGGGCGATTCTGTCCTCCGACTCCAAGGAGCAGCATGCCCTGAGAGATGTCGCCGATGCCGCCAAGCGCAACACGACATCGACCCAGCTTGTACTCGCTTCCCCCGCGATCGACGGGATCCGGGTTCTCGCGGAGCGGCCGATCGTCGTCGATTTCTACAGCGTGCTGTATGGCGAGGGGGATGCGGAGTGGCAGCGTCGGTTGCTCGCGCTGACTCAGGATCCGGCCGTCCTCGATCCAGACTCGGTGGGCACGGACGCAGGGGCGAGGATCGACCTGATCGATCAGGACTACCAGCGAGTTGTCAGCCGATCGCGGGAGCCGATTTGCCGATACGGCGCCAAGGTGGTGATCGCGCACCCCCTGGAGCACCCGCCGCCCTGGCTGCATCCGATTTACGGCAACAGCGAATTCGAGCTGTACGACGTGCGAGATGGAGCCTGCCGGGTGTCCGATCCCCCCCGCCGAGCTTGAACGAAGCACGCTCCGCCCGAGCGGCAAAACCGTAGGGGCGAGAGCGCCGGCCTATGCGTCGAGCGAAGCACCTCCTTCATCTCTACGCTGCTTCCCGCATGATCGTCTCCCGCATCCGGCAGAGGCGCGAGCTCCCGTGACGGAAAGGGCGGCGCGCACCGTCGTCCGCCCGCTGCTCCGGGCCGGTATGAAAGGCCCCCAGCAGGAGCGGGTGGTCAGCGTGGCGACCGAGGTACGGGCGAAGACCGCGGGCACGCGGGCCTGACGTGGGATACGTCTACGTCGCCGTGACGCTGGGACTCACGGTCTACGGGCAGTTGATCGTCAAGTGGCGGGTGGACCGCGCCGGCCACTTCCCCGCGGATCTGGGTGGAAAGGCCAGCTACCTGTCCGGCCTGCTGTTCGATCCCTGGGTTCTCACGGCGTTGCTCGGCGCCCTGATCGCGGCCCTCTCATGGATGGCGGCCCTCACCTATCTCAACCTCAGCCGCGCCTATCCGTTCATGGGTCTCTCGTTCGGACTGGTCGCGATCTTCAGCGCGATTTTCTTCGCCGAGCCCCTCGGTGCTCTGAAGGTGGCGGGAGTCTTGCTGGTCATGTTCGGCATAGCGGTGGTCAGCCAGTCATAGCTCGGGCCGGGATCGACTAGGTCGCCGATTCGACCGCGACCTCGGCTGGACGGAAATCGGGAGGCTCGATGCGACGCGGCTCCGCGAAGTGAGAGGCGGGCCGCACGTAACCCCGCACCTGCTCCCAGGGATAGCCGCCGGAGCCGAACTCGTCGGTTCGCAGCGCCGTGAACCCGTGCGCCCGCTCGACGTAGTCGATCGCCTTGCCGACCGGCCGGGTGATCGCGATGCCCAGGTTGAACTCGTGCGGGAGCAAGGTGACGGCGATCTCCGCGGTGAGCTCCTGCCAGCCGGGCTCGAGCCGGATCGGCGAGCCCTCGTCGAGGCTGAGCGCCGTGACGACGCGTTCGCCGTCGGCGCTCGAGATCCCGATCTCGAAGCAGGCGTCGGGGATCGGCTTGAGCACCTCCCAGGTCGCCTTGACCCGCAGCGGCTGGCCGAGGTGGACGTCGTCGATCGCGTTGCCCCGCGCATCCTCGAGAGCCACCTGCCTGAGGCGGGCCTCGCCGGTGCCAACGCGATCGGCGTTCTCGGGGATGATCGAGACGTGGCCACTGCTGCGGGCTCCGGTCCTGGCCTGGTAGTGGGCGATCACCTCCTCCGGGGACCCGTCCATCAGGGTGCGCCCCTGGTCGAGCTCGATCGCGCGCGTGCAGAGCCGCTGCACGGCCGAGAGGTTGTGGCTCACGAAGACGACCGCCCGGCCCTCACTGGCGCTGTCGCGCATCTTGCCGAGGCACTTGCGCTGGAACTCGCCGTCGCCCACGGCGAGGACCTCATCCACGATCAGGATGTCGGGATCGAGGTGGGCGGCCACCGCGAAGCCGAGACGAACGTACATGCCGCTCGAGTAGCGCTTTACCGGGGTCTCGAGGAAGCGCTCCACTCCCGAGAACTCCACGATCTCGTCGAACTTCCGCGCGATCTCCTGGCGCTTCATTCCCAGCACCGCGCCGTTCAGGTAGATGTTCTCCCGGCCGGTCAGCTCGGGGTGGAACCCGGTGCCGACCTCGAGCAGCGTGGCGGTCCGGCCGCGGAGCTCGAGCCGCCCGCGGGTGGGCAGCGTGATCCTGGAGAGCAGTTTCAGCAGCGTGCTCTTGCCGGCGCCGTTCCGCCCGATCAGGCCGAGCGCCTCGCCCCTGTGGAGCTCGAAGGAGACATCGCGGACGGCCCAGATCCCCTGCTCCTTGGAGGCTCGCGCCGTGGCCCGTTCTCGGCGCTTCAGCAGCGTGCCCGGGGCCCGCATGATCCGCCCGAGCTCCTCGGCGAGCGTGGCGCCGGGGCCACTGGTGGTGCCCAGCCGGTACCACTTCGCGACCGAATCGACTTTGATGGGGGGCGCTGCCATCTAGATCACGTCCGCGAAGCTGGTCTCCATCTTCTCGAAGAAGAATGCGCCGCTGATCAGCAGCGCGACGCTCGCCACGAGAGGGATCAGGAGGATGGCTCCGGGGAAGTCGTATCCCGCGAAAAGAGTCCAGCGATACCCCTCGAGCACGCCGACCAGCGGGTTGATCGCGTAGATCGGTTGCAGGTTCGAGGGGACCAGCGACAGCGGGTAGACGATCGGCGTCAGGAAGAGGGTCACCATGATCATGAAGGGGACCGCCTGCTTGACGTCCCGATAGCGGACGTGGAGCGCCGAGAGCCACAGCCCCAGTCCCAGCGCGGTGGTCAGCGCGATCGCGATGATGAAGGGGAGAAGCACCAAGCGGACGCTCAGGTCCGTGCCCCAGAGCAAGGTCGTCAAGATCACCACCGGGAACGCCACCGCGAAGTCGACCAGCGGCGGGATCACCGCCGCGACCGGGATGATCACCCGAGGAAAGTAGACGCGCGAGATCAGGTCCGCGCTCTGCACCGTGCTGTCGGAGGACTTCGTGATGCAGCCGGAGAAGAACAGCCAGATCACCATGCCGGAGACTGCGAAGACTGGATAGGGGATGCCCCGGGCCGAGGCGATGCCTCCCCGCAGGCTGAGGAAGACGCTGAAGATGACCGCCAGCAGGACGGGCTGGAGGATCGCCCAGAAGACGCCGACCGCCGACTGCCGGTAGCGGACGGCAATGTCTCGGCGCACCATCAGGTAGAGCAGGTCCCGTTGCTCCCAGAGCTCGCGCAGATCGGGAAAGCGCCAGCCGCTGACGGGCTCGATGACACGCACCGGCCCGGCCGCCTCTCGGGGGTCGATCTGGCGCGCGCTGGTGTCCGCGGCTGGGTCCAAGCGTACGAAGGGTACCCGCGGGACTAGGAGGCCGAGACAGGGGAGCTCGTCACCGCGGCGACGCCGCCGGGGGCGGGAACGAGCCGGTCGTATAGCCGCAGCATGGCCTCCTTCTCGAGGTTCCAGTCGAGGACGCGCGCCGCCTCGTCCGAGCGGCGCTTGAAGCGGTCGATGTCGTCCCGTCCGAGCCCGTTGAGCGCCGCCGCGATTCCCTCCGGCGTCGCCTCGGGGACGAGCACGCCGAGGTCGTGCTCCGATACCAGCCGCGCCATCTCCGGCAGCTCCGAGACGCAGAGCGCCAGCCGAGCGGTGACGTACTCGAAGAACTTGTTCGGCAGGGTGAACCGCTTCTGCGGCGAGATGTCGGGCTGCACGAAGAAGCCGACGTCGGCGTCGGCGTTGGCCCTCTCGATCATCTGCGCCGCGGGAATCGGACCTTCGACCGTAACGCGGTCGTGCACGCCCAGCCGCTCGACCAGCGCGTGCAGCTTCGCCACGTAGCTCTCAAGCCCGGGGCCCCGGATCACGAGGTGAATGTTTGGATTCCAGAGTGGCGCGCTCATGATCGCCTCCTCAAGCCCGCGCGCCTGGTCGAGGTTGCCGTGGTAGAGCGCGGTGATCCGCTCCCCAGTGGGGCGAAACGGCAGCTCGCGGTACTCGGCGATGCTGCGAACGACAGTGGGGCGCTCGTCCAGCTCGTACTCGTCGTAGAGCAGATCGGCGATGCCGTCACAGACCGTGGTGAGGGCGGCGGCGCGATGGAGGAAACGCTTCTGGATCGCGTGCACCCACGGCCGGTCGACCAGTCTCCAGATGCGCCTCGACATGTACTGGCCGCGGGCGTACTCGTGGAGATCGATCGAGAAGGGGACCTCCAGCTTCTCCGCCAGCCGCTCGGCGATCGGCGCTGTAAACCAGTCATGCGCGAGGACGAGGTCATAGTCAGCGGGATCAACGTGGGCGAGCTGCTGATAGATCACCTCGTAGATGGGGCGGCTCCAATAGGAGCGCTCCGCCGCCGGCTCCAGGAAGCGGCTGAGCAGCTTATGTGCCCGGCCGCGAAGCAGGTCAAGCTTGCGCTGGACGAAAGCGGCCCACCATGAATACCGGTCGGAGAGCACGTCCTCGACCTCGATGTATCGCCAGAAGGCGGGCGGGGATCCCCGCCCGCGGAGGCCCGCAACGGTGACCTTCCAGCCAGCCTCATGCAGGGCCCTCGTCTGCCGCAGGACGCGTGGTTCGCCGCTGACCGGGGTCAGCGAGATGATCAGAGCATGCCGGGAGGAACCGCCGTCGGAGTCGAGGACGGCTGATGCGCGTGACTCGCTGCCAGCGGTGCTCATCGGCGCTCTCTCAGGCTCGGCGCATTGCCTCAGCCACACGCCTGGCGACACGCCTCAACGTCTGGGCCGTGAACTGCAGCGCGAAGAGCAGACGAATGCGGAATCGGCTGTCCCGCTCATAGGAGGGGTAGTCCCAGAAGGTCTTAAGCGGCAGTGCCATGATCTCGTCGAACTCCACCTCGCTCAGCCCGAGCTTCTTCGCGACGAAGACGCGGTCCCGGCGCAGCTCCTCGGCGTTGATGGCGGGGTGCGCCACCTCTGCCAGGGCATCCTCACGGGAGATCTTGCCGTCGAGGACGAGGCAGGAAAGGTGCGGACGCCTTTTGTCGAAGCCGAACTTCTGGGGAAGGATGTACCCCTGGTAGAACTTCGTGTAGACGGACTCGTAGTGCTTCGCTCCGTAGGGTTCCCAGTTGAGCTCGCTCTTCAGGGTCTCGATCGCGCGCGGCTTGTCGTAGTCGACGTAGTTGAGCAGCGGCAGTCGGCGGATGCGGCGGACGCCCTGGTACCAGAGGTGTACCTGCAGAAGGCCGTAATGGGGGTACGTCTTCAGCGGTCGCTCGCCGAAGGCATTGTTCAGCTTCTTGATGTAGCGCCAGTCGCTATGACCGTGTGACCAGGTCGGCGGGACCATGATCTCGGTCACCACGTTGGACCCGTCCATAATCCAGCGAACCTTGTGCTTCGCGGCCCCCTGGTAGAGGGAGGAGACGATCGCATGATCCGAGGGGATCTCCGAGTCGGGGGTCGAGGCGCGCAGGAAGGCGAGCTGCAGGCTCCGGAACTCCTCCCAGTCGAGGACGTGCGTCTCCAGGTCGATGTCGAGCTTGCGGACGATGTTGTGGATATTGCGAACCGCGACGTCGGAGTCCCAGCCGTTGTCCAGATGGAGCGCCAGCGGCCTCAGGCCGAGCTGCTTGGTGAGATAGGCGACGTAGGTGCTGTCGACGCCGCCACTGAGTCCGAGGATGCAGTCGTAAGGCCTGCGACGGCCCTCCCGCTTGATCTGGGCAACCGTCGCGGCGAGCATCTGGTGGCCGCGCGGAGGCGGTAACACCTCGACCCCGACCCTGCGAACGTAGTCATGACAGTGGTTGCAGACACCGTCCTCGTCGAACGTGATCTCGGGATCGCTGGTGTCCATGATGCAGCGCGTGCAGACCCGGTACGGCTTACCGTCCGTCGCGTAAACGTGCTCCGAGCGCCGGCGCTCGATGGGATCGAGGGCCGTGGGTGACTGCGGTTCCGTCGTGGTGTGGGTGTTCATGTCCTTTGGATCTCGGTCTCCGGGAAGAGCTCGCCGCGCTCCGCTTCGGTGGGGAAGGTGATCAGGACCGCGCGACGCGGGCGCTGGAAGACGAAGAGGCTTCCGGCCGCTGCCGCGGACGCCCCCGCCTCGTGAACGACCCGGGCGAGGTCGCCGTAGGACCCGGCCCCGCCGCAGGCGATGACGGGCACGCTCACGCTTCCGGCGATCTCCTTGAGCAGGGCGAGATCATAGCCTCCAAAGGTGCCGTCCTGGTCGATCGAATTGACCAAGATCTCGCCGGCGCCGGACGCGACGAACTCGGCGGCGAGCTCGGCGGGTGCCTTCGCAACCCGTTTGCCCCCGGACCGGACGAAGCACTGATAGCCGCGAAACCGCTGCTTCCGCGTGTCGATGCATCCGACCACGCTCTGGGCACCGAACGCCCGTGAGGTCTCCCGGATCAGGCCGGGGTTCTCGGCCGCCGCGGTGCAGAGGACGATCTTCTCGACGCCAATTCGAAGGATGCGCCGGGCGGTCTCGAAGTCCGCGATGCCACCCCCGTAGCCGACCGGCATGAACGCCTCAGAGACGATCTCCTCGACCAGCTCGAAGTCAGGTGGCTGGTGCTTCGGCGACGCGTCGATGTCCAGGAGGACGAGCTCGTCCGCGCCGAGGTCGTTGAAGATCCGCACCGCGTTCCGCGGGTCCCCGACGTACTTCGGATCGCGGAATCTGACCGTCTTGTATAGCTGGCTCCGGCTGAGCAAGAGCACAGGGATGATCCGCGGCCGGTGCGGCCGGTCGGGTATCTCGATCGGAAAGGGCCTGCGGGCCAGGCCGTCCTCGCTCATGGGCTCCATTCGACGAACCGCCGCAGGAACTCAAGCCCGTAGTGGTGGCTCTTCTCCGGGTGGAACTGGACCGCGCATACGTTTCCGGTGACGAAGCCGGAGCAGAAGTTGATCCCGGCGTAGCGAGTACCGAAGAGGATGTCCTCGTCGGAGCGGCAGACCACCCGGTAGGTGTGCACGAAGTAGAAGCTCGACGGGTCCTCCACGCCGGAGCTCAGCGGGTGCTCGCCGACCGGATACGCGTAGTTCCAGCCGATGTGCGGCAATCGAATGCCGTTCGACCCGCTCGGAAGCCCGGCGCTGAAGTGCACGGTCTCGGCATCGACCCAGCCGAGGCCCGGCTTCTCCCCCTCGTCGCTCCGCCGGGTCATCAGCTGCATGCCCAGGCAGACCCCGGCGATCGGGATCCCTCGCCGGAGAACGGCCTCCTCGAGACCGGATCGGAGCCCGAGCGCGTCGAGCTGCGACATGCCGTGGTCGAAGGCGCCCACGCCCGGGAGTATCAAACGCTCGGCCGAGGCGATCACCTCCGGATCAGAGGAGAGCGTCGCCTCCGCGCCGAGGCGACGGAGCATGTTCGGGATCGCCCCGAGGTTCCCCGCTTCGTAATCGACGACGACCAGTCCGCTCATCCGGACAAAGTAGTGGGTTGAGCGAACACCTAGATTTCGCAACCTCGATGGCGACTACCGAACCAGAACCGACCGGGCGCCGGCTGCTGATCATCACCTACTACTTCCCACCGGAGACCTCCGTGGGAGCCCACCGCTGGCGCGCTATGAGCCGCTGGCTGCGGCGGCTGGGCCACGAGGTCACCGTCCTCACGACGCGCGCGTTTGGAACGCTGCCCGACGACGGCGAGGGCACCGAGCGGGCCTACGATCTGGCGGCCTCGCCAAGCCTACGGAGGGTGTTGCGCCGGCCTTCGGTCTCCGTCCCGGGCGACGGAGAGCCACAGCTCGGCGAGGCCTCGCCGCCAGCCCTCGTCGCCGACCTCGTAGTGCCGGACGCGCACCTGCTGACCTGGAATCCAGCCGCCGCCCGGGCCGCCCGGCGCCTGGTCCGCGAACGCCGGATCGACTGCGTGATCACCAGCAGCCCGGCGAACTCGACCCATCTGGTCCCGCTCTGCCTCGGGCGCCAGCGCCCCGCCTGGATCGCGGACTTCCGCGACGGGTGGACGTTCGAGCCCCTGCGCGGCCGCTGGCCGCTGCCGGGCCAGGCCGCCCTCGACCGCTTCCTGGAGCGGCAGGTCGCCACGCGGGCCGACCTCGTGGTCGGGGTGACGCATCCGATCGCGGATGACCTCGCCGCCCGCTTCGGCGCGCGGGCGGCGTGCGTCACCAATGCGTTCGACCCGGACCTCGACGCCGCGGCACGGTCCGCATGCGTCCCGCGGCTCGATCAGGGCAAGGTCAACATCGTGCACGCCGGGAAGCTCTACGTGAAGGGCTCGGGCCGCCGGGACCCTGCCCCCCTCGGGCCCGCCCTGCGGCTCCTGCTCGAGCGGCGTCCGGAGGCCGCCGACCGGCTGCGGATCCTGGTCGCGGGCCGGGTCGACGCCGAGGAGGAACGGTATTTGTCCGGACTCGACCCGGCGAGCATGATCCGCCATCTCGGGCACCTCCCGCACCACAGCATGCTGGCGCTCCAGCGCGGGGCCGACGCGCTGCTCTTGGTCACCGCCTCGGGGCTCGTGTCGCTCGCGACCGGCAAGCTGTTCGAGTATCTCGCCGCGGACAGGCCCATCATCGCCCTCGGGACCGGTAACGAGGCTGCCCGGATCGTCGAGGAGACCGGTACCGGCGTGACCGTGGCGATGGATGACAGGGAGGGCCTCGCGCGAGCGTTCGAGGCCGCCCTCGACGGGAAGCTCACCGATAGCTTCTCCCCTCGCGACCTCGAGCGCTACCGCTATCCGGCCACGGCGGAGCAGATGGCCGAGCTCGTCGAGCGCGCGATCGCCGGGCGGACGGGAGCGGCGGGGTGAGCGCGGCCACCGCGACCGGCCGCAACATCCTGCTCGTCTACGACGACCTGGTCGGGCCGGGCATGGGCGGCGTCGGCATCCGCGCGACGGAGCTGGCCCGGGTGCTGCGCGCGCAGGGCGAGGTGACGCTGGCGGTCACCGAGGCCGGCGCGGAGCTCGACGGAATCGCGCTGGTCGAGTTCAATCCGCACGATCCGCGCGCGCTCGCTCCCCATCTCGACCGCGCGGACGTGGTGGTCGCGAGGCCGCAGTGGCCGCTGGCGATGCGGATGATGCGCCGCTCGGGCGCCCGGCTGATCTTCGACATCTACGACCCCGATTCGTTCGCCACCATCAAGCACTACGCCGATCGCTCGCCTCGAAGGCGGCGGCTGATGGCCGCCTTCTCGGTGGACCGGCTCACCGAGGCGCTTCGGATCGGGCACCACTTCATCTGCGCCTCGGAGCGCCAGCTCGACTTCTACCTCGGCGCGATGCTGGCGGATGGCCTGATCTCCCCGGCCGCTTACGAGCGCGACGGCAGCTTCCGATCGGTTATCGACGTTGTGCCGTTCGGCGTGCAGGCCGACCCGCCGCGCCGGAGCGGCGGCCCCGGAATCGCGGAGACCTTCCACGCGATCTCCCCGGATGACGGGATCGTTCTCTGGAACGGCGGGATCTGGGATTGGTTCGATGCGCCCACCGCGATCCGCGGCGTCGCGGCCCTCGCCGAGCGGCGGCCGTGGGTCAGGCTCGTCTTCATGGGGGGATCCTCCGGCCGCCTGCACAGGGCCGAGCAGGAGGCTCGCGATCTCGCCTCCGAGCTCGGCGTCATCGATCGCAGCGTGTTCTTCAACGACGGCTGGGTTCCGTATGAGCGGCGGGCTGACTGGCTGCTCGACGCGGGTTGCGCGATCTCCACCCACCGCAGCCACGTCGAGACCAGGCTCGCCTTCCGAACCAGGCTGCTCGACTGCTTCTGGGCGGAGCTGCCGGTCGTCTGTACCGGGGGGGACGAGCTCGGCGAGCGCATCGAGCGCGACGGGCTCGGCGTGACCGTCCAGGAGGGGGATGCCGAGGCCGTTGCGTCCGGGCTCGAGGCCGTGCTCGAGCACGGCAAGGACCCCTATTCGGAGCGGCTGCGGCTCGCGGCCGCGGAGTTCGCCTGGGCGACGGTGGCCGAGCCACTCGTTCGCTTCGCGATTTCGCCCTCGCAGCCGCCCCCGCTGGGGAGCGACCGGCGGGGCGTCGCCGGGCCGGGCCTGCGGTCGGCGCTGTATTCAGTTGCCCGGCGGATGCTGAATGCGCTCGGCCTCGGGCACTGGCCCCGGGCCTGAGCCCACCCTCGCCTCTACACTGCGCCCGTGGCGGCCCGCATCGGCATAGTCGGCCTCGGCTATTGGGGGCCGAATCTCGCCCGCAACCTGAGCGCGCTCGACGGCTGCGATCTCGCCTGGTGCTGCGACTCCAACGCTGCGAGCCGGGAGAAGTGGTCCCAGACCTACCCCGAGGCGACCTTTACGCCGCACTTCGACGAGCTGCTCGAGGATTCCGAGCTCGACGCGATCGCGATCACCACCCCGGTCCCCACGCACGCGGAGCTTGCCCAGCGGGCCCTTGGGGCCGGCAAGCACGTCTTCGTCGAGAAGCCGCTGGCCCAGGACACGGCATCCGCCGAGCGGGTGGCGAGCCTGGCCGAGGAGCGCGGACTGGTTCTGATGGCAGGCCATCTGCTCTGCTACCACCCCGCTGTCCGCCAGCTCGCCGAGCTGATCGAGAAGAGGGACCTCGGCGACGTCTACTACCTCTACTCCCAGCGAGTGAACCTGGGCAAGCTGCGGGCGGACGAGAATGCGCTCTGGAGTCTGGGAGCCCACGACGTATCGGTGCTTCTCGAACTGGCTGATGGCAACCCGACCGAGGTCTCGGCGCGCGGCGAGGCCTACGTGCGCGAAGGGGTCGAGGACGTCGTCTTCGCGTACATCCGCTTCGACACCGGCCTGGCCGCCCACCTGCACCTCTCCTGGCTGGACCCCCACAAGATGCGCAAGATCACCGTGGTCGGCTCCGACCGGATGGCGACGTTCGACGACATGAAGCTGGAGGGCAAGCTGACGATCTGGGATAAGGGCTTCGACCCCAGGGCCGACGCGATCGGTGAGTTCAGCGTCCGCTCCGGCGACGTCTGGAGTCCGGCTGTGCTTCCCCATGAGCCGCTCCGCTTGGAGTGCGAGCACTTCGTTGACTGCGTAACGACCGGCAAGCGTCCGCGTACCGACGGGCCCGCGGGCGTCCGGGTCGTCCGCGTGCTCGAGGCGCTTCAGGCCTCGCTGGAAGCCAGCGGCACTCCGCAGGCCATCGGCGCTCCGATCGGCAGCGGCACCGCGTCGTGAGCGATCCGCGCGCCGAGCGGTGAGCGCCCTCCAGCCTTCCGACCTGGCCCCCGGACTGCTGCTCGGGGAGGGAGTCGAGCTCGGGGAGGGAGTCGAGATCGGAGGAAACGTCGTGATTCACGCCGGCACGGTCATCGGGCCGGCCTGCGTGATCCAGGACGGGGCCGTGATCGGCAAGCCGCCAAAGCTCTCCACTCGCTCCACCGCCTCGACGGAGGCGCCACCGCCGGCGAGCCTCGCCGAGGGGTCAGCCGTCTGTTCCGGCGCCGTGGTGCTGGCCGGGGCCGAGATCGGCGCCGGGGCCGTGATCGGCGACCAGGCCCAGGTGCGGGAGCGCGCCCGGATCGGCGACGAGACCGTGGTTGGACGCGGCACGGCGGTCGACAACGACGTCTCAATCGGCGCTCGAGTGAAGATTCAGACGAACTGCTACGTGACCGCGGGGACGGTGGTCGAGGAGGATGTCTTCATCGGCCCCGGCGCGACCCTGACCAATGACAACACGATGGGCCGGCACCCTGCCGGGGAGGGTCCCGACGCGCCGACGCTCCGGCGCGCCTGCCGTATCGGCGGCGGGTCGGTGATCTGCCCGGGCATCGAGGTCGGTGAGGAGGCCTTCATCGGAGCCGGCGCGGTTGTCACCCGGGACGTTCCTGCGCGGGCTGTGCTGTTGGGAGTCCCGGCGCGACAGATCAGAGAGGTCGGGGACGAGGACCTGCTCGAGCGCTGGAGCTGAGCCTCAGACGGCCGCGAGGCAGCCGCGTACCACCTCGACCACCCGAGCCGGGGCATCCGCATCCAGCGCCGTGCCCATCGGCAGCGCCAGCATCTCGGCGCAGATGCGCTCGGTGTTCGGCAGCGGCTCGGGTGGCGCCCAGCGCTCCAAGGCAGGCTGGCGGTAGAGCGGGATCTCGTAGTAGGGGCGAGCGCCGATCCCGGCCTCGTTGAGCGCCTCGCGAAGCCGTTCCCGCTGCGGCGTTGCGACCACGAACAGATGCCAGCACGACTCGCCGCCCTCCGTCTCGGCCTGGACCGGGACGACCTCCTCGAGCCCGGCGTCGCGGTAGGACTCCGCGGCCGCGCGCCGGGCGCGGGTCCACTCCGGCAGGTGGGGCAGCAGGACCCGCAGCCCTGCGGCCTGGATCTCGTCCAGGCGGGAGTTGTAGCCCGCCTCGGTGTGCAGGCGCTTGTCCTCGGAGCCGTGGAAGCGAAGCCGGCGCGCGATCGCCTCGACCTCGGGATCGCTGGTCACCACGGCTCCCCCATCGCCGAAGCCGCCGAGATTCTTGGACGGGAAGAAGCTGAACGTCGCCGCGTCGCCGACCGCGCCGGCCATTCGCCCGCCGATGATGGCGCCGTGCGCCTGCGCCGCGTCCTCGAGGACCTTGATCCCGCGCGGGCCGGCGAGCTCGACGAGCTCCGCGACCGGCGCCGGGTTCCCGTAGAGGTGGACCGGAAGCAGGACCTTGGTGCGCTCGGTGATCGCGGGCTTTGCGGTCTCGGCGGTCATGCACCAGGTTCGCTCGTCGACGTCGCAGAAGACGGGGGTCGCGCCAATCGTCACCACCGGCTCGACCGTCGCGAAGAAGGTGACCGACGGGACGACGACTTCGTCGCCCGGTCCCACCCCGAGGGCGTGCAGGGCGATCGCCAGGGCATCGGTCCCGTTGGCGACGCCGACGCAGTGATCGACACCGAGGTAGGAGGCGAACTCGGACTCGAACGACTCGACCTCCGGCCCGAGGATGTAGCGGCCGCCCTCGAGCACGGCTCGCTGGCGCTCCGCGATCTCCGGCAGGAGCGGCTCAAGCGACGCGCGGTTGGCGAACAACGGCACCTTCAAGGCGCCCGAAGAGTAGCCGCGAGCCCTATGGCGCCGGCCGGCGGGCGACCGCCCGGAGCAGCTGATGCCCGCCGGGATGCCGCCAGGGCGGCACCGCGCCCCGGGCCCGCACGACCTCGCGGAGCGCGATCCCCGCACGGACCGGGGCTCCGCTCGATCCCGGCGCCGCGTACTGCGCGAAGGGGACTGAGTCGATCGCGACCACCTCGAACCCGCCCCGCTCGAGCAGCGCGGCCATCGAGCTTGGGCCGTGCTGGCCGACGTGGTGAGGGAGCTTGAGCGCGGGCCAGTCGCCGCCCATGCGGCGGGCGACCACGCTGCTCGCGTTCGGGACCTCGATCAGAAGGACGCCGCCCGGGCGCAGCGCCCTACGCACGGCGGACACGGGCTCGACCGGCGCCGGCACGTGCTCGAGCACGTGAAACGCACAGGCGCCGTCGAATCCCTCCGCCTCCAGCTCGACATACTCCAGGCGGCCCGTGGTGACGTCGATCCCGAGCACGTCGCGGGCGTGCGTGGCCATCTCGTCGTTCAGCTCCAGCCCCGCGCCCTCGTAACCGCGCTTCCGCGCCTCGTCGAGGAAGAAGCCGGCGGCGGCGCCGACCTCGAGCAGGCGCGCCGGCGGCCCCAGGTGGCGGGCGAGGAGGTCGAGGCGGCGGCGCGACTCGAAGCGCCGCCCGGGCTCCGCGTCGAGGTAGTCCTGGCCGTCGTAGTCGGCGAAGTACTGCTCGTCGTAGAGGCCCTCCCCGGGGGCCGCCGGCAGGAAGGCGAATTCGCAGCCGGTACAGCGCTGCAGCGCAGATGGCGCGAAGACGGTGTCGGGAGCGGATTGCGCCCCGCAGATGGGACAGCTCAAGATGTCGGCGATGGTACGTTCAGCCGCGATGAGGGACTGGCACGCGATCGTTCTCTCCTGGAATGGTCGCGAGGACACCGAGCGGTCCCTCGACGCCCTCGCGAAGGTCACCGAGCCGGCGATCCAGGCGATCTGCGTCGACAACGGGTCGACGGACCGGTCGGTCGAGGCCGTGCGCGAGCGCCATCCCGACACGCATCTGATCGAGAACGGGCGAAACCTGGGCTTCGCCGGCGGCTGCAACGCGGGGATCCGGTGGGCGCTCGATCAGGGGGCTCGCTGGGTGGTGCTGGTCAACAACGACGCCGTCGTCGCCCGGGACGCAATCGCTGGCTTCGCCGAGGCGACAGAGGCGCATCCAGGCGCGGGGATGCTGGCGGGGAAGCTCTACTTCGCCGACCGCCCCGATCGCATCTCCTACGCGGGCCAGCGCTTTCTGGCCTGGCTCGGCTACTCGGGGCGTCATCGAGGCGAGGGGCGCCGCGACGGGCCGCGCTTTGAGCGGATCCGGCCCACCGACCGCGCCAGCGGAGCGCTGATGGCGGTCTCCCGCGATGCCATCGAGGAGATCGGGCTGCTGGACGAGGAGCTGTTCGCCTACGTCGAGGACGTCGACTGGTCTCTTCGCGCCCGCGAAGCCGGATACGAGGTCCTGTTCGTGCCGGGTGCCCGCGCCTGGCACCGGGTCGGGGCCTCGAGCGCGGGCGCCACCCACAACAGCTACTACGGGACCCGGAACATGGTCGTGGTCTGCGAGCGCCACCGGCCGCTGCCGCGGCCGCTCTCCTGGCTTCGCCGCGGAGTGATTCTGGCGAGCTTCGCTGCGTTCGCGCTGCGCGGGCCTAACCGGCGCGCGGCGCTCGCCGCCGTGTGGGAGGGCTATCGCGATGCGCGCGCCCGCAGGCTCGGACCGCGGTCCTCCCGATGAGCGAGCTGCGCCGGGTCGGCCTCAACCTGCTCTTCCTGGTCCCCGGCGAGACCGGCGGCTCGGAGATCTACGCGCGCCACCTGATCCCCGAGCTCGCCCAGGCCCGGCCCGACCTCGATCTGATCGCGTTCGTCAATCGCGAGGGCGCCGGCACCGACCTGGCCGTCTCCGAGGTGGTCGAGGTCGACGTCAGCGGCCGCGGCCGCGCCCGCCGTGTGCTGGCCGAGCAGCGCCGCCTTCCGCGCCTCGCCCGCAGAGCTGGGATCGATCTGCTCCACAGCCCCGGCACGTCGGCCCCGCGGCGCCCGGGTGTCGTCAGCGTGGTGACGATCCTCGACCTGATCTACGCGAGCCATCCCGAGGCGCACACGCTCCCGATGCGGCTCGGCATGCGGGTGATCGTCCCCCTCGCCGCGCGCGGCGCCGATCGGCTGATCACGATCTCCGACGCGGCCGCCGCCGATATCTCCGATCGCCTCTCGGTGCCGCCGGATCGCATCGACGTGACCTACCTCGGCGGCCGGCCGGTCGGCCCGGCGACGTCCGAGCCGGAGCTTCGCCGCCGGCTGGGACTGGCGGATGGGCCGCTGATCCTCTCGGTCTCTGCCCGGCGCCCCCACAAGAACCTGGCCCGGCTGATCGAGGCGCTCGCCCGCCTCGACGCCGAGCCGGCCCCCCGACTCCTCCTCCCCGGCTATGAGACGCCCTTCGAGGACGAGCTCCGGCGAAGGGCGGCGGAGCTCGGCGTCGCCGATCGAGTCAGCTTCCTGGGCTGGGTCTCCGACGAGGACCTCGAGGGCCTCTATGCGGCGTCGGCCTGCTTCGCCTTCCCCTCGCTGGCGGAGGGCTTCGGGCTGCCGGTGCTCGAGGCGATGCAGCGAGGCGTTCCGGTCGCCACCTCGGACGCCGGCCCTCTGCCCGAGGTCGGCGGCGACGCGGTCCGGTACTTCGACCCGCTCGACGTCGGCGCGATGGCCGGGGCCATCTCCGATCTGCTCGGGGACGCCCGCCTGCGCGAGCGACTCGCGAGCGAGGGGCGCGAGCGCGCTCGCACGTTCACCTGGGAGCGCACCGCGCGCGAGACCGCCGAGAGCTACGAGCGCGCCTGGGCGGGATCGGCGGGATCCTCCGAGTAGGTGGCCTCAGCCTCGGCGAGGGATGCCCAACGAGGCCAGCCGCCAAGGGACGGGGAGCCGTCAACTGGGCGCGACACGTTGGGCTGCTGCCTGAACGGGTCTACTAGGGCGTACTAGGGTGGCGCGCATCGAGGCCGTGCAGGGAACAGCCCGCGGGGCAGGGACCTTCGCGAGCGGGAGCGTTCGCGCGTTGCCGATCACCGTGGTGGCGACGGGTGCGATCGCACTCTGGCTGATCGGTGGCGTGGGGCTTGCCGACCTGGCGCTCCTCATCGGGTACGAGCTCGGGTTCGTTCTGCTCCCTGGCTACCTGGTGCTGCGAGCGCTGATGCCGGGGCTGCGCAGTCCGGCCTGGAGCCTGGCGCTCGCATCGCCGATCGGGCTGACGCTCGGGATCCTGGCGTTCGCCCTCACCGCGGGGCTGGGCGTCAGGGGGCTCTACGACATCTATCCGCTGGTGGTCGGGGCGCTCGCGGCAATCGCGATTCAGGCCCACCAAGCGAATTCCCATCGAGCCGGGCCCGCCCGCCCCGTGCTATCCCCCGGCGGCAGATGGACCGTGGCCGGGCTTTGCCTGTTCGCCTTTGCGTACATCGGGATTGACTACTTCGGGGCACTGCCCCTGCCGGGCACGGCGCCGCTGGTCGGTTACGTGCATGACACCACCTTCCACCTCGCCCTGGCCGCGGACGCCCTTCACCACTGGCCGGTGGAGTCCCCGGGGGTGGCCGCCGAGCCCTTCGGATATCACTACTTCGTTCATCTGCACATGGCGGGGATCGCGCAGGTGACCGGGATCGATCTGCCGGTGGTGGTCTTCCGCCTCTACCTCGTGCCCCTGTCGGCGCTGGTCGTCCTGCAGATGGCCCTCGCCGGCAGGGCGATCGTCGGTCGTGCGTGGGCCGGGCCCCTGGCGGCGGCGCTCTTCGTGCTGGTCCGGGCGATCGACGCGAGCATCTCGGATTGGCTCGCCTTCGCCGGCCTCGGCGTTTTTCACTTCGCCCACAGCCCCAGCCAGCTGCTCGGGCTTGCCATCTTCATCCCGATCCTCGTAGTGGTCTGCGCCCTGCTCGATCCGCGGGTCGCCGCGCGCCTGCCGCTCGGCACCGCTCCGCGCGCCGGCCTGTGGGGCGTACTGGGGGTCCTGCTGATCGGGGCGGGCGGCGCCAAGTCCACGATCCTGCCGATCCTGGTCGGCGGGTTGCTGCTGTACCTGCTCTGGGGCAGGCTGCGCCGTGCCCCGCTCGACCGCACCGCGGTCTGGGTCCTGGGGGCGTGCCTGGTCGTGCAGATCGTCTACCTCCTCACCCTCTACACCCATGGAACGCTCGACCTCCGATTCGACCCGCTGTCCACGATCAAGCGGATGCCGCCGCTGGATCGGTTGCACGCCGGATGGCCCGGGGGCCTTCCAGCCCAAAGCGCCTACTGGGTGCTCGCGACGGTGGTGGGCGTCGCGATGTTCTTCGGCCCGCCCCTCGCAGGGATTCCGTCGGCTTTGAGGCGTGGGCCCGTCGGTCCCGCCGCGATGCTCTCCGTATCCCTCCTGGTCGCGGGCCTGCCCGCCTTCTTCTTCATTCAGAGCGACGGCCTGGATCAGCTCTATTTCGTGCTCTTCGGGCTGATCGCGGCCCTGCCGCTATCGGCCGGCGGCTTGATCCTCTATTTCGAGCACCCGCGGCGGCGACCGCATCTCGACTGGGTCAGGTTGGCCCTCATGGGAGCGGCCTGGCTCTCCGCCGTCGTGGTTCTCGCCCTGCTCGTCGACCGGATCTCGACGAGCCATCCGGTGAGGGCCGATCTCCTCCTCTACGGTCCACTCGCGCTCGCCGGAGGAGCCGTGGTGCTGGTCGCCCTCCGGGCTCCCGATCGTTTCGGCGCGCACGCCGCTGCCTTCGCCATGCTCGCACTGCTACTCACGGCGACCCTCGACACACCGCTGGACGTGATCCCGGGGGCGATCCGCCGGCTCCAGCACGGCGAGCCGCTCTATGACAACACCGCGCCTGGCGGGCTGCGGCCGGCCGAGTACGCAGGGATGCGCTGGATCGGCGCGCACACGCCCGCTGACGCCGTGCTTTCCGTCTCGAACGACCTTTCCCCCGATACGCGAGGCGATGCCCCGATCGACGAGTACTTCCCGGCCTTCAGCGAGCGGCGCACCTTCCGCGAGGCGTGGATGTACACGACCAAGGGGAACGAGGCCGGTCCCTACGACGTATACGCCGGCAGGGTGGATCCCTTCCCCGAGCGCACCGCACTGGAGAACGCGGTCTTCCGTCACGGCGACCGGCGGGCGCTCAGCACGATGATGGACGACTACGACGTCACTCATCTGGTCATCTCGAAGCAAGACGGAGCGGTGAACCCCCGCGTCTACCGCCTGGGCAGGCGCGTCTACTCGAACGCCGCGATCGACGTGATCGAGCTACCCAGCGCGCGCGACGAGCAGTAGCGATCCACCCGCGGGGAAGGAGAGCCCGCGGCGGATCAGGGCACGCTCGAAGCGGAGGATCGCGGTCAGGAGACCGTTGACCGTCGCACCCATCTGCAGCTCGTCCTCGAAGTCATAGGAGCCCGACCGCCGCTCGATCAGGCGGGTAATCGCCATCAGGGGGAGGAGGAGCGCCATAAATGACGTTAGGCGCTCCACCTTCAGGCCGGCCCGGCGTGTCTTGGCGACCAGCTCGGACCGCGTGTAACGGCGGCGGTGCCTGGCGTAGTCGTCCGCGGCGCTCCACAGGCGCGGATGCTGGGGGACCGTCGCGATCAGCCCGCCGCCGGGTCGAAGCGCCCCGGCGATGCTCGCCAGCACCGCCTCGTCGTCATCGATGTGCTCGAGGACGTCAAACGCGCCGACGACGTCGAACTCGTCGCGGTAGGGGATCCGGGCCGCGTCCAGCTGGCAGAAGTCCGCGGCCGGCACCCGGGCGCGCGCGTGTCCAAGGCCCTCCGGGTAGAGGTCCGTCCCGACGAGTTCGAGATCCGGTGCCACACGGCGAACCCCCTCGAGTACGAAGCCGGTCCCACAGCCGATCTCCAGCATGCTTCGAGTCCCGGGGAAGTATCGCGCGAGGGCCCACAGGATCAGCTCCCTGCGGCCTTCGAACCAGTAGTGGCCCTCCTCGGCTCGAGCGGTTACCTCGAAGGCTTCACGGCCGTAGGTCCCCGGGTCCTCGAGCGACTCCGGGACGAACAGCCGCACCCCGTCCCGGACCGGCGGCTCAGTCGAGCAGCGAGGGCACCTCCACGACTCGGCCTCGAACTGGAGGGCGCACTCGGGGCAGACCTTCACGTCGCCCGTGCGGCCCCGAAGAAGTCGCCCACAGCCGAGATCACCTCAGCCTGCTGCTCGCCGAGGTCGGGCCAGAGCGGGAGCCGTACGAGCCGCGCGCTGACCTGCTCGGTGATCGGCAGCTCGCCGGAGGCGCGACCGAGGCGCCGCCCGGCGGGCGAGCCGTGCAAGGGTACGTAGTGGAAAACCGCCCCGATGTCCAGCTCGCGCAGGTGCGAAATCAGCGCGTCCCGGGTTTCGCGGTCCTCGAGCAGCAGGCTGTAGAGGTGGCCGTTGTGGGCGCACTCGGGTGGCACCCGAGGTCGCCGTGCATCTCCGTGACGCTCGAGCTCCTCGAAGGCCTCGTGATAGCGACCCCAGATCGCCAGTCGGCGCTCCGTGAAGGACTTCGCCACCTCGAGCTGCGCATAGAGGAAAGCGGCGTTCAGCTCACTCATCGCGTACGAGGAGCCGAGGTCGCGCCAGGTGTACTTGTCCACCTCGCCGCGCTCGAAGCGGGAGCGATCGGTCCCCTTCTCGCGCAGTACCTCCGCGCGGGCCAGCAGCGAGTGGTCGTTAACGAGCAGCGCCCCGCCCTCGCCGCAGGTCACGTTCTTCGTCTCGTGGAAGCTGATCGTCGCCAGCGAGCCGAGGCTGCCGAGGGCTCGGTCGCCGTAGCTCGCCATCAATCCCTGGGCGGCGTCCTCGATCACGTGCAGGTTGCGCTCCCCCGCGAGGTCGAGCAGCGCCTCCATCTCGCAGCCCACGCCGCCGTAGTGGACGGGGACCACGCAGCGGGTCCGCTCGGTGATCGCCTCCTCGACGCGCCCGATGTCGAGATTGAACGTGTCCGGGCGGATGTCCACGAACACGGGAACGGCCCCCCGGAGCGCGAACGCGTTGGCGGTGGAGACGAAGGTGTACGAGGGCATGATCACCTCGTCGCCCGGACCCACCTCGGAGAGCATCGCCGCGATCTCCAGCGCGGCGGTGCAGGAGTGGACCAGCAGGGCGGCCTTAGCGCCGGTCTGCTCCTCAAGCCACTCTCGGCAGCGGGCCGTGAACGGCCCGTTGGCGGCCAGGTGCCCCGCCGCGATCGCGGATTCGATGTTCTCGAGCTCCTTTCCCGCCACGGCGGCTCGGTTGAACGGGATGCGCGGAGGGGCCATCAGCGGAACCACTTGTGGTACCAGACGCCGGTCGACTCGGCGACGAACTCGCAGCGCTCGTACACGCGAACGGCGGCCGAGTTTCGCGCCTGGGTCACCACCCTGACGGGCTGGTCGGCTCCGACGCTCGAGACGGCGGCCGCCACCAGCTCGGAGGCGACTCCCTGCCCGGCGTGCTCCTCTCCCACGGCCAGCAACCCAATCGCGGGCTCGACGCCGCGGGCGAGGCTGACGTAACCCGCCGGCCGCCCGTTTCGGGCCGCGACCAGCACGAGCGTCTCGGGATCGGACAGCTCCCGGTCCATCCAGGCGACGTAGAGCTCGGCACAACTCTCCCGGTCGAAGCGCCAATCGAAGAAGAATCGGCTGTCGGTGTGGGCGCTCCTCGCTATCGCCTTGAGGGCCCTCTCATCCTCCACCTGGGCCTCCCGGATCGCGGACGCCGAGGTCGATCCAGCGCCCCGGCGTCTCCCTGGCGAGTTGACCAGTGTCATCCTTAGATCGACAAAGCGATAGCCGTGCTCGGCGGCCACGCGGCCCGTCACGGCGTCTCGGGAATCGGCAAGCAGATAGAGGCAGACGATCTCATTGGCCTCGCACCAGGCGTCGACCGCCTCCGCTTTGCCCGCGTCCAGGCGCGAGCCGACCACCTTCGCGATCGGCACACCCCAGAAGCTCGAGTCCCAGGCGAGCTGCTCGCAGAGCTGGTCGCGCATCAGTCAGGGACGCCGCCCCGGGTCACCCACCTCCTCGCGGACCGTGTACACGGGCCTCTCCATGACCCGCGTGTGGACATGGGCCAGGTACTCGCCAATTACCCCGATCGTAAACAGCTGGGCGCCGGCCAGAATCGAGACCAGCGAGGCGAGAAAAGCGAACCCGGGGACGCTTGCCCCGTCGCTGAAGTAGCGGATCAGCACATAGCAGAGCGTGCCGAAGCCGAACAGGGTCGCCGCGAATCCGACCAAGGTGGCGAAGCGCAGCGGCTTCGTGCTGAACGCGGTGATCATCGTCAGGGCGTGGCCCAGCAGCTTCCGGAACGTGTAGCTGGACTCGCCGTGCGCGCGGGCATCGTGCCTGACCGGCACCGCCCGAAAGCGCGTTGTGCCCCACGCCAGGACGCCGTCTATGGACACCTCCGGGCCGCGGTAGTCGGCGAAGGCGAGTCGCAGATCACTGCGAAAGGCGCGGTACGCGCTGACCATGGGCGCCGACGTGCCGCCCAGTCGAAGCAGCGCGCGGCCAACCGCCCGTCCGGCGAGGTTGCGAAACCGGCCGTGCGCCTTGTCGACCGGAGTGCCGTAGACGACATCGCAGTCCTCGTCGAGGGCGGCAAGCAGCTTGGGCATCTCCTCGGGCGGGTTCTGCAGGTCGTCGTCGAGAGTCACGACAACCTCGAAGGTGGCGCTCCGGATGCCAGCCAGCAGCGCGGCGTGCTGGCCAGAGTTGCGAAGCAGATCGATCCCTCGAACCTGGGGATGCTCGCTGGCGAGGGCCTCAATCCGCTCCCAGCTCTCGTCCTCGCTCCCGTCGTTGACCAGTATCACCTCGTGATCGACGCCGAGCTCGCCGAGCACGGCGACGCACCGGGAGACCAGGGCGGCGACGGTAGCCGCGCCGTTGTAGACAGGCACGACGACCGAAACGGACTGTATCCCGGCTCTGTTCCCCGCTCGTCTCGGCGCGGCTACTTTGGATACGGCTGAGATCGCCTGCACTCAAGCGCAATCGTGCCAGATGCGCGATCAGGCGGGGGTGGTGCCGGCGGAGGCCTCGGAGTAGGAGGCCTCCACCGCGGCCAGGGAGCTCTCGATGGAGAGCTGATCGCGATGCCGCGCGAACCACCGCAGCGTGCTCTCCCGGAGCGCCGCTCCGCCCCGCACGACGCGGACCACCGCATCGGCGAGGTCCGCGGGCTCCGCCGAGTCGGCCACGAAC
The DNA here is from genome assembly GCA_963800285.1 of uncultured Solirubrobacterales bacterium. Lineage (GTDB taxonomy): Bacteria > Actinomycetota > Thermoleophilia > Solirubrobacterales > 70-9 > DASUPK01. The sequence goes on from CAWDAL010000002.1 coordinate 26,794, forward strand.
CCGTTCACCCCCTCCTCGATCAGCTCGCAGGCCGCGTTCTCGGGTCCGCGGACCACGACGGAAGGCGTGCCGGCGGACGACGCCTCGACGATCACGAGCCCGTAGCCCTCCCGGAGGGACGGATGCAGCAGGCAGGACGCCCGCTCGATCGCGCTCATCACCTCGGCAGAGCCGACCCGGCCGCGCACGTCGATCGCACCCTCCAGGCCGAGCTCGCGAATCCGCGCCTCGGTCGCCTCCCGGTCCGGGCCGTCCCCGAAGATCTGGCAGCGCAGCCTGGGAATCTGCTCGCGCGCCGCGGCGATCGCCGGCGGGATGGACCGGACGCGCTTCTCCGGGATGTGGCGCCCCGCCGACACGACCAGCGGCGGATCGGCCGGCTCCGTCACCGCGCCCGCCGGGGAAGGCTCCGTCTCCTCGGAGTGGGCGCCCGTCAGGCGCTTGACCTCGGCCCCGGGGCGCTGCGCGGTGAGCCTGGCCTCGACGAGGCGGGAGAAGACGAAGCTCCGATCGGGGAGGCGCGTGCAGAGGCTCTGGATCGCGGCGCCGGCTCGGCCGCCGACCGGGCCGAGGTAGGAGCGCCAGTAGTCGAGGCCCCAGAGCTCCCACCAGTCGACGACCAGCGGCGCCCTGGCCCGGGTGAGCCTCAGCGCCAGGGCCGCCGCCAGCAGCGAGAAGAACGGGAACGAGGCGCTGTGCACGGCGTCGTAGCTGCGGCCGTAGCGAAGCAGGTGCCAGAAGACGCCCGCGCCGAAGCGAATCGGAGGCCAGATCCGCCGGCGGCCCGAGGTCGTGTAGAGCCCGCCGCCAGGGGACACCGCGATCGTCTCGAACGGCGTCTCCGGGCCCTCCTCGCCCCACTGTCGCCGCGTGATGAAGGTGACCGAGTGGGTGCGATCAAGCCTTCCGGCCAGGTTCCGGTACCAGCGCTCCGCCCCACCGAGCGTGTTGGGGAAGAGGCAGTCGTAGACGATCGCGATCTTCATCGGGCGATCGACCGTACCCCGCGGCCTGGCGATACCTAGGCGCCCTCGTGGCTGTAGCGGGTCACCTTGCCCGCCATCTGCTCCTCGAGCTCGGCGACGTCCGCGTCGACCATCAGCTCGACCAGCTCCTTGAAGCGGACCTTGGGCTCCCAGCCGAGCGCCTGCTTCGCCTTGGAGGCGTCACCGAGCAGCAGGTCGACCTCGGAGGGCCGGTAGTACTTCGGGTCGATCTCGATGTGATCGTCGGCGCTCAGCCCGGCGTGGGCGAAGGCGATCTCGACAGCGTCGCGGACCGTGTGCGTCTCACCGGTGGCGATCACGAAGTCGTCGGGCTCGTCGGCCTGAAGCATCAGCCACATCGCCTCGACGTACTCCTTCGCGTACCCCCAGTCGCGCTGGGCGTCGAGGTTGCCGAGGAAGAGCTTCTCCTGCAGGCCGGCCTTGATCCTGGCGACCGCCCTGGTGATCTTGCGGGTGACGAAGGTCTCGCCGCGGCGCGGGGACTCGTGGTTGAAGAGGATCCCGTTGACGGCGAACATGTCGTACGCCTCGCGGTAGTTGACCGCCGCCCAGTAGGAGGCCACCTTGGCAACGCCGTAGGGGCTGCGGGGATGAAAAGGCGTCGACTCGTTCTGCGGCGGGGGGGCCGCGCCGAACATCTCGGAGGAGGACGCCTGATAGAAGCGCGGGTTGACGCCAGTCTCGCGCACCGCCTCGAGCAGCCGAACGGTGCCTGCTCCCGTGACGTCGAAGGTGTACTCCGGGATGTCGAAGGAGACGCGGACGTGGCTCTGCGCACCCAGGTGGTAGATCTCGTCGGGCTGGAGCTCGTAGAGGAGCTTGACCAGTGCGCTCGAGTCGGTCAGGTCGCCGTAGTGGGTGAAAAGCCTGACGCCCTGCTCGTGGGGGTCGTGGTAGAGGTGATCGATCCGGTGGGTGTTGAAGCTCGAGGAGCGCCGGATGATGCCGTGCACCTCGTAGCCCTTCTCGAGCAGCAGCTCCGCGAGGTACGACCCGTCCTGGCCAGAGATGCCGGTGATCAGTGCGCGCTTGTCGCTGGATCGATTCATGGCTCGGCGCGGAATGGTCGCAGAAGACGGGTCAGGACCCGCCGTGGCCAGGGGTTAACCTCGCGCGCAAGATGCGCGTCCTGATCACAGGCGGCGCGGGCTTCGTTGGCGCCAGCCTCGGCGTCTCGCTGCGGGCCCGCCATCCCGGCTGGGAGCTCGTCGCCTACGACAACCTGCATAGGCGCGGGTCGGAGCTCAATGTGCCGCGGCTGGAGAGCGCCGGGGTCCGCTTCGTGAAGGGAGATGTGCGCGAACTCGAGGAGCTGATGCGAATCGAGCCGGTCGACGCCCTGATCGAGTGCTCCGCAGAGCCCTCGGCCCTGGCCGGCAGCGACGGCGAGACCGCGTACACCGTCCACACGAACCTGACCGGCGCCTACAACTGCCTGGAGCTCGCGCGCCGCGACGACGCCCAGCTGGTCTTCCTCTCGACCAGCCGCGTCTATCCGGTTCAGCCCCAGCGCGATCTCGCCTACGACGAGGGCCCGTCGCGCTTCGAGCTCTCCGACGAGCAGGGGGTGTCCGGCGCCTCGGCCGCCGGGATCTCCGAGAACTTCCCGCTCGAGGGCGCGCGCACCCTCTACGGCGCGACCAAGCTCGCCGCGGAGCTGCTCATCCAGGAATACGCGGACGGGTTCGGCCTGCGGGCGGTCGTCGACCGCTGCGGCGTGATCGCCGGCCCCTGGCAGATGGGCAAGGTCGACCAGGGGGTCTTCGCCTTCTGGCTCTTCCACCACCACTTCGGCCTGCCGCTCAGCTACATCGGCTTCGGCGGCGTCGGCAAGCAGGTTCGCGACCTCCTGCACGTCGACGACCTCACGGACCTGATCGACGAGCAGCTGTCGGATCCCGATGACTGGGCCGGCTTCGTGGGCAACGTCGGAGGCGGACGGGACCACAGCCTCTCGCTCGTCGAGACGACCGAGATCTGCCGCGAGCTGACGGGAAACGAGGTCCCGATCGGCAGGGTGCCCGAGACCCGCCCGGGCGACGTCCCGATCTTCCTCGCCGACTGCGCGCGGCTATTCGGGCGAACCGGCTGGCGCCCGAGCCGGGACCCGCGACGAGTGCTGACCGACACCCATCGCTGGACCACCGAGAACGAGTCCAGCCTTACGCAGGCTCTTGGACTCGACCCGGCGGCGAGGGTGAGCTGAATGGCGCTTGCGATCGTGACCGGCTCCGGCGGCCTGGTCGGATCGGACTCGGTCCGGCGCCTCGTGGAGAGCGGCTGGGACGTGATCGGGCTGGAGAACGACATGCGGGCGCGCTTCTTCGGGCCGGATGCGTCGACCGCGCACGTGACCGACGAGCTCGTCCGGGCCTATCCGGAGTTCAAGGGGATCGACGCGGACATCCGGGATCGTGACGCGGTGATGAAGGCCTTCCAGGGGAACGCCTCCGCTCTCGAGCTGGTGATCCACGCCGCCGCGCAGCCGTCTCACGACTGGGCGGCGCGCGAGCCGCACACCGACTTCGGCGTCAACGCGACCGGCACGCTCAACCTCCTGGAGGCGACACGCGAAGTGAAGCCGGAGGCGACCTTCGTCTTCATGTCGACCAACAAGGTCTACGGCGACACCCCCAACTCCCTCCCGCTCACCGACCTGGAGACCCGCCTGGAGCTGCCCGAGGACCACCCCTATTACCGCGGAATCGACACGACGATGTCGATCGACCGCTCCACCCACTCCCTGTTCGGAGTGTCCAAGGCCGCGGCCGACCTGCTCGTCCAGGAGTACGGGCGCTACTTCGAAATGCCGACGGTCTGCCTACGCTGCGGCTGCATCACGGGCCCCTCCCATGCCGGGGCGCGCCTTCACGGCTTCCTCGCCTACCTGATGAAGTGCGTGGTCACCGGGACCCGCTATACGGTCTTCGGCTACGAGGGCAAGCAGGTGAGGGACAACATCGCCGCCTCGGACCTGGCCGAGGCGTTTCTCGAGTTCCATCGATCCCCGCGGGCGGCCGCGGTCTACAACATGGGCGGAGGCCGCGAGTCGAACTGCTCGATGCTCGAGGCGATCGAGGCCTGCGAGCGGATCGCCGGCCGCGAGCTCGACTGGGAGCTCAGCCCCGACGCTCGGATCGGCGATCACCGCTGGTGGATCAGCGACCTGGAGGAGTTCCGCCGCGACTACCCCGGCTGGAAGCTGACCCAGGGGATCGAGTCGATCCTCCAGCAGATCCACGACTCGAACGCCGCGCGCTGGACGAGCACACCGGTATGAAGCTCTCGGTCGTGATCCCAGCCCGAAACGAGGCCGGCTCGATCGCCGCCTGCGTGCGGAGCACGACTGAGGCGCTCTCAGAGGCCGGAATCGATCACGAGATCCTGGTCATCGACGACGCGAGCGTCGACGGCACCAGCGCGGTGGTGGAACAGATCGCCGAGTCGAACGATCGGGTCCGCTGCCACCGCTCTCACTACAGCCGCGGCTTCGGGCTCACGGTGCGGGCCGGACTCGACCTCTTCAAGGGCGACTCGGTCGCGATCATGATGGCCGACGGATCCGATGACCCCGCGGACCTCGTCCGCTACCACCAGCTCCTCGAGGATGGCTTCGACTGCGCCTTCGGGTCGCGGTTCATGGGAGGCCGCGGCCGGGTCAGGGACTATCCGGGCTTCAAGCTGATCCTCAACCGGCTCTTCAACTGGGGAATCCGGGCGCTGTTTCGCCACGGCTATGACGACACCACCAACGCCTTCAAGGCCTACCGGCGCGAGGTGATCGAGACCATCCAGCCGCTGCTGGCCAATCAGTTCAACCTGACGGTGGAGATGCCCCTGAAGGCGATCGTCCGTGGGCACAGCTACGGCGTCGTCCCGATCTCGTGGCACGGACGGAGCGAGGGCACCTCGAAGCTCGACCTGCGCGAGATGGGCAGCCGCTACCTGTTCATCGTGCTCTATGTGTTCCTCGAGCGGTACATGAGCCGCGGGGACTACCTGCGGCCCGGCACAGACCCGGGCTCACGGCACATCGGCCGCCTGCGGCCGGGGCTGCGCAGCCGCGGCGAGCAGGCGAACGGCTCTAGCCCTCGTAGGCGAAGGGGAGCTGACTCTCCACATCCCTGAGGAGCGGCGCCGCTGCGTCCCTCTCGGATGGAGTCAGCTCCAGGTCCGGCCACTCGATCCCGATGTCGGGATCCCGGTAGGAGATGCCGGCCTCGGTCGAGGGGTCGTAATAGTCAGAGCACATGTAGATCACGTCCGCTGTCTCGCTCGTGACGCAGAACCCGTGCGCGAAACCGTTCGGGCAATAGAGCTGGCGGAGGTTCTCGTCGTTCAGGGTGAAGGCCTCCCACTCCCCGAAGGTCGGGGAGCCCCGCCGGATGTCCACGAGCACGTCGACGATCTCGCCGCGGCCGGAGCGGACGTGCTTGGCCATTCCGGGCTGGAAGTGCATCCCCCGGACGATCCCCCGCCCTGATCGCGAGTGGTTGTCCTGGACCCATTCGTCCGCGATGCCTAGCTCCTCGAAGGCGTTGCGGCGGTAGGTCTCGTGGAAGAAGCCTCGCTCATCGCGAAAGACCTTCGGTTGCAGCAGGATCGGCCCCTCGAGCCGTGTCGGCAGCACCTCCATGGGGCCGGGAATGATGCCATCTCGGTGGCGGCTAACCTGCGGCCGCCCCGATGCTCTCCATAGTCACACCCACCTACAACATGGCCCGCTACCTGCCGGAGACGCTGGACAGCGTGGCGGCCCTGCGCACCCCCCACGAGCACATCGTCGTCGACGGGAGCTCGAGCGATGGGACGGTCGAGCTGCTGGAGGCGCGCGAGGATCCGCAGCTGAGCTGGATCTCCGAGCCGGACTCGGGACAGACCAACGCCGTCAACAAGGGTCTCGCGATGGCGCGGGGCGACCTGCTCGCCTGGGTGAACGCGGACGACGCCTACATCCCCGCTGCGGTCGACCGGGCGCTCGAGCGCTTCGACCGCGATCCCGGGCTCGGCGCGATCTTCGGCGCGGTCAACTACGTCGACGAGCACGGTGAGATCTTCCGGACCCTGGTGCCGCCGAAGTTCAGCTGGCGCCGCTACCTCTACTTCGGCCAGTTCGTGACCACTCCGACGATCATCTGGCGCCGAGAGCTGATGGAGCGGGCGCCGTCGCTCGACGAGTCCTACGTCGACGCCGCCGACTACGACTTCTATCTCCGGCTGCTGCGTGGGGCCCGCGTCGAGAGGATCGACGAGCCGGTCCTCAACTTCCGCTACCACCCGACCAGCAAGACGACCACCGACGTCTGGGTCCAGCTCAACGAGGCGAAGGCGATCCGCCTGAAGTGGGCCGGTAACCCGGTGCAGCGGGGAATCATGCGCGCCTACGAGGGGGCGCGCCGGGCGATCCTGCCGCGGATCTCATCCTGGCCGCATCCGGAACCGCGCGGCGTCGTCAAGCTGCTGCGGAAGATCGGCGCGCGTGGCTGACGCCTCCGGAGGGGGCCCGGTCTTCGAAGGTCCCTCGCTGCGGCTGCGGATCGCCGTCTGGCTGGCCGAGGGGATCGAGTGGGTCCTGCGCCACCACCGCCTCGCTCGCGTGATGTACGGCGCCGCGGAGCTGAACGGCCGGATCAGCGCGCGGCTCCTTCGCGGCGAGGGCCGCGAGTGCCCCTGCTGCGGCGGTCGCTTCAAGCGGATGTCACAGCGCAGGCTCGCCGGCTTCGGCGGCATCTGCCCGCGCTGCCGCTCCCACCCGCGCCATCGCGCGATCGCCCTGCTGCTCGCCCGGGGCCAGCTGCCCGGGCGGCGGCTACTCCACTTCGCCCCCGAGCCCCTGTTCGATCCCGTCTTCGCCCGGCTGCCCGAGATCGAGCGGACGACCGCCGACCTCTACGCCCCCGCGGACCTCGCGCTCGACATCACGCGGATGGACCTTCCGGACGGCTCCTTCGACCTGATCCTCTGCAGCCACGTGCTCGAGCACGTCCCCGATGACCGAGCTGCGATGTCGGAGCTCCACCGGGTTCTGGTTCCCGGCGGTCTGACCCTGGTGCTGACGCCGTATCGGCCGGCGGTCACCACCTACGAGGATTCCCGGGTCACCTCCCCGCTCGGCCGGATGGTCGCCTTCGGACAGCAGGATCACGTCCGCATCTACGGCGCGGATCTGGCCGCCCGCCTCCGGGAGGCCGGCTTCGAGGTCGAGGACCGGACGCCAGCGGAGCTATTCGACGAGGCGGTGGTGAGCCGGTGCGAGCTCGACCCCGATGAGCACCTCTTCCTCTGCCGCACCGCCGGGTAGCGCCGTGCGGCGCGCCCGCAGTCGGCGAACGGCCCGGACGGGCAGGTAGACGAGCCCGGCGATCAGCGCGAGCGGGATCGCAGGCACCAGCAGCAGGACCAGGGTGGCGAGGGTGAGGACCACGATCGGGATCGCGAGCGGAGCGAGCGCGACCGCGACGATCCCGGCGCCCACACCCCACTTCGAGACCTCGTCGATCACCTCCGCGGTGCTGGGTGACCTCGGGTCGGCATTCATGACGGCTCCTTTCGTCGCTCTCACTGAAGGGACGAAATGGAGGGCCCTTCTGTGACTACCGCGCGGCGGCTCGCCTCCGGAAGACGACGTTGCGGTAGAGGGCCTTCTCGAGCTTGGCCGGGACGGGGCGCCAGGCGAAGTAGGTCCGGTAGACGAGACGGTGGAGCGGGCCGAGCGGCGTCTGCTTGGCGAACTCGGGGCGGCGGGCGAAGAGCTCCCAGTGCTTGGCGCGCAGCTAGCGGTAGATGTGCCGGTACCGGCGGCCGTGCCGGACAGCCGCCCGGATTCGACCGCCTCGGCGACGTAGTCGAGCTCGTCGCCGGCCAGGGTCGGGCGATTGAAGGGGATCCCGGTGCGCAGGCGGTGGGCGCTCATCAGCCGTACCACTTGTGGTGCCAGGCCTCGCGCCTCGTGCAGGAGAACCCGAGGGCGAGATGGGTCTCGAAAGAGACGCGGTTGCGCTCCTGCGTCGCGGTCTCCACCGCGATCGCTCCCTCCGACCGCCCCCAGCGCAGGCCCGCCGCGAGGAGGTTCCGCCCGATGCCCTCGCGCCGGTGCGAATCGTCCACGGCGAGGATCTCCATCACCGCGATCCGCTCCTCGTCGGGAGGCCTGACCACCTCGTAGCCAACCGCCTTTGCGGCCACCTCGCGGACGCCCACCCAGCGATCCGGGTCCCGGACGGCGTCGGCGATCCAGGTCGAGTAGAGGGCGTCGCAGCGCTCCCGGGGAAAGCCACCGTCGTGGTAGAAGCGGCTGTCACGATGGCTCCGGGCCGCGAGGGCGGTCAGGGCCTCGAGATCCCGCGGCTCCGCCTCTCGGATCGGAGCCTCCGGGTCGGGCTCGGGGACGGGATCGAGGTCGTGGCGGAGTGTCAGCCTGACGTCCACCGGGCGGTATCCATCGGCGTCGGCTGCGGCCGCCGAGTCCTCATCGTCCGCATCGAGCAGCAGGTAGAGACACCGGACGCCGCGCTCCATGCACCACCTGTCGATCTCGGCCGCAGAATCGCGGTCGAGCGCCCGCACGTTGGCCCGGGCAACCGGGACGCCGAAGAAGTCGCTGTCCCAGTCGAGCAGCTCACATGCGGCCGACCTCACCGGCACCCCGGCCCCTCCTCAGCTCCGCCGTACCACTTGTGAAACCAGACCTCGACGTTGTCCGTGAGGAATCCGAGCTGCTCGTGAAGCCGGATGTTCACCACGTTGCGCAGGCTGATCACCCCCAGCTGGGTGAGAGCACCGCGCGCCGCGTAATCCCGGTACTCGGCGAAATGCAGGGCCCGGCCGATGCCCTGGCCGCGATACCGCTCCTCGATGGCCACCAGCTCACCGTGCCCCTCGCGACTTGGACCGAGGGGTCCACAGCTCATGTAGCCCACCGGTTCGGCGTCCACCACACCGATCAGCAGGCGCCGATCCGGATCTCGGCTCGCGCGCTCGACCCAGGCTTGGTAGAGAGCATCGCAGCGATCGCGCGGAAAGTTGCCGTCGAAGTAGAAACGGCTCGTGCGATGGCTTCGTGCCGCCAGCCTTCGGGCGAAACCGAGGTCGGTTTCCGTCGCCTCGCGAGCGCTGATCTCCGGTCCCGTCTGCAGCTCGAGCAGGCCCGCGTACGGCCGCCGCATGGCGAGGCGGACGTCGACGATGCGAAACCCATGGAGTGCCGCCGCGCGCGCGGTCTCCGCGTCACCGACATCCGCGGAGAGGTAGAGACAGCGGATCGCGCGATCGCGGCACCAGGCGTCGACGGCTTCCGGACCCATCCGTGTGAACGCGTCCCCTGTGACCTGCGCAATCGGAAAACCGAAATGCTCGCTGTCCCAATCGAGCAGCTCGCATGACGAGATGGACGTAGCCTCGCTAACCCCGGCCATCTTCGCTCAGGCCAGGCTCCGTGACCTCTCTGATCCCGTAGCTCGGGACACGCCGGGCGCTCCCACCCGGCAGGTCGGTCGCCAACTCGGTGACAGCCAGGCGCGCGAGCCTCGCCAGGCCGTAGTTCGAGCGGCCGACGCGGCGCGGCTGATGGTCGACGGTGACCGCGCCGAAGCGGATGGTGAGCTTCCTCAGCAGACCATCGAGGGCGACACGGCGGCCGCTGGTCTCCGGCAGCTGCTCGGCGAGATCGCGACGAAGCGCCCGGAAGCCGGTCGCCAGTGAGACCTCTCCTCGGCGCGTCAGCGCCCTGATGGCCGCTCTGACGGCGGCAGATCCCATGCGGCGATACGCGGGCTGCCGGACCTCGACCGGAACCCCGTAGACCACGTCGAGCTCGGGGCCGAGCGCCTCGATCAGCTTGGGGATCTCCTCCGGCGGGTTCTGCAGATCGTCATCGAGGGTGATGATCACCCGATAGCGGGCCGCGTGGAGCCCGGCGAGCAGTGCGTTGTGCTGCCCCCAGTTGCGGGTGAGGTCGATGCCGCGGATCTCGGGATGCCTGCCGCTCACCTTCACCACCTGTTCCCAGCTGGCATCCGCGCTCCCGTCGTTGACCAGGATGAGCTCCCAGGATTCGAGCCCTGCGACGGACTCCATCGTCGAGACGACCCGCTCGCTGAGCTCGCCCAGCGAGCCCTCCGCATTGAAGACCGGGATGATGACCGAGACGCGCAGGTCCTCGGCACGGCGTTGACGTGTCGCAGCTGCCTCCATTGCGCGCATCATCCCCGATCTGGCTCAAGCCACGCGCGAGCGCAGAGCGCCGAACGGCATGACGTAGAAGCCAGGGAAGCGGGACACCAGCTCGTCGGGAGACGCTTCTCGCAGGGCGGCGTCGTTGACTTGCACGAAGTAGCGGTAGCGGCCGGCCCGCGAGCCCCATTTACCCTGGAAGTGACGAACACCCTCCATGCCGTCGCGCGTCCCGCCCCAGTTCCAGATGCGCGCGCCGTTTCGCGTCTCATGCACCAACGCGGCGAAGACCAGCGCCGGATGAGGGTCGTATGGCCGAAAACCCCGTCAGGGTTCCCGACGTGAAGTACTCGCTCACCCCGTTGAAGCGAATCACCAGCAGGGCGGCGGCCAGCTCATCGGCAATCCGCGCCACCCAGGTGTCGAAGTCCTCGCCCGGCCGGAGCTGGCTCGGGATCGCGTCGAAGAAGCTGCGCGACTTCGGTGGGGTCGAATACCCCTCCATGGCCTCCTCGTGGATCCGTCGAACCTCGTCGAGCGCGTCGTCGTCCCGCTCGACCGAGCCGCCGCGGCGTCTCGGTCGAGCGGACGTTGCTGCGGGCCTCGGGGGAGATCAGCTCCGTCACCTCCCGCTTCAGGCCGACGAGGCCGTCAACAAGGGGCTACGGATGGCGCGGGGCGACCTGCTCGCCTGGGTGAACGCCGACGACGCCTACATCCCCGGGGCGGTGGACCGGGCGCTCGAGCGCTTCGAGCGCGATCCCGGCCTGGGCGCGATCTTCGGCGGCGTCAACTACGTCGACGAGCACGGCGAGATCTTCCGCGCCCTGGTGCCGCCGAAGTTCAGCTGGTGCCGCTACCTGTACTTCGGCCAGTTCGTCACCACCCCGACGATCATCTGGCGGCGCGAGCTGCTGTCCCAGGCGCCGTCCCTGAACGAGTCCTACGTCGACGCGGCCGACTACGACTTCTATCTGCGCCTGCTGCGTGGAGTCCGGGTCGAGCGAATCGAGGAGCCGGTCCTCAACTTCCGCTACCACCCGACGAGCAAGACGACCACGGACGTCTGGGTGCAGCTCAACGAGGCGATGGAGATCCGCCTGCGCTGGGCCCGGAACCCGCTGCAGCGCGGGATCATGCGCGGCTACGAGGGGGCACGGCGCGCGATCCTGCCGCGGATCTCGTCCTGGCCGCACCCGGAGCCGCGCGGCGTGGTGCAGCTGCTGCGGAGGATCGGCGCGCGTGGCTGAGCCTCGCGACGCCGGCCCGGTGTTCGAGGGGCCGACGATGCGCTTGCGGATGGCGGTCGCCCTGGCCGAGGCGATCGAGTGGGTCCTCCGCCACCACCGGCTCGCCCGCGCGCTCTACGCCGCCGCCGATCTCAACGGCCGTCCGAGCGCCAGGCTGCTCCGCGGCGAGGGCCGCGAGTGCCCCTGCTGCGGCGGGCGGTTCAAGCAGATGTCGCGGCGCCGGGTCGCGGGCTTCGGCGGCATCTGCCCGCACTGCCGCTCCCATCCGCGCCACCGCGACGGCGAGGATCCCGGCGCCCACACCCCACTTCGAGACCTCGTCGATCACCTCGGCCGTGCTGGGTGACTTCGGCTCCGTGCTCATGACTG
>CAWDAL010000003.1:0-39809 GCA_963800285.1 uncultured Solirubrobacterales bacterium
GGCGCACTGACGCCATCTCTCTCCTCCTCCCGGAGAAAACTCCCGGACTGCCCGGTCCTCTCCCCTAAAAGAGACCCGAGCCCAAAAAGCGAGCGGGAGTATAGGGACGGGCAGGGCCGCTATTTGACCCACTTTTCAGGCAATTTCCAGAGCCCGAACCGACGGGCCGCCATACTTCTATCGATGGCCGACTCGATCCAGACCGTCACGCCCCCGACCCGCGACGCCCAGGCCGAGGCCCCCACCACCCGCGTCAGCCTCTCCCGCGTTGGCGTCGTCGGCGTCGAGAAGATCATCCGCGTATGTGCGAGGGGGACCCGAGCGGAGCGAGGGGCCACCCGTGATATGGCGAAGCGATCAGCCGACCCCGGCGACGAATCCCTGTATCACGCCGACCTCGAGTGCTTCGTCGACCTCAACCCCGAGCAGGCCGGCGTCCACATGTCCCGCTTCGAGGAGGTCGTCAACGAGGCCATCGACACGGTCGTCCTCGGCGAGGCCCTCCGGGCCGAGGGCCTCGCGGCCCACATCGCCGAGCAGGTGCGTGAGCGCCAGGGCGGCATCCGCGCCGAGGTGAAGATCGCGGCCCGCTATCCCGAGACCGTCCCGGCCCCGGTCTCCGGTCTCCCCACTCAGGAGCTCTACACCCTCTTCGGCACCGCGGTCGCCTCCGACCGCGGCACCCGCACCCTGATCGGCGTCGAGGCCCAGGGCATGACCGCCTGCCCCTGCGCCCAGGGCCTGGTCGAGGACGGCGCGCGCGAGAAGCTCGTCGACGAGGGCTTCAGCGCCGACGAGATCGACCGCATCGTCGGCGCCGTCCCCCTGGCGACCCACAACCAGCGCGGCATCGGCACCCTCTACGTCGGCACTCCGGAGGACTCCGGCGTGGACATCGACGCCCGCCGGCTCCTCCGCATCGTCGAGAGCTCAATGTCGAGCGAGATCTACGAGCTGATGAAGCGAGCGGACGAGCGCGCCGTCGTCGAGAAGGCCCACGCGAACCCCCGATTCGTCGAGGACTGCGTTCGCGAGATGATCCGCCAGGTGACCGAGACCTTCCCCGAGCTCCGCGACGGCGCCTTCGTCCACGCCCGCCAGGAGAACCTCGAGACCATCCACCGCCACAACGTCGTCGCCGAGCGCTACGGCCACCTCGCCGAGATCGTCGGCGAGCTGGAGAGCGGCGACCACTCGCACCATCACACGACGATGCGCGAGTGGCTTGAGGCACCGGCCGCCTAGGCCGGGTGCTTCTTCGTCGTGCGCGAGGTCTCGATCATCCGCTTGAAGCCGAAGAAGTAATCCACCCCGCTGATCACGGTGGCCGCAACCGCCGCGTAGACCAGCAGGTTGACCCCGAGCGGCGCCGGATCCACCGCGATCAGGCAGATGATCGCCGCAACCTGCAGCATCGTCTTCACCTTCCCCATCCAGCTCGCCTGGATCACCACCCCCTGCTCGGCCGCCACCATTCGCAGCCCGGTGACGGCGAACTCCCGCGCGATGATCACCATCGCGATCCAGGCCGCCAGTCGATCGAGCGAGACGAGCGCGATCAGCGACGCCGCGATCAGCAACTTGTCCGCGATCGGATCCATCAGCTTGCCGAAGGTCGTGATGGCGCCCCGTGACCGCGCGATGTACCCGTCGAGCGTGTCGGTGAGCGCCGCCAACGCGAATACCCCCGCCGCGATCGCGTCCCCATTCGGCGTCTCGTCGAGCAGCGCGACGACCACCACCGGCACCAACAGGATCCGGATCAGCGTCAGCGCGTTCGGCAGATTGAGCTGGAACACGGCCCAAGTATCCCTGGGGTCAGACCCCGGAGGGGTCTGACCCCTTGTTTTCCGCGTACTCCCTCGCGCGCGCGAACACCTCGTCCAGCATCGGCTCGGTCAGCCTTCCCGTGAACGTGTTCTGCTGGCTCGGGTGGAAGCAGCCGACCAGCGACCACTCCCCGATCCGGGCCTCGGCCCCGTGTCCGAATCGCGGCCGCGGCCGCGGCACCTCCGCCCCCAGCTCAGCCAGCGCCAGCAGGGACCCGGTCCACGCATAGGACCCGAGCGGCACGATCACCCGCGCGGACCGCAACAACCGCAGCTCCCTGACCAGATACGGCAGGCAGTTGTCACGCTCCTCGGTGGTCGGGCGATTCTGCGGGGGCGGGCAGCGGTTCACCGCCGTGACGTACGCGCCCCGCAGCCGCAGCCCGTCGTCGCGGCTCACCGACTCCCGCTGATTCGCGAGCCCCGCGCGGTGGAGCGCGGCGAACAGCCAGTCGCCCGACCGGTCCCCAGTGAAGATCCGCCCCGTCCGGTTGCCCCCGTGCGCCGCCGGCGCCAATCCGACGATCGCGATCCCCGCCCGCGGATCGCCGAAGCCCGCCAATGGGCGCGCCCAGTACTCGTCGCCGCGGTATCGCCGCGGCGGATCCGCCGCGCTCCGCTCACGCCACTCGACCAGGCGCGGGCACCGCGTGCAGGACGTTATCTTCGACGCTAGGTCGTGGAGCTTCTCGGCCAACGGCCGTGAAAGCTAGTGAGCCGCTGCGCAGTACGGGTCGCGAATCGCAGCGTAGGCCGGCACCGTGCTCGCCGCGACGATGTCGAGAGCGAACGCCGCCGCCTGCGTCTCGATGTTCTGTTCGACCAGCGCGAGCTGAAGTGGGTTGTTGCGGGCCGCGATCAGATCCTCCGCGTTCCTCCAGGCGTTCTCGCGCAGAGCGCGGATGCCCTGCAGTGCGCCGACCTCCTCGAACGGCGAGAGGTCCCGGGCCACGGTGAAGATCGGGTCGTAGCGCTGGGCCAGCTCGACCTGGAGCGGATCGATCACGCGGTCGAGGAACTGATTGACCGCATCGTGATCGGGCTTGCGTGTGCTGCCATCAGGGTGCAGCAGGCCCACCGCGGCCAGCGTGTAGGGAAGATCGCGGTTGATGTGCGCGTTCATACCGAGCAGCAGATCGCCCATCCCCTCGATGTTGGGGTTGTTCGCGTTGTCGAACGCGATCTTCCAGGCGAGCGGGACCGAGCGGCCGGCGTGGTAGCTGTCCCAGGCGTTGAAGTAGTACTGGGCGAAGATTGCGTCCTCGTGGCGGATCCAGGGGTCATCGGTGAACGTGCCCGGGTCGTTCTGGACCGTGCGCGCGAACTCCTGGGTGGTGCGCAGGTAGGTGAGCGCGAAGAGCGCGCTGTGGCTGCAGCTCGCGTCGAGGGGCTGCCAGCGATCGGTCATCTCGTCGATCACCTTGTTCGGGCACGACGGGGCGCCGTTCTTGCAGACGTCCCAGCCGGGCGACAGCGTGCCGGCCGGCGTGTACGGATTCGCGGGAAGGAGAGCAGGCCAGTTCGGCTCCGGCAGGGTGTACGCCCCAGCCTGCCCTGGGCAGATGATGGCCGTGCCGAGGCAGGCGACCGCAGCCAGCAATGCGACTTTCGCTCTCCCCTTGAGCATCCGAATCCGGCGGCGATCTCGCCGGAGGTGCGGATGTCCTCTACGGCGAAATTGCGTAATTCGCGGAGCGAAAGGACTCGATGGTCCGGCCGAGCCCCTCGCTCAGCGGCGTCTCGGCCTCGAAGCCGATCAGCTCACGCGCCCGGCTGGTGTCGAGGTAGCGCTTCGGCTGGCCGTCGGGGCGCGAAGGGTCCCAGACGGTCTTCCCGTCGAAGCCGGTCAGCTGCTCGATCGTCTCGGCCAGCTCGCGAATGCTCGTTTCCTTGCCCGTGCCGATGTTCACCGGGTCGGAGACCTCGAGCCTCTCGGCGCAAAGCACCAGTGCGCGCGCCGCGTCGTCCACGTAGAGGAACTCGCGCGATGGCTTCCCGGTTCCCCAGAGGACGACCTCCGGATCGCCGCGCTCGGCGGCGAGCACATACTTGTGGACCATCGCGGCGATCACGTGCGAGTCCTCGAGGTCGAAGTTGTCCCCGGGGCCGTAGAGGTTGGCCATCACCGGCGCGCAGGAATCGAGGCCGTACTGCCGCCGATAGGAGTCGCTGAGGACCAGCAGCATCTTCTTCGCCAGCCCGTAAGGCGCGTTCGACTCCTCCGGATACCCGTCCCAGATGTTGTCCTCCTGGAAGGGGACCGGCGTGAACTTCGGATAGGCGCAGACCGAGCAGGCCGCGACGAGCTTCTCGATCTCGAGCTCCCGGCAGGCCTCGAAGACGTTCAGTCCCATGGCCAGGTTGTCGTGCGCGAGCGGGCCGGGGTTGCGGCGGTTGTAGCCGATGCCCCCCACGTTGGCGGCGAGGTGGATGACCACCTGAGCGCCCTCGAGCGCCTCGAAGCAGGCGGCCCGGTCACGCAGGTCGAAGTCGGCGGAGCGGATCGTCCGCAACTTGGCGCCCAGCTCCTCGAGCAGGCCGACGGTGGGCCGCCCGAGGAAGCCCCCGCCGCCGGTGACGGCCACGGACTTGCCCGACCAGAAGCCTGGGTCTGGCGGCCAGGAGGCCATGGCCGAAGGCTAGCGGCCGGGCCCCGCCCGCAGCGCACGCAGGCGCTCGGCGAGCCGAGCCAGGAGCGGCGGGGGCGGCCGCCTGAAGAACCGCGACGCGAGCGCATCGGCCTGCTGGTCGCGGGCCACCTCCGCGGGATGCTCGAGCGGGAACTCGATCCCCTCCAGCCGCCGGCCGGCGATCCCGAGCGGGTCGGCGGTCGCGTTGGTGGCGTCCTCGCTGAAGCCGATGTTGGAGATCAGGTTGCGATTCGGATTGATGCTGAGCAGCCCGCGGCTCAGCCCCACGTAGCTCCACTGGGCGTCCCAGTTGTCGATCTCGGGTGAGTGATCCCAGACCCAGCCCCAGTAGCGCCGCTCGTCCTCCTCCTCGAACATCCGCCGCAGCCGGGCCTCTCGCTCGGCGTCGGTGTCCGAATGCCAGTCCCGCAGATCGACGTCGTAGAGCTCCCAGGCCCGCCGCCAGCTCGCCCATCCCCAGACGTGCGGGTAGCGGGAGAAGTGGTAGCTCGCCCCCGCAGGCGGGGTCCGCAGGAGCTGGCTGCCCGCGATGTGCACGACGCGCTCGTCGTCGCGGTAGCGGTCGAGCAGCTCCTCGCAGTAGGGGAAGAAGCTCGGGTGGGGCAGGCAGTCGTCCTCCAGCACGATCGCCTCCTCGGCCTCGGAGAACACGCGATCGAGCCCGCTCGGGATTCGCCTCTTCAGCCCCAGGTTCTCATCGGCGAAGTCCCTCACCACCTCGCAATCCCAATCGACTCGCTCGACCGCAGCCCGCGCCTGCTCGCAGCCGCGCTCGTCCTCCTCCTTGCCGGGGCGCGGGCCGTCGGCGATCAGGAAGAGCTTCGGGGGCCGGGCCTCCCGGATCGCGGAGAAGACCTCGGCGGTCATCTCCGGGCGGCGAAAGAGGAGCAGGGCGACGGGGGTTCTCATGGCAGGAGCCGGGCGACGCGGCTCGGAAACGGGAAGTCCGTCCGGACCAGCGCGGCGAACTCTCGCGGCGGGATCGCCCGGTCGCCCTGGATCGCCCGCCGCTTCCGCAGCGTGGCCGGGACCATCCGCAGGAAGGAGGCATAGGCCTGGAGGACCCGCCGGGCGTAGCCCTCGCGCCGGCCGGCGACCAGCGTGCCCCACCCATAGAGCGCGATCTTCGGCAGCGCCCGGAGGAGCACGGAGGCCGGGAGGTCCTTGAGGACGGTGACCAGCCCGTTCCGGACGAGGAAGAAGCGCGGCACGTCCCTGCCGGGGCCGACCGTCCCGCCGCGGACGTGGAAGGCCTTCGGCTCCGGGACGTACAGCCCGGTGTAGCCGCGAAGCAGCATCCGCAGGCACGCGTCACCGTCCTCGCAGTAGAGGAAGTAGTCCTCGTCGAAGCCCCCGGCGTCCTCGAGCGCCTCCCTGCGGTAGAGGGCGGCCGCGGCCGTCACGACCGGCGTCGCCCGGCGTTCGTCGTACTGTCCCTCATCGCGCTCGTCGAGCCCGTGGGGCTCGAACCGGCCACACGTGAAGAAGTCATGTCCCGCCTGCTCGAGCAGATCGCGATCGTCGTGCCGCATGACCTTGCCGGTGACGAACCCGAGCCTCGAATCGCCCTCGAGCTCCTCGACCAGCAGCTCGAGCCAGTCCGGTGAGAGCTCGATGTCCGTGTTGAGCAGAGCGACGTATGGGCCACGGCCGGCCGCGACCCCCGCGTTGACCGCCGCCGAGAAACCCCGGTTCTCGCCCAGCTCGACCACCTTGGCATCGGGCCAGTCCTCACGCAGGAACGCCACCGAGCCATCGGACGACCCGTTGTCGACCACGATCACCTCGAAGTCGCGAAGGCTCTGCGCCGCGAGCGTGTCCCTCACCAGCTCCAGGAACACGAGGCCGTCGCGCGGCGTCGCGCCGTCGCGGTTCGGAATGACGATCGAGACCCTGGGCTCGGAGGCGGCCATGTGGTCGGCGTGTATAGCGGGGCGCGGATGAGCGCGCTGCGCGTCTGCATCGACGCCCGGTTCGGCAGCGGCCGCTTCGGCGGCGTCGAGCAGGTCGTGATCGGCGTCGCGTCCGGGCTCTCGAGGCTCGGCGATGGCGACGAGGAGTACCTCTTCCTCACCCATCCCGAGCACGAGGACTGGCTGCTGCCCTACCTCGACGGCCCCTGCCGGCCGCTCCACCCCCGGATCGGCTACGCGCGGCGGAGGGCCCGCGCAGTCGGCCGCGGGGTGGCCGAGCGCATACCGGCCGTCGGCCATCGGTTCTCGGTCCGGCCCTCGGACGGCACGATCGAGGCGGCGGGCGCGAACGTCGTCCACTTCCCCTTCCAGGACGCCTTCACCACGGACGTGCCGAGCATCTACCAGCCGCACGACCTCCAGCACCTTCACCTGCCCGAGCTCTTCTCGCCCTGGATCGCGAAGCGGCGGGAGATGATCTACCGCACGCATTGCGAGCGGGCCGAGGCCGTGGTGGCGATGACCTCCTGGGGCCGTCGCGACTTCATCCGGAGCTACGGGCTCCCCGAGGAGCGGGTCTGGGTCGTCCCGGGAGCCTCGGTCCTGCCCGAGTACCCCGCCCCGAGCCGCGCGGACCTGGAGGAGATCCGGGAGCGGCTCTCGCTGCCGGCCTCATTCCTCTTCTATCCGGCGCAGCCCTGGCCCCACAAGAACCACGAGCTGCTGCTCGAGGCCCTGGCGCTGGTCCGCGAACGGACCGGGACCGCCATCCCGCTGGTCTGCACCGGCGCCCCTGCAGCGCACTTTCATCAGGTCCGCGACCGCGCCATCGAGCTCGGCTTCGAGGAAACGACCACCTTCCCGGGATTCGTCAGCCCGAAGGAGCTCCGCGGCCTCTACGAGCTGGCGACCGCGCTCGTCTTCCCGAGCCGCTTCGAGGGATGGGGGCTCCCGGTCTGCGAGGCCTTCTCCGCGGGCCTGCCGGTGGTCTCATCCTCCGCCACCGGCCTGCCCGACCTGATCGGCGACGCCGGCCTGATCTTCGACCCCGAGAGCACCGAGCAGATCGCCGAGGCCGTGCAGCGGATCTGGACCGACGAGGGGCTGCGGCGGACCCTGGCCGAGCGCGGACGCGAGCGCGACGAGCTCTTCAGCTGGGAGAGGACCGCCCGCCTCTTCCGCGCCCACTACCGCCGGATCGGCGGGCAGAGCCTTGCAGAGGAAGACCGTATCCTTCTGGCGGCTCCGCCTCCCGCCTGAGCGCAGGCACTTCTTCGGCCGACGTGGACACAGGATCTGACGACAAGGGCGCAGTCTCCGTGCTCCAGCGCGCGCTGGTGGGCCTCCTCTCTGCGCTCAGGCGCCTGCTCGGCACCCTCAACCAGGTCGTCTTCCGCGACCGGCTGCAGCACATCGACAAGCAGACCGAGCGTCTCGGCTCGGCCTCGGTCGAGGCGGTGACCCACCTTGGCGGCGAGGTCCGTGCGCTCGACGCGCGGCTCGCGGCGATCGAGCGCGAGCTGGCCGCGCTGCGGGAGCTGCTCGAGCGCGGCGACCGCGCGCCGGTCGAAGGCGACGAGCAGGTCCCGGCGCGCCCGCACTGATGGGACTCGACCCGGGGTCCGTCTGGCTCGACGCGCGAGGGGTCCAGACCATTGGTCACGCCGAGCGCGGCATTGCCCGCTACGTCACCGAGCACGCTCGGGCCCTGCTCGACCTCGCGCCGGAGACCTTCGAGGCGGTCGGGCTGAGCCCCGACATTCCGGTTCCACCCAACGCACAGGACCTCCTGGACTCGGGAAGGTCGGCCTGGCAGACGCGGGATCGCGGGCCGGAGGGCGAGGTGCCGCCGATCTACCACGTCATGTCTCCCTTCGAGGCCGAGCTCGACCTCGAGGAGATCTGGCCGCGATGGAGCCGCGGCTCGCGCCTGGTGATCACCCTCTACGACCTGATCCCGCTGATCATGCGGGACCGATACAACTCCGACTGGGGGTACATGGCGACGGCCTGGATTGCCCGCCTCGGGCTGCTCGGCTCCGCCCAGCAGATCCTGACCATCTCCCAGCGGACCGCCGATGACGCGATGGAGCATCTCAACGTCCCCGAGGAGCGGATCACCGTGATCGACTCCGGCGTCTCGGACCGCTTCTCCTCGCTCGTCAAGACGCGAGAGGCGGCGGACTCGATCCTGCGCTCGGAGCTTCCCAAGGTCCGGCCCGGCTACCTCCTCTACGTCGGAGGCGTCGACTACCGCAAGAACCTCGAGGGCGCGATCCGCGGCTACGCGGAGCTGCCCGCCGCGATGCGCGACGCGCATCAGCTCGTCATCGCCTGCAACCTCGCCGCCCACCTGCGCTTCAGCCTGCGGATCTTCGCGCGCCGCCTCGGGATCGAATCGCGCAACCTGCTGCTCACCGGGTTCGTCTCCGATCGCGACCTCGCGGCGCTCTACCGGAGCTGCGAGCTCTTCGTCTTCCCCTCCCTGTACGAGGGCGCGGGCCTCCCGATCCTGGAGGCGATGACCTGCGACGCGCCCGTCGCATCGAGCAACACCTCAGCGATGCCGGAGCTGCTCGGCGACCTCGACGCGACCTTCGACCCGGTCGACCCCGCGGACATCGCCCGCTGCATACGCGACGTCTTCGAGACGCCCGGGAAGCTCGACGCGCTGCGCGAGCGCTCGCGCCGGCGCGTCGCGCTCTACACCTGGGAGCGCGTCGCGCGGCGGACCCTCGAGGGCTACGAGCGAGCGCTCGAGATGCCGTTCGACCGGGTGGAGCTCACGGTCCCGTGAAGCGCGCCCTGATCACCGGCATCAGCGGGCAGGACGGCAGCTATCTCGCCGAGCTGCTGCTCGAGAAGGGCTACGAGGTCCACGGCCTCGTGCACGGCGGGACTGACCGCCGCTTCGATCGCCTCGAGCCGGTGATCGACCGCCTCAACCTCTATCCCGGCGACCTGCTCGACGAGTCCTCGCTGGTCGACGTCCTGCGACAGGCGAAGCCGGACGAGGTCTACAACCTGGCAGCCATGTCGTCGGTGGCGCAGTCGTGGCGGCTCGCCGTCGCGACGGCCGAGTACACCGCGGTCGGCGTGACCCGGCTGCTCGAGGGGATCCGCGAGGTCTGCCCGGAGGCGCGCTTCTACCAGGCATCCTCATCGGAGATGTTCGGGCGGGCGCAGCAGACACCGCAGAGCGAGAGCACCCCCTTCTACCCGCGCAGCCCCTACGGCGTCGCCAAGGTCTACGGCCACTTCATCACCGTGAACTACCGGGAGAGCTTCGGGCTCTACACGAGCTCCGGGATCCTCTTCAACCACGAGTCGCCGCGGCGGGGAGAGTCCTTCGTCACCCGCCGGATCAGCCAGGGCGTCGCTCAGATCAAGCTCGGCCTCGCCGACGAGCTCGTCCTCGGCAACCTCGAGGCCCGCCGCGACTGGGGCTACGCCAAGGAATACGTCGAGGCGATGTGGCTGATGCTCCAGCAGGAGCAGCCGACTGACTTCGTGATCGGTACGGGAGTCGCGCATTCGGTCGAGGACTTCGTGGACGCCGCCTTCGCCTCGGTCGGCCTGAAGCGGGAGGACCACGTGCGCATCGACCAGGACCTCGTCCGCCCCGCGGACATCGAGGAGGTCGTAGCGGATCCGCGCAAGGCGAAGGCCGAGCTGGGCTGGGAGGCCAGGGTCTCCTTCGACGAGCTCGTCGAGCTCATGGTCCGGGCCGACCTCGATCTGCTCTCGGGCTCAGCCTGAATCGCGGCCCAGCTTGCGCCGTCCCCAGGCCACGGCCGGGTAGGCCCGCCGGGCGAGCTTCTCGGTGACCGGGACCGTCGGCGGCATCTCGGGCGCCCGCCGCCTCCACTCGGCGGAGCTCGCCCCCGACTTGACCAGGGCGACGTGCACGCTGGTCCAGAGAAACTGCTCGTGCCGGAGGACCAGGTGCGGATAGCGGCTCCAGCCGCGGATTCCCGCCTCCTGGTCCGCGATCGCCTCGCTCATCTCGACGGCACCGGCCAGGGTCTCCTGGGAGGCCCGCAGCTTCATCGGCGTCGCCGGGTCCCACCAGAGCCCGTCGAGCAGCAGGGCCCGCAGCTCCGCCTCGTCGAAGCGGAGCAGGCCGGGGTAGCCGATCTCCTCGCCCTCCAGCCGGAACTCCGTTGCCAGGGCCAGGATCCCGCCCGGGCGCAGCACGCGGAACGTCTCCTCGACCGCGCGCCGGACGTCGGGGAAGTCGCCGAAGTGCTCGATCGAGCTCGACGAGAAGATCGCGTCGAAGGAGTCGTCGGGGAACTCGAGCTGGAGCGCGTTCATGTGCCGGACCGTGAGGCGCTCCGGGTTCCATTCCGCTTCCCAGTAGCGGCCGGGATCGGTGAGCATGTCGGCGCTCGAGTCGCTCTCGGACCAGTTGTCCTCGGTCTCGTAGAGGTCGGTCGCCACGACCTCCCCCACATGTCGCGTGAGCCAGTAGACCGTCGCCTCCCGGCCGGCACCGACGCCGAGGACCCGGGCGTCGTCGCGCAGGACGCCCAGCGACCGGAAGGCGCGCAGCGTCATCGCGACCTCCCAGTACTTGCGGTACTCGCGGCCAGCTGGGAAGTCCGCGTCGCCGAAGTGCTCGCGATCCGACGCGAAGACGTCCCTGATCAGCTCGCGGAGCTCCGGATCGGCGAAATCGGCGAGGTCGCAGAGCTTGCAATGGCCGAATCGGCGCTCGGGCATGGCGGCCTAGACTATTGCCCCCCGATGAGCCCGAACCCGACACGGACCCCGGCCGCCGCCCCCTCGGGCGCTCCCGGTGCCGCCGTAACCCCGATCGAGGACACCCTGCGCGTCGCCGTTCCGGTGCCCCGCAGGGTCCGCCTCCGCGACATCTGGGCAACCCTTCCGGTTGGCTGGATGCTCGGTCGGCGGGACGTGAAGATCAAGTACAAGCAATCGGCGCTCGGCCCGCTGTGGCTGGTGCTCCAGCCGGTCGCGATGCTGGCGGCGATCACGATCGCCTTCTCGAAGGCGACGGCGGCCCCCGATACCGGCGACGTGCCCTACGTCGTCTTCGCACTGGTCGGGCTGGCGGTCTGGACCTACGTGCAGATGACGATCACGGTGGCCCCTCAGACCCTCGTCTCCAACCAGACGGTCGTCCGCCGCAGCCCCTGCCCGCGGATCGCCTTCGTCACCGGGACGCTGATCTCCGTGCTGCCCCCCCTGGGCGTCGTGCTCGCCGCGAGCGTGCTCGCCGCCGTGATCAGCGGCAGCCTCGGGATCGAGGCGCTCGCCATGCCCGTCCTGATCGTCTGGCTGATCGTGATGATGTGGGGGTTCACGCTGCTGGTGACTGCGCTGGGTGGGCGCTTCCGCGACGCCGTCGCGCTCGCCCCCGTGATCGTCCAGGCCGGGATCTTCTTCACCCCCGTCGGGTACCCGCTCGCCGCCGCCGGCTCCTTCTCGAAGGTGCTCGCCTTCAACCCCGCCTCCGGCGTGATCGAGGCCTGGCGCTGGTCGCTGCTCGGCATGGCCCCGGATGGCTTCGCCGTCGCTGTGGGGCTCGCGGAGACCGTGGTCGCGGTGCTGCTGGGCTGGTACGTGTTCGGGCGGATGGAGACCCGCTTCTCCGACTATGTCTGAGTCGAACGGCGGCAATCCGCGGACGGACCTGGCGGTCCGCTGCGAGGGCGTGGGCAAGAGCTACGGCCTCGGCGAGGAGCTGAGCCTTCAGCACACGCTGAACACGCTCGTGCGCCGCCGAGAGGAACGCGACCGGTTCTGGGCTCTCGCGGACGTGACCTTCGAGGTGCATCGTGGCGAGGCCTTCGGCATCGTCGGCACCAATGGCTCCGGGAAGTCGACGTTGACCCAGGTGATGTCCGGAATCGCGATGCAGGACACCGGGAAGATCGAGGTCTGGGGGCGGCTGATCCCGCTGCTGGAGGTGGGCGCAGGGTTCCACCCCGAGTTGACCGGGCGGGAGAACGTGGCGCTGCTCGGCACCATCCTCGGGCTCAGCGCCGGGGCGATCCGGTCGGAGATGGGCCGGATCGCGGAGTTCGCGGGGATCGAGCGCCACCTCGACACGCCGGTCAAGCGCTACTCGTTCGGGATGCAGGCGCGGCTCTCCTTCGCCACCGCCGTCTGCTTCCAGGCCGACACCTACGTCTTCGACGAGGTCCTCTCGGTGGTCGACGACTCCTTCCGCGACCAGTGTGCTGAGGCGCTGGCCCAGCTCAACCGCGAGGGCCGCACGATCATCTTCATGAGTCACGACCTCGAGCTGGTCAAGAGCGTCTGCTCGACCGGGATGTGGCTGGACAAGGGCCACGTCCAGCTGCGCGGCGACATCGACGAGGTCGCGGCCGCGTATGCGGATGTCGCAGCGGCCGAGCGCGCGTAGAATTCGCAACGCTGACGGGTGGGCAGCCTAGACTGACGGCCGAGGCAGCGTATGAGCACGACGACGGCACCAGAGATCGCCGCGCGGCGGGATCCGACGACCCTCGATGTCTCGGTCGTCATCCCCTGCCTGAACGAGGCCGAGTCCATCGAGGCCTGCGTCACCGCGGCTCACGATGCGCTCTCCGACGGCCACTACGACGGTGAGGTCGTCGTAGTCGACAACGGGTCGACGGACGGCAGCGGGAGGCTGGCGGCGTCCGCGGGCGCGCGCGTCGTGGAGGAGTCCAGGCGGGGCTATGGACGCGCCTACCTCGCGGGCCTGGACGCCGCCCGCGGCCGCTACATCGTGATGCTCGACGCCGACATGACCTACGACGCCGCGGAGCTCCCCCGCTTCGTCGAGGCGCTCGACGATGGGGGGGACATGGCGATCGGCAATCGCATGAAGGGCATCCAGCCCGGCGCGATGCCCTGGATGCACCAGTACATCGGCAACCCGGTCCTGACAGGCTTGCTCAACCGCCTCTTCGGCACCGAGGTGAAGGACGCCCACTGCGGGATGCGCGCGATCCGGCGCGAGGCGTTGCCCCGGCTCGACCTGCGCACCACCGGCATGGAGCTGGCCTCCGAGATGGTGATCAGGGCCGCGAAGGCGGGCCTCGACATCCGCCAGTTCCCGATCGAGTACCACGCGCGGCGCGGCGAGTCCAAGCTCTCGACCTGGGCCGACGGGTGGAGGCATCTGCGGTTCCTGCTGGTGCACAGCCCGACTCATCTCTTCCTGATCCCCGGCGTCGCGATGGCGACCCTCGGCACCCTGATCATCGCCGGGGTCCTCGCCCACGTCTCCTTCCTCGGGCACCAGTGGGACATCCACGCCCTGATCGGCGGGTCATTGCTGCTGATCCTCGGCACCCAGGTGATCGCCCTGGGTCTCTGCGCGCTGGCGTACGGCGTGTACTTCATGGACGAACGCGATGCGTGGTTCAGCCGGATGCGCGCGAAGTTCAAGCTCGAACACGGCCTGCTGCTGGGCGGCGCAGTGATCGTGACGGGGGTGCTCCTCGGCGGCGTGATGATCGGAATCTGGATCGACCGAGGTCTGGGCAGCCTGGGCGAGCAGAAGCTGGCGGTCGTCGCAGCGACGCTGACCACCGTGGGCACCGAGGTCTTCTTCACCTCGTTCCTGCTCAGCATCCTCGGCCTGCGCCGCCCGAAGTAGCGGATGAGGGCCCGCCTTGCGGCCGCGGCCGCGGGATCCGTCCTGATCGCGGCCGTGCTCGTGGGCTTCGGGCTGAGCCACAACCCCCCTGTCGCCGGCGGCACCGGCGTCGAACCCGGCCTGCCGTCGGTGGTGGTCAACGCCGGGAAGTGGCAATGCCAGCACCTCTCGCGGGTTCCGCGCGGGGCGGATCGGCTCAGGCTGGTGGTCGCCTACCGGACCGGTGGCGCGAGGAACCTCCGCGTCCGGATCACCGACCATCGCGGGCTGGTCGCGAGGGGCGTCCTCGCCCCCGCGAAGTTCGGCGAGCAAGTGGTCTCCCTGCACCCACATACCCGCGCCGCACGCCGGGCCCGCCTCTGTTTCTCGGCCTCGGATCAGGGACGCATCGTCCTCGGCGGGGACCAGAAGAGGCAGAGAGGCTCGGCCAAGGGCCCGGACGCGGAGAAGCAGGTGATCGCGGGCGCGCTCTTCCTCCGCCCGGGCTCCGAGAGCTGGCTCGCGCAGACGGGCACGATCAGCGACCGCTACGGCAACTCCCAGACCGGCATCACCGGCGGCTGGTCGCTGTGGCTGGCCGTCCTCTGCGCGGTGGCGGCGGTGCTCTTCGGGCTCTGGGCGGTCGTCTGGCAGCCGCAGAGGGCAAATTGACCGAGCGCGCGGGACGTCCGTCCAGAGGAGGCGCGGCCGGGCAGACAGTGCCGGAGCTGCGAGAGCCCGCGAGCGACGGGGACACGAGGGAGATCCTCCGCACCGAGGAGATGCCCGGGACGCGCCGGAGCCCGGTGGGCAAACCCCGCGGGCGGCTGCCCACCGCGGCGTGGGTCTGCTTCGCGGTGGCCCTTCTCAACGGGATCGCCTGGGGCTTGATCACTCCGCTGTTCGAGACTCCCGACGAGGCCGGACATGTCGCGTACGTGCAGTACGTGGCGGAGACCGGCAAGCCCCCCACCGGGCGGAGCGGCCTCGCGCACTTCTCGGCTCAGCAGCGCAGGCTGCTCGACGCCCTCCGCTGGAAGGCCGTGCAGCGCCACAAGGACGTTCACGTCCCCGGGACCGCGACCTACAGCAAGCGGCTCCAGCGCACGGTCGACGCTCCGGCGAACAGGCAGAGCGCCGGCGGCTACACGACCGACACGAACAACCCCCCGCTCTACTACTTCGGGGCGGCGGCGGTCTATCACCTCTCGCCCTGGACCTCGCTGCCCGACCGGGTGCACCTGTTGCGCCTGCTCTCGGCCCTGCTCGCCGCCACGACGGTGCTGTTCGTCTTCCTCTTTCTCAGGGAGCTCCTGCCGAGCGAGCCCTGGGCGTGGACGGTCGGGGCGCTGGCGGTCGCCTTCCAGCCGATGTTCGGCTTCACCTCCGCCGGCGTCACCGGCGACACGGTCCTGTACGCGTCCTCGGCGGGGACCTTCTTCCTGTTCGCGCGCGCCTTCCGCCGAGGGCTCACTCCGCGCCTCGGGGCCGCGCTCGGGGCGGTCGCCGTCGTCGGGCTGCTCTCCAAGCTGAACATGGTCGGCCTCGCGCCGGGGATCCTCTTCGGCCTGATCGCCCTGGTGCTGAAGGTCGACAGCGACCGGCGCCCGGAGGCGATCCGAGGCGCCCTGGCAGCACTCGGGGTGATCGCGCTCCCGGTCGCCACTTACATGTTCCTCAACTCGACCGTCTGGGACCGGAACCTGTGGTTCGGCACCTCGGGTGTCCCCCCGATCAGCATCAAGGTGCCGTGGGTCCACTATCCGAAGTCGAAGAGCATCTTCGAGTTCGCCAGCTACCTGTGGCAGTTCTATCTGCCGCGGCTCCCCGTCATGCACACGGTCTACTTCGACTCCTACCAGCTTCGTGACATCTGGTTCAACGGCTTCATCGGGCAGTTCGGCTGGCTCGACTACAAGTTCCCGCATTGGGTCTATGACGGGGCGCTGGCGGTGGCCCTTGGGCTGCTCGCGCTGGCGACCCGCGAGCTGGTCAGGCTGCGGGAGGTGCTGCGCTCGAGGCTGTGGGAGCTGTCCACCTATGTGGTGCTGACCTTCGGACTCCTGCTGCTGATCGCCGGGACGGCCTTCTCGGCGCGGCTGGACGGAGCCGTCGGGTACGAGCAGCCGCGCTACCTCTTTCCGCTGCTCGCCCTGTACGGAGCGCTGATTGCGCTGGCCGCGCGCGGGGCCGGCAAGCGCTACGGACAGCCGGTGGGCGTCCTGCTCGTCTGCCTGGCGATCGCTCACACGGCGGGTGCGATGCTGCTCACCCTGACTCGCTACTACGGCTGAGCCGGGATGTGCGGAATAGCTGGGGCAATCTCCCCCACCGGCATCGACCCAACCGCGCTGATCTCGATGAGCGATCGGATCGAGCACCGGGGTCCCGACGGCGAGGGATACCTGGTCCCGGCACCGTCGGATGCCCGGCTGCGCCGGAGCTCACGTCGCGAGGTCGCCAACGCGGGGAGCGCGCGCCCGCGTGTCGGCTTCGCCCATCGCCGGCTGACGATCATCGACCTCAGCGAGCGCAGCGACCAGCCCCTCGTCGATGCATCGGGGGAGTACGCGATCGCCTACAACGGCGAGCTCTACAACTACCTCGAGCTGCGCGAGGAACTGAAGGTTCTCGGGCACTCGTTTGCGTCCCAGGGGGACACCGAGGTCGTGCTCGAGGCCTACAAGGAGTGGGGCGCGGACTGCGTTCAGCGGTTCGTCGGGATGTGGGCGTTCGCGATCTTCGACCGGCCCTCCCACACCGTCCTGATCTCCCGGGACCGCTTCGGAATCAAGCCCCTCTATTACGCGCGGGTCGGCGATGCCGTCTACTTCGCCTCGGAGATCAAGGCCCTGCTCGCCGTGCCCGGGCTCGAGGTCGAGCCGAACGAGGAGGTCGTTCGCCGCTTCCTGTTCGACGGCGGCGTGGACGTGGCCGAGCAGACGTTCTTCCGGCAGATCAGCCGCCTGCCGCCGGCGCATGACCTTACCGTTCGGCTCCACGCCCCCCTCGCTCTCGCTCCTCGGCGATACTGGCGCTACCCGCCGGAGGACGGGCGGCTCTCGGAGCCGGAGGCGGCGACGGAGCTCCGCGAGCTGCTCGAGGACTCGGTGCGAATCCACGCCCGCAGTGACGTGCCGGTGGGGACGTGTCTGAGCGGCGGCCTCGACTCCTCGTCGATCGTGTGCCTGGCGGAGGCGCTACGGGCCGAAGGCCGGGTCCCCCACTACACCCACAGTGCCTTCGGCTATCTGCCGGAGGACGAGGCGTTCTCCGAGCAGCGGCACATGCAGGCGGTGGTCGACAGGACGGGCGCTCGGATGTTCTTCGTCGACCCGCCCCCTGAGCGGTTCGTCGAGGAGCTGCTCGGCATCGTCCGCCAGCAGGATGAGCCGTTCGGCTCGACCAGCATCGCCGCCCAGTGGTTCGTCTTCGAGGCGGCGAAACGCGAGGGGATGAAGGTGATGCTGGACGGGCAGGGCGCCGATGAGGTGCTCGGCGGATACGACGGCAACTTCCTGGTCGTCGCCTCGAACCTGCTGCGCAGGGCCCGGCTGCTGCGCTATGCCCGATTTCGTCGCGCGAACAGGACGGCACTCGGACGCTCTCCCGGTCCCGCCCTGCACGCCGGTTGGAGCATCATGCCGGCGGCGGCCCGGCGCGCGATCAGTCGGTGGGGCCGGACCCCGCTGCCGGCCGGGGCGCAGATCTTGTCGGCTGAGATGCGCAACCAAGCCCGGCGCGACCATCGGCCTGACCCGGCGCGCAGCCTGAATGAGGCACTGCGGATGCAAACCGAATCGGCCACGCTGCCCTCGCTGCTTCGCTTCGAGGACCGCAACTCGATGGCCCACTCGGTGGAGGCGCGGGTTCCATTCCTCGACCACCGCGTCGTCGACTTCGCCTTCAGGCTCGGCCCGGAGATGAAGATCAAGGGAGCCGAGACCAAGCACATCCTCAGGGAAGCGATGCGCGGGACGCTGCCCGAGCAGATCCGCGCCCGCACGGACAAGCTCGGCTTCCGCGCCGAGCCGCAGGCCGTATGGACCATCGCCGGTCGCCACCGCGACTCGCTGGTCGCGAACCGGACGAGCTGCGAGGAGCGCTGGTTCGACCCGGAGGCGATCGCCGGCGTGCTCGGCGGCTCGGAGCGCACCGCCGAGAGCGAGCTCGTCGCATGGCGAGCGATCAACGTGAAGCTCTGGCTCCGCCAGCACTGGGGAGGTTCGGACGACCCGCTGAGCTAGCGCTGCCGTCGAGGGCGCGTGCGACCACGTCGAGCACGATCGGCTGGTTGCGTTCGGCGCAGAGCTCGCGCGCGGCGCGGTCGGCATTGCCCTTCAGCTCCCCGAGCCGCTCGCGGCTGGTCCCCTCGATCGCCGCGGCGAGCGCCCCGGCCGTGTAGTCGGCGGCGACGATGCCGCAGTCCCATTCCCGGATGATCCGCGCCATCTCGGGGGACGGTCCGATCGCGGGCGCGATCCGGGCCTGGATGTACTCGAAGAACTTGTTCGGGAGCGCGAGCTTCTGGTTGACGTGCCAGGGAGGCAGCAGGTGGACTCCGATGTCGTAGGCGTTGGCGAAGCCGGCGATCTGCCTCATCGGCACCGGGTCGAGGAAGCGGATCCGCGGGTCGCCGCCGGCGCGGCGCCGTAGCTCGTCGAGGTAGCCCGGCACACCGGGACCGACCAGCAGCAGATCGAGCGAGTAGTGCTCGTCCAGGAGCTTCATCGCCTCCAGGGTGTCCTCGAGCCTGCGCTGCGGATCCGGCCAGCCGAAGTGGACCAGCCGAATCGGATCCCCGATTCGCGTCGGCGCGAGCGATTCGTACCGTGGGGCGTTGGTCACGACCACCGACGTGGCACGGAAGTCGCGCTCGTAGCGTTCGCCGATCCCCCGGCTCACGGCCATCATCCCTGCCACCCGCCTCAGGTAGCGGCCGCAGATCCAGCGGAGTCGCGGCCGCACGAGCAGCCTCCAGGACCGTGAGGTCTCGAACTCGCTCGGGGAGTACTCGTGGGCATCGAAGGCAACCGGCGCCTCGCCCGCCACGGAGAAGGCCAGCGGCAGGGCAATCGTGTCGTTGACAACCAGCACGTCCGCGCGGTGGCCCGCGAGCGCCCGGCGCCAGCGCCTGTGGTCGGGATCGCTCCAGTAGGCGAGCCGGTGCGGGCGCAGGAGGGCGCGCGCCACCCGCAGCGCGCGATGGGGCAGCCGGGCCGCAGCCGGCACTTCGACCCGCTCCAGCTCGACATACTCGACGTCGTCGTAGGCCGGCGGCCCGAACCCGGCCGCGACCACGCGGTGCTCGGCGCGGAGGAAGTCGATCTGCCGATCCACTCGCGGATCCGAGCCGAGGTCGCTCAGTGAGATGACGAGGGCGGTGGCCATGCGGCCGACAGGCTAGGTCAGCCGGCCGCCGCGACCCGTCCGTCGACGGCGCCGATGACCTCGAGCAGCCTCTTCGATTCGCGCTGCCAGTTCAGCTCCTTGCTTGCCCGCCGGGCGCTCTCCCTGATCCGCTCGTAGCGCTCGCGGTCCTCCAGCAGGGTCCTCACCGCTGCCGCGATTGCCGCCGGCTCGTCTGAGTCGCACAGCACCCCGACGCCGTAATCCTCCACCACCCGCCGCAGCTCCGGCCAGTCGTTGGTGACCACGGGCAGTCCGGCCTGGATCGACTCGAAGAGCTTCGACGGCAGGGTGTACCACTGGCTGAGCGATCCCCGCCGCAGCACGATCAGCCCCACGTCGGCGTCCCGGGCGTGCGCCGTGACCAACTCCGGCGGGACCGGTCCTGGGATTCTCACTCGTTCGGCGATGCCGAGCTCCTCGGCGTAGGCCCGCAGGTGGGAGACGTAGGACGGATCCCCCGGGCCGAGCAGGACCAGCACCACGTCCGGCAGCCGTGCGACGGCGTCGAGGTAGTGCTCGAGGCGCCGATTGAGCTGGATCCCACCGAGGTAGAGCGCGACCGGCACGTCGGGCCGGATATCCAGCCGGCTGCGGAGACCGTCCTCCCCCCCGCCGGGGGCCTCGGCGAGCTCCGGGATGTTGCGGACCACGGCCGGCCGCGCGATCCCGTAGCGATCGACGAGCTCGCCGGCGATGCCGTCGCAGACCGTGATCACCGCATCGGCCCTCCCGATCAGCAGCCTCTCGGCCAGCCGCCAGCGGGGACGCCAGAGCGGGCTCGGCGGCGGCGCCGGAGACACCTCGGTGTAGAGCTCGTGCGAGTCGTAGACCAGCCGGCCGCCCAGCCGCGACTTCGCCAGGACCCCCAGCGGCAGGGTGTCGAGGTCGTGGGCGACGTAGACGTCGGCCGGCTCCCGGCGGACGACCTCCCAGGCGGCGCGCCCGAAGCGCCACCAGGCGAGCGTCTGGTGGAGCCGCAGCCACGAACGGATGGCCGCCGCCCTCGGATCGCGCAGCAGCGCCCTATCCGGCGCATCGCCAGCGGCCGCCACCCACGCTTCCTGCCCGAGGACGCTCTCCCGCTCCGGACCGCCCGCCGCGCCGGGCTCCGCGCGACCGGCGGGAGCGGCCCGGGGTCGGAGCGCGCTGAGCCGGACCAGGAGCCGGCGGACGGCGCCCGAGAGCCGCGGCTCGCTGGGGACGCGCAGGATCCGGAACCCGTCGCGATCCTGCGCCGGAGGGACACCCTCCGCCTGCGTTGCCACGATTCGGACCTTGTATCCGGCCGCAGCGAGCGCCCGCGCCTCGCGGAGCACCCGGGAGTCGTTCACGCACGGGTTGCTGAGGAGCATGCAGACGCGCGACATCCGCGCCTCCGTGCTAGGCGCCGTCGCGCCGGGCACCGCGAATGGTGATCCCGTAGTGGTCCACGTGCTCGTGGACGATCTCGAGGCCCGCCCGGGCGAACCAGCCGCGGACCTCCTCGACCGTGTGCCGGGAGCAGAGGTCCGGGTGGTACCAGTCGTAGTTGATCGCGGCGTTTCCCTCCGCATCGAGCTCGTCGCTCCAGAAGCACTTCATGAAGAAGTGGTAGAGGAGCCGCTGCACGTCGTACTCGCCCTCCTCGATCTCGAGCGGCTCGATCGCGGGCACGCGGACGGTTGCGTCGAGATCGGCCAGGGCACGTCCCAGCTCGGCGACGTTCCGGCACACCTCCATCGCCTCCTCGTAGGGCAGGCCGCTGAGGCGTTCGCGCAGGTAGTCGTCGGTGAACTCGCGCACGGGGGCCTTGCGGCGATAGACGTAGATGGCGACCTCTCCGCCGGGAACAAGGCGGGAGGCGAGATTGCGGAGGCCGCCTTCCGGATCCCCCGTGTGATGGAGCACCTCCTGGCAGTAGATGAAGTCGAACTCGCCGAGCTCCGAGAGATCCCCGAGCAGGTCTCCCTGATGGACCGAGACGTTCGGCAGGTCCGCCAGGTTCTCCCGCGCGACCTCGGCCGCCGTCAGGTCCACCCCGACGATCTCGCTGTCGCCGGGCGCGTACCTCTGCAGCAGGGCCGTGACTCGCCCGTTCCCGCAGCCGGCATCCAGGATCCGTGCCTTGTCGCGCAGGTATGCAGCCAATCCCGCGCCGTTACCCCAACCGCAGCGCGTCAGGATCCAGCGAGAGATCTCGGCACTCTCATTGACCGTCTGTTCGAACGCGAGAGCCGGATTTTGGCTCCACTTGTCGCTGAACGTCTTGGCGGTTCCTGCTCCGGGTTCGCTCATCGGCGACTGAGCGTAGAAGATCGCGTCACCGCGGGCTGGGCGGCGACCGCTCGCCTCTCGGTCGGCCACACCTTCGCGTACCCTCACGATCGCCGTGAGGCCCGCCCGCATCCTGCAC
Organism: uncultured Solirubrobacterales bacterium; assembly: GCA_963800285.1. Classification (GTDB taxonomy): domain Bacteria; phylum Actinomycetota; class Thermoleophilia; order Solirubrobacterales; family 70-9; genus DASUPK01. Next base: position 21,795 of record CAWDAL010000003.1, read on the forward strand.
GCTCCCTGGAACATCGGCGGGAACCCGGTCGGGCTCTCCCGGGGCGAGCGCGAGCTCGGCTTCGACAGCACCGTCCTCGTCCTCGGCCGGCACCCATTCGGCTACGAGTCCGACATCGACCTCGATCTGGCCGGGCGCGGCGGCCGTATCGTCACGGCGCGCCGCGCGCTTCACTCACTCCGCGAGTTGCGCTATGACGTTGTCCACTTCAACTTCGGACAGACCATCCACCATTGGCTCGACCGGAAGGGTCGGCTCCACACCGAGCTCCCCTGGCTGAAGCGGGCAGGGAAGCGCATCCTCGCCACCTTTCAGGGCAGCGATGCGCGACCGGCGGAGGCGACTCCGTTTTCCAAGTACACGGAGGTGGATCTCGCGGAGCAACGGCTTTACCAGGCGCAGCGCCGCGAGGCGCTCCTCCGCTACGCCGATCGGGTCTTCTTCCTCAACCCGGACCTCCGCAGGTGGCTGCCCGGAGCGGAATTCCGCCCATACGCGAACATCGATCCCTTTTCCGTGAGTCCGACGCCTCTGCCCGGCGGAGACGAGGTCGTGGTTGCCCACGCCCCGTCCGATCGCGCGCAGAAGGGGACGGCCCAGGTGATCGCGGCCATCGACTCGCTGCGTGCGGAGGGCGTCCCTGTGCGCCTGGACCTGATTGAGGGTGCTTCACGCGAGGAGGCCATCGAGCGCACGCAACGGGCAGACGTGGTCGTCGATCAGCTCAACCTCGGCTGGTACGGCGGCTACGCCGTCGAGGCGATGGCCCTCGGGCGACCGGTGCTGTGCCACATCCGCGACGAGGAGCCGGGCGACAACCCGTTCGGGGACGAGCTTCCGGTCATTCGCACCAGAGCCGAGACGCTTCGCGATGACCTCCAGGCCTTCCTCCGCGATCCCGGGCGGATGCGAGAGGCAGGCTCGCAGTCCCGGTCGTTCGTCGAGGTTCGACACGATCCGCGGCGGATCGCCCGGGAGAACCTCACGGGGTTGGTTCCGATGCCCAGCCGAGGTATGGATGGCGGCACAGGCGGAGCCACCGACCCCTAGTCTGCACCGCTCGGTGACGGACGAGCGTGACGGGAGAGAGATCGGGAAATGGGCCTATGAGCAGGGTTCCCGGCTCGCCTTGGCGATCCTGACGGTTCTGGCGATCGCCTCGCGCCCACTCCGCGAGCTGCGGCGGATGCTCGGACTCAAGCCGCGATCCGTTTGGGGGCCGCGATCCCTGATCAGCATCAAGTACTGGTCAGCGGGACTCCGAGCCATCGGGTACCCGAGCTTCACGCTCGTCAACTTCGTCCCGCCGATCAACTCGCGGTCCGACTTCGACCGGCACTTCGACGAGTTCCTCGGCACCGGCCTCGTCTCGGTCCTGGTGAAACCCTTCCTGATCTTTGCCTATCTCCTGTTCAAGGCCGATGTCGTCTTCGCGTTCATGAATGGTGGCTTTCTCGCCACGACGCCGATGAGCCACCTGGAGGGGGGCCTGTTGCGCCTCGCTGGGATCAAGATGGTCAGCTTCCCGTACGGGAGCGACGTCGCCGTCCCCGGTTACATCGGCGCCGCCGAGGAGCCGCTCCTGAAGGACTATCCCGAGTTCCGGGACACCGCGGATGAGACCCGGCGGCGCGTCAACTGGTTCTGCCACTGGTCCGCCGTCGTCATCCGCAACTACCAGTTCGGATACGTCCCCAAATGGGACGTGCTCTGGCCCACCAGCCTCGCGATCGACACGAATGAATGGTCATGCGGCCGTCCGGCGACGGATGCCGACGGCGAGAGCGGCGAGGTCGTGGTCCTGCACGCGCCCAATCACCGGCATGTGAAGGGGACCGACGAGCTCCTCCAGGCGATCGCGGAGCTTCAGGAGGAGGGATTGAAGGTTCGTCTCAATCTGTTGGAACGACGCCCGAACAGTGAGATCCGGCAGGCGATGATCGAGGCGGACGTGGTCGCCGACCAGTTCCACGCCGGCTACGCGATGTTCGCGATCGAGGGCCTCGCGATGGGGAAGCCCGTGCTGTCGGCGCTCAGCGGGATGCCCGCGGAGATCCAGACGAGTCGCGCGTTGGCGAACTGCCCGATCGTCGACACCAACGTCGAGACCCTGAAGGAGAACCTCAGGGAGCTGGTCCGGGACCCAGGGCTTCGCCGGGAGCTGGGCGAGGCGGGACGCAGGTTCGCGCTGGAGTACCACTCGCTCCCCGCGGTCACACGCTGCTGGGAGGTGATCCTCGAACACGTCTGGCGCGGCGCCTCGCTGCCGAGGGAGCTGCCCCCGCCGGAGCATCGAGAACATTGAGGCTGCTATCAAGGCGCGCCCATGTGTGGAATCGCCGGAGTCCTCGACCGTAGCGGCGCGCCAGCGGAGCTCGACGTTCTGCGCCGGATGAGCGATGCGATCGCGCATCGTGGACCGGACGATCAGGGCCAGGTCGCCGAGGGCCCCGTGGGCCTTGCCAATCGCAGGCTCGCGATCCTCGATCTCCGGGATACCGGGCATCAGCCGATGCAGAGCGGTTCCGGCCGGCTGGTGATCACCTACAACGGCGAGCTCTACAACTTCCGCGAGCTGCGCGAGGAGCTAGAGCGGCTCGGCGTCGGCTTCCGCTCCGAGACCGACACCGAGGTGGTGCTGGCCGCCTACGAGCAATGGGGCGACGCGTGCCTCGATCGCTTCAACGGGATGTTCGCCTTCGCGATCTGGGACCGGACTGAGCGCCGGCTCTTCCTGGCGCGCGATCGCTACGGGGTGAAGCCGCTCTACTACGCGGAGGTCGGCTCGCTGCTCCTGTTCGGATCGGAGATCAAGAGCCTGCTCGCACATCCCGCGATGCGGGCGGAACTCAGCGCGCCTCATCTGCTCGAGTACTTCACGTTCCAGAACATCTTCACCGACGGCACGCTCTTCAAGGACGTGAAGCTCCTGGGGGCGGGCAACTGCGCCACCGTCTCCGCGACCGGAGACGGTGGCCCTCTCCGCCCCCGGCGCTATTGGGACTTCGACTTCGCCGGCGCCGAGAGCGGAGAGTCGGACGAGGAGTACCAGGAGGAGCTCGACCGCCTCTTCGAGCAGGCCGTCCGTCGCCAGCTGGTCTCGGATGTCCCGGTCGGGGCGCAGCTCAGCGGGGGGATCGACTCCGGAGCGATCACCGCGCTGGCGGCTCAATCCCTCCCCTACCTCAGCACCTTCACTGTGGGCTTCGACATGACCTCGAACGACGGGCTCGAGGCCGGCGTCGACGAGAGGGCGAAGGCGGAGGCGATGTCGTACCAGTTCCGCACCGAGCACTACGAGGCGGTGCTGAAGGCCGGCGATATGGAGCGCTGCCTCCCGGAGCTGATCTGGCATCTCGAGGACCCGCGCGTCGGCCAGAGCTACCCGAACTACTACGTGGCCCGGCTCGCGAGCAAGTTCGTCAAGGTCGTGCTCACCGGCAGCGGCGGCGACGAGCTCTTCGGTGGATACCCGTGGCGCTACTACCGGGCCGTCGTCAACGACGACTTCAGTCACTACGTCGAGAAGTACTACCGCTTCTGGTCGCGCCTGGTGCCGAACGAGGTGATGCCGCGGTTCTTCGCGCCGGCGATCTGGGAGCAGGTCAAGGACCTGAGGACGATCGACATCTTCCGTGGCACGTTCCCGGACTCACACGCGCCGGAGAGCCCCGAGGAGTACGTCGACCACTCCCTCTACCTGGAGGCCAAGACCTTCCTGCACGGGCTGTTCGTCGTCGAGGACAAGCTCAGCATGGCCCACAGCCTGGAGAACCGGGTGCCCTTCCTCGATAACGACCTGGTCGAGTTCGCGCAGCGGGTGCCGGTGCGGCTGAAGCTGCGCAACCTCGGTGCGGTCGTCGCGCTTGACGAGAACGAGCCCGGGCCGAAGACGCAGCACTATTTCGAGCGGACGCGGGACGGGAAGCTCCTCCTCCGACAGGCGCTCGAGCGGCACGTGCCGCCCTCCATCACCGATCAGGTGAAACAGGGGTTCACCGGACCGGACTCGAGCTGGTTCCGCGGGGACAGCATCGACTACGTCCGGGAGACGCTGCTCTCTTCCGACGCCGCGATCTACGACTTCCTGGATCCGAACGGCGTCAGGCCCCTGGTCGAAGATCACCTCGATGGGCGCGCCAACCGGCGCCTGCTGCTCTGGTCGCTGCTCACCTTCGAGCACTGGTGCCGGACCTTCCTTGCCGGGCAGAGGCCCGGATGAGGATCCTGGTCACCGGTGGGACCGGGCTAATCGGGCGTCAACTGATCGATCGCCTCGGCCCGCGACATGAGGTCATCGCGCTCGCCAGACACCCGCCGGCGAAGGAGGGGATTCAGTGGGTCCGACGGGACCTCACCGAGCCCCTCGAGGGTCTGCCCGAGCCGCTCGACGCGGTGATCCACCTAGCCCAGTCGGCGCGCTACCGGGAGTTCCCCGAGGGCGCCGAGGATGTCTTCGGGGTGAACGTCCAGAGTACGTTCGGCCTTCTCGAGCACGCTCGCCGCTCGGGGGTGCGCTCGTTCGTCCTCGCCTCCACCGGAGGGCTCTACGGCTTCGGCGATCATCCGATCGACGAGGAGGCGCCGATTGTCGCCAATTCCCCGTACACGAGATCGAAGCTGATCGCCGAACTCCTGACGGGGTCCTACGAGCAGTTCTTCAGCTGCATCGTCCTCCGGCCGTTCTTCGTCTACGGCGTCGCCGGGAATCAGGGGCTGGTCTCCAGGTTCGCGCGCCAAATCCTCGCGGGCGAAGAGATCCTCATCGATGGGCTGCCCGGTATGCGGATCAACCCGCTGTACGCCGCCGACGCGGCTACGGCGATAGAGGCGGCGCTCGACCTCGGCTCCAGCGATGTGCTGAACCTCGCCGGTGACGAGGTGATCACGACCGGGGACCTCGCGCAGAAGCTGGGCGCGGCGCTCGGCAGGAAAGCGATCCTGCGGCCCTCGGGCGCCGACTCCCCCGGCGACCTGATTGCCGATACGGCTCGGATGAGAGAACGGCTCGGTGTCGAGCCGGGGATGTCACTCGATGAGGGCATCGCGATCGTCGCCAGATCGTTCGCCGACGGCGACGCCCCAGGCTGAACGTTCTCGCCTTGTGGGGTCCGGCAGGTCATCCGTATCCTCACGCCGCCATGAGTCTGATCACCAGCATGATCGTGCGGGTGCGAGCGCTGGCGAACGATGCCCTCGATGTGCTGGTGGTGGGCGGCGCGTTCGCCTGGCTGATCGCGCTCGCCCTGGCGGAGTTTGCGCGAACCATCCGTCGCCGCCGTAGAGGCGATTCGCCACGTTTGGTCTGGGGGCCGGTCCCCCTGCTCAACAACAAGTACTGGTCAGCAGCCATGCGACATCGGGGGTTCGTCAGCGTGACCTGCGTGAGCGGCCGGTCGGCGATTGCCGCGAGCGGCGACTTCGATCTGTATCTCAGCGACTTTGAGCGTGACGGGGTGCTTTCGGTACGCCTCCCCGTCTACAGGTTCTTCGCCTGGGCGATGAGGCACGGCGACGTCTTCATCCGCTCATTCGATGGCGGGTTCTTGCGGCCCACCCCACTGCGGTGGCTCGAGGCGCCGCTGCTGCGGCTGGCCGGCAAGAAGCTGATCGTCTACCCGTACGGCAGCGACATCGCGGTGGCCGGCCACCTCGGGGACCTGGAGGAACCGTTGTTCGCGGACTATCCGATCCTCAAGGAGCGCTCCGAGGAGACCCGCCGCTGGGTCCACCACTCGCTCAGATGGGCCAATGTCGCGATCCGCAACTGGCAGTTCGGCTACCTGCCTCGCGGTGACGTCGCCTGGCCCACCCAGCTTGCAATCGACGCCGAGCAATGGACGGATGACAACAACTCAGGGCGCCGGAGGAAGGCGGAAGACTCAGAGGTAAAGGTCCTGCACGCACCGAACCACCGCCACATCAAGGGCACCGAGTATCTCGAGCGTGCGATCGAGGACCTGCGCGAGGAGGGCCTTGGGGTCCGGCTTGAGATCCTCGAGGGCCGGCCCAACGACGAGATCCGCAGCGCGATCGCCGCCTGCGACATCGTCGCCGATCAGTTTCTCGCCGGCTACGCGCTGTTCGCCTTGGAGGGGATGGCGATGGGCAAGCCCGTGCTCGCCAACCTGGACTCCATACCCGCCGACCTGCGGGGAATGGAGGCGATGCGGGCGTGTCCCATCGTCGACACCGACCCGGCGCGGCTGCGCGACGACCTTCGGGATCTGGTCACGGACGAGCAACGAAGGGAAGACCTGGGGCGCGCCGGCCGCGAGTTCGTGCTGAGGCATCACAGTTATGACGCGACCGCGGACGGCTGGCAGGCCATCCTCGCTCATGTCTGGCGGGGAGAGGGACTCCCCGAATGGCTGAGACCGCCGCGCGCCTAGGGAAGCGTCTTCTCGCCCGGGCGCCGCGCGCGAATGAAACCGCTTCCCGGGACGGAGTCGTCGACTTCATGGACCTCCAGGCGCGCCGCCTCGAGCCATCCGATCACGTGCTCAACTGTGGGGTGGGCGAAGTGAAACGGGTCAATTGCCCCTTGGGGAACCTCCAGGTCCAGCGTGCCGGCGGCCGTGCCGACCTCCGTCCTCGTACCCCGCCGAAGAGCGCGACGTAGCGCGGTGCGGGACCGTTTGAAGTCCCGCGCTCGCAGCGCATCCAGTGCTCGCCCGAAGCGTTCCGATTGCGTCTCCGTCTGCAGGGGGCTCGCTTCACCGATCCACACCGAGAGCGTCCCGCCCCGCTTCGTTACCCGAGCGGCGGAGACGATGCCGAGAGCCGGAGACAGCATGTGGTCAATTGAGGTCGCGAACAGCACCCGGTCGAAGCTCTCGTCGCGGAAGGGCAAGTACTCCCCGACTCCCTTCACGAACTCGAAGTCGCGCGGCTGGACACCGACCAAGGGGTCGATCCCGACCAGCTCGCCCTCAAATTCTTCGCCGTAGGACGGCATCTTCTGAGGGCCGCAGCCCACGTCGAGGACGCGGCCGCGAAGCTGCGCGAACCGCGCGAATGCACGGGCGTCGTCCCGCTCCCCTACCGAGAGACTGCTCGTTGGATCGAACCGGTAAGCGAGCTCACCGTTCTCCTGCAGGCTGTCCCAGAGGGTGGCCCGCTTCTCGAGCTCCGGGTCCGGTAGCGGGACAGGGGTCATGTCGAAAACACCGCGGATCTCCGAATACGTGCGCCCGCAGTTCGTGCACCGCTGACCCGAGATGGGGGCATGGCAAACGGGACACGCGAGAATCTCCTCCAAAGACATCGGGCTGCTCTGTGGTGGTCGCTCAGCCCGGGGCGGGCCAGAGCTCATGCCTCGCCCTTCGTGATCTTCGCCCATCTTCTTTTCCCGACCGGGATGTAGCCGAGATGATCCGAAGCATCATTCCTGCCGGAGGGTATCGGGCTAGCCGGAATGGCTTGCGGCCTTGTCGCCGGCGCGCCACTCGACCACCGAGCGCAGGCCCTCGACGTAGGGGACCTCCGCTCTGAAGCCGGTCAGCTCCTCGGCGAGCTCGGTGCTCCCAACCCGGTGGGTGACGAACATCTGCTCCTGCGGCAGGTACTCGGGCTCCACATCGGAGCCGGTGATCTCCAGCAGAGCGTCGACGAGCTCTTTGATGGTGGTCTTCACGCCGGTGCCGACGTTCAGGTTGACGTCCGTAGCCTCGCTCTTCAGCGCGAGGATGTTCGCGCGCGCGACGTCTGAGACGTGCACGAAGTCATATGCCTGGGAGCCGTCGCCGAAGATCTGCGGCGCCTCGCCCGCCTCGATCTTGTCTAGCACCTTCATGATCACGCTCACATAGGTGCCCTTGTAGTCCATGCGAGGGCCGTAGACGTTCATGTAGCGCAGGCCGACGTAGTTGAGGTCGTGCTGCTCGTTGAAGGCCCGGAAGAGCTGCTCGCCGGCGATCTTGGTGGCTCCGTAGGTGGTGCGGTTGTTGAAGGGATGGTCCTCGGTCATCGGCGTCTCCAGCGCGTCTCCGTAGACGGAGGCGGACGACGAGTAGACGACCTTCTTCACGCCGGCGGCCTGCGCCGCCTCGATCACGTTGAAGGTGCCGACGATGTTGACGTCGACCGCCGAGCGCGGCTCGTGCACGCACTCGTATAGCCAGAGCGCAGCCAGGTGGAAAACGTAGTCGGTCCGTTCCATGAGCGACGCGAGCGGCTCGCGGTCGGTGATCGAGCCCTCGACGAGATCCACCCGCTCATCCTCGAGCGCCGCAGAGAGGTTGCCCCGGCTCCCCCGGACGAGGTTGTCGAGCACGACGATCTCGCGTACCGGCTCGTCGAGGAGCTGGTCGACGATGTGTGAGCCGACGAAGCCGGCTCCGCCGATGACGAGGATGCGGGAGTTGGTCAGGTCTTGCATTCGAAGGTGCACCGGTTCGTGCGACGCAGAACGGTAGCGGGATACCGGCCGCTGGTGCCCCGACACTGTCGCTGGAACGGGGACCGCTACCGTTCTCCGGCCACCCGTGGAATCAGCGACCGACATCGATACGCGCCTGGCCCATGCAGGGGGCGGGGAACCCGTGCAGGTCGTGGAACCGGCGCGCGGCTGGCGCTTCCCCGATCTGCGGGAGGCATGGGCACACCGGGATCTCCTCTACCTGTTCGTCAGACGGGATGTCGCGGTGCGGTACCGGCAGACGACGATCGGTGCGGCGTGGGCGATCCTGCAGCCGCTTCTGCTGGCCGTGGTCTTCAGCCTGTTCTTCGGGCATTACGCGAGGGTCCCCTCGGCACCCGGGATCCCCTATCCGGTCTTCGTGGTGGCGGGGATGGTCATGTGGCTGTTCTTCGCCAGCTCAATGTCAAGTGCTTCCCAGAGCACCGTCGGGAGCGCTGACCTGATCTCCCGCGTGTACTTCCCGCGGATCATCATCCCGCTGGCGGCCGTCATCCCGCCGTTGCTCGACTTCATGGTCGCCTTCATCGTCGTCTTGGTGACGATGCTGGTTTATGGAGTGGATCCGAGCGTGCGAGTCGTTCTCATTCCGGGGATCACCTTGCTGGCAATGATGACCGCGCTCGGAATGGGGTTGTGGCTGTCCGCGATGCACGTTCGCTACCGCGACGTCCAGCACGTAGTCCCGTTCATCGTCCTGGTCGGGATGTTCACCACCCCGATCGTCTACCCGTTCGACATCATCCCCTCCAGCGTCCAGCCGATCTTCGCCCTCAATCCAATGGTGGGCGTCCTCGAGGGATATCGATGGGCCCTATTCCCGAGCTTCTCCTTCCCCGGCGCCATCCTCCTGATTCCTGTCATCGTCAGCGTGGTGCTGGTCGTGACCGGAGCGCTCTTCTTCGAGCGGATGGAGAACACGTTCGCCGACGTCATCTGAGCATGTCAATGCCGGCAATCAAGGTCGAGGGGGCGGGCAAGTGGTACAAGCTCGGTACCCAGAGGAGCCCTGGCGCCCTTCTCTACGAGCAGGTGGGCCAGGCGCTCAGGACGCCCGCCAGGCTGTTGAGCCGCAGGAGATCCGCCGAGAGTGCTCCTGATGCGGAGGACGGCATCTGGGCCGTCCGCGACGTTTCTTTCGAGCTGCGCAAGGGCGAAGCTCTGGGTCTGGTCGGCAGGAACGGCGCGGGCAAGAGCACGCTGCTGAAGCTGCTGGCGCGGATCACCACTCCCACCGCGGGGCGCATCGAGCTGAGGGGCCGGGTCGCGACGCTGCTCGAGGTTGGCACTGGGTTTCATCCCGATCTCACCGGTCGCGAGAACATCTACCTGAACGGCGCGATCCTGGGAATGAGACGCGCGGAAATCGCCAGGAAGTACGACGAGATCGTGGAGTTCTCCGGAGTGGAGCGGTTCCTCGAGACCCCGGTGAAACGCTATTCGAGTGGAATGTTCGTGCGCCTTGGCTTCGCGGTCGCCGCGCACCTCCATCCCGACGTCCTTCTGGTCGACGAGGTTCTCGCCGTGGGCGACACCGAGTTCCAGCGCAGGTGCCTCGGCAAGATGCGTGAGACGGCCAACGAAGGGCGGGCGGTCATCTTCGTCAGCCACAACCTGACAGCCGTGCAGAGACTGTGCACCCGCGCCCTCCTGATCGAAGGGGGTCAGGTGAGAATGGACGGAACGCCCGACCGGGTCGTCGAGAGCTACCTGACTCAAGTTCAAGGGCGCCAGGGCGGTGGCGTATCCATCCTGCCGGACTCGGTCGAACGCGTTGGCTCTGGAGAGGCGCGCCTGCGGCGGGTTGTTCTGCGCGATGCGCGTGGGAACCCAATTGACCGCATCCACCTCGGAGAGCCACTGCGCGTCCTCGCGACATACGAGGTGCTGGAGCCGGTGCGCGATGTCTGCTTCGAGGTTGCCGTGGCGAGCACGGACGGAGAGCTCCTGGCGACGGCGCAGAGCATCGACCGCGGTCGCCCCTCAGCGGATCTGTCACGCGGCTGGTACGAGGTGGAGACCGAGATCGACGTGACCCTGATGCCGCACGAGCTGAACCTGGCGGTGGGAATGCATCGCAGCTACACGAACTCCGTTGACTTCGTCGAGCGCGCCATCAGCTTCAGCACGATGAATGTGGACGAGTCGGGCACCGAGCGATACAGCTGGTCCGTACCTCGCGGGTACGTGCGGCCCGAGTCCCGGTTTGGCGAGCCCCGCCCGGTAGCGCCCCTCAACGAGAGCGTGGACCCGATCCCGTCAGCCTCCGCTGCCGGCGGGACCGCCTAGATTCCGCGGGTCGCATGGTGAACCCGGACCCGCATCCGGCACGGCGCCGGCTGCTGATCGTCACCTATTACTTCCCGCCGGAAAGCTCCGTGGGGACCCACCGCTGGCGCGCGATGAGCCGCTGGCTGCGGAGGCTGGGCCACGAGGTCACCGTCCTGACCACGCGGGCGTTCGGGACGCTGCCCGACGACGCCGACGGCACCGTGCGGGCCTACGACCTGGCGGCCTCACCGACACTACGGAGGATGCTGCGCCGGCCGCCGGTTTCTGCCCCGGGCGTGGGGGAGCCACAGCTCGGCGAGGCCGCGCCGCCCGCCCTCGTCGCCGACCTCGTAGTGCCGGACGCGCACATGCTGACCTGGAATCCAGCCGCCGCCCGGGCCGCCCGGCGCCTAGTCCGCGAACGGCTGATCGACTGCGTGATCACGAGCAGCCCGCCGCACTCGACCCATCTGGTCCCACTGGCGCTCGGCCGCCGCCGCCCCGCCTGGATCGCCGACTTCCGCGACGGGTGGACGTTCGAGCCGCTGCGCGGTCCCTGGCCGCTGCCCGGGCAGGCCGCGCTCGACCGCTTCCTGGAGCGGCAGGTGGCGAGCCGCGCCGATCTCGTGGTCGGGGTGACCCGGCCCATCGCGGACGATCTCGCCGCCCGCTTCGGAGCCCGGTCGGCGTGCATCACCAACGCCTTCGACCCGGACCTCGACGTCTCGGAGCGGTCCGCGAGCAGCCCGGAGCTCGACGACGGCGCCGTCAACATCGTGCACGCCGGGAAGCTCTACGTGAAGGGCTCGGCCCGCCGGGACCCCGCCCCGCTCGGTCCCGCCCTCAGGCTCTTGCTCAAGCGCCGCCCCGAGGCCGCCGACCGGCTCCGGATCCTGGTTGCCGGGCGAGTCGACGCCGAGGAGGAGCGCTACCTCTCCGAGCTCGACCCAGCGAACATGATCCGCCATGTCGGCCATCTCCCCCACGACAGCATGCTGGCCCTCCAGCGCCGGGCGGACGCGCTGCTCCTGGTCACCGCCCCGGGGCTGGTCTCCCTCGCGACCGGCAAGCTGTTCGAGTATCTCGCCGCGGACAGGCCGATCATCGCCCTCGCCGCCGGCAACGAGGCGGCCCGGATCGTCGAGGAGACCGGCACGGGGGTGACGGTCGCGATGGACGACCCTGAGGGCCTCGCGCATGCGCTCGAGTCCGCGCTCGACGGAACGCTCACCGAAAGCTTTGCTCCCCGCGGCCTCGGCCCCTATCGCTACCCAGCCGCGGCGGAGCGGATGGCGGCGCTGGTCGAGCAGGCGATCGCCGAGCGGAAGGGGGCGGCCGGGTGAGCGCCGCGACCCCGTCGACCGGCCGCAGAATCCTGCTCGTCTACGATGACCTGGTCGGCCCCGGCATGGGCGGCGTTGGCATCCGGGCGACCGAGCTCGCCGGGGTGCTGCGCGCGCACGGCGAGGTGACGCTCGCCGTCACCGAGGCGGTCGGCGAGCTCGCGGAGATCGAGCTGGTCGAGTTCAATCCTCACGATCCCCGCACGCTCGCCCCGCATCTCGAGCGCGCGGACGTGGTGGTGGCAAGGCCGCAGTGGCCGCTGGCGATGCGGATGATGCGCCGCTCGGGCGCCCGCCTGATCTTCGACGTCTACGACCCGGACACGTTCGCCACGATCGAGCACTACGCCGATCGCTCGCCTCGGAGGCGGCGCCTGATGGCCGCCTTCTCGGCTGACCGGCTGAAGGAGGCGCTTCGGATCGGCCATCACTTTATCTGCGCCTCGGAGCGCCAGCTCGACTTCTACCTGGGCGCGATGCTGGCGGAGGGCCTGATCACTCCGGCTGCATACGAGCGGGACGGCAGCTTCCGGTCGGTGATCGAGCCGGTGCCGTTCGGAGTCCAGGCGGATCCGCCGAGGCCCAGCGGGGGCCGCGGGATCCACGATGCGTTCCCGGCGATCTCCCCAGACGACGAGATCGTCCTCTGGAACGGCGGGATCTGGGACTGGTTCGACGCCCCGACCGCGATCCGGGGCGTCGCCGCCCTGGCCGAACGGCGGCCGCGGGTCAGGCTGGTCTTCATGGGTGGATCCTCGGGCCGCCTCCACAGGGCCGAGCGGGAGGCGCGCGACCTCGCCTCCGAGCTCGGGCTGATCGATCGCACGGTATTCTTCAACGACGGCTGGGTCCCGTACGAGCGGCGCGCGGACTGGCTGCTGGGCGCTCGCTGCGCAGTCTCCACTCACCGGCGCCACCTGGAGACGAGGCTCGCGTTCCGGACCCGCCTCCTCGACTGCTTCTGGGCGGAGCTGCCGGTCGTCTGCACTGGAGGGGACGAGCTCGGGGAGCGCGTCGAGCGGGAGGGCCTCGGCGTGACCGTGCCGGAGGGCGACGCCAAGGCCGTCGCCTCCGGCCTCGAGACCGTGCTCAAGCGCGGCAAGGACGCCTACTCGGAGAGCCTGCGCATAGCGGCGGAGGAGTTCGCGTGGCCCGTGGTGTCCGAGCCGCTCGTCCGCTTCGTCATCTCCCCCTCGCAGCCCCCGCGACTGGCCGACTACGCGCTGCGCCGCGGAGCGGGGCTCAGGACCACGCTCTACTCAAGCGCCCGCCGCGTCCTCAACGCGGTCGGGCTGAACGGCTGGCCTAGGGCGTGAGCTCGCGGATGCGTGTATTGACGGTGGTCGGCAACCGGCCCCAGTTCGTCAAGGCGGCGGCCGTCTCGACGCATCTGCGGGAAGTCACCGACGAGATCCTCGTCCACACCGGTCAGCACTACGACCGCGAGCTGTCGGAGATCTTCTTCGAGGAGCTGGGCCTGCCGCCGCCCGACCATCAGCTCGGCGTCGGCTCCGGGACCCACGCCGAACAGACCGGAGCGATCATCGTCGGCCTCGAATCGCTGGTAAGAGAGGTCGGTCCGGATGCCGTGCTCGTCTACGGGGACACCAACTCCACCCTGGGAGGGGCGCTCGTCGCGGCCAAGGCGGACGTTTGGCTCGCCCATGTGGAAGCGGGGATGCGGTCGTTCGATCGCTCGATGCCAGAGGAGGTCAACCGTGTGGTCGCGGACTCCGTTTCCAACCTGCTGCTCTGCTCGACGGACGTGGCGGTCCGGAATCTCCACAGGGAGGGGCTCGGCGAAAGCGCCATCCTGGTCGGCGACGTGATGGCGGATGTCGCCCTCACCTTCGGTCCAGTCGCAGATCGCCGCTCGGACGTGCTGGATCGCCTCGGACTCGAGCCACGCAGCTTCTGCGTCGCCACCGCGCATCGCGCGGGGAATGTGGACGACCTGGACCGGCTCCGGCGACTGATCGAGGTGCTCGGCCGCGCCGCCGCGGTGGCGCCAGTGGTCTTCGCCGTTCATCCGCGAACCCGCGCCCGCTTGGAGGCCAGCTCGGCACTGGAGGAGCTCGAGTCGCGTGGAATCCGTGCGATCGAGCCGCTCGGCTATCTCGACATCACCCGTCTCGTACGAGCCTCCCGTGCCGTGGTCACCGATTCCGGCGGCCTGCAGAAGGAGGCGTTCCTCGCCTCGGTTCCCTGCGTGACGATGCGCGAGGAGACCGAGTGGGTGGAGACGGTCGAGGCCGGCTGGAACCGACTCGTCGGGCTCGATCCCGAAGCTGCCGCCGAGGCCTTGGAGGAGCTCCCGCGACCGGGCGAGACCTCGCCGGCCGCGGAGATGTACGGAGAGGGCAGGGCAGGCGAGCGAGTCGCCGCGGCGATCGCGGATCGGCTCGGTTGAGCAGCGTCCCGCCCTTCCAACACGCGAAGCGCCCGTACACTTCGGCGCCGATGACCGCACGCGTCGGCATAGCGGGCCTCGGCTACTGGGGCCCGAACCTGGCTCGCAACCTCGACTCGCTCAAGACCTGCGAGCTCGCCTGGTGTTGCGATGCGAACGAGGCCAGCCGCGCCCGCTGGCAGGGCTCCTATCCCGAGGCTCGATTCACGGCTAGCTTTGACGATCTCCTCTCCGATCCCGATCTCGACGCGATCGCGATCACCACCCCGGTCCGCACGCACGCCGACCTCGCCCAGCGGGCGCTGAAGGCGGGCAAGCACGTCTTCGTCGAGAAGCCGCTGGCCCAGGACACGGCATCCGCCGAGCGGGTGGCGAGCCTGGCCGAGGAGCGCGGACTGGTTCTGATGGCGGGCCATCTGCTCTGCTACCACCCGGCCGTCCGCCAGCTCGCCGAGCTGATCGAGAAGGGGAACCTCGGCGAGGTCTACTACCTCTACTCCCAGCGGGTGAACCTGGGCAAGCTGCGGGCCGACGAGAACGCGCTCTGGAGCCTGGGGGCCCACGACGTATCGGTGCTGCTCGAGCTGGCGGATGGCAACCCAATCGAGGTCTCGGCGCGCGGCGAGGCCTACGTGCGCGAGGGGGTCGAGGACGTCGTCTTCGCGTACATCCGCTTCGACACCGGCCTGGCCGCCCACCTGCACCTCTCCTGGCTGGACCCCCACAAGACGCGCAAGATCACCGTGGTCGGCTCCGACCGGATGGCGACCTTCGACGACATGAAGCTGGAGGGCAAGCTGACGATCTGGGACAAGGGCTTCGACCCCAGGACCGACGCGATCGGGGAGTTCAGCGTCCGGTCCGGCGACGTCTGGAGCCCCGCCGTTCTCCCCCATGAGCCCCTCCGCCTGGAGTGCGAGCACTTCATCGACTGCGTGGCGACCGGCAACCACCCCCGTACGGACGGGGCCGCGGGCGTCCGGGTCGTCCGCGTGCTGGAGGCGCTCCAGGCATCGCTCGACGCCGGCGGCAGCCCGCAGGCGATCGGCGCCCCGGTCGCCAGCGGCGCCGGGTCCTGAGCGCCCCCGACGTGAGCACCCTCCGCCCCTCCGACCTCGCCCCCGGGCTGCTGCTCGGCGATGGAGTCGAGCTCGGGGATGGAGTCGAGATCGGAGGAAACGTCGTGATCCACGCGAGCACGGTCATCGGGCCGACCTGCGTGATCCAGGACGCGGCCGTCATCGGCAAGCCTCCCAAGCTCTCCGCTCGCTCCACCGCCTCCACGGAGGCGTCCCCGCCGGCGAAGCTCGGCGAGGGGTCCGCCGTGTGCGCCGGCGCCGTGGTGCTCGCCGGCGCCGAGATCGGCGCCGGGGCGGTGATCGGCGACCAGGCCCAGGTGCGGGAGCGCGCCCGGATCGGTGACGAGACCGTCGTCGGGCGCGGCAGCGCGGTCGACAACGACGTCGTAGTCGGCGCGCGGGTGAAGATTCAGACGAACTGCTACGTGACCGCGGGGACGGTGGTCGAGGACGACGTCTTCATCGGCCCGGGCGCGACCCTCACGAACGACAACACGATGGGCCGCCACCCGCGAGGTGAGCCGCTCGACGCGCCGACCCTGCGCCGTGCTTGCCGGGTGGGCGGAGGATCGGTGATCTGCCCCGGCGTCGAGATCGGCGCGGAGGCGTTCGTCGGCGCCGGTGCAGTGGTCACGAAGGACGTCCCGTCCCGGGCCGTCGTCGTCGGGGTCCCGGCAACGCAGATCCGCGAGATCGGCGACGAGGACCGATTCGAGCGCTGGAACGCCTAGAAGGCTTCGAGCAAGCGGCTCGCGCTAGGGCTTGTGTGATCCGTGCGGTGGGTGCTGTCTCACACCCGCCTCGGCCCTGGTCAGCTTCGCCCAGCGCTCCTTGCCCAGGGGAACCCAGGGATAGGGAAAGCTCTGCACCCTCGCCATCTCCGCGGGTGTGCCGCGATAGGCGAACACGAAGGCGGGGCTGATCTGGATAGCGAGGAGCCCCAGAACGTGGTCCACGACCTGGTCGAGCTGCTCCCAGGTGTAGGGAGTTGACTCCGAGTACCGGTCGGCGGCCAGGAAGCGCCAATGGAACGGCCGCCTGTAGACCGTCGCCACCGCCCCGATCGCACGTCCCCGGGCGTCGACCGGCTGCCGGTTGAAATCCGGGTCGTAGGCGATCCACCTTTGCCCCACCAGTACCTCCATGAACGTATGACCGTCGCCTTGGTGATCGAACGGCCCGAATGCCGACAGCGTCGCGACCAGCCTGGAGCGGATGCCCTGCCGCCAGAGGAGAGCCATGACGACCCTCGCCTGCGTCCCGCAGCCGATATAGAGCCGCTCACCGCGGTCGTAGCGGGCGAGGAGCTCCGCCACGCTGAGATTGTCCTCGTCCACACCGGTGGCGCTCGGCACCTCCGCCATCTGACTCATCGCGGCCCGCATGGTCGCGTCGACCTGCTGCGACGGCGTCAGGGCCTGCGCCGTAGCCGGCAGGGCGAGCGCGAGCGCCGTGGCGGTGATGAGCGTGAGTCTCGGCATGTGAGGCGGCCTCCGAAGGTCCACCTCCCACTACAGCCGCGGGGCAGCCGCGCAACAACGCGGCGAAACACGGGGCCGTTACCCGTGTGGAACACGTAGAGCGAGGCCGGCGAGGCGGCGCCCGATACGGTCAGGCCTGCGCGACCAGGCAGTCGCGAACCGCCTCCGCCACCTGCGCCGGCGCCTCGGGATCGAGGGCCGTGCCCATCGGCAGGGCGAGCATCTCGGCGCAGAGGCGCTCCGTGTTCGCCAGCGGCTCCGGCGGCGCCCAGCGCTCCACCGCCGGCTGACGATAGAGCGGGGTCTCGTAGTAGGGCCGGGCGCCGATCCCGGCCTCGTTCAGGACCGCCTGCAGGCGGTCGCGCTCGGGGGTGGCGACGACGAGCAGATGCCAGGCGGACTCCCCCCCGGCGGCCTCGCCCTGGAGGCGGACGGCGTCCTCGAGCCCGGCCTCCCTGTAGGCCAGGGCAGCTCGACGCCGGGCCTCCGTCCACTCGGGGAGATGGGGAAGCAGGACCCGCAGCCCCGCGGCCTGGATCTCGTCAAGGCGCGAGTTGTAGCCCGCCTCGGTGTGCAGGCGCTTGTCCTCGGAGCCGTGGAAGCGAAGCCGGCGCGCGAGGGCCTCGGTCTCGGGGTCGCTGGTCACCACGGCTCCCCCGTCGCCGAAGCCGCCGAGGTTCTTGGAGGGGAAGAAGCTGAACGTCGCCGCGTCGCCGACCGCGCCGGCCCTCCGCCCGCCCATGCTGGCGCCGTGCGCCTGCGCCGCGTCCTCGAGCACCCTGATCCCGCGCGGGCGGGCGAGCTCGACGAGCTCCGCGACCGGCGCCGGGTTCCCGTAGAGGTGGACGGGAAGCAGGGCCTTGGTGCGCTCGGTGATCGCGGGCTCCGCGGTCGCGGCGGTCATGCACCAGGTGCGCTCGTCAACGTCGCAGAAAACGGGCGTCGCTCCGATTGTCACCACCGGCTCGACCGTCGCGAAGAAGGTGACCGACGGGACGACGACCTCGTCGCC
>CAWDAL010000004.1:0-37686 GCA_963800285.1 uncultured Solirubrobacterales bacterium
GCTCGGGTGGGGCAGGCAGTCGTCCTCCAGCACGATCGCCTCCTCGGCCTCGGAGAACACGCGATCGAGCCCGCTCGGGATTCGCCTCTTCAGCCCCAGGTTCTCATCGGCGAAGTCCCTCACCACCTCGCAATCCCAATCGACCCGCTCGACCACAGTCCGCGCCTGCTCGCAGCCGCGCTCGTCCTCCTCCTTGCCGGGGCGCGGGCCGTCGGCGATCAGGAAGAGCTTCGGGGGCCGGGCCTCCCGGATCGCGGAGAAGACCTCGGCGGTCATCTCCGGGCGGCGAAAGAGGAGCAGGGCGACGGGGGTTCTCATGGCAGGAGCCGGGCGACGCGGCTCGGAAACGGGAAGTCCGTCCGGACCAGCGCGGCGAACTCTCGCGGCGGGATCGCCCGGTCGCCCTGGATCGCCCGCCGCTTCCGCAGGGTGGCCGGGACCATCCGCAGGAAGGAGGCATAGGCCTGGAGGACCCGCCGGGCGTAGCCCTCCCGCCGGCCGGCGACCAGCGTGCCCCACCCATAGAGCGCGATCTTCGGCAGCGCCCGGAGCAGCACGGAGGCCGGGAGGTCCTTGAGGACCGTGACCAGCCCGTTCCGGACGAGGAAGAAGCGCGGCACGTCCCTGCCGGGGCCGACCGTCCCGCCGCGGACGTGGAAGGCCTTCGGCTCCGGGACGTACAGCCCGGTGTAGCCGCGAAGCAGCATCCGCAGGCACGCGTCCCCGTCCTCGCAGTAGAGGAAGTAGTCCTCGTCGAAGCCCCCGGCGTCCTCGAGCGCCTCCCTGCGGTAGAGGGCGGCCGCGGCCGTCACGACCGGCGTCGCCCGGCGTTCGTCGTACTGTCCCTCATCGCGCTCGTCGAGCCCGTGGGGCTCGAACCGGCCACACGTGAAGAAGTCATGTCCCGCCTGCTCGAGCAGATCGCGATCGTCGTGCCGCATGACCTTGCCGGTGACGAACCCGAGCCTCGAATCGCGCTCGAGCTCCTCGACCAGCAGCTCGAGCCAGTCCGGTGAGAGCTCGATGTCCGTGTTGAGCAGAGCGACGTATGGGCCGCGGCCTGCCGCGACCCCCGCGTTGACCGCCGCCGAGAAGCCCCGGTTCTCGCCCAGCTCGACCACCTTGGCATCGGGCCAGTCCTCACGCAGGAACGCCACCGAGCCATCGGACGACCCGTTGTCGACCACGATCACCTCGAAGTCGCGAAGGCTCTGCTCCGCGAGCGTGTCCCTCACCAGCTCCAGGAACACGAGGCCGTCGCGCGGCGTCGCGCCGTCGCGGTTCGGGATCACGATCGAGACCCTGGGCTCGGAGGCGGCCATGTGGTCGGCGTGTATAGCGGGGCGCGGATGAGCGCGCTGCGCGTCTGCATCGACGCCCGCCTCGGCAGCGGCCGCTTCGGCGGCGTCGAGCAGGTCGTGATCGGCGTCGCGTCCGGGCTCTCGAGGCTCGGCGATGGCGACGAGGAGTACCTCTTCCTCACCCATCCCGAGCACGAGGACTGGCTGCTGCCCTACCTCGACGGCCCCTGCCGGCCGCTCCACCCCCGGATCGGCTACGCGCGGCGGAGGGCCCGCGCAGTCGGCCGCGGGGTGGCCGAGCGCATACCGGCCGTCGGCCATCGGTTCTCGGTCCGGCCCTCGGACGGCACGATCGAGGCGGCGGGCGCGAACGTCGTCCACTTCCCCTTCCAGGACGCCTTCACCACGGACGTGCCGAGCATCTACCAGCCGCACGACCTCCAGCACCTCCACCTGCCCGAGCTCTTCTCGCCCTGGATCGCGAAGCGGCGGGAGATGATCTACCGCACGCATTGCGAGCGGGCCGAGGCCGTGGTGGCGATGACCTCCTGGGGCCGCCGCGACTTCATCCGGAGCTACGGGCTCCCCGAGGAGCGGGTCTGGGTCGTCCCGGGAGCCTCGGTCCTGCCCGAGTACCCCGCCCCGAGCCGCGCGGATCTGGAGGAGATCCGGGAGCGGCTCTCGCTGCCGGCCTCGTTCCTCCTCTATCCGGCGCAGCCCTGGCCCCACAAGAACCACGAGCTGCTGCTCGAGGCCCTGGCGCTGGTCCGCGAACGGACCGGGACCGCGATCCCGCTGGTCTGCACCGGCGCCCCTGCCGCGCACTTTCATCAGGTCCGCGACCGCGCCGTCGAGCTCGGCTTCGGGGAAACGACCACCTTCCCGGGATTCGTCAGCCCGAAGGAGCTCCGCGGCCTCTACGAGCTGGCGACCGCGCTCGCCTTCCCGAGCCGCTTCGAGGGATGGGGGCTCCCGGTCTGCGAGGCGTTCTCCGCGGGCCTGCCGGTCGCCTCCTCGTCCGCCACCGGCCTGCCCGAGCTGGTCGGCGACGCGGGCCTGATCTTCGACCCGGAGAGCACCGAGCAGATCGCCGACGCCGTGCAGCGGATCTGGACCGACGAGGGGCTCCGGCGGACCCTGGCCGAGCGCGGACGCGAGCGCGACGAGCTCTTCAGCTGGGAGAAGACCGCGCGCCTCTTCCGCGCCCACTACCGGCGGATCGGCGGGCGGAGCCTTGCAGAGGAAGACCGTATCCTTCTGGCGGCTCCGCCTCCCGCCTGAACGCAGGCACTTCTTCGGCCGACGTGGACACCGGATCTGACGACAAGGGCGCAGTCTCCGTGCTCCAGCGCGCGCTGGTGGGCCTCCTCTCTGCGCTCAGGCGCCTGCTCGGCACCCTCAACCAGGTCGTCTTCCGCGACCGGCTGCAGCACATCGACAAGCAGACCGAGCGGCTCGGCTCGGCCTCGGTCGAGGCGGTGACCCACCTGGGCAGCGAGGTCCGCGCGATCGACGCGCGGCTCGCGGCGATCGAGCGCGAGCTGGCCGCGCTGCGGGAGCTGCTCGAGCGCGGCGACCGCGCGCCGGTCGAAGGCGACGAGCAGGTCCCGGCGCGCCCGCACTGATGGGACTCGACCCGGGGTCCGTCTGGCTCGACGCGCGGGGGGTCCAGACCATTGGTCACGCCGAGCGCGGCATTGCCCGCTACGTCACCGAGCACGCTCGGGCCCTGCTCGACCTCGCGCCGGAGACCTTCGAAGCGGTCGGGCTGAGCCCCGACATTCCGGTTCCACCCAACGCACAGGACCTCCTGGACTCGGGAAGGTCGGCCTGGCAGACCCGGGATCGCGGGCCGGAGGGCGAGGTGCCGCCGATCTACCACGTCATGTCTCCCTTCGAGGCCGAGCTCGACCTCGAGGAGATCTGGCCGCGATGGAGCCGCGGCTCGCGCCTGGTGATCACCCTCTACGACCTGATCCCGCTGATCATGCGGGACCGATACAACTCCGACTGGGGGTACATGGCGACGGCCTGGATTGCCCGCCTCGGGCTGCTCGGCTCCGCCCAGCAGATCCTGACCATCTCCCAGCGGACCGCCGATGACGCGATGGAGCATCTCAACGTCCCCGAGGAGCGGATCACCGTGATCGACTCCGGCGTCTCGGACCGCTTCTCCTCGCTCGTCAAGACGCGAGAGGCGGCGGACTCGATCCTGCGCTCGGAGCTTCCCAAGGTCCGGCCCGGCTACCTCCTCTACGTCGGAGGCGTCGACTACCGCAAGAACCTCGAGGGCGCGATCCGCGGCTACGCGGAGCTGCCCGCCCCGATGCGCGACGCGCACCAGCTCGTCATCGCCTGCAACCTCGCCGCCCACCTGCGCTTCAGCCTGCGGATCTTCGCCCGCCGCCTCGGGATCGAATCCCGCAACCTGCTGCTGACCGGGTTCGTCTCCGACCGCCACCTCGCGGCGCTCTACCGGAGCTGCGAGCTCTTCGTCTTCCCCTCCCTGTACGAGGGGGCGGGCCTCCCGATCCTGGAGGCGATGACCTGCGAAGCCCCGGTCGCGTCCAGCAACACCTCGGCGATGCCGGAGCTGCTCGGCGACCTCGACGCGACCTTCGATCCGGTCGATCCCGCGGACATCGCCCGCTGCATACGCGACGTCTTCGAGACTCCCGGGAAGCTCGACGCGCTGCGCGAGCGCTCGCGCCGGCGCGTCGCGCTCTACACCTGGGAGCGGGTGGCGCGGCGGACCCTCGAGGGCTACGAGCGCGCGCTCGAGATGCCGTTCGACCGGATGGAGCTCACGGTCCCGTGAAGCGCGCCCTGATCACCGGCATCAGCGGGCAGGACGGCAGCTATCTCGCCGAGCTCCTGCTCGAGAAGGGCTACGAGGTCCACGGACTCGTGCACGGCGGGACCGACCGACGGTTCGATCGCCTCGAGCCGATGATCGACCGGCTCAACCTCTATCCCGGCGACCTGCTCGACGAGTCCTCGCTCGTCGACGTCCTCCGGCAGGCGAGGCCGGACGAGGTCTACAACCTGGCCGCCATGTCCTCGGTGGCGCAGTCGTGGCGGCTCGCGGTCGCGACGGCGGAGTACACGGCGGTCGGCGTGACCCGGCTGCTCGAGGGGATCCGCGAGGTCTGCCCGGAGGCGCGCTTCTACCAGGCCTCCTCATCGGAGATGTTCGGGCGCGCGCAGCAGACTCCGCAGAGCGAGAGCACCCCCTTCTACCCGCGCAGCCCCTACGGCGTCGCCAAGGTCTACGGCCACTTCATCACGGTGAACTACCGGGAGAGCTTCGGGCTCTACACGAGCTCCGGGATCCTCTTCAACCACGAGTCGCCGCGGCGGGGAGAGTCCTTCGTCACCCGCCGGATCAGCCAGGGCGTCGCTCAGATCAAGCTCGGCCTCGCGGACGAGCTCGTCCTCGGCAACCTCGAGGCCCGCCGCGACTGGGGCTACGCCAAGGAATACGTCGAGGCGATGTGGCTGATGCTCCAGCAGGAGCAGCCGACTGACTTCGTGATCGGTACGGGAGTCGCGCATTCGGTCGAGGACTTCGTGGACGCCGCCTTCGCCTCGGTCGGCCTGAAGCGGGAGGACCACGTGCGCATCGACCAGGACCTCGTCCGGCCGGCGGACATCGAGGAGGTCGTCGCCGATCCGCGCAAGGCGAAGGCCGAGCTCGGCTGGGAGGCCAGGGTCTCCTTCGACGAGCTCGTCGAGCTCATGGTCCGGGCCGACCTCGATCTGCTCTCGGGCTCAGCCTGAATCGCGGCCCAGCTTGCGCCGTCCCCAGGCCACGGCCGGGTAGGCCCGCCGGGCGAGCTTCTCGGTGACCGGGACCGTCGGCGGCATCTCGGGCGCCCGCCGCCTCCACTCGGCGGAGCTCGCCCCCGACTTGACCAGGGCGACGTGCACGCTGGTCCAGAGAAACTGCTCGTGCCGGAGGACCAGGTGCGGATAGCGGCTCCAACCGCGGATTCCCGCCTCCTGGTCCGCGATCGCCTCGCTCATCTCGACGGCACCGGCCAGGGTCTCCTGGGAGGCCCGCAGCTTCATCGGCGTCGCCGGGTCCCACCAGAGCCCGTCGAGCAGCAGGGCCCGCAGCTCCGCCTCGTCGAACCGGAGCAGTCCGGGGTAGCCGATCTCCTCGCCCTCCAGCCGGAACTCCGTGGCCAGGGCGAGGATCCCGCCCGGGCGCAGCACGCGGAACATCTCCTCGACCGCGCGCCGGACGTCGGGGAAGTCGCCGAAGTGCTCGATCGAGCTCGACGAGAAGATCGCGTCGAAGGAGTCGTCGGGGAACTCGAGCTGGAGCGCGTCCATGTGCCGGACCGTGAGGCGCTCCGGGTTCCATTCCCCTTCCCAGTAGCGGCCGGGGTCGGTGAGCATGTCGGCGCTCGAGTCGCTGTCGGACCAGTCGTCCTCGGTCTCGTAGAGGTCGGTCGCCACGACCTCGCCGACGTGGCGCGTCAGCCAGTAGACCGTCGCCTCGCGTCCCGCGCCGACGCCGAGGACCCGGGCGTCGTCGCGGAGGACGCCCAGCGACCGGAAGGCGCGGAGCGTCATCGCGACCTCCCAGTACTTGCGGTACTCCCGACCCGCCGGGAAGTCCGGGATCGCCGAAGTGCTCGCGATCGGAGGCGTAGACGTCCCGGATCAGCTCGCGCAGCTCCGGATCGGCGAAATCGGCCAGATCGCAGAGCTTGCAATGGCCGAATCGGCGGTCGGGCATGGCGGCCTAGACTATTGCCCCCCGATGAGCCCGAACCCGACACGGACCGCGGCCGCCGCGCCCTCAGGCGCTCGCCGGTGCCGCCGTGACCCCGATCGAGGACACCCTGCGCGTCACCGTTCCGGTGCCCCGCAGGGTGCGCCTCCGCGACATCTGGGCGACCCTCCCGGTCGGCTGGATGCTCGGCCGGCGGGACGTGAAGATCAAGTACAAGCAGTCGGCGCTCGGCCCGCTGTGGCTGGTGCTCCAGCCGGTCGCCATGCTCGCCGCGATCACGATCGCCTTCTCGAAGGCGACGGCGGCCCCCGACACCGGCGACGTGCCCTACGTCGTCTTCGCGCTGGTGGGCCTGGCGGTCTGGACCTACGTGCAGATGACGATCACGGTCGCCCCTCAGACCCTGGTCTCCAACCAGCAGGTCGTCCGCCGGAGCCCCTGCCCGCGGATCGCCTTCGTCACCGGGACGCTGATCTCCGTGCTGCCGCCGCTGGGCGTCGTGCTCGTCGCCAGCGTGCTCGCCGCAGTGATCAGCGGCAGCCTCGGGATCGAGGCGCTGGCGATGCCGGTCCTGATCCTCTGGCTGATCGTGATGATGTGGGGGTTCACCCTGCTGGTGACGGCGCTCGGCGGGCGCTTCCGCGACGCGGTCGCGCTGGCCCCCGTCATCGTCCAGGCGGGGATCTTCTTCACGCCCGTCGGGTACCCGCTCAGCTGCCGCCGGCTCCTTCGCGAAGGTGCTCGCCTTCAACCCCGCCTCGGGTGTGATCGAGGCCTGGCGCTGGTCGCTGCTCGGCATGGCCCCGGATGGCTTCGCCGTCGCCGTGGGGCTCGCCGAGACCGTCGCCGCGGTGCTGCTGGGCTGGTACGTGTTCGGGCGGATGGAGACCCGCTTCTCGGACTATGTCTGAGTCGAACGGCGGCAATCCACGGACGGACCTGGCGGTCCGTTGCGACGGTGTGGGCAAGAGCTACGGCCTCGGCGAGGAGCTCAGCCTCCAGCACACGCTCAACACGCTCGTGCGCCGCGGGGAGGAGCAGGACCGGTTCTGGGCCCTCTCCGACGTGAGCTTCGAGGTGCATCGCGGCGAGGCCTTCGGCATCGTCGGCACCAACGGCTCGGGGAAGTCGACGCTGACCCAGGTGATGTCCGGGATCGCGATGCAGGACACCGGGAAGATCGAGGTCTGGGGGCGGCTGATCCCGCTGCTCGAGGTCGGCGCGGGTTTCCACCCCGAGCTGACCGGCCGAGAGAACGTCGCGCTGCTCGGGACCATCCTGGGCCTGAGCGCCGGGGCGATCCGGGCGGAGATGGGACGGATCGCGGAGTTCGCGGGGGTCGAGCGCCACCTCGACACCCCGATCAAGCGCTACTCGTTCGGCATGCAGGCGCGGCTCTCCTTCGCCACCGCCGTCTGCTTCCAGGCCGACACCTACGTCTTCGACGAGGTCCTCTCGGTCGTCGACGACTCCTTCCGCGACCAGTGCGCCGAGGCGCTCGCCCGGCTCAACCGCGAGGGCCGCACGATCATCTTCATGAGCCACGACCTCGAGCTGGTCAAGAGCGTCTGCTCGACCGGGATGTGGCTGGACAAGGGCCGCGTCCAGCTGCGCGGCGACATCGACGAGGTCGCGGCCGCGTACGCGGGTGTCGCGGCGGCCGAGCGCGCGTAGACTTCGCCACTGCTGACGGATGGGCGGCCTAGACTGACGGGCCGAGGGCAGCGTATGAGCACGACGACGGCACCACAGATCGCCTCGCGGGAGGACGCAGCGACCCTCGATGTCTCGGTCGTCATCCCCTGCCTGAACGAGGCCGAGTCCATCGAGGCCTGCGTCACCGCGGCTCACGACGCGCTGTCCGACGGCCACTACGACGGTGAGGTTCTCGTCGTCGACAACGGGTCCACGGACGGCAGCGGGAAGCTGGCGGCGTCCGCGGGCGCCCGCGTCGTCGAGGAGCCCAGGCGGGGCTACGGGCGCGCATACCTCACGGGCCTGGACGCGGCGCGGGGCCGCTACATCGTGATGCTCGACGCCGACATGACCTACGACGCGGGGAGCTTCCCCGCTTCGTCGAGGCGCTCGAGGACGGGGGGGACATGGCGATCGGCAATCGCATGAAGGACATCCAGCCGGGCGCGATGCCGTGGATGCACCAGTACATCGGCAACCCGGTGCTGACCGGGCTGCTCAACCGGCTCTTCGGCACCGAGGTGAAGGACGCCCACTGCGGGATGCGCGCGGTCCGGCGCGATGCGCTGCCCCGGCTCGACCTGCGCACCACCGGCATGGAGCTCGCGTCCGAGATGGTGATCCGAGCCGCGAAGGCGGGCCTCGACATCCGCCAGTTCCCGATCGAGTACCACCCGCGGCGCGGCGAGTCGAAGCTCTCGACCTGGGCGGACGGATGGCGGCATCTGCGCTTCCTGCTGGTGCACAGCCCGACGCATCTCTTCCTGATCCCCGGCGCCGCGATGTCCGTCCTCGGCACCCTGATCATCGCCGGGGTCCTCGCCCATGTCTCCTTCCTGGGGCACCAGTGGGACATCCACGCCCTGATCGGCGGGTCGTTGCTGCTGATCCTCGGTACCCAGGTGATCGCGCTGGGTCTCTGTGCGCTGGCGTACGGCGTGTACTTCATGGACGAACGCGACGCCTGGTTCAACCGGATGCGCGCGAAGTTCAGGCTCGAGCACGGCCTGCTGCTGGGCGGCGCCGTGATCGTGCGGCGGTCTGATCCTCGGCGGCGTGATGATCGGAATCTGGATCGACCGGGGCCTCGGCAGCCTGGCCGAGCAGAAGCTGGCGGTCGTCGCAGCGACGCTGACCACCGTGGGCACCGAGGTCTTCTTCACCTCGTTCCTGCTCAGCATCCTCGGCCTGCGCCGCCCCAAGTAGCGGATGCGGGCCCGCCTTGCGGCCTTGGCCGCGGGATCCCTCCTGATCGCGGCCGTGGTCGTGGGCTTCGCGCTGAGCCACAACCCGCCGGTGGCCGGCAGCACCGGGGTCGAGCCCGGCCTGCCGTCGGTCCTGGTCAATGCCGGGGCGCCTCTATGCCAGCCTCTCTCGCGGGTCCCGCGCGGCGCGGATCGGCTCAGGCTGGTGGTCGCCTACAGGATTGGCGGAGCGCAGGACCTCCGGGTCCGGATCGCCGACCGCCGCGGGCTCGTCGCGAAGGGCGCCCTGACCCCCGCGAGGTTCGGCGAGCAGGTGGTCTCGCTGCATCCGCTCACCCGCGCCGCCCACCGTGCCCGACTCTGCTTCTCCGTCCCGGGTCAGGGGCGGATCGTCCTCGGCGGGGACCTGAAGCGACAGAAGGGCTCGGCCAAGGGCCCGGACGCCCAGAAGCACGCGATCGCGGGCGCGATCTTCCTGCGCCCGGGCTCTGAGAGCCGGCTGGCGGAGACGGGCACGATCAGCGACCGCTACGGAAACTCTGAGACCGGCATCACCGGCGGCTGGTCGCTGTGGCTGGCCGTCCTCTGCGCGGTCGCGGCGGTGCTCTTCGGGCTCTGGGCGGTCGTCTGGCAGCCGGAGCGGGCAGAGAGGGCGACCTGATGGAGCCCGAGGCGCAGCCACCCAAGGAAATGGCGCGCGGGCGAACCGCGCCCGCGCCGCGGGAGCCCGCGACCGACGGGGATACGAGGGAGATCGTCCGCACCGAGGAGATGGCGCCGGTGCGGCGTGGAGAGGTGAGCAGGCGCCTCGGGCGGCTGCCCACCGCGGCCTGGGTCTGCTTCGCGGTGGCCCTGCTCAACGGGATCGCCTGGGGCCTGATCACCCCGCTGTTCGAGACGCCCGACGAGGCGGGCCACGTGGCGTACGCGCAATACGTGGCCGAGACCGGCAAGCCGCCCACCGGGCGGAGCGGCCTCGCCCACTTCTCGGCCGAGCAGCGCAAGCTGCTCGACGCCCTCCGCTGGAAGGCCGTGCAGCGCCACAAGGACGTTCACGTTCCCGGGACCGCGACCTACAGCAAGCGGCTCCAGCGCGCGGTCAACACGCCGGCGGACCGGCAGAGCGCCGGCGGCTACACCACGGACACCAACAACCCGCCGCTCTACTACTACGGGGCGGCGGCCCTGTACCACCTCTCGCCCTGGACCTCGCTTCCCGACCGGGTGCACCTGCTCCGGCTGCTCTCGGCGCTGCTCGCCGCCACCACCGTGCTGTTCGTCTTCCTCTTCCTCAGGGAGCTGTTGCCGAGCACGCCCTGGGCGTGGACGGTCGGGGCGCTCGCGGTCGCCTTCCAGCCGATGTTCGGCTTCACCTCAGCCGGGGTGACCGGCGACACCGTCCTGTACGCGACCTCTGCGGGGACCTTCTTCCTGTTCGCGCGCGCCTTCCGCCATGGCTTGACTCCGCGCCTCGGGGCCGCGCTCGGGGCGGTCGCCGTCGTCGGGCTGCTCTCCAAGCTCAACATGATCGGCCTGGCGCCGGGGATCCTCTTCGGGCTGATCGCGCTCGTGGTCAAGGCCGACGGCGGTCGGCGCCCCCAGGCGATCCGGGGAGCGCTGGCCGCGCTCGGCGTGATCGCGCTGCCGGTGGCCATCTACATGGTGCTCAACTCGACCGTCTTCGACCGGAACCTGTGGTTCGGCTCCTCGGGGGTGCCGCCGATCACCATCAAGGTGCCCGGGGTGCACTACCCGAAGTCGCAGAGCATCTTCGAGTTCGCCAGCTACATGTGGCAGTTCTACCTTCCGCGGCTCCCCTTCATGCACAAGGTCTACTTCGAGACCTACCAGCTTCGCAACATCTGGTTCAACGGCTTCATCGGGCAGTTCGGCTGGCTCGACTACAAGTTCCCGCCTTGGGTCTATGACGGGGCGCTGGCGGTGGCCCTCGGGCTGCTCGCGCTGGCGACGCGTGAGCTGGTCAGGCTGCGTGAGGTGCTGCGCTCGAGGCTCTGGGAGCTGTCCACGTACGTCGTGCTGGCCTTCGGGCTCCTGCTGCTGATCGCGGGAACCGCGTTCTCCGCGCGGCTTGGTGGAGCCGCCGGCTACGAGCAGCCGCGCTACCTCTTCCCGCTGCTCGCCCTGTACGGGGCTCTGATCGCGCTGGCGGCACGCGGGGCGGGCAAGCGCTACGGACCCCCGGTGGGCGTCCTGATCGTCTGCATCGCCATCGCTCACACGGCGGCGCGCGATGCTCCTGACGCTGACTCGCTACTACGGCTGACCGAGCCATCGGCCTATCCTCCAGCGCCCATGTGCGGGATATCGGGCGTCATCACCTCGGGGGGCGGCATCGATCCGGCCCTGCTGCTCCGCATGGCCGACCGGATCGAGCACCGGGGGCCCGACGGAGAGGGCTATCTGATCGGGTCATCGGCCGCCGACGGCCGGCTTCGGCGCAGCACGCGCGCCGAGGTCGCCTCGTCGAATCCGACGTCAGCCAAGGTCGGCTTCGCACATCGGCGGCTGACGATCATCGATCTGAGCGAGCGCAGCGACCAGCCCCTCGTCGACGCATCCGGGGACTACGCGATCGCCTACAACGGCGAGGTCTACAACTATCTCGAGCTGCGGGAGGAGCTGGAGGGCCTCGGGCACTCGTTCGCCTCCCAGGGGGATACCGAGGTCGTGCTCGAGGCGTACAAGGAGTGGGGCTCGGAGTGCGTCCGGCGATTTGTCGGGATGTGGGCCTTCGCGATCCTCGATCGCCCGCGGCGCAGGGTGCTCCTCTCTCGCGATCGCTTCGGGATCAAGCCGCTCTTCTACACCCAAAGGGGCGAGGCACTTCATTTCGCCTCCGAGATCAAGGCCCTGCTCGCGCTTCGGCCCTTCGAGCCCGATGAGGAGACCCTCCGCCGCTTTCTCGCCACCGGAATCACCGACTCGACCGAGCGCACCTTCTTCGACGGAATCTGTCAGATCCTCCCGGCCCACAACCTCGAGATCGACCTCGATCGACCGGATCGGCTCGAGCCGTCCAGGTACTGGGCGTTTCCGCCGCAGAACGGCGCCGTCTCGCGCGGGCACGCGGCGGAGCAGCTGCGTGGGCTGCTCGCGGATTCGGTTCGTCTGCACGCCAGGAGCGACGTCCCGGTCGGCACCTGCCTGAGCGGCGGCCTCGATTCGTCGTCCATCGTCTGTCTCGCCGAGGAGCTGCGCGGGGCCGGTGAGATCCGTCGCTACACGCACAGTGCGTTCGGATACGTGCCCCAGCAGCAGGCTTACTCGGAGCGTCGCCACATGGAGGCGGTCGTCGAGAGGACCGGCGCGCGGATGTTCTTCGTCGAGCCCTCCCACGACGAGTTCGTCGGGCGGCTGCTCTCCATCGTGCGCCAGCAGGACGAGCCGTTCGGCTCGACCAGCATCGCCGCCCAGTGGTTCGTGTTCGAGGCCGCGCGCCGTGAGGGAATGAAGGTGATGCTCGACGGCCAGGGCGCCGACGAGGTGATGGGCGGCTATCACGGCTACTTCCCGGTGATCGCGTCGAATCTCCTGCGCCGACGCAGGCTCTTCCGCTACGCCCGCTTCCATCGCGCGCACAAGAGGCTGCTCGGCCATCCTCCCCTGCCGGTCCGTGGCGCGGTCTGGAGCGCCCTGCCGAAACCCGCCCGCAGGGCGGTCACGGGGCCGGCCACCGTCCCGCTGCCCGCCGGGGCGGGGCTCCTGTCGAGCGAGATGAGGGACCGACTGCGCCGCGACTACCGGCCCGATCCGCCCGCCTCGCTGCAGGAGCTCCTTCAGGGCTCGACCGAGTCGATCGGACTCCCGTCGCTCCTTCGCTTCGAGGACCGCAACTCGATGGCCCATTCGATCGAGGCCCGCGTGCCGATGCTCGACCACCGGGTGGTCGAGTTCGCCTTCATGCTTCCCGATGACCTGAAGATCAGGGGCGTGGAGACCAAGCACGTGCTCCGGGAGGCGATGAGGGGCACCCTCCCCGAGTCGGTCCGCGCGCGCACCGACAAGATCGGCTTCAGGGCGGAGCCGACGGCGACGTGGGACCTGGCCGAGCGCCACCGCGACTCCCTGCTCGCGAACCGGACGCCCTACGAGGAGCGCTGGTTCGACCCGGAGGCGCTCGCCGCCGCGCTGGAGGGCACGAACCGCTCGACCGAGTCCGAGTTCTCGGTCTGGCGCGTGCTGAACGCGAAGCTCTGGCTGCGC
Source organism: uncultured Solirubrobacterales bacterium (assembly GCA_963800285.1). Classification (GTDB taxonomy): domain Bacteria; phylum Actinomycetota; class Thermoleophilia; order Solirubrobacterales; family 70-9; genus DASUPK01. The sequence continues at coordinate 13,170 of CAWDAL010000004.1, forward strand.
CTGCACTGGGGCGACTCGGACCACCCGCTTGACTGACCCCCACAACCGCAGGCCAACGGGCAACGTGCTCGTCGTCTACGGCCAGACCCAGTTCCCGCAGCGCGGGACGATCGCGGATCACCTCTACTCCTACCGCCGCTACTCGCGCGGCCGGGTCTTCTACCTGAACCTCGCCGCTCGTGACGTACCGGGCTGGCTCACGCGAGTGCCCTTCGACCTGATCGTCTGGCACACCAGCTTCCTTTCGCTGCGCTGGGCACCCGAGGTGTTCGCGCAGGCCCGCCGCCGGGCGCTGCCGCTGAAGGCGATCAGCGCTCCGAGCGTCGCGTCCCCACAGGACGAGTTCATCCACACCGACACGCTCTGCGGCTTCCTCGAGGAGTTCGAGGTCGGAACGGTCTGCTCCGTCGCGCCCGAGAGCGAGTGGCCGACGATCTACGGATCGTTGGACCGCGATCGCGTCCGGTTCGTCAGGGTGCTCACCGGCTACCTCGATGAGCGGACCGTCGAGCGAATCGACCGGATCGTCGCCCGGGCGCCGAGCGAGCGGCCGATCGACATCGGGTACCGAGCCTGGCATGCGGCCGCCTGGCTTGGCCGGCAGGGGCGCCTGAAGACGGGCATTGCGGAGGTCTTCCGGAAAGCCGCCACGGAGCGCGGCCTGCGCGTGGACATCTCGACACGAGACGAGGACACGATCGTCGGCGACGACTGGTACCGCTTCCTGGCGTCGTGCAAGTACACGGTCGGGACCGAGGGCGGCGCGAGCGTCCTCGACCGCGATGGGTCGATCCGGGAGCGAACCGAGGCATACCTTCGCTCGCATCCCGATGCTGACTTCGACGAGGTGAGAGCCGTCTGCTTCGCCGAGGAGGACGGCAGGGACGGCTTCCTGCTCTCCGCCCTCTCGCCGCGGCAGCTCGAAGCCTGCGCCACCCGCACCTGTCAGGTCCTGGTGGAGGGCGAGTACAACGGAATTCTCGAGGCCGGTCGTCATTACGTGGAGCTCCGCGCAGACTTCTCGAACATCGACGAGGTGCTCGGCGTGATCGCCGCCGATGAGCGGCGCAGCGAGATCGTCGACCGGGCCTACCGTGACGTCGTCGCATCCGGCTCCTGGACCTACCGGCGGCTGGTCGCGGACGTCGAGCGGGCTGCGCTCGGCGCCCCGGTTCGGGCCAGACTGAGACCGTGGTGGGGGCTCGCCCGCGCCGTCCAGAACCTGGCGGACCGGCGGATGCAGGTGCGACTCGCCGTGCTGCCTCGCGGTGGGCTCGGCAGCTACGTCCCGGCTCCGATTCGGAGGGCTCTTCGGCCCCTCGTCCGGCCGATCCTGGTCCGTCTCTCGCGCCTGCGCGCACGTGGCCGGACTGGACCCGAAGGCGACGCGACCACAGTCCGCCCGCGCCGCCGTGTGGTCACCCTGACCTCGATAGCCGTCGAGCGCGACAGCCGGACCTTCAAGCAGGCGAGCTCGATGTCCCGGCTGGGTTGCGAGTCGGTCGTCGTCGAGCACCTGCCGAGCGAACACCGCGACGCTCTGCCCTTCGAGCTGCGGACGGTCGAGCAGGCCCCCTCCGGGCGGCTCTCGGAGGCCTGGCGTGCCTTCGGGCGGCTGCGCCACCGCGCTTGGGGGGTGCTTCGACGCCTGGGACCCTCGCGGACCCGTACGACCCGAACCCGGTTGCGGCACTACGTCGCGGGGTTCCTCTGGCTGTTCGGACCCACCACGGCACGTGCGACCCCGGACGCAGACCTCTACTACCTCCACGGATACTTCCAGTACCCCGCCGTCTACCTGCGCACCCGCCGGCGGCGGATTCCCTTCATTTACGACGCACACGACTTCTACTCAGCTTTCGCCCCCCGGGGGACGCGCGCGGACCGGATGCAGAGCTGGTTTCGGGACCGGATCGAGGCAGCCTGCGTCCGGCGAGCAGCGGAGGTCGTGACCGTCAGCTCGGGCTGCGCCGATCTGATCGAGTCCCGCTTCGGCCGCCGGCCGACCGTCGTTCGCAACTGCGCCGACCTGCGCCTCGACGAGCCCGCCGGGACCGACGTCCGCCGGGCGGCCGGACTCGGCGAGGACGCGTTCCTGATCGTGCTTGCGCGAAACGCGAAGCCCGGCCTTGCCTTCGACGAGGCGCTCGCCGCGCTGAAGGGGCTGCCCGAGAGCGTCCATCTGGCGTTTGTCGGCGCCGGCTACGGCCCCTACGAGGAAATGTCCCGACGCGACGGGCTCGCCTCCAGGGTGCACTTCATGCCGCCGGTAAAGCCGACGCAGGTCAGCTCCGTGATCGCATCGGCCGACGTCGTCGCGATCCTCTACCGGGATGCCAGCCCGAACACGATGCACATGCTGCCCAACTCGTTCTTCCACGCGGTGGCGGCCGGGCTGCCGATCCTCTACCCCGACCAACCTGCCCTGCGGGCGCTCGCGACCCGGTATGACCTCGGCCTGCCGATCGACGCTGCGGATCCCGAGTCCATCGCGGCACAGGTGACGACGCTGCTCGAGCAGCCCGCAACGCGGGCGCGCTATCGCGCCAACGCCGAGCGTGCTCGGGAAACCCTGAATTGGGAGCACGAGGAGCGGGTCCTTGCGGAGTTGGTCGATCGTGTCCTCGACAATCGGCGATCGTGAACCCGGCGACGGGCAGCGCGAGGGAGTCACGGTTCGAAGCGCGGGCCGGCCGCGGCGCGGTCGTGCTGCTCTATCACCGCCCCGCGGTGCCCTGGTTCGAGGACGCCGCCACCGTCACGGATCACATCGAGTCGTTCGCCCGCTACTCGCGCTTCCCCGTCTGGGAGGTGAACACCGACCTCGGCTTTCCGCCGGGCCTGACCGAGGTGCCCGTCGGGGCCGTCGTCCTCCACTACTCCCTCTTCCACAGCAGCGGCTACAAGCTCGACGAGGGCTTCCGCCGCTTCCTGGCGGAGACGGACGCCTACAAGGTCGTCTTCTTCCAGGATGAGCACCACTTCTGCCGGCAGCGCTTCGCCTTCCTCAACGAGTACCGCTTCGACTGCGTCTTCACCTGCCTCGAGCCGTCGGAGTTCGGCAAGGTCTATGAGCGCTACACGAGCGTTCCCAAGCTGGTCTCGTACCTCCCCGGCTACGTGAGCGAGACGATGGTCGACGCCGCGGCGAGGTTCGCGCTCCCCGACGAGCGGCGCTCGATCGACATCGGCTACCGGGGGCGGTCGCTGGCACCGTACATGGGCCGCGGCGCGCTCGAGAAGGGCGAGATCGCCACCCGCTTCGCGGGGTTCGCCGCCGGCTCCGACCTGGCCATCGACGTCACCGCGCACGAGGGCGAGCGGCTCTACGGCGACGACTGGTGGCGGTTCCTCGGCTCATGCAGAGGGACGCTGGGCGTCGAGGCGGGGGTCTCGGTCTTCGACCTCGAGGACGAGGCCTACCGGGAGTACGAGCGACGCCTGCGATCGGGCCCCGTCACGATCGAGGAATTGGAGCAGGGACCGCAGGGCCGGCTCGAGGGCAACGTCTACTACCGCACGGTCAGCCCGCGTCACTTCGAGGCCGCCGCGTTCGGCGTCTGCCAGATCCTCTACGAGGGGCGGTACTCGGAGGTGATGGAGCCCGGGACCCACTACATCCCGCTGCGCAAGGACTTCTCGAACCTCGGCGAGGTGCTGGACCTCTTCCGGGATCCGGAGGCGCGCCGCCGGATCACCGCCGCCGCCCGGCGCGACCTGATCGACTCCGGCCGCTGGACCTACGAGCGGTTCGTGCCCGACGTCTTCGACGGGGCCCTGATCGAGGAGGGACTGGATCCCGATCTGGCCTCGCAGACGGTGGACGCTGTCGAGCGGACCCTGCGCGCCGGGGAGTGGAGAAGGCGGATCCGGGCGCGGCGGCGCTGGGAGTGGGTGCGGGTGCGTGACGGGCTCGTCAGACGCCTCCTACCCCTCTACCGCCTCCTCCGACCCTCGCGTCGCCCTCCTCCTCCGTCCGAGCTGGCCGAGGGGGGCAAATGAGGGCGGCCGAGAGTCAGTCCGCCGACTGCATCGCGGCCGTCTCCGCCGCGCTTCCCGACACCGCCCGCCGGATGCGCGCGAGCACCGGCTTCGGAAGCACCCGCAGGGCGACCGCCCGCAGCCGCCCGGCGACCGCCACGTAGGCGGCCACCTTGACCCGGGCGGCCCGCTCGGCGAAGCGGTTCGCCCGGTGGCGGAGCCTCAGGGCGCGACTATCGGCCGCGAGCGGCGGCGCGGCGAGCGCCACCCCCTCCACCTCCCGCACCAGCCGCTCGTATGTGTAGGCGCCGGAGGCCACGACGTCTTCGTAGGCCGCCTGCACCAGGCGCTCGCGGTCAGCGTCCGCCTGAACGGCGTCGAGCACCTCGTCGAGGTTGCTCAGGTCGGGGCGCAGCGGGATGTAGTGGCGGCCGGGCTGAAGGATCCCGTTGTAATCGCCATCGACCAGGACCTGGCAGGTCCTCGTCGCGCAGCACTCGAGATGGCGCGGCGAAATCGCCCGATAGTCGATCTCCCCGTCACGTCCGGGAAAGCAGGCGGCCTCGACCTCATCCAGCCCGGCGCCCGGGTGCGACGAGACATATCGGTCAGAGCATTCCTTGACCGTGCCGTCCGCGTCATGGACGCTGGCCCCGCCCTCGACTCCGATCGTGTACTTGCACGAGGCGAGGAAGCGGTACCAGTCGTCCCCCGTCAGGATGTCCGAGGCGCGCGTCGAGATGTCGACCCGCATCCCACGCCCTCTTGCCGCCCGCTCGACGGCCTCGGCGATCCGCACCTTCAGCGCACCATGTCGCCCGAGCCAGGGCTCCGCGCTCCAGGCTCGGTAGCCGATGTCGATCGGGCGCTCGGCGGTCGAATCGACGATCGGTTCGATCCTGGCAAGGGTCCGCGGGTGGAGGTAGCCCGTCAGGACCTGCGAGATCCCGACCCGGCCCCTGAGATCCGGATAGAGCTGCGCCCAGCTCGAGGGCGGCCCGACAGAGAAGATGTGGTCCACCCCGAAGGACTCGGCGAAGCTCTCGATGATTCGCGAGCGCAGGAACTCGTCCTGTGGCAGCGCGACCGTCGTTCCGCCCCTCCCCTTGAGCCCACCCGCTCGCTCCAGCTCGCGCAGGAAGGACGGTGGATTCCAGCGCGTGGACAGGAACGTCGTATGGAAGACGATCGCGTCGAAGCGCACCCTCCTCAGCCACCAGGGATCGCGGCGGACGGCGAGGTTGAGGAAGAAGCAGCGGGCGTCCGAGTAGTCCTCGAACGCCTCCAGCGCGTCCCGGATGGTCTGGCGCACTGGGTGCTGCACCAGGCTGTAGACCACCAGGACGTTCTGCATGCCCGGCGCTACCGCGATGCCGCGTCGAGCAGTTCGTCGACCACCGGCCTCGCCGGACTCCAGGTCGAATCCGGCCGGACATGGCCTCTGACCGCCGGCCAGGGCCAGCTCGTCTCGCCCTCAACCGGTTCGTTGAGTGCCGTGAACTGCAGGGCGCCCTGCACGAAGTCGGTGGTGACCCCGCTGATCCGGTGCATGCCGATGTCGAGCGCGTACTCGCCGGGCAGAAGCGTGCTCGCGATCTCAACCTCGACTTCGTTCAGGCCCTTGCTGATCCTGAGCGGCGCGCCGAGACTGTCGATGTTCTGAACCGTCGCGATGCGCTGTCCTTCCACCGTCGAAATCCCGACCTCGACTACCGCCTCATCGATGTCCACGCGAGACTCGAAGACGAGCGTGAGTCGAAACCCCTGGCCGAGCCGGAGGCTGTCGGTCGGATGCCCCGCGCGATCCGCCATGGCCACCCGCCGCAGCACGGCCTCCTCAGTACCGCGGAAGCGCTCCGCGTCGTCCGGAATCGTCGCGATCGCGCCGGTCTGCTCCGGCCCCGCCCGGCGCTGGTACTCCGCCACCGCGCGGGCGGCCGTCCCCTCCGCGACGATTCCGCCCTTGTCCACCACATAGGCGCGGTCGCAGAGCTGCTGCACGGTGAGCAGGTTATGACTGACGAAGACCACCGTGCGGCCACGTTCCGAGGCCTCGTGCATCTTGCTGACGGACTTGCGCTGGAAGTCCGCATCGCCGACAGCGAGCACCTCGTCGACCAGCATGATCTCCGGCTCGAGCTGGGCGGCCACGGCGAAAGCGAGCCGCACGTACATTCCGCTGGAGTAGCGCTTCACCGGTGTATCGATGAAGCGCTCGACGCCCGAGAACTCGACGATCTCGTCGAAGCGCTCCTCGATCTCGCGACGGCGCATGCCCAGGATCGCGCCGTTGACGAAGATGTTCTCCCGTCCGGTGAGCTCCTGGTGGAAACCGGTCCCGACCTCGAGCAGAGTCGCCGTCCGGCCCCAGAGAGTGATCCGGCCCTCGGTCGGCGGGGTGATGCCGGCCAGCAACTTGAGCAGCGTGCTCTTTCCGGCCCCGTTGGGGCCGATGAAGCCGACGATCTCGCCGCGCTCGATCTCCAGCGATACGTCGCGCAGCGCCCAGATCTCGGATTCGCCGGATTCGTCAGACTTCAGGTGGGAGGGGGCGTCTGCCGCCTTCAGACGGGATGGGGGGCGCGGCCGCAGCGCGCGGAGCGGGGCCCCGAGCGCGTGCTGAACGCGCTCGGACAGCAGGCTCACCCTGCCATGGGTGGCGCCGAGCGGGTAGCGCTTGCCGACGGCCTCGACTCGGATCGCTGGGCTCGACACAGCGCCTCCTAGATGACGTCAGCGAAGCTGCGCTCCGCCCGGTGGAAGTAGGCCGCTCCGGTCACCAGCAGCAGCGCCGTCGCGAGGACCGGAATGACGACCACGACCAGGGGAAAGTCGGTCGTGCCGAACAGCACCCACCGGTACGCCTCGAGGATTCCAACGACGGGATTGAGGGCGTAGAAGACCTGCAGGTTGGCCGGCACGCGGTCGAACGCATAGGTGATCGGGCTGATGAAAAGCCCGAGCAGCACCATGAACGGGACCACCTGGTGGACATCCCGGTACCTGACGTTGAGCGCCGAGAGCCAGAGCGCTGATCCGAGGGCGAATGCGAAAGCCAGCAGCACGATCAACGGCATGAGCAGGATCTGGATGTGGAACGCGACCCCGTAGATGATCATTGCCCCGATCACGACGATGAAGGCGAAGATGAAGTCCACCAGCGCCGGAAACAGGTACGTGAACGGGATTATCGCGCGCGGAAAGTAGACCTTCGAGATCAGCGCCTCGTTGGCGACGGTGCTCTCCGAAGCACTCGCCACGGCGCCGGAGATGAACAACCACAGCACCATCCCCGAGACTGCGAACACGGGATACGGAACGCCGGGCTGCGAGGGCACCTTCACCAGCAGCCCCAGAAAGACGCTGAACACGGTGGCGAGGAGCAGCGGCTGAAGGATCGCCCAGAAGACCCCCGCCGCGGACTGCTTGTAGCGAGCCGCGACCTCCCGGCGGGCGAGGTAGTAGACGAGATCCCTCTGCCGCCAGATCTCACTCAGGCTTGGAAAGCGATCGCCACTGGCCGGCTCGATGACTCGCGGCGATGAAACGGAGGCTTCCATGTTCGGGTCAGGTCGCTCGGACGGGTGCGAGCTCAGCCATTCGTTCGCTGTGTTTCTCGATGGCTCGCTCTATCCGCTGCAGATTGTCGCGGGTCCAGGCGACAGTTCGTTCGAGCCCCTGGCGAAGCTCGACCTCGCAGCTGAATCCGAGCTCCGTTTTCGCCTTCTCCGGACTCCCGTAGCGCTGCCCGGAGTGGTCCCAGTCGCGCGCCGGCGTGAGAGCGATGGGGGTCTGGTTCGCGGTCAGCTCGTTGACCAGCTCGGCAAGATCGAGGATCGAGGTCTCCGCGCCACTCGCCAGGTTGTAGACCTCCCCCGCCTCGCCGTTGGTCGCGCATGCGAGCAGGCCGCTGACGATGTCGTCGACGTAGATGAAGTCCCGCGTCGCGATCCCACCGTTCTCCACCGGCAGCGCCTCCGCCTTGAGCGCCTTGTAAATGAAGGTCGGCGTGACGTTGCGCCAGACGGTGTTGACCGTGCCGCGCCAGCGACCCGCGCCCAGAACCTCGCCCGGGCCGTAGACGTTCTGGAAGCGCGCCTTCACCGCCGGCAGCCCGTGGCGCGTGAAGTAGTAGTTCGCATAGAGCTCCCCGATGATCTTGGAGATCTGGTACGGGCTGTCGAGCCAGAGGGAGACGGGCGCGTCCTCCTGCGTCGCCTCCGCCCCCTCGAACGTCTTCTCCGCGACCGTGCAGCCCGCCGATGCGTAGACGACCCGGCGCAGCCCCTCGAAGTCCTTGATCGCCTCGAACAGCTTCAGCGTGGTCAGCGTGTTGTTCTCATGGTCCGCAAGCGGATCGGCCATCGAGCTCTGGTTCCCGTGATAGGTCGCCAGGTGGAAGACGTAGTCGAGGTCGCCGGGAAGGCCGGCGAGGATTGCATCGTCGGTGATCGAGCTCTCGATCAGCTCAACCCGGGAGTCGTCCGGGAGGTTCTCCCGTTCGGACGAGAGCAGGTTGTCGACCACCAGAATGCGGCCGGCTTCGAGCTCCAGCAGTCGGCGAACCAGGTTCGAGCCGACGAAGCCCGCGCCCCCGACCACCAGGGCGTTGCTGCCGCCGACTTCACTCACTCGGGAACCTTCAGCTCCTCCGCCCGCAGGTGCGTGTAGGTCGCGCCGACCCCGTTCTCCCTGTACCAGGCGACCGCGTTGGCCACCCCGGTCGAGAGATCGACGTTCGCCTTCCAGTCGAAGTCGGACTCGGTCCGCGCAGGGTCGAGGAGGATCGACGGGGCGTCCTCCTCGGGCCTGGGCCGGACCTCGACCTCCTCGTCGAGATCGATGCCCATCGCCTCCACGACGGCGTCGAACAGCTCCTTGATCGAGTAGTCGGAGCCGGAGGAGACGTGGTAGACGCCCTCGCCGGTCCCGCTGAGGGCGGCGATCACGACCTCGAGCAGATCGTCGACGTAGACGAAGTCCCGCCGCGTGTCGACCACGAAGCACGATTTCCCCTCGCTGAGGCGCTGGAAGAAGGTCGGCAGCGGCCCGCTCAGATTGCCGGGGCCGTAGACGTTGGCCAGCCGCAGCGAGACGAACGGGATCCCGGAGAGCTGGATGTACTGCTCGCCGGCGGTCTTCGAGATGGCGTAGCTCGAGTCGGGACGGATCGGGTGCTCGAGGGAGATAGGGGTCTCGACCGGATTCGTGCCGTAACAGAGCGCCGTCTGGAAGTAGACGATTCGGTCGACGCCGGCGGCCTTGGCGGACTCGACGACGTTGGCGGTGCCGAGCGTGTTCGTGCGGGCGTCCTCCGCCCAGGCGTCGGGATCCTTGTAGGAGGCGGCCGCGTGGGCGATCGCATCGGGGCCGAAGTCCGCGATCGCGCTGTCGAGTACTTCGCGCTCCGCAATCGTGCCCTCGACCAGCGTGACGTCGTCCTGACCGGCGAGGTTCTCCCTCCGCCCGGTGGCGAAGTTGTCGATGGCGAGGACCTGGTGCCCCCCGGCCACCAGCTTCTCGGCCAGATTGGTGCCGATGAACCCTGCCCCGCCCGTGATCAGAACCTTCATGGAAGTCGCGGAGTGTAGCCGCACATGCCTGGCTAGGCTGCTTCGAACGTGGTCGAGGATCAGGCCCAGATCGATCGGCGCAACGCTGCCTTCTGGAACGAGCTCTGCGGGACGGGGCTGGCGACGCAGCTGGGCATCAGCGAGCCCTCGCCCGAGAACCTGGCCCGCTTCGACTCCGCGTATCTGGACCTGTATCCCTACCTCGACGGCTATCTGCCCCGCGCGGGGAGCAAGGGGGAGCGGCTACTGGAAATCGGCCTGGGCTACGGCACAGTCGCCCAGGTCCTGGCGGCGCGTGGATTCGACTATCACGGCCTCGACATCTCCCCCGGGCCGGTTGAGATGGTCCGCTACCGCCTCGGTGAGCTCGGCGTCGACAGCCCGGAGGACAGGGTGCGCATCGGCTCTGTGCTCGAGCTGGACCACCCCGACGAGAGCTTCGACCACGTCGTCACGATCGGCTGCCTTCACCACACCGGCGATCTTGGCCGCGCCGTGGGCCAGGTGAGGCGCGTGCTGCGACCCGGCGGGCGGGCTTTGGTGATGGTCTACAACGCCCGCTCCTTCAGGCGATTCAGCATGTCCCTCGGCAAGCGGCTCAGGGGCAAGCGCCCTGACGATGAGGAGATGCGGGCGAGCTATGACGCGAACCTCGAGGGCGACGCAGCCCCCGCCACCGTCTACACCTCGAAGCGCAAGGCCAAGCGGCTCTTCGCAGGCTTCTCGGAGGTCCGAGTGATGAGCGAGAACTTCGATCCGCTCGTAATCGGTCGCTGGAGCATCGACCGGAAGCGGCTGCTCGGCCTGCCGGCGCACCTTGCCGGCCTCGATCTCTACGTTACGGCTACGAAGTAACTGCCGGCGCGGCGGCGCTCTGCCCCACCGCGACATCCTCGCCAGGCTCGCGGGTCCGCGCCCGATCCTCCGGCTTGGAGCGCCGCCCGGCTAGCCTGCGCCCCACCCTGGTGAGCGGCCGCTCATACGAGTAGAAGGAGAGCAGTCCGCCGCCGATCGCCGCCGCGAGGACGAGGTACCACGGGACGCCGAGGATCAGCAGGAGCATCAGGATCGGGGCGTGGAACGCGTAGATGCTGTACCCGCTCTGCCCGAGCTTCCCGGCGGTGCGGACCCGCGGCGCCGCCAGGGACTCAATCGCCACGATACCGATCCCGAAGAGCAGGGCCAGCATGACCTTGCGGAGCTCGACCAGGAAGATCGAGGCTCCGGGGTCGTTCATCAGCACGACGGTGAGTCCGATATAGGTCGCGATGAGAGGGATCGTCAGCCGCCGCATCCAGCCCGCGAAGGCCGGGTCCGTGAACTTCGCGCCGATCCACCAGTAGCCGAGGAAGCCGATCAGGCTGCCGTTATGCCACCACGCGGTGTACTGCGGCTCACGGCTGACCCAGACCAAGCCCGCGATCCATACGACTGCGAGGATCGGCCAGAAGAGCCTCTCGCGAAGGATGCCCCGCAACAGGGCGAAGCAGATCAGGGCGTAGACCAGGTAGAGCCACATCTCGACCATCACCGTCGTCAACGGCGCGTTCCCCTCGAAGCTGCAGGTGTGCTGTCCCGGGATGAACGCGGATGTGCCGAACACCTTGACCGCCACGCAGCCCGTCGAGATGTCCGTGGTCCCCGAGAGAGAGGTCGTAATCGCGCGGTGCTCAGCGGAGAGGAAGAGGAAGACCCCGATTCCGAATGCCACTGCGACCAGGTAGACGGGCACGATGCGGAAGCTGCGCCGGATCGCATAGCTGGAGAACCCGGCTTCCTCTCGACGCAGGCCGTTCCGGTGGATGCAATAGCCGCTGAGCACGATGAATCCGAGAACGGCCGGATAAGTCTCCCCGGCCGGCTGCACGACGTCGAGGAACCTGTTCATCCCGTCGGAGACGAGGTGATTGATCCCCACGGTCAGGGGGGCCCAGCCGGAGAGGTGGGCGAGGACGACCGCGATCGCCAGCACACCGCGGAGAAGGTCGATCCCGATCGCTCGGGTGGTCCCGACGGGAAGTTCGAGCAGATCCCGGATTCATCGCATGGTAGGACCGCGGGTGACGACTACCGAGGGTCGTGGCTTGTCGCTCAGCCGGACGCGGGGCCCGCCGCACGGAGCCGCCGGACTTCCGATCCCGCCCCGCGGTCTTCCTTCAGCAACCCCTTGAACTCCGACTCCCGGTCGTGGAACGCGCGCTGCCACAGCTCGAGAGAGAGCAGGCCCCAGAGCTTGCGGCCGAACCGCTGCTCGCCCTCGAGACCCTCGAGCACCTTCCCGTTGTCGATCAGCTCACGGGCTCGGGCCTTGTCGCTGGAGAGGATGTCCGCAACGAACTCGTGCGCTCCATCGCTCAGCCACTCGGAGAGTGGGACCGGGAAGCCCATCTTGTCGGTGCGATCCAGGATCTGGTCCGGCACGACCGGGCGCAGCGAGCGCTTGAAGACGTGCTTCATCTCCCCGTCCTTGAACTTGACGTCCGCGGGGATCGTCGCCGCGAGCTCGATCAGACGGTGGTCCAGCAGCGGCACCCGGGACTCCAGCCCATGGGCCATCGAGACCCGATCCTCCACCTGAAGCAGCGCCGGCAGCAGCGTCTTGAAGTCGAAGTGGGTCATCTTGTCGAAGTAGGCCTCGTGCCCGACGTTCTCGCCGTTGAAGATCTCCTGGAAGGTCTCGAACGGCGAGTAGTCCCCCAGCGCGCTGGTGTCGACCTCCTCCTCGATGTGGTGCGATCGGTTGATCAGCCTGAAATAGCGGGCGTCAAGATCCTCGAAGAGCCCCTCCTGCCAGAAGTCCCGGAGCATGGGCTTGTAATTCCGGAGGGCGACGAGGTTCGGAATGATCGATTCATAGGTGACGACGAACTTGCCGTCGTGGAGCGTCCCCTCGATCGCCCCCTTGATGCACTGCTCGAAGTAGGCGATCAGGTAACGCGTGTATCCGCCGAAGATCTCGTCACCGCCCTGCCCGCCGAGGATCACCTTCACCTGCCGGGCCGCCGCCTGGGAGACCATGTACTGGGGGAAGGAGCCCGGACCGGCCGCCGGATAGTCCATGTGGTAGGCGACGCTCTCGATGTTCTCGATGAAGTCCTCGACGCCGATATCCACCTCGTGGAGGTCGAGGCCACGCTGCGTGGCCAGCAGGCGCGCATACCCGGACTCGTCGTAGCGCGGATCCTCGGAGAACTTCCCGGTGAACGCGTCGAGGCCGCCCTGCTCGCCGCCTGCCAGGGACGCCACCGCGCTCGAGTCGACGCCGCCCGAGAGATAGGCCGAGACCGGAACGTCGCTTCGCATGTGAAGCCCGACGGACTCGGCAAGGAGATGCTCGATGCGCTCCTCGAAGTAGGTCGCCGTGTGCTCGAAGTCGACGTCGTAATAGACCTCCCAGTAGCGCTGGGGGCTCGCCGCGCCGCGACGGATTCGCAGCATGTGGCCGGGCTGCAGCTCGCGAACGCCCTTGAAGAGGGTCTTGCCCGCCAGGCAGAACTGGAAGGCGAGGTAGTCCTTCAGCCCCTCGAGGTCGGTCTCGATCGCGGGCAGCATCGGGAGCAGGGCCTTCGCTTCGGATGCGAAGTAGAAGACGTCGTCGACTACGGCGTAATAGAACGGCTTGATCCCGAAGCGGTCCCGGGCGCAGACGAGCTCCTGCGCGGGCTCGTCCCAGATCGCATGGGCGAACATTCCGCGTAGCCGCTGCGGGGAGTCGACACCCCAGCGGTCGTGCGCTCGGAGGACCACCTCCGTATCGCAGTTCGTCTCGAACCGCCCGCCGATCTCCCGCCGCAGCTCGGGATAGTTGTAGACCTCGCCGTTGTACGTGATCCAGCGACCCGCCCGATCGCTCATCGGCTGGTGCCCATGCTCCAGGTCGATGATGCTGAGCCGGCGGTGGCCGAGGCCGACATGGCCACGCTCGTGGACCCAGACGCCCGAGTCGTCCGGGCCGCGGTGAGCGATCAACTCGTTCATCACCTGGAGCCTGCGCTCGAGGTCGGGAATCGCCTCACCCCTCAGATTGATCGCGCCGCAGATCCCGCACATGGGCCGCAGGGTAGTCAGTCGGCTGCGATGCAACCGCGAAGATCGCTTCAGCCCTAGATTCCCGAACCTATGGGCGACCCGCCTCCGGCCGGACGACGGCTGTTGATCATCACCTACTACTTCCCGCCGGAGACCTCCGTCGGCGCTCACCGCTGGCGGGCGATGAGCCGCTGGCTGCAACGCATGGGCCACGAGGTCACCGTTCTCACCACGCCGGCGTTCGGGAAGCTCTCCGAGGATGGGGAGGACACTGTGCGGGCGTTCGATCTGACGGCGTCGCCCACCCTCCGCCGGCTGCTTCGGCGTCCCGCCGCCCCGGCGGCGCCCGGAGGCGAGTCGCAGATCGGCGAGGCGGCCCCACCCGCGCTCGTCGCCGATGTGATCGTGCCCGACTCGCACGTGGCCACCTGGAACCCCTTCGCCGCCTGGGCCGCGCGCCGCCTGGTACGGGAGCGGCGAATCGATTGCGTGATCACCAGCAGCCCGCCGCACTCGACCCATCTGATCCCCCTGTCGCTCGGACGCCGGCGCCCCGCCTGGATCGCGGACTTCCGCGACGGCTGGACGTTCGAGCCCTTGCGCGGACCCTGGCCGCTGCCGGGCCAGTCCGCGCTCGACCGCTTCCTCGAGCGCCAGGTCGCCACCCGGGCCGACCTCGTGGTCGGGGTGACCCATCCGATCGCGGATGACCTCGCTGCCCGCTTCGGCGCGCGATCGGCGTGCGTCACCAACGCCTTCGACCCGGATCTCGACGCCTCGGCGCAGTCCGCGAGCGTCCCGCAGCTCGATGAGGGCAAGGTCAACATCGTGCATGCCGGGAAGCTCTACGTTGAAGGCTCGGGCCGCCGCGACCCTGCCCCGCTTGGGCCCGCCCTGCGGCTCCTGCTCGAGCGCCGCCCCGAGGCCGCCGACCGGCTCCGGATCCTGGTCGCGGGCCGGGTCGATGCCGAGGAGGAGCGGTATCTGTCCGAACTCGACCCGGCGAACATGATCCGCCATCTCGGCCACCTCCCCCACGACAGCATGCTCGCGCTCCAGCGCCGAGCCGACGCGCTGCTCCTGGTCACGGCCTCGGGGCTCGTCTCGCTCGCGACCGGCAAGCTGTTCGAGTATCTGGCCGCGGACAGGCCCATCATCGCCCTCGGGACCGGTAACGAGGCCGCCCGGATCGTCGAGGAGACCGGCACGGGCGTGACCATGGCGATGGATGACACGGAGGGCCTCGCGCGGGCATTCGAGGACGCCCTCGACGGGAAGCTCACCGATGGCTTCTCCCCCCGCGACCTCGAGCGCTACCGCTATCCGGCCACGGCGCAGCGGATGGCCGAGCTGGTCGAGCGCACAATCGCCGCGCGGACGGGAGCGACGAGTTGAACCCGGGAGCCGGCCGCAACATCTTGCTCGTCTACGACGACCTGGTCGGGCCGGGGATGGGTGGAGTCGGCATCCGCGCGACCGAGCTCGCCAGGGTCCTCAGCGCCCACGGCCAGGTGACCCTCGCGGCCGCCGAGGCCGGCGGCGAGCTCGACGGGATCCGGGTGGTCGAGTTCAACCCTCACGATCCCCGCGCATTGGCTCCCCACCTGGAATCGGCCGAGGTAGTGGTCGCGCGGCCGCAGTGGCCCCTCGCGATGCGGATGCTGAGGCGCTCGGGCGCCAGGCTGATCTTCGATCTTTACGACCCCGACACGTTCGCCACGATCGAGCACTACGGCGAGCGCTCGCCGAAGCGGCGGCGCTTGATGACGGCGTTCTCGGTGGACAGGCTCGACGAGGCGCTGCTGACCGGGCATCACTTCATCTGCGCGAGCCAGCGCCAGGTCGACTTCTACCTCGGCGCGATGCTGGCCGAGGGGCTGATCTCGCCGGAGGCGTATGAGCGCGACCGCAGCTTTCGCTCGGTGGTCGACGTGGTGCCATTCGGGGCGCCCTCCGATCCGCCCAGGCGCTCCGGCGGCCCGGGGATCCGGGAGGCCATTCCCACGATCTCCCCGGAGGATGAGATCGTCCTCTGGAACGGCGGGATCTGGGACTGGCTCGATGCCCCCACGGCGATCAGGGGCGCCGCCGCGCTCATGGAGCGGCGCCCTCGGGCGAAGCTGGTGTTCATGGGCGGATCCTCCGGCCGCCTCCACCGGGCCGAGGCGGAGGCGCGCGATCTCGCCTCCGAGCTCGGCGTGATCGATCGGAGCGTGTTCTTCAACGACGGCTGGGTCCCCTACGACCGGCGGGCCGACTGGCTGCTCGACGCGAGCTGCGCCATCTCCACCCACCGCAGGCACATCGAGACCCGGCTCGCCTTCCGGACCAGGCTGCTCGACTGCTTCTGGGCGGAGCTGCCGGTCGTCTGTACTGGGGGGGACGAGCTCGCCGAGCGGATCGAGCGGGACGGCCTCGGGGTGACCGTTCCCGAGGGAGACGCGGACGCCGTCGCCTCCGCGTCTCGAGGCCGTGCTCGAGCGCGGCAGGGACGCGTACTCGGAGCGGCTGCGGCTGACAGCCCAGGAATTCGCCTGGCCGGTTGTGGCCGAGCCGCTGGTCGGCTTCGTCACGTCGCCCTCGCGGGCCGCCGCCGCTGGGCGACGACCGGCTGCGCCGCGGCACGGCGCTCAGGACCGCGCTGTACTCGATCGCCCGCCGCGTCCTCAACGTCATTGGGCTGAGCGGCTGGCCGAAGGGATGATCGTCACTTGCGCCGAACCCCCAAAGCCAAGGGCATGATCGCCGCCCTGGTGCTGATCGCGGCTGGATCGGTCTCGGTCGCGGCGTTGATCCGCCAAGGGACCGAGAAACTGGGCGCTCAGTCTGTCGGCGGCGTCCCTCTCTACGTGAACATGCTCGGGTCCGGCAACCGATACTCGCTGGGCCGGTACGTCAACGGCGAGCCAGACCCGGTCGGCTCGATCGCGACATCGCGGTGCGGCCTCTGGAGTCCGTCGGTGACGAAGGCACGCGGGCGCTTCTGGCTCTACGCGGCTGAGAGCGATTGCAGCCAGTGGCGGCGCATCATCCTGTTCAAGTCCCGTGACGGTGTGCACTTCAAGCGGTATGGGCCCGTCATCCGGCGCGGCCACGGCGAGGGCGAGCTTCGAATGCCGTACGTCGTCTTCGACCACGGGCTCTTTCGTGCCTGGTACACGGTGGACACCGGTCCGAGGCTGGGCCAATCGCTGCGTGTACGCGGAGAGCCGGGACGGCACCCACTTCCGGTCGTTTCCGGGAGCGCGCGCCCGGGCTGGCGGCATCGATCGGGGCGCGATGACCGTCGAGATGGTGTTCCGCATGCCGCATCGGGGAGGTTGGAGGCTTCTGTACACAGCCTTCAACGGGGGGCTGACCCGGGCCCGCCCGGCGCTGATGACGTTTGGCGACCCCCGGCAGCGGCATTACAGAAAGCGCGGCTCGATCGGCGGCTTGCGAGATCTGCGGGCGACCCTGACGACCGATGCATCAGCGGGGGATCGGCGACTGCGCGTCGCGGCTTCCCCCTTCGAGCCCGGCGATCCCGTGATCGTCGCCGCGGGCTCCTCGGTGACGCCCGACGCCTCGACGATCGTCGACGTGCGAGGCGACGAGCTCCTGCTCAGCAATCCTCTGCGTTTCGACCATCCGGCCGGCGACCAGGTGGCCGCCGCGGACTCGCGAAAGATGAGCCCCAGCTACGTCTGCCGCTCGGGGAGGCGCTGGAGTGGCCTCTTCACCGTCTTCGAACCAGTGCCACGAACGGACAGCGAGTACGTCGTGGCCGTCAGCGCGAATCGCCTCTCGGGACCGTTCGCGCCCGACCGCACTTCTCGCTTCCCGCTCCTGTCAGCCTCGAACGAGGAGTTCGAGCGCTCCGTTGAGAACCCCACCCCGGTCACGACCAGTCCGCAGGCACCGCATTGTCCGAAGCTGCAGCCGCCGCCGACCGCGACCAGGCGATAGCCCCGATGCGAGTACTGACCGTGGTCGGGAACCGGCCCCAGTTCGTCAAGGCGGCGGCCGTCTCGCGACACCTGCGCGAGTCCGCGGACGAGATCCTGGTCCACACGGGCCAGCACTACGATCGCGAGCTATCCGAGATCTTCTTCGAGGAGCTGGGTCTACCACCGCCCGACCATCAGCTCGGGGTCGGCTCCGGGACCCACGCCGAGCAGACGGCGGCGATCATCGTCGGCCTCGAGTCGCTGGTGGGAGAGGTCGGCCCGGATGCCGTGCTCGTCTACGGGGACACCAACTCCACCTTGGGCGCCGCGCTGGTCTCGGCCAAGGCCCGGGTTCCGCTCGCCCACGTCGAGGCCGGGATGCGATCGTTCAACCGCTCCATGCCGGAGGAGATCAACCGTGTGGTCGCGGACTCCCTCTCCGATCTGGCGCTCTGCTCGACCGAGGTCGCCATGCGGAACCTGGAGGACGAGGGACTCGGCGAGAGCGCGGTCCTGGTCGGCGACGTGATGGCCGACGTGGCGCTCACCTTCGGCCCGATCGCCGACCGGCGCTCTGACGTGCTCGAGCGCCTCGAGCTCGACCCGTTCGGCTTCTGCGTAGCGACGGCCCATCGGGCCGGCAACGTCGACGACCCGGCGCGGCTCAGCCGGCTGATCGAGCTCCTGGCGCGCGCCGCCCGGGTCGAGCCCGTCGTCTTCCCGATCCATCCGCGTACCCGCGCCCGGCTGGAGGAAATGGACGCCCTCGGAGGCCTCGGGGAGCAGGGGATCAGGGCGATCGACCCGGTCGGATACCTCGACGTCACCCGCCTGCTGCGCGCCTCGCGGGCCGTGATCACCGACTCGGGGGGGCTGCAAAAAGAAGCCTTCCTGGCCTCGGTGCCGTGCGTGACGATGCGCGAGGAGACGGAGTGGGTGGAAACCGTGGAGACCGGCTGGAATCGGCTGGTCGGACTCGACCCCGAGGCGGCGGCGGCCGCGCTGGAGGAGCTCCCTCGCCCCGGCTCCCGCCAGTCGCCGGCGGCGGAGATCTACGGCGGCGGCCGGGCCGGGGAGCGAGTCGCCGAGGAGATCGCCAAGCGGTTCGGCTGAGCGACGCTGCACGACCGCCCGCCGATCGAGTGCGGCCCTACACTTCGGCGCCGATGAAGGCCCGCGTCGGCATAGTCGGCCTCGGTTACTGGGGCCCAAACCTGGCCCGCAACCTGAGCTCTCTTGAGAACTGCGAGTTGGCGTGGTGCTGCGATGCCAGCGAGGCCAGCCGCGCCCGCTGGCAGCCCGCCCATCCCGATGCGCGGTTCACCGCGGAGCTGGACGACCTTCTCTCCGACAAAGACCTGGACGCCGTTGCGATCACCACGCCGGTCCCGACCCACGCGGAGCTGGCCGAGCGGGTGCTCGAGTCGGGCAAGCACTGCTTCGTCGAGAAGCCGCTTGCCCAGGACACCGCGTCGGCTGAGCGCGTCGCGGCTCTCGCGGAGGAGCGGGGCCTCGTCCTGATGGCGGGCCACCTTCTCTGCTACCACCCGGGCGTTCGCCAGCTCGCCGACCTGATCGCCCGCGGGGAGCTGGGAGACGTCTACTACCTCTACTCGCAGCGGGTCAACCTCGGAAAGCTGCGCGCAGACGAGAACGCCCTCTGGAGCCTCGGCGCCCATGACGTCTCCGTGCTGCTCGAGCTGGCGGAGGGCAACCCGAGCGAGGTCTCGGCGCGCGGCGAGGGCTACGTGCGCGAGGGAGTGGAGGACGTGGTCTTCGCCTACATCCGCTTCGACAGCGGGCTCGGCGCGCACCTCCACCTCTCCTGGCTCGATCCCCACAAGATGCGCAAGATCACCGTCGTCGGCTCCGACCGCATGGCGACGCTCGACGACATGGCCCTCGAGCGCAAGCTGACAATCTGGGACAAGGGCTTCGACCCCTCAGCCGACACCTACGGCGAGTACATCACCCGCTCGGGCGCGGTCTGGAGCCCGGCGGTGCCCAATCACGAGCCGCTGCGCCTCGAGTGCGAGCACTTCGTCGACTGCGTGCTCAACGGGCGGAAGCCACGCACCGACGGGGCGGCGGGAGTCCGGGTGGTTCGGGTGCTCGAGGCGCTGCAGGCGTCGCTCGACGCGGGTGGCGCGCCGCAGCCGGTCGCGACCGCCGTGGGCACGGGCGCCGAGACGTGAGCTCGCCCGGGGTCTCGGAGCGTTGAGCCCCCTGGAGCCCTCAGACCTGGCCCCGGGCCTGCTGTTGGGCGAGGGAGTCGAGATCGGCTCCGGGGTCGAGCTGGGCGGGAACGTCGTCGTCCACGCCGGCACGCGAATCGGCGACGGCTGCGTGATCCAGGACTCCGTGGTGATCGGCAAACCGCCGAAGCTCGGCAGCCGCTCGACCGCTTCGGCGGAGGTCCCGCCGCCGGCGTCGATCGCCCCCGGTGCGGCCGTCTGTGCCGGTGCGGTGGTGCTGGCGGGCGCGGAGATCGGCGCCGGCGCCGTGATCGGGGACCAGTCGCAGGTGCGGGAGCGAACCCGGGTCGGGCCCGAGTCCGTGGTGGGCCGCGGGACGGCAGTGGACAACGACGTGACGATCGGGTCCCGCGTGAAGATTCAGAGCAACTGCTACGTCACCGCGGGCACGGTGGTCGAGGACGAAGTCTTCATCGGCCCCGGGGTGACGCTGACGAACGACAACACGATGGGGCGCCACCCGGGCGGCGACCCGCCCGACGCCTCCGTCCTGCGACGTGCCTGCCGTGTCGGCGGCGGCTCCGTGATCTGCCCGGGGGTCGAGGTCGGCGAGGAGGCCTTCATCGGAGCCGGGGCCGTGGTCACTGAGGACGTCCCGGCCCGGGCGGTCGTGGTCGGCGTGCCGGCCCGGCGGATCCGCGAAGTCGGCGACGAGGACCTGCTCGAGCGCTGGACCTAGGGAGGCGCCGGCGGCCGCCCAGCCGTAGGCTGGGTGCATGAAACGCGGCCTCCGGACCGCCTGCGTCACCGCGGGGTTCCTGCTGCTCGTGGCCGGCAGCGCGAGCGCGATCACCTACAGTCCCAGTGGCCTGACGTTCGCCAAGCAGAAGCTCGGGACGATCAGCCCATCGCAGGCGGTAACGATCAGCGGTGGCGGGTGCGGACCCGACTACTTCGACGGGATGAACATCGTCCCGGGGCCCTGCTACACGGAGCCGACCGACATCGCCGTCTCGGGGCCCTTCGGGATCACCGCGGACAGCTGCCCGAATCCGCTCTACTCGATCGACATCAACAACCATCCGCCCTGCTCGATCTCAGTCGTCTTCTATCCCACGGCGAAGGGCGAGCAGAAGGGCTTCCTGAGGCTGACGAGCACTCCGGCGATCGCGGGAGTGACGCTCAGCGGGGTCGGCTGCGAGAAGCAGCGCAAGAAGCACGGCAGGAAGCACAAGAAGCACCGCGGGAAGCACCGCGGCAAGAAGCGGCTGGTCTGCAGATAGCCCGCGCCGAGGCGAGCGCCGTGATCGGAGCGAACGGGGTCCGGGGCTAGAGTTAGCCGATGCTTCGCCGGTCGATCGCGGTCTTGGCCCTGACCATCCCCCTGCTCTGCGGCGCTACCGCGGAGGCCCGGCAAACGACCCAGCCGGGCAAGGCGAGATGCCTCTCGCAGTCCCAGGTCGACCGGGTCCGCAATCACCTTGTCTACGCCCCGAGGCTCTTCCGGGCCTGCGACGGCTGGGTGGAGAAGGTGATGAGGAGCTCGCGTCTTCGGCCGAATCGCGACACGACCCGGGCCGTGCTGGCGATGGCCCTCGCCCACCGGTTCGCCCCGTACGGCCCATCCGGCGGCTGGACCTACCGCGAGCTCGCCTTCCTTCCCACCCACGATGCCTGACCTACATGCTGCTGACCGACTTCATCTACAAGGCAATGGGCGGCGAGATGACCCGTGACCACCTGCAGGGCTGGGACGGGGCGCCGTCGGCAACCACGCACAGCTCTGGGTCGACGGCCTGCTGCTCGACCCCACGGTCGGACTTGCGGCCCAGACCCGCCTGCCGGATCTGAAGCACGGGATGGGCACCAAGCGGATCCTGGATCTGTCCCGCTATCGCGTGGCCGTGGGACAGGTCCGTGCCCCATACCCCGACTTCAACGAACTGGTCCGGGCCGCGATTCGAAACGGCCTGTATCGCCCCGCGGACGAGCTCTACAGCGAGCCGAGCGTCCTGGACCTCGAGCAGTGGCAGCCTCCAGCGGCTGATCCCGCCGGCTGATCGGAGGCGGGGCCCGGCGCAGACCCGGAACTACACTCGCCGCCTGATGGCACGGGCCAGGAGCCATAGGACCGGCATGCGCGTCGCGCCGGTGCGCCGGGCGGTTTCGCGGGTGGCGCACGCATGGGCGCGGGGGCCGTTCGCTCTCCGAGGCCGCAAGGCCTACCTGGCCCGCCATGCGCCGGAGGTCCAGACGGAGCCGGGAGGCGAGCACACCGAGGTGGAGGACTATTGGGAGGACCACACGGTCAACTCGACCCCGTTCGCAACGCGGCGCGCCTCAGCCCGTTATCTCGAGTGGCGCTTCGAGGAGTACCCGCTGTTTCGCGAGTTCTCGGGGCTCTGGGGCGACCACGGAGGGGAGATCGTCCTGGACTATGGCTGCGGGCCGGGCAATGACGTCGTCGGATTCCTGCTGCACACCGACGCGAAGCGGGTAATCGGGCTGGACGTCTCGCGGCAGGCGCTGGAGTTGGCGCGCCGCCGCGTCGCCCTCCACCGAGTGCCCCTCGACCGCGTCCAGCTGATCCAGCTGAACGACGCCGATCCGGAGATCCCCCTGCCGGACGACGCAGTGGACTACCTGCAGTGCCAGGGCGTCCTCCAGCATGTGAGCGATCCGCGCCGCGTTCTGCGGGAGCTGCATCGGGTGCTGAAGCCGGACAGGGAGGCGCGGGTGATGGTCTACAACCGCGACAGCGTTTGGCTGCATCTGTACACGGCCTATGTCGTGATGCTCCTCGAGGGCCAGCATGCCGGGGTGTCCGTCGAGGACGTCTTTCAGGTGACCACCGACGGCCCCGACTGCCCCATCGCCCGGTGCTGGCGCGCCGAGGACTTCACCGCACTCTGCGGCGAAGCGGGCTTCAGGGCGGAGTTCCTCGGCGGCTATCTCTCGCGCGATGAGCTCGACCTCCTCTCGCGACAGCGCGAGCAGGCGATCGGCGACCCTCGCCTGGGCGCCGAGCACCGTGCGTTCCTCGAGGCTCTCGAGTTCGATGACCGCGGCTTGCCGATGCACCGCGGGCTGTATGCCGGGATCGGGGGCGCCTACGTGCTGCGCAAGGACGCCCTTGACGTGGCCGCCGACGTCGAGGAGCCGAGGCTGGGGCGGATAAACTCGCCAGGGTGAGTCGGTTACCGCTCGCCGCTCTCCTTATTGCTGGGTTGCTCATGGCTTCGGCCTCCGTCGGGGTCGCCTCCGCGGCGGGGTCCTCGCGCCACTCGACGGTCCCGGACCGCGCTCGCTGCCTGTCGCAGGCACAGGTGAATCGGGTTCGCAACCATCTCGGCTACGCGGCGCGTCTCTATCGGACCTGCGAGGGATGGGTACGGAAGACGATGATGCGGGCGCAGCTGCGACCGGACCGCGACACGACGAGGGGTGTCCTGGCGATGGCGTTGGCGCACCGCTTCGCCTCGTTCGGAACGGACAGCGGCTCGACCTATGAGGCGCTCGCCTTCCAGCCCCACCTGGAGTGCTCGGGTTACATGATGCTGGCCGACTTCATCTACAAGGCGATGGGCGGAGACATGAGCCGTGATGTCCTGCAGGGCTGGGACGGCGGAGCGGTCGGCAATCACGCTCAGCTCTGGGTCGGCGGCGTCCTGCTTGATCCCACCGTCGGGATTGCGGCCCAGATCAAGCTCAGCAGCATCCGGCAGGGGCATCCGACCGATCGCCTGCTCGACCTTCATCACTTCCGAGTGCCCACCGGGCAGGAGCCGCCCCCGCCCACGGACTTCACCGACATCGTCTGGGGGGCGATTCGAGACGGCCTCTACCGGCCAGAGGACGAGCTGTACACCGTGAAGAGCGTCGACGAGCTGCGGCACTGGTCGGCGCCACCCGCCGGCCAGGCCTAGCGGCCCGGGACGGTCAGACCGCAGCCAGCGAGGTCGCCACGGCCTCCACCACCTGTCCCGGGGCAGCCGGATCCAGCGACGTCCCCATCGGCAGCGCGAGCATCTCCGCGCAGATGCGCTCGGTGTTCGGAAGCGGCTCGGGCGGCGCCCAGAGCTCCACCGCCGGCTGGCGATACAGAGGGATCTCGTAGTACGGGCGCGCGCCGATCCCGGCCTCGTTGAGCGCTTCGCGCAGCCGCTCTCGCTCGGGCGTGGCCACGACGAACAGATGCCAGCAGGACTCGCCGCCCTTCGTCTCCGCCTGGACCCGGACCACCTCGTCGAGCCCGGCGTCGCGGTAGGACTCGGCCGCGGCGCGGCGGGCGCGGGTCCACTCCGGCAGGTGGGGCAGCAGGACGCGCAGCCCGGCGGCTTGGATCTCGTCCAGGCGCGAGTTGTAGCCCGCCTCGGTGTGATGGCGCTTGTCCTCGGAGCCGTGGAAGCGCAGGCGCCGAGCAAGGGCTTCGACCTCGGGATCGCTGGTCACCACGGCTCCCCCGTCGCCGAAGCCGCCCAGGTTCTTGGACGGGAAGAAACTGAAGGTCGCGACGTCCCCGACGGCGCCGGCCATCCGCCCATCGATGGTGGCGCCGTGGGCCTGGGCCGCGTCCTCCAGGATCTTGATGCCACGCGGCCGCGCGAGCTCGACGAGCTCCGTTACCGGCGCGGGGTTCCCGTAGAGGTGCACCGGCAGCAGCGCCTTGGTGCGCTCCGTGATCGCCGGCTCGGCGGTTGCCGCGGTCATGCACCAGGTTCGCTCGTCGACGTCGCAGAAGACCGGGGTCGCGCCGATCGTGACCACCGGCTCGACCGTCGCGAAGAAGGTGACCGATGGCACGACGACC
>CAWDAL010000005.1:0-161433 GCA_963800285.1 uncultured Solirubrobacterales bacterium
TGGTCGGTCGTTTACTAGTGGGGCGAGATGACTGGAGGAGGTTGCAGGCCGGGAGTCGTCAGCGCCCGATGTGGAAGCCGATCCGCTCGGGATCGCGGCCAGGCCTCTACTGAGCGGGCCGACGGCGGTCCCCGCTCCTCGGCGGCCTCCTTGGCCACCAGGCCGGCCCGGATCACGTTGCCGCCGAGCCACGACGCCAAGCCTGTCGGACTCGACAGGGCTCGGGTCCACCAGGGCCAGCCGGGAGTGCTCGTCGCGCCGGTCAAGCGCCAGCGATGCCAGGGTCTGCCCCATCATCCGGGACGGGCCGACTCCGTTCCCGGTGTAACCGAAGACGCCGTGGACCCGGTCGGAGCGGACGGGGACGATCACGGGCAGATGGCTCGGCGAGACGTCGATCGGTCCACCCCAGGCGTGGGTTATCCGACGACGTTCGAGCCCGGGGAAAACGAGCGCAGGTCGGACGCCACCCGGTCGACTATGCCGGGGTCCAGCTGCGTGTGCCCTCCCAGCCGCGCGCCGCAGGCGATCCGGCCGCCGCCCCAGCCGAAGGCGATCCGGCCGTCGGGCGTCGTCCGCATGTAGTGGACCATCGCCCGGCCGTCGGTTATGCATTCGTCGCCGGTCCAACCGATCTCCTCGAGCAGCTCCGGGACCGGCTCGGTCAGCGCGATGTGGCTGGAGGTCACTGTGAGGCGCCCACCCAGCGGCGACCCTGCGGCCCCGCACGCGGAGCCGAGGGCGAGGATGCAGGAGCCGGATCGGATTCGGGCCGCCGGCGTTTCGGCCAGGCAGCCCCAGCCTCCGGCGCGGAGCCGGCGAAGTGGCGAGCGCTCGAACACCCGGACCCCGGGGCGGTCACTGAGCCGCTCACGCAGGCCGAGCGCCAGCCGTGCCGGCTGCACGGTCGCCGCGCCGCCGTAGAGCGCGCCGGCACGAAAGCGGGGCGACCGGCAGCGCTTGCGCACCTGCTCCGTGCTCAACTGCTCGACCGCGCCGGCCTCGCCGAGCTCCCGGCAGGCCGCGACTGCCTGGTCCCAGGTCCCGTCCTGGGCAGGAGCCGCCGAGACCTGCAGGTACCCGCTCCGCCGGTACCAGGCCTCGATCCCGTACTCGGAACAGAAGCGGCCGATCTCGTCCACCGCGTCCTGAGCGGCCCGCGCGACGCGGGCCGCCGCCGGCCCTCCCAGGCGCTCGCGCAGGGTGTGCATGCTGAACCACATGGCGTTGACAAAGCCGCCGTTCCGGCCGCTGGGCCCATGCCCGCAGCGGTCGGCCTCCAGCAGGACCACGCTTGCCCCCGGCTCCAGTTGCGAGAGCTGCCAGGCCGTCCACATGCCCGTGTAGCCGCCCCCGACCACGAGCACGTCGCAGCTCAGCTCTCCCTCGGCGGAGGGCAGCGATGGGCGCTCGCCCGCCTCTTCGAGCCAGTAGCCGTGCGCGGTGTGCTTCATCGGAGTCCGTATGAAACCGCGAGTTGACCGCGAACCGCGGAACCGTCCTTGCCGAGGTACCAGCCGCGGTACGGCTCCCGTCCGCCCCCGCCGCGGCAGACAGTGTCGCGTCATGGCGACGAGGGTGCTGGTACTGGGGGGCGGGGTTCGGAGGTCTCGAGCTCAGCGCCACGCTCTCGGAGGCGCTCGGCGACGAGGTCGCGGACCGAGCGCCGGATACCGGACGTAGGTGACGAGTCCCCGCGGGACGCTGGCGCCGCTCGGCAGCCTGATGGGCGCGAGTGGTCAACGAGGCGAAGGATGCGCAGGCCAACCGCGAACGGGGGGCGCGGGGGCCCTGCAGGGGCGGCTGCAACCCCGGCCTGCGAAAGAGCGCCATCCTGAGCCCGCGCCGGATGGCGCCCCGCGCTCCCCGTGCCGAGCGTCGCGATCGCGAAGGCGCCGACGGCCAGCGCGAGAACCACAGCTGTCGCCACCACCCTCCACTTCAGATAAGGAGCCCTCCCGGAAGAGGTTCGCGCACTGGCCGATCAGCACCGGACGCCCCGGTGACGACACCCCTGATGGCATCTATCTGACGATCGAGAAGGCGGACCCGGTCGACATGGTCGGCCCCGGCTACAACATCGAGGTGCCCCTGTCGGTCCGGATCACCTGGAGCGGCGACTACCTGCACGACGCCTTCTGGTCGGTGGGCGGGCAGGGATTCACGAACGTCAGCCACGGCTGCGTCAACATGTCGCCCGCCGACGCCGCGATCTACTACAGGATGGCGGTTCCGGGCGACCCGGTGAGGATCACCGGAAGCCCGCGGGCAGGGACCTGGGACAACGGCTGGACGATGTGGTTCCTGCCCTGGAATCGGTGGGTGCGCGGCAGCGCGCTGCATGAGGCGGTCCGGGCCGGCCCGAGCGGCAGCACGTTCGTCAGCCCTCATCTTCCGCGCCGCCACCGGCACAGCACCACTCGGAACGCCCACACCCGGGCGGTCTCCTGAACCGCCGTCTCCCTTCAGCGACCTGCCAGCCGGGGAACCCGCGGGACGCCAAACTCGCAGACCGGCGGTCAACGTGGCGGTCGGGCGCTGGGAAAACGCCGCAGCAGCGAGTGCGGGGGAGCGAGATCGAGGCCATCGGGGTCGTTCAGGTAGCCAGGGCGCCGGCCGGCTCGACCTGTGTGGCCGTACTGCCAGACGATCTGGTTGGTGCGCGGGTCGACCACGATGACACGGTTGTTGTCATCGTCGTTCGCCAGGATGTCTCCATTGGGGAGCGGCAGGGCGAGTGACGGTTTATCGAGTGCCCGTCTGCCCTTGGGCGAATATCGCCACTTCAGGCGGCCCTGCAGATCGAATGTCTCGATGGCGCCCCGATGGACGTAATCGGCACTCAGAAAGAGACCCGGTCTGACCTCGTTCGTATCCGAGGGGTAGCTGAACCCCGGCGGGTGAGTGACGCGGATGAGCTTCCCTGAGGGGGCGAGCAGGTCGAGCCAATCTCCGCTGATTTCGGTGATGGCAGTCGCTCCGCTGGAGGTCGGGAAGGCCCCGTTGGGGCTGGCAAAGGAGATCGGTGGGTTGTGGAGGCACAGCCCGGTTGAGCCGAGCTGGCGCACGAGGGCATGGGAGGGCGGGCGGAGAACGACCAAGCGGCAGTTCTTGATGTCGGCGCTCAGGATTGTGCCGCCCATCATTGGAATGGCGTCATCGGGATTGTTGAGCCGGTTCCGCGTCGCACCTGGAACTCCCGGGCGTCCGTAGCGGTAGACGATCTTGTGGCTGTGAACATCGATGACGCTGATCACGAAGTCGTCCTCCTGGGTGGCGACCACGTGCCGTCCGCTGGGATCGAAGAAGGCGTCGTCGGGGCTCTTGAACGTCTGCCCGGGAGCCAGATCACCGGGACGAGGGAATTGCCAGACGAGGTGGCCGGCGGAATCCACCTCAAGTAGACGGTTGTTGCCACGATCAGCGATCAGGATGTCACCGGGCAGAACCGACGGGTCCGACCCCGGGCGCGTGAGGGAGCGGTTGTCGGAAGCGGGGCCTTGTCCCTTGTGGCTTCCGCTCGAGAGCAAGATCAGCAGCAGGCCAATCGGGACCAGCACGATGAGACCTGCCGCCAATCGGCGCCGCCGATAACGGCGCCGGCGCTCGAGCCGCCGCCGCTGACGCAACCGCTCTGGAACGTGGCGTTCCGGGGAGACCCGGGGGGACCGGGAGCCCGCCCCGCCACGGTAGTCGCGCTTCGATGTCATCGGGTCTCCACCAACCGGTTCGGTTCGTCTCGTGAAGCCTGCACGGCTCCGCTAAAGGTCAGCGTCGTTCTCGCTCTGTGCCGGTGCCTGTCCGGCCGCGCCACGGCTCATATATGCCGATAGTGATCCGTTGCGGCCAGGGGTCAGCTGAGCGACTGTCCGGGGTACCAGCCCTGGTACCGAACTGAGCGAATCTCAGCCGAACTCAGCGCACGTAAGGTCGCCTGACAGAGCCCTAAAGGACACAACAGAGCAGGATCGAGGATCTCATAAACCCGAAGGTCGCGGGTTCGAATCCCGCCCCCGCTACCTCTGTCAGTACCACCAGAGAGCCCTCCTTCGGGCTCTCTGCTTGTCGAAGGCGCTCGCGTATAGATTTACGGCGACCGAAATGCCCGGAGGAACTGAGAGGCCACGGCTGCGAACCCGAGCTCTGGCTCTGGCAGCGCTCGCGGGATCCCTGGCGATCGTCGCTGTGGGCGCCGCACAGGCGCGGGCGGCCTTCGACGACGAGCGCGCCGCCGGGTACGACATCAACCCGAAGCACCAGAGCAACTGGGAGCCCGTGGTTGCGGTCGACCCCAACCACGCGAACCGCGTCTACCAACTGATCACCGGCATCAACGCGCCCGCCTGCAAGGGCAACTGCCCTGGCACCAGCGTCCTGTTCCGCCGCTCCACCGACGGCGGGGCGAGCTTCGGTCCCGAGACCTTCGTCTGCGCGGCCGCCTGCAAGACGATCGGGTGGCAGTACGACCCCCAGATCCGGGTGGCGAACGACACCAACCCCGGGTGCAGCTGCGGAACGATCTACGCGGCGTTCCTGGACCAGTACGACCCGGGCGTGCAGCTGTTCACGTCCCACGACGGTGGCAGCACGTGGAGTGCTCCGATCACGATGAACGGCGGACTCAGCTACATGGACAAGCCCATCCTCGTGATCTCCCCATCGGGCCGGGACGTCTACGTGGCGTTCAACCGTAAGTTCGACAACATGGTCGTGGCCTCGCACGACTACGGGCAGTCATTCCTCCCGCCTCAAAAGGTGAATGACGACCACGTCTGGTGGTACGCGAACAGTGGGGCGTACGCGCCAAACGGCGACGTCTACTTCGCCCTCAACGGCGAGACGAGCATCTCGGGACACGGGCACAACTTCGACGGACCGGTGGAGCTGGCCCTGCTGCGGTGCTCGCCGTCGACGACAACGCCGTGCGCCAACCCGACGCTTATCCCCTTTGGAGCGGCCGCCGACCCGTCCCCCTGTCCGGTACCGGGGTGCTACCCGGACTACTTCGCCGCGACCGGCTCGATCGCGGTCGATGCAAGCGGCCACCTGGTCTTCGCGTACACGTTCTCCGAGGTGCCGAACGGGCCGAAGTCCCTATACGTTCGCACCTCGGACGACGCGGTGAACTGGAGCCCCAACGTCCTCGCGAATGCCCTCGGTGACAGCAGCGTGCCGCAGATTGAAAGCGGCCCCAGCCCGGGGGACTTCCGCCTCGCTTGGCAGGACGACCGGACCGGCAAGTTCAACACCTGGTACGCGCGGACTACGGATGGCGGGGTCAGCTGGGGGCCGCAGGTTCGGCTCTCGAACCTCGGCTCGGGTGCTCCGTACAAGGGCGCGGCCGGCTACACCTTCACCGACGGTGACTACTTCGGGATCGCCGTGGGCTCGACGGGCATCGCTCACGTGATCTGGGGCGAGGCCGACGGCTCGTCGCTCTACTGCTGCGGCGACGTCTGGTACACGAAGGGGTACTGACCGTGGCAGTTTCTCGTTGGGCGACGTCGCTCATCCGATGGCGTCTTGGAGTCGTCAATTGTTCGTGGAAGAGAACTCGGAGGCGGCAACGGCGATGACGACATCTGGTGCAGGCGGGTCACTAGCCGACTTCCAGCACTGCGGCCGTTCAGGGTCCTGGGATTCTTAGCTCTCGTGATACCAGCCGTGGTACCGAACTGAGCGAAACTGAGCTGATCTCAGCTCATCTCAGCGTGCCTGGCGTCACTCAGCATGAGCCCACCGAACGGCTTAAGGCGATCTCATAACCCGAAGGTCGCGGGTTCGAATCCCGCCCCCGCTACTCGAGAAAGGGCCGCTAACGCGGCCCTTTCCGCTATATCGAACCAGCCCGGCCGTCTATGCGCTTGACTTCGGTTGCAGTCAGGCGTGCGCGCCAGGGCCGGGGCGCATCGCCGACCGCACCTAGTACATCTTCACCCACCGCGACTCCCGCTGAGACCAATCCCTGATGACCGACGGCGCAGAACGACAGCCGGCCTTGGTTTCGGCGATGCTCGACCCGAGTTCATATCCCCATTCGCCGGCGG
Source organism: uncultured Solirubrobacterales bacterium (assembly GCA_963800285.1). GTDB lineage: Bacteria > Actinomycetota > Thermoleophilia > Solirubrobacterales > 70-9 > DASUPK01. Next base: position 6,048 of record CAWDAL010000005.1, read on the forward strand.
ATGTCGAGCTCCGAGAGACCAACACCTCATGGGTCTTCCTCGCCGGCGTGCTGGCCTACAAGGTGAAGAAGCCCGTGCGCTTCGCCTTCCTCGACTACGGCACCGTCGAGCGCCGGCACGAGATGTGCCGCGAGGAGATTCGCCTCAACCGGCGCCTCGCACCCGATATCTACCTGCGGGTCGTCGGGATCGCGCGACGACGCGGCCGGTATCTCCTCACGGCGCAGGACGACCGCGATGCGGTCGAGTACGCGATTGAGATGAGGCGTGTTCGAGAGGAGCGCAGCCTCGAGTCGCTGATCTGTGGCGATCTCCTTCAGCCGAGCGATGTGGACGCAGTCGCCCGGCGGCTCGCGAGATTTCATTCGGATGCCGCCCTCGCACCGCCCCGGTTCCGTCAGATCCGCGTCCTGACGCAGAGCCTCGACGAGAACATGCGGACACTGGGAGAGGCCGGCAAGGGCGTCCTCGCCGCGGCCCGGCTCGATGCCGCGCGACGCTTTACGCAGGCGTACATGAGCACAAAGGGGGAGCCGATCGAGTCGCGTGCCGGAGGCGGGCTGGTGCGGGAGTGTCACGGCGATCTTCGGGCTGAGCACGTGATCGTGCCAGCCGACGACGATCTTTACGTCTACGACTGCGTCGAGTTCAACCCCGAGCTGCGGTTCATCGATGTCGCTTCCGATCTCGCCTTTCTGATCATGGACCTCACCCGACTGGGGGCGGTCGACGCGGCGTCACGGCTGCTCGCCGAGTACCGCCGGGCCGGCGGCGAGCCCGGCGACGATTCACTGGTCTCCTTCTTCGCCTCCTTTCGCGCCTGGGTCCGGGCGAAGGTCGCCTGTCTCAGTGCGGGAGACATATCTCGCGGCCGTTCCGACCGTGCGCGCTCGGCGAGCGAGGCGCGGGAACTGCTCCGGCTGGGGCATCGCTTCGCCTGGGCCGCCCGCGCCCCGCTCTTGATCGCCATCTGCGGGGCTGCCGGATCTGGGAAGACCACGCTCGCCGTCGAGCTCGGCGCCGCCAGCGGCTGGGCTCAGCTCTCGTCCGATCTCACCCGCAAGCAGCTGGCGGGCATCGCCCCAACAGAGCGCGGGGGCGCTCGCCACTACTCGAGCGAATTCACCAAACGCACCTATCGGGAGATGGGGACCGCAGCGCGGCGGTTGCTGGAGCGAGGGAACGGCGTGATCGTGGATGCAACCTTCCATCGCCGCGAGCAGCGGGAAGCCTTTCGTGCGGGCCTCGATGACTCCGTCGAAATGCTGTTCGTCGAGTGTCGAGCGCCGGCCGAGCTACTCGCCGCCCGCGTCCGCAACCGGGAGTCCGATCCGCACCACATCTCGGATGCGGACTTGGCCGTCCTCGAAAGACAGCTCGCGGAGTCCGACCCACTCGAGGAGATCCCCGCACGACAGCGCATCCAGGTCCGCACCGAGGCGCTCATTGAAGACCTCCTCGGCGAGGTCGAGGCTGCAGTCGATCGGTTGGGCTGGCCCGCCGGCGAAGCTCGGCCTCCCGATTGAATGCCTCCGATCATCCGGCCGTGACGGAGGGTGGGTCGCTGAGGTGGGACCATCTGATCCATCGACTCCGGAGGTGCGATGAGATTGGTTCGGGATCCTGCGTGACCGATCACCTGACCGCTCTCGACGCTGCCTTCCTCGAGTTGGAGGAGGGCGATGCGTCCGCTCACATGCACATCGGCTGGACGATGGTCTTCGATCCGCTCCCCGGCGGCGGCACACCCGCAATCGAGGACGTCCGCCGACTCCTCGACGAGCGGCTCTCGCTTCTGCCGCGTTTTAGGCGGCGGCTCTCGTCGCCCAACATCGGCTCGTTCAGCTGGCCAACCTGGGTTGCGGATGAGGAGTTCGAGGTCGCCGCTCAGGTGCCACACGCCACGCTGCCGGACCCGGGCGGACGAGACGACCTGCTCGAGTGGCTCGCCGCCTTCTACTCGCGGCGCCTCGACCGCACCCTGCCGCTCTGGGAGATGGTGCTGCTCGACGGGCTCACCGACGACAGATGGGCGATCGCGGTCAAGGTTCATCACTGCCTGGTCGACGGGATGAGCGGCTCGTCTGTGGTTGGGCTGATGCTCGATCCCGTACCTGAGCCGGGGCCCGAGTCGCAGGGGATGCTGGACTCGTTCCAGCCGCCTCCCGACAGGGAGGACGGCATCTACGGTCCCCTGTCGCTGGTCACCCACGGGGTGCGTTCCGGCGTCGACCTCGCGCTGCACCCGGGCAAGCTGCGCGACCTGCTCTCCCGCTCACGTGGGGTGGCGGAGCTGCTCGTGCGCGACGAGCTGCGGGGCGCCCCGCGCACCAGCCTCAACGTCCCGATCGGACGTAACCGCCGACTGGCTGAGGTGTCGGTCACGCTCGAGGAGCTGAAAGCGGTCAAACGCAACCTGGGGGGCACCGTCAACGACGTTGTCCTCGCCGCCTCGGTGGGCGGTCTCCGGGCTCTGCTCGAATCCCGCGCGGAGACGCTGGATCCGCGCGGTCTGCGGGCGATGGTGCCGGTCAGCGTGAGAGAGGCGAGCGAGGCGCTGACACTCGGCAACCGCGTCAGCTCGCTGTTCGTGGAGCTGCCCGCCTCCGAGCCCGACGCGCACGAGCGCTACCGGCAGACCGTCGAGGCGGCCGAGGCGCTGAAGCGTGGCAAGCAAGCCGCCGGCGCGGAGACGCTGGTGGACATCGCTGGGCTCGCGCCGCCCATGCTGCATGCGGCCGTGGCGCGTCTTTCGTACACGCCGCGCCTGTTCAACGTCACGATCACCAACGTGCCCGGCATGCAAACGACGCTGTACGCGCTGGGCGCCCCCCTCCGTCACATCTTTCCGCTCGTGCCGATCTTCGCGTATCACGCCGTCGGCATCGCGGTCGCCAGCTATGACGGCGAGGTGGTGTTCGGGTTGAATGCCGACCGCGACACCGTGCCCGACCTGGAGGTTCTCGCAGGCGGGATCGCCGATTCGCTGGCCGAGCTGCGGGAGCTGACGGACCCGACCGGGATACCCGACTGCTGATCCGCGCCCGGGCGGGCCGCGGGTACGCTGAGCTCGGCATAGCCCGCGACCACCGCCTGGATCTATACGAGGTGAAGATGCAGCTCCTGGGCTTCACCGAATGGCTCGGCCTCGGCGCGATCCTCACCGACCTGAGGTTCGAGCTGATGCGGCCTAGACTCGCCGAGTGGCCGTGGTACAAGGGGGTTGTCCCCAAGAGAGAAGCTGCGATGGAGCGCCCTGACGAGCAAGACGACGGCCGCGGTCTGCTTCCGATCCGGCTGGCTTCGCGTGCGCTTACTCGGGTGTTCATGAACCCAGGGGGAGTCCCCAGCGAGGGGCGTCTCCGCGAGACGGTGGAGGGGAAGGTCGTGTTGATCACCGGCGCCTCCTACGGGATCGGCGAGGCGGCCGCACTGCGGCTTGGGGAGGCGGGAGCGAGGGTCCTGCTGGTCGCCCGGTCCCGACAGCGGCTCGAGGATCTCGCGGAGCGCATCGCGGAGCGGGGAGGCGCCGCCCATGTCCACGCCTGCGACCTCGCCGATCCCGACGCCGTAGAGGCTCTGGGCGCCGAGGTGCTCGACGAGAACGGCCGGGTGGACGTCCTCGTCAGCAACGCCGGCAAGTCGATTCGCCGCTCGATCGACCGTTCGTATGAGCGCTTCCACGACTTCCGGCGGACGATCGACATCAACTACCTCGGACCTGTACGACTGGTGCTGGCGCTCTTGCCCTCGATGCGCGAGCGCGGCGAGGGCCACATCGTCAACGTTTCCACCCTGGGTGTTCGCCTCCCACCAGCCCCGCGCTGGGCCGCATACCTTTCCTCCAAGGCCGCCTTCGACGTTTGGCTGCGAAGCCTCGCTCCGGAAATGCGCCGTGACGGCGTCACCTATACCTCGATCTACATGTCGCTCGTCCACACCCGGATGAGCGACCCGACGCCGATCTTTCGCCACATGCCCGGCTTGAGCCCTGGTCAGGCGGCCGGCCTCGTCTGCCGGGCGATCGTCGAACGGCCCCGCGAGATCGAGCCCTGGTGGGTGAGCCTCACCGCGCCAGCGCTGCAGGTCACGCCTGGACCGTGGGAGCGGGCGAGCTCGTTCTTCTACCGCTTGACGGCGGCTGCAGGGCACAGCGCCCGACCGGCGCACGATCCTGCCGTCGCCGAGCCCAGAGATGACGAGGAGGCGTTCGAGCACGCTGTGACCTCCCGGCTTGCCGACCGCCCCGGCTCCCCGGGCGCGAGCGAACCGGCGCCGTGAGTGCGGAGTGGCCCGGCCGCGCCCGCTCCGCGGTTCGCGAGGCCACTTCGCTTGCATCTCTTGCGCCGCGTGCGCTAGGGGCGATGGCACGCAGCCGCGTGCTCTGGCCGGTTCGTCCGGACCGTTTCGCGCGCATGCTCGGAGCGCCGCTTCGGCACGGCGCCGGTGCGGCGGCGCTCGGGGCAGCCACCGCCGCGCGCTGGCCCGACCAGCTGGCGATCGTCGACGAGCGCGGGGAGCTCACCTATCTCGAATTGGATCGCCGCGGCAGTCGCCTCGCCGATGCACTGCGTGACGAGTGCGGCATCACGACCGGCGGCAGGTTGGCACTGATGTGCCGCAACCACCGCGGCTTCCTGGAGGCGCTCCTCGCGAGCTCACGGCTCGGCGCCGACCTGCTGCTTCTCAACACTGACTTCGCTGGCCCCCAGCTCGCCCAAGTGCTGGAACGAGAGATGCCAGGCAGCGCGATCCTCGACGAGGAATTCGCGCCTGCCTTCGACGAGGCCGGCTTCGAAGGCAACCGCATCATTGCCTGGGAAGAAGATGGCCAGTCCGAGACCACGGTGGACGCGATGGTGGCCGCCCACCAGGCTCCATCGACCCGCGGGCCATCGACCCGAACCCAGGGGCGCCTGGTCATCCTCACCTCCGGTACGACGGGCAGGCCGAAGGGCGCTCCACGCTCGCTACCGCTTCGCTCGCTGCTCGGGCCGATGGCGACCCTCCTCACCCGGGTGCCACTCCGTGCCCGCGAGCGGATCCTGATCGGGCCCCCGTTCTTTCACGGCTTCGGGCTTTCGTATCTCGGCCTGGGGATGTTCCTCGGCGCCACCATGGTGGTCCGGCGCCGGTTCGATGCCGAAGCGACACTCCGCGCGATCGATGAGCACAGGGTTACGACGCTGATCGCCGTCCCCGTGATGCTCCAGCGGATCCTCGAGCTTCCCGATGACGTCCGCCATCGCTACGACTCCTCCTCGCTGCGTGTCGTGATCTCGGCCGCTGCGCCGCTGAGCATCGAGGTTGCCGCCAAAGTCACCGAGGCCTTCGGCGACCTCGTCTACGACATCTACGGCACTACCGAGACGGGCTTCGCCGCCATCGCAACCCCGGAGGATCTACGCGCCGCACCGGGCACGGTTGGCCGCCCACCTTACGGGGCCACGGTTCGTATTCTCGACGGGAAGGGCGCCTCTCTCCCTGCCGGCAGGGCCGGCCGCATATTCGTCGGTGGGGGGATGGTCTTCGAGGGTTACTCCGGCGGCGGCAGCAGGGACATGGTCGCCGGCCTGATGAGCACGGGCGACCTGGGCCACTTCGATTCCCAGGGCCGGCTGTTCATCGACGGCCGCGAGGACGACATGATCGTCAGCGGCGGCGAGAACGTCTTCCCCGGAGAGGTAGAGGAGGCGCTCCTGCGCCACCCGGAGATAGCCGACGTAGCCGTGCTCGGGGTTGCGGACGAACAGTTCGGCCAGCGCCTGAAGGCCTACGTGGTCGCCAAGAAAGACGCCCACCCCACTGAGAAAGACCTCAAGGAATACGTGAGGAGAAGACTCGCGCGGTTCAAGGTCCCACGGGAGGTCGTCTTCACCGACGGGATCCCGCGCAATTCCACCGGGAAGGTCCTGCGCCGGAGTCTTGACGACCGGTAGGCGACGAGCGTCGGGGTCGGGACGAGGTGGCGATTCCGCCGCTTGGCCCTATTGCGAAGGCCGCAGGATCACGATTGGGATCTTGCGGTCTGTTCGCTGCTGATAGCGACCCCAGTGCGGGTTGTACTCGACGGCGCGCGGCCAGATTCTCCGGCGCTCCTGGGCGGGGGCCTCCGTCGCGAGCACGCGGGTTCGCTGGCGCCCGATCTGCACCTCCGTGCGGGGGTGGGCGCGCAGGTTATGCAGCCAGCCGGGGTTGTTGGGAAAGCCGCCCTTTGAAGCGACGACGACGAAGTCGTCCCCGTCGGGCATGTAGACGAGCGGCGTCGTGCGCCGCTTGCCGGTCTTTGCCCCTACATGGTCGAGCAGCAGCAGCGGTGGCAGGCCCGGCATACGCTGTCCGATGCGTCCGCCGGTCGCCCGGTAGACAGCCGCGTGACCTCGCATCACTCGCCCGAGTATCGGCCAGCTGCGGTCGGCGATGCCGAGGTAGTCGGCCACATGCGTGATGCTAGGCAGGTGCCGGAACGTCAACGGGACCCAAGTCGGACCGCGGAGTTCGTCGCGCTGTTTCGCGCGCTCGAGTCCCGTATGCCCACCGATCGGCGCCTGTTCGAGGATCCCTACGCGCACGCATTCCTTGGGCCGCGCCTCGGCGCGGTCCTCGCCCTGGCCCGGGCTCCGGTGACCGGCGGCCTGGTGGTCAGGGTCATCGATCGTGGTTGGCCGGGAGCCCGCGTCGGGATCGTCGTCCGGACCCGCTTCATCGATGACGCATTCGTCGCTGCGCTGGCCGACGGGATCGACCAAATCGTGATCCTGGGCTCCGGGTTCGATACCCGCGCCTATCGCCTTCCCGGGCTTGAGCGTGCCCGGGTCTGCGAGATCGACGCGCCGGCCACGCTCCAGATCAAGCGCACGCGGATGGAAGCCCTGCTGGGGCGGCTTCCGCCTCACGTGTCGATGGGCGCCATGGACTTCGAGCGCGATGACCTAGGGGCCGCGCTCTCGCGCACGGGGTTTCGCGCGCGAGCGCCAACCCTATTCGTCTGGGAGGGCGTGACTAGCTACCTGAGCGCCGCGGCCGTTGACGCGACGGTTCGCCACCTTGCGACGCTGGCCGCACCGCGCAGTCGCGTCGTGTTCACTTATCTGGACCACTCCACCCTGGAGGGCCGCAGCGACGTGCCCGGCGCGAGGGCGACCATGGCCGCCGTGCGCTACGCCGGCGAGCCCTTTCGGTTCGGTTTCGATCCGACCGAGCTGCCCGCCTTCCTCGACCGGCGCGGATTCGAGCTGCTCGAGGATTTCTCGGCGGCTGAGCTCGCCGTCCGCTACCTGCATCCCGTCGGGCGCCGACCCACTGCGACCCGCTTCTACCACGTCGCCCTCGCCACTTGCTAGCGTCGCGGGCGCGCTCTCCGCGCCGAGCACTCCTCGTCGCGGTCTGCGGCCGGGGGTCAGCTGAGCGGCCCTCCCGGGTACCAGCCGGGGTACCAAACTGAGAGAAACTCAGCTGATCTCAGCTCATCTCAGCGTGCCTGGCGTCGCTCGACATGAGCCCACCGAACGGCCTCGAGGGATCTCATAACCCGAAGGTCGCGGGTTCGAATCCCGCCCCGCTACTAGAGAAAGGGCCGCAAACGCGGCCCTTTCTCGTTCCCGTTTCGTGCAACGGGCCCGGCGACGAGCGTCGCTTTGCATGGAAAGCTCCGCGAATCGCATCGCTGGTCCCGCCGAGTGCCGATGCCGAGCTGCAGCGGATCCACGGTGGCGTCCCGGAGTGGCGGGCCCCGGCCCGGAGGCCGGGGCCCTTGAGCTCCGAGTTGGTCTGGACGCTGCTCAGTCGACCAGCAGCTGAATCAGCCCGCCGACATTACTGACCACGTTGTCCGCACCCGCCAGGGTGTGGACGTTGAGGTTGTCGGTCGTATCGGCGTGCTTGACCGAGACGGCCGTAGCCAGTCCGGTCACATCGGCACCAGAGCCGTTGCCCTGGATGTTGATGTTGTCGACTCCGTCGGTGCCGTTGACGTCGACGACGTCGAGCGCGCCGTCGGGGGCGGTGCCGCCCAGCTCTGAGGCGAGATCCACGTTGGTCTGGGTCACGTCGGTTCCCGTCAGGTCATCGACCTGGACCGTGTCGGTTCCGGCGAGAGCGTTGAAGTCAACGATCTCGACGTCATTGGTGTCCATGTGAATCATGCCCTGGACGCGGAAGAAGTCGAGCCTTCCTCCGTCGGGCTTGCGCGAGTATGTCGCCGCCCCCGAGCGCTTTCTCGCCCTCATTCCCGATTCCATCAGCGACGAGCAGGCTGGGGCACTGCCACTCGCCGGACTCACCGCCTGGCAGGCGCTCGACACCGCCGGGGTGGGGGAGGGTGACCGCGTGCTCGTCCACGCGGCCGCCGGCGGCGTCGGTCACCTTGCCGTCCAGATTGCCAAGGCCCGCGGCGCGTACGTGATCGGCACCGCGCGCTCCGAGAAGCACCCCTTCCTTCGTGAGCTCGGCGTCGACGAGCCGATCGACTACGCCGCCGGGCCCCTCGAGGAGACTGTCTCGGATGTCGACGTCGTCCTGGATCTGGTCAGCGAGGACGACGATGGCCTGGTCAGGTCCGTGGCGACGCTCCGCAAGGGCGGTCTGCTGGTTGCGGTCGCTGGCGAGCTCGGCAGGAAGCTGATCGGGGTGGTCCGGGCACAGGCAACCCGCGCGACCACGATCGACATTGAGCCCGACCGCGCCGGCCTCGAATCCCTGGCCGCGCTGACCGAGGAGGGCAAGCTCGAGGTCTTGATCGAGGAGGCGTTACCGCTCGAGCACCTGGCGCAGGCTCACGAGCGCTTGCAGACCGGGCGGGTGAGCGGGAAGCTCGTGCTCGTGACAGCGGAGGCGCGATGAGTGTCCGGACGCCCGCGGATCCTCCGAGCATGAACTTTTCGTCGAGGAGCTTCGCGCCGGGCCCAGCGGCGAAGTGATCGCGCTGTCATGCTCGCCGTGCGCCTGATGCCGCGGCGCGCCACGGCGGCGGGCTCGTGACGATCCGCGAGCTCCGAGGCGATGGGCGAAAAGCAGGCGGTTTGATCGGGTCGCCGCCGAGATATCACCAGAGGCGGCGGGCGCGCTTTCACGCAGGTGTTCGGGGAGGCGTGCGGGCTAGTCGGCGGTGAGCCGTGGTCGGTCGTCGGTGGTGACCGCGGTGAGCTGCTCGAGCAGGTGACGCAGCTCGGCGAATCGCCGTCGACCGAGCTTCCGCTTCCAGTCGGTCTCGATCTCGAGGACGATCTCGCGCATCGCAGCGCTCGCCGCGCGCCCGCGCGGCGTGAGGTGGATGCGCTTGAAACGTTGGTCGGCCTCATCATCGACGCGCCTCAGGTATCCGAGCCCCTCCATCTGTCCGAGCAGGTAGTTGAGGGCCTGTTTGGTCATCCGTGTTCGCGTCGCGAGATCCGAGGGGCGCACGTTCTCGGGACCCGGGTACTGCAACACGTTCAGGTGCGGGGCGATCAGGTCGCTGTAGCCGCGCTGGTGCAGGCCGGCGAGCATCCTCTCGTGCACGACTTCCCAGGGCATGCGGAGCAGCGCACCGATGAGCGGCGGACGCGGGATGGCTGCGCTGTCGGCGGAGAGAGTCAAGTGACTTGACAAGTCTGGGCGCATCTGGATATAGTCGTCAAGCTACTTTACTCAATTGCCTGAAGAAAGAGGAGCTTGCAATGAATCAAGCCACTGCAGAGACGATCACCGTGGGCGAGCTCAGCGTCCGCTTCCTCGTCGAGAGCTCCGAGTCCAACGGCAGCGCGAGCGTCTTCGAGTGCCATGTCCCGGCGAACTCCAAGATGCCCGCGCCGCACAGTCACGACGCTTTCGAGGAGACGATCTACGGGCTCGAGGGCGTCACGACTTGGACGATCGACGGCGAGTCGATCGACATCGGAGTGGGCGAAGCGGTATGCGTGCCGCGCGGTGCGATCCACGGGTTCGAGAACCGCGGCAGCGCGGACGCGACATTCCTCGCGATCGCCAGCCCGGGCGTCTTCGGGCCGGACTACTTCCGCGAGGTCGGCGAGGTCCTCGCCGCCTCCGCCGGTGGTCCGCCGGACCTCACTGCGTTGAAGGAGGTGATGCGCCGGCATGGCCTGACACCGGCCCCGCCGGCCCCGGCCCAGGCCTAAGGGCTGCTGGTCGGGATGAGCGGAGACGCGCTTGCTGGAACCTTCACCCGGGCGAGGGCCGCGGCGCGTTTCCGAGCCCTGACGTCGAATGGAGATCAGCGCGAAGACCACGCGACGGATTCCGACGCTGGACCGTGCCGTGATCGTTTCCGGTAGCCAATGGCGGGCTGGTACCTCGGCGACAGCGATTCGCAGTGCTGCTTTGCATGGAAAGCAGTGGTCTTCGACCGGGCGCTCGCTTCTCGCGCATTGGAGACGCGGCTCCACGTGGTCCCCCAGCCGCAGGTTCGCGAGCACCGCGTGTGCGGAGATCGCTCAGGCAAACTGGGATGCATCGTCTGTCAGGCTGGTAGCGATGTCACCGCTATCAGAGCTTGGCGGGACGCGACTTCCGTTCCTGCGCTGGTCGGTGGTGCGCATGCTGTTGGGCAGGCGACGCCTGGCGACCGAGTGGCAGGTGGGCGACGGGCGGGAGACGGCGCTTGCCCAGCACGTCGAGGCCGAGGCTCGTCAGGGCGACCTCGACGATGTGATCCGTGTCGTCGATGACTTCGCGTACCACCGCAGCTTCCTGATCAATGTCGGCGACGAGAAGGGCGAGATCCTAGACGCGGCGATCCGGCGGACGGAGCCGCGCCAACTGCTCGAGCTGGGGACCTACTGCGGCTACAGCGCCCTGCGTTCCGCCCGGGTGATGCCCGAAGGGGCGCGGCTCGTGTCGATCGAGTTGAACGCCGAAAACTCGGCGATCGCACGCCGCATCTGGGACCACGCCGGCATCGGCGAGGAGCTGACGGTGCTCGTCGGGACGCTCGGCGACGGGGGTGCCACGATCGCAAAGCTCGAGTCTGAGCACGGTTTCGCCAGCGGTTCGCTGGACTTCGTCTTCATCGACCACGACAAATCTGCCTATCTGCCCGACATTGGCCGGATTTTGGACCAGGGCTGGCTGCATCCCGGCTCGGTGGTCGTCGCCGACAACATCAGGCAGCCTGGAGTGCCCGACTACCGCGAGTTCATGCAGACTAAGGAAGACCGGACCTGGCGGACGAGCGAGCACGAAACCCACGTCGAGTACCAATCGCTGCTCAAGGATCTGGTGCTCGAATCGGAGTACCTGGGACGCCAGCGAGGGATATAGCTCGTTAGCCCAGGATGGCGCCGATTCGCTTCTGCTTTTCGTCCAAAGCGGCTAGTCCGGGAGTCCTCGTCTCAGCAACCGAAGCTTCCGCTTTCAAGCTAAGGGCTGAAGCGCTCTTCCCGCAGTCGATTGCGCTGCTCGTCGGGAATGGAAGGCGGCCGCGAGTCCAGAGAGCCTTCCGGCGCTCTAATCCGTCTTGTATACGCGCGCTCCTGATCGGGAGTGAGGATGATCTAGTTCAATGAGCCCATCCGCCCAGCCATGCGTCCTGATCACGATTCCGATCAGCCACTACTGCGAAAAGGCTCGCTGGGCGCTGGATCGCGCGGGCGTCTCCTACCGAGAGCAGGCGCACCTGCAGCTCATCCACTGGATCGCCGTGCGCCGAGCGGGGGGTGGGAGGACGGCCCCGGTGCTCGTCTGCGGGGATCGAGTGCTGGCCGACTCGGCCGACATCGTCGACGAGGCCGACGCCAAGGCGCCGCCGGGTCAGCGGCTGTACCCGGACGATCAGGGCACGGCCGCAGAGGTCCGAGCACTGGAACGCGACTTCGACGCGAACCTGGGACACCATGGACGAAGGTGGATGTACGACGCAATCCGCGGACGCCGCGATCTCGCGATCGCCTACGCGTGCACCGGGGTCCCCGGCTGGGAGCGCCGGGCCCTGCCGCTGGCCTATCCGGTGGTCTCACGGATGATCGATCGCTACCTCGACATCACGACGGCCACCGCGGCCCAGTCCGAGGCGCAGGTGTGGATCGCGTTCGACGCCGTTGCGGAGCGGCTCGGCGACGGCCGGCCGTATCTCTGCGGCGATCGATTCACCGCCGCCGACCTGACCTTCGCCGCGCTGGCGGCGTCCGTCCTGATGCCGCCCGAGTACGGGGTGCCCCTGCCTCAACCCGAGGAGCTGCCGGTGGCGATGGCGGCGGTCGTGCGGGAGTTTCGCGCGCATCCCGCCGGCGCGCACGCACTGGCGATGTTCCGCGAGGAACGGCGCTGAAGAGAGCGGCGTGGCCGGCGCTCCTCCCTCGCGCGAGAAGCGAGCGCCTGATTCAAAGCGCTCCTTTCCATGCAAAGCGCCTTTTCGTCCAAAGCGACGCTGGTCGCGGGCGCTATCCCTCGACGAGTCCCAAGATCGTCTCGGGGCGAACACCGTCGAACTTCATCGCCTCCGCCGCCGCGTCACTCTCCAGGGCCTCCTGCCAGGCGGCGATGCTGGGTACCTCCACGATCAGCCCGACCCGATTCGACCCCTCGGGGTCGCGAAAAGTGCGCGCCGTCATGCCCAGCGGCCCGAAGAACTCCTCTCGTTTCGGCGAAGCGAGCCAGTGATCGACGTCGTCTACCTCGTGAAAGACAAGCAGGGTTTCCATTTTGCCTCGTCCTTCCCACAGCGAGAAGCTGTGCGGTGTCGGTGGGTGATGAGCCCGGAGACCTAATCAGGTTCACGAAAGTGCTGCTTTCCATGCAAAGCGGCTATTTCGCGACAACGCTAGGCAGGCAGTGTCATTCGCTCCCTGATCCTTGGACGGTGGTAGCGAGAAACGAATCGGGCCCCGCTACTAGAGAAAGGGCCGCAAACGCGAGCCTCGGCCGTCTCGTCCGCATTCCTCCGACGTGCGGCGGCGAGTAGGAGCTGGACAGCACTCGCGGCCGTTGTACTGCGACAACCAGAGCCTCGTGCTCAAGCCGGAGTGCGGCCGGTACCCGCATCGCTCTCAGCTTGGCGACCAGTCTGGGCGGTTTCGGCGAGGCGGAGCAGCGAGCCGAGCTCCTCGCGCAGAGCGCGCTCGAGCAGCGGCAGGTCCGGCACCGCGGCGCGGTCTGCGTTTAGGCCGAAGGTGAGCGTGCCGTCGTAGGAGACGATGGCGATGCCCAGGGAGTGGTCGGCGAAGAGCGGGACCAACGGGATGATCTCGCGCATACGCGACCCCATCGAGTAGAGCTGATACTGCGGCCCGGGCACGTTCGTGACCGTCAGGTTGAACAGCCTCGGCGCGAACAGGGTCTGCGAGATGGGATCGTGCAGCAGCGGGGGCATGAGCCCCGTGACGAGGACGAGCGTCGAGCCCCCGCGAGCGGCGCTGCTCGACTTGAGCAGCTCCGCGGCCTCGCAGGTGCGCTCGTAGCGGCGACGCGGATCGTCCTCGCCGGTGGGGAGCTCGACGAACAGCGAGGTCACCCGGTTTCCGGCCTGGTCGTGGGCGTCTTCGCCGCGCAGGTTCACAGGGACCATGGCCCGCAGCGGGCGCTCCACGTCGTCACCGCGCTCGAGCAGGAGCCGACGCAGCGCCCCGGCCGCGAGAGCGAGGATCACGTCGTTCACCGTGCCGCCGAGGGAGCGCTTGATGGTCTTCACGTCGTCGAGCGGCAATGACACCGACGTGAAGCGCCGAGTCGTGCCGATCGGGACGTTCAGGCTCGACGGGCGCGCGGCGTTGACCTCGTCGCGCCAGATCATCTGACCCATGGCCACCGCGGCCTCGCCGGCGCCCACGAGCTTGCCCGGGTGGCGGACGACGTCCAGCCCGGCGCGGGCGATCCGCGCGGCAGCGCCAGGGCTGAGCCAGCTGAGCCGGCCGGATCTTGGGGCGCCGTCCTCCTCCGGCTTTTCCTCGGTGGGCCGGCGAGGGGCCGGCCTGGGCTCGGCGTCGAGCAGGATGTGACCGATGTCGATGGAGCTCACGCCGTCGACCATGGAGTGATGGGTCTTGGTGGCCAGCATCCAGCGCCCCCCCTCCAAGCCGTCGACGAGCGTCATCTCCCAGAGCGGACGCGTCCGGTCGAGCTTGTGCGACCAGAAGTCCCCCAGCCACTCGTGCAGCTCCGCGCGACCGCCAGGCGCCGGGACGGTGGCCCGGCGGAGGTGGTTGGCGAGCGCAAACCCTGAATCCTCCACCCAGCTCGGGCGGCGCAGGCCGTGGACGCGGGGGTCCGAGAGGCGGAAGCGGAAGCGCGGCAGGGTGGAAAAGCGCTCCTCGAGCAGGTCCTCGAGCTGCCGCAGCGTCGGGGTCCCGTTCCCGGGAAGCGGATCGAAGATGAGCGCCCCGCCGATGTGCATCATGGCACCCTCGTCCGCCTGCTCGAGCTCGAGGAAAGTCGAATCCAGCGGGCTCATCTGCTGCTCGGTCGCCTGCACGAGGAGGACGCTACCCGCCCGGAGACGCGCAACAACCGTGTGGAGTACGGACTGTGACCGCGGGGTTTACGCTCACCCGATCGATGGAGCAGCTTCGGCGAGCCAACGCCCTTCTGACCGGGGCCGCCGGCGGCATCGGCCGCCATATCGCGATGGCGCTGGCGGCCGAGGGCGTGAACCTCGTGCTGACAGGGCGCCGGCGCGAGCCGCTCGACGAGCTTGCCGCCGAGATCGGGGCGAGCGGCCCGCGGGCGACGGTCGTCACCGCCGACCTGGGCGAGCTCGAGCAGGCGGGGAGCCTCGTCGAGGAGGCCGAGGCAGCTATCGGCCCACTCGACCTGCTCGTGAACAACGCCGGCGTGGAGAGCCCCGCGGCGTATCCGGCGTTTACCGACGCCGAGCTCGACTCCATCGTGCGCCTCAACCTGCTTGCTCCTATGGTGCTGGCCCGCCGCGTGCTGCCGGGGATGCTCAATCGAGGCCGCGGGCACGTCGTCACGGTCTCGTCCCTCGCCGGCAAGGCCGGCACCGCCTACGACGTTCCCTACGGCACCACCAAGGCCGGTCTGGTGGGCCTCATGCGCTCGCTCCGGGTGGAGCTGGTCGGCACGCCGGTCGGCGCGAGCGTGGTCTGTCCGAGCTTCGTGGCGGGCGACGGGATGTACGGCCGCCTGGAGGACCGCGGCCTCAAGGCGCCGCTGCCGCTGCGACCGGTGGCCCCGGACCGCGTCGCGAGCGCGGTGATCCGCGCGATCCGCGAGGACCGCGGAGAGGTGATCGTCGCGGCGCGACCCATGCGGCCGCTGTTCGTCCTCCAGGAGCTGGCGCCGCGCGTCGCGGAGCGGATCACCCTCGCTACCGGAGCGCGCGACTTCTTCGCGAAGGTCGCCGAGCGCGAGGGCCGCGCCGAGTAGAGGTCGCGGCTGGGTGATCGCACATCCGGTGCCGCCGAGCTATGGCCCGCGCGCAGTATCTCGCGCCATCCGAAAGTGCGGCTTTCCATGCCAAGCGGCACCACGAATCCCTGCTCAAAGCGAGCAACACGTGCCGTCGAACCAGTCTCTAGCTCAACGAGGTGCCTCGAGCACCGAGGTACCAGCGGTGGTACCGAACTGAGAGAAACTCAGATCACCTCAGAGCACCCGAGCGTGCCTGAGATGAGCCAAGCTGAGCCGATCGAACCGCCTGGCGGCTTCTCATAACCCGAAGGTCGCGGGTTCGAATCCCGCCCCCGCTACTCACGAAGGGCCCGCTCAGGCGGGCCTTTTGTGCTTCTGAAGTCGGACAGTTTGCGGCGTAGAGGTACCGCCGGGGTACCAAGACCTCCGCTCTCCACGCCTGGACTGCTCCATTTCCGAACGGACGTAGCATCGTCCGCCGTGCACCTCTTCTTCGATGAGAGTGGGGACTGTCGATTCGGTGGGGAGTTCGACTGCTATGTGCAGGCGGCGCTGATCTGTCCTGAGAGCCAACTCGACGAACTCAATAGAGCGGTGGAGGGCAAACGCGACCATTTGGGGGTGCCCGAACTGCATGCGGCGGAACTTGAAGGCGACGTCCTGGTCAGCCTGGCGAACCTAATTGCCGAACGCGAGGTGCAGCTACTCGCTGACGTGACCGACACCATCCTAGTGCTCGCGGTCGGCCTCTTCCTCCTGGTGGGCGTCAACCCCGGCTCGACCTACGCCGATCTGTGGCCACCGATGGTGCTGGTCGGCGCGGGCACCGGGTTGGCGATGACGCCGATGAACGTCACCGCTATGAACGCGATCCCCACCCGCGAGTCCGGCGCCGCCGGAGGTGTCTTCACGACCCTCAGCGGGATCGGCGTCGGCTTCGGCGTCGCGATCAGCGGCGCGATCTTCAACGCTCGTCAGCTCTCGGAGACCGAGGATCTGGCCGCGACAGGCGGGGTCGCGCTCTCCAAGCAGAAGGCGACCCAGCTCGATGGCCTCCTCGCTGGCGCGCCCGGCGCCGAGCGGACCCTCTCGAGCTTCGCGGACAGCGCCATGGACACCGTCCGCGATGCGGTCACCGACGCGTTCGCCCTCGGGCTCGGGAGCGCCTTCCGGTTCGGCGCCGCTGTCGCCGTAGGTGGGCTGCTGCTGGCGCTGCTGCTGATCCGAGACCGACCGCCCGCGGACGAGGTGGCGGCCGAGCGGAAGAACGCGAGCCAGGCCGTGCCGAGCGGACCCCCAGGCGGATTCTCATAGCTCGAACACTCGGTCTCCAGGCGCCGCCTGCCAGACAGCGTGCGCATTCGAAGGCCTAACGCTTGCTTGGCCAAGCCCTAACCCGCGAGGAGGAGGATCCGCGACATGAAGACCAGCATTCAAAGCAAACGCATCTCGGGGCTGGCGGCGGCCCTGCTCTCGGCGGCAGTGCTCGGCTCGGCGCTGGCGCCCGCAGGAATCGCAGCCACCCAGGCGACCGACGGTGTCCGGGCGACGGCGATCTCCCGCGCTGACGACAAGTGCCGGCAGATCAAGAACAAGAAGAAGCGCAAGCGATGCATCGCCAAGCATGAGGGGCGCCAACCATCACTGAGCGTCTCTTCGGCTGAAGTGTGAGGCTGTCTGGCGCAAGGAGAGACATGGCAGACAGCGTCTATCGGGTCACCGAAGTGGTTGGCGTCAGCTCCGATTCGTGGGAGCAGGCGACGAAGAACGCCGTTGAGAAGGTCAGCGAGACCGTGCGCGACCTGCGGATCGCCGAGGTCGTTCGCCAGGACGTGACGATCGACGGCGGAAAGGTCTCCGAGTTCCGCATTCGGCTCGGAGTCTCGTTCAAGTACGACGCGGGCGGTTCTTGAGGGCCTGAACCCGACCCGGCGGGGTCGAATCCGGCCCTTGTTACCACCAGCCAAGGGCCCTCGAAAGAGGGCCCTTGCCGTGTGCGGACGGCTCGCCCGGACCGCGCCGGCATCAACTTGCCCCGTCGGGCACGAGCCCCGAGGCGGGCATAGGATCCCGCCGTGAGCCTGCTCGGCTGGCACCACCCGGGTCGACACGCCGCCGAGGCCGCGTCGGCTGAGAGTGGTGACGGCGAGGCGCCGCGGCTCGGCCTCACCCTGATCGCGGCCTCCCTCTGCATCTTCCTCGTCCAGCTCGACTTCCTGGCGCTCAATCTGGCGCTTCCCAGGATGGCGTCCGAGCTCGACACGACGACCACCGACCTGCAGTGGGCGATCAGCGGCTACATGCTGGCGCTGGCCGCCACACTGATCCCCGGCGGCAGGCTCGGCGACCTTCTGGGTCGAAAGCGCATGCTGATCGTCGGCCTGGTCATCTTCGGGCTCTGCTCGCTCGGCGCCGGGGTCACCTCCAACGCGTCGGCGGTGATCGTCTTTCGCGTGGTCCAGGGCATCGGTGCCGGGATCCTCTTCCCGCTTGCGGTCGCGGCGATCACCGACGCCTTTCCACCGGAGCGGACGATGCGTGCGATTGGCAACGCCTACGGGATCGGCGCGATTGCGATGGCCCTCGGACCGCTGTTCGGCGGTGGGCTGACGGAGCTGATCAGCTGGCGTGTGGTCCTCCTGGTCAATGTCCCGGTCGCTGCCGCTGCCATCGCCGTCGTCGCGATCGGGGTGCGCGAGTCCCGCGACACCACGGTCCCGCGAGACGTCGACGTCCCCGGGGTGGTTGCGGTCGCGCTCGGGGTGGCGATGGTCACCTTTGCGGTCGACCGCTCCACCGATTGGTCGGCGGCGGCCGTGCTCGGGTTGAGCGCGGCCGGCCTGCTCGTCCTGGCGGCGTTCCTCCTTCACGAGCGAACCACCCGCTGGCCGCTCGTCAAGCTCGACCTGTTCGAGAACATCCCCTACGTGATCGTCACCTTGATGGCAGCGGTGGCGAACATCTCGTTCGTGGTGGGGACGTTCGCGACCACGATCTACCTCCAGCAGGTCCAGGGCTACTCGCCGCTCGAGGCAGGGGCGATCTTCCTCACCGCGTCGATCGGTTGTGGTGTCGGCGGACCACTCTCAGGGCGGCTGGGCGAGCGCTACGACATCCCGCGCGCGATCGCAACGGCCACTGTGATCGGTGCCGTCGGCCTGCTGGTCGTCTCACTGGGAGGGGCGCTTGGTCCCTACATGGTGGGGCTGGCGCTGTTCGGGCTCGGCTACGGCATCGGCTGGTCGATGGCCAGCGTCGGCACCCAGACGGTCGTTCCGCCCGAGCGCACCGGCCAGGCATCGGGCCTGACCCTCGCGATCGTGATCGGCAGCGCGGGCATCGGGGTGGCTGCGGCGGCGGCCGTGATCGAGGCCAGTACGAGCCTGGGGACGGCGATCGAGGACATGCTGCTCTGGATCGCAATCGGCAGCGCCGTGGCCGCCGGGATCCTCGTCACGCTCGCCGTGCGCCTGATGCCGCGGCGCGCCATGGCGGCGGGCTCGTGACGATCCGCCCGGAGATCACCGGAGGCGACGAGCGCTCTTCACGGGCCTTTCGCATGCCCGATGCAGAGCCGGCTGCGGCGGGGGACGAAACGGCGGTGACCGGCATGACGCGCCCGCCGGTAGCTTGCCGGTGGTGAATCTGCTCGAGCTCGTGGACAAGCTCTGGCGCGGAGAGCTGGAGGTCGCCGGGCCGCCCGGCCCGGATGGCCTCGACGAGGAGAGGGAGGTGAATCCCTTCCTCCCCCGCGGCGAGCTGGTCGAGGTCGGAACTGGAACCGCCTTCGTCAGCTCGTTCGCCAACGTGAGCGCCTTCGAGACCAGCGACGGGCTGGTCTGCGTGGACAGCGGCGCGGCCTTCTCTGCGCCCGAGATCCACCGGATGATCCGGGAGTGGTCGCCCGCCCGCCTCAACACCATGATCTTCTCGCACGGGCACATCGACCACGTCTTCGGGGTGGGCGAGTTCGAGCGGGAGGCCGACGAGCGCGGCTGGGCATCTCCCCGTGTGATCGCGCACGAGAACGTTCCAATGCGCTTCGACCGCTACAAGCTGACCGCCGGCTACAACAGCGCGATCAACTCGCGCCAGTTCGGTGTCGACGTTCCCTGGCCGACCGAGTACCGCTACCCCGACGAGACCTACCGCGACCAGTTCGAGCTCGAGGTCGGCGGCGAGCGCTTCGAGCTCCACCACGCCAAGGGGGAGACCGACGACCACACCTGGACCTGGGTCCCCGGCCGGCGAGTCCTCTGCACGGGCGACCTGATCATCTGGTGCGTTCCCAACGCGGGCAACCCCCAGAAGGTGCAGCGCTACACGAGCGAGTGGGCGCGGGCGCTGCGGGAGATGTCAGGGTTGGGCGCCGAGGTGCTCCTGCCCGGTCACGGGCTGCCCGTGGTCGGGGGCGAGCGAGTGGGGGCGATCCTCGTCGACACCGCCGCCATGCTTGAGCACCTCCACGACGAGACACTGAGACTGATGAACGAGGGCGCTCCGCTCGACGAGATTCTGGACCGGGTGAGCCCGCCCCCGGAGCTGCTGGAGAGGCCCTATCTGCGCCCGATCTACGACGACCCGGAATTCATCGTGCGGAACATCTGGCGTCAGTACGGCGGTTGGTACGACCTCGATCCCGCGAACCTGAAGCCCGCGCCCACCGGCGAGCTGGCCCGGGAGCTCGCGGCGCTGGCGGGCGGCGCGACCAGCCTGGCGGACCGGGCGCGGGAGTTGGCGACTCGCGGCGAGCTCAGGCTGGCGGGCGAGCTCACCGAGCTCGCCGCCGCGGCGGCCCCCGACGATCCCGATATCCGAGCTGCGCATGTCGAGGTGAACGAGCTTCGCCGCGACGCCGAACCGTCGCTGATGGCGAAGTCGATCTTCGCTGCGGCGGCACGCGAGTCGCGGCCGGGACAGCGATGAGCCCATCGGCTATCGCAGCCGGAGGGCGACCCGCTTGCCCGGGGCTCGTTTGGCTCCGGGCTTCGGGATCTGCCCGGTGACCGAGTGGCCCGAGCCCCGAACCCTGCCCACGCGGCAGTTGGCGTGCCTGAGACGGCGGCGAGCTGCCCGGAGGCGAAGGCCCCGCAGGTTCGGCACGACGCAGCGGCCGCGCCTCCGCCCGATCTCGGTGGGAGCGCGGGGCCCCAGGGCCTCCGCGGCGTTGACGATCAGCCTGCCGAAGTTCCCGTTCCACGCCGCGGCGCCGTAGTGGTCGCCAAGATAGGCGTTGATGCCCACCGCCCGCCCCTTGACGGCCACCGCCGGAGTCCCGTCCGTCCAGCGGGCGGCGGGCGCGGCGCCGCCGGTCAGCGCCAGCGAGTCGCGGTAGTACGCGGACAGGGGACTGCCGCCCTCGTCGTCCTGAAAGGCGGGGATGCCGGCGAGCAGTGGGCTGCCCGCGTCCTGCCAGCCCAGGGCCGCGAAGCCAGGCGCAGGAGTGGACCCGGCCTCGTATGGGGAGTACCCGGCCGACAGCCAGCGGCCCGAGAGGGCGCCCACGACGCCGCCCCGCCAGTCGGAGCCCGCTCCGACGACGACGCCCCCGCCGTCCTCGAAGTCGGCGAGCCTGTCGCCCGTCTTCGAGGGATCGAGCCAGGCGCAGTCCCCGATCGCCACGACCAGGTCAGCCGAGCGAAGCTCCGCGGAGCTGACGTTTGCGTGGGCGCCGTCCAGCAGCTGGGCCGAGGTGACGCCCGGCTCGTCGAGGATCTGATCGCGCAGGGTGGCCGCCGGCGCGCTCGGCATGCAGATCGACTCGGCGATCAGGATCCTGAGCGCGCCCGGGCTGGCCGGCGCCGGGGTGGCGAAGCCGGCGAGAAGAGCGAGGCTGGCCGCCCCCGAGACGAACAGGGCCCGCACGGAGCTGGAGGGCCGCGCCCACCGGTTGGTCATGGCCCTGATTATCAGGGGTTCTCGGCCTCAGCCTCGTGCCGCGCAGGCCCTCGGAATCGCGCCCGGCTCTAGTTGAAGGGGACGTTGACGGGACCGGGCAGCCCAGCATGCCATCCGTAGTAGCCCGAACTTCATCAACGTCGCCAACCTCAAGGGCACCGGGCCATAGGGCCAGGCGAGGGCGCTATCGGGCTGACTCGGGCAACTTCGTCGATTCCCGGACCCTCGTCGGGTCCGAGCGAGAAACGAATCGGGCCCCCGCTACTCACGAAAGGGCCGCTAGCGCGGCCCTTTCTCTATTGCGACATCTGCCCCTTGGTGTGGACCACGGTGCCGGACTTGCTGCGATTCTGCGCGCGAGAACCCGATGTCCGACCCGGAGGCGCCCTGCTTCAGCGCGATCGCTCCCAAAGCCTAGGTTGCGCCTTTAGGGGTATGGCGTCCCCATGGGTGCGAAACGCGCGGTCGGGAGGACGGCGCGCCGGGCTGGAAGGAGCGGGCGGTCGGCGGCGCGAAGCGGCTGGGCGAAGCGGCTGGGGCGGCTGGGGATCGCGGCCAAGGGATCGATCTACCTGCTCGTCGCCGCGATCGCGATCGGTGTGGCCGCGGGCGAGCGCAGCGATCCCAAGGCCCAGAGCGGGGCGCTGGCGACCCTGGCGGGCGGCGCGGTCGGCAAGGCCATGCTGATCGTGCTTGCTGTCGGCCTGGCCGGGTACGCGCTCTGGCGGTTGAGCGTCGCCGTGCTCGGTACGCCGGGGCCCGACGAGACGACCGAGCCCGCCGAGCGGATCGGCTCGCTGGCGTTGGCGCTGATCTACGGCAGCCTCTGCGCGTACGCGATCGGAATCGCCGCCGGCACGGGCACCACCAATGGGGCCTCGGCCGGCCCCGACGAGGCGACCAGGACCCTGATGGACCGGTCGCTCGGCACGGTGCTGGTGCTCGCCGTCGGTGCGCTGCTCGCCGGCCTCGCCCTCTTCGAGGGGTACAAGGCCGCGAGCCGCAGCTTCATGGACGAGTTGCGAACGAGTCAAATGAGCGCTGACCAGAAGCGCCTCGCCACCGCGCTGGGGATTGCGGGGCACGCGGCGCGCGCCGTGGCCTCCGCGCTGGTCGCCGCCTTCGTCATCAAGGCGGCAGTCGAGCACGACCCGAGCGAGGCGATCGGGCTCGACGGGGCGCTGGAGAAGCTCGCCGCCCAGGACGCGGGGCCCCTCCTGCTCGCCATCGTGGCGGCGGGCCTGGCGACATATGGGCTCTACCTGATCATCGAGGCGCGCTTCCGCCGTGTCTGACCCCGAGCACATGGCCCGCGCGCACCAACCTCAAGGTCGCGGGTGCGAATCCCGCCTTCTCGTCTAGCCCGCCAGAGCCCCTGCGTAGACCTGCCAGGCGAGCGCCGACTTCGCGGTCAGGCTGAGCACGACGTAGACCTTCTCGCCGTACATGTAGTCGCGCCACGCGCCAACCCGCCGGTATTGGAGCGCCATGTTGACGGGGAAGAGCGCGAACAGGACCAGCAGCGAGAAGAAGATCCCGAAGACGAAATCCGGCACGTCGGCCTGTTGGTCGGCGCGGATCAGCTGGTAGGTGATCACCACCCATGGGACGGCGCCGAGCATCGACCCAAACCAGAACGGCCGCCAGTCGGCGTCCCGCCCCGGGCTCTGGGTGCGCTCCATCTCGAGGCCGAAGAGGATCATCGCCGTGTTGACGCCGAATAGCGCGATCAACGCAGTCAGCTCCAAAACTCCGCAGAGCATCGCGATCAGCACGACCATCAGCGAGGCGCTCAGCGAGTATTCGATCCAGCGTGCGTAGTTGACCGAGCGTGCCAGGTTGCGCTCATACCATCCTCGCAGCGGCCCGCCGACCAGCAGGTGGTCGATCGCCGCCAGGTACAGGAACGCCGCGGTCGCGGCCGCGAACGAAAGCTCGAAGAGAGGGTCCCCCCTGACCAGTTCGGCTGCCCCCGGCGGGCCGTTGATCCAGCTCCCGTAGACGGGCAGCGAGGCGTCGGAGGCGATCAGCAGCAGCACCGTCGCCTGCACGGCCTGGATCAGTCCGACGCCCAGGTTCCAGCGACGGAGATTCCTGGCCCGGCCGGGATCGATGCCCTGCCCATCCGTCATCGCCCTGATTATCCCAATCGCTCCGGGCGCGATTCGTTTCGTGGTCCGATACGTGGGCGGTCCAATAGCCGCTCCATTCCATGAAAGGGGCACTTTCGAGCGCGCCTGTCTAGGCGCCCCCCTTACCCAAACGAGATGCGTTGGGGGGTCCCAAGCACCGAGGTACCAGCCGTGGTACCGAACTGAGCGAAAACCAGCCGATCTG
Source organism: uncultured Solirubrobacterales bacterium (assembly GCA_963800285.1). GTDB lineage: Bacteria > Actinomycetota > Thermoleophilia > Solirubrobacterales > 70-9 > DASUPK01. Next base: position 29,583 of record CAWDAL010000005.1, read on the forward strand.
AGAGGACTCCAGATCGCTTGCCAGAGCCGAAGAGCATCTGACAGAACGCGCCCGGGGCATCTCATAACCCGAAGGTCGCGGGTTCGAATCCCGCCCCCGCTACTCACGAAAGCCCTCCAAATGGAGGGCTTTCGTTTTGGTCAGCTCTCGCCGGCGTCGGTCCAGGGTCCCAATAGGGTCCCATTTGCTGCATCGGCCGGTGCTCGTTTCGTCCTAGAGCAGGAGCGACTGGCTCTTCGTGAGAGCCTGTCAGGCGCTCCCTCACACGCGAACGGAGGCGCCACAACCGATCACGCAGGGGGTGCCCCCATGCCTGGAAAGCGGCAGCTTGTCGAGAGATACTGGGGGGCGACGTCGGAGGAGAACGTGGAAATATTCCGAGCCGCCTTCGAGGCGTGGAACGCGGGGGACATGGATGCCTTTCGTGAGCTTTGCGACCCCGACATCGTCATGCGACCACCCGAGGGTTGGCCGGAGCCCGGGCCTTTCGTTGGCCGGGAGGCGGTCATGCGCGAGTGGCACCAGCTCCGCGAGACCTGGGATTCCGACACCCTGGAACCGATCAGCGACTTCATCGAGGCCGCCGACCGAGTTCTCGTGAGGCAGGTCTGGCGTGGCGTAGGCCAAGGGCCTCAGTCGAACATCGAGTTGACGAACGTGATCACGCTGCGCGACGGCAAGATCATCTACCAGGAGTTCTTCTGGGATCACGGCGAGGCCCTCGAGACCTCCGGGCTGCGGGAGTAGGCGATGTCGGAGGAGAACGTCGAGATCGTGCGCAAGCTGATCGCGGCGTGGAACGAACATGACGAGGCCCTGGCCACCAGCTACCTGGCTGATGACATCGAATGGGCACCCGCTGGCCCTGCCGCCGTGGATCGCGTGTTGTACCGCGGCCGCGAGGAGTGTGCCCGGGGGTTTGCTGCGGTTTGGGAGACCTGGGAGGAGTTTCGCTTCCAGGAGGCGGAGATCCGCGACCTGCACGACTCGGTTCTCTGGATGGGGCGCGTTCATATGCGTGGACGCGCCAGCCACGTTGAGCTCGACCAAGAATTTGCAAACCGCTTCGAATTGCGCGACGGATTGATCACACGAGTGCATGCGTTCCTCGCCTGGCGCGATGCCCTCGAAGCCGCCGGGCTGTCGGAGTAGGCGATGTCAGAGGAGAACATCGACGCCATCCTGAAGGCAGTGGAGGCCCTGAACCGCCGCGACGCGGACGCCGTCGTAGCTGTCGTCAGCCCCGACGTCGAATGGGAGACGAACCCCGAGATGGTGGGCCTCGGAGCGATCTACCGCGGACGAGCGCGGGTGCGAGAATTCTTCGAGCAGCTGCTTGGATTGGAAACCTGGGAGAGCATCCACGGCGTGGTCGAAGAGATCACCGAAGCGGGCGATGACCGGGTGTTGGTCGGGTTGCTCGTAGAGGCCCGCGGCAGGGGCAGCGGCGTGCCGGCGGAGCTCCAGATCTGGCAGGTGCTCTGGTTCGCGGAGGGCCTGATCACAAGGCGCCAGGCCTTCTGGACTCGGCAGCACGCCCTCGAAGCCGCCGGGCTGCGGGACTAGGGATGTCGGAGGAGAACGTGAAGGCGCTAAGGCGGGTCTATGAGGGCTGGGCGCAGGGAGACTTCCTCGCAGAGGGATCCCTGTTTGACCCTTACATGGTCGGCGTGTACCCCGACCCTGAACCCAAGCCGCAGTACGGACTGGAAGCCGTGAGGCAATACATGCGCGAGTTCCTGGGAACCGTCGAGAGCGCGCGCTTCGAGGCGAAGCGATTTCGCGAGGGCGACGGGAGCGTGGTTGTCGATGTACATCGCTCCGGTCTCGGAAAGCAAAGCGGCGTCCCGGTGGAGGACGAGGCATTCCACGTCGTGACGTTTCGCGGAAGGCAGATCATTCGGATCGACGTGTTCACCCGCGAGGACGAGGCCCTCGAAGCCGCCGGGCTGTCGGAGTAGGCGATGTCGGAGGAGAACATCGAGATCATGCGGCGCGGGTGGGACGCTTGGCAACGAGGCGACTTTGACGCGATGGCTGCGGTTTGGCACCCCGACGTCATCTGGAAGACCGAGCACTTCCACGACTGGCCGGAAAGCGGCTACCGAGGCCACGACGGCATCCGTCAGTTTCTCTCGGAATGGCTGGACGTCTGGGGCGACTACAAGGTCAGCGTCAACGAGATCATCGGAGCCCCGGACGGTCGGGTTGTGACCCTGTTCCGGCACGAGGGCACCGGGAAGCAGAGCGGGGTCCCCATGGAGCTGGAGATGGCGCAGATCGCCACCCTCCGGGACGGAAAGATCGTGGAGTTCGACAACTACGACCGTCCCGCGGAGGCCCTAGAAGCCGCCGGGCCTCGTCCATGCTCGTGAACCCCTGCCCGCGTGCGAACTTGCCCTCCCGCATCGTCCACAGTTGAAAGAGGCTCATGTCGACCGCCACGCCGCTCTGCTTGCCACGACCCCGCAGCGTGAACGAGGCCAGCACCTGATCGCCCGCCTCGATAATCTCGTCGATCTCCGCTCGGGGCTCGTCGAACTCGTCGAAGATCCACTCCAGGAACCGCCTGTATCCCTCACGACCCCGAGACACCCCCGTCCTGCCGGGGACCCCCCCCGAGGGACGTACTCGAAGTCCGGAGCAGTGTTGGCGGCCACCATGCCCTCGATGTCGCCCCGATTGAACGCCTCGCTCGCGGCGCGCACAAGCTCGACGTTCTGCTCAGAAATAAGCGCTCACCTCGCCCCCTCAGCCACGGGTTCCAGCGTAACGCGCTGACCGAGACGCTCTAGCTGGCGGACGAGGTGTCGGGTCAGGCGCTCGGGCCGCTCGCGGTCGAGGAAGTAGTCCCCGCCGAGATCCTTTCGTACTTCCACGGACCGAGTACTACAGAGCTTCCGCTGAGCTCTCGGCGAAAGTGCCACACAACGGATCAGAGGTGCGACCATCTGGTCTGGGCTCGAGTTGGCCGTGCCCGCCGAGCCTTGGCCGGACGGCGCGTCGAACGGACTGACCGTCCAGTCGGAAGGAGTGCCGGAATCCGAGCCTCACCTGGACTGACGGTAATCGCAAGAGCCGCGACCCTGGCTCTGTGCGCAAGCATCGCCTCGTGCGGGGGAGGCGGCGGCTCATCGACGAGCTCGTCCGCGGGATCCAACCTGATTCGCCCGAACCCGGCGAACGCGAAGACGACGATCACGGTCGGCTCGAAGAACTTCACGGAGGAGTTCGTCTTGGGGGAGATCTACGCCCAGGCCCTCAAGGCCGCCGGCTATCGGGTGAGGACCGACCTCAACCTGGGGTCCGAGAACGCGGCGCTCAACGCGATCAAGGATGGCCGGATCAGCGGCTACCCGGAGTACACCTCCACGGCGCTCGGCTCGTTCTTCCACGTCCCGGCGAATCAGATTCCGTCCACCGCCACCCCGGCTTATGAGCAGGCGAAAGCGGATTTCGCCCGGGAGGGGATCGTGGCCTATCCGCCCACCCCGTTCGCGGACTCAAACGCGGTCGGCACTCTGACGACCACTGCTCAGCGGCTCGGCCTGAAGGACGTCTCGGACCTAACGGGCAAGTCGCCGAGCCTGGTGCTCGCCGGATCCCCGGAGTGCCGGACGCGGATCGACTGTCTCGTCGGCCTCGAGAGGAACTACGGGCTCACGTTCAAGCAGTTCAAGCCAGTCAGCATCGACCGGCGCTATGCGGTGCTGGACGAGGGCGAAGCGGACCTCTCGATCCTGTTCACGAGCGACGCCCAGCTCGCGACTTCCACGAGGTACACGGTGCTTCGCGACGACAAGGGCCTGATTCCGGCCGGCAACGTGATCTTCATCGTCTCGAAGAAGGTCGCCGACGCGGCGGGCCCGGACCTCGCGGCGACGATCGAGAAGGTCCAGCGCAACCTGACGCTCCCGGTCATCCAGGAGCTCAATTCACGGGTCGACCTGGGCAAGCAGGCTCCGGCAGCGGACGCCCACCGGTTTCTGGCGTCGTTGGGCTACGTTCGGGGTCCCGGCACGCCTCAGGAGTCGAGATGACGCGGTTCGCCAAGTCCGGGTCGGGTCCGACCGGATCCGAGACCTCCGCCAAACGGGAAACCGGAGGCGGGGAGGTGCCGAACGTCGCTGCCCGGATGGGACGCTGGAGCGCCCAGCATCGCAAGCTCGCGATCTGGGGCTGGCTCGGCTTCGTCCTAGTCAGCGCCTTCGCCGGAGGCGCGGTCGGGACCAAGACGCTCGACAACGCTCAGCTCGGAGTGGGCGACTCAGGACGCGCGCAGCGCACGATCGAGGCAGCGTTCCCGAAGAACGCCGACGAGATGGTCCTGGTGCAGAGCACCACGGGGAACGTGAACAGCCTGCCGTTTCGAGCAGCAGTGGGAGACGCTCAGTTCCGTCTCTCGCAGCTGCCCTACGTCTACGCGATCGAGAGCCCCTACGACCCTGCCAACCATTCACAGATCTCGGCGGACGGCCGCTCGGCCCTGACCCGGTTCAAGATCGCGGGAAACCAGAGCACGGCCAAGAAGCGCGCGGGAGCAACCCTGCGGGCGGTCGACGCCGCTCAAGCCACCCATCCGCAGTTCACGATCGGCGAGTTCGGCCAGGCGAGCTCGGACAACCAGGTGAGCGGCTCGATCAGCAAGGACTTCAAGCAGGCGCTCTTCACCTCGCTACCCATCACCCTCTTGATCCTTCTGATCGCCTTCGGCGCCCTGGTGGCCGCCGGAGTCCCTCTGATGCTGGGCTTGACGGCAGTGATCGCGACGATCGGCCTGATCGGCTTGATCAGTCACATCAGCGGGGTGGACGAGTCGGTCAACGAGGTAATCCTGTTGATCGGCCTGGCGGTGGGCGTCGACTACTCGATGTTCTACCTGCGGCGTGAGCGGGAGGAGCGCGAGTCCGGGCGAAGCGAGGAGGCCTCGCTGGCGGCCGCGGCGGCGACCTCGGGCCGTGCGGTGCTGGTCTCCGGGTTCACCGTGATGATGGCGATGGCCGGCATGTACCTCGCCGGAGCGCCGACCTTCCAGTCCTTCGCCACCGGCACGATCCTGGTCGTTGCGGTCGCCGTGATTGGGTCTCTCACCGTCCTGCCCGCCGTCCTGGCCTGGCTCGGCGATCGCGTCGAGAAGGGGCGCATCCCGTTCCTGCGCCGGAGGACGTGGAACGTCGGCGAGAGTGGCGCGTGGGCGCGCGTCCTCAACCCGGCTCTTCGCCACCCGGTGGTCGCTGTCCTTGGCGCCGGAGGACTCCTCGTCTTCCTCGCGATTCCGGCGTTCAGACTTCACACGGCCTCACCCAGCGTCGAGGATCTCCCGCAGGACCTCGGGGTGATCAGGACCTACAACCGCATCCAGGCGGCCTTCCCCGGCGGTCCGATCCCGGCTCAGGTGGTGGTGCACGCGAACGACGTCAGGTCCCTCCCAGTGGTCGGCGCCGTCAACGAGCTGCGAGTTCGGGCGCTCACCAACTCGAACTTCAGGCTGCCGATCACGACCAGCACCAGCCCCGATCACACGGTCGAGGAGCTCGACATCCCTGTTGCCGGGGACGGCACCGACGCAAAGTCGTCCGCCGCCCTCGCCGACCTACGCGACAACCTGATTCCGGCCACCATCGGACGAGTCCCGGGCGCGACGGCCGAGGTGACCGGCTTCACTGCCAACTCGGTTGACTTCAACGACACGATGAAGTCACACGCGCCGCTGGTGTTCGCCTTCGTCCTCTCCGCGGCCTTCCTCCTGCTGCTCTTCACATTCCGGTCGCTCGTCATCCCGGCCAAGGCGATCATCCTGAACCTGCTCTCGGTCGGGGCGGCCTACGGCGTGATGGTCTGGATCTTCCAGGAGGGCCACCTGGAGTCGGTGCTGGGCTTCCAGTCGAACGGCGCGATCGTTGCCTGGATGCCGCTGTTCATGTTCGTGGTCCTGTTCGGTCTTTCGATGGACTACCACGTCTTCATCCTCACGCGGATCCGGGAGGCCTTCGACCGAGGCAGGCCGACCGACGAGGCGGTCTCCCACGGGATCAAGACGACGGCGGGCGTAGTGACAAGCGCCGCGGTCGTGATGATCTCGGTTTTCGCGATCTTCGCGACGCTCTCGCTGCTGATCTTCAAGGAGCTGGGGGTCGGCCTGGCCGTGGCGGTGCTGATCGATGCCACCGTCATTCGCGCTGTGCTGCTACCTGCCTCGATGAAGCTGCTCGGGGACTGGAACTGGTATCTGCCGAAATGGCTCGAGTGGCTGCCCACGGTTGGGCCCGGGGCGGGTTCCTCATTGCCAGACCAGGAGACGGATCCCTCGGCTCAAGGCAGCAGGCGCCCGCCGATTCGCGCCTAGCGGCTAGCCGACATCCCCGAGCGTCCAGCCCGACTCCGTCGATGTACCAGCGGTAGTACCGAACTGAGCGAAATTCGGCTGATCTAAGAGGACTTCAGATCGCTTGGCAGGGCCGAAGGGCACCTGACCGAACGCCTTCAAGGCTTCTCATAACCCGAAGGTCGCGGGTTCGAATCCCGCCCCCGCTACTAGCCGAGGGCCCTCGAAAGAGGGCCCTCGGTGTTTGCGGAGATCACTCCTCGGGGCTACCGGGCGCCCGACTGCGGCACGGGCACGCGCAGCGCTGAGAGGGCGACGCCGATGGGCACGAGCTCCGACACGCCGTAGTTCTGCCCCTTTTGCGCCAGCGCCTTGAAGCGGCCCGGAACCTCGAGCGTCGTGGATACGGTCGCGACGCCGCCCTTGTCCGTGCGCGCCGTTGCCCCGGCGAAGGTCACCCGCGCCTGGCGCAGGGGCCGACCAGCACGGGTTGCGTGAACCGTCACCCGCACCTCGCCCGGCAGCGCGCCGACCGTCCTGTCCGTGACCTCCACGTCGAAACGCCGATGGGCTGGAGCTCGCACGAAGTGGAGCAAGGCGCTGGTCGGCCCGAAGCTGAGACTGCATCCCGGATCGAACGGCCCGATCAGCCAGTGAAGCTGCCCGCCGAGCGTGGGAATCACGTCGAGGCCCTCCGACTCGCCGCAGATTCTCATTTCGAGTTCGAGTCGCCGCTGGCCGGTGTCGGTATCGACCGACCACACTTGATCGACTCCGTTGGCCTCACCAGCCAGCAGGAGCTGGCCGTCCTGGAAGACGGCGCCTGTGACCCCGGTCGGTGGCACGGCGTCCACGAGACGGCGGACGGGCTTGAGCAGGGGCCCTGCGGGGGCGCGATTGGCCTGCGAGACGTCGGCGGAGCGGTAGGCGAGCAGATCGTCGCCGCTGCTGGTCCAGATCAGCGAGCCGTCGGGCGAGGTCTCGGCCCACATCGCCTTCGGGATCTCCGCGGGGTCGAGCTTCACGTAGTAGCGGAAACCGAGCGTGCGGGGGTCCGCGACACCAAAGGCGCCGGTGCCGCAGGTGTTACCGACTCCGGGCGTGTAGCACTCCATCGGGAGCAGCACCCGGCCTCCCTCGCCGGGATTCCAGGTGGGATCGCCGATGTGGTTGTAACCCTCAGCCATCGTCACCGCGGGCGGGATCGCATTCGGGACGCCCGCGGTCTGTCGCAACTGCGGCGTGGTGCGCCACAACCCCTCAAAGACCCCGACGAAGTACAGGTTCGCCTCGGCCGGGTCGGAGGTGAGTCCCTGCCAGTAGGAGACGGGAACCGAGCTTGCACCGGTGAGGAGCCAACGTCCGGGATCCTGCGCGAGGGTGGTGGGTGCGGCGCTCAGTCCGAGAGCGACGATGGTGACGAGAACTGCGAAAAGTGACCGTGCGCAGCGCACGTGGACCAGCCTAAACCCCCGCCACCAGCGAAGGGCATCAAACGACGACGTTTGGCGTGTCTGTGAAATGCTGTGGCCCGTCCAGTGGAGGGTCCTTGGTATGGACACCAGGTCGATAGGTCGACCGGTTTCGTGAGTCGGCGAAGCCTGTTCATCCTGTTTGTCGCCGTCATCTGGCTCCTGGCCTCCATCGCTGCGGCGGTGGCTCCGGCGCAGAACCGCGGTCATGACGAGCGCGGCGATGTGGCCCGCTACATCCTGCCGCCGGGCAACTTCGGTGGCGTGCCGTTCACCCAGAACTCGACTGACCAGCTTCCCCTCTACAGCGGGCTGACCCCGCTCCGCGACAACATCACCGATGCCGACATCGACCACTTCTTCCTGCCCGAGGACTTCCAGCCGATCGAACCGGCACACGAGGAGCAGACCGGCCGGCCGGGGCTCCGGCTCATCTACGACTCCTTCGGGATCCCGCACATCTACGGGCAGACCCGCGCCGACGTCGCCTTCGGCGCTGGGTGGGTCACGGCGCGGGACCGCGGGCTCCTACTCCAGCTGGGCCGGGGACCGGCACGGGCCGCCGTGGCCGACATCCCGAACCTGGACGCCTTCTCCCTGGTGACGAGTGGCCAGTCGTTCGTGCCCAGTGCCGCGACCGAGGCGCTCGTCACAAAACAGCGGCAGCTCCTGGTGGAAACCTACGGAGCGAAGGGACAACAGATCATCGACGACGCCCAGGCGGGCGCCGACGGTGTGAACGCCTACTGGGCGGCGCATGGGATCAACCAGCCGCCCGCGACCGTCAACGACGTGATCGCGGTGACGGCCTTCATCGGCTCGATCTTCGGCTCTGGCGGCGGCGGTGAGGCGGGGAACGCCGACCTGCTCGCGAAGCTGCAGGGGTCGCTCGGGCCCAGCAAGGGCTACAAGGCCTGGGACGACGCGATGCTCGCCGACGACGAGGAGGCACCGACGACGATCAAGAAGCGCTTCGATTACCCGCCGCTCACGGGCGGCCCCGTGACCGGGTCGGTGGTGCTCGACGCGAACTCCATCCAGAGCCTGAATCCGCGGGTGCCGTCCGCGACGGCGGCCGCCGCGCCAGCCCACAAGGAGGCGTCGAACTTCCTGATCACGGCGCCGCACCGCTCCGCCAGCGGCAACTCACTGGCCGTGATGGGCCCGCAGCTCGGCTACTTCTATCCGGAGATCGTCGAGCAGGAGGACCTGCACGGCCCCGGCATCAACGCTCAAGGCATCGGGGTGCCGGGCCTCAACATGTACATCCTCATCGGCCGCACCCCGAACTACGCCTGGAGCCTGACCTCTGCCGACGGCGACGTCCGCGACGTCTACGCCGAACGCCTGTGCGAGCCCGACGGCTCGGCGCCGACGCGCGCGCTCACCCACTACCTCTACAACGGCGTGTGCAGGCCGTTCGAGACCTTCGACGCGGGCCTTCTCAATGGCCAGCCGGTCCGCTACCCGGTGTCGGTCCACGGCCCGGTGTTCGCGACGGCGACCGTAAATGGGAAGCCCTATGCGCTGTCGCGCAAGCGCTCGACCTTCGGGCGTGACGCCCTCAACCTCGGGGCGCTCAAGGACATGACCGAGGGAAAGGCGACGACGCCGCGGCGCTTCTGGAGCATTGCGAACGAGTTCGGCTTCACCTTCAACTGGGGCTACGTCTCGCGCAAGGCCACCTCGTACTTCTCCTCGGGACAGCTGCCGAGGCGACCGCCGGGCCTCGACCGGCGTCTGCCCACGCTGGGCGACGGTCATCATGAATGGACCGGCTTTCTCAGCGAGAGCGAGCATCCCCACGACACGAGCGGCCCGGACGGGCTCCTGCTGAGCTGGAACAACCGCTCGGCCCCCGGCTTCATGCACGGCGACAACGAACCGTTCGGGTCCGTGCAGCACGTGGAGCTCTTCGACCAGTGGCCGAAGCACGCGCGGATCACGGACAACGTCGGGATCATGAACCGCGCGGCCACCGAGGACGACCGCTCGCTGGTGTGGCCCGTCGTCAGCCGGGTGCTCGACACCGGGCCGGCGCCGAGCGCGCGGGACCAGGAGGTCGTGGACATCCTCGACGACTGGGTGGGTCGCGACGCGCCCCGCCTCGATGCCGACGGCGACGGGCTCTACGACGAGCCCGGGCCCGTGATCATGGACCGGCTCTGGCGGCCGGTCGCAGACGCCGTCATGTCGCCGGTGTTCGGAAGCCTCGTCCCTGACCTCAACGCGGTGCGCGGCCTGGGCTCGTTCTCCGGCGAGTCCTACGTGGACAAGGACCTGCGGACGCTGCTCGGAAGGAGGGTGCGGGATCGGTTCAACCTAAGCTACTGCGGTGCCGGCTCCCTGAAGGACTGCCGGAGCTCGCTGTGGAGCGCGGTCCATCAGACCGCCGACCAGCTGGCGAGTCAGCTCGGCCAACCCGACCCGGCACGGTGGAGGGGACCGGCGTCCCGCACCTCGTTCGTCCCCGGGCTGCTGCCGAACACTTTCCCGACGACGAACCGGCCGACCTTCCAGCAGGTACTCGAGCTGCAGCGCCACGGCGACTGATCGAAGCCGGAAGATCGGCCTGCCCATGTGCCCTGAAGGCCAAAGCGGCCGAGCGTTACGGCTCGACGCCAACGCGAAGGTCGGGTGCCGGCGCGCCAAGCTGGCGCGCGAGCAGAAGCGTGTTCCAGACGTGCCAGAGGTCGGTCACGCGACCTTCGCTGTCGTATCGGAAGAAATGCATGTGCGGGACCTCAACCCGCTCGCCGGTCACCGGGAGGCCGGCCATCGGACCGATCCGCAGCGGGCCGCGGTGCGTGCCGGTCATCGTCGATCGGCAGGCGACGACATCGCCCTCGCAGAGGATCTCGTGCACGTCAAAGCGCAGGTCCGGGAGAGCGGTGCGCAGGGTTGAGATCACCTTCTTGAGGTGTGCGGCGAAGTCGGTGCCCTCGGGCTCCTGGTGGTCTACCGCGCCGGGGGCTAGCGCCGCATCGACGTGATCGAGCTCCCCGCCGTTGAACATGCGCTCGAACCCCTCGAGGGTCCGCTCCTTGAGCTGCTCACTGGTCATCTTCGGGCCTCCTTAGAGTGCTATTCCATCCGCTAGAACTCTATCCTAATAGAGTGGCATCGGTCAAAACGAGGCAGCAGATCGCGGCGGAGGAGACGCAGCGCGCCATCATCGCGGCGGCCGGGCAGCTGTTCGGCGAGCAGGGCTATCACGCCACCTCGATCGCCCGGATCGCATCCGAGGCCGGCGTCGCCGTGCAGACGATCTACAACTCGGTGGGGTCAAAGCGCGAGATCCTCTCGCGCGTCCTCGACTTCGCCGCCGCGGGCGAGCGCGCGCCGCTGCCGGTGCCGCAGTTCATGCGCGAGCTGACCGAGCGAGAGCCCGATCCGCGCGGCATCGTCGCCCAGATCGTCGAATTCTGGCGCGGCGCGTTGCCCCGCACGGCGCCGGTGCTCCGCATCATTCGGGAGGCTGCCGCGGCCGATCCCGATGCCGCAGCCCTGGAGCGCGCCCGCGCCGCACAGCGGTTGAACAACTACGGGGAGGCGGCGCGGCTACTGGCCAAGCGCGGTGCTCTCCGGAGCGGGTTGTCAATTGACGAAGCGGCCGCCGCGATCTTCGCGATCGGCCATCCCGAGACGTACCGCTCACTGGTCCTCGAAGGCGATTGGGACGACGAGCTCTGGGCGGCGTGGGCCCGGTCAACGCTCGAGTCCGCGCTGCTTGAGCTGTGACCGCGGTGCGGGGGCCCACCGGAGAAGCATCCGCCCGGCCCGTAGTCGAAGAATCGCGCGTCGCAGACGACCGATGCCCACGGGGACCAGCCGCCGGGGAGCGCGGCACTGCCCTTGCGCGATCAGGGGCACTGATGGTGGTCGGTGATCGTCTTGAGCGGGAGGACTGTCAACCGTCCGCAATCCTGATCAGCCCACCGAGGCTTCCCGAGTAGGCGACTCCGGCCGTCCCAATCGAGATCGGTGAGTAGTGGTCGTTGAAGTACGTGCCTGCCCCCGTCAGCTTCTTGTAGACGGTCTTGCCGCTCTTCAGGCTCAGCGCCGTGAAGTACCAGGCCTGGCTGCCGTCCGAGGTCGGCGGACGCGTGTACGCGTACAGCAGGCCGCTCCCGAGTGAGGCCTTTGGGACCCCGGACGCTGCTCGCTCCTGGCTGGTCCAAGCGGTCCGGCACTTGCCGCGCCTGACATCGATTCGTGAGATGCCCGGGGCAGTGAGCTGACCCGCCTCCATCGTCTGGAAGGAATAGCCGTAGTTGTTCTCGACGATCAGCGAGTTCCCGAAGGCGACGAGGGAGTTCTCGGTGTCCGATGCCCCCGCCGCAAAGACGCCGCGCCGGCAGACAACGCGGCCCTTGGACTTGCGGCCGCGCTCGTAGACGATCACGTGCATCCGTTTGGCGTTGTCGGTGATCGCGACCGTCGACTTGCCGATCAGCGTGGGCGTCGTTCCGGAGCCGGCGGATAGCTGCCCGGGCTGCTCGAAGCCGACGTTCGGGTACTTGCGGCGCCAGGTGGTCTTGACCCGGCCCTTGACGGCGTCGAACCGGTAGAGAGCCTTGGTGGTGACGATGTAGACGCCTCCGGTCTGGTCCACAGCGAACGAGTTGCCGATCGGCTCTCCGAGCCGCCGGGAGTGAATCGAGCCATCGCGCGGATCGATCCAGCCGACGACCCCATCCTCGCCGGCGAACCAGATCCGGCCCTTCCAATCCGGAATGGCGGATTCGATGCCGGTCCCGGCCGGAATCACCGAGGTCAGGTCGTAGTCGGCGACCTGGCTGAATCCCGTGGGTCCAGACTCGCGGATGATGAAGACATGGCGTGTCGTGGTCGGGACGACGACCTGGTCGTGTCGGTCGAGATAGAAATACCCACCCCCGCTCACGTTCTTGAACGGATCGCCGGTCGTGACCTGGCGGGGCGGCAGGGTGAAGGTCGCGATGGTCGCGAGACTGCTCGGGTCGAGCATCACCAGGACCGGGCCGTCGAATCCGATGCAGACCGTCACGATCCGGCCCCGGGCGTCGAAGGTGAGCGACCCGCAGGCGCGGGTGAAGAAGGTGGAGGTGATCGCCAGGTTCGTCCCTGAGGGCCCGCGCCGCCCGTACGCGTCCGTCTGGTAGGCGTCCACGTGCAGGTTGCTACGTCCGTTGGGCGCCATGAAGGGGTTGCGCGGAGCCTTCCAACCCCGCTTGATCGCGTGGAGCTTCGCGGGATGCCCGATGTAATCCGGCGCCGTGGTCGCGGCGCTGGGGATCGGTGCCGCCGAGGTCCCGGCGACCTGCGCCCGGGCGCTAGCCGCAATCGACGCGATCGCCGCCAACCCAAGCAGCGGCGAGACGATCAACGCGTTCCGGACGCGAGCGGATCCTTGCTTCCTCATTCCCTCTCCTCCATCTGACATAATTGCTGTTATCTGGATAACGAACATTATCTGAATCCTCGCCCGAATGCCACGACCGCCCACCAGAGCCGAGCAGCAGCTGCGGACCCGCGAGCGCCTCGTCGACGCGGCCGCGCGGGTGTTCGCCGAGCGTGGCTATCAGGCAGCCACCCTCGAGGAGGTGGCTCGCGAGGCCGGGTTCTCGACCGGGGCGGTGTACTCCAACTTCGAGGGCAAGGAGGACCTTTTCCTTGCCCTCGCCGACCGCCAGGTCAGCGGCCGCGCCGAACAGGCGCAGGCGGTGGCCGCCGCAGCCGCGGAGCACGGCTCCTTCGGCGATCCCCGGCGATTGGAGTCCGCGATCGCGTCCTGGTTTCGCTCGTTCATCGACGAGAACCAGGATTGGCCGCTCCTCTTCTACGAGTTCTGGTCCTATGGCGTCCGCAACCCTCGCCTCCGCTCCGAGTTCGAGGCACGCCGCCGGGCGGCGCGCGAGGCGATCGCCCTTCCCCTGGCCGAGGCGGCAAAGACGCAGGGACTCGTGTTGCGCTATCCGCCGGAGCAGCTCGCGGCGGCTCTCAGCGGAGCGATCAACGGGCTGGCTTTCGAGCGCACAGCCGACCCCGAGGCGCTCTCCGAGCAGGTCGCCGCCTTCTTCGTCTCCACCCTGATACGCGAGAGCCTGGTCGAGCCCGGCGCCGGGCCGGGCTAGGCGTCTTCCAGCTAGATCGTGTTCAGCAGAGCCTGGTCCTGGTCAACATGGTGCTTCTCGAGGCGCAGCACCGCCCAAGGGCGCCGGAACCGGGCCTTTCGTACGTCCGCCAGGCATCAATCCGAGATCAACTCAGGAGAGCTCAGCCCCCTGCACGAAGGTTTAGGTCTCACGCCTACGATGCTTGTGATCGTGACCTCGCGGAGCGCCCTTCAGGCAGCAGCGCTATCTCTGGCAGGCCTGATTCTCACGGGAATCGTTGCCTTGGCCTTGCCCGTCGGGCGCGGCTTCGACGCGACCACGCTGCACGGCTTCATGGGTTTTGACCGGCCGATCGCGGATCCGCTGCTCCTCTTGGTCATTCAGGTGGGCAACCCGGTCATCTACGCCCTCCTGGGCGGACTCCTCGCCAGTGTCGCCCTCAGGCAGCGGCGGCCGCGGCTGGCTGTGGCGATAGTCGCGATTCTCTTCGGGAGCGTGGCGTCCGCGGAGCTCCTGAAGCTGCTGCTCGCTGGTTTGCGCCAGGGGGTTTGGGTTACATCGGATTGGTCGATCGGTGGGGCCACCTGGCCGAGCGGCCACGCAACCGCTGCGATGAGCCTCTCCATGTGCGCGATCATGGTGAGCCCGCCGGCTCGGCGCCACCTGACCGCCGCGGCCGGGGCCGCATTGACAATCACAGTGAGCTACGCGTTGGTCATCGCGGGCGGGCACCTGCCGAGTGACGTCATCGGAGCGTTCTTCGTCTCCGCACTCTGGACGGCGCTCGCCGTTGCAGTGCTACGGCGCGATCAAGAGGCGTCGACGCCCAACACCTGGCGATCGTTCTTCAGAAGCTCACTACCGCCCTTTGCCGTCACGTGGGGGATCGCCGCCGCCTTCGTTGCAGCCGTAGTGATTGCACATCCGGACGCGGCCGCCGGGTATGTCCCTGGACATACGAAGTTCCTGGTTTGTGCGCTGCTGATCGCGCTGATCGCGCAGGCGGTGGTCACAGGATTCGCGCGATTGCTCAGCACCGGAGTGGTCGATGCGAGCAGCGCCTAGATCGGAGACCACCCCGATGCCGGAAGGTCGCGGGTTCGAATCCCGCCCCGCTACCAGTTCGTCGCTGCTCGGTGCTGAGCACCGTGGGAAGACTGGTGCTGCACACGGTTGAAAGGGAGCTTCCGGCGCCAGTTTCGCTGTTACCTCAAACGGAGGAGCCAAGAATGAGACCGGGATATGGGCACATTGCCCGCGCCGTACTGGCGGACAGGAAAAGCCGGGCCGTATCCCGCTGCTCTCTCAGATCACGATCCAGGTCCTGCCCAGGATCGACCTGCGCCGCCGATTTGGCCCCCAGCCCGACGAGGAGGCGGTCTACCACGCGGTCACCGTGATGATGCAGGAGGCGCTCGACGAACTCTCGGCCGAGCGCGAGCTGCCGGTCGTCGCACACTGGGTTCGCGGCACGAGAAGAGCGAAGTCGTCGAGGAGCTGGAGCACGGCGGTCTCGAGCGAGAGGTCGAGGCCGCGATCGAGGCCGAAAACGCCTCCCGACTAGGTCTGCCGCATGCGGGGGGATCAGATGGGTTGCGATCACCCCCGATCTGGGCAGCGGGTTCACCGTCGCCTGAAGCTACCTATGATTCTTGCCATCTCGCATGAATGCACCGAGCCGGGCAAGGATGAAGATCGGTCTCGTCCTCGGTGCCGGCGGGATCCAGGGAGGTGCATGGCTCACCGGGGGGTTGGACGCGCTCGCCGAGGAGACGGGTTGGGACCCGGCGGAGGCGGACTATGTGATCGGAACCTCGGCTGGTTCGATGATCGGCGCGCTTTGCGCCTCCGGAGTCCCGCCGTGGTTCATGGTCGCCCACTCGCGTGGAGAGACTTTCGACGGCGTGCGCGACGCCCAGGGACGTCCCGCGGCGACGGCCGACCGCGCCGCCGGGGCGCGATTCGAGCTGGAGCGCACCTGGCCGCCGATCGGTCCCGGCTCGTGGAAGCTCGCCCTTCGCACCCTTGCCAACCCTCGCCGCTATACGCCGGCAACTATCTTCAGCGGCTGGTTGTGGCGGGGCGTGTTCTCGACCGAGTCGCTCAAGGAGACGATCCGTCGCGTCGTCCCTGCCGGCTGGAGCTTGCACCCGAACCTGTGGATCGTGGCATGCGATTACGAGACCGGCCGTCGCACCCCCTTTGGCCGGGTCGACGCCCCGCGGGCCGACCTCGCCGATGCCGTTGCCGCCTCCTGTGCGATCCCCGGCATCTATCACCCCGTGACAATCGGGAATCGTCGCTTCGTCGATGGGGGCATCTATTCGGTCTCGAATCTGGACCTGCTGCGCAACGAGGGCCTGGACCTCGTCATCTGCCTCAACCCGACCTCCACGCTGCACCCGATCCGCGCAATCAACCCGCGCGACGCCGCCACTATCTTCTTCCGCCGGGCCTCCGGTCGCCGCCTGGGCAGCGAGGCGAGGAAGCTCCGCACCAGCGGCGCCGACGTTGTCCTCATTCAGCCCACGGGCGATGACCTCGAGGCGATGGGGCCGAACCTGATGCGGAGCGCGAACCGAAATCGCGTCATCGACGTTGCGCGGCACACGGTCGCCGAGCAGCTTCGCGACCCGCGAAACCGCGAGCTCCTCGCCGACCTCCCGAAGGGAGATCCGCGCAGGACCCGTCGCCCCGAGGGCCCGCCCTCCGAGTGGCCCGATTGGCGCGACCAGTTGCGACGGCCCCCGCTGGCTGGTTGACCGAGGCTCGGGGCCCGGCAGACTCTCTTCCGTACCCTCGTGATCCGGGCGAGGTCCCGAACTGACCGAAACCCGTCGGGCAAGTCCCCCTTATCTCTGGCTGCCAAGGTGCAGGCTATGCACCCCGACCTCGATGCCTGGCTGCCCGACCCCCAGGTGCGCACCCGTCATCGCCGCTCCTCCCAAGCCGACGCCGATCGGCTGTGGCACGCGGCCGAGGGGGTTCGGCTACGTGACGCACCCGTTCTTGGACGCGCGGTGCGCTGGCGAATCCCTGGCACCTCGTCGGACCTGTCTTTCCGGGATCTGTTCCGGCAGTACCCATTCGCGGTGATCGCCGAGGGACCTCGCTGGTCCGTTTCAGGCATGTGCGGGCGAATCTGGACGCTCCGCCGGGACTATCCTCGAATCGAGGGTGCGGACGACTTCTTGGCCTGGGATGAGCAGGGCACCGTCCGGGTGCTCTTGGCTCATTGGATCGAGCAGGACGGCCCCGGCCAACGCGCCCTCGTGAGCGAGGCTCGGATCAAACCGGTGAATGGTCAGGCGGGCTTTCGCATCCGGGCCTTGTGGGCACTGGTTGGACACTTCGAGCGTCTCATCGGCGGTGAGGTCCTGTCCATCGCGGCCGGGCGCGCCGAGCGGGCCTGATGCTCGCTTTGGAGGGCCATCAGAAGCCCTAACCGAGGGTAGACCGGGCCGGGATTGCAAGCGCGACTCCGCTGTGGTAAGCATCCAGTGACAAGGCGGACGAATGAACCACACCGGGTTGATCACGGGCGCACGGAAGCTCCCTCGGGCAGGTCGTCTGCTGGTGCTCGCATTCGCTCTCAGTGTTTCGCTTGCCTTCACGACGGCCGCATCGGCCAGAGTCCTGCGCGTTGCCCAGAGCCATCCGCCGGGTACGGCTGCCGCACAGTTCAAATCGATCCAGGCCGCAGTCGACGCCGCCCGCCCCGGCGACTGGATCCTGATTGCGCCGGGCGACTACCACGAGCGTGGCGACTACACGACTCACAAGCCGACCGATGAGGCCGGCGCCGGCGTCCTGATCACGACGCCGAACATCCACCTCCGCGGGCTGGACCGAAACGGCGTCGTCGTCGACGGGACCAAGCCGAACTCGCCGACGTGTTCGTCGACAGCCGCGAATCAGGACTTCGGGCCGAGCGGGCTGGGCCGCAACGGCGTCGAGGTCTTCAAGGCAGACGGCGTCACGGTGGAGAACCTCACCGCCTGCAACTTCCTCGATGGCTCGGGTGGCGGCGGCAACCAGATCTGGTTCAACGGCGGCGACGGCAGCGGCCAGATCGGCATGGGACCGTTCCGCGGCGACTTCCTCTCGGCTACCTCGACCTTCTACGGCGGCTCCAGCGCACCCGCCGGCACCTACGGGATCTTCACCTCCAACTCCCGGGGCCCGGGCGTGATCGACCACTCCTACGCAAGCAATATGAACGACGCCAGCTACTACATCGGCGCCTGCCCCGACTGCAACCAGGTGCTGACCCACGCGCACGCCCAGGGAAGCGCGCTGGGCTATTCGGGGACCAACTCGGGCGGCCACCTGATAGTCGAGAACTCCGAATGGGACCTCAACAACACCGGCATCGTCACCAACTCGCAGAACAACGACGACGCACCGTCCCCACAGGTCGGCCTCTGCCCCGGCAGCGCGACGCAGTCATGCACGATCTTCCGCAACAACTTCATCCACAACAACAACAACCCCAACGTGCCGATGGCCGGCAGCGCCTCGCTTGGCCCGCCGGGCACCGGCATAGTCGTCTCCGGCGGGCGCTTCGACACGGTCACCCAGAACCGGATAACCGACAACGGTGCCTGGGGAGTCCTGCTGGCCCCGTTCCCGGATACCACCGAGAATCCTCTCGACACGCCGTCGCACTGCCAGGGCGGGACGCTCAACTTCGAAATCGCGCCCGGCCTCGTCATCCCCTGCTTCTACGACGACTGGGGCAACGAGGTCTCCGACAACTCGCTGAGTGATAACGGGTTCTTGGCCAACCCGACCAACGGCGACCTCGCCGACCTCTCGGGCCTGCATGATCCCGGCAACTGCTGGCACGGCAACTTCCATCCCGACGGCAGCCCGGTCACCAGCTCACCCGACGACCTCCAGGGCACCCACGGGACATGCGGGGTGCCCAACCAGGGCGCCGGCCTCCTCTCTCCGCTCTCGCTACAGGTGATCTGCGCGACCCAGGCGTTCGGACCAATGCCTGGCTGCGGAAACTACCCGCGGCCGATCAACGTCCAGATGCTGCCTCTCCCGGCGCAGTCTTCGATGCCCTCGCCATGCTCCGGGGTCCCAAACAACCCGTGGTGTAAGAACCCGCACGGCGCCGGCTAGCGCAGGGCCGACCACCTAACCGCCGGCACCACCTCCATCACCGGTCGGTGGTACCAGCCGTGGTACCGAACTGAGAGAACTGAGGTGATCTCAGCTGATCTCAGCGTGCCTGGCGTCGCTCAGGATGAGGCGACCGAACGGCTTCCAGGCTTCTCATAACCCGAAGGTCGCGGGTTCGAATCCCGCCCCCGCTATGTCTGTCAGTACCACCAAGGAGCCCTCCTTCGGGAGGGCTTTCTTGTTCTCGAAGGCGCTGGCGACGGCCTCCGAGACTGTTGCCGAGATCTCGATTCGGCGCTCCGCCTTGTCGTAGAGGATTTGAAGCTCGAAGGCATCGAAGACCTGGCGCTGGACCTCAGGTGAGGCCTCGCGGAGCCTCTGGGTCAGATCCGGCATCCGCGCCAGCTGCTTGGCCAGTTCATCCGCTTCAGCCTCCTCACGCTCGGCTCCGACTTCGGCGAGGGCGTCTTCAAGTGCCTCCTTCTCCCCGCGCAGCTCGGCGATCCGCTCGGAGACCAGCTCGGGCTCGATCCCCTTCTCCAGGGCTTGGATCTGCGCCTTGATCTTGCGGTCGAGCTCGGCGATCTGCTTGCGGATCTGCACGCCGGCGAGCTTGCCCTCCTTGCGCTGCTCGCGGGCGCTCGCACGCAGCTGCTTCTCCAGGCGCTCGACGCGGAGCGGCCCGAAGATCCTCTGCTCGAAGAAGCTGAACACCAGCCGAAGCAGGCGGTCCTCTCGCGCCGAGATCCACTTCTGGCCGGCGTGGTCCTCGATCGCGGCGGTGTCGCCGTAGTCCTTCCCGTACCCGCAGGAGTAGTAGCGGTGGTCCTTGCGGGCCTTGCCCTGCATCGAGAGCGGAGCGTGGCCCGAGCAGCACTTGACCCTCCCCGCGAGCACGTAGTCGCGCTTGGAGTGTGAGCTTCCTTTGCCGCGGATGGTCTCGCCGAAGCGCTGCTGGGCAGCCTCGAACAGGGAGTCGGAGACGATCGGCAGGTGCGCCTCCTCGCTGACGACCCACTCCTCCTGAGCGCGCAGCCTTGCGCCGCCACCGTTGTGGCGCCCGGTCGCGAAGTCGCGGCGATTCCAGACCATCCGTCCCGTGTAGACCGGGTTCTTGAGCATCTCCCGGATCGTCGAGGCGGCCCAGCGCCGGCGCACGTTCCGAGAGGTATCGACGTGCCGGGGAGGGGGAGGGCCTCCGGGCTGATTGAGGCACTCGGCGATGCCCCGCGGGGAGAGCTTCCCCCCAGTGAATCGCTCGAAGATCTCTGCGACGACCTTTGCCTCGTCGGATTCCGGCTCGAGGGTGACGCGGCTCTTTTCACGATCGCCCCGATGCCCGGGATCGAGATCATGGAGTCGACGCCGGTACCCGTAGGGAGCTCGACCCCCGGCGCGGTAGCCCTGCTCGGAGGCCTCGCGCATCCCCCGCTTGGTCTCGCGGGAGAGCTTGTCGCGCTCGAATTGGTCGAAGGCCTGTTGGATGACGAGAAAGATCTTCCCCTCGGGCGTGTCGGCGTCACCACCGCCGGTGGCGTAGTGGATCGGCACCCCTACTGCCTGCAGCTCGCGGTGATACATCGAGGCCAGGTAGACGTCGCGCGCTAGCCGCGAGGTGGAGCCGCAGTCGCGGAGATCGCCGGGCGCAACCTAAAAAAGGTGGTGCTCGAGCTCGGCGGCTCCGATCCGTTCGTCCTGCTGGGGGCGGAAGACCTCGACGAAGCGGTCGATGCCGCAATCGCCGGCCGCCTCGACAACACTGGCCAGTCCTGCAATGCGGCGAAGCGGTTCATCGTCGGCGACGAGCTCTACGACGAGTTCCTCGAGAAGTTCACGGCCAAGATGGCGGCCACCGAGCCGGGTGACCCGACGTCCGAGGACGCCGAGATGGGGCCACTTTCGTCAGCGTCCGCTGCTGAGACCCTGCAGGATCAGCTCGACCGCGCGGTCGCCCAGGGCGCGGAAATAGCCGCTGGCGGGGATCGAAAGGACAACTACTTCTCGAGCACAGTCCTGGTCGGGGTCACTCCGGAGAATGACGCTTACCGCGAGGAGTTCTTCGGGCCGGTCGCGAGCGTCTTCAGGGTCGGCTCCGAGGAGGAGGCGATTGAGCTTGCGAACGACACCCCGTTCGGCCTCGGCTCGTACGTCTTCTCCGACGATCCTGAGCAGGCCCTTCGCGTGGCAGACGGCCTCGCCACCGGGATGGTCTACGTCAATGGAGTCGGCCTCGACGGTGCCGAGCTGCCGTTCGGCGGCGTCAAGCGATCGGGCTTCGGCAGGGAGCTCGCCCGCTACGGCATCGAGGAGTTCGTCAACAAGAAGCTGATCCGCGTAGTGAAGTAGGGCTGCAGAGCGCCCACCGACGCCCTGCCTGCGCAATCGGGGCGACTGGATTTGAACCAGCGACCTTTCGGCCCCCAGCCGAGCGGCAATCGGTGTCTATGTGTCCTGGAGCGTCCATAGCGTCCTATCTGTCCAGGGCCGTGGACGATCTGGACAGATAGGACGATGCATCCGGTACCAAAGCGGTACCACGGCGCGGGCTCACAATCGGGCACGCCGGTCAGGCGAGCCTTCCACGACTGAAAGCTGCCTCACGCGAGAGCGGCAGCGCCGCCCAGCGCCGCGAAGAGTGCTGCTTTGCATGGAAAGCAGCGGTCTTCGCGAGATACTGCGTGGGCGATGCCCCAGGGGTAGCCTGCGTGAGCGATCCGAAGGAGGCCCAGCATGGGCGTTCCCTACAAGCTCTTTTACCGGCTCGGCTTCCACCCCTGGGAGGACCTCGCAGAGCACCCCCCGTTCGCAGAGAAGCTCTCGGAGTTGTTCGAGCGCGAGGAGAGCGGGCGCGAGCCGCCTTACGGACCGGCGCTCGACCTCGGATGCGGGAGCGCCGTCTGGGGGGTCCCACTGGCAAGGCGCGGCTGGCAGGTCACCAGCGCCGACATCGTCGACAAGGCCCTGGAGCGTGCTCGCGAGCGGGTTCAGAAGGCCGGTGTCGACGTGCGGGTCATGCACGCCGACGTGACGGGTCTTCAGGAGGCGGGCGTCGGCTCCGACTTCCGATTGGTGCTCGACACGGGAACCTTCCACGGCCTCACCGATGCCCAGCGCACGGCGATGGGACGGGAGATAGATGCGGTCGCCGCCGACGATGCCACCGTGCTCCTCGACTGCTTTGCGCCGCGCTGGCGAGGGCCGCTGCCGCGCGGGGCTAGCCGGAGTGACGTGGAGGCCGCGTTTCCCGCCTGGACGATCACAGACATTGAGATCGCGGACACCGAACCCGACGCCATCTCGAGGCTGCTGAAGTTCGACGAGCACTTCTACCGACTTCGTCGACAGTGACCTTGAGGGGCAAACCCCCGGGGCTGCGGGAGTAGGCGATGTCGGAGGAGAACATCAAGGTCCTTGGGGCCTTCAATGAAGCGTTCAACCAACGCGACTTCGACGATGCGGGGCAGTACCTGGATCAGGCCGTCGAAATCTATCCCGGTGTAAAGGCTCCGGACCACGACTCGAAGCTGCTCGGCCATGACGGGTGGAAAGAGTTCATCCGGGTCGGTATCGAAGCCTGGGAGGCCGTGACCGCGGAGCCGTTGGAGAGGATCGAGACTGAGGATGGCCGGATTCTCTCCATCGATCTATGGCGCTTTCGCGGTAGGGAAGGCATCGAGGTCGAGAGCGAGCTTCCGACTCTGTACACCTTTCGAGACGGCCTCATCGTGCGAATCGATGGCTTCACCGAAAAGGCCGACGCCCTCGAAGCCGCCGGGCTTTCGGAGTAGCGATGTCGGAGGAGAACGTCGAGGTCGTGCGGAAGTTGATCGATGCTGCCAATCGGGGCGACTTGGATGCCTGGTTGGGTTTCCTCAGCCCAGAGGTCGTATGGGAGTCCCTGCCCTTCCCTGGGTTTAGAGAGGTCTACCGCGGGCGGGCGGAGGCGCGAGAGTGGTATGAGCAGCTCCTTGAAGTCTTTGAGGAAGCCCACCTCGAGATCGAGGAGATAACGGCCCTGAGCGATGACAGGGTCCTCATCGGATACACCCAGATCGCGCGCGGTAGGGGCAGTGGCCTGCCTGGAGAACTGCGCAGTTGGTCGATCCACTGGCTCGTGAAGGGCCTGATCGCAAGGCGTCAGGCCTTCTGGACCAGGGGCGCGGCCCTCGAAGCCGCCGGGCTGTCGGAGTAGCTGCTTTGGACGAGAAGCGGTACTCCCGCTCGCGCCAGCGACATCAGGCTCTCGTCATGCAGATAACGCACACCTTGTCCGCGCCGTTTCGGGCTGTGGGCAGACTCCTAACCGGGCTTGCTCGACGCGTGACGGGACGCAGTTAGCGCGATCGCGGATCTCGGTGCTAAGCACGGATGAACCCGCTGACGGGCGGGCGTAGCGTCAGGGGTGCCTCCTGGGTCGTCCGAGATGCCCCCGTTGGAGGACGCTCAGGCAGGTTGTACGGAAAAGCCCCTATTACGAGGGGGCTTTTTCGCATCCGGGTTGGAACAGGAACCTGAACCGCGGACCGGCTAGCGACGGGACAAACGGACGGGACGCCCGGAGGAAGGAACCGCAAAAAGCTCGGGTGAAAAGTTGGGGGTCGCGGTCGGTCGGGCGCTGTATGTCCCCTCGGCATTGGCGCAGGACTCCACCGCCTTACCGGCAGAGGTCGCCTCGATCGCGTCCTCAATGCGATACCAGTGCTGGTCCATCTCCCGTTCGACTCGAAACTTCATCGCCAGAATCTTCAAGGTTGCGCCGGACTGACGCATCCGGGGCGGAGGCCGACCCTCCGTCCGTGCTGACCACGTAGCGCCGAACGCGATCGAACTCCATCCGGTCCTCCCGCTTCTCTGCCATCGCCTGCTAGCCACTACCGCTTTGCATGGAAAGCAGCGGTTTGACGCTGCGCTCCTGCTTCTCGCGCAACGGGGTCACCTTCGCCGAGGGCAAGTCGATTCCTCGGGAGGCGAGCTCGTGCTCCGCTTCCGCTCCTCTGCGCCCGCCGACCCCAGGCCGCTACAAGCTGACGGTCGCCCAGCACCTGGACGGCCAGCGGGTAGTCACGAAGAGCTCGATACGGCTCGGCTGATCATCTTCCGAGTAGCTGTCCTCCCTCGTGCGGTGCCTCCCCATTGCGCGGTGCACCAACCGCCCCCGGCGTCCCGGGGGCGGTTGGCAACGTCTGTTACGAACGCGAGTAAGCGGGTTCGGTTCCCGCGCGCTCGCGCCCGTCAGTGGACTTGGCGCGCCTGCGTCGGCTCGCCTGCTCGGTTCGTGGAGCTTGGGGCCCGAGAGGCTCTGCCCGCAGACGGTACGGGAGCAGCATTGCGGCCGACAGGAGAACCAGCAGTCCCGCGGCCAGAACCACGTTCAGTACGACTATCAGTCCCATTGACACCTTGATCGCCACCTTCCTTGTGGCCTTGCATGGCCTTTGTTCGGGACGACGGTATTTGGCTGCCCCCTAAGCACCGGAAAGCCCCGCGTTAAGAGTTGTCAAAGGATCCGAGGAGCAAGGACGGCACACGAATCGCGTCTCCTTCCGCGTGGATGCAGCAGACTGAGTCGCTCGGAGGCGTAGCCGTCAGATAGCCGCTTTGGAAGTCGACGAGCAAGCAGACGGTCTGCCACTCCGGCTGGACTGCAACGATTCGTCCGCCGACCAGCTACACGGAACCACTGAAGCTCAAGGAGCTGAAGGCGTATGGCTATGGCGGTCGATCGCCGTCCGGATTCGAGCTCGATCATCTGATCTCACTCGAGCTCGGCGGCGACGCCGCAGGCTACGAGCGGGTCGACCCAGGCGGCCACCACCACCATCACATCGTCTGCCAGAAGTGCGGCAAGGTGATCGCTTTCGAAGACGAGCGGCTTGAAGGTGCCATCGTCGCGCTCGGCAAGCGTCCTGATTTCAATGTTGCGAGCCACGAGGTCACCCTTCGCGGCGAGTGCGCCGACTGCATGAAGGGCTGAGCCCCGCTGTTTCCATGCAAAGCGCTGCTTTCGTCCAAAGCAGCTATCTGACGCCTAGGCCTCCGAGCGACTCCAGCCTGCTGCAGCCACGCGAAAGCGGGAGCGGTGCCACGACGTGGGAGCCCTGGCACTGCGGGTCGCGCTAGCGCCCATACCGCTGTGGCGCGGTCGCTCCCCTGCTGACTAGAGACTCGGAGCCGTATCCGCGTCGGGTTCCAGGGCTGCGATCGCGGATGGGAAGCTCGCGGCCTCCCCTGCCGACGCTGAGACGACCTCGAATGTCTTTCCGCGTGCGGCTGGGAGAAAGAGCACTTGCGTGCAGACATCGGCGAGGTCCGCCCGTGAGATCCGGCCTTCGGCCGTATCGCCCTGCGACACGGCCAACGGCTCACCGCCATCCCGGTCCGTGAGCCAGCCGGGGCGGATGATGCAGTACGGAAGCCGAGAGCGTCGGATGACCTCTTCGGCCCTTGCCTTCCATCCCAGGCTCGTCGGCTCCACATCTTGGTAATGGTCCGAACGGCTGGCGTAGATAGTGGAGACGAAAACAACGAGGTCGACGTCCCCGGCACTCGCCTGCTGGATGAGGTGGCGGGTGCCGCTGTAGTCGACCATCTCGAGGCTGTTGTCGTGCTCCGCGCCGCCGCAGGCAACGCTGATCACACTGCGCGCGCCGGCCATCGGTTCCGTCAGCGTCTCACTACGGCGAACGTCTCCAACGAATTGCGGCACGTCCGGCGGAAAGACCTCGCGGGCCTTCGCCGGATCTCGGACCAGGGCGTGGACGGAGACGTGGCGCTCGACTAGGCGCCCGACGATCAGGCGGCCGGTCCGACCGGTTGCTCCGACGACCAGGACGGGACCTTCGGACATCTTCCCAGCCTCACGAAGAGCGCAGCCGCGCTCGCTCGCTGCGCCACCGATGCGCCTCCTCGAGCGCCTCGGGCGTGGCTCGGCTCACCAGCACCTCTCCGGTCGTGGCGTCAGTGCGAGTGGGCTCGAACTCGGCGAGCTCCTCACTCACCCACTCAGCCGCCAGCTCCTCGGAGGCATCTGCAGATGGCTTCTCCCGAAAGATGCTGATCGACTCCAGCGTGTCGTCTCCGGTATCCATCAGGAAATAAGCGACGAAACCAGGTTGCTGGGCGAGTGCGGGAGCGAACTCCTCGTCGACGCGATGCGTGAGGGAGTCGAGCGAGCCGGCTCCCATCTTGTACCGGCGTACGCTGACGTACATCGCTGCTCCTTTCCTCTACTCATACCGACGCTAGTCCCCAGAGCGTCCTTGCCATCCGCGCGGACTACTGATCTTTTAGCGGGGCGGTGCTTGTGACCCGGTGATCCGTTTCCTGTCGCTCTCCCTCTGCGCGACAAGCGAGCGGCAGCTCAAGACCGCCGCTTTCCATGCAAAGGAGCGGTTCTCCCGCGGCGGACGATCTCGAAGTTTGGGCGGTGGCCCCGGGGACTAAGAAACTTCTAACCGGGCGCTCACGCTGTCGTGAGACACGGGTGGTTGGCTGGGGCCCGAGATGTCCTCCACTCCCGTAGTGATGGACCGACGCACTCCACCCCCAGCCTGGGAGGCTTAGGTGCATGGGCAACCGATCTGGAGGCTGAGCGCATGGACCGGGTTTATCTGCCTGCTGTTCGGCTTCAGCTCGCTCGTGCACGGTGAGCTCTCGGCGGGGGTCGTATTGATGCTGGGGGCGCTTCTCATGTTCGGATGGGCGGTCCTGCTGGACCGCGGCCAGCACTAGGGCGAGCGGGAGACACGCCCCTGTCGACTTGCTGCTTTCCATGCAAAGCGGCTATTTCGCGACAACGCTAGGCAGGCAGTGTCATTCGCTCCCTGATCCTTGGACGGTGGTAGCGAGAAACGAATCGGGCCCCCGCTACCTCCCAAGGTTCCTCGAAAGCGAGCCGTTGGTGTTATTAGAGTGCGCGGCACAAATGCCTGAACCCGTGCTTGTCGCCGTTGAGGACGATGCGGACGCACTGCGGGACATCGAGCGAGAGCTTTGCGACCGCTACGCGCGCCATTACCGAGTCGTCTGCGTGCGGTCGGCTGAGGAGGCGCGCGCTCACCTGGCCGACCTCGCGGCTGCCGGTGACGAAGTCGCCTTGGTTCTAGCTGGGCAGTGGCTCTCCGGGAGCACCGGAAGGGAGCTGTTGGATCAGGCCCGTCACCTGCATCCGCGCGCAAGGCGCGTGCTGCTACTCGGCTGGGGTGACTGGGGCGACCCCGCGACAGGTGAGGCGATCTTCGATTCGATCGCCCGCGGTCGCATCGACGGCTATGCGGTCAGGCCATCCTCGGCACCGGACGAGCTCTTTCATCAGGCGATCTCGAGCATGCTGCTCGAATGGGCAGAGGCGCAGCAGACCTCGCCGAACACGATCTACATCGTCGGCGAGTCTTGGTCTGGAAGGGCATTTGAGCTCAGGGAGTTGCTACAGCGCTGTGCGATCCCGCACTCGTTCTGTCTGGCCGACTCCGAGGATGGGCGCGCGATCGTCTCCGAGGCGGGGGAGGGGGCGGGCCTTCCCCTCGTCGCCTTTCCCGACGGAACGGTCCTGAGGAACCCCAGCAACGTCGAGATTGCGAGGGCATCGGGTTCACCTGTGAACCCGGAGCGGACGGATTTCGACCTTGTGATCGTCGGCGCGGGGCCGGCTGGGCTGTCGGCAGCCGTGTATGGCGCCTCGGAGGGATTCGGCACCTTGGTCGTCGACGAAGGCGGGCTGGGGGGTCAGGCGACCTCCAGCTCACTGATTCGCAACTACCTCGGCTTCCCGCGGGGGGTCAGCGGTCGCCGGCTCGCTCAGCAGGCGTACGAGCAGGCGTGGGTATTTGGGGCCCAGTTCGTATTCATGCAGAGAGTGACCCAGCTTCGGCCCGAGCACGACGGAGTCTCCGTCACCCTCTCGGACTTCGGCCGCGTGCGTGCGCGTGCGGTGCTGCTGGCGACGGGTGCCAGCTACCGCCGACTGGGGGTCCCGGAGCTCGAGGCTCTGAACGGCGCCGGCGTCTTCTACGGCGGTGCGGCTTCCGCGGCGCCCGCCATGACCGGTCGCGACGTCTACGTCCTGGGCGGCGCGAACTCGGCAGGCCAGGCTGCGCTGCACCTCGCCCGTTACGCCAGGCGGGTCACGCTCGTGGTGCGTGCCGAGTCACTCGGCGCTGGAATGTCGGACTACCTGGTTCGCCAGGTGGAGGCCGAGCCGAACCTGCAGGTCCGACTCGGAACCGAGATCGTCGGCGGTGGGGGCGACGGGTGGCTGGAGCGGCTGGTGCTTCGTGATCGCGCCCACGGAAGCGAGGAGACAATCGAAGCCGATGTGCTCTTCCTCATGATCGGAGCTCGCCCCCATACCGAGTGGCTGCCACACGACGTTGAAAGGGATGGGCAGGGTTTTGTTCTCACGGGGGCCGATCTTCGCGGCGACCGTGATTGGCCGCTCGAGCGCCGACCGTTTCTGCTCGAGACGAGCATGCCTGGGGTTCTTGCCGCCGGCGACGCTCGACACGGCTCGGTGAAGCGAGTGGCGTCGGCGGTTGGAGAGGGATCAGTCGCCATCCAGCTGCTCCACAGCTTGTTCGCTGCCGATGGGCTGCATCCGCGCGGCCGTCCGGCGGAGTCCGCCGGGGCCACCGCCCGGTGATCACCACCAAGGTGGTACCGAACTGACAGAACCCCAGCTGAGGTCAGCCCATTCGAGCGCGCCTCGCGTGGTTCAGGTCAGGCCCGGGTGGCGGCGGTCAGCTCTTCGATCGCGTCGGCGGCGGCCCGAGCGCCCCCAGCGCTCCGGAGGTCCCGCCCGACTGAGCGTGCCGCTTCCCGGTATGGACCCGAGATCACCGTGTCGGCGGCCGCCCGGATCCCCGCCGACTTCGCGTCACGAGGCTCGATCGTGCGGCCCGCGCCCAGCTCCGCTACCCGTGCCGCGATGATCCCCTGCTCGGGCGACTGCGGATAGAGGAGCAGCGGAACGCCGAGCGCCAGTCCCTCGCTCACACTGTTCATTCCTCCGTGGGTTATGAACAGAGCCGCCCGGTTCAGGACCGCGAGCTGGGGAGCGCTCTCCCTGACGATGCAGTTGCGTGGCAGCGGGCCGAGCGAGGCGGGATCGACGTTGACGCCGACCGACATGAGCAGGGTTTCGTCCCCGTCGGCGAACGCCTCGATGCAGGCACGGAGAAATCGAACGCTCGGCGCCGCGACGGTCCCCATCGAGACGTAGACGAGCGGGGTGTCACCGAAGCTCCGCATGAGCGCCGGATCGGGGTCCTCCGTGTCGCGCAACAGCGGGCCGACGAACCGCACCGACTCGTCGAAGCGCTT
Organism: uncultured Solirubrobacterales bacterium; assembly: GCA_963800285.1. Lineage (GTDB taxonomy): Bacteria > Actinomycetota > Thermoleophilia > Solirubrobacterales > 70-9 > DASUPK01. The sequence continues at coordinate 58,928 of CAWDAL010000005.1, forward strand.
CGCGTCCGGGAGGAACGAACGTGACGTGTAGGCGATGGTCAAGCGGTCGCGAAACAGGAACAGGTCGAAGAGTCCTCCCACCTCGACCTGATAGGTCCGGTGCAGCCGCCGTGCGGCGCGCCGGAAGCGGAGGTAGCCCAGTGCCCCGGCGCTCGCCGCCAGCGCGAACTGAGCCGGTGTGGTGTGCTCCCGAAGCAGGCTCGGGTCGATGGGTAACGCGCTCAGCGAAGAGACGCCCGGGATCCCGGTGGCACGGGCTGCCAGGCGCCCCCACGGGCACATCGCGTCGCTGATCACCACCACCGGGCGCTCGCGTCGAAGCTCGGCGATGGAGAAGGGCATGAGATCCTCGGCAGCTCGAGCGAGCACGCCGGCCACCCGAAGGTAATTGGACGGGAGCCGGGAGTGGTCGTAGGTGAGATGCCGACCGTAGCTCCGGAACTCGGCGCCCTCTCGCTCCACCTGGTCCTGGAACCGATCGCCCGTGTAGTAGAGGACCCTGGTGCCGCGGCGGCTGAGCTCGGCTACAAGCGGCAGCGTCGGGTTGACATGCCCTGAGGCCGGCAGGTTGAAGAAGACGAGGCTGTCCGGGCTTCCCTCCCGGTCCACCGGGCGAGTATCGCAGTGCACCGGGCGACCGCCTCGTGCGCAGGATCGAACCGCGCTAGGGTCGGTCCGTGAGCGAGAGGAGGGAGAAGTTGCTCTCCGAGCGCCTCCGTGACGAGCGCGGAAGACAGGTCGTCTTCGTCTCGCATTGCCTCCTCAACGAGAACACGCGCTACCTGGGCGGTGCGTTCCACTCCGGGGCAGTGCCCGAGATCGGCGAGCTTCAGCGCCTAGGCATCGGGATTCACCAGATGAGATGTCCCGAGCGCCAGGCTTGGGGCGGGACGGTGAAGCGCCTCATGATCCCGGCTTACGGTTCAAAGGGCACGGTCGTCTACCGGTTCCGGGCTCCTCTGCTGCGCCTCTTCGTCTGGTACACGCGCCTGGTCTATTGGCGGCTGGCCCGTGCGGTCGTCAAGGACATCCGGGAGTACCAGCGCTCCGGTGTGCGCGTGGTCGCGATCGTGGGCGTCGGGGCTTCGCCCTCCTGTGGGGTGACGACGACGCTCGATCTCCGCCGCTCGTTCGAGGTCATCGCCGGCTGTCCCGTGGCCGAGCTGGACCGTGAGACCTTCAACCAGCGGGCCATCGTCGACTGCCGCACGGCCGGCGAGGGACTCTTCCTGCGCACGCTCTCCCGGCAGCTCGCTCGGCGCGGGATCACCGTTCCGCTTGCGGAGTACGACCTGGTGGCGGAGATGCGCGGCGCGCCACAGCGCGGCATGCGCGGGTTGCTGAGGAACCCGTCCTAGCGCTCGATCGGGCCGGGCAGCAGGAAGGGGTACGGCCGCCGCCTGACCCGACGGCGCCAGGCGCGATCGAGCCTGCGGATCCGGAGCAGGGCGGCCCAGAGCCGGGCGTCCGAACGGTAGTGGCGGCGCACCTCGTCCTCGGTGAGCGGCTCGTCCAGGTGTGGGTTGAAGCGGTCGAGGAACGCCGGGAGCCAGCCCTCGAGCCGCTCCTTCAGGAGGTTTCCCGCCAGGTCCAGGTAGACCTTGCGGAGATCGCGGTAGGTGTCGAGGATTCCCGGGGCGACGAAGCGGCGTAGCGGCCACCGCAGGATCGCCGGATAAGCGTCCGCGAGCAGGTCGAGGTCGAGCTGGGAGTCGCCCTCGGGAGACCAGATCAGCGGCGTGGAGACGTCGAAGTAGGTGAGCTCGTCGTCATCCCAGGTCCAGTTGGCGAGTTGGGCGTCCAAGCCGAGGTGGGGGCCAACCGCCGCAGCCGCGGCGGAGGCGACGGCCTCGATCAGCGGATGCCCAGCCTCGGGGTCCTCTGGCCGCAGGGTCGTGGTCGCCAGGTGATCGGCCGGGAGCATCGGCTGCACGACGTACCCCGCGACGCTTCCGTCGTGGAGCTCTACGGCGCGCATCTCCGTCTCGACGACCCGCAGGCCGGCGGCGCCGAGTGCCTCGAGGTAGTCGTCGAGCGTGGCCCGGTAGGCATCGAGCCGTTCCCGGGAGCGGAACGGGGGGAGCCGCTTACAGGCGAATCGCCCGCCGCCGGGCGGCCAGCTCAGGACGAGCGAGATCTCCCCGTAGCCCAGCACTGGGAGTCCCCTCTCGTCGCCCGACGAGAGCGCGGCCTCGACCAGGTCCTCGAGGCGGCGGAGGTCATCGTCGGAGAGGCCGGCGAGGCCGGTCTCCGTGCCGGTCATGACAGCGCGGCTCCGACCGCCGCGGCGATCTCGTCGACCTCCGACTCGCTGACGATCAGTGGGGGCTTGAACTGGGTCACGGAGTGGTCGTGCTCGGCGTACACGGCGAAGACCCCGGAGTCGATCAGCTGCTTGGCGGCCATCACCCCTCCCTGCTCGTGCTCGAACACCAGGCCCATGGTGAGTCCGAAGCGCCGAAGCTCGAACGGCATCTCCGCAAACGCGTGCTCGAATCGCTGACCAAGCTCCTCGACCCGCTCGAGGAAGCCGGGCGTTGAGATCTGGTCCATGACCGCGCTGGCTGCGACGCAACCGATCTCCGCACCGCCGAAGGTCGAGACATACGAGAAGGGGTGGCTCTCGAAGAAGGATTCGAGCTCCTCGGTGACCAGGGTGGCGCTGACCGGATAGACGCCGCCGCCGAGGCCCTTGCCGGTGATCAGCATGTCCGGCCTCACATCCTGCTGCTGGTAGTACCAGGCGGTCCCGGTGCGACCGAGGCCGGTCTGAACCTCGTCGAGGATCAACAGGGCGCCGGCGTCCGTGGCGGCCTCGCCGACCTCGCGCAAGTAGCCGGGATCGGGCGGGACGAAGCCGAGCGTCGCCGGGATCGTCTCCATGATCACCGCCGCGGTCTCGGAGTCGATCTCCCGCCGGATGGCCTCGATGTCGTTGAACGGGACGTGTGAGAAACCGCTCGGCCCGAACCCGAAGGGCTCGAGCCAGCGGGGGTCGCTGGCGGCCAGTGCGAACCCGCTGGACCCGTGGTAGCCGCCGAGCGCGGCGACGATCTTGGGCCGGCCGGTTACTGCCCGAGCGAGTCGCAGGGCGAGGTCGACGGACTCGGTCCCAGAGGGGGTGAAGACGGCGTGCGTGAGCAGACCGTCGGTGCTCGCCGCAAGCTGTTCCGCCAAACGCGCTCGGTAGCCGCTGACGAGATGATGGTTGCCGACGTCTACGTGATTCAGGCCCTCCCGCACGGCGGCGATCACCGCCGGATGCCGGTGGCCCAGATTGAAGACGCCGCCGTTGCAGTGACAGTTCCAGTACCACCGATCCGAGTAGGCATCGCGGAAGCGGGCGCCCTCCCGCGCCCCGATCACGAGGTCGACGCCGATCGCCTCGAGGGCCCTCGCCTTGCCGCGGTCGACGTGAGAGGCGAAGGCCTCGATCGTTTCCTCGCGCGTGCCATAAGGCTGGTCGCCGGTCACGCTCTGCTTCTCGCCCGGAGCTTTCATGAGCGGCCCTCCTGGTCGCTGTGTCCTCACGCTGAACCTATCGCCTTCGTCCTTCCTGGAACCGAGCCCTGGGCGGTACGCTCGCCGGGCAATGGCCCTCGACGACCGGCTGGACCTCTATGAGGTGAAGGCGCAGTTCGAGCGCTTCACCGAGTGGCTCGACCTGGGCGAGATCGTCGCCGACCTGGGGTTCCTGCGGCGGGCGCGACGAACGCTGCTGCCCCTGCCACTGATCGACCGACCCGCCCCGATTGACCCCTCGGCGCACCTGCAGCCGTTCCGCCCGCGACCGGTCCCGGAGCTGCAGGAAAGGCGGATCGCTTTGGTGGCGTCCGGGGGCGGCGGGGCCGCCGTGGCCCTCGTGGGGGTCAAGCGGGCCTTTGAGGAGGCGGGAGTCGAGCCGGCCGAGATCATCGGGTGCTCCGGCGGCGCGATCTGGGGCTCGATGTGGGCGGCGGGGATGAGCTCTGACGAGATGGCGGACTTCTCGCTCTCCTGGCGGCCGGAGGACTACCTGGACATCCAGTGGCTGAAGCTGCCGCGGTTCGCCCTCTCGGCGCTCAGAGGATTCTCGGGGCTGGCGAAGGGGGAGGCGATTGAACGCCTCTTCGACACCCGGCTGACCAGGATGCCGTGCGGGGAGGCGCCGATTCCGATCACGACGATCGTCTACAACATGGACCTCGGCAGGGTCGAGTACTTCGGGTCGAGGCGCACGCCCGAGGTCACCATCGGCCACCTCGTCCGAGTGGCGATCGCGCTGCCCCTGTTCATCGAGTCGGTTCCCGTACGCGGCCATCTCTACGTGGACGGGGGGATCATCGAGAACTGGCCGGCACAGCCGGCGATCGAAGCCGGTGACCGCTTCGATCACGTGATCGGCGTCAACCTGATGCTGCCCAAGGGCTTCGAGCCCCGGGACATAAGCGGCTGGCCGGATCGGACCGGCGGGCTGCTGCAGGCGAGCCGACAGCTGCAGCAGGGCTACCACCTCGAATTGGCGCGGCGGGCGAAGGACGAGCTGGGGGAGAAGCTGAAGCTGATCGAGCCGATCGACGAGGCGGAGATCCGAGGCGTCTCGTTCTACGACCTGTTCCTGGACCGGACCCAGTGGCCGCGGCTGATCCGGCAGGGCTACGAGTCGGCGACCCGGGTGCTGCAGGGCTTCCGCTGAGCCCGGCCGGGCTCACCGCCCTGATCGAGCGCTTCGACCCCGATGCGGCGATCGACCGCCAGCTCAGAAAGGGCCGCTAGTGCGGCCCTTTCCATTTCGCACGATGGGGTGGGACACGGATTGGGAGGGGGCCGTCGTCGTCCCGCCCCGCTAGCCCCGTGCGGTTGTGCCCTTCGCCCGGGTCTAAGTGCCCTTCGCCCGGGTCTTTGTGCTCTTCGCCCGGGTCTTTGTGCTCTTCGCCCGGGTCCTTGTGCTCTTCGCCTGGGCCTTAGTGCTCTTCGCCCGGGCCGACCCACCTTTGGCGCGGGTCGTTGTGCCCTTCGCGCGGGAGGACGCCGGCTCCTCGGTCAGTGCCTTCTGGAGCCTGCGCATGTCGGCCGAGAGCGTACGACTCAGCTTGCCCAAATCCCGGCGCTGATCCTTCAAGAGCTGTTGCACATTGCGGACCATGTCGCGCCTGCCCCGGCCAAGGTCCTTCTGCAGCTCTGCCAGCGCTTTCTGGACCTGATCGAGCGAACCGCCCGCACGCTTCAGCGCAGCCTCCGCCCGCTTCTTCGTCGCATTAGTCGACACACGTACGCGTTCGGGCGTCTTCTTCGTTGCTGGCATGGTCGCTCCTTACCTCGGGAACTACCCGAGTCTACGGCCGCGGCACGACACTGCATCGGCCAACCGACGCCGACGGGGTAGCCCCAATCCGTCTTCTGCGTGGCCGCGTAGCCCTGACGATGACCCGCCCCGACGAGACCCAGACAACCCGCCGGTGGCCGGCCGGCGCTTCGAGGGTCGGCGCCGGCGTGACACCGTTCCAGACCGACGCCGCAGCGACGATCCGGCTCGCGGTGGGCGCCGAGAGACTTGGCTACGCCCGCTTCGGCACCGCCGAGGGGTGGACCAACGATGCGGTCGTGATGCTCACCCAGATCGCGGGAGTGACCTCGCGGATCGGCCTCGCCACGGCGGTGCTCCCGGTCTGGAGCCGCACGCCGGCGGCGATCGCAATGGCCGCTGCGGGTCTCCAGCGCGCGTCCGACGGCCGCTTCGCTCTCGGCCTCGGCGCGAGTAGCCCGCCGCTCGTCGAGGGCTTGCATGGGCTCACCTGGGGCCAACCGGTCGCTCGGATGCGTGCGACGCTCGTCGCCGTCAGGGCGCTGCTCGGCGGCGCTCGCCTGCCAATCCAGCGGCAGGGCGTCAGAGCGCTACGCCTGGGCGCACCGCCCCAAGAGCCCGTACCGATCCTCCTCGCAGCGCTCGCCCCAGCCTCGGTCCGCGTGGCCGGTGAGCTGGCGGACCAGTGGCTGCCGTTCCTGTGGGCGCGCTCGCGACTTGCCGATGGCCGAGCCCTGCTCGCCGAGGGCGAGGCGCGTGCCGAGGTCCCGGCGCCCACCGCGTTGACCGCCAGCGTCCCGCTCGCGATCGGTGAAGACGAGGCGGCCGCCCGGCAGATCGCCGCTGGCTGGCTACTTGCCTACCTCACCCGCATGGGGCCCCTGTATCCGCGGATGCTCCGGGATCAGTTCGGATTCGCGGATGGCGTCGATGCGTTGCTCGGCGCCAACGAAGGCGGTGGGCCGCCGCAACTCCCCCCGGCGGCGGAGGGGCTGGCGCGCGAGGTGACCCTCATGTGCAGTTACGACGAGGCGGGGCACGCAGTCCGCGCCTGGCTCGAGGCGGGGGCAGACGCGATCGACCTGGTGTTGCCTCTCGGATTGCCGGAGGAGCAGCTCCACGAGATGCTCCAGGCCGCCGCGCCCGCGGCGCCTCCTGGAGGCGAGCAAAGCCGGCCAAAGTCGAAGGCCTAACCCTCCTTTGGCCAAGCCCTAACCCGCGACGAGGAGTATGCGTGGCATGAAAACCAGAATCCACAGCACACGCATCTCACGGCTGGCGGCCGCCCTGCTCTCGGCCGCGGTGCTCGGCTCAGCGCTGGCCCCCGCAGGAATCGCAGCCACCCAGGCGAACGATGGAGTCCGGGCGAAGGCGGCCTCCCGAGCCGACGACAAGTGCCGGCAGATCAAGAACAAGAAGAAGCGGAAGAAATGCATCGCCAAGCATGAGGGCGCGAACCATCACTGAGCGTCTCGTCGGCTGATTCAACTCAATCCCGCTACTCACGAAGGGCCCGGAGATCCGGGCCCTTCGCCTTGTGCCCGCTGCCGACGGCTCCGTGATCCGGGCGCTTCGTCGCTCTCGAGCAGGGAGGTCGGCTAGCCGATCAGCCTGAAGCGGGTCTTGGCGGTGGAGGTCTTGCCGAATCGACTGGTGGCCGTGGCCGTGACGACGACCTTCCATCGCCTGCCCGTCGCGATCACCGCCCTGATCCTCTTGCGCGCCGCCTTCGAGAACCTGAGCTTGATCTTCTTCCTGACCTTGGGAGCGAGCGAGGTGGTCCGCTTGGCGTCCAGGGCCTGGGAGAGAACCCGTGAACCGCGCGAAGATCCGGCGGCCGTCTTCGGGCCCCTGAGCTTCGCCTGAAGCTTCACCGTGGCGGGCTTGTCGACCTTCTCGCTGACCGCGGCCTTGGCGAGCCTCTGCTTCTTCCGAGCTCTCAGCGTTTGTCGCGGCTTGGACTGCGGCTCGACGCGGAAGGCTCCCCTCATGAATGGATGTATCCGGCAGAAGTACGTGTAGGTGCCGGTCGGGAGATCCTTGGGCGTCTGCCATGTATCGCGGTCGGCGGCGGGAGCATTCCCGACGCCGCCATTGTTTCCGTTGAAGCCGAGCTCGCCCGAATCGAACGTAACCGGCCCGTTGGCGATCGGGTAGGCGACGCCGGTCTTGCCGGTACAGGGGTCCTTGCAGGCCGTGATCGTGTGGAAGGCATTGACGCTCGGGACCGCGTCGTAGTTCTGGAACGTGAGAGTCTGGCCCGGCTCGATCGTGGGCACGCTCAAGCCGGCATTCGGATCCGCCCGGTACGCGAACGACTGGATGCCGATCGTGTTGTTCGGCGCCGGAGCGCTCGGCAGGAAGAACGGGTTCGCGACCCCGGTCGAGTTCCCGCCGTGGTTGTCGTTCTCGGCCAGGTGAGTGTGGGTGAGGACTCCCGCCTGCGGGATGTCCGGGGCCTGCGCGTCCTTGACGGCGGGGTCGCCTGGGAGGGTCCCGTTGTAGACGGCGACGGGCATGATCCCCATCACCTCGTACCAGTCGGCTCTTCGGGTGTCGTAGGTTGCGTGCACGCTGACATGGTCATTCGCCTGAACCTGCACGCGCCAGTCAGGCGGCGTCGCACGCATCGCGACGTCCCATGAGACCTCTCCGGCGGGCTCGTAATAGTGGGCGTCGGAGGTGAAGAGGGTGTTGGTGTTGCCGCCGCGGGTGTCCCGCAGCTGTGTGTTGAGACCGCCGGGATGCAGGTGTCCGGCGGTCCCGATCAGGGTCACGTCATGGTTGGGGGTCCAGCGCTGGGCGCTTCCGAGGCAGCCGTGGCTGTCCTGCGCCCGCCCGAAGATTCCGCACGGATGCCGATCAGCCGCCGGCGCCTGATCGGGGAACGTGTAGGTGCCGTTGTGCCCGTCGGACCGCAGGGCGTCGAAGACCGGATAGAGGCTCGGGTTGCCGGCGACGTCCAGCCACTTGGTGTGTACCGGGAGAATCGACCCGTAGTCGGATGACGTCTCCGGGACGAAGTCGAGCCGCCAGACGACGTACACCTGGGCCGGTTGGGCGACGAGGTCGTGCAGCATGTCGTTGAGGACCCAGGAGTCGCCGGGATCGCTGGGCCAGCCGAACCCCTGGGGCAGCTGCTGGATCGTCTTCTCCTCCCCGACGGCGAACTGCGGGCCGTTGTTGACGAGCCAGACGGCGTGGTGGAGGTGAAGGACGTCGACCCGTGGGACCGTGCCGTCCGCGTAGATGAACTCGGGGTCGAAGCGGGTGACGTAGCCCGGCACCTGGGGCCAGAGCTTCTGGCCGTTGCCGTCGATCGCCGGCCGGAGCCGGATCACGTTCTGGCCGGGCTTGATGGTGATCGGCCCGTAGCAGTAGGTCAGGTGCTCGACCTGGTCGTAGTCGACGTGGTCCACCGCGTTCGGCTTGTCCGCGATCGCCGGACACCCTGGGTTCCCTCCTGGGTCCACTCCCGCCCTGGCCGCGGGCGAGAACAGCAGCAGGGCCGCGAACGCGCAGCCGACCACAGCTAACCAGTTGCGAATCCCGAGACGAATCAAAGCTTCCTTGCTCCCCTCGCTCTCAGCGAAAGTATCACGGCGCCCCCCGCCGTTCGCGGGGACCTCGAATCAGGATCCTCGGCTTGGCTCAGTCCGAGCCCGGCTCGTAGTTCCCGAACGACCACTCGTAGCCCTCGGGGTCGAGTACTCGAGCCCGTTCGGTGCCCCACTCGGTCGCCTCGGGCTCAAAGACACTGGTCGCGCCCGCCTCGATGGCGGCCCAGTACATGGCCGGGACATCCTTCGTATGCACGTAGGTCCCATGCCCCACGGTGCGCCCGCGAAGCTCGGGCTGCTGGAGGTCCTCGCGAACTCCCCCGATCATGACGATCGCCTCCCCGAGCCTGAGCTCGGCGTGACGCAGGGCCCCGTCCGGGTAGGGCCAGGTGAGGAGCAGCTCGAAGCCGAGCGCTTCCAGCCAGGCAATCGCCCGCTCCGGGTCGCGGTACCCGAGCTGCGGAAAAAGCTTCGTCAAGGCAAGCGGGCAGGCTATCGCTAGTGCACCAGCGCCTCTCTACCTAGTTCGATGCCTATTTACCGCACTACTGAGGTGGGGTCGTCCGACGGGGGGGCTTAGCCTTCCGCGACGATGCAGGCAAGGAGCAGATACCTGATCGCGGGACTGGCGATCGCGGCACTCGCCGTGCCGGCCGGCGCCTCCGCGTCGACCGGCAAGCTGACGATCTCGCCTCAGCCGAACACTCCGGACGCTTCGCCGCAGACTCAGATCAGCATCCTCGGGGTGCCGCGCCAGCGGATCCGCTCCGTCCAGGTGACGGGAACGGCCTCCGGGCCCCATTCCGGCCACCTGCGCTCGTACTCACGACACCACGGCGCGAGCTTCGTGCTCGACCAACAGCTCACGCAGGGAGAGTCCGTCGCGGTCGAGATCCGCGTCAAGGGGCGCAAGCCGGTTCGCTACTCCTTCACGGTCGCCACCTTCGGCCCGAAACAACCGGCGCTCAACCTGACCTCGACGCAGCCGGACAAGCTCGACCACTTCGTCACCGAACCGGGGTTGACCCCTCCGAAGATCACCGTGAACAAGAGCTCCAAGCGGGCCCGCGGCAATGGGAGCGTCCTGCTGACGCCCCTGCCCTCACCCGTCGTCCACCCCGGGAGCAACAACACCGTGACGATCAAGCCCGTCGGGCCCGGCGGCCCCATGATCGTCGACGGCGCGGGCAACCTCGTCTGGTTCAGGCAGCTCACCCCACCTGAGGTCGCCGCCAATCTGCGGGTCCAGAAGTTCAAGAGGCGCAAGGTCCTGACCTGGTGGGAGGGGACCGTGACCCCGGCCGCATTCGGCGTCGGCGGCGCCGTGATCGCGAACCGCGCCTACAACGTGATCAAGGTCGTCCATGCCGGCAACGGCTACCCGATGGATCTGCACGAGTTCCAGCTCACCAAGGATGGCGACGCTCTGTTCACGGTCTACTCGCCGATCCGCGTCCACCTGCCGGGCACGCCCGAAGGCACCCTCTCGCCGCTGCTCGACTCGATCGTGCAGGAGGTCGACATCAAGACCGGGCTGGTCGTCTGGGAATGGCACTCATACGGTCACATCCCCCTCGAGACCTCGCAGGCGACCCCCCAGAACAGCGCCTCGTACGACGCCTTCCACATCAACGCGATCCAGGCGCTGAAGAAGGACCGGGTCCTGATCTCGGCGCGTGACACCTCCGCGGTCTACAAGGTCGACCGGGCGAGCGGCCGGGTCCTCTGGACCCTGGGGGGCAAGGGCACGGACTTCAACTTCGGCCCAGGCGCGCTGTTCAACCTCCAGCACGACGCCCACATGCTGAAAAACGGCCGCATCAGCATGTTCGACGACGGGGCGGGACCGCCGATGTTCAATCCGTACTCGCGCGGGCTGATTCTCCAGCTCAACTTCCGGCGCCATCGTGCGAGCGTGGTGCGGCAGTTCGCGCGCTCGACCAGTACCTCCGCCCAGAGCGAGGGCAGTCTGCAGCGGCTGCCCGGCGGGAACGTGTTCGTCGGCTTCGGGTCCGAGCCGTTCTTCTCGGAGTTCTCGTCGCGCGGCAAGCTGCTGCTCGACGCGAGCCTTCCGCAGGACGACGGCACCTACAGGACGTATCGCCTTCCGTGGAAGGCCTCGCCGAGGACGAAGCCCGTGATCGTCGCCCAGCGCCAGGGCGCCGGCGGGGTCTCACTGTTCGCGAGCTGGAACGGGGCCAGCCGGGTGGCGAAGTGGCGGTTCCTGGCGGGCCAGAGCGCTGGATCGCTCTCGCGCATCGCGACTACGCGGAAGCGCTCGTTCGAGACCCGGGTCGATCTCGGCACCTCCGCGACGGTGTTCGCCGTCCGCGCCCTCGACTCGAAGGGCCACGTGATCGGCCGCTCGGTCGCGGTGCCCGCCTCCTGACCGCCGGCGCCTACTGGCCCCGTCCCTGGACCTGCGAGGACGGCGGCCCGCGCAGGTGGGGCGCGGTCGGCGGCACGGGACTGAGGATCCAGGTGGGTGAGCGGCTCGAGGTCGCGGCGCTCCACGAGGCGTTCGCGACGGACGCCCTGGTCCGGCGCGAGCCTGGCGAGCTCTACGCGCTCCGGCACGGGATGCCGCCCGGCGGGCCGCAGGCCGGCGACGCGGACGCCTGGGTCGAGCGCCTCGACGCCGAGACCCTTGCCGTGACCGCCTCCACGCCGCGGCTGCCGGGCGGACGCTTCTGGCCCGGCGGAATCGCGGCCCACGCCAACGGCGACCTGCACGCCGTCTTCGGCCGCTGGATCCACCGGCTCAGCCCCGAGCTGGAAGTCCTCGCCTCGCACCGGCTTCCGATCGACCGCCCGTACAACTCCTTCGTCGTCCTGGACGGCGGGGAGCTCGTCACCAAGGACTGCGACGCTCCGGCGGGACGGGAGCCGTCGACCGTCTCGGTCCTCGACCCGGTCACGCTGCTGCCGGTTGCGCCGCCGCTGCGCCTGCCGGAGCCATGCGTCGGGCGGCTCTCCGGCGACGGCGAGACGATCTTCGCAATCGGCGCCACCGAGATGTTCGCGCTGAGGTTCGACCGCGACGCGGGCGAGCTGGTGGTCGACCGGCAGTGGCGCCCGCGATACGGACCGGCGCCCGGCCGCGGCTACGGCTGGGACCCGGTCGTGACCCCGGAGCATGTCTTCTGGATGGACAACGGCCGCAACCGGGTCGATCACACGATGCTGGGGAGCGGGGCCGACGGCTCGCCCGTCCGCCTCTGGTGGTCAAGGCTCGACGAGGACACAGCCCGCTCCGTCGAGATCAGCGGCCTGCCCTACGGCACCGAGTCGAACCCGCCCGGCTGGGACCCGCTTGGACAAATCGTGGTCGCCTACGACGCGGGAAACGCCGTGGTCCGAGCCTGGCGCCTGGACGGAGACGAGCTGGAGCCGCTCTGGCGGCGCGACGGGCTCGCGCACGCCGGCCACCTGATCCTCTACCCGGAGAGCCGGGAGCTGGTCGTGGGGGACTGGCGAGGCCATCGGGCGCTCAGGCGCGGGCCCCTGCGCCGCGCGGTCGCGGCGGCCGGCCCGGTGATCGCGCGCAGCGCCCGGGCGATGCGCGCGAGCCGGTCGCTCGGCGGAGACTCGCTCGTCGTCCTCGACCTCGACTCCGGGGCCGAGAAGGCGCGGGTCGAGGTTCCTTCGGCGATCCAGGGCTTCCTCTTCCCGGCGCCGGGCTTCGGACGGGACGTCTACTACCAGTCGCTCTCCACAATCGCGCGGATCCAGGTCGCATAGGTGAGGCCTGCTGTTTTCCAATCCGGCGAATCACTCGCCGGCCGGCCTACCCAGTAGTAGCGTCGCCGCCGCCAACAACTCTCTGGGAGGAGAGCAAATGAAGAGTCGCGTGTTCGCAGTTCTCTGCGTGGTTGCGGCCTGTTTCGTCTTCGTGGCCCCGGCGTGGGCGACGAAGTACGTCGCGTTGGGCGATTCGTATTCGTCCGGCACCGGGACGCGCACCTACTACGACAGCAATTGCCAGAAATCGGTCTACGCCTATCCGTATCTGCTCCACAACGCTCATCCGTCATGGACGTTCGTGCACGCCGCGTGCTCGGGCGCCACGACGAGCAACCTGCTCTCGAGCCAGGTGTCGAGCGTCACCTCCGACACCAACTGGGTGAGCTACACGATCGGCGGCAACGACGCCGGGTTCTCCAGCGTGATCACCACCTGCGCCCAGCCGTCCTGGGCGTCCGACTGCGATGGCGCGATCGACAACGCGCAGTCGTTCATCCAGAACACGCTGCCCGGACGACTCGACCAGGTGAACAACGCGATCAAGTCGAGGGCTCCGAATGCGAAGGTGATCGTGCTCGACTATCCGCGCCTCTTCAACGGCACGGACTGCAACGCGTTCACCTGGTTCAGCTCGCATGAGGAGACGCGGCTCAACCAGACGGCCGACATGCTGAAGAGCGCGGACAGCGCGGCGGCGTCGCGGGCGGGAGCGAATTTCCTGTTCCGTGACGTGATCCCGCCGTTCATCGGCCACGCCGTCTGCGACGGGGGCAGCGGCTCGTCCACCGAATGGATCAACGGCCTCTCCAACCCGGTTGGGGAGAGCTACCACCCGAAGACCACCGGGCACGCCAAGGGCTACTACCCGGTGGTGCACAACACGACCGGCTAGCTGGGACCGGGGAGCCGGCCGCCCACGCGGCCGGCTCCCCGCCCCAAAAGCCCGGCCGCACTGGGCCGACTTCGGCGCAAAGTCCGGGCTTTTCGCCTCGGGCCGTACCTAATTTGGCATTGCTGCCGCTATACGAAACAGACTGGATTTCGGTTTCGGGGAACACGGATGTCACAGGGGAAACAGGGCACAGGAGAGATGGAGTGGAGTCGCTTCGCCGTGCGCAGCGAGCGCACCGGCAGCGAGGAGCGGGTCAGGCTGCTCGGCGAAATGGATCTCTCCGTCATCGGCAGCGTCGATCGCGAGATCAGCCGAGTCGAGGCGACTGACGCCGCCCGGATCGTTCTCGACCTGGGGGAGCTGGAGTTCCTCGACGCCTCGGGCATCCGCCTCCTGCTCCATCTCAACGCCAGATCGCGGAGCAACGGCCGCCGGCTGTGCATCACCAGGGCCCGATCACCGCAGGTTCAGCGCGTCATCGACCTGACCGGGGCGGCAGACGAGCTGCCGTTTCTGGACTGACCCTCCCCAGACGGCCTCTCACGCCGAGTCGAAGCCCCGCTTGCGGTGTTCGAGGGGTAGCAGTGTCGCTCGTCCGGAGAAGCTCGCTCGCAGGACTGATCTCGCTGGTGGCCATTGCGGTCGCCGGCCTCCTCGTCGCGCCCGTGGGGGCCGGCGCCGTGAGCCGGAGTCAGCTGACCTACCTGAAGGCCGCCAAGAGGGGCGTCAAGCAGACGCACCGGTGGTGGAACCGCGGCAGGCACTGGTACAGCTCCACGCTCGGCGGGTCCCGGGTCGCCTCGCTTTGGGGCGTCGTCCCGCTGTTCGAGGCACTGGCCGGATTGCAGAGCGCGCAGCCCTCCCGCCGGCATCTCCACGCGCTGAACCGTTTTGCGTGGGGAGCGCAGCGTTACCTCAATCCGACCCTCAGGCCGGTTCCGGGCTTCGGGCCCCGGCCGAGACAGCACAATCCCGGCAAGACCGCGTGGTTCGACGACAACGGCTGGTGGGGGTTGGCCTTCCTCGACGCCTACAACGCCACCGGAAACGAACGCTACCTGGCCGATGCGGAGATCGCTCAGAGCTTCATCAGCGTGTCGGGCTGGGACACGACCCCGGGGCGTCCGGGGGGCCTCTGGTGGAACACGAACCACAGCTTCTACGCGGGCGAGTCCCTTGCCGGCGGGACCCTGCTCTCGGCAAAGCTCTACGCCATCACCCATGAGCAGCACTACCTCGACGACGCGCTCAAGTACATCGCCTGGGGCGACGTCTGGCTGACCGACCCCGGTACGGGGCTGTACGCGCGGCTGCGCAGGCCGGGTACCTACTACCGAAAGGGCAAGGCGAGCAGCGCCTCGGCAGGGTCGGCGGCGGCTGCCGACCGGCGGGCCCTGGGCGCGAACCCCGACGAGGCGGCGAAACTGGCGGCGGCCGGTGATCCTGCGCCTGCCCCAGGTGTGGCAGAGACGGCAAAGAGGAACTATCCGCCGTTCGACGCCGTCCCGATGCCGTACGTGAACGGCCCGATGATCCTCGCCCACCGGGTCATCTGCGAGGCGACGGGTCAGAAGTCCTTCTGCCAGCGAGCCGAAGCCCTCGCCACCGCCACGCTGGCGGTCTACCGGCGCTTCTGGATGGGTCCCCAGTACGACTTCTGGTACGTGCGAACCATGCTCGAGTTCGCCCGGCTGGACAATGGCGGGAACTGGTACGGGATCGTGCAGCGCAACGCGCGAAGCGCTCTACATCGAGCCCGCGACCGGCACGGGCTCTATCTCCGGACCTGGTACGGAAAGAAGGCATCCAAGTCGGGTGCCCCCAAGGGGAGTCTCCAGCTGCACGCCGCCAACGCGGCGCTCTTCACCTGGATGGGATTGCTCGGGCGCTGAGCAGCGCTAGAGGCCGGTCCCAGCCGCCAGCAGCGCAACGAGCGCAAGAGCGATCCCGAAGGCCGCCCCGATCGAGTACGCGAGTACAAGACGTCCACCCCGGATGCGATCGGTCGCCAGATGATCGATCAACGTGCTCATGCCAACCTCTCTTTCTCGGGCCTACGGGGTTAGCTGACGGGCTCGCGCTGAAAGAGTGCGCTACGGCTTTCCGATTCGCCCCTGAAGCTTGCGCTTCAGTTGGTTCCCCCGCTTGAGCTGATGGCCAGCCCAATTCGGCAGGTGCAATTGGCTTGCCCGTACCCGATGGGTACGAGCTCAAACCACGCTATTGAAATGACCGGCCGGCTGCGCCGCTACCGCGCGCTTTACGCGGCGGCCTTGCGCAGCTTGCCGTCGCGCTCGAGCTCCTCGCGGACCTTGCGGACGTGGCCCGTCGAGCAGTTGGCCCGCTTGGCGATCACGCCGTCGGGCTCCTCGGGGCTGCGGCGGAGCTCGAACTCGAGCAGCGCCTGGCGCCGGGAGGCCCAGCCGTCACCCTTTGCGCCGATGGTCGCCTTCTCGACGGCCTTCTCGCGCTGGCAGTGCAGGCAGAGCCACTGGCCGCCGGCCTTGGTCCAGCCCTCGGGCCGCCGGGGGGTGGACTTGCTGCCCGCGGCGTAGCGCACGGTCACCTCGCAGCCGGCGCAGGTCCAGCGCCGTGTGCGGGGCGCGCGAGCGCGCGTGTTGTGAGCGGTCTTGGTCTGAGACATGAGTTACCTCCGCGGGTCGAGTGCTGCGTTCGCGAAGGCTGCCTATCGTGGAAGAGCTGCGCGAAAACGCTGCAAATGCCGGGTTTCCATGGCCCGGCGGGGACGTACATGTTAGCAGACGCTGAAATACCTGCAAATCACCTATTTCTGGCCGAAATCGACCGATTTCACGCTTCGGTGACGCATTTGGACCGCTCGAACCGCTACGAATACCGGCCCCGTGCGCGGCGTCGATGCAACCGTCGATTCAGGCGGCCGCCTGACCACGCGATCGACCTGGGCCCTGATGGGCGCCCTGATCGCGCTCGTCGGCGCGCTGTCGCTCTGCCTCGACCGGTTTCACAATGGAGACTTCTACCTCTCGCTCACCAGCGGCCGGATCATCGCCGAGCACGGTTTCGTCACGCATGACCCGTTTTCGACCGTCGCCCAGGGCGGCACCTGGCTCAACCAGCAGTGGCTCTCGGAGCTGGCCTTCTTCCGGGTCTCGGAGGTCTTCGGCCCGACCGGTCTGACCGTCCTCTATGCGGTGCTGATCACGGCGCCCCTGGCGCTGCTGCTCTGGCTCTGCCGGCGAAAGGGCTGGCCGATGTTGGTCGCCGTGGCCGCCTTCTACTTCCCCGGAGTCCTGGCGGTGGTGCACCCGCGCGCCGCCGGCTTCACGGTGCTGATCTTCACGCTGCTGGTGATGCTTCTCGTCGCGCTCTGGGGGCGCGGCGCGGCCCGATCCGGCGAGCGGCGTCACTGGTGGGCGCCCGTTGCGATGCTGGTCCTGTTCGCGCTGTGGGCGAACCTCCACGGAGGCTTCGTCGCCGGCCTCCTGCTGCTCGGGCTGGCGACCATCGGGCTCGCGATCGATCACTGGCGCGGCATCCCCGGCGCGGTGCCCCTCTCCCGGGTGGCGGTGCTCGGGATCGTCGCGCTCCTGGCCGCGGCGACGGTCACGGTGGCGACCCCGCTCGGCTCGGCGATCTGGGACTACCTGCTCAGCTTCCAGAACCAGGCCATCTCGCTGGCGAGCACCGAGTGGGGGTCGGCCTTCGGTTCGCCCCTCGCCGTCCTCTATCTCGCTCTGGCGACGTGCTTCGCCGCCTGGATGTGGGTTCGCTCGCCGCGGCCGCGGCGAGCGACCACGCTGCTCGTCACGGCCGGCTTCCTCGTGTTCGCCGGCTATTCCATCCGGAACATCGTCTTCATCGGGCCGATCCTCGCCCTCCAGGTCGCGTGGACAGCGCCGAATCGCGGCCCGGTGCGCCTGCGGGCCCCGATCGCCGTCTTCGGCACCGCGGCGGCGGCCGCGACCCTCATCTGGGCCGTCGTGCTGGGTCCGGCCCGCGACGATCCGACACTCGGGTTCCCGGTCGCCGATTACGCGATCGCCCACCCGCCGAAGCACGGTCGGATCGTCACCTACGCGGGCGTCGGCTCCTACATCAACTGGCGCTCCCCGAGCACGCGGGTGGTCCTCAACGGCTGGCTCGAGCACTACACGCCGCAGGAGCTTCGCGACAACTACGGGGTGCTGCGAGCGTGGACGGCCGACCTGCCGGGCGCGCTGAGACGCATCCATGCGGGGGCGGTGATCACCCACGTGAACTCGGCGATCCGTCAGCTGGAGGCGGCGGGCTTCCGCCCGGAGTTCAGCTCACCGGACGGGACCTACCTGGTCCGCGTTCCGCGCCACGCGAGGCTGAGCGGGCCTTAAGGGCCCGCTCTACCATCTCGCCCGCCGATGGAGTCCCTGCCCGGAACCGCTGACCCTGCGATCGAGCCGGCTGCCATGGCACGCAGAGGGGTCCCGGCGCTTCCACGCCTGGGTGCCGGGCACCGGACTCTGATCGCGAACGCGTTCCTGGGCGGAATGCTCGCCTCCGCCTTCCTGATGGCGGCCGGGGCCGCGGCCAAGCACTACGGGCCGACGCTTCACATCCACCACGGCCTGCCGACCTCGCTTCGCGGCCCGCTGCACGGCCTCGGGCTGTCGCTGAGCGGGGACGCCTTCGCGGCCGTCTTCATCGTGTTCGGCCTCTGCTACCTCGGGGTGTTGCTGTTCGCGGACTCGGTTCGGTTCCGGGTCGGGGTGGGGGCGATCGTCGCCCTGCACGTCGTCTTCGTGATCGCACCGCCGCTGCTCTCGAGCGACATCTTCAATTACGCCGGATACGCACGGCTCGACGCGGTTCATCACCTCAACCCGTACGTCCATCCACTCTCCGCCGCGCCCACCGATCCCTCCTACGTGTACGTGGGCTGGCCCCTCAACACGACCGCGTACGGCCCGCTCTTCACCCTCGGCACCCTTCCGCTCGGCTGGGTCAGCTTCACGGCCGCGATCTGGCTGCTGAAGGCGTCGGCCGCGATCGCGAGCCTCGCCTGCGTCGCTCTCGTCTGGATGTGCGCGACCCGGCTGGGCCGGCCGGCGCTGCCGGCGGCCCTGTTCTTCGGGCTCAACCCGGTGCTCCTCGCCTATGCGGTGGGCGGCGGGCACAACGACCTGCTCATGCTGGTCGCCGCGCTCGGCGGCATCTATCTGCTGCTCGCCGGGCGGGAGTCCGGGATGGCTGCGCTGGTCGTGGCGGTGGCCGTGAAGAGCTCGTCGGTCGTCCTGCTGCCGTTCGCGCTGCTCGGCTCGCGACGGCCGTGGAAGGCGATCCTCTGGGGGTTGGCTGCCGCGGTGGTGCTCGGCGCCGTCACGCTGATCGCCTTCGGGACGCACATCTCGAGCCTGCTGCACGTCCTCCAGCACGACGCGCGCCTCGAGACGCCCAACGACATCCCGGGGGTGGTCAACGACGTCCTCGGCCTCGGCATCGCCACCCACACCCTGGGCAGGATCGGCATGCTGGTGCTCCTGCCGACGGTCGCCCTGCTCCTGGTCCGTGTCTACCGGGGCGGCGATTGGCTGGAGAACGCGGGCTGGGCGACCTTCGCAGTGCTGGTCACCACGACCTGGTTCCTGCCCTGGTACCTGATCTGGTTCCTGCCGCTGGCGGCGCTGGCCGTCCGGCCGTATCAGCGGATCACCGCGCTCGTCCTGACCGCGCTCGCGATCGGGCTACAGCTGCCGCTGATCTTCGGGCACTAGCGGCCGCTTGTGGCCGCGACCTGATGGCGAAGCCGTACAGCGACCCCTACTGCCCCAAAATCTTCGCCTTCTCGGCCTCGAACTCGGCCTCGGTGAGCGCGCCGGACTCCTTCAGCTTGGCGAGCTTCTCCAGCTGCGAGACCGAATCGGTCTGAGGCTGGGCGGGCGGGGGAGGGGTCATGCCGGGGATCTGGCCCACCCCGGGCATCTGTCCCATGCCTCCCTGCGCCTGCGAGGCCTGGGCTCGCAGCTGCTGGGCCTGCTCCATGAGCTGGCCGATCTGGCTCGGATCGATCCCGCTGGCCGTGAACGCCGCCGACTGCTGGGCCTCGGGCGAGTAGTCGACGATGATCTTCTCGTGGTCCTGCGGGTCGTAGATCACGGGAACGGTCTGACCCGCGCTCGGCACCGCGAGCTGCGGGAAGCTGAAGCGCTTCTTGACCTCGAACTCGGGCTCGTCGTCGGGCTGCACGCGCAGGTGGGCCTTGAGCGCGAGCTCGGTGTTGCCGATCACGCCCTCGGCTCCCCGGGTCACCGCCATGCCCTTCTCGGCGATCTCCACCACGGTCGCGTTGGCTCGCTTTCCGTTCTCCTCCAGGTGCTTCGTGAGTCTCTTCGACGGCTTGCCGAGCATCTCTCTCTCCTTCTCGAGGCAGGCGGAGGCCCACCCTACCGCGCCAACTGACGGCGCGATAGGGCGTTCCAACCGACGTTCGAGCCGCTTACCTAGGAAACGGGATGCGGCTCGTGCCCGGCGACGGCGCGGCCGGAGAGCACCGTGCCGACGCCGCCGATCACGCCGACGACGAGGGCCCCGATCGCCCAGACGGCACCGTTCAGGTCAAAGCCGAGAGCGTTGTCGAGCGACCAGGCGCCCGCTCCGACGCCGGCCAGGGCGAAGACGGCAGCGGCCATCACCAGGTTGAACTCGTAGCCCCGGTTGGTGTTCCAGATCCCGTTCGGGGCGTGAACGGTGATCACCGCGGCTGTCATCACGGCGATGATCGCGGCCGCCGCGAACGGCGTGAACAGACCGAGGGCGATCAGGGCGCCGCCGGCGAACTCCAGCGTCCCCGCCGCGCGAGCGTGCAGCCAGCCGGGGCGTAGGCCGATGTTGTCGAACATGCCTGCCGTGCCTTCCAGGCCGCCACCGCCGAAGGCGCCGAAGAGCTTCTGGGCACCATGCCCGGCGAAGAGCAGCCCGACCACGATGCGCAGTACGAGCAATGCGAGGTCCATCTGGATCCTCCTCGGGTCGAAGTTCTTTCGTCCCGAATTACTTGCCCACGCAAGTAATTTTCAAACGCCTACCGGGGCGGGCCGATGTAGGCGGGGGCGCCGATCAGCGGCAGGACCAGCGTGCACGGCGCCTGGGCGGGGTGCTCCGGATCGAGGGCGTTGAGGACGTCCTGGGCGACCACCGGATCCGCGGCCATCGAGACGTGCTCGGCCTGGTCGAGCGGGCATTGCTTCTGGACGACGAGGTTCGTCATGTTCGGTGCGTCCTCGATTCCGCTCGTATAGGGGGCGACCAGCTCGTCGTTGCGGGTGACGATGCTCGTGTACTTAACGCCCGGGACCGCGATTCAGCCGTCGCGCAGCTTCGCGATGAACGGCGATCCGGCGAGGAACTCCGGGCAGGACGCACAGAAGGTCGACACGGCCTGCTCGGCGGCGCTCGAGAGCCCGAAGGCGGCGCCGATCCGATCGACCGTGCCGAGGCCGGCCAGGTTGGTGCCGTGCCACAGGGTCGTGATCCCGACGTAGTTGTGGACCGCCCGGTTCCCACCCAGGAACTTGACGTAGTAGTCCGGCATCAGGCTGCCCTCGGAGTGGCCGACGATGTCGACCTGCGATGCGCCCGTGGCGCCGCGAACCCGGTCGACGAAGGCCGCGAGCTCCTGGGCGCTGTCCTCCATGGGCGCGAGGCCGCCGGGCTGATACCCGGGGAACGACACGCCTGCCTTGGTGCCGTAGGTGAGAGAGAAGACGCAGTAGCCGCGATTGGCGAGCAGCGTCGAGATCGTCTGCCAGTTGTCGGTCTGATTGGCCAGCAGGCCATGGACCAGGACGACCGGACGGGGGTGCGTGGCGCTCGGCTCACACGACCAGTCATCGGCACCAGGCGGCGGCGAATCCGGACTCACGCCCTGAGCGATGAGCCCCTGGGTGAAGTCGTAGCGGACCGGATACGTGGTGGCATTCGCCAGAGCCGGGGCGGCCAGCAGCGCAGCGGCCGCGACGACGGCGGCGAATAGAGCTCTCGGTGCCCCCCGGATCCCATTGCCAGGGGCGAATCTACCCCCATAGGATGAGTTCATGCGTCAGTTGACCAGCCTCGACGCGCAGTTCCTGGCGCTGGAGAGCTCAAATCAGACTGGACACGTCGCCGGGCTGACGATCCTCGACCCCTCGACCACGCCGAGCGGGGAGCTCACCTTCCAGGACATCTGCGGCCTGATGGAGGAGCGCCTGCCCCTGCTCCCGCCGCTGCGCTGGCGGCTGGTCGAGGTGCCGTTCGGGCTCGACTACCCCTACTGGCTGGACGATCCGCACTTCGACCTCGACTTCCACGTCCGCGAGCTGGCGCTGCCGCCCGGTGGCGCCAGGGAGAAGCTCGCCGAGCAGGTCGCGCGGATCGCCTCCCGGCCGCTCGATCGCTCTCGCCCCCTGTGGGAGCTGTATCTGATCCACGGACTCGAGGACGGTCACAAGGCCCTGCTCACCAAGATCCACCACTCGGTGATCGACGGCCTCTCGGGCGCGGAGATCATGGGCGTCCTGTTCGATCTCGCCCCCGAGGGCAGGGAGCTGCCCGAGCCGAGCAAGAACGGGGCCGATCGGCAGCCGACCGAGCTGGAGATGCTCACCCGCGGGTTGATGGGCTTCCCCCGCTACCCCCTGAGGATCCTCCGCTCCCTGCCGCGGGCGCTGCCCAACCTCGACGAGTCGCCGGTCTTCGCCGGGATCCCGGGTACGGGGCTGGTCGCCAAGGTCGCCGACCGGATCACCCGCCCGCTCAGCAACCGCGAGAGCGGGGTTCTCGCCCACACTCACTACAAGGCGCCGAAGACCTGCTTCAACGGCCGGATCTCCCCTCACCGGCGCTTCGCCTTCGGCCAGCTCACGCTGGACGAGGTCAAGGACGTCAAGAACAAGTACGGCGTCACCGTGAACGACGTGGTCGTGTCGGTCTGCGCGGGCGCTGTCCGGAGTTGGCTGCTCGAGCACGACGACCTGCCGCCCGATCCGCTCGTCGTCCAGGTGCCCGTCTCGGTACGGACCGACGAGGAGATGGGCACCTACGGCAACCGGATCATGCTGATGAGCGCTCCCTTCTTCACCAACGAGCCGAACGCGGAGCGTCGGCTGGAGAAGACGCATCGAGCTCTGGCTGCGATGAAGGAGCACCACCGGGCGCTTCCGGCGGAGCTGCTCCAGGACACGAACCACTTCATCCCCCCGGCGGTCTTCGCCAGGGCCGCGCGGGCGACCTTCGCGATCTCCACGAGCGGGCGCGGGCGGCCGACCTGGAACCTGGTCGTCTCGAATGTTCCCGGACCGCAGTTCCCGCTCTACTGCGCGGGGGCCCGGCTCGTCGCCAACCATCCTGTCTCCGTGATCACGGATGGAATGGGCCTCAACATGACCGTGATGAGCTACTGCGGCAAGATGGATTTCGGCATCGTCGCCGACCGCGATCAGATGCCCGACCTGTGGTCGATGCTCGACCGGCTGCGCGACTCCCTCGAGGAGCTCAAGTAGCGACGGAGCTCACCGAGATCGTCCCGGACCCTGGAGCGGGCCGCGCCTACGAGCAGGCGATGCGGCCCGGCATCGCCGACGGCGACGCGGCCGGCCGCTGCCGGCTCGACGCGATGGCCCGCTGGCTGCAGGACGTCGCCTACGCGGACCTGATCGACGCCGGCTTCGAGGGTCGGGGCGCCTGGATCGTGCGCCGAACGAGGATCCGCGTCGAGCGCTTCCCGATCTTCGGGGAGGAGCTCACGCTGCGGACCTTCTGCAGCGGGATCGGCCGCTTCTCGGCCGAGCGGCGCACCTCGATCCACGGGGAGGGAGCGGCGGTGGAGACCGTCTCGCTCTGGGTCTGCCTCGACCCCGAGCGCGGCCGCCCGATGCGCTTCCCGCCCGACTTCCTCGCCGCTTACGAGCAGAGCGCCGGGGGCCGCGACGCAAACGTGCGCCTGCGCCACCCGGATCCTCCTGAGGACGCCCGGCGCTCGGCCTGGAGATTCCGCGCCACCGAGATGGACCCGGCGGGGCACATCAACAACTCGCACTACTGGGTGCCGCTCGAGGAGGAGCTGGCCGGCGGCCCGGAACCGGAATCGATCGACGCGGAGATCGAATACCGCGACCCGGCGATGCCGGGCGATGCCGTCCTGCTGAGGCAGGGCTCCTCGATCTGGATCGAGGGCGCCGAGGGCAGCGCCCTGCACGCCTCGCTGGTGCGGGCCTAGGCTGCGGCTCGCGTCCTGGCGCCGTCCGCCGCCCTGGCGTGCTCGGCGATCGCGTCGATGATCTGTCCCCAGACCCCGCGGGGCAGGTCGTGGCCCATGCCCTCGATCAGCATCAGCCTCGCTCCCGGGATCGCCTTCGCAGTCGCCTTGCCGCCGGAGGGCCTGACCATCTTGTCGACGGTCCCGTGGATGACGAGCGTCGGCGCCTTGATCCGGCCGAGCGTCTTGGTGCGATCACCCGACGCGACGATCGCGCCGAGCTGCCGGCCGCCGGCCCGCACGTCGAAGCCGCGGTCGAAGCTGCGGCCGGCGCGCTCGCGAACGTACTGCTCATCGCGCTCGAAGCCTGTCGAACCGACCAGGCCGAAGACCTCGGCCGATCGCTCGACATAGCCGTCGCGGTCTCGGGGAGGCGGTCGAAGCAGATAGCGGTAGACGGAGAGCGCGGGCTGGCCGTGCCAGCGGCTGCCGGTGGTCGACATGATCGAGGTGAGCGAGCGGACGACCTCCGGATGCTCGGCGGCGAGCATCTGGCCGATCATGCCGCCCATCGAAGCGCCGACGACGTGGGCGGGTGCGATCCCGAGCTCGCGGAGCAGGACGGCGGCGTCCTCGGCCATGTCGGAGAGCGTGTACTGCTCCGGCCCGACCTTGCGCCGAAGCATCTGAGTGAGGGTCGCCGGGCGGAAGTCGAAATGGGTCGAGCGGCCGATGTCGCGGTTGTCGAAGCGCACCACGTAGAAGCCGCGCTCCGCCAGCTGCTCGCAGAAGTCCTCGTGCCAGGCGATCATCTGCGTCGCCAGCCCCATGATCAGGAGGATCGGGGTGTCGTCCGGGTCGCCGAACGTCTCATAACAGAGGGTCACGCCGCGGCCCACGTCGCAGAACTCTTCCGCCATCCGGGCATCGTAGGGCCGCCGTCCCGGACTGGACGCTCGTTCTGGAGCGGTCTACTCACTATTGATTATCGGCGCGAAGGGGCGTACCGTGAAAAACGGTCGATCTGGCAGGGATGGTCGGCCCGAGAGAGGAGAGAGGATGCGCGCTCGTCCGGGAAATCGCGCAGGTGCGGGAGAGGGGGAGCCGATGGGGGACCGCTCTCCGTCGACTGACAGCGGGGTCTTCGAGCGGTTCGTCGAGTTTGCGCCCGACGCGATCGTGGGGATCGATCGCTGCGGCGAGATCGCGATGGTGAACCAGCAGACCGAGCGCCTCTTCGGCTACCCGCGGCGGGAGCTGCTCGGAAAGCCGGTCGAGTTCCTGCTTCCCGAGCGCTTCCGGGATCAGCACGTCAGCCACAGGGAGGGTTACTTCGATGACCCCCGGACGCGACCCATGGGCGCCGGCCTCGACCTCTTCGGACTGCGCAGCGACGGCACGGAGTTCCCGGCCGAGATCTCCCTGTCCTCGGTCGACCCCGGTGGGCATCCGATGGCGATCGCGGCCGTGCGGGACATGACCGACCGCGTGGAGATCGAGCGGGAGAAGCAGGCGCTGATGGCGGAGATGGAGCGTGAGAAGCAGCGGGAGCAGGCGAGCCGGCTGGAGAGCGTCGGCCAGCTCGCCGGCGGGGTGGCGCACGACTTCAACAACCTGCTCGGCGTCGTCCTCAACTACGCGGACTTCATCGCCGAGGAGATCGGCGAGGACTCGCCGGCCTACGAGGACGTCAAGGAGGTCCGGCGGGCGGCCGAACGGGCGACGCAGCTCACGCGCCAGCTGCTCATCTTCAGCCGGCGGGACGTCGTCAAGCCGCAGCCGATCAACCTCAACGACAGCGTGCGCGAGATGGAGCGGCTGCTCCGCCGACGTGCCCGCGGAGGCGAACAGCTTCTAGGTGCTATTCGGTAGGACAGGCGCAAGGGATCTTGCACGCCTGTTAGCAATTGCTGACAATTCGGAGCCGAAGCTCTAGCCTGGCCAACTGCTGGGAGGCGACTCGTCGCCTCTCGTTGTCTATGCCGCCTCGCGTACCTCAACCACGTCCCCGGACCACTCGCAGTGGGCGCATCGCGGTGGTCTCGCTGATGGTGTTCTGCACACTCGTGATCGGTGCGGTGATCGGCCAGAGCGCCTTCGGCGACCCGGCCTCGAAGATCGCCCAGAAGCAGAGCGAGCTGAACCGCATCCAGTCGACCTCGGGCTCCCTCCAGAGTCAGATCGACAGCATGAACGCGCGGGTCGACCAGCTGATCGGCGAGGAGTCTCACCTGCGCCAGGCGGAGGCCGCGGCCCAGGCCCAGCTGGATCAGAAGCAGACCGAGCTGGACAAGGCGACGGCCCAGCTCAACGCCGAGAAGGCGGAGCTGCGCAGGATCCGCGCGAAGCTGCAGCAGGCGGTCGGCGCCCTGGAGCAGCTGCTCGTCGAGATGTACAAGTCGAACGACCCGGACGTCACCGCCGTGATCATGCGCTCGGCCAACTGGTCGGATCTGCTCACCCGCACCGAGTACATCGACCACATCCAGAGCTACGACAACGAGGTCGTCTCGCGCGTGCGCGGCCTCCGCGACCAGATCACCGCCCTGGTCAACCAGCTCCAGGCGACGCACGACCGGATCAGGACGGCCCGCGACGCCATCGCCGCGAAGGAGCGGCAGATCGCCAGCCAGCACGCGCAGATCCAGCGGCAGCAGTCCGCACTGGTCGCAGCGCGGAACGCCCGCGAGGGAGTTCTCAACGCGCTGCTCCGCAAGGAGCGCCAGATCCAGACCGATCTCTCCAACATCCCGGCGCCGGCGGGACGGGCCACGATCGACTCGAGCGGGGACGCGATTCCGCCCTCGAACGCGCCGCTCGCCGTGCGGGCCGCGATCGAGGCCGCCAATCAGATCGACGACCTTCCCTACATCTGGGGCGGGGGACACGGCTCGTTCACCTCGAGCGGCTATGACTGCTCGGGCGCCGTCAGCTTCATGCTGCACGGCGGCGGCTTCCTCTCCAGCCCGCTGGACTCCACCGGACTCGAGGTCTGGGGCGAGTCGGGCGGCGGCAACTGGATCACCGTCTTCGCGAACAGCGGCCACGCCTGGGCATACGTCGCCGGGCTGCGCTGGGACACCGGCGGTCCGGGCGGCGGGAACGGCCCGCGCTGGAGCAGCGTGATGCGCGACGACGCCTCGAGCTTCGTCGCGCGGCACCCGGCCGGGTACTAGGCCGCAGCGGTCATCTCCGAGGAGACGATGCGCTCCTCGAACTCGAAGCCGGTTTCGAGCGCTCGGCGAAGCGGACAGGTCTCGGCGACCCGCTCGAGCCTGCGGACCTGATCGTCCGAGAGCCCGGCCGGGAGATGAAGCTCGATCTCGAAGCGGCAGGGCTCCGACTGGGGGTCGTATTCGACATCGACGAAGGCGTCGCCGATCTCCCATTCATGGCGCTCCGCGTACATGGCGACCATCGTCGCGATGCACGAGGCGAGCGCGGCGGGCAGGAGCTCGTGCGGAGCAGGGCCCTCGTCGGTGCCGCCCAGGCGGACGGGCTCGTCGGTGACGAGGGTGTGGCGCCCGTTGACGTCGACGTGGTGCCGGAGTTTCCCGACGCGATGCGCGGTGGCCGTCATGGTCATCGACAACTACACTACTACACAACGGTTTACTTGTGCTACTATCTTCGCCATGACCTCGAAAGTCGAGATCCCGCATCCGCTCCCCGATCCCCTGGTGGAGCGGGTGGCCGAGCGCTTTCGTGTGCTCGGCGAGCCGATGCGGATCAGGCTGCTCGAGGCGATGCGCGACGGCGAGATGAGCGTCCGCGATCTTCAGGAGGCCACCAACGCCTCCCAGCAGAACGTCTCGCAGCATCTCGGCGTTCTGCTCCGCGCCGGCGTCGTCACTCGCCGCAAGGAGGGGAACTACTCCCACTACTCGATCAGCGACCCGGTCGTCCTTTCCCTTTGTGACGAGGTGTGCGGCGGACTGCGCCGCCAGGTCGATGAACTCAATTCGTTGCTCGAAGGAGGCTGACCCGTGCTTCGCCCAGACCGCAACCCCCGCTGGCCCCTGGAGCGCGTCCTGTTCGCGCTCGCCGGCACCGTGACGCTGGTGAGCGTCGCCCTGGCCGCCCTGATCTCGCCGTGGTTCCTGTTGCTCACCGCATTCGTCGGAGTCAATCAGTGGCTCTACGTGATCGTCGGCGCCTGTCCGGCGTCTCTGATCCTGAATCGAGGTCTCGGCTTCTGCTCGGTCGTGTATCCCGACGAGCTGGGTGACCGCTCCCGCAAGGCGGACGCCCACCCCCTCGAATCCGTTCGGATCGGACGATGACCAGGGTCGGACCAATCGGCAGGCTCGGCCGCTACACCGCGACCCACTTCCGGGTCGTGATGATCGGCTGGGTCGTGATCGCGCTCGGGCTCGGCTTCCTCGCCCCGAGGGTGGAGAAGGCCCTCTCGGGCGCCGGCTGGGAGACCAGCGGATCTCAATCCGTCCAGGCCCGCCAGCTGATCGACCGGAACTTCCAGGGACTCTCGAGCTACGGCCTGATGGTCGTGGTCCATTCGCAGACCGCCAGCGCCGGCGATCCAAGCTTCGACTCGGCGGTTGCGGCGGTGGAGCGCAAGCTGCGCGCCGACCGGGCCGTCAGCACGGTCGTCCCGCCCCGCCCCGGGGCCTCGATCTCGCCCGACGGCCACACCGCGATCGTGCAGGCCGGCGCGGCCCGCGACGCCAATGCGATGGTGCGCGCCGCCGACGATCTGAAGGCGCCGCTGAACGCCCTGGGCCGAGACGGAGTCCAGGTGAACCTGACCGGCGCGCCTGGGATGTGGTCCGACTTCAACGCCGCCAACAAGAGCGCGATGCTGCGCTCGGAGGTGATCTCCTGGCCCGTGACCCTGGCGATCCTGCTCGTCGCCTTCGGATCCCTGGTCGCCGCCGGCCTGCCCCTGATGCTGACGATGGTCGGCCTGGTCGCCGCTGCGGGCTCGCTCTACATCGGGACGCAGGTCATGCCGATCTCGATCTGGGCGATGAACTTCGCGCTCATGTTCGCGCTCGCGCTGGGGATCGACTACGCGCTCTTCGTGGTCCACCGCTTCCGCGGCGCCTTCTTCGGCTCGAAGCTTTCCCCAGAGGACGCGGTGGCGCAGACGATGGACACCGCCGGCAAGGCCGTGCTCTTCTCGGGGATCACGGTCCTGATCTCGCTCAGCGCGGTCATGCTCGTCCCGAGCCCGGCGTTCCGCTCGATGAGCCTCGGGATCATGCTCGCCGTTTTCTTCGTGCTGGCCGCGACCCTCACCCTGCTGCCGGCGGTCCTCGCCAAGCTCGGGCCCAGGGTCGACAAGCTCTCACTGCCCTGGGTCCACTCCGGCGAGCATCGCTCGCCCCGCTTCGCCGCCTGGGGCGAGCGGCTCTGGCGCCATCCCTTCCGCTACGGAATCCCGGCATTGGCGGCGCTGGTCGTGCTGATCGTGCCGGTGACGCAGCTGAACACCGCGATGCCCTCGATCAAGGTCGTCCCCTCGGGCGACTCGTCGCGAGTGGGCTACCAGCAGGTGCAGGCGGCGCTCGGGCCGGGTGCCACGGGACCGCTGCAGCTGGTCGCGCCGGCCGCGGACGCGCAGGCGGTTTCGGCGGCTGCCGCGTCCGACCCGGGCATCGCCCAGGTGACGCCTCCCGAGCGATCGGGGAACCTGGCGCTGATCCAGGCGATCCCCAGGCAGGACCCGTCCAACCCGGCGGTGGGCTCGACGATCGACCGCCTGCGCTCCGACCTGCCGGCCGGGACGCTGATCGGCGGAGCCGTCGCCGAAAACCACGATCTGCAGGCGGCGCTCTCGGCCAAGACGCCGCTCGTCATCGGCGTGGTGCTGGGCCTGGGCTTCGTGCTCCTTCTCTTCGCTCTGCAGGCGCCTCTGATCGCGGCCGCGGGAGTGATCACGAACCTGCTCGCCACGGGCGCCGCGTTCGGCGTGGCGAAGTGGATCTTCCAGGACGGAGCCCTTCATTCAGTGCTCGGCTTCGAGCCGCAAGGCTTCCTGGACGCCTGGGGTCCGGTCTTCTTCTTCGCGATGATCTTCGCGATCTCGATGGACTACACGGTGTTCCTGCTCTCCTCGGCGAGGGAGCACTGGGATCGCACGCATGACCCCAAGGAGGCGATGATCGGCGGGCTGGCGCACTCGGGACGCGTGATCTTCGCGGCCGGGGCCGTGATGGTGGCCGTCTTCTTCACCTTCGCCCTCTCCGGGCCGCTGCCGCCGAAGGAGATGGGGCTGATCCTCGGCATCGCCGTGCTGCTCGACGCGATGCTGATCAGGCTGCTGCTGATGCCCGTCCTGCTCAGGCTGCTCGGCCCATGGGCCTGGTATCTGCCGAGGTGGGCGGACCGGGTTCTCCCCGACGTTCGCTTCGGGCACGGGGACGAAGCCCCGAGCCGCGCCTAGTCAGGACTTCGCGGGCAGGCAGTAGCCGTAGGCCGTCAGCTGCGGGGCCGCGCCGAAGAAGCCATGGGCGTGGGCGGTCCAGGTGCCGTCCGCGTTGAATGCGGCGCCGTCGAAGAGGGCATTGGTGGAGCCGTTGGTGCTGAACCCGCCGGCGATCAGCTTCTTGCCGGCCGGGCACGTTGGCGTGGTCGTGGAGGCGGAGCCGTTCGCCGCCACCGGCGCCGGGGAGGAGGTGATCTCGGTGATTCTCGGCTTCTTCATCCGGGCGCAGTAGGCGATCGAGGTGAGCTCACCCGAACCGACGCCGTAGGCATGGCCGCTGACGACCCAGGCCTTGGTGCCGACCGCGTGCGACTCGGTGACGTAGTCCCCGCCGTCGCTCCGGAAGTCCGTGCGCTGGAAGCCGCCGGAGACCAGGGACTGCCCCTTCGGGCAACGAGCGGTGACGGTCTTGGTCTCGCCGGGCCGTAGGTACACGGTCTTGTGGGGGGTGGGCTTCGCCGGGATCACGCCGAACCCGCACATCGCCTGGACCGTGACATTGCGCGGGGTGGTGCTCGCGCGGCTCGGGTCGAGGAAGACGACGCTGATGTGCCAGCCCCGCTGGGCCCCCAGGCGCTCGTAGGAATGGGGGTAGATCCCCTCGCCGTCGCTGCCGGTGGCGGGACTGCTCGTCATCCCACCGCCGATCGGGAACCTGCCGCCGGGGCAGATGGTCTGAAGTCGAGGAGCCGTGTCGGGCGTGGTGACCTGGAAGGACCTGGTGGCGAGGGCCAGGTTGGTCAGCTTCTGGGCGAGCCCGGGCGTCGCGGCCCCCTTGTGCCCCTGGAGCCGAACCGTTCCCTGCTTCGAGTCGAGGACGTAGATGCCGCCGACCGCGCGCAGCGCCATGCGCAGGTGCTCGCACGTGGTCCCCTTCACGAGCACGTAGACCTGGTTGGTGTGCCTCAAGCGCTTGGTGTTCCGCGCGACCCCGACCTTGCGGTGACTCGACTTGTGGATCGCCCGGGCGAGCTGCTTCGGCGCCGGGTAGCAACCTTCGGGATTGAAGCGGCGCTCGAAGAGGGCGACCTTGTAGGCGGCCTCGAGCCGCTTGGTCGCGATGTTGAACCCTGCCTTGATCCCGAATGCGCTCGGCGCGGCGACGAGCAGTCCCGCGAGGACGGCGATCAGGGACGTGATCAGTGCGATTCGCTTCATGGGTCGATCAGAACCCGCCGGCTACCGGGAAGTTGCGCATCTTGCCGGGGCGCCCAGGCAAGCGGCTTGGCGATACATTCTCTATTGCGTGTATCACTGGCGCGGACGAGGAGGAGAGGGATGAGAAGACGGGACAGGATGCCTGCGAGGATCGCACTGATCGCGGCCGCGACCGCGGCGCTCTGCGCGGGGCTCGCCCCGGCGGCGAGCGCGAAGGTGCCGGTGAAGTTCAAGACGATGGCGGGCTATCCGTCGCCGGGCACCCCACCCAACCTGAATGTCGTCGGCGTCCTCAAGACCGGTGACCCGAAGGCCAGGAACGTCCTCGTCCTCAACCCGGGAACCTCCGCGAGCGCGGCCTACTTCGAGCCGCTCGCCAGGACGATCGTCAAGCGCCTCCGGGACTGGCAGGTCTGGGCCGTGGAGCGCCGCGAGAACTACCTCGAGGACCAGTCCGAGCTCAACCTCCTCAAGCAGGGCAAGGTGAGCCCCACCGACTTCTTCAACTACTACCTCGGCTACATCGGGAACTCGAGCGTGACGAACCACTACAACCCGGTCCCGGACTCGGCGGTCCCGTTCGCGCGGGAGTGGGGGATGAACACCGAGATCAACGACCTGCGCGTCGTCGTCAAGGCGGCGGGCAGGCGCGGCCGGAACGTGGCGATGGGCGGCCACTCGCTCGGCGGCTCGATCGCCACCGCCTACGCGACCTGGGACTTCCACGGCCGGCCCGGCGGCCGCGACCTCTCCGGCCTCGTCCTGATCGACGGAGCGAGCAGCCCGACGCCGGTGACGGCCGACCAGGCGCAGACCTCGCTCAACAACCTGCAGACCTCGTCGCCGTGGCTCTCCTTCGGCGGCATCCCGGCCCCGCTCGCCGGCCTGTTCGGAACCGTCGGATCCGCGGCGGCGAAGGCGGCGCCCAACGATCTCTCGGTCTTCCAGGGCTGGCCCTTCCTGCCCTCTAACCTGCAGCCGCCGCCGGGGGTCAACCCGAACAACGAGGCCGGCTTCGGTCTCTCCACCGACGTCAAGACCTCGCCGTCCTCGCTGATCGCCGCCCAGGTCCACTCCGGCCAGCTCGCCGCCAGCGGGGATCCGCGCGGCTGGGACCGCGCCGGGAACATCACGCCGATCCAGCGCTGGGCGACCATGTTCTCGGGCTGGGGCCTGCAGAACCGGGACGGGACGGCCTGGTATCACCCGATGCGGCTGACGATCGACTCCGGCGCGGTCGGCGACGGCCTCCCCAACCCGGCGCAGGCCGTCCTCGACGTCCACTCGACCGATGCGACCAAGCTCCGCAAGAGGATGAAGATCTACGCCTTCGCCGCCGCACTGGGCAACACCCGCGTGATCCAGGGCGCCCAGGCGCTCGCAGCGGAGGCTCGGATCCCGCGGCGCAATCTGAAGCTGGTCAACCGCGCGGCGACCTACGCGCACAACGACCCGAGCGCCGCGGCGCCGAAGGTCAATGCGTTCCTGAAGCGGCTGATCCCCTTCCTGAAGTCGATCAGCGCGGGGAAGGAAAAGGGCAAGAAGAAGTAGTCAGCCGGTTTCGACGGCGCGTCCGCTGCGCTGCCAGGTGCCGACGCCGCCGTTGGCGACGTGCACCACCCGCTCGAATCCCTCTCGCTGCAGGATCGAGGCGGCCAGCCCGCTGCGCTTGCCTCCACTGCAGATTGCGGCGATCTCCTTGTCGCGGGGCACCTCGCCCAGGCGGTCGGGCAGCTCTCCGTAGGGGAGATGGATCGAGCCCGGGATGTGCCCCTCGGTGAACTCGTCTTCGTCGCGGACGTCGAG
Organism: uncultured Solirubrobacterales bacterium; assembly: GCA_963800285.1. Taxonomy (GTDB): domain Bacteria; phylum Actinomycetota; class Thermoleophilia; order Solirubrobacterales; family 70-9; genus DASUPK01. The sequence continues at coordinate 92,009 of CAWDAL010000005.1, forward strand.
CACCAAAACGTCATCCCCCTCCAACCGGCCCGCGAGCTCGTCCGGGTCGATCTGCTCAATCCGATTCACAGGCCGTCCCTCGGAGCGCCACGAGGTCATCCCGCCGTCGAGGTAGCCGCGGACCCGGAGGCCGACGGACGCGAGCAGCTCCGCCGCCTCCAGCTCGTACCCGTCTGACGCCGCGATCACGATCAGCTCGACGTCGGGCGCCACCACCTCGGCCACCTTCGTGGCGAAGCCGGTCTCGTAGGCCGAGGCGCTGATCGCCCCCGGCACGTGCGCTTCGTCGAACTGCTCGTTGGTGCGCGCGTCGACCAGCAGGGCGCCCTCGGCGATCCCGACCTCGACGGCGCGGGGCGCCAGCGGGACCGGCGTGCCCATCTCGTCGATCAGAGGGCCCCTGTTCAGCGCAACGATGTGCTCGACGTTGGGCGGCGGCGCTCCCAGGGTGGCGACGGCGTCCTCGACGAACTCACTCTCGGTCTCGAAGCGCAGGGCGCGATTGTGCTCGCGCTCGAAGCCGATGGTGGAGGTGGACTTGAGGTCTATCCCGGCGCTGCCGCATGACGAGCCGCCGAGGTGGCCGGGCCAGACCTCGACGTCGTCGGGCAGGGAGAGCAGCCGCTCGTGCAGCGAGCGGAAGATGCCCGCCGCGCCCTCGCGCTTCTCGATCGCCAGGTCGGGACGCGCGACGTCGCCGACGAACAGGGAATCCCCCGTGAGCACCGCCCACGGATCCCCGCCGCGCGAGTCGTCGCGGAGGAGGAAGGAGGTGTGCTCCGGCCGATGGCCCGGAGTGTGAAGCGCCTCGATCTCGGCGTCGCCCAGGCTGAGCTTCCAGCCGTCGGTGAACGACTCATGCGGGTACTCGGCGTCTGCCAGCTCGTGAATGTGGATGGTCGCCCCGGTCGCGTGCGCGAGCCGGCCGTGGCCCGAGACGTGATCCGCGTGGTTGTGGGTCTCGAGCACGTGCTCGATCCGGACGCCGTGTAGGCGGGCGAGGCGCAGGTAGGGCTCGATGTCCCACTGCGGGTCGATCACGGCGGCGACGCCCGCGCCGGTATCGCCGACCAGGTACGAGGCGCAGCTCAGGTCCTCATGGAGGATCTGCCGGAATAGCACCCGGTCAGCTTAGGGTCGGCTACGTCCCGGTGAAGTTCGGTTCCCGCTTCTCGACGAACGCGATCACGCCCTCGATGAAGTCCTTGCTCTGGCCCTGGCCCTTCTGGGCGTCGGCCTCGGCATCGAGCTGCCCGGCGAGGTCGTTGTACAGGCGGCGGTTGAGCAGCCGCTTCGAGCCCGCGTAGGAGCGGGTTGGCCCGTTGGCGAGCCTCTCGAGCAGGGTGCCCGCCTCGGCCTCGAGGTCCGCGTCCGGGACCACCCGGTTGATCAGACCCCAGTCGAGCGCCTGGTCGGCCGGGACGCGCTCGCCGAGCATCGCCATCTCGGCGGCGCGGGCGTAGCCGACGCGGGCCGGGATGAACGCGGTCGAGCCGCCGTCGGGGACCAGGCCGATGTTGACGAATGCGAGCAGGAAGTAGGCGGACTCGGCGGCCAGGATCAGGTCCGCGGCGAGGGCGAGCGAGCAACCGATCCCGACGGCGGGGCCGTTGACGGCGGACACGACCGGCTTCGGCATCCCCCGCAACTCGGTGATGATCGGGTGGTAGATCTCCTTGAGGCGGGCGCTCAGGTCGGGAAGGCCGCCGTCGTCGCTCCCGCGCTGCTCCTTCAGGTCCGCGCCGGAGGAGAAGCCGCGGCCGGCACCCGTGATCAGCACGGCACGGACGGAGTCGTCGCCGGCCACGGTCGTGACCGCGTCGCGCAGGTCCTCGCCGAACTGCTCGTTCCAGGCGTTGAGCGCGTCGGGACGGTTGAGCAGGATCCGGGCGGCGGGGCCGTCGGTGGTCAGGTCGATGGTCTCGTGGCTGGGCATGCGGTCGGTCCTTTCCTTCTTCAGGTGTCGTTGTCGGTTCGTACGAGCCGGGCCGTCGCCTGGCCTTGGGCGAGAACGGTGCCGTCTGCGGCGAGCAGCTCCAGGGCGAGTCGCCCGCGCTCGGCGGGTACCGCCGGCTGCGACCGGCCGGGGGCCGGCTTGCCGCGCAGCCCCGCCCAGGCGGCGTCGGCGAGCTCGTCGACGAAGGCGGTGGGAGGGGAGTCGAGCTGCCCCGCGAGCCAGCGCTGCGCGATCGCGTGGGCCGGGCCGGTGACGATCGCCGAGATCACCAGCATCGAGCGCGGGCGGATCTCGCCCTTCTCGATCAGGGGCGCCATCCACCCCCGGATCGCGCCTGCCACGCTGCGGTTGAGCTCCGCGACCTCGGAGCCGCCCTCCGAGTCCCAATCGAGGTGCCCGCGCATGTAGACGAAGCGCGCGAGCTCCGGATGCTCCTCGATCCAGCGCAGCTGATGGGAGATCACGCCGCGAACCGCGGAGCGCAGCGAACGCGGCCTGCGGCCCACCAGCTCCCAGAGGCCCTCGTGGAAGGACGAGATCGCCTCGACGAAGAGGGCATCCGCGATCGCCTCCTTGGTCGGGAAGTGGTGGAAGAGGGCGCCGTTGGATACCTCGCTGCGCGACCGTATGTCCGCGATCGTGGTCTGCGCATAGCCGTCCCCGAGAAAGCCGGCGAGTGCGGCGTCCAGGACTCGGCGGCGCGTGTCGGTTTCCGCCATTGGCGAAGAGAGTAACACTCCGGAGAAACACTCTGTATCGGCATCGGCTTTCATTCCTCTCCCTTGACGCAGCGGTACCTGCCCCGGCCCGTCGTGAAGCTGCTCGCCCGAGCGCTGCAGCGCTCGACTCAGCGCAGCTGGATCCCCATCCGGGCTCAGCGCGCGTGGACGGAGGCGGCGGCCCGTATCACCCGCATCCCGAAGGGGATCGCGATCGAGCATGGCTCGCTCGGCGGGGTTCCATCTGACCGGTTGGTGCCCCCGGGCGCGGACGAGGGCCGCGCGGTGCTCTACCTGCACGGCGGCGGCTACCTGATCGGCTCCCGGCGCACCCATCGCGGTCTTGCCGCCCAGATCGCCCTCGCGGCCGGTGCGCCCGTCCATCTCCTCGACTACCGCCTCGGGCCCGAGGACACCCATCCCGCGGCGCTCGATGACGCGATCGCCGCCTACCGGGAGCTCATCGATCGAGGGCTTGCTCCGGAATCCATCGTGGTCGCCGGCGACTCGGCGGGCGGCGGCCTGGCCCTCGCCCTGGCGGCACGGCTGCGGGATTCGGACGATCCGCGGCCGGCCGGGCTGGCGATCCTGAACGGCTGGCTCGACCTGACCAACTCCGGCACATCGGTCGCGGCCAATGCCCGCCACGACCACGGCCTGCGCCGCGACCTGATCGAGCAGGGCGCCGAGCTCTACGGTGGAGCCACAGCGCCGAGCGACCCCGAGCTCTCGCCCGTGTTCGCGGACCTCGCCGCCCTGCCGCCGACCTACATCCAGGTCGGCACCCACGACATCCTGCTGAGCGATTCGGACCGGCTTGCCGAGCGCGCCCGGGCGGCCGGAGTGGATGTCGGCTACAGCCGCTTCGAGGGCATGTGGCACGACTTCCAGCTCGCCGCGGGGCTACTGCGGGAGGCCGACGAGGCGATGGCCGATCTGGCTCGCGCCCTGGACGACATCCGGAGCGGCCGGCCCTTGGCGGACCGCCCGGCCGCGACGTCGAGCAACGGCCATCGCACGCCCAGCGTCGCGATCATCGGCGCCGGCTTCGGCGGGATCGGTCTCGCGATCACGCTGAAGAAGGCGGGCATCCGCGACCTGACGATCTTCGAGAAGGCCGACGGGGTGGGAGGGGTGTGGCGCGATAACACCTACCCGGGGGCCGCCTGTGACGTCCCATCCCGCCTCTACTCGTTCTCGTTCGAGCCGAACCCCGAGTGGAGCCGCCGTTACTCGCCGCAAGGGGAGATTCTCGACTACCTCGAGCGGTGCGTTCGCAAGTACGGGCTGCATGACGACCTGCGCCTGAGAACCGAGGTCGCCACGGCGGACTTCGACGAGAGCGCCGGGCGCTGGCGAATCGAGACGGACGAAGGGGACGTGGTCGAGGCGGACGTCCTCGTGTCGGCCGTTGGCCAGCTCAACCGGCCGGCGCTCACGCGCATCCCGGGCGCCGATCGCTTCGAGGGCGCCATCTTCCACACCGCGCGCTGGGATCACGGCGCCGAGCTCGAGGGCAAGCGGGTGGCGGTCATCGGCACAGGCGCCAGCACGATTCAGGTGGTCCCGGCGATCGCCGGCCGCGTGGGCCACCTCGACGTCTACCAGCGCTCCGCCCCCTACGTGATCCCGAAGAAGGACCGCCCCTACAGGGGCTGGGAGAAGGTGCTCTTCCGCTGGTTCCCGCCCGCCCGGCTCCTCCCTCGCTTCAGCCAGTGGCTCTTCTTCGAGGTCTTCATCGCCTCCTTCAACCAGTTCAAGCCGGTCGGGCGCCTCGGGATCCGGATGTGCGAGCGCCAGCTCGAGGAGCAGATCTCCGACCCGGAGCTGCGCCGAGCCCTCACTCCGGACCACGTGATCGGCTGCAAGAGGGTCCTGATCTCCGAGGACTACTACCCGGCGTTCGAGCGGCCCAACGTGGATCTGATCACCGACGAGGTGCGGGAGCTCTCGTCCCATGGCGTGATCGCCGAGGACGGCACGGAGCGGCCGGCCGACGTGATCGTGCTCTCCACCGGCTTCGAGAGCACCCGCTTCCTCGCGCCGATGGAGATTCGCGGCCGCCAGGGGCGCGACCTCAACGAGGTCTGGGGCGACGGGGCGAACGCCTACCTCGGCATGACCGTTGCCGGCTTCCCGAACCTGTTCGTGATGTACGGGCCGAACACCAACCTCGGCTCGGGCTCGATCATCTTCCAGCTCGAGAGCCAGATGGCCTACATCGCGGACGCGGTGGAGCGCCTCCGGCGGACGGGAGGCTGGCTCTCGGTGCGGCCGGAGGTGCAGGAGGCCTTCGAGCGCGAGATGCAGACGCGCCTGGAGACCTCGGTCTGGCAGACCGGCTGCAACAACTGGTACGTCGACGAGCATGGCCGCAACACCAACAACTGGCCGGGCTTCACGCTCGAGTACCGGCGCCGGACGCGCCACCTGAACGCGAGCGACTACGAGAGCACGTCGGGGCTGTAGCCCAGATCCCTGATCAGCTCCAGGAGCCGCTCCGCGTGCTCGGGTCCGCGCGTCTCCATGACCAGCTCGATGCCGGTCTCGCTGACGGAGAGGCCGACGCCCTCACGCACGTGGTCGACGTCGATCAGGTTGGCTCCGCCGTCACCGAGCGCCGTCAGCAGGGCGGCGAGCGAGCCGGGCTCGTCGGGGATCTTGGCGAAGATCCGCAGGCGCCTGCCGCGGGAGGTCTCGTGGTGGCGGGCGAGATCGGCGAGTACCCCCGTGTCGATGTTGCCCCCGGAGAGGATGACGACGGTCGTGCCGCTCGCCGCCGGCTGCAACTGCTCTCCGCGGAGCGCGGCGACCCCGACCGCGCCCGCGCCCTCCACGACGAGCTTGGTCCGCTCCAGCAGCAGCATGATCGCGTCGGCGATCGCGTTCTCGTCGACGGTGACGACATCGTCGAGCAGCTCGTCGAGCAGCGGCGAGGTGATCTCGCCCGGGTGCTTTACGGCGATCCCGTCCGCGAGCGGGCACTGGGCCTTGACGCCGACGACCTCGACGCCCGACTGGTTTCCCTTGATCGCGCTCGCAATCCCGGCGGCCAGCCCACCCCCGCCGACGGGCACGACCACCTTGGCGAGGTCGGAAACCTCGTCGAGCAGCTCGAGCCCGATCGTGCCCTGCCCGGCGATCACGGCCGGGTCGTCGAAGGGGTGGACGAAGGGCAGGCTCTCGGACTCGGCGTGCGCAAGCGCTTCACCGAGGGCGGCGTCGATCGACTCACCGGTGAGCACGATCTCCGCCCCGGATTCCCGGGCGGCCGCGATCTTGGCGAGCGCCGCGCGCTCGGGCATGAAGATCGTCGCGGCAAGTCCGCGAGCGCGGGCGGCGTAGGCGACCGACTGCCCGTGGTTCCCGGCGCTGGCGGTGATGACTCCCGTGGTGCCCGGGTCGAGTGTGGCGATCTTGTTGAGCGCGCCGCGCAGCTTGAAGGACCCGGTGCGCTGCAGGTTCTCGGCCTTGAGCGCGATCGTGCCGCCGGTGGTCCGGGAGAGGAAGCGCGACTCGATCACCTGGGTGCGCCGCGCGACGTCGGCCACGACCGCGCGGGCGCTCTCTATGTCGGCGAGCGAGACCCGCTCGGTCACGTGGCCAGCGGGACGGTGGCGTCCATCTCCACGAGGGCGCCCTTGGGGAGCGCCGCTACCCCGACCGTCGTGCGAACGGGGAACGGCTGCTCGAAGAAGGTCGCGTAGACGTCGTTCACCTTCGGGAACTCCGCCATGTCGGTCAGGAAGATCCCGATCCGCGCCGCGTCCTGGAGCCGGGTTCCAGCAGCCCGGCAGACGGCCGCGAGGCTCTCGAGGCAGCGTGCCGCCTGCTCCGCCACCCCCCCGTCGATCAACTCGCCGCTCTGAGGATCGAGGGGGACCTGGCCGCTGCAGTAGAGAACGCCGTTGGAGATCACGGCCTGCGAGTAGGGACCGATCGGAGCCGGCGCGTCGCCGGTCTCGATGACCCTTCTCGTGCTCTCCGATGCGTCCATACCGGCCTCCTGGAGGTGACCGAGGGGCGGGATTCGCCAGTATCTCACCGATGAGGGCGCTCGCCATCGTGCATCAGACGGACGCCGGGCCGGGCGTGTTCGCGGAGGAGATGGCCGAGCGTGGGGTGGAGCTGCACGAATGGCTCCTCTCCGAGCGCGGGACCGGCCCTCAGCTCGAGATCGCGGAGTACGACGCGGTGCTCACCTTCGGCGGCGCCATGCACGCGGACCAGGAGGGGCGGCATCCATGGTTGCGGTTCGAAAAGGACTTCCTCGCCGCGATGATCGACGACCGGATGCCGGTGCTCGCGGTCTGCCTCGGCAACCAGCTCCTGGCCGACGCGTCGGGCGGCACGGCCCACCGGGCGAGCGAGCCGGAGATCGGCTGGTTCGACGTCGAGGTGACCGACGAGGGGATGGCGGATCCCGTTATCGGTCCCATGGCGCCGAGCTTCGAGGCCTTCCAGTGGCACAGTTACGAGGCGCTGCCCCCGGACGGCGCGGCGATCCTCGCCCGCAGCCCGGTCTGCGCCCAGGCCTACCGGGTCGGGGAGGCCGCGTGGGGGATCCAGTTCCACGCCGAGGTGAGCGCTGCGGACGCCGCGGCGTGGATCGACGACTACCGCTCGGACGACGACGCCGTGCGGATCGGCGTCGACCCGGGGGCTCTGCGCGCCGAGACCGAGGAGAAGATCTCCGACTGGAACCGGCTCGGCCGCGAGCTCTGCGGCCGGTTCCTGGAATGGGCTGTTGCGACGGGGGGCGAGAGGGGCTAGGGTCCGATTCGTGAGGCGGGGAGCTCTGATGGCGATCGCGGTCGTGGCGGCGCTTGCGCTGGTCTTGCCGGCGAGCGGCTCGGCGCGGATCAAGCAGCGCTTCTTCCACACCCTCGACGGGAACATCTCCTGCGCGATGCTGCAGGACAAGAAGTCACGCCGGAAGCACCACCACAAGATTCCCGGCTTCCCCGGGGTTGCCCGCTGCGACATCCAGAGCCACACCTGGGCGGCGCCGCCGAAACCCAGGTGGTGTCCCGTCGATTGGGGATTCGGCGTCGAGGTCACCCGCAAGAAGGGCGGCCGCTACGTCTGCGCGGGCGATAGCGTCGTCAACATCAAGTCACCGGCCCTGGGCCCGGGAGCGAATGTCACGGTCGGCCGCTACACCTGCATGGTTCTGGATACGAGCGTGCGCTGCGCCAACGACCGCAACGGACACGGCTTCGAGCTCTCCGCCGACGCGGTCTCGCTCTTCTAGCGGCCGCTCGTGGCCGCGACCTTGTCGCGAAGCCGTGGCGCGACCAGGTAGTGGTGCGCCGCCCCGGCCAGGAAGATCGCCGAGGTGCCGACATGCAGAAGGGCGTCCGCGTCCCCGTGGGGGAAGTAGAAGAGTCCGCCGGCCGGGTGGGCACTGGCGACGGCCCAGACGGCGGTCGAGAGCAGCGCTCCCGCCGCGGCCAGGTTGAAGAGCGCCGACCACTGGACGCGGAGCGCGGCGTAGAAGCCCGGGATCGCGACGAGGAATCCCGAGACCGCGTGCCAGCCGTTCATGTCGACGCCGAGAATCCTCACCGAGGTCGCGCCGTCACCGACGTGGAAGTCGGGGTTGGCGATCAGACCGGGCACGCTCCAGATGAGGACGGCGATCGACCCGAGGATGGCGGCCCACTGGACCGGCTGCAGCGGTCTCTCCGGCTTCAGCATAAGTTACTGTCCGGTAACTTAGCAAAGATTCCACGATGGCGACCGAGACTCGCAAGCGCTTGCCCCCTGCGGAGCGACGTGAGCTGATCCTGGAGGCCGGCGCCCGGCTCTTCGGCGATCGTGGCTACGCGCACGCGAGCCTCGACGAGATCGCCGCGGCGGCGGGGGTGACGAAGCCGATCCTCTACCGCCACTTCGATTCGAAGAAGGCGCTCTACCTCGCCCTGCTCGAACGCCACCGAGACGACCTGCCCCGGTTCTTCGAGCGGGTTCCGCCGGACCTGGCCTTCGAACAGCGGGTCGAGGCGATCATCGAGGCCTGGTTCGACTACGTCTCGGAGCACGGTTACGCGTGGCGGATGATCTTCCGGGATTCGGGCGGCGACGCCGAGATCCGCGAGTTCCGCCGCGGCAACCAGGATCGGGCCCGCGAGGTGCTCGCAGGATTCGTCTCCGCGCAGAAGGGCGTCCCGAAGGCGCAGGTCGAGCCGCTTGCGGAGTTCCTTCGCGCGGGCGGCGCAGGGCTCGCCCTCTGGTCGCTCGACCACCCCGAGGTGTCGAGGGGGACGCTGGTCGCCACCGCGCAGCGAGTTCTCGCCGCTATTCGGGGGTGACGTAGGCGCCCGAGAGGCCGCCGTCGACCAGGAAGGTCGAGGCGGTCACGTACGAGCTGTCGTCGCTCGCCAGGAAGAGCGCGCCCTGAGCGATCTCCCGAGCCTCGGCGAAGCGGCCCATCGGCAGGTGGACCAGGCGGCGCGCCGCCTTCTCCTGATCCTTGGCGAACAGCTCCTGCAGCAGCGGGGTGTTCACCGGGCCGGGGCAGAGGGCGTTGACGCGCACGCCTCGCTTGCCGAACTCGACGCCGAGTTCCCGCGAGAGCGCCAGCACGCCGCCCTTGGAGGCCGTGTAGGAGATCTGCGAGGTCGCGGCGCCCATCACTGCGACGAAGGAGGCGGTGTTGATCACCGACCCGCCGCCGGCATCGAGCAGGTGCGGGATGCCGTGCTTGCAGCAGAGGAAGACCGACTTCAGGTTGACGTCCTGGACCCGCTGCCAGGCATCGAGGGAGGTGTCGAGCACGGAGACGTCGTCGTCCGGACTGATCCCGGCGTTGTTGAAGAGCACGTCGATGCGCCCCATCTCCTCGGCCGCCTTCGCGTACATCTCGCGCACGGAGTCCTCGTCGGCGACGTCGGCACGCAGGGCGAGCTCGCCCTCGGCGCCCTCCGCGAGGTCGACGCCGACCACGCGGGCGCCCTCCTCCGCGAACAGCCGTGCGGTCTCCGCGCCGATCCCGCTCGCGGCCCCGGTGATCACGCAGACCTTCCCCTCGAGACGTCCCGCTGTCATGCGGGTTCCTCCTCGGCTTCGCCTGCGGAGGACCCTCGCATATCCGTGGCGTAGTAGACGTTCTTGACCTCGCTGTAGGCCTCGAGCGCGTCCGGGCCCAGCTCCCGGCCGACCCCCGACTGCTTGAAGCCGCCGAACGGAGTCGACACCCGGACAGAGGTGTTCGAGTTGATCGAGATCACCCCGGTCTCGATCGCACGCGCGACCCGCAGGGCCTTGGCCCCGTCACGGGTCCAGACCGAGCCCGAGAGCCCGTAGATGGTGTCGTTGGCGAGCCGGAGGGCCTCCGCCTCGTCCTCGAACGGGATCACGCAGGCGACCGGGCCGAAGATCTCCTCGCGGGCCGGCCGGGCGTCGTTCGAGACCGGCGCCAGGACGGTCGGAGGGAACCAGTAGCCGGGGCCATCCGGAGCGTTCCCCCGGAAGGCGACCGGAGCGTCGCCGTTGATGTACGAGGAGACCGTCTCCAGCTGCTCGGCGGAGATCACCGGGCCCATCTGGGTCGACTCATCGAGCGGGTCGCCGACCTTGATCGACATGACGGCGCTCTCCAGGGCCGACATGAAGTCGTCCATCGCGGAACGCTCCACCAGGATCCGCGATCGGGCGCAGCAGTCCTGCCCGGCGTTGCCGAAGACGGCCAGCGGGGCGGAGGCGGCGGCCGCCTCCAGGTCCGCGTCGCCGAAGATCACGTTGGCGGACTTCCCGCCCAGCTCGAGCGTGACGCGCTTGATCGTGGCGGCGGCGCTCTCCGCGATCCCGCGCCCGACCTCGGTCGAGCCGGTGAAGGCGACCTTGGCGACGTCCGGATGCTCGACGATGCGCTGCCCGCAGACGCTCCCCTTGCCGGGGACCACGTTGAACACGCCTTCGGGAACGCCCGCCGCCAGAGCGATCTTCTCGAGCTCGATGGCGGTCAGCGGCGTCAGCTCGGCCGGCTTCAGCACGATCGTATTACCGGCGGCGAGCGCCGGGGCCACCTTCCAGGAGGCGATCGTGAGGGGGAAGTTCCAGGGAGTGATCAGGCCGACCACGCCGAGCGGCTCGCGGAAGGTCATGTCGACGCCTCCTGCGACCGGGATCGTCTTGCCGGTGAGCCGCTCGGGGGCGCCGGCGTAGTAGCGGAAGGTCTCGACCACCATCCCCAGCTCGCCGCGGGCGTCGCCGATCGGCTTGCCGGCGTTGCGAGCCTCGAGCTGGGCGAGGTTCTCCTGGCGCGCGGCGATCGCATCGGTCAGCTCGTAGAGCAGGGAGGAACGGTCGTCGGGAGCCGTCGCGCGCCAGGCGGGGAACGCGTCGCGGGCGCGCGCGATCGCCGCGTCGGTCTCCTCGATCCCCGCGCGCGGGATCTCGGCCATCACCTCCTCGGTGGCCGGCTCGATGACCCGGATCGCTTCCTTGCTCACCACGCTCCGACGATATAGGGTCCGCGCGTGGCATCTGGGGAGAAGAGCAAGGACGCCGCTCCCAGGCCCGGTGGTCCCGGCGGCGCTCGCGGCATGCTCTCGCTCGACGAGCTCCGCAAGGCCGGCGAGGCCGGCGAGATCGACACGATCGTCACCGCCTTCACCGACATGCAGGGGCGGCTCTTCGGCAAGCGGATCGAGATCGAGTACTTCCTCGAAGAGGTCACCGGCCACGGCGTCGAGGGCTGCAACTACCTGCTCGCCCTGGACATGGAGATGGAGCCGGTCCCGGGCTACGAGATGGCGAACTGGGACGACGGCTATGGCGACTTCGGCATCCAGCCGGATCTCTCAACGCTGCGGCGGATCCCCTGGCTCGATCGCACCGCGCTGGTGCTCGCCGACGTCGTCAACCATGACGGCAGCCCCGTCGTCGCCTCGCCGCGCCAGATCCTGATCGCCCAGTACGACCGGGCGGCCGAGATGGGCTACACGCCCTACTTCGCCTCCGAGCTCGAGTTCTACCTCTACAAGGAGAGCTACGCCGAGGCGTGGGAGAAGGGATTCCGCGACCTCACCCCGACGATCCCCTACATCCTCGACTACCACATCCTCGCCACCACGATGGACGAGCAGTACCTGGGCCCGATCCGCCGCGGCATGCAGGGCGCGGGGATCCCGGTCGAGTTCTCCAAGGGCGAGGCCTGGTACGGCCAGCACGAGGTCAACTTCCGCTACTCCGACGCGGTCACCTCGGCCGACCGCCACACGATCTACAAGAACGGCGTCAAGGAGATCGCCTTCCTGAACGAGATCTCGGCGAGCTTCATGGCGAAGCCCTCGGAGAAGGACATCGGCAGCTCCTGCCACATCCACTCGAGCCTGGTCGGCTCGGACGGGAAGTCGGTCTTCGTCGACGGTGACGGCGAGGAGACCGACATCTTCCGCCACTACCTCGGCGGGTTGCGCAACCACATCAAGGACCTCGCCCTGTTCATCGCGCCGTCGGTCAACTCCTACAAGCGCTACGCCGCCGAGAGCTGGGCGCCGACCTCGGTCTCCTGGGGTCGCGACAACCGGACCTGCGGATTCCGCGTGGTCGGCCACGGCCAGTCACGCCGGGTCGAGTGCCGGATCCCCGGCGCCGACGCCAATCCGTACCTCGCCTTCGCGGCGCTGCTCGCGGCCGGGCTCGATGGGATCGAGAACGCAGCCGACCCGGGCCCCGAGCTGAAGGGCAACGCCTACGAGGCCGGCGAGGCCGAGCCGTTCCCCTCGGCCCTGCGGGAGGCCAAGGAGCTCTGGGACGCCAGCGACTTCGTCAAGACCACCTTCGGCGAGTCGGTCCAGAAGCACTACTCGAACTACGCGCGCTACGAGCAGCAGGAGTTCGACCAGGTGGTCACGGACTACGAGAAGCGCCGCATGTTCGAGCGCGGCTAGCGCCCACCAGGCCTCAGCACTTTGGAGGGGCGGCGAAGCCGGCCCGACTCATGCGGGGCGGCCGCTCGTGGGCGCGACTTGATGGCGAAGCCGTCAGGCAGGAACTGGGGCTAGCCCCGCGGCCTCACGCGCCCGCTCCGGCTCGCCGACGACGATCACCCGGCAAGGCCGCTCCGCGAGCACGGTCTGCAGCGTCTTGCCGTAGAGGGGGGCGCCGTTGCGGTAGCGCAGGCCCATGACCAGCGCGCTCGCCTTCAGCTCCCGGGCCTCCTCGGCGATCGAGTGACCCGCCTGGTTCGGCCGCACCCGGTGGACGTGCCCGCTGACGCGAAGGCCGCCGATCAGCTTCGCCTGCTCGATCTTCGATCGCGCGGCCTCCTCCTGGTCATGGAGCGAAGCGTCGAGCGGCAGATGGCTTGGGACGATCACGACCGAGATCACGTGGATCGCACGCCGCTTCTTGGACGCCAGCTTGACAGCGGTCGCCATCGTCTGGTCCGAGAAGGGCTCGTCCTCCTCGAAGGCGACGAGGACGCTCTTGTACTCGACCTCCTCGACTCCGAGCGGCTCGGGCAGGACGACCTTGTGGGTCTGCGAGGGGGAGAGGCCCTGCGAGCGGCGGTAGAGCAGGTAGATCGAGATCCCAAGCGCCATCCAGATCGTTCCGATCACCAGCGTGCGGGGGTTGAGCGCCATCACCACGATCCACGCCGCGAATGTTCCGAGGCCGCCGAACACGGCCGTCAGGGGTATGTCGAAGCCGAACGCCCGGAAGTTGCCCGGCGGCTTCCACTCGCGCTCCCTGTCGGGATAGCGCTTTCGCAGCTTGATCACCGATATGTGGGCGATCGTGAACGAGAGCATCGCCCCGAAGGAGTAGAGGGTGGCGAGCAGCTCGGTCTCGCCGGGTAGCACCGTGATGGCTGCGATCAGCGAGAAGACCAGGATCGCGATGTACGGAGTGCGAAAGCGAGGGTGGATCTGGCGCAACCGCTCGGGGAGCTGGCGGTAGTGGCCCATCGAGAAGGTCAGACGGGAGACGCCGATCAGGGCGGCATTGGTCGCGATCACCAGGATCACCGCGGCCAGGACGCCGACGTAGTAGCGCATGATGTTCGTGAGGCCGGCGCCCAGGCCGAGGTTCTCGACGATGCCGAGCACGGGGTCGTCGGCGAACTTCGTGCCCAGATCGGTCGTGTAGTGGCCAGCCACGTGGTGGACCGGCATCGCCGAGAGCGCGATCAGCGGCAACAGCGTGTAGAGCCCGAGCACCGCGAGAACCGTCAAGCCCGTGCCCCTGGGAATCGTCTTGGACGCGTCCTTCGCCTCCTCGGACATGTTCGAGATCGTCTCGATCCCCGTGTAGGCGATCATCCCGACCGCGATCCCGAGGAAGAAGTCCCCCCAGCTCGGCGCCACACCGAGGTGGACGTTGTCCACCAGGATGTTGGGGTTGAACACCAGCGCGAGCCCGATCGCGACCAGGATGACCTGCGTGCAGAGGTCGGCGATGGCCAGGATCAGGTTCAGCCGGGTGGACTCCTGGGTCCCCTTGACGTTGAGGGCGGCGAGGAACGCGATGACGGCGACACCTCCGAAGATGTCGCCCGGCGATTCGCCCAGCCACGGCCAGAACACGGCCAGGTAATGGGGGACGAAGAAGGCCGAGATCGCAACCGTGATGATGTAGTTGAGCATCTGCCCCCAGGCGGCGAGAAAGCTGATCAGCTCGTTGAAGGCGTGGCGCGCGAAGCTCGAGGACCCGCCCGCCTCCGGGTACATCACGGTGGCCTCGATGTAGGTGGAGGCCGTGCACATGAAGATCAGCCCTGCGATCACGAACGCGACCGGGGTCAGGCCGAGTGCGAAGGCGGCGGTGACGCCCAGCGCGTAGTAGATCGATGAGCCCACGTTGCCGTAGGCGGCCGAGAACAGCGCGCCCACGCCGTGGACACGCGCCAGCGATTCGTCCCTGGGGATACGTCGAGCCATGACAGCCGCTTCGAGGATACGCCGAGCGCCACGGGGAACCGCGTCGAGCGCGGGGCCGATGGTCGCGGGCTACGAGCCTGGCTTCAGGAGGATGCGCAGCGCGTCGAGCGCCTCGCTCACGTCCAGCTTCGGGTCCACCACCACGTGGAGCAGCAGGCCGTCCCCGGCGGCGCCGAGGAGCGTGGCGATGCCTCGGGAGCCGGCCTCGGATGTCACCCGGCCCAGGTCCTGGTCCGCGCGTACCAGCTCGACGATCGCCTCCCGGTATTCCCTCATCAGCTTCGCCATCCCCCTGCGCACCTTCGGGTCCCGCTCCGCCTCGCGCATGGCCTCCATCGAGATACCGCGCAGCACCGGGTCCAGCCCGTGGGGATCCCCGATCTCGGCCTCGATCATGTCGAGGAGCTGATCGACGCCTTCGAGCTGCGCGAATGCGCTGAGCGGGAAGGCCTCCTCGAACGTTCCGAGCGCCGCATCGATCAGGAGCTCCTGCTTGCCGCGGAAGTGGTAGCTGACGGTGCCGTGCGGCAGACCCGCCCGCTCCGCGACCGCTCTGGTGGTGACCCGGGCCCAGCCGATCTCCGCGATCAACTCGGCCGCGGCCCTCCGCAGGCGGCGCCGGGTCTCCGCGGATCCGCCTCCACGGTGCGAGGAGGCTCTTTGTCCAAGTGGACTGGCCATATGGACAGAATACATGCTACAGTCGGACGCGATGACGGAAACCCTTCCCACCGACCCCGCCGCCCCAGCCGTCGAGGCTCGCGGTCTCCGCAAGTCGTTCGGCGGAAACCACGCCGTAGACGGTGTCGACCTCGCGATTCCTCGCGGCTCCATCTACGGCTTCCTGGGGCCGAACGGAGCCGGCAAGACGACCACGATTCGCATTCTCGCCACGCTGCTTCGACCCGATGGCGGAACAGCGCGCGTGCTCGGTCACGACGTGGTCTCCGAGGCGGCGGCGGTCCGCGGCAAGATCAGCCTCACCTCGCAGTTCGCCTCGGTGGATGAGGATCTCACCTGTCTCGAGAATCTGATTCTGCTCGGGCGGCTGCTCGGTCGCTCCTGGCGGGACGCGCGGGCCCGGGGAACGGAGCTGCTCGAAGAGTTCGGCCTGGCGGACGCGGCGGACCGGTCCGTCATGAGGCTCTCCGGCGGCATGCGCCGTCGCCTGGACCTCGCCGCGAGCCTGATCTCGACGCCGGAAGTGCTCTTCCTCGACGAGCCGACCACGGGCCTCGACCCGCGGAGCCGGAACAGGATGTGGGAGGTCGTGCGCGCACTGGCCGAGCGGGGAACCACTGTGCTGCTCACCACCCAGTACCTGGACGAGGCGGACCAGCTCGCCGATCGAATCGCCGTCATCGACCGCGGCAGGGTGGTCGCGGAGGGGACCCGCGCCGAGCTCAAGGCATCGGTGGGGGAGGGCCACCTCAGGGTGGGGCTGCGCGACCCGGGAGAGCGGACACGGGCCGAGCGCGTCCTGGAGGGGACGCTCGGTGTTCCGGTGCACGGGGAGAACGGCTCGGGTCGGTTGTCGGCCAGCATCCCATCGGCCGACGGAGGTCGCGACTCGGTCGACCGGGCCGAGCGGGCGCTGGCGGAGCTCCACCGGTCCGGTGTGGCCGTCACCGACTTCGCGCTGGGCCAGCCCAGCCTCGATGAGGTGTTTCTCGCACTGACGGGCCGGCGAGCCGAGTCCGAGCCCGCTCAGCCGGAGGCATCATGAAGCCGGCAGGCGCGATGTCGGCATCGCTGACCTTCGCCTGGAGGGCCCTGCTCAAGATCAAGCACGTCCCCGAGCAGCTCGGGGACGTGATCGGGATTCCCCTGCTCTTCACGCTGATGTTCACCTACCTGTTCGGCGGGGCGCTGGCGGGATCGACCGGCGCCTACCTGCAGTTCCTGCTGCCCGGGACGCTGGCCCTGGCGGTCGTCTTCGTCACGGTGTACAGCGGGGTCACCTTGAACCGGGACCTGGCGACCGGCGCGTTCGACCGGTTCCGCTCCCTTCCGATCTGGCGACCGGCTCCGATCGTCGGCGGGCTGATCGGCGACCTCGGCCGCTACCTGCTCGCGTCCATCCTGGTGATCGGGCTGGGGCTCGTCATGGGCTTCGATCCCGGTGGGGGCCCGGCCGGCGTGATTGCCGCGGTTGCGCTCGTCCTCGCCTTCGCCTTCGGGCTCTCCTGGGTCTGGACGACGCTGGGCCTGCTGCTGCGCACGCCAAACGCGGTGATGAGCGTCGGATTCACCGTTCTCTTCCCGCTCACGTTCATGAGCAACGTCTTCGTTCGCCCGGAGACGATGCCCGGATGGCTGCGTTCGTTCACCGAGATCAACCCGGTGACGCACCTGGTCACTGCGTCTCGAGGCCTGATGGAGGGAACCGCGACCGCCTCGGAGGTCCTCTGGGTGCTGGCCGCGACGGCCGTCCTCGTGATCGTCTTCGCTCCTCTCACGGCGTGGCTCTACCGCCGCCGGGCCTAGGGCGCCCCCGAGACCTGCGCGATCAGCGCCGCGATGACCTGGTCCTGCGCGTCCTCCTCCGGGTGCCAGAGGACGCCGAGGGCAAACCCCCCATCGGATGACTCGATCGCCTCGATGCTGTCGTCGTCGTCCGCCCAGGCGCTCGCCGTCAGCGAATCGGGGACGACGTCGACGCCCTGGTGATGATGGCTCTTGACGGTGAGCTGGTCGGTGCCGGCGGCCTCAGCGGCGAGTGAGCCCGGCTCGATCCGGACATCGTGCTCCGCCCAGGAGCCGGGGACGGGCCGGTGCCGCTCGTGGCCGAGCCGGTCCGGGAGGTGCTGGTCGAGCGTGCCGCCGCACGCCACGTTCAGGATCTGCATGCCGCGGCAGACCCCCAGAAGCGGGATTTCGCGTTCGAGCGCCCGGCGCGCCAGTGCGATCTCGAAGCGGTCGCGGTCGGGGTTGGTCCCGACCGTCTCGGGATGTGCCTCCGCACCGTGGCTCTCCGGGTCGATGTCGGCGCCGCCGCCCAGCAGCAGCCCGTCGATCCGGTCGAGGACCTCATCGGGATCCTCGGTTGCGATGCGGTCTGGAGGCAGCATCGCGACCATCCCGCCGGCGCCGTGGATCGCCCGCGCGTAGGAGAGCGGCATGAGCACGGTCGGCTCGTCCTTCCAGACTCCGAAGTGCGCCTTCTCGACGGCGGCGCATACTCCGATCAACGGGCGGGGCATCGTGGTGAACTTAGCGACCATGAACCGCGCGGGACAGGCACCCGAGGGGCCGTATGACGTCGCGATCGTCGGCGCGGGCGCAGTCGGCTGCGCGGTGGCCAGGGAGTTGAGCACCCGCGGCGCTCGGTGCGTGCTGATCGAGGCCGGGCCGGACGTCGGGGCCGGGACCAGCAAGGCGAACACCGCGATCCTGCACACGGGCTTCGACGCGAAGGCCGGCACGATCGAGTCGAAGCTGGTGGCGCGCGGCTACGAGCTGCTCAGCGCGTACGCGACCGAGGTCGGGATCCCGACGGCGAAGATCGGCGCGCTGATGATCGCCTGGACTCGCGAGCAGCGCGAGGCCCTGGCCGGCGTCGAGGCGACGGCGCGTGAGAACGGCTACCGGGAGGCCCGCTCCGTCGAGGTCGAGGAGCTCTACGCGCGCGAGCCGAACATCGGGCCCGGCGCGGAGGGGGCGGTGGAGATTCCCGGCGAGGGGATCGTCTGCCCGTTCACCACGACCCTCGCGTACGCGACCGAGGCGCTGGCCGCCGGTTGCGAGCTCGTCCTGAACGCCGCGGTCACGGGCGTGCGGCCGGGCGGCGGCGACCACGAGATCGAGACCGAGAGGGGCGCCGTCCGCGCCCAGTACCTGGTCAACGCAGCCGGGCTCCGCAGCGACGAGGTCGACGCGATGCTCGGCCACTCCGAGTTCCGGGTGACGCCGCGCCGGGGGGAGCTGATCGTCTTCGACAAGCTCGCCCGCGGACTGCTCAACCACGTCCTGCTGCCTGTTCCCACGGAGAAGACCAAGGGGGTGCTGGTCTCGCCGACGATCTACGGCAACGTTCTGCTCGGCCCGACCGCCGACGATGTCGAGGACAAGGCCGACCGCTCGACCACCCAGGCCGGGCTGGCGTCGCTGATGAAGGCGGGGGCGCGGATCATGCCGGCGCTGGAGCGGCATGAGGTGACCGCCACCTACGTGGGGCTGCGGGCTGCGACCGAGCACCGCGACTACCAGCTCACCGGCCACTCGGCTCAGCGCTATGTCTGCGCGGGCGGGATCCGCTCCACCGGCATCACCGGCTCCCTGGCGATCGCGGAGTGGGTGCGGGAGGCTCTGGGTGACGCCGGGCTCGACCTCGCGTCCACGCCGCGGCGGGTGGGCCTGCGGATGCCCAACATTGGCGAGTTCGGGGAGCGTCCGTACCAGGAGGGTGGGCGCATCGTCTGCTTCTGCGAGCGCGTGACCCGCGGGGAGATCGACGCAGCGCTCCGCAGCCCGATCCCGCCCGACGACCTCGATGGGCTCCGCCGCCGGACGCGGGCGCTGATGGGCCGCTGCCAGGGTTTCTTCTGCGGCGCCGAGGTCGCGGAATGTATGAATGCAAGACCTGACCCCGGGGGTGGTGATGACGATGGCGATCGATGACGGCCCGGTCATCGTCGGCGGCGGACCCTCCGGGTTGGCGGCCGCGATCGGGCTTCGGGAGCTCGGCATCTCGCCCGTGACCGTGATCGAGCGCGAGCGCGAGGCCGGCGGCATCCCGCGCCACTCCGATCACACCGGCTTCGGCCTGCGGGATCTGCGGACCGTGCTCTCGGGACCGCGGTACGCCGCTCGCTACCGCGAGCTGGCGGAGGCGGCCGGAGTCGAGGTCCTCGCGGAGACGATGGTCACCGAGTGGGAGGGCGCTCGGTCGCTGAAGCTGACGGGACCGCATGGCCGCTGGGAGATCGAGCCGCCGGCGGTCGTGCTCGCCACGGGTTGCCGCGAGCGCCCCCGGTCGGCCCGTCTCGTTCCCGGATCGCGGCCGGCGGGCGTGATGAACACCGCGACGCTCCAGCAGCTCGTCCACCTGCGCGGCCAGAGGGTGGGGCGGAGGGCGGTGATCGTCGGCGCCGAGCACGTCAGCTTCTCGGCGGTCGCCACCCTCGCGCACGGCGGCGCCTCGGTGGCCGGACTGGTCACCGACCTCCCGCGCCACCAGTCGCTGCGGAGCTTCCGCGTCGGCGCGGCCGTTCGCTACCGCGCGCCGGTCTGGACGCGGACGAAGGTCAGCGCGATCCACGGCGCCGAGCGCGTCGAGTCGGTCGAGCTGACGGAGCTCGACTCCGGCCGCACCCGCACCGTCGACTGCGACCTGGTGATCTTCACCGCCGACTGGATCCCCGACCACGAGCTGGCGGTGATGGCCGGCTGCGAGCTCGATCCCGGCAGCCTCGGCCCGCTCGTGGACCCGGCGCTGCGGACCACTCGCCAAGGGGTCTTCGCCGCCGGGAACCTGCTTCATCCGGCCGAGACGGCAGACGTCTGCGCCCTGGACGGCCGCCACGTGGCCCCGTCGGTGGCGGCCTACCTGCGCGGGCCGGGAGAGTGGCCGTCCCAGGTCAGGGTCACGGCCCGGAGCCCGCTCGCCTGGGTGGCGCCGGGTCTTCTGCTCGCGACCGGGCACCCGCCGGCCCGCGATCGTCTCCTGATGCGCTCGCGGGAGTTCGTCTCACGGGCCCGGATCCAGGTTCGCCAGGGAGGACGAGAGCTTTGGACCGGTCGTGTCGGCCGCCTGGTCCCGGGACGCTCGTCATACATTTCGGCCAAATGGACCTCTCAAGTTGATCCAGATGCGGGCCCCGTGATCGTCGCGGTGAAATAGGGTCTCCCCATGAGCGACGGGATGTTGCTCGGCATCGACGAGGGGACCACCGGCGTGAAGGCGGCGCTCTTCGACCAGCGGCTGCAGCCGGTCGGGGAAGCGCGCCGCGACAAGGTCAACCGCCACCCTGAGGAGGGCTGGGTCGAGCAGGACGGCGAGGAGGTCGTCGCGGCCGTCACCGAAGCCGTCGCCGAGCTCCTCGAGAGCGCCGACGGTGAGGTGGCCGCCTGCGGGCTCGACCACCAGGGCGAGTCGGTGCTCGCCTGGGACTCCGAGACGGGCAAGCCGCTCAGCCCGATCGTGGTCTGGCAGGACAAGCGCTCACAGGAGATCCTGGACACCCTCACCGGGGACGAGGACGAGGTCAAGGAGCTCAGCGGGCTCCCCTTCGACCCCTATTTCTCGGCCGCGAAGCTGGCCTGGCTGCTGAAGAACAACGACGACGTCAAGCGGGCGCGGGACGACGGCCGGCTGCGGATGGGCACCGTCGACTCCTTCCTCTGCGACCGTCTCGGGGCCGGATTCGCGACCGAGCCGGCGACGGCGTCGCGGACCCAGCTCCAGCGGATCGACAGACCCGGCTGGGATGAGCGCCTCTGCGAGATCTTCGGCATCCCCATGGACGTGCTCCCGGAGATCCGCGACACCGCGGGTGACCTCGGCACGCTGCATCATGAGAGCTGGCCGGTGGAGTTGCCCTTCCGCGGGCAGGTCGTCGACCAGCAGGCCGCGCTGGCGGGCGCCGCCTGTGTCGAACCGGGCCGGGTGAAGGCGACCTATGGGACCGGCGTCTTCGTCCTCGCCCACGTCGGCGAGGATGTCCCGAAGCCCGCGGGCGGTCTGCTTCCGACGGTCGCCTGGAGCATCGGCGGCAAGCTCGAGTACGCCCTGGACGGCGGTGTCTTCGCCGCCGGCGCGATGCTCGAGTGGATGTGCAACCAGCTCGGCATCGCCGGCAGCCCGCCCGAGCTCAGCGAGCTCGCCCGCGAGGCCGAGAGCTCCGCCGGCGCCCGGGTGCTGCCGGGCCTGGCCGGCGTCGGGGCGCCCTGGTGGCGCCCGAACGCGCGCGCGGTGATCTCCGGGATCTACGGCGGCAGCACGCGCGAGAACGTCGCACGCGCGGCGCTCGAGGGCATCGCGTGGCGCGTCGCCGACGTGGTCGCCGCGATCAAGGAGACCTCGCCGGTCGAGACGCTCCGCGTCGACGGCGGCCTCACCAACGAGCCGCTGCTGCTGCAGCTTCAGGCCGACATGATCGGCGCGCCGGTCGAGGCCGCCGGGGCGGACGCCACGGTGCTCGGGGCCGCCGCCCTGGCGGGCGTGGGCGCGGGGGTGATCTCCTCACTCACGGACCTGCCGGAGATGCTGCCTCCGGACCGGCGCGTCGAGCCCGAGCGCGACGAGGACTGGCGCTCGGCCGAGCACGAGCGCTGGCAGGCCTTCGTCAAGGCGACCGAGGCGCTCGACCCGAGGTAGCCGCGTCCGCGCTCGCGCCGGCGTCAGCGGTCGTGCGAGTCCGCCAGCGTGAACTGCGCGGCGATCACCACGAGGTAGACGAGGGTCGCCACGAAGCCGACGATCATCCAGGCCACCGGATCCTTCACCACGGCGGTGACCAGCGCGGCGGCGCCGATCGCGAGGCCCACCGAGACGAGGTGGAAGCCGCCCCAGAGGCGGACGGAGCCGTGTTCCCTCGGGGACAGGATCTCGCTCGGTCGTCCGTAGGCGAGGGCGGCGGTCACCCCGAAGCCGAGCACCGCGCCGGCCAGGAAGAGAAGCGCCTCCCAGGCCGTGGGGACGCCGCGAGCGTGGGTGGTGACAGCACCAGAGGTCCAGATCGTCAGCGTGTACCCGTAGGGGGCCGCGCTGGTCGCCACCGCACTCTGCAGATGGGAGCGGTAGCTGTGGCTGTTCTCGTTCACCAGCGCGAGACCATAGTCCTCGACAGCGGTACTGAAAGCACTCGACCCGCGCTAAACGCGGGTCGAGTGGGCGGCGCATACCCCACGTCCCTTTGGGCGTGGGCGGCCGCGCAGCTGCGGCGTCCGCCTGTGGAGCGCTGTCAGGTGACGATCTCGATGATGATCGCGGCCAAGGCGATCAAGCCGAGAATCCCGATCGCCATCGCCAGATCCTTCTCACCGACGGTCTTGTTCGATTCGTTCATCGCTTGCACTCGCCTTTCCTAGTCGCGCGTGACGACGTCTTCCTCCAGTGTGCTGACCGGACCCTGGTACTTGTTCTTCGCGGAGACCAGATACCAGACGCCGAAGATCAGCGGCAGGATGATCGCGAACGGCGTGTAGTTCACGTTCGCGGCATCGAATGACTCATTCCAGGGCAGCCCCGTCGGGTCGTACGGCAGATCGAGCGCGTAGACCACGACGACCACGAAGGCGATGGCCAGGACGTTGATCACGCGATAGCGACGGCCGAGGTTCCAGGGGCCCGTCTCGAACGAGTCGCCGGCCCGCAGCCGCAGGAACACCGGGATGATGTACGCGAGGTAGAGGCCGACGGTGCAGATCCCGGTCAGCGCGAAGAACGCGAACGGAATGTCGTTCTTCCCGAACAGGGCCGGGATCGCGATGATCAACGAGAACACCGAGACCGCGATCACCGCGTTGAACGGCACCCGGTCGCGATTGACGCGACGGAATACGGCCCAGCCCGGGATCGCCCGGTCACGCGAGAACGCGTACCAGGTCCGCGAGGCGCTGGTCAGGCCCGCCGCTCCGCAGAAGAACTGGCCGACGGTCGCGATCAGCACCACCAGCTTGGCGGCCCATGGATCGAGCGCCGAGTTGAAGATGCCGAAGACGGCGCCACCCGAATCGTTCACGGCGCCGACGTCATTGGCGGCGTAGAGGAAGGCGAGCAGTACGAGCCAGCCGATGATCGCCGAGAAGAAGATCGAGCGCCAGACGCCCTGAGCGGCGCTGATCGCGGCGCCGTGTGTCTCCTCGGCGGTGTGGGCGGAGGCGTCGTAGCCGGTCTGCGTGTACATCCCGAGCAGGAAGCCGACCGGCGCGACCAGGAACCAGAAGCCGAGGCCGCTGTTATCGCCGCCCAGCGTGCCGCTCTCGTTGAAGCGTGCGCCGAAGACGAAGCTCGTGCTCTGGTGGTGATCCGGCACGAACACCAGCAGCGCGATGATCACCGCCACCCCGAGCAGGTGCCACCCGACGGAGATGTTGTTCATCAACGCCAGGACCCGGTCGGCGAAGATGTTCACCACCGTGTAGAGCAGCAGGATGATGAAGAAGAGCAGCCAGGTCTCCCCGAGGATGTGCTCGGTGTCGCCGAAGTCGACCCCGAAGATGCTCAGCCCGTAGAGGTTGAGCAGGTTCCAGAGGAAGAACGCGCAGCCGTAGGCGACGGAGGCGACGATCCCGACCAGGCCGACGATGTTGAACCAGCCGGTCATCCAGCTCCAGCCCTTCCCGCCGAGGTCGTGCGCCCACCAGTACGGGCCGCCCGCCGTCGGGTACCTCGAAGTCAGCTCCGCCATGGAGAGCCCGACCATGATCACGAAGAAGCAGATCACGGGCCAGCCGATCGAGGCCATGGAGGGTCCGCCGTGCAGCCAGGCGAACGAGAACGTCGTGAACGTCCCTGCAAGGACCGAGATGATGGTGAACGAGATGGCGAAGTTGGTGAACGCGCTCCAACCTCGCGAGAGCTCCTGCTTGTAGCCGAGCTCCGCAAGTCGCTGCTCGTCCGCCCGGGTCTGATCCACGTCGGAAATGCCCTCAGGTGGAGTCACTGCTCTTCTCCCTCCGTCGCGGTCCGGTCGCTTCCTTGCGGTCGGACCCTATGTGCCGGAATGCGGGCACCCTATGTGCGAATGCGGACACACGTCAAGCCCGATTTCCGCAAATTGATGAGGTTCGCCGGATCTTGTACGTATCGTCTAGGCGGAGCGGCGACCGAGGCCCAATCGGCCGAGCAGCCCCGATAGGGCCGGCCTGTCCCGCTCGGGAGACGAGATGCGCACGAGCGACCCGACGGTCTGCGGCCCGAACTCCTCGAGGTGGGCGACCAGCGCGATGAAGGCCTGGGCGGTGGTGAGCGCGTCGCCGTCGGCGTGATGCGGGCGGTGGACGGGCAGGCCGAGCTCGCGCGCCATCGCCGAGAGGCCGATCGGGTCGCGCTCCGCCGGCGGGTGCCGGCGCAGGCGTCGCAGCTCGCGATCGAGCGCCGCCGTATCGATCAGCGGGTTGAGCAACTCGAGTCCGTGCTCCGCCAGGGCCGCTCCGAGGAAGCCACGCTCGACGGCCGCGACGTGGGCGACGATCGGGCGCCCCGTGATCCCCTCGAGCAGGCCGTCGAGGTGCTCTCGAAGGGGAGCGGCCTTCTCCAGATCCGCCTCACGCAGGCCGTGGATGCGGATCGACTCGGCGTCCGGCATCCGGCGTGGCCGCACCAGCTCGTAGCGGGCATCCGCGAGGCTGACTCTTCCCTCGGTCACCGTCACGGTGGCGAAGGAGACGATCTCGTCGCCAGAGTGATCGAGGCCGGTCGTCTCGAAATCGACCACGGCGAAGCTCGCCTCTCGCCAGCGCGTGCTCGCGCCCGGCATCGGCGTCTCCCGGTAGGCCCGCGCGGCGGCTGAGCTGGGTTCGCCCACGGCTAACGCGGTGAGAGCTGGCTGGTCATGGAGCGCTGTACCGCCGCGACCTCCCTGAAGGCGTCGCGCAGGTATCGCCGGGTGAGGGGGTCGAGCCGCTTCGGGTCGATCCGGTCATCCGGCGCCTGGCCCTGTTCGAGCTGCCCGACCTGGTGCTCGAGCCTCAGCGCGCTGAAGAGCTCGTAGGCCTCCTCGAGGATCCGGGCCTCGGTGGGCTGGAGGATTCCGTCGGCCGCGGCCAGCCGGAGCCGTTCGAGGGTGGGGGTGGCGCGGACATCCGCCCGCAGGGCCGCGTAACGCGCCAGGTCGACGATCGGGAGCAGCCCGCCGTGTTTGATGTCGAACGTCCCCTTCCGCTCGCCGGAGCCCTCGACGACGATGTCGTGCATGAAGCCCGTCGGGGGTTTGGCGGCCAGGGCCAGCCGCAGCATCCAGCGCTCCAGGATCTCCCTCGACCCGGTCTCGAAGAGCAGCTGCTTGACGTCGAGGCCGCGCTGCGGGCCATAGACGACGCGGCCGTCGAGCAGGACGGAGGTTGCGATCAGCACCCGGTTGTCGGTGGGATGGGCGAGCCAGCGCTCGATCGCTCGCCGCCAGTCCTCGATCGAGCTCGCCGAGAAGGCGCCGGAAGCCGTCACCCCGTGTGGGTCGAGACGCCAGCCGACCACCCGGACGCAATCGGCGACGCTCGCGGCGATTCCCCGCATGTACTCGCCGGTCCGGGCGGAGGCGCGGTGACGCCTCGCCTCGGGGAGGGTGTCGTGCTCGGGGGCATCCCGCCAGGCCATGCCGGAGTCGACGTCGGAGGAGGGGACGGGCTCGCGCCGGCCGTGGCTGCCGAGCGACATCCAGCAGAACTCCGCCGGAGGCGGGCCCTCGGATTCGATCGCGAGCTCGATCATCCGCACGATCAGGCCGTCCGCGACCGCGGAGATCACCTCGCTGATCTGTGGCGGCGCGAGCTCCGCCCGCCGCAGCGCGATCACGGTCGAGCGCAGGCGCCCGGCGGCCTCGCTCAACTCCCGCTTGTTCTTCGCCCTGGCGATGCCCCGGCGCAACACGAAGGGCGAGCTGGTCTCCGCGGCCACGAGGTCGATCCCCGCGATCACGCCGAGCACCTCGGATCGCGCCGAGAAGACGGGGACGTGCCGGATGTCGTTGTCGAGCATCGCCAGCATCACGTCCGCGCCCGTCTGGTCGGCCCCGACGCCGATGACGGGCGTGGTCATGGCCTCCCTGACCGGATCGTCCGGCGAGAGCGGGCCGGCCACCACGCCCGCGCGCAGGTCGCGGTCGGTGACGATCCCGAAGCCGGCGTCGCCTAGCTCGACCAGGACGAAGCTCGTTTGCTCCGCGTTCATCAGCCGAGCGGCCTCGCGCAGGCTCGTCTCGGGCCGGCAGACGACCGGCGGGCGGCGCACCAGGGCTGCCGCCGGCTGCTGGGCGACCTCGGGGCTGGGAGGCGCGACCTCGTTTCCCGCGGCCCGCCCGGTTGGCGCCAGCAGCGAGCGGGTGAGGAAGCGCAGGCTCGAGGGGCGGCCGAGGAGGGGGATCACCTCCTCCGCCGGCAGTGAGTAGCAGAGGGAGTCCTCACGGGCTCTGGCCCCGTACTTCGCCGGCAGGCCGGAGAGGACCGACGGGTGCCCGAACATCTCGCCCTCGGCCAGCAGGTCGACGACCGCGTCGCGGTCGACCAGCTCGACGGAGCCCCGCCTGATCACCCTGATCCGGTCCTGCGAGAGGCGCCCCTGGGGAACGATCATCGTCCCGGCCGGGAAGAACTCCACCTCGGTCCTCGATGCGATCGCCTCGAGGGCCGCTTCGTCGAGCCCGCTGAAGGGATCGCGCCCCCCCAGGAACTCGGCGATGTCGTGCATTGCCTGGGTCAGCCGGTGATCGCGGCCGCGGCTTCCTCGACCGTCGGCCGGATCGGGATCACCCGGTCGATGCCCATCACGCCGAGGATGCGGAGGATCTGCTCGCTGGAGGCCGCGACGGCGAGGTGCTCGGAGTCCTCCTCCTCCTCGGAGTTCTGGGCCTCGCGGGAGAGCAGCAGGGCGCGGACGCCACTGGAGTCGATGAACTCGCATTCCGTCAGGTCGACCACGATCCCATTGGAGCCGGCGGCGACGGCGTTTCGGAGCTCGCCCCGCAGCTCGTCCTCATGCGACATGTCGACCTCGCCCCTGACGCGGACCAAATACACGTCGTCCGGGCCGGGCCCCGAGTCGATCTCGAAATGCGGAATATCTGCGCTTGGAGTTGCCGACATGCGTTCCCCCTTCGGACAACTGAGGTCAAGACATGGTACTCGCCGAGGGGCAGGGAACTAGCTGAGATCGAGCGCGGCGCGCGCCTCCCTCACCGCCGCCTCGACGCTCTCCTCGGACGGCCAGTACATCGGCGAGTTGCCGTCGCGTACCAGCCGATCCGCCAGGATCACGCCTCGCGGGTTGGCCGGCGCGTTCCCCTCGAGCGCGTCGGCGAGGTCCCTGATCTGCGTTCTGGCCTTCACCAGGTCGAACTCCCTGAGGGTGAGCTGAGCCCTCAGGTAATTCCGCCTGGCGTGCTCCGCCGCGTCCAGCATGTCCCTCAACGCCCCGGCCACCTCTGACCGGTTGTGGGGCTCGAGGAGCTCGGCGCTCCGGGCCATGGTCAGGCGGCTCTCCTCGGGACGCGCGCCCGCGAGCAGACGCTCATCCAGGGTGCGTGCACGGGCCCTCGCCAGGGTCCGCTCGAAGAAGCCGGGGCTTGCCACCGGGTCAGTTTCGCGGATCAGCGAATGGAGGGCATCGGCTGCTCGAGCAGGGCCTCGACGTGCGAGACCGGCACCGGCTCCGAGAAGTGGAAGCCCTGGGCGAAGCCGCAGCCGAGCGCGCTCGCCATCTGCACCTGCTCTTCGGTCTCCACGCCCTCGGCGACCACGCCGATGCCGATGGTGTCGGCCATCTCGTTGACCGCGCGTACGATCGCGGCGTCGTGCGAGCCCTCGGTGAGGTTCTCCACGAAGCTGCGATCGAGCTTGATCATCGAGAGCGGCAGGCGCTTCAGGTAGCCGAGCGAGGAGAAGCCGACCCCGAAGTCGTCCAGGACGAGACGGACGCCGAGACCCTTCAGCGACTCGAGGGTGCGCTCGACGAAGGCGGTGTCGTCAAGGAGGGTCGTTTCGGTCAGCTCCAGCCAGAGGCTCGATGGGTCGATCCGGTTCGCCCGCACCGATCCCTCGATGTGGGAGAGGAGATCCGGGTCGGCGATCTGCCGCGCGGAGAGGTTGACCGCGACCGAGACCGGCGCGGAGTCCGGGTGCAGCTCCTGCCAGGTCGCCGCCTGGCGGCAGGCCTGCTCGATCACCGAGCGCCCGATCGGCACGATCAGGCGGGACTCCTCCGCGACCGGGATGAAGCCGAGGGGGCCGATCAGCCCGCGCGCGGGATGGTTCCAGCGCAGCAGCGCCTCCAGGGCGACGATCGAGCCGTCGCTGAGCTTGATCACGGGCTGGTAGTGGAGCTCGAGCTCCTGGCGCTGGATCGCGCGCCGCAGGTCGTTCTCGATCTGCATGTGCTCGATCACGCGGGAGCGCATGACCTCGTCGAAGATCTCGTAGCCGCCGCGGCCGCGCTCCTTGGCGCGGTAGAGGGCGGAGTCGGCGTCGCGGATCACGGCCTCGGGCGCCTCGTGGCCGTCGCCGATGGCGATGCCGACGCTGGCGCTGACGAAGTGCTCGCGCTCGCGCAGGACGAACGGGCGGGCCAGTGCCTCCGCGATGCGCTCGGCGATCCGGGTCGCGCCGCGCTCATTGCCGATGTCCTCCGCGAGGACGGCGAACTCGTCGCCGCCGAACCGCGCCACGGTGTCACCCGGGCGCAATGCCTGCTCGATCCGCGGGGCGACCGCCCCGAGCAGCTCGTCGCCGGCGGCGTGCCCGAGGCTGTCATTGACGACCTTGAACTGGTCGAGGTCGAGGAAGAGGACCGCCATCGAGGTCCGGCGCCGGGCGGCGACCGAGAGGGCGTGCTGCAGCCGGTCGAGGAAGAGGTTGCGGTTCGGCAGGCCGGTGAGCGGGTCGTGGAGCGCCTCGTGCTGGGTCCGTTCCTCGGTGCGGCGCCGCTCGATTGCGTTGGCGAGGACGTTCGCGATCGCCTGCATGAAGGAGACGTCGTCCTGGCTGAACTTGCGAGCGATGCGGGATCCGACCCCGAGCACGCCGTAGGGGTCTCCCTTCGCGCGAATCAGGACGATTGCGGCGCTGCGCATCCCCGCGTCCGCCTGCAGCTTCGACTCCCGGAAGCGATTCTCCGTTCGCCAGTCGTCGACAACGATCGGCAGGCCGGTGGCGAGCGCGTATCCGGATTGGGACTGGTGTCCCGTCGGCACCCGCACCTTGCCGACGTCCCCCTCGGGGAGCCCGACGCCCGAGATCAGCAGCAGCTCATCACCGCCGGGCAGCAGCTTGAGGACGCCCCCGATGTCGAGGTCGAGCACCCGTTTCATCAGGGCCGTCGCCTCATCGGTGAGCGCGTCGATGTCCGTCCCCTCCAGGGCGAGCTGCCCGAACTGCGCCACCGCCGTCTGCTGGCGGGTCAGCTGGCGACTCGTCTCCTCGCTGCGGGCTCGCGCCGCGGCCGTCTCGCTGAGCGCGTTGCGCTGCCTCGCCAGGTTGTGAGCCTCCCAGGTGCCCATCAGGCCGACGCAGACCATCGCGAACAGGCCGAAGCCGCCGAGCGGCAGGCCGCCTCCGACGGCGAACGCGAGGACGAAGAGGGCCGTCAGGTCCATGAACCCAACCGCCGCGATCGCGCGGGGCGTGTAGGAGAGTGAGGCGAACAGGAAGGGGAGGACCAGCAGCAGGATGAACGGGCTGGTCGATCCCCCGTCCAGCCCGGCGATCGTCGCGATCAGGAGGATGTCCGCGAACGACCAGGCGACGAAGAAGAGGTCGGAGTACCGGCTGCGGACGATTCGCTCGCCGGGCAGCGCCAGGATCAGGGGGACGCTGAGGAGCCCGACGACGCTCGCGGCGACGATCAGATCTCGATGGGGCCCGCTCCAGGTGTGCAGCGCGTAGGCGCCCGCGCCGAGGCAGACGATGACCGAGAGCCAGAGACCGACTCCGATCGAGTCGAGCCGGCTCCGGATTTCCTGCTCAGCGACGTCGCCGGCCTCCGCCGGCGCTTTCTCCCACATCACGCTGGAAGTTCCCTTCGCGATGGCTCCGATAGCTTCCCCGGGCTACCGCGCGGCGTCATCCGCACTACTGGGGAAATACTGAGGGCCAGCAAATGTACGACCAGCACGACGTCGAGACGCTCGAGCGTCAATTCAACGCGGCGATGGAGGAGGCCGACACCGGCACTGCGCTGGATGCGGTGAGGCGCATATATGACGAATTCGACCGTGGCGGCGCCGGACTTGAGGCTCTGCTGCATCCGGACTTCCAGATCCGCATGGAAACCGTCTTCATAGACGGCAAGACCTACAAGGGAGTGCGCGGCTTCAAGAACTGGCGCAGCGACATGGAGGAGCTCTTCGAGGCCGACGCGTTCAAGCCCGAGGGCCTGCGCGCCGCCGCCGACGGCCGCTGGGTCGTCCTCGGCCGCCTCCAGATCACCGAGAAGGAGAGCGGCGACGAGCTCGACGTCCCGCTCGCCCACGTCCTGGAGCAGCGCGACCGCAAGGTCGCGAGCGTCACGGCCTACTCGGAGATCTCGGCGGCGCTGGAGTCGGTGGATCTGCCCGTGTAGCGGCCACCAGGCCGCTCCACTTTGGAGCGAAGGCCGAAGGCCGGAGCGACTTATGTGGGGCGGCCGCTTGTGGCCGCGATCTTATGGCGAAGCCGTCCCGAGAATACGAACGGGCCCCGCTCAGAGGGGCCCGCTCGCTGGGGGGATCTATGGAGGCGTCAGGGTGACGCCGTGTTGTGTGTTCGGACGAGTCTTGGTCAGGAGCTCGAGCCGCTCGAGCTGGTGCCCGAGTCGTTGCTCTGGTTCTGGTTCTGTCCCTGCTCCTTGCCCGGCGCCGGCGCGCCCGGAGGCGGACCGCACTTGAACCTGGCGATGCCGGGAGGTCCGGCGTGCTGCATGTCGGTCGGGAGCTTGTCCTTGCAGGCCTCATAGGCCTTCTGGATCTTCTCCCGGTCGGCCGCGCTCGGCGGCTTCGGCGGATTGCTGCGGTCAATCTTGCCCGGATCCGGAGGCGCCGGGGCGCCGTTGTCCTCCATGCACTTCCGGAAGTCCTCCATCTTCTGCCTGTCGGCGGCAGAGAGGTTGGGACCGCGGAACGTCATCACTCCGACGCCGCCGCGCGGCCCCGGCGCCGAGAAGGTCGCCGAGCCGCTTCCCTTGCTCGCATTGCCGCTGCCGCTGTCCGCCATCGAGACGGCGGCCACGCCAACCGCCGTGATCGCGGCCGCCAGCAGGGACAGTCCGAGGGGTCCGAGCCTGATGGTCAGCCCTCTCTTCCTCTTCTCCTTCATATCCACTCCTGTCCGTCGCTTCCCGGATCAACCGGGCTCGGGGACCATCAAGCCAGCCGGGTATGAGAGGAGGCTGAGACCGGGCTAAGAAGCGGCTTGAGCTTCGGCGCCCGAGGCACGGGCGGAGCCGATCGCCTTGGCCGCCTGGCGCTCCGGCGCGATCCGGATCACGTTCCAGGCGAGGCCGACCCGCTCCATCCCGGCGATCAAGAGGGCCGAGGGGTCGAGCTCCCAGCGGCGCAGGCCATGCACCGCGGAGCGGGGGAAGGCGTGGTGGTTGTGGTGCCAGGACTCGCCGAGCGAGGGAAGGGCGAGCCAGAAGACGTTCGTTGACCGGTCGTCCACCTCGAAGCGGCGCGATCCCAGGAAGTGGCAGATCGAGTTGACGCTCCAGGTCACGTGGTGGACGAAGAAGACGCGGACCAGGCCGCCCCAGAGCAGTCCGGTCGCGGCCCCGAGCAGGGTGCCGGTGAGCAGATAGCCGGCCACCGCGGGAATGGCGAGGCCGAGCATGACCAGCGACACGAACCGCCGGTTGATCAGCCGCATGCCCGGGTCCTCGTAGAGGTCGGGGGCGTAGCGCTTCCACTCGGCGCGGCCGTGCTCGGAGAGCAGCCAGCCCATGTGGGCGTGCCAGAGGCCGCGCAGCACCCCGATCACGCCGTCGCCGTGCCCGACGTGGGGGCTGTGCGGGTCGCCCTCGACGTCGGTGTGCGCGTGATGCTTGCGGTGGTCGGCGACCCAGGCGATCACCGGGCCCTGCACGGCCATCGAGCCGAAGGCCGCGAAGGCGTACTCGGTCGGCTTGTGGGTCCGGAAGGAGCGGTGGGTGAGCATGCGGTGAAAGCCGACCGTGATCCCGCCCGCCGTGGCGAAGTACATGACCGCCAGCAGCGCCAGGTCGTGCCAGCTCACCAGGCTGCCCCAGAGCAGGACGATCGCCGCGACGGTGGCGGCGAAGGGCACCACCATGGCGCCGAGGTTGACGATCTTGCTGACACGCGTCACGAGATCAGCGTAGGCAGGACGACACACAAAGAGTTAGCCTGAAACCCAACTCTTCCACCGTTTTCTTGTCAATCAAATGACAAAAACAGCCCCGACCGAGCCCTGGCACGCGCTCTCGCCCGCCCTCGCCGACGCGATCGAGCCCGAGCTGCCCGCCGCGACCGAGGAGATCCTCGAGACGATCGGCAGGGAGGTGCCCGAATACGCCCGCCCGTTGGAGGGCGCCTTCGGCGTGGCGATCCGCACCGGCGTGACCGAGGCGCTGCGCCAGTTCGTGGAGCTGATTCGCGATCCGGCGGGCGGGCGCGAGCCCGGACGCGACGTATATGTGGGGCTCGGCCGGGCCGAGCACCGCGAGGGGCGGACGCTGGATGCGCTCCAGTCCGCCTACCGGGTGGGCGCGCGGGTCGCCTGGCGCCGGGTCTCCGCCGCCGCGCGGCGCAGGGGCGCGGATCCGGAGGAGCTCGGCCTGCTCGCCGAGGCGATCTTCGCCTACATCGACGAGCTCTCGGCGGACTCGGTCGAGGGGTACGCGCAGGCCCAGCGCGAGCAGGAGGGCGAGCGCCAGCGCCGCCGCCGCGAGCTCCTCGAGTTGCTGCTCCGCGATCCCCAGCCGCCCGACGCGGAGATCCGTTCGGCGGCTCAGGCCGCGGGCTGGAGGCTGGCCCGAAGCGCCGCGCCGCTCGCCGTCGCGGAGGAGGACCTGGCGCGGGTGGGCCGCCGCCTCTCGGCGGACGCGCTGGTCGCGAGCGTGGGCGGAATCGGCTGCGCGCTCGTGTCCTCACCGCGCACCTCGGAGCTGAGGCAGGCGACGCACGACATCAGAGCGGCGATCGGACCCACCGTCCCGCGCGCGGAGCTCGTCGGCGCCTGGTCGATTGCAGTGGTGGCCCTCCGCGCCGTCGAGGCGGGGGCGATCGAGGCCGACGGCCCGCTCTACGCCGAGGAGCATCTGGCCGCTCTACTTCTCTTCGATTCCGGCGGCCTCGCCGAGCGCCTGAGGGCGAAGCGGCTCGCGCCGCTCGACGATCTCACGCCGGCCGGGAGAGCCCGAATGGAGGAGACGGCCCTCGCCTACGTCCAGCACGGCGGCAACGCGGCCGCGATGGCCCGCGCGCTCCACCTCCACCCGCAGACGATCCGCTACCGGCTCGGCCGGCTGCGCGAGCTCTTCGGCGATGAGCTGGCCGACCCGGACGCCCGCTTCGAGCTCGAGCTGGCGCTCAGATCGGTTCGGTCTGGTCGATCTCCGGCAGCTCGAGGCTGACCACCGCGCCGCCGTCCTCCGCGTTGGAGGCTCGCGCGCTGCCGTCGTGCTCGTCGGCGACCCGCTGCACGATCGCCAGGCCGAGGCCGGAGCCGGGCTTGCCGCGGGCCTCGTCCGCGCGCCAGAAGCGGTCGAAGACCTTGTCGAGGTCGCCGGCGGGGAAGCCCGGGCCATGGTCGCGAACCGTGACGCGGCCACCGTCGACCCTCACCTCGATCTCCCCGCCGGGCGGGCTCCACTTGCAGGCGTTGTCGAGCATGTTCGAGATCGCGCGGCCGAGCCGCTGGGCGTCGGCATGGACCAGTGAGGGGTGGAGGTCCTCGGCGAACCGCATGTCGCGGGCGCGGCGCTGCGCCCGCTCGATCGCGTCGCGGGTGAGCTCTTCGAGGGCGACGTCCTGCCGGGCGATCGCGTCCTGGCCCGGCGCCCGCGCCAGCTCCACGACGTCCCCGACCAGCTCGCTCATCTCCTCCAGCTCCTGCGTGATATCCGCAAGCAGGCGCTTGCGCTCCTCGGGGTCGAGGTTCTCGGTGCGCCCCAGCGTCTCGATGTTGGTGCGCAGCGTGGCGAGCGGCGTGCGCAGCTCATGTGAGGCGTCGGCGACCAGTCGGCGCTGGGCCGCCTCGGAGCGCTCGAGCGCGGCGAGCATCTCGTTGAAGCTGGCTGCGAGCCGGCCGAGCTCGTCGTCGCCGCGGACCTCGATCCGGTGGGTGAGGTCGTGGGTGCGGGCGACCTCCTCGGCGGCGTCGGAGACGTCGCCGGCCGGGGCCAGCGCGGTTCGCGCCACCACCGGGCCGAGCGCCGCCGCCAGCGCGATGCCGCCGGCGCTCACTGCGGCCAGGATGATGATCAGCGTGTTGAGGGTGTGATCGGTCTCCTCGAGCGAGCGGGCCACCTGGATCGCGCCGCCCTCCGGCAGCGGCTGGGTCAACACGCGGAACGAGGTGCCGTGCGAGTCCACGTCGCTGAACTGGGCGGCGCCTCCGTCGATCGCGAGCGTCCGCTCGGTGCTCGACACCGGGATCTGGAAGCTCGAGCCGACATCCGTGATGGGCGCGCCATCGGGCCCGATCAGCTGGGCCAGGGACGGGGGTGCGCCCGGTCCCGGGGTCGGGACCGCCCGTTGCAGGAAGACCCGGTTGCCGGCCTCGGGCCTCTTCTTGGCGGCCTTCTTCCCCTTGGCCGTCGGCTGGGGACCGGGCGGGAACGGCGGAGGCTTGCCGTTCTGGGAGAGGGCGGGCCCCTGTCCGGTGCCGATCGTCACCTGTCCCTGGGCCGAGCCCGCGATCAGCGGCGCCACCTGCTGCGCCCTCTGGGTGACCACGTCGGCCTGGTGGCGCAGGTCGTTGTCGATGTCGCCGCGCAGCCGGTCACGGACGAGGACGTAGACGAGCGCCGAGGCGAGCAGCACCGTGACCGCGACCGCCACTGCCGAGAGCAGCGCGAGCCGGCGCCGCAGGGTCATTTCTCGCGCAGCGAGTACCCGACCCCGCGCACCGTCTGGATCAGCCGCGGCTCGCCGCCCTCCTCCGTCTTGCGGCGCAGGTAGCCGACGTAGACCTCGAGCGAGTTCGAGCGCGGCCCGAAGTCGTAGCCCCAGACCGCCTCGAAGAGCTGGGAGCGGGTGAGCACCAGGCGCGGGTTGCGCAGCAGGTGCTCGAGCAGGGCGAACTCGGTCTTGGTCAGCTCGATTGGCCGCTCGCCGCGCTTCACCTCGCGCGTGGCGGGGTCCAGCGTCAGGTCCGCGTAGCTCAGCTCTTCGGCGGGCTCGCCGTTCGTACGGCGCAGCAGCGCCCGCAGCCGGGCGAGCAGCTCCTCGAGGGCGAACGGCTTGACCACGTAGTCGTCGGCGCCCGCGTCGAGGCCGTCGACCCGGTCCTGGACGGCGTCCCGGGCGGTCAGCATCAGGACCGGGGTGCGGTCGCCTCGAGCGCGCAGCTCCCGGCAGACCTCGAGCCCGTCGCGCTTCGGCATCAGGACGTCGAGGACGATCGCGTCCAGCGGCGAGCCCGAGCCGACCGATCCGAGCGCCTCCTCGCCGTCGGCTGCGAGCTCCACGTCGTAGCCCTCCAGCTTCAGCGCCCGCTCGAGGGCACGCCGGAGCTGGGGCTCGTCGTCTACGACCAGTACGCGCACGGGCCCATGCTGGCGGGATCGCCTGAGAAATGTCTGAGAGCTACTTCGCGCAGGCCTGGATCTTCGAGACGTCGGTGCCCGCGGCCTGCACGCACTGGGCGATCTCGGCGGGCGTTTTGCCGCTCGGCGTGGTGACACCGCCCTCCGAGGCGGAGGTGTTGGTGGCCGAGCTGCCGGAGGTGCCAGAGCCCGAGCCCGATCCCGACCCCGCGATGTCGCCCAGGGGCGAGGTCACGCTCGAGCCGTCGGGCTCGGCGTTGTAGACGAGGCCCGTGCGGCCGCCACCCTCGGCGTTGATCGTCCACTTGAGCCGGCCGTCGACGGCGCTCTTCTCGAGCATCATCACGGTCACCTTCAGGTCGCTCACTCCGGACTGCTGCTTCACGCCGGAGACGATCTTGTCGACCGCCGCGGGATCGATCTCGGAGAAGGGAAAGTCCTGGCCTTCGAGCGAGCCCGGGCCGATCACATCGACCTGCTCGTCGTGCAGGTCGCCGCCGGTGTAGACGAAGCCGGTCGCCTGCTCGCCGCTGCGGAGCTTGAAGTCGGCGCCGCCCTCGGTGATCTGGACCTGGAGCGCCTGCGCGTTCTCGCCCGCCTTCTCCTTGACCGCGTCGTAGGCCTTCTGGAAGCCGGCGGTGGTGAAGAGGTCCGAGTTGCCGTTGGTCGAGACGTTGCCTCCGCCGCTGCTGCCGCAGGCGGCGAGCGCGAGCGCGCTCAGCGCAGCGCCGATGGCCAGTCCCCACTTTGCCTTCACCGGTTCCTCCTCCATCAAACGGGTTGCTCCTTGCGGAGCACCCTCGCATTAAGTCGAGTCAGAAGAGCCTATAGCGGGCTCTCGACAGGAAGAAGCCGTGGGCGGTGTCGGCGTTGCGGCAGGTGATTCCGGCGGTGCGGCTCAGGCAGTAGATCGGCCCGCGGCGGGCCGAGCGCCCGTAGCCGAGCAGCCCGGGTCCCCCGAGCGTCGTGTCGCCGGCGCAGACGAACGAGGCGCGGTGGGCGCCGACGGCGAGCCCCTGGCCCCAGTCGACCCCGGCCCTGATGCAGTACCGCGGCTCCGGGGGCGGAATCCAGTCGCGCTCCCGGATGTCGCAGCGGGCGTCGTGGGCGCTCAGGTAGCAGCCGATGTTGTGGGAGGGCGTCTCGAAGTATTGGGGACCGTGGTTGCCGGCCGGGATCGCGGGCGGTCGCTGGACCGTCACCGTGTCTCCCTGAGCGGTGGTCGTCGTGCTCGTGACGGTCTTCGTGTCGCCGCCGCAGCCCGCGATGGCCAGGGCGAGCAGCGCGCCCGCGCAGGCGAGTCTCAGCATGGCGCGACCCTACATCAGTCGAGAAATCGCGCCCACGGCTCGAATACGAGTCCATTCCTGCCGATAGTCCGGTCACAGATGCGCTGGCTCAAGAACATCGTCATGGCCGGCCTCCTGGTCGCCGCGGCCGGGCTGGCTCTTTCGGCCATGTTCAGCGACCACTCCGACGACTACGGAACGGTGGCGTTGCCCGCCGGCGGGATGGTCCACCTCCCGAAGGGGACCGCGACCGTCTACTTCAGCGCCTCCGGCGCGCAGCAGGGCACGGGTGGGCTCGCCTTCCAGGTGATCCCCGCAGCCGGTGGCAGTGCGGTACCGATGAGCGCGGCCGGCGGCACGATCTCGGCCGACGGCGTCCAGCGCAGCGAGGTGATCGGCGAGCACGGAGCGATCGCCAAGCTCGACGTCCCCGGCGACGGCGAGTACCGGGTCGTGGCGAGCACCAATCTCCCACGCGGATCGTCTTCGCTCAGGTTCGGGACCAACGCCGCCACCGCTATCGCCGCGAAGTGGAAGCTGCTCGTCGGCCTCATCGTCGCGGCCTTCCTGATCGCGCTGATTCCGACGCCGCGGCACAAGCGCCGCTGGCAGGACGATCCCGAGCCGGACAGCGGATCGACGACGCCTACCGAGTGGTCGTCGACTCCCCGCGCCCCGTACGCGGGCTAGGGCCTCCCGGCGGGATCGCGAGCAGCACCCGCAGCAGCGAGCGCCGGCCGCCGGCCTTCGCCAGCGCTCGGCGCAGGGCGCGGCGCTCGTCGACACCGGGCGGAGCGGAGCCCGGCGGCCCGTAGCGCTCCTCCCTGAGCCGGGCGGCGTAGCGCGCCGCGTCGGTCCCGGCGAGCCGTTCGAGCAGGTCCTCGGCG
Organism: uncultured Solirubrobacterales bacterium; assembly: GCA_963800285.1. Lineage (GTDB taxonomy): Bacteria > Actinomycetota > Thermoleophilia > Solirubrobacterales > 70-9 > DASUPK01. Next base: position 130,107 of record CAWDAL010000005.1, read on the forward strand.
CGCAGCAGGGTGGCGCCCGGCGGCAGGGCTGATCCGATCCGCTCGAGCGCGCGGTCGAGCTCGGCGAGCTCCGCCACGGCGAGCCGGTCCGGGTCGAGGTGGTCCCGGCGCCAGCGTCGCCAGCCGTATGCGGCGAGTGCGGCCAGGGCGAGGGCTCCCGCGGCCGCGCCGAGCGGGATCCACGGATTCGGGCCCGAGTGCTGGGCCGCCGGCCCGTGGGGACCTCCGGTCGGGTGCTTTCGCAGGGCGATGGGGCCCGTGGGCGAGTCGGGGAACGCAGGCCCCGTGCTCTTCTCTGCCGGCGCAGGGGACTTGGTGACCCCCAGATCGTTGTCGTCGAGCTGCGTGGCGGCCGGCGCGGCGCCGGGCGTCGGGTCGAAGGTGACCCAGCCGATCGAGGGGAAGAAGACCTCGACCCAGTCGTGCGCGTCCGTGTCGTCGACGAGGAAATTGTTGCGCTCGGGGTCGCGGCCGCCCGGGGCGAAGCCGGTCGCGACGCGGCTGGGAATGCCGAGCATGCGCAGCATCAGCGCCATCGCCCCGGAGAACTGCTGGCAGTAGCCCGCCCGGTCCTCGGTGAGGAACGCCGGCAGCGGATAGACGTGATCCGGGACGTTCTGGCGATAGGCGTAGTTCGCGCGCAGGTGGTCCTGGATTCGCCGTACCGCCACGTACGGATCGCCGGCACCGGTGGCGAGCCGTCTGGCGAGCGCATACATGCCGGCGTAGGGAGTGCCGCTCATGTGCGCGGCGATCGGGGGCGGACCCGAGCGGCTCCACAGCGGCGCGTCCACCGACCTCGTGCCCGATCCGGTGGCGAGGGTGAAGCTCGTGTAGCGGCGTGCCTCGGACGGATACCTGGTCCCGGCCGAGCGCATCACGGAGGCGCTCGGCTGCGGGTCGTAGATCAGCGCGGTGTAGTCGTTCCCCGGATTCAGCTGGCGGCTCATCTCCCAGACCGCGTCCGTGGTCGGATGGGCCGAGGCGCCGCGCAGCGCCAGGATCGTCCCGGCGCCGATCGCGAAGTCGCTGTTCAGGCCGCGGTCGACGATGTTGATCCGGTCGACGTACTCGGGGTCGGGACGAGGCGGCACCGCCTTCGGGTGGAACTTGAGCGGCTCGCCGAGCGCGGGCTGTCCTCCGGCCACCGAGGAGCGCTCCCAGCGGATCCCGTCGAAGGTGTTCAGGTTGGTCGCCTTCCAGTAGTGCGTGTGTTCGCTCGAGACCTGCAGCAGCTGGGTTCCCCTCTGCGGCCAGTCGAGGGGCCCGTAGCTCTGGTCCCAGTTGAAGCTCTGCCCGTTCGCGCTCAGCAGGCCCCAGTGGCGGTAGTCGAGCAGGCCGCGGCCGGTGTCGAGCGCCGCGGCGGCCGGCAGGGCGACCAGCGCCGTGGCCCCGACGGCGATCGCGGCGGCGGTGCGCCGGGTGGTCGAGACGCCCGGGAGCCAGAGCCAGGCGCAGACCAGCACGAGCAGCAGCGCGCCGCCGGCGAGCTGGCGCGACGTCTCCGCCCAGGCGACCGCCACGAGGTAGAGGCCGACGAGCAGGATGAGCGCCGCGACTCGCCCGGCCACCCGGCGACGGGTCGGCCAGAAGGCGACGAAGGCGGCGAGGCCTGCGAGCAGCGGGGCCGCCAGCAGGATCACCAGCCGCGTCCAGGTGTCGGCACCGGAGTAGGGGATGGGCACGTCGCCGACGCCGTTCAGGCTGCGGCTGATGTTGTGGCCGAGCTCGTCCCAGTGGCCGGGGAGGAGGAGCCGTGCGGGAAGGCCGACGACGACCATCCCGGCCAGGAGCACGGCGAGGGTGGCCGCGGCCGCGAGCGCCCAGCGGAGGCCGCGCGGCTCGAGGCGGGCGATCGCCGCCAGCAGCGCCCCGGCGCCCGTCGCGAGCAGGACGGCGAAGATCACGCGTCCCGCGGGCGGATGGTCGACCAGGCTCGCCCACTGCACCCCCGCGAGAGCGGCGAGCGCCGCGAAGCAGGCAAGCTCGACCCGCCGGGAGCGATCGAGGGCCAGAGGGCTCACGCGGCGACCCTCCGGTTCGGGGCGACGCGTTCCCCGGCCAGCGGATAGGCGAAGCAGCCCGAGACCCGGAAGAGGGCCGCCCGCCGCGTGCCGCTCGGCGTGACCAGGTAGCTCCCTGCCCGCAGACGGCGCAGGGAGGGGGGAAGCGAGGATCCCGCCGTGACCCAGAGCACCGTCGCGCCCGAGCCGACCCGCGGAAGCGGCGGCCCCGAGCGCGGATCGACCACCGCGATCCGGACGTGCGCCTCCGGCCAGTTCCGAAGCGATTGGTCGATCGAGAGCGGCCGCCGCTCGCCAGGCACGAGCAGGTCGCAGCCGCCCGCCCGGGCGAGCTCCACGCAGAGGGAGGCGGCGGCCCGCATCGCGCGTTCGCGCTGAGTCACCGTCCCGCCGCGGGGATCGAAGACGACGAGCGGCCGCGGGTCGCCGCCGGCGATCAGCCGGCGCTCGATCATCTCGCCGCTGCGCGCCACGGCGGGCCAGTGGATCCGGGAGGCGGGACTGCCCTCCCGGTAGGGCCGCAGGCCGTCGACCTCGAACTGCGCCAGGCCACCGCGCTGGGAGGTTGCGTCACTCGCCCTCCCCGAGCCGGAGGACTGCCCGCCCGGCTCCGAGCCGGCGCCGGCCCAGCGCACCGGGTCGATCCGCGGCAGGACGACGAGCTCGCCGGACCGGCCCGAGTCGAGCTCGCGCTGCCAGAGCCCGAGCGGGTCGCGCACCACCAGCCGCGCCGGGTGGAGGCGCCGCCGCCCCGGCCTCTCCAGCCAGACGTCGCGCTCGAGCCGCCGCGGCCAGCGCGGCCCGACCGGGATGGCGCGGTCGAGCAGCGGGTCGATCAGCTCACCACCCGGGGGCGGCAACAGCGTCCGCCGCAGCTCGATCCGCAGCGGGTAGGGCTCGCTCTCCTCGAGCCGGCCCGGCCCGGACTCCCGGACAAGCCGGCCCCGCCGCGTCGCCAGCTCCACCCAAATGACCGCTCCGACCGCCAGGACGAGCAACGCGATCCCGCAGACGAGGGCCGCGTCGAGTCCGAACCCGAGCCCGACGAGGGTGAGGGACGCCCCCAGCGCCGCCGTTACCGGCGCCCGGGGCGTACCGGACTCCCTCAGCTCGGTCATCTCAAAGCGCGGGGACCCTGTCGATCGCCTCGCGGACCACGGTCTCGCGCTGGTCGCCGTCCACCTCGTAGGAGAGCAGCAGGCGGTGCGAGAGGACGGAGGGGGCGAGGGCCTGGACATCGTCGGGGAGCACGTGGTCGCGGCCCTCGAGCGCGGCGAGCGCCTTGGCGGCGCGGAAGAGCATCAGCCCGGCGCGCGGGCTGGCTCCGAGCTCGACCCGCTCGTCGTCTCGGGTCGCCTCGCAGACGGCCACCACGTACTGGCGCAGCGGCTCGGTCCCCTCGATGCCGCCGAGGGCGGCCTGCGCGGCGCGCACCGACCCGACATCCGCAACCGGGCGGAGGTCGTCGACCGGGTCGCGGTCGGCGTGCTCGGCGAGCATCGCGGCCTCGGCCTCCGCGGCCGGATAGCCGAGTGACACCCGGACCATGAAGCGGTCGAGCTCGGCCTCCGGGAGCGGATAGGTCCCCTCGTACTCGGCCGGGTTCTGGGTCGCGAGCACGACGAACGGCCGTGCCAGCTCGTGCTTGGTGCCGTCGATCGTGATCTGCCGCTCCTGCATGCACTCGAGCAGGCCGGACTGGGTCTTGGGCGAGGCGCGGTTGATCTCGTCGACGAGGACGACGTTGGCGAAGACCGGCCCGGGGTGGAACTCGAAGCTCGCGGTGCGCTGGTTGAAGACGTTGGTCCCGACCATGTCCGCGGGCAGCAGGTCGGAGGTGCACTGCACCCGCGCGTACTCGGCCTCCAGGGAGCGGGCCAGCGCCCGGGCGAGCGCCGTCTTGCCGACACCCGGCGCGTCCTCGATCAGCACGTGCCCGTCGGCGAACAGGGCCACGATCAGATCCCGCACCACGCGCTCGGGAGCCTTCACCGCCAGCGCGATGTTCTCCCTGAGGCGCGAGCCGATCTCCGCCACCTCGGTTGGATCCAACCTCGGTGCAGTGGCCATCGGTTCATGGTACGCCCGGGCTCAAGCGGGGGATTGGCCTGGGAGTGAGCGGGTACGCAACCGGCATGGCATCTGAGACGAAGACCGAGACGATCAGCGTCGATGAGGCTCGCAAGGAGATCGCAGGCGGTGATGCGACCGCCGTGGACGTCCGCTCAGACGAGGCGTGGAGCGTGGGCCACGTGCCCGGCGCGACGCACCTCCCTAATGGCGATGTCGATGTTTCAGCCGACCTGCCGAAGGAAGGCGCGCGCCTGATGGTGATTGCCGAGGACGGGAAGCTGGCAGCGAAGGCCGCGAGCCGCCTCAGCGATCACGGCTCCGACGCGACCGCCGTCGACGGCGGCATGGACGACTGGGTCTCGGAGAACTTCCAGGTCCAGCCGACGCACGACCCGGACGAGGACACCGAGCTCGGCCGGGGCTAGCGCCGCATTGCAAGGGATCTCCCAGGTTCGTGCCTGGCCTTATTTGGCAAATGGCATGGGGGGTCAATTCGTTTAGTGACGGGCCGATGGGGCCTCCATGTTCCGTCCAGGAAATCCCCCGTTCCGCCTCATCCTCGTCACGGTTGCCCTGGCCGCGGCCCTGACGGTCGCGCCGGCAGCGGCCCAGGCCGCCGGCCAGCTCGACGTCTCTCCGGCCCAGCTCGACTTCCGCACCACGACCGTCGGCAATCAGGCGGCTCACCAGCAGGTGACCGTGAAGAACGGCGGCGATGCGCCCGTGTCGATCGGCAACGTCTACGTCGACGGGAGCAACCCCTCCGACTTCAACGTCAACGGGAACTGCGGAGGGCAGCTCGACCCGGGCCAGGGTTGCGGGCTCGACGTCGGCTTCTCGCCGGGAGGCGCCGGCGCCCGCCAGGCGACCCTGCATGTCTCCTCGGACGACCCGCGCGGCGACCAGACGGTCGAGGTGACCGGCACCGGAGCCGACCCCGAGCTGAGCTTCGAGCCGTCGAGCTACGACTTCGGCGTCCAGTACGTCAACAGGGGCGGTACCCAGGCGACCCTGACGCTGCGGAACACGGGCGACGCCGCCGTCCAGGTCAACTCGGTCGACATCACGGGCCCCGGCTCGGGGGCGTTCTGGACCGGTTTCGTCAGCTGCTACGGCGCCACGCTCCAGCCGAATGACACCTGCAGCATTCAGGTGTGGTTCGGCCCGAGCGACACCGTGGATTTTGCGGCGCAAGTGCGCGCCTGGACCAACGGCACCTCATTCGCCGCCGATCTGAGCGGACGCGGAGGGCAGGCGGTCGTCACCGGTTTCCCGAACCCCGTGGAGTTCGGCACGGCGACGGCCGGGCAGCAGGGAAGCACGCAGACCGTCACGTTGACCAACAACGGCCAACTGCCTGGTGGATTCTTCGTCGCCGTGGTCTCCGGCGGCGACGTCGCGAGCTTCAGGTTGCTGCACGAGAACTGCACCGGCGTCCCACTCGATCCCGCGGCGAGCTGCACCGCCCAGATTCGCTTCCAGCCCGATGGGGCGGGTCCGAAGGAGGCGCAGCTGAGCTTCTTCGGCGACCAGGATGGAGGCGCGCAGGTGAACCTGGTCGGGACCGGCGTCGACCCGCGGGCCTCGCTGACCCCGGGAGATCACGACTTCGGCCGGCTGACGGTCGGCGACACCAGCCGGAAGCAGAGCTTCGATCTGACGAACGACGGCGACACCTCGCTCCAGGTGAACGGCGCCTCGATCGTCGGCGACGACGCGGACCAGTTCAGGCTCGCTGGAGACGGGTGCACCGACGTCACGCTATCCGCGGGAGCGAGCTGCCAGGTGCACGTCCGGTTTGCGCCGGATGCCAGGGGTGCGCGGTCGGCCCGTTTGCGGCTGTCCGCTGACGGCGGCCCGGTGACGGCCTCACTCTCCGGCGTCGGTGCCGCGAAGGGCAAGGCGCTCGTCAGCTTCCGCTGGAGGGATGTCCTCCGAACGCATCGCCGCGGATTCGTCGCCGGCGATGCGGCGTGCAACAGCGTCTCGCGCTGCCGGCTGCGCGCCCGAGCGGTCGTTCGGGGACGGGTCGGGCAGGGAGCCTCCGCCCGCCACACGTCGGTCAAGCTGCCGACGGTCCGGCTCGTGCTCGGAGCGGGGAAGAGCCGCGCGCTCCGCCTCCGACTGCCGGGCGCCGCGCGCGCAGCGGTGGACGGCGGCGGTCGGATGAAGCTGGTGCTCGACTGGTCCTCGGACGGGTACAGCGGCCACATCCGCGCCGGCCGGCGGGTCGGCTAGCGCGGCGCTACTGGTCCTTCGGGCCCCAGCGGTTGAGCGCCCAGATCGTCGCCAGCACCGAGCCGACCGGTACGCCGAAGATCGCCGCGTCGGCCAGGATGTGGCCGGCGTGGGCGAGCGGCAACCAGGCCACTCCAGGGGGAATGAACGGGATCATCGTGGGCCTCCTTCCACGATCTCTTTGAGTGCTTCCAGCGAGCGCCGAACGTCTCGCCGGATGATCGGCTTGCTGAGCTGGCTCGCCACCAGGGCGAGCACTCCGCCCGGGACCTGGTAGCTCACCCGCAGCGTCACCTGGGTCCTCCCGTCGAGGGCGCGCAGGACCCAGCGGCCGCGCTGGTCGATGCCCGTGATGTTGGTCCAGGAGAGCTCGTGGGGCGGCTCGAACTCCACGAACTCCACGATGCCGCCGAGGTCGATCGAGCCGGCCTCGATCGCGATCGAGAACCGCGCGCGGGCTCCGGTCGTGGGCTCGCCGGGAACGGGCTCCCAGGAGCTCCCCACCATGAACTGGCTGTAGCGCTCCGGCTCCGAGACGTAGCGCCAGACGCGCTCGCGCTCGGCGCCGACCTCGATGCTCTCGTCGATCCGCATCTCACCCGACCAGTGGGAGCCGTCGCTCCGCGGAGAGCTCGTCGAGCTTGATCTGCATGACCCGCGTGACGTAGTCGTAGACCTCGTCGACGTCCGGATTCCTGCCGAACCGCTCGCGCAGGTCGATCGGCTCCATCGCCTCGACCGTGAGCTTCGCGGGCAGCGGCCAGTGGCCGAGCATGTCGCCGACGTTGAGCCCCCACGGGATCGAGAGCGAGATCGGCAGCACCTTGAGCCGGAAGAGGCGGTCGAGCTGGAGCGTCTTCGCCAGCCGCTCGCCGCGGGAGAGGAAGATCGCCGTCTCCTGTCCGCCGACCGCGACCAGCGGGACGATCGGCACGCCCGACTCGATCGCGAGCTTGGCCCAGCCCTTCCGCCCGGCGAAGTCGACCCGGTTCTCCTGCCAGGAGGGGCGGTGCACCTCCCAGTCGCCGCCCGGGTAGACCAGCACGACGCGGTCGCGCTCGAGGGCGAGGCGCGCGTTCTCCGGGGAGGCGGCGACGCAGCCGAACTTGGCGAGCGACCAGGGCAGCGGCATCGCCAGCACCAGGTTGTGGACCAGCGGATGGACCCCGCGCTCGACCCCGAAATGCGCGTAGAAGGCGAGCGTGAAGACCATCGTGTCCGGGGTGACGTTGCCTCCGGAGTGGTTGCCGACGAGCAGCACCGGGCCCTCGGTCGGGATCCGATCCAGGCCGCGCACGTCGGCGCGGAAGTAGAACGAGGCGAGCACCCAGAGCCCTGGGAGCTGCTCGCGGATGTAGTCCGGGTCCCGGTCGTCGAGGTCCGCGGTGGGGATCCGGTTCGTGACCAGATCCTTCATCCGGTCGCGCAGTCCCATCAGGCCGTGGCCGGTCGGGTGCCGGTCTTGCGCTTCGGCTCGCGGGCCGTCCGGCGCTGCGGCGAGCGCGACGTCGGCCTGCCCCCGAAGCGCTCCAGCCGGGCGAGGCCCCAGCCGACCACGAAGATCAGCGCGAACGAGATCCCGCCGACGCCGAGGTAGGCGGCGAGGGTGAGGAACCCGGGCACGCCCTTCTTCTGCTCGCGCTGGAGCAGCGAGTGATCGAGCTGGAAGCTGCGCGTCATGTGCGAGGCGACCGGGACCTGGCCGACCGGGATCGCCGGGTCGGCCGGCATGAAGATCGGCAGGCCGGCGAGCTGGCGGCCCTTGTGCAGGCGCAGCGTCGTCTTCCAGGTCCCATCGACGTGGATCGGGCTGGTGATCCGGTAGAGGCCGGGGCCGATCTGCTCAGGTGTGTCGATGTGCGCGGGGCCGTCCTTGCCCTGCCAGCTGGTCAGGTTGAGCCAGTATGCGCCGTTCGCGGCGTCGGGTGGGTCGAGCCGGAAGGTGCCGGTGGCCTCGCGGCCGTCGGCCGTCTGCCGGACGTTCAGGTCGAACGTGGCGGTCGCGTGCGGCCCGGTGTTCACCGGGATCAGGAACGCGACCGCGCCGACCGCCGCCACGGCGGCGACCGCGAGAGCCGGTCGAGGCACCCGCTCTCTGCGGTCCACCGCCGGGGTCAGCGTTCTGCCGATGAATCCGCCGATCAGACCTCCGGCGACGGCAGCGATCAGGCCCGCGATCGCTCCCTCGGGGAAGAGGGAGGCGGGCCAGGGATTGACGACCCAGACGTGCGAGAAGCCCCACTCGGCGGCGAGGCCGATCGTGCCGATCCCGAGTCCGGCGAGCGCGCCGAAGGTGATCGGGCGCTCCTCTATCCGGCGGCGGTTTTTGTGGCCGCCGAATATGCCTCCGCGCAGGTAGAGGAACCCGACCGCCTCGACCGCCAGCGCCTCGGCGACGTAGAGCGGGAAGTGGGGGGTGATCTCGCCGAACACCGGGCCGATCAGGAGCGCGAGCGCGGCGCGGATCTCCAGATAGATCACCACCGCGCCGATCGCGCCGCCGCGGCCGATCCGGATCCGCGCGGTGACCAGCGCGATCCCGGCGGCGAGCATGATCAGCGTCGGCTGGAGGGCGAGGGCGAACTGCGGGACGCCGAAGTCGAACTCGGCCTGGAAGGTCGACATCGCGACCAGGAAGGCGCCGGCGAGGATCACCTCGCGGAAGCGGGTCCAGACGGGGAGGTCGCGGCCCGCGGCCTTGCGCTCCTCATCGCCCTCCACATGGAGGGCCCAGGCTCCCAGGACGGAGAGCGAGGCGCCGCCGATCAGCATCAGGTGGGTCGGCCCCCAGAGGGTCACGTCCTGGCCGAAGATCCGGTGCCAGATGTCGTCGAGGGGGAAGGCGGCCAGCGAGCTGGCGCCGCAGATCGCGATCATCAGCGCGCCCACGGGCGCGAACCAGCCGGGCGCGATCCCGAAGGAGGTGCGGGTCGCCCGCTTGGGGAGTGCCATGGCGAGCACCCCGGTCGCGAGCACGCAGAAGAGCCCGGCGAGGATGAAGTAGTGGGCGGGGTTGGCGAGCGGGCCGGGGTCGCGGCCCTGGTCGATGTGCAGGGAGATGTCCCAGTACATGCCGAAGACCGCGACCAGCAGCGTCAGGGCGAGGGCGGTGCCGGGCAGGGCGGCCCAGCCGGGCAGGTTGGTGAAGCGCTCGTCCAGGGCGGCCAGCCGCCCGAGCAGCGGGAAGCGGCCCTGCTTGTAGAGGAGGATCGGGCCGAGCAGCAGGAGCGTCACCACGACCGCCCCGGCGGTCGCGTAGATCACGTCGGCGGTGGCAGCCCCTCCCGCCGGTGGATTGCTCGCCCCGAGCAGAGTGGCTGGCGACATCGCTTCCTCCTTATGAGGTCCCGGCGGCGATTTCCTCAGGGGCGGGCTGGGGCCCGCGCCGCAGGCGCTCGCGCACCGTCTCCAGGGACCACTGGAACGGCTCTGTCTCCTCCATGAATTCGGTCAGCTCCTGGACGATCCGGTCCGGAGCGTCGAGCATCGGCCAGTGGCCGGAGCCCGGCAGTTCGACGTAGCGGCTGTGGGCGACGATCCGATGCGCGTTCCGGCCGTGCTCGACCGGGATGATCGGGTCGTTGTCGCCCCAGATGAAGAGGGTGGGGAGCTGGTCGGCGAGGTAGAGGCGGTCGAGCGCCGAGACGCGCTGGCCGTCGTGGTCGATCACGCTGCGCATCGTGTGGATGAAGGCCTCTGACGCGCCCTCCTCCACCAGGGAGGCGTAGCCGCGGGCGAACTCGGCGATGTCGGGCCCGGCCTCGATGCCGACCTTGGCAGCGACCGAGCGGACCGCGTCGCCGGCCTTCACCGACCACTCGCGCGCCATCAGCGGCAGCACCCATTCCGAGCCGGGCAGAGCCGCGGCTCGGAGCAGGGGGTGAACCTCCTTGCCGAGCCCGCCGGATCCGATCAGCGCCATGCGCTCGACGTACTCGGGGAAGAGATAGGAGAACTGCATGGCGATCCCGCCGCCGAAGGAGTGGCCGACCACCGTCGCGCGCTCGAAGCCGAGCACGGCGAGCAGGTCGCGGACGCCGGCCGCGTAGGCGCCGAGGGAGTAGTCGCCGCGCGGCTTCGCCGAGCGGCCGTGGCCGATCAGGTCGGGCGCGACGACCGTGTAGTTCTCGGCGAGGCGCGGCATGACCTCTCGCCAGGCGTCCGAGGTGGAGGTGATCCCGTGCAACAGCACGATCAGCGGCCCGTCGCCGGCGCCCTGGAAGCCGACCTTGTGGCCGTGCAGCTCGATCTCCTCGTACTCACCGAGCGGCTCTCCGCCCTTGGGCCAGGCGGGGTGCGATTCGGTCATTGGATCTGCATCCCCGAGATCGCCCGGCTGATAACCAGCCGCTGGATCTCCGAGGTGCCCTCGAAGATCGTCCAGATCTTGGCGTCGCGGTGCATCCGCTCCACCGGGAACTCGCGGCTGTAGCCGTTGCCGCCGAGGATCTGGATCGCGCGCTCGGTCGTCCAGACGGCGACCTCGCCCGCCTTCAGCTTCGACATCGAGCCCTCGGCGTTGTTGAAGTCCTTGCCGGCCTTGCCCATCCAGGCGGCGCGGTGGGTGAGCAGGCGCGCGGCGTCGATCTCCATCTTCATGTCGGCGAGCGTGAAGGCGATCGCCTGGTTCTCGATGATCTTGCGCCCGAACGCCTCGCGCTCCTTGGCGTAGTCGAGGGCGTACTCGTAGGCGGCCCGGGCGATCCCGACCGCCTGCGCGGCGACCGTCGGCCGCGAGAGCTCGAAGGTCCGCATCGCGGCCTGGCTCTTCGCCGAGCTGCCCTCCTTCGCCTTCGCGATCCGCTCGTCGAGCTTCTCCTTGCCGCCGAGCAGGCAGGAGCCGGGGACGCGGACGTCGTCCAGGTGGACGTCGGCCGTGTGCGAGGCGCGGATGCCGTGCTTCTTCACCTTGGCGCCCTGCTCGCAGCCCTTCGTGCCCGGGGGGATGACGAAGGCGGCGTGGCCGCGCGAGCCGAGCTCGCGATCGACCGAGGCGATCACGACGTGGACGTTCGCGATCCCGCCGTTGGTCGCCCAGGCCTTCTGCCCGTTGATGACCCACTCGTCCTTGGCCTCGTCGTACTTGGCGGTGGTGCGGTAACCGGAGACGTCGGAGCCGGCGTCCGGCTCCGACGCGCAGAACGCGGCGACCTTGACGTCGTCCTCGGTGCCGAAGCACTGCGGCACCCACTCGACCATCTGCTCGGGCGTGCCGGAGCCGAAGATCCCGGCGACCGCGAGCGTCGTCCCGAAGATCGCCATCCCGATCCCGGCGTCGCCCCAGAAGAGCTCTTCGTTCACGAGGGGGAAGGTGAGCCCGGACGGATCGGCCCAGAACTGCGCGACCGACTCGAAGCCGTAGAGCCCGATCTTGGCCGCCTCCTGCACGACGGGCCAGGGGAACTCCTCCTTCTCGTCCCACTCGTGCGCGGCGGGGCGGACGACCTGCTCGGCGAACCCATGCGCCCAGTCGCGCACGTCCTGCTGATCCTGGGAGAGCTCGAGCGAGAAGGTGGTCTCGCCGGCCTCGATCCCAAGCTGCTCCTGGATCTGAGCCTCGTCGACCTCCCCGTTCGTCCCCTGCTTCTCAGCCTGCTCCGTCGCCTTCTGCTCAGCGGTCGCCATGACGCGTCAAGTCCTCCTCAAGTCTTGTGCAGGGTCTACGTGCCGACCCTCTATTGCTACTCAGGGTAGCAAAATACTACCCGAGGTAGGAATGGGCAAACTAGACGGCGGAGAATCGACGGAGCCAGGTCGCCGCGTCACTCCTCGCGGTCCGAAAGCGCGCCAAGGAGGATCACTTCGTCGGGGAACACTGCGTTCAGCTCGAGGCGTCCGCCCAGGGCCTCGACGTAGCCCGCCAGCGTGGAGAGGTAGGCATCGTTCGCCCGCTCAATCCGGGAGATGTTCTCCTGGGTGACCTTCATCACTTCGGCGAGCTCGCGCTGGGTCTTGCCGGATCGCTCCCGCAGGTCCGCAAGCCGCGTCGCGTCTTCGATAGCACGCACATGGGCGTTGATTTCTTCCTCAGCACCCGGTCTCTTCCGCACCTCATCGGCGAGCTCGCTGAATTTTCTGGCCATCAGATCAGACCTTCCTTTCGCAGCGGCGATCGCATCGACAGTCGGACGACCAGTAGTCGGGCCATTTCGTTCGACGATCCTCATCGTCGCGCTGATCCTGCGCTGGGCGCCGTCCGGCAGTTGCTCGAACCAGCGGCCGAACTCGTCGGTGTACTCGACTTCCCATCGCACCGTTCATAACACAATCCTTCTAGAAGTCAAGCATTCTGCGACGACTGTGGAATCTGTGTAACGGACCAGCGCCATTCGGGTCAGTCCGAGCCGTTGGCACGCGCCGCTTGGGCTCCGGGCGCCGGTAGGCGGGGATACGATTCGGTTCAGGATTGCGCTGACCTCTCCTCAGACCCGGTACGCCAAGTCCGGCGACGCCTCGATCGCCTATCAGGTCGTCGGCGATGGGCCGATCGACCTGGTCCTCGTCCTCGGCTTCTCGACCCACCTCGAGCTCCAGTGGGAGTCCCCTCCGATGGCCCACTTCTTCGAGCGGCTCAGCTCGTTCTCGCGCCTGATCATCTTCGACAAGCGGGGCAACGGGCTGTCCGACCCGGTCGCCGAGGTGCCGACGCTGGAGCAGCGGATCGACGACGTCCGGGCGGTGATGGACGCCGCCGGGTCCGAGCGGGCGGCCCTCTTCGGGATCTCCGAAGGTGGTCCGATGAGCATTCTGTTCGCCGCCACCCACCCCGAACGGGTGTCGGCCCTGGTGCTCCATGGCGCGATGGGGCGCACCACCGAGGCGCCCGACTACCCGTGGGCCTCCCCCGCGGAGGCGCTTCGCGAGTCGGCCGATGAGTTCATCGCCCCCTACTGGGGGCAGGACGCGGAGGGGATGATCGAGCTCTTCGCTCCGAGCTTCGCGGGCAGTCCCGAGGCCGCCGAGTTCACCGCCCGCATGGAGCGCTCCTCCGCGAGTCCGGCGATGGTCCAGCAGATCTTCGAGATGTTCCTCGACATCGATGTCCGAGAGATCCTGCCGACGATTCACGTTCCGACGCTGGTCATCCACCGGCACGGAGACCGGGTCGTCTATCGACGCGCCGGCGAGGAGCTCGCCGAGCAGATCCCGGGAGCCCGGTACGTGGAGCTGCCGGGGATCGACCATCTGCCCTGGGCGGGCGACATGGAGGCCGTGGTCGGCGAGATCGAGGAGTTTCTGACCGGCGCGCGATCGGTGGCCGAGCCCGACCGCGTGCTCGCCACGGTGATGTTCACGGACATCTGCGGCTCGACCGCGCGCGCGGTGGAGCTCGGGGACGCCGCCTGGCGGGAGCTGCTCGCAGCTCATCAGGACGCGGTCCGGCGGGAGCTGGAGCGGTGCGGCGGACGGGAGGTGAAGAGCCTCGGCGACGGCAGCCTCGCCACCTTCGACGGTCCGGCACGGGCGATTCGCTGCGGCGGCGCGATCGCCGAGCAGGCCCGCTCGATCGGGCTGGAGGTGCGCATCGGCCTGCACGCCGGCGAGGTCGAGGTGATGGACGATGACGTCGGCGGCATCGCGGTCCACATCGCGGCGCGCGTCGGAGCCCTGGCCGGGCCGGGGGAGGTGCTCGTCACCAGCACCGTCAAGGATCTCGTCGCCGGATCCGGGATTCCCTTCGAGGAGCGCGGCGCGCACGAGCTCAAGGGAATCCCCGACGAATGGCGGCTGTTCGCGGCCGATCCGAGCGCGGGCTGAGAGTTCCGGCTGTTCCGGACCGGTTCAGACCCGGTCAGGGGGAGACGTCCCTCAGGACCTCCCGCGTACAGTCTCCTCACGCCTCGACAAGGGAGAAGAGATGAGCGGTTGCACCGTGAAGCGAATCGATGAGATGGAGGCGATCTACGGCGGCGCCTACAAGCGCGCCCGCGCCGAGCTCGGCGTCACCGCCTTCGGCATGCAGGTGATCGATTTCCCCGCGAACTTCGAGGGCTACCCCGAGCACGACCACGGCACCGATGGCCAGGAGGAGGTCTACTTCGCCCTGGGCGGAGGCGCCGAGATCGAGGTGGAGGGCGAGCGCCATCCACTCGACGGCGAGACCTTCGTCAGGGTCGGACCGGGCACCACCCGCAAGATCTGGCCTGGCGACGATGGCCTGCGGCTGCTGATCATCGGCGGGGTCCCCGGCGCCGTCTACGAGCCCCCCGATCGCTCCAAGCTGGGCGAGCCGGACCCGATCGCGAGCTCATGAGCGCCTAAAACCGCGGCGGCCCGCCGAAGCGGGCCGTCTCTACGGCCGGGGAGCTACCCCGGGCCCAACTGCCAATCGTTGGTCAAAGTTACTACGCCCGGCGGGCTGCTCTGCCATCGCAACCCACCGGCGCAGACGGCGGAGCGCGGGGGACTCGAACCCCACCCGGGTGCTAACCCGGGCGCTCCAATTGGCAGTTGGGCGCGGCGCCTCGCCGCTTCACGCTCCGCCCGAGAAGACTCGCGCGGCGAATCAGGCCTGTGGCTGTGAAGACGTGCCGTGTCTGCAACGGAACTGCTGCTGTGGCGTGAACCCGGGTCTAGCCGGATCCGTTGACCGCCGCCCGCTCGGCACGCTTGCCCTCGCGCGCCGCCTTCATCCGCGTGGTCTGGTCGAGGGCGGTCTTGCGGGGCCGCACCGACTCCGGCGTGATCTCGACGCACTCGTCCTCGCGGATGAACTCCACCGCCTCCTCGAGGGAGAGGCGCTTGGCCGGCACCAGCTTCAGCATCTCGTCGGCCGACGCCGCGCGGACGTTGGTCTGCTGCTTCTCCTTGATCGCGTTGACGTCGAGGTCCTCGCCGCGCGAGTTCTCGCCGACGATCATGCCCTCGTAGACGTCCTCGCCCGGGCCGACGAAGAGCGTGCCGCGCTCCTGCAGGGAGAAGAGGGCGAAGGCGGCGGTCCTCCCCTGGCGGTCGGCGACCAGCGAGCCGGTCGGCCGCATCCGCAGGTCGCCGGCCCAGGGCTCCCAGCGGTCGAAGACGTGGTGCATCAGGCCGGTGCCGCGGGTCTCGGTCAGGAACTCCGTCCGGAAGCCGATCAGCCCGCGCGCCGGCACCAGGAACTCGAGGCGGACCCAGCCGGTCGAGTGATTGATCATCTGCTCCATCCGCCCCTTGCGCACCGCGAGCGCCTGGGTGACGACGCCGACGAAGTCCTCGGGCACGTCGATCGAGAGGAGCTCGACCGGCTCGCAGAGCTTGCCGTCGACCTCGCGGGTCAGCACCTGCGGCTGGCCGGCGGTGAGCTCGAACCCCTCGCGCCGCATCAGCTCCAGCAGCACGACCAGCTGCAGCTCGCCGCGGCCCTCGATCTCCCAGACCTCGGGCCGCTCGGTGTCGCGCACCCGGATCGAGACGTTCCCGACCAGCTCCTGGTCGAGGCGGTCGCGGATCTGCCGCGCCGTCAGGCGCGAGCCCTCCTTGCCCGCCAGCGGCGAGGTGTTGATCCCGACCGTGATCGAGAGCGAGGGCTCGTCCACCGTGATCACCGGCAGCGGCCGCGGGTCCTCGGGATCGGCGAGCGTCTCGCCGATCGTCACGTCGGGCAGGCCGGCGACGGCGATGATCTCGCCGGGCCCGGCCTCGGTCGCCTCCACCCGCTCGAGCGCCTCGGTCACGTAGAGGTTGCTGACCGTCGCGTTGGAGATCTCGCCGTTCGCCCGGCACCAGGCGATCCGCTGCCCGTCGCGAATCGTCCCGTTCCGCACCCGGCAGAGCGCGAGCCGCCCCACATAAGGGGACGCGTCCAGGTTGGTGACGTGCGCCTGCAGCGGCGCGCCCTCCTCGTACTCCGGCGCCGGGATCCGCTCCAGCACCAGGTCGAGGAGGGGGGAGAGGTCGGTGCCCTCCTCGCCCTCCTCCAGCGACGCCCAGCCGGCCCGGGCGTTCGTGTAGACGATCGGAAAGTCGATCTGCGACTCGTCGGCATCGAGGTCGAGGAAGAGCTCATAGACCTCATCGACCACCTCGCCGATCCGGGCATCGGGCCGATCGACCTTGTTCACCACCAGGATCACCGGCAGATGGGCCTCGAGCGCCTTGCGGAGCACGAAGCGCGTCTGGGGGAGGGGCCCCTCGGAGGCGTCGACGAGGAGCAGCACCCCGTCGACCATCGTCAGCCCGCGCTCGACCTCCCCACCGAAGTCCGCATGCCCGGGCGTGTCGATGATGTTGAGCTTGGTCTCGCCGTAGCGAACGGACGTGTTCTTGGCGAGGATCGTGATCCCCTTCTCCCGCTCGAGATCGGTGGAGTCCATGACCCGCTCGGCGACGTCCTGCCCGGACCGAAAGGCGCCGGACTGCCAGAGCATGGCGTCGACGAGCGTCGTCTTGCCATGGTCGACGTGGGCGATGATCGCGACGTTGCGGAGGTCGGAGCGGCGGGGCATGGGGCGCGGGATGGTAGGGGCGATCGGCACACGGACCCACGGCTGTCAATGTGTGGTCCCGCTCAGAATCTGCCAAATGCTGCAACCGGCAAACCGGCGGAATCAAGCTCAGTCCTGCATCAGGAGATCCATCTCGTTGAGAGTCAGTCGATACGGACGCTGCCGACTCGCCAGTCAAGGTCGCACCTTCCGGGAGCTCGCAAGGTGTGAAGGTGGGGATCCGTAGCCGAAAACGGTCACCACGAGGGCAGGCGGCAGCAAGCGCTTCCGGCGGAGGCGCGCGCAGAACGCGACCGCAAAGTCGAATGGGCTTCGATTGTGAACCCAGTTCGGAACCACGAGCACGAGCTGCTCGACTCCATCCGAAAGCATCGTGTTCAACAGGTCCCGGTGGAGGCGGTTGTTTTGCAGCGCGCCGCCCCCCTCGATTTCCATGATTGACCGCCCTTCGTCCCGCTGGGCATCTACGCGAAAGGCGCTAATCGCAGCCCCCTTCCAGGTGAGTTCTTGACGCGCACCACTTTGCTCGTGTTGCCAGGCCGGAAGGGCGTCGCGCAAGAGGGCCGCCACTCGGCGCCCGTCGATCCCGTTGCCCTGCCAGAGTTGCTCGATCTGCGGTTCCAACGCCTGTAGCGCGCGCGCTACTTCGTCCACGTGCTCCGGCGGGGCCCGACCTTCGGGGATGCTGACTCGGGTGATCATGCCCATACCCTCGCATTGGCCGACGGGTGCACGATGACCATTGGGCCGCGGTCAGACAGTTGACTATTACGATCGCCCGATGGCCTATGACCACATCTCGGATTTCACAGACGATCTCCGCGATCGCGAGGGGGCGCTGACCTCGCTAATCGCGGCGTGGAAGGAGCGACGAGCCGAACTGGCCGGGCGCGATGAGCTCAGAGTTCTCCATGAGCGTATGCGAAGAAGATGGGCGATCGACACCGGGATGATCGAGGGCCTCTACTCGATCAGTCGCGGCACCACCGAGCTTCTGATCGACCGTGGGCTGCACGCGGATCTGATTTCTCACGGAGAATCTGACCTGCCCGCGAGCGAACTGGTCGGCTATCTGCATGATCAGGCAGAGGTGTATGACTGGCTGTTCGAATTTGTGAGCCAGGAGCGGCCCCTTAGCAACTCCTGGATCAAGGAGTTGCACCAGTTGCTCACTCGTAGCCAGGAGACGACGGACGCCGTTGATGCCTTAGGGCGCCTCGTTGAGGTCCCGCTCCAAAAGGGAGCCTGGAAAACCCTTCCAAACAATCCGCGGCGACCGGATTCAACTGTCCACGCGTATTGCCCGCCGGAGCATGTTGCCTCAGAGATGGACAACCTAGTCGCCTGGCACCTTGAGCACATGAAAGTTGGAGTGAGTCCAGAGGTGGAGGCCGCTTGGCTCCATCATCGGTTTACGCAGATCCACCCATTCCAAGATGGAAATGGACGAGTTGCGCGTGCTCTTGCAAGCCTGGTCTTGCTCCGTGGGGAGTGTTTTCCATTCTCCGTCTCGCCGGATCGAAAGGCCGAGTACATCGACTCACTTGAGAAAGCCGACGCGGGGTCGCTAGAGGGACTCGCCGAGTTCGTGACTGTCCAGCAAAGGCGTGAGTTCGGCGCGGCCCTCGCGGTTGCCGAACAGATTTCTGATGAACACCAGCTGTTCTCCGCCGCGTTCGCTAAGGCACAAGAGGCGCGGGAAGAGCGGGTGGCCAAGCATCAAGAGGTCATGCCACTCGCCGAGGCGGTCCTGAATTGCGCATTCGAACAGTTCGAGCAACGTCGTAACGAGTTCAATCAACGGGCGAGGGAGCAGGGCCTGGGCGAGGATCATCACGCTCACTTGTTTCGACCCCCAGAGGAGGAGGGCCACTTCTATCGATTTGGAATCGAGACGACCGCGAGAGAGCTGGGATACTTCGCGAACTTTCGCGAATACAGGAACTGGCTACGTCTTACGATCGTCAGTGAGCACGACGACAGATTGCAGGCCCTAGTCCTGTCGATCCATGGCTTTGGCCAATCGTTCAAAGGGGTGATGGCTGCGTCCGCGTTTGTCGAAACCATCGAGTCGAGTGGAGACGGTCGAGAGCGGAGTGACCCGTTGGTCGCGACGGAGGACGTTTTCACGTTCGGATACCTGGATGTTGAAGCCCACGTCTTGCCGAGATTCCGGGATTGGCTGCATACAGCCTGGCTCAGTTTGCTTAAGACTTGGGAAGAGGGGCTCTGAGGTGGACCTCGTGAGTCACGCCAGGACCGCTTCCTCCTAGGAGCAGCGGCGACCCGGGTCAGTGGCCGGGCTAGCTCGAGGACTTGAGAGCGAGGGCAAACTTCACGATTGCAGCGCGGTAACGCCGCTTACCAGCTGTTCCTTGGGAACTCCGGAGATAGGTCTCAAAACCGGGGAACACATCCCTTCGCTTGAAGAAACCGGAGATCTCCTGGCGCTTCTCGCCGGTGCCCCTCTTAGCTGTGTAATACCGAACTCCAGCGCGCAGGAGCTGCTTCGCAGCTTTCTGCAGATCATTGAAACCATCAGTTTCTTGTTCGCACATGGCCGCAAAGGCATCAGCCTTCTGACGAATCGCAGCACCCTGGTCCTCCCAAATGAATTGGAACGCGATTGAACGCGCGTACCCCTGCTCGCCGGATCCGCGCGCCTGATTTGCGATGACGCGCTGAAGCCACCAGCAAGCGAGCAGATACTGGGGCGAGTGACCGAAGATCCGCGAGTAGGGCGGATCTTCGAAAAGCGCCTGGACGCTCCGAGCCCTGGTGAAGGATGCGTCTTCGGTGGCCATCACCGCCTGTGCGACTTCCTCCTTAGTCAGGTTGGCCACGTGCTGAACCGCGAGCTCGGGCCCCGCGATAATGCCGCGCTTTCTCACGTAGTAGTACCGGCGCTTGTGGAACTCTCTCTCGAGTTCGATCTGGCGCCGATCGTTGGATCGCAGATCAGCAGGCTTGATGGTGCTCTGCGAGTTCGTCGCCTCGACGATGTCTTGGACCATGGACTCATAATCGGCCCATTTGTGCACGTCTTGCTTGTCACGAGGGACCTTGATCACCCGCACGAACACACGAGATTTCGCGGCCTGCGCGCCGCTCTCTTCAAGGGCGTAGGTCGTCTGCTGACCGTTGATGATTTGGGGGTTCGAGACGTTCAGCACCTCCGCACCGCCAGATCTCTCTAACTCCGCGGCGTCACAAACAATTGTCACGCCGTTATTGAGGTACAGGAAACTCTGAGGCTGACCTTTGATCGTCTCTTTGATTTCTCGATTTATCTTCACGTTTCCGAGGTAACCGCGGATGTTGCGCGCGAAGATTCGAACGCCGGTTTGTCTGAGGAGGTTTCCCATGTCCCGTCCGTTCATGGGGAAGATCCAAGACTCGATCTTTGAATCAGTGTCGTATTGATTAGCCGCCACCCCGTCGACAGGCAGATCAAGCGTGGGGACTGGTGGGGCAACGCCGTCGAGATACTCCTCAAAGAGAGCCAGAACCGCATCGCCGTCCAGCACCGTCAACCGGGGCCGCTGTGCCGACTCGACTGGGACTGCTCGGACTAGCCGTTTAGCCTCGCTTTCAAGCGGCCGACTACAGCGGCCGAGCGTGACGTAGTGGAGGTTGAGCCGATACTTTCGCGATACAACCCGGGTTCGGGCTTCGCGAAATTTCGCCTTCGCAACCGGCTCGAGATTTTCAATGAACTCGTCAAAGTCGTCCTTCGATTGGGTTAGCACCTGGGCGACGCGAGCAAAACTGATCACGTCTTCACGCTTTTCAGCGGTTTGCTTCAGCTTCTTGCGATATTTGGCTTGAACGAGCGCGACTAGGCGCGCGCGATCGTCGATCAGAATCGCGTCGAGGCTCTTTTCACCCGATCTCCCCGTGAGTGCTCGGAATGCGTCATCGCGATCCCCAGTTACGTAGGCGGAAAGAAACCAGACCACGAAACGGTCGTCGGGCGTAAGGCTGGGGTAATCGTCGCTAAGCGACTTCACCTCACGCTGAAGGTTGGCGAGCTCGTTAGCGGCGCCGCCCGGCATCGAGCGCGAACCTATCGCACGCCGGGACCGCAAGGCAAGTGGGTCTAGCGCTCGCAGATTGATGTCCATGGGGTCGACATCCTCCCGACGGTTTCGATCGCCGGAGACTGCAAATGTGGAATATCACGCTCGCAGAAGTCTCAGTCCCGATGTTCCTCGAGCTCTTCCTGCTCAACCTCCTCCTCGGTCACGGTGTCAGGCGGCTCAGCCAGAAGCTCGCCCACGAGGGCGTTGACGTCAATCACTTCCGGATCAGGTGCCGGGTCGCCACGTGTCTCAGCAAATCGAGCAGCCGATAGGTAGGTCAATCGGATTGCCTGGATCACGAGCACCCGACGGAGTCCATCCGAGACCTCGCCGCGTTCGCGGGCTACCGCCGCAAGCCGGCTGATCGTTTCTGCGCGACGAGCGATACGAACATCGGGGTGCCATCGCTCATCGATCTCATCCTTTTCGACCAGTGTGAAGCGATGGCCGGGCGGCAGCGACCCGACCTCTGAGATCGGTGGAATCTTCTCGTTGAGGATCGCCTTAAATCTTGACTCGCGAATCGCACGCACGTAGGCCGAGTACTCAACTTGGTCGAGACGTGCCTTAACTGTCGCGCGGTCGGCGTTTTCCAGCTCCCAAAGCGGCCACACCTCTAGCTCAGCGACTTCAAAGATGTCCAGCACGCGCATCGCGACCGCGTCCGTTCGTTGGTTCGTGAGGTGTCGTCGCACGCGAACGCGCAATTTCTCGACCGTCTGACCGACGTAGATTGGCTCGCGGTCGTAGTCGTAGAACGCGTAAATGCCGAATTTCGCGTCGCCGATGGTCCTGCCCTCGTGATCGATTTCGTTGAGGGCCGCGTCCAAGGCACCGCGGAACTCACGAACTTGGGGAGATGGCAGATCGGACCGACGCGGGCGTGTCATCAAGCGGCTACGGCTTCAAGGCTCGGCCGTCTTGCCCCGAGAGCGGGCGTCAAATAGTGCTCGCAAATCCACTGAATCACAGGGACGCAAACGGCATCGCCGAACCCGAAAAGAGCTTGGCTGCGTCGCTCGGGAAGCTTGAACTCATCGGCGCCCATGAGGCGAGCGTATTCATTCGGGGTCATCCAGCGCACGCGAAGGTTGCGCCCACCGGCTTCTACAAGTGCCTGCTTACTTGAGCCGCCCTTGGCGGTTCGCAGACAGCCGGCGATTTCGTCGCGCCGGATTTCCCAAACGGCCGTTCCTTGTCGCGTTCTCCGGTATGCCGTTCGCCACGTCAAGCCCGGAGATGTGATCAGTTTCGCAAGGCGTTCCGACTGTATTGGCGAGAGTGAACGGGTGAATGCCTGAATCCGATCCTGATCCCACCATTCAGGATGATCGGCAGGTAACCGGTCAACGACTCGATCCAGGGAGTACCGCGCGATAGGCAATGGCGGAAGGGGAAAAGCGTGCGTCCGTGCTCCTGGGTGAGCTTCAACAAACTGCTTGGCCCACCTGGGTCGGTCGCAGTCGGAGAACGAAGGAAGCCGGTCACTCTCTTGGAGGCCCAGAATGAACATCCTTGGTCGACTCTGTGGCACGAAGTGCCTAGCGTCGATTTCCAATAGGTCGCACGAGTAGCCCAATGCGTTCAGTCGCCAGATCGCATCGCGCAGATCATGTCCAGCTCGGCTGGATGCAAAGCCAAGAACATTTTCCAGCAGCACGGCTTCTGGTCGACGCCCGCCCATTTCATCAATGACTCGCGCGAATTCCCAGAACATGCTCGACCCTCCGTCAAGTCCGCGTCGTCTCGTCGGGACGGTCTTTGGCTTCAACCCATTCCGGTTGCCCGCCAGGGATAAATCTGTGCAAGGGAATGAAGCGGTAGCCACTTGGATTTCCGGAAGGTCAGACCCAGAAACCTCCCTCACGTCGCGAAGCACGAACTCACGGGAGCCGAAATTGAGTCTGTAGATCTCCCGCTTGCTGGGTTCAATGTCATTGGCCCACGCTGTCGCAATGCCGGAGCTGGCGAGCCCCATGCGCATCAACCCGATGCCAGCAAAAAATTCGGCCGCAGAGAGCCGTTTCATTGAGCTCAAGCTAGCGATCAAGCCGGAGCCATTCGTCCGGTCACGAGACACTGTGGGCGATGCGCCAGCTTCCACCAACGCCGAAGGCGTCGAGCCCGGCGACGCGGCGTGCTATGCAAGGGAATCGACGAGTCAATACCCAGCCAGAGCTTGCTGTCCGACGATTGCTGCACGCACGTGGTCTCCGGTATCGGGTCGACCATCCACTGTCAGTCGGGGAGTTCCGTGTCCGCCCTGACGTCGTGTTCACCAGGAGACGCGTTGCAGTATTCATCGACGGTTGCTACTGGCATGGATGTCCAACACATTGCCGGATGCCGGCATCCAACAGCCCTTACTGGAAGAGCAAGATCTCGCGCAACCAAGAGCGTGACGCACTGGTGACGCGAGTTCTACGCGAAGCAGGCTGGGACGTGCAGAGATTCTGGGAGCACGAGGATCCGCGTCGCGTCGCCGATGCGGTTGCAGCAGCTGTCTAGTCCGATCCAACCGTCTCGGTCAAATAGCGCCGCCTTCGTTCTCACATGCCGGATCTTTGAGACTCGATTGCTGCCCGGCGGCTTACTTCGGCTGCTTCACAACCCGCATGTAGGGCAGCGGCGTCTCCCAGCCGTCCGGGAAGAGCTCCTTCGCGTCGTCGTCCGAGACCGAGCCCGAGATGATCACGTCGTCGCCCTGCTGCCACTGGGCCGGGGTCGCGACCTTCTTGTTCGCCGTCAGCTGCAGCGAGTCGATCACTCGCAGCACCTCGTCGAAGTTGCGGCCGGTGGTCATCGGGTAGACCAGGATCAGCTTGATCTTCTTGTCCGGGCCGATCACGAAGACGTTGCGGAGCGTCTGGTTGTCGGCCGGGGTGCGGTCGGTCGGGTCGCCCTCGACGTCGTCGGAGAGCATCCCGTAGGCCTTGGCGATCTGGTGGCCGGAGTCTCAGCTGAAGACCTTCACCCGGCCGACCCTACCCGCCGTCCTCCTGCGAACGCCGGCCCCTCTTCCGCATCTTGCGGTGCTGGTCGGCAGCTGCCTGCTTCGCGGTCCGGACCTCGTCCTCAACCACTCGCAGTGAGAGCTCGTCCAGGAGCTTCTGCTCCTCGCTCAGCTCGGCCGCCATCTCGGGATCGGCGGACGGTATGAAGGCCTCGAGGTTGCGTGCCGCTGCGTTGTAGATGCGGGATGCTGCCTCGGAATCTCCAGCGCTCGCGGCCTCGGTGCCCTCGCGCTTGGCCTTCTGGGCCGTCTGGAAGGCGAGCTCGCTCCGGACCGTCGGGTTCGGCACCCGGCCAGCGGCCTGGTCTCCCGGCACGACGTTGACGTGCACCGGGACGGTGACGGTCTCGGTGGTGAGAGTCGCCGCGTCCACGTACTGGAGCTCCAGCTCGCAGATCTGGGTCAGGCCCAGCCCGCTCATCGCCGGCACGTCGAGTGCCAGCATCAGGCGACGCTCCTCGCCGGCATAGAAGTCGCCGAGCTCGACCATCACGGCGCCCTCCACCGCGGTGGCGGGCAGGTCGTTGACGAGATGAATCGCGGTGGCGTCGCTTCCCGGCCTGATCGTGAGGCTCGCGGCCTGGATCACCTGCTCGAGGAGGTCATCGACCTCGGTGGTCAGGGCGGCTCCGGCCTCGTCGGCCTGCTCGGCGAAGTGGGTGTTGCCGGCGCCGCCGCGGGCGATCGCTGCCATCAGCTGCTCGTCGTAGTCGAGGCCGATCCCGATCGTCGAGGTCGTCCCGCCGTGGTGATGGGCGCCCGACGCGATCTGCTCGAGGCCGGCGTGATCGGTCACGCCGACGTTGGCGTGGCCATCGGAGAGCAGAAGGAGGGTGAATCCACGGTCTCCGGCTACCCGGCGGGCCTCCTGAATCCCTCGGAGGTATCCGCCGGAGAGATTGGTCATCCCGCCGGGCCACACGGACCGGATCGCCTCGCGCGCCGCATGCTTGTCCGCAAGCGGGCCGGCGGGAATCGGGACCGCGACCTCGTCGTCGAAGGTGACCAGTCCGAAGTTGTCGGTCGGGTCCAGTCGGGCGATCAGCGACTCGAGGGCGTCCTTGGCCGCATCGAGCCGTTCCCCCGACATCGAGCCGCTGCGGTCGAGGACGACCTGCAGCGTGCTCGGGGGCCTTTGAGCTCCTGAGTCTCGCCCCGGCGCCGTGAGCTCGAGCAGCACCGAGAGGTGGTCCTCGGACTCCACAGCGACCAGGTCCACGTCGAGAAGTGCGTTGATGTCCATGTGGGAGTAGTCGGGACTGCCTCGGATTCCTGACACCGCAGCGCCCCCTTGTCAGATTCCGCCGATTTCGACGACTAGATAGGCATGGGAATGCACCTCTACTTCGCCTATGGATCGAACCTGAACCACGCCGGGATGGCGCGGCGCTGCCCGGATTCGGCTCCGGTGGGGCCGGCCTTGCTCAAGGGCTGGCAGCTCAGCTTTCAGGGCGTTGCCGACATCGAGCAGCAGGAAGGTGCCCATGCTCATGGGGCGCTCTGGAAGATCAGTCAGCGAGACCTCGAGCAGCTCGACCGATACGAGGGGTACCCGTCCCTCTACGGGCGCGAGCTGCTGCCGGTTCGGCTCGGCGACGACGAGCTGAGCGCGATCACCTACGTGATGCGCGACCGCGACGGTTACCTCGGGCTTCCCGCGCCTTCGTACCTCGAGACGATCCGCCAGGGCTACGAGGAGTGGGGGCTGCCGAAGCTCGCCCTGGAGCTGGCGGTCGCCCGCGTCCGGGAGCGACTCTCCGACATGGGCATCCGCCGCTTCGAGCCGGATGGCCCGAAGCGCCTGCGGCCGGTCCAGGGCCCCTGACGGAGTTCACGTCTCACGCCTTCGTCCGTTGCCCGTGCCCGCGCCGGGCTCGCGGCCGCCAATGCCACTGGGGGAGGTCGCTGTTGCAGAGAGCGCAGAGAGTCGGGAAGCGCCCGGAGCTGCGCACGACGTTCCAGAAGTCGGGTCCCTCGTCCTCCCAGGTCATGCCGCAGGTCGGACAGACCACCTTGGCCGAACCCAGCGGCCGGCCGGACTCGAAGGTCACCAGCCGATCCGGCAGCCAGAGCCGGTCGTAGCCGACGGCCTTGGCCCAGCGGGTGAGCAGGCGGTCGGCGCGGCGCCGATCCGCGAGCGCGAGGTACTCGACGATCAGCTCGGCCGCCTCGTCGCCGTTCAGCCACATGTCGGCGATCGTCACTCCGGCGGCGGCCCGCTCGCGGACCATCCGGTGGGTCGGGCCACCGCCGTTCAGCAGGTAGGGGGCCCAGTTCGTGACGAGCAGCTCGCCGTCGTGGATGGTCGCCCGGAAGTCGGGCGGGCCGAGGTGGTCGGGCTCCTCCTCCTCGTCGAAGCCGAAGATGCCGTCAAGGTCCATGTCGTCGAAGTCCAAAGCTCTCCTCTCTCGCCCTCGTCTCTCCTCAGTTCAGTCGCATCGTGGACCCACTCCTGACAGAGAACGAGGTATCGACAACGCCCGCCGGTGCGGCTAGCTTCGGTGCCGATGAGACGGGCATTGATCGGGATCGCGGCCGCGGCTGTGCTCTTGGCGACGGCTGTTGCGGGCGGAGGTGGGACGGCCGCAAGCTCTGCGAGCGCTGACAAGGACTGCTCCGACTTCGCGAACCAGGCGCAAGCGCAGAGCTACTTCACTTCTCACGGCGGGAGCGCGTCGAACGACTTCGACAACCTCGACGCCGACCACGACGGCGTCGCCTGCGAGTCGCTGCCCTGTCCCTGCTCGGGCTCCGCCGGATCAGGAGGCGGCGGGGGTGGGGGAGGCCAGACCGCGCCAAAGGCGAAGCGGGTCTCAGCCCGGGTCGTTGCCGCGGTGGACGGGGACACTCTCAAGGTGGATCTGAAGAACGGCGAGGAGTGGGACGTCCGCCTGATCGGCATCGACACGCCCGAGACCGTCCGGCCGAACACTCCGGTGCAGTGCGGCGGCCCGCAGGCCTCGACGAGCATGCACGGGCTCGCCGATGGCCGGCGCGTGACGCTGGTCAGCGATCCGACCCAGGACCGGGTCGACCGGTACGGGCGCCTACTGGACTACGTGTTCCGCGGGCACGAGAACCTGGGCAAGGTTCAGCTGCGCAGGGGCTGGGCGGAGGTCTACGTCTACCAGCACAATCCGTTCGAGAAGGTGCATCCGTTCAAGCATGCGGAGCATCGGGCCGAGAACGCGGACCGAGGCGTCTGGAAGGACTGCGGGGGGGACTTCCATACCCCGCAGTAGGAGCCTGTGGGAGCAGTCGTTACCCGGCTCGACCTCCTCCTCTTGAGGTAATTCAGCGCCCGCTTTGCATGGAGGCAACGCTCTGCGACCTGGCGCTCGCTTGTCGCGCAAAGCGGCAGCGCCCCGGTGTTCGGTCTCGAGGCCAGCTTCGTTATGAGCTCGTCGATGCTCGACGTTCATTAGTCGGTGGCGTGCGTTACGGGCTCGCCTTT
Source organism: uncultured Solirubrobacterales bacterium (assembly GCA_963800285.1). Classification (GTDB taxonomy): domain Bacteria; phylum Actinomycetota; class Thermoleophilia; order Solirubrobacterales; family 70-9; genus DASUPK01. The sequence continues at coordinate 157,418 of CAWDAL010000005.1, forward strand.
GAAGGCTTGATCGACAAGCTTGTCGGCGTCTCTGTTCATCTCGCGGGGAACCCAGGAAAGTTGCCATCTCTTGAAGGGCTCGAGGGCTTCCTTGGCTTCTTCGTAGAGCTCGATGGCTCGCTCGTTCTTGTTCCATCTATCCGTTACCTGGTTGACGACGTTCGCAGAGTCGCTGAACGCCGCGATATAGGGGAGTCGTTTCTCGGCGGCGAGCTTGAGACCGCGAATCAAGGCGCGGTACTCGGCTTCGTGTGGACTGCCGACCGGTCCCACTTTCTCGGCCACTCTGGCCAACACCTCGCCACAATCGGGTTCCTGGAGAATGACCCCGATGGCGCCCTCCGCCTGGCCTTGTTCGTTGGCTCTCTTTCCCCCGTCGATGAACAGCAGGTAGTAGCCCTTCTTGAGGTCATCAATCACGAGCAACCCCTGACGTGGGCATCACTAGCCCTCCTTTCTCTCGCCACTTCTCTTTCACTTCGCGCGCGGCGCTCTCGTTGCCGAAGGTGTGTATCAGCCAGTCAAGGCCAGTCTCCACCGCGGCCGGACGATCTTCCCATATGACGTCATGAGTGCCGCTGCTTGTCGCGCAATGCAGTCGCCAAGGGTCGGACAGGCATCAAGCTGCGGCATTTGTTTCCGGCGCGCCGACCACCAGGTTTCCCGGATCCCAAATCCCCGCTGCTCGCCGGTGACGGACTCAGGCAACCGCGACGGCAGGCCTTCCAACTGCCGCGACTTCGGCAGCGAGTCGGTCGACTGAAGCGAGCAAGTCGGTCGGCTCGGACTCGACGTCGACAGTTCGCACCTCGATCGTCGTCCGGTCATCGCGCAGGTGGTAGGTGCGGTCGGTCTCGTTCTCATCGCGGGCGTAGACCAGATAACCCTCGGGCAAGTCAAAGGCAGTGCAGTAGGCAAGCATCTGGTAGGCGTCGGCATTTGGGAAGCGCTCGTCGGTCAGGCGCTTGTACTTGGCGTCGAGAACCGCTCGACAAGTACCGGCCCGCCACCAGCTGATGTCCGGCTTCAGGCGCAGTCGCTTCTTGTGGCCCCCGCAATCGCGATCGAGGAACTCGCGACGGTACTGAAGCTGAACCTGGCCGCCATAAGGGCGGAGGGCGCGGATCAGAGCGGTGGAGAGGAAATCCTCGAAGACTTGGTTCATGTCGAAGACGAAACCGATCGAGCGGACACCGCCCCGTCGGCTATTGATTGACGCTCGCTTGAGAATCAGTGCTGCCAAGGCGAGGGGGGCCTCATAGCGAGCATTAAGCCGCGTTTTGACTGGCACGTCACCCCGGAAGGGCAGATGCAGGAGGCTGACATCGATCAGCGTGGCTCGGATCTTGCGCAGGCGCTTGCGGGCCGCTGCCGGAATCGTCGGAAAGCGGAGCAGAAAGTCGGCCGCGGTCCGCAGGAGCCGATTTTCAAGAATGTTGAGCTGATAATCGTCGTAGCTGATCTGCAGGGGCAGGGGTATCCCGGCGAGTGGCCATTTGCTCGGCAACGCGCAGCCTGCCGCGGAGTGTCGGTGACTGCTCATTGATGTTGACGTAGCCGCGCAGAGGTGCCGGCTCAAGAGCTCGAAGAGCGTGCTCCGCAAAGCCGCTCGCAATGGCAGAGAAGAAGTCGCGTTCATCCTCGAACTGGGCGTGACGCCGGCCGCCAACCGTCGGGATCGTCGCATAGCCAAGAAGGAACATCAGCTTCGGCACAGCTAGGCGCGGGACGACCCGCAGTTCCCAGTCGGTGTCGCGCAGAACGCCGATCCGAGAGTCGGTTTTCAGGCGCCAGGAAGCCGGGTCGGTCTTCGACTTCAATCGAGCCCAGGCCCGATGCGTCAATTGCTCGGGCCACCTCCGGGGTGAGCTCATGCACTGTCGATGACCAGGCCTCAACCTCCAGCGTCGTCGACCGTGGCTGGCTCCGCATCGCTAGAAGTTTCATCGGCCTCGTCGCGACCTGGCGCGCAAGCGCCTTGGGACCGAATTCGCCATCGATATCGCGGCCACTCCCGTGGTAGTGCTCGACGAGCAGCGGGCGGATCGAGTACTCCCAGATCGCGTCAAGTCGGGAGCGGTGCCTTCTTCGTCATGAAGTACGACGGTCCGACGCCAAACTCATCGTCGGCGTCCTCACCGATGTTCTTGTTCAGGGCGTCAAGCAAGACAGCCGGCTCCGGCTCGAGGTCGTGATGCTCGAGCCATTGGGGAAGACATCCCGGATCGTGGCTTCCGTCGGTAGGAACGGGACGAAATAGAAGCGTCGCCGCAGTGCGCTGTCGACCAGCGCGATCGAGCGATCGGCGGTGTTCATCGTCCCGATCAGGAAGAGGTTCTCGGGCAAGGCGAACTTCTCGTCACGCGAGTACTGCAGCTCGATCGGCTTATTGCGGTACTCGAGTAGGAAGTAGAGCTCGCCGAAGACCTTGGCGACGTTGCCGCGGTTGATCTCGTCAACGATCAGGATGTGCGTCTTGTCCGGGTGCGTCATGCGCGCTTTGGCGACGAGTCGCGCAGGACGCCGGGCATAAGCTCGAAATCCATCTCCTGACCCTCGGCATCGATCGGGCCGGTAGCCCTCGAAGAAGTCCTCGTAGGTGTAGGAGGGGTGGAACTGGACCAGCCGAACCTCGCCGCCACCGTCAGATAGATGCTCGCCAAGCGCTTGGGCGATGTAGGTCTTGCCGGTTCCTGGCGGCCCGTAGAAGATCACCTGCTGCTTCTCGCCCAGTAGCTCGACGATGTTCTGCAGCCAATCCTCGGGGAAGAAGAGACTTCGAGCCAACTCGGCGGTAACCGCCGGCAGAGGCGGTTGCCCCGGAACATCGACCGTTTTTGTCGTCGGTTTCTGTTTCACCGGGGGACCGTTGTGATCGCGCAGGTACAGAAAACCTTGGGCGTCGATCAGGTCTTGTACAGGAGCCCCCTGTCGCTCAAGCGCACCGCTGACCTGAACGACGAAGCTCACAACCTGCGCGTAGCGCTCACCTAAGGGCTCTCCGGGCCATTCGCCGACGAATTCCTCGTACGCTGGCTTGATCTTGTTTGAGAGGTAGGGGCTGAACCGGTGCGGGTCGACCGCCATGAGCACCGCGGCGACGAACGCGAGGGTTGGTTTTCTGACCGAGTGGTTTGGATTCCAGCTCTGCAGCCGGGCTGCTCTCTCCTCAATCTCGGCGAACGCGGGACGGAACTGATCCACGCGCTCGGAGATGGCTGCATCTGACGTCACCAGATCGGCAAATATCTGTCCGATCTCCTCCCCGAGCCCATCCCGGATCGCGCCGGGGATCCAGCTGAAGTTGTTGACCCCAAAGCCGCCCCCGCACAAGTTGATGAAACCGGCCTTGACGTCCTTCATCTCCCCAACCTCCTCGTCGATGAACCTGCGCTTGTCCTCGGCGAGGTCGAGTCGGTCAAGGTCAAGCTTGCCGTCGAAGAAGGCGCCGAGCAAGTCCGGGAACTCGGGCGCTGTGAGGCGCTCTGTCGAGAGCAGCGAGCCCAGCACGTAATGGACGGCGACTTTGTAGTTGCGTTCCTCCTTCTTGTACTTCTGAGTGGGAAGGACCGCGGCGAATGCGTCGACCTCCGCCTGGGGGAGCACAAGTTCGCCGTCTGCCGGGGTCGCTTCGGCGGGGGGCCGCGCGTTCGTCACGTCGAATCCGAGTTCTTCCAGCTTCGCCTTGACGCTTGCCTCGCCGCCGGAGAACTCGCCGCTCGTCATTGGTCCCCGGTCCGAATTCTCGAGCCCACCGCCGCGCCTACGATCGCCTTCGAGTCGTAGAGCTTGGCGTCTCGCCGAAGGAAATAGGAACGCGCGGGGCCAAATCCGTATTTCTCCAGGAAGTCCTTTCGCCCGATCCGATCGAACTCGTCGAGCGCAGTCAACACCGCCTCCCGCGAAGTCAACTCTGAGATCGCCACAGCCTCATTATCCGCGTTCTGCGCGCTGGTACGGGGGGTGGCCCGCCGCGGACCGCACAGAGCTCAGTAGGACCAGAACCCGCCTTGCTG
>CAWDAL010000006.1:0-52696 GCA_963800285.1 uncultured Solirubrobacterales bacterium
AGCAACTTTCCCTGGTGTGTCGCGAGCACCCGAAGCAAGTCGAACTCAATCGGCGTGAGGTGCACCTCCTCGCCGCCACTGACCACGAGTCGGGCTGAGAGGTCGACTACCAGGTCGCCGAGCTCCACCCGCGGGTCGTCCCCGGGACCCTCGCTGCGCCGCAGCACGGCCCTCAGCCGCGCAAGCAGCTCATCCGGGCCGAACGGCTTCGTCACGTAGTCGTCCGCACCTGCGTCGAGCGCCCGAACCTTCTCCCGCTCGTCGCCGATCGCCGAGAGGACGATGATCGGCAGCTTGCTCCACCTGCGGATCTCCGCGCAGACCTCGACACCGCTGCGGTCTGGCAGCACCAGGTCGAGGACGATGGCGTCGGGCGGGCGCACCGAGGCGGCATCGATCGCCTCCTCCGCGTTTTCAGCCAGCTCCACCTCGTAACCCGCGTCGCGAAGGATCACCTTCAGCCCGCGCAGGATGTGCGGCTCGTCGTCGACGACGAGCACATGGAACTCCGAGCTCAACCGACGGCGGTGGGTTGGGCTACGAGCGGGAAAGACACCGCGAACGAAGTGCCGCGACCCGGCGTGCTCTGCAACTGGATCGTGCCGCCGTTCGCCTCGATGAAGCCGCGGCAGATCGCAAGACCCAAGCCGGACCCCTGATGGTTGTCGCGCCCGCGGGAGAACGGCTCGAAGACCTCCGTCTGGCGCCGCGTCGAGATCCCCGGCCCATGGTCGGTCACCCGGAGTATCACCCGCCCGCTGCCGCTGCCGCCACTGATGCGCACCGCCTCGTCGTCAGGCGAAAACCGCACCGCGTTCTCGATCAGGTTCGAGAAGACGCGTTCGAGCTGCGCAGCGTCTGCCTGAATCAACGGTAGGTCTGCGGGCAGATCGAACTCGATCGGATGCTCGCCGCTTCTCCGGAGGACATGAGTGGTGGCGCTGGAGGCGACCTCAGCGAGATCGCACCAGTCCGTGCGCGGATGAATCGCGCCCGCCTCGATACGGGATAGATCGAGCAGATCGTCGATCAGGCGCGCCAGCCGGGCCGTCTCCCCTTCGATCGCGTCAAGCAGCGCTCGGCGATCATCCTGCGAGATGTCAGCAGCCAATCCCCCCGCCGCCGTGGCGATCGCGGTGAGTGGGGATCGCAGGTCGTGAGATATCGCGTGAAGCAACGACGTCTTGGTCGCATCGGCGCGCCGTGCCACCTCCGCCTCCGCCTGGCGCGCCACCATGGCCTTGCGCTCGAACGCAAGGTCCATCAGTCGGCCCAGGGGCTCAGCCATGCGCTCGAGGTCGCCACGACCGATGCCGGCCTCGGGCGATCCGTGTAGCCATCCCGAGCGGGTGCGTGAGCCCAGGGGAACCGCGAGCTCGCGATCGTCATCGGAGTTCGCCGGGCGCATCTCGATACGCAGATTGCCGGCGCTGGCACGGTAGACACTCTTTTCCAATCCGCCGAGCTCAGACTCCAAGTCTGATTCGAGCACCGCCGATGCGGCCGCGGCAAGGATCTTTGCCTCCGCTTCGCGGGCGGCTGCCTCGTAGGCGCGCTGCTCCGCCTCGGTGGCGCGTTGGCGCGCCGTCGCAGCCAGCCGTCCGACGACGATTGCCACGATCAGAAAGACGATCAGCGCCACCACGTACTCCGAGTCGGCGATCGTCAGTCGATGCCGCGGCTCGATGAAGAAGTAGTTGAGCGCGAGAACGCTCAGGAACGCGGTGACCAGGGCCGCGGGCTCGCCGCGCCGAACCGCCACAAGCAGCACCGCGAGCAGGTAGATGACCCCGAGTCCGGTGATCGGGGCGAGAGCGTCGAGGAGAGCAACCAGCCCTGTCGCGGCGGCGACCGCGGCTGTGATCTCGAGAGCAGCGGCAGCTACGGCTCGGCTTGTCGGGTTATCGGCGCGCGAGTTGCGCACGGATCAAAGTCTAGGCCTGGGCATGGACCACCGTTCCCCACCCCTAAGCGAGGGAGCGGGGCGGACGCTCGTGGCCGCGGCTTGATGGCGAAGCCGCGGAGTCGTCTCCACCGAACCAGCGCGTCAGGCGCTCCTCGCTCATCGCTCGCGACGGCTGCACCCGCCGGGTGAGGATGTCCCGCATGTCCTGGGCCGCATCCGGCTCGGCGGCCCAGCCACGGAAGAGCTTCTCCGAGGCCCCCGGTCGCGGGAAGCGACCCCAGGCGAAGGACCAGTCGTAGTGCTCGGCGGCTCGCGCCTCGTGCCAGGCCTCGTAGCCATCGAGGCTCGCATCGAGGCCCGAGAGCCGGCCGGCGACGTAGACGGCCTGGGCGACCGCGTCCCCGATCCCCTGGGCCGTGCCCGGATGCTTGAAGTGGAGGGCGTCGCCGAGCAGCGCCCAGCCGGGCCCGGTCGGCCGTCGGAAGTAGCCGCGCATCAGCGGCTCCGGAGCGACGACCAGGTCCGAGACCATCTCCCCAGCCTCGAGCTGGCCGGGCGGGATCGAGTCCGGGAACATCGCGAGCACCTCGCGGTAGTTGCGCAGCCGGTCCTCGCGGGAGCCGTGGGTGAACTCGTCGGGGCCGGTCGCGGTCAGCATGGTGAGCCCGTCCTCGACCGCCCAGCGGATCAGGATGGCGTCGTCGAGGATGTCGGTGGTGCCCATGCCGTCGTCCGGGATGCCGTTCCAGTAGGCCCACATGAAGGCGATCTCACCTCGCTGAGCGCGCTCCTTCTCGATCCCGAGCTTGGCCGCGACGGTCGAGGCGCGGCCGTCGGCGCCGAAGACCCACTTCGCCCGGATCTCGTCGCCGCCCTCGAGCACGACCCCCGCAGCCGGGTCCTCCTCGGTGCCCGAGCCGACCAGGCCGACCATCCGCTCGCCGAAGCGCCCGTCGACGCCCGCGGCCAGTGCCGTGTCGACGAATGCCTTGTCCAGGGCGACCCGTCGTACCGAGATACCGCGGTCGAAGCCGTCGATCGGCGTGAACGTCCCGGCGTTCTCGTGGCCGAGTCCGAGGATCCGCCATCCGACCGGCGACAGGCGGTGCTCAGAGCGGAGGCGGTCGAGCACGCCGAGGCGCTCGAGCTCGGCCAGGGTGTTCGGGAACATCATGTGGGTCGAGATCGTGTCGCTCGGGAACGTGTCCCGGTCCACCAGCGCCACGTCCCAGCCGGCCTGAGCGAGCGCTATCGCGAGCGTCGAGCCGGCGCATCGGGCGCCGACGATGACCGCGTCCTTCTCCACCGTCCCCATGCGGCGAGCGTACTGCCGAAGCGGCGAGGCGGGGTGTGAATCACGTCACTCCGACTCGAGGGCGGCGCGCGCGTCCTCCCGGTCGCGGTAGACGTCGAACCTGACGACGAGCCCGGCGCGGAAGGTCCAGAGATGGGCACCGCTCGCCTCCATCTCGACGCCGCTCTCCTTTCCGCGGCCCTTCCATCGCACCAGGGCCAGGATCCGGTCACCCGACTCGACGAAGTCCTCGGCTTCGATCCGCAGCGGGAGCTCCCAGGCGCTCAGCCATCCCGCCAGCTGTGCCCGGACATCATCGACGCCGCTCGCCTTCATCGGCTCGACCATGCCGAAGGTGTCCATCTCCACCGATTCGTCCCAGATCTCGAGGCGGGAGAAGTCGCCCTGCGACCACTCCTCGTAGAGCTGCCGCAGCTTCTCGAGCGGCTCAGTCACGCTCGACGGACTCGCCGCGCCCGACGAGCACGGCGCTGACCATCCCCGAGGGGAACAGCCCGTGATCGACGACCCCGGGCATCACCGAGAGGCGAGCGGCGAGCTCACCCGGCTCATGGACCTGGCCGTGGAAGTCCGCGATCACGCCGTCGTCCGGGCTGCGGGGTGTGTCGGCACGCAATTCGACCTCGCCCAGCTCGGAAGAGATCCGCGCCAGGGTGGAGGCGAGGCCGAACGCCGAGAGCTCGAGCGGGATCGGCGCGGTGATCCGGTCGACGGTCTTGGAGGAGTCGGCGATCACGACGAACTCCTCGGCCGTGGCGGCGACGATCTTCTCCCGCGTGTGGGCGCCTCCTCCGCCCTTGACCAGCCAGCGGTCCGGCGCGATCTGATCGGCGCCGTCGATCGCGATGTCGAGGCGATCGAGCTGGTCGAAGTCCTCGACCGGGATTCCGAGCTCGCGTGCCTGCTCCTCGGTCGCGACGGAGGTCGCGACGCAGCGCAGCTCCTTCAGCCCTCGGGCAGCCAGCGCGGGCAACAGGTGGGCGACCGTCGAGCCGGTGCCCAGGCCCACCCTCATCCCGTCCCGGACGAGCTCCGCCGCCGCCTCGGCGGCGATCCTCTTCTCGTTGTCGAGGTTTGGGTCGGCCACGTCCGGGAGCACACTAGTCGTAGGATCGTGGAGATGGCGACCAAAGCCGAGCAGCGGACGGACATCGACGAGCTCTGCATCAACACGATCCGGACGCTGTCGATGGACGCCATTCAGAAGGCGAACTCGGGACATCCCGGCACGCCGATGGCCCTTGCCCCGCTCGCCTACGTCCTCTGGCAGCGCTACCTGCGCTTCGACCCCCAGGACCCCATCTGGCCCAACCGCGACCGCTTCGTGCTCTCGGCGGGCCACGCCTCGATGCTGCTCTACTCGCTCCTCTTCCTGACCGGCGTCAAGGCGGTGGATCCGGACTACGAGGTCGAGGGGACGCTGTCGGTCGGCCTCGACGACATCAAGCGCTTTCGCCAGCTCGACTCGAAGTGCCCCGGCCATCCCGAGTACCGCTGGACCTCCGGCGTCGAGACCACCACCGGCCCGCTCGGCCAGGGGATCGCGACCAGCGTCGGCATGGCGGTCGCGTCTGTCTGGCAGGCCGCCTACTTCAACCGCCCCGGCGCGGAGCTCTTCGACTTCGACGTCTTCGCGATCGCCGGTGACGGATGCCTGATGGAGGGGGTCTCGAACGAAGCGGCGTCATTTGCGGGGCACCAGCGGCTCTCCAACCTCTGCTGGGTCTACGACAACAACCACATCTCGATCGACGGGCACACCTCGATCACCTACTCCGATGACGTGCAGGCCCGGTTCGAGGGCTACCAGTGGAACGTGACCACGATCGAGGACGCGAACAACCTGGACGAGATCGCGCGCGCCTTCGACAACTTCAAGGCGGAGCCGGAGCGGCCGACGCTGATCATCATCGACTCGCACATCGGCTACGGCGCGCCGCACAAGCAGGACACCGCCGAGGCCCATGGCGAGCCACTCGGCGACGAGGAGGTCCGCGAGACCAAGCGCTTCTATGGCTGGCCCGAGGACGCGGAGTTCCTGGTCCCCGACGGAGTCCAGGAGCACTTCGCCGAGGTGATGGGCAAGCGCGGCGCGGAGCTGAGCGGCCAATGGAAGGAGCTCTTCGAGCGCTACTGCTCCGATGAGCCCGAGAAGGCCGCCCACTGGGAGGCGATGCAGCGCCGCGAGCTCCCGGAGGGCTGGGACGCCGACATCCCGAGCTTCGAGCCCGACGAGAAGGGCACGGCGACGCGCAAGGCCTCGAACAAGGTCGAGAACGCGGTCGCCGCCAGGGTCCCCTGGCTGGTGGCGGGCGCCGCCGACCTGACCGGCTCGAACTCCGTCGAGCTCGAGGGCAGCAAGCCCTTCGAGCCGGAGTCGCGCGACGGGCGTCAGTTCCACTACGGCATTCGCGAGCACGAGTCAGCCGCGATCTCGAACGGGCTCTCGCTTTCGAAGATGCGGCCGCTCTGGTCCACCTACCTGACCTTCTCCGACTACGCCCGGCCGGCCATCCGGCTCTCCTCCCTGATGGAGCTGCCGGTGATCCATCTCTTCACACATGACTCCATCGGGCTCGGCGAGGACGGCCCCACCCATCAGCCCGTTGAGCAATTGGCCTCGCTGCGCGCGATCCCCGGCCTCGACGTGATCCGCCCCGCCGACGCCAACGAGGTCGCCGAGGCCTGGCGGGCCGCCATGGACCGGCATCACCAGCCGGTGGCGCTCGTTCTCACCCGGCAGGACGTTCCGATCCTGGACCGGACGAAGTACGCCTCGGCCGACGGGCTCCGGCGCGGCGGCTACGTGCTCGCCGACGCCGAGGGGAAGCCGGAGGTGATCCTGATCGCCACCGGCAGCGAGGTCGCGCTGGCCGTCGAGGCCCACGAGCAGCTGAGCGCGGACGGGATCGCCTCCCGGGTGGTCAGCATGCCCTGCTGGGAGCTCTTCGAGCGCCAGGAGGAGAGCTATCAGGAGGAGGTCCTGCCGCCCGCGATCACCGCGCGCGTTTCCGTCGAGGAGGCCTCTACCCTCGGTTGGGACCGGTTCGTCGGTCCCGAGGGGGCGAGGATCGGGATGCACACCTTCGGCTCCTCGGCGCCCCTCAAGGACGTGCAGAGCATGTTCGGCTTTACCCCAGACAAAGTGGCCGAGACGGCCAAGGAGGTACTCGGACGATGAAGCCCACGCAGCAGCTCCACGAGCTCGGCCAGAGTCTCTGGGTCGACAACATCACCCGGACGATGCTCGACGACGGCACGGAGCAGAGCTACATCGACGAGTACGACGTCACGGGCCAGACCTCCAACCCGACGATCTTCGACAAGGCGATCTCGGGCGGGGACGCCTACGACAAGCAGATCGCCGAGCTGCGCGAGAAGGGCACCGATCCCGAGGACATCTTCTTCGAGGTCGCCCTCGCCGACGTGACGCGCGCGGCGAAGATGTTCGCGCAGATCAACAAGGACACCGAGCGGATGGATGGCTGGGTCTCACTCGAGGTCTCGCCGAAGCTCGCCTACGACACCGAGGCGACGATTCAGCAGGCCGCCGACCTGCACAGCCGCGCGGAGGAGAACAACTTCATCAAGATCCCCGGCACGCCGGAGGGCCTGCCGGCCATCGAGGAGTCGATCTTCGCCGGCGTGCCGATCAACGTCACGCTGCTGATGTCCGCCGAGCAGACGATGGCGGCGGCCGACGCCTACATGAAGGGGATCGAGCGGCGGATCGAGGCGGACCTCGACCCGGACGTCCCATCGGTCCTGTCGCTGTTCATCAGCCGCTGGGATGTGGCGGTCCAGGATCAGGTCCCCGACGAGATGAAGAACACCCTGGGCATCGCGGTCGGGCAGGAGACGTACGCCGAGTGGATGAAGATGCGCGGGTCGGACCGCTGGACGGGGCTGGCCGAGAAGGGCGCGCGACTCCAGCGGCTGCTCTTCGCCAGCACGGGCACCAAGGACCCGAACGCCTCCGAGACCCTCTACGTCGAGGCGTTCGCCGCGCCAGACACGATCAACACGATGCCCGACAAGACCCTGCTCGCCTTCGCCAACCGCGGCAAGGTCGGCGACCCGCTGCCCGATGACGGCGGTGACTTCAAGCAGGTCTACGACGCCCACCGCGAGGCGGGCGTTGACGTCGACGGTCTCGGTCTGCACCTCCAGAAGGAGGGCGCGGAGAAGTTCGTCGACTCCTGGAACGAGCTGCTCGAGACGATCAAGTCCGAGTCAGAGCGGCTGGCCGCCTAGCTGTAAGACCCAGGCCCGTTGTTCATGAGCTCGGCTAAGCGAGCCCCGGGCGGTTGGCGGCCGATGGCGCCGTGCGGTCTTCGGTAGTTGTAGTGGTCAAGCCAGCCGGGCAGGGCTCTCGTCCGTTCGGCTGAGCTTCGGTAAATCGCTCCATAGGCCCAATCACCGAGCATCGTCCGGATGAAGCGCTCGGCTTTTCCGTTCGTCTGAGGCCGCCGCGGCCGGGTGCGCAGGTGTCGGATTCCGAGCTCGCGGCAGCAGGTCGCGTGGATGGTCGACCGATAGGGCGAGCCCTTGTCAGTGAGCAGGCGCTCGACCCGAAAGCCGCGCCGGGCAAAGAAGGCAACCGCCCGGCGCAGGAAGCCGACCGCGGTCTCGGCCCGCTCATCGCCCAGGACCTCCGCGTAAGCGAGCCGGGTGGCGTCATCGATCGCGATGTGGACGAACTCCCAGCCGGCCTTCCCGCGCCGGCGGCCCATCGGGTCCGTGAAGCTGCCGGTGTAATGCGAGGAGCCGCCGGTGATCCGCTTGCCGGCGCCCCGCTCGATCCGGCCGAGCTTCTTGACGTCGATGTGGATCAGCTCGCCGGGACGCTGTCGCTCCTAGCGACGGGCGGGCTCGAGCCCGAGACGGCCGAGTCGACCGACCCCCTCGCGCTTGCAGACCGCGGAGACGGTCGAGCTGGGCATCGAGAGCAGTTCCGCGATCGTCGGACCGGAGAAGCGAAGCCGCCGCAGGGCGATGATCGCCGCCACCCGGTCGGCCGGCGTTCGGTTCCAGACCCGCTTTGCCGCCGAGGAGCGATCGCGCAGGCCCGCTTCGCCTTCAGCCCGGAAGCGGGCCGACCACTTCCGGGCGGTCCTGGTGCTGGTTTCGGCGGCCGCAGCTGCATCGGCAAGGCGCCAGTCCTGCCTGCAGACCCGCTTTGCGAGCCGACGACGGTTGTTCGGGGTGAGCGCAGCGTTAGCGTGAAGGTCCATCCGGTGATCTCCTTGGTGCTGGTTGGCTTCGTCACCACCAGCCTCCAAGGAGGCCCGGATGAACAACGGGCTTAGGAACTACACCTAGGCATGCATTCGGCTGCCGATGGGCGCTCGATGAGCGCCCGCCCTACGTTGCCTGGACTCGACTCAGGAAGCAGGGATGCGAATGAGAGCTGGTGGGGATGGGTCCTCGCCTTGACGTGCGCGGGTGCGTTGCTTGTCGCCCCGGGCGTGGCTGCCGCAGCGGCAATCGACGTCACGACGACCGCCGACGAGTTCAATGATCCGGAGCCCGGCACGGGCTGCTCACTCCGGAGGCGATCAAGTCCGTCGATGGCCTCAACGCCGGCCTGGGCGGCTCCGGGTGTCCAGGAGTGCAAGAAGAAGAAGAAGTAGCGGGCTAGCCCGCTCGCTCGGCGGCGCGGCGGGCGGCGTCGTCGATCCGCGCATGACGCTCGTCCTCGGGACCCACCATCGCGCTGATCGCCCCGTGCAGCTCGGCAGCGGACAACGCCCCCGCTGCGAACATCTCCTCGAGGTCGCCCCAGTCGCGGCCGCGGCCGAACATCGCCTTGAATACAGCAAGTTCCAACGGGCCGAGCACCGGGATCTTCGAACCCGCGAAATCGACGGTCCTGCGGTCACGCGCCGCGTCCCGATGGATCGGGGCGTAGTCGAAGAAGAGGTCGACCGGCGTCCAGTCCCACCAGAGCCTGATCTGCCCGTCACGTTCGATCTTCTCCGCCGTCCCGCTGGGTCTGGCGACGCCTTCCGGCAGGGCATCGAGGGCCGGCTGGGGGTCGGCCGCGGGCGTGAAGAGGTTGACGTCGATGTCCCGGGTGCCGCGTGGCTCCTCGGTCCAGTAGGCGAGCGCGATCGCCCCGCCGAAGGCATGCTCGATCCCCTTTGCCGACAGAGTTCGATGGATCGCGAGGATGCGCTCGGGCAGAGTGAGGTCGCGCCTGGTCATCGAGAGGCGAGGGTCGGGAGCCTCGGGAAGTCGAGCCCGCCTCGACGGCGCCCGGGCAGAGCCTCGGCGAGCTCCAACACCTGTGCCAGGACGTGACCGCGATGCTCGAGCTCCCGGCGAGAGGGCTGCCGACTGGGGCTCACGCCGCGGACCTCGAGGCGATGGCCCGTGGCAGCGAGCAGCCTCTCCATGGTGGAGATGCCGGGTTCCTTGGCCCCGCTCTCATAGGCCGAGACCGTCGCCTGGGACGTGCCGGCGCGGCGCGCCAGCTCGCTTTGGCTGAGTCCGGCCTGGAGGCGCGCGGCTCGGATCGTGGTCGCTGAATCCATCTGAAGGAGTATATCCAGTTGGATATAAGACTGAGGGCAGTAGGCTGCGCCCGGTGAGCGCGGGACCACAGCTTCGCGAGCGGCAGGCCTGGAAGGCCCTCGAGAAGCACCACGCCGAGATCGGCGAGCGGCACCTGCGCGAGTTCTTCGCCGAGGACCCGGATCGCGGGGAGCGGCTGGTCGCCGAGGGCGCCGGCCTCATCCTCGACTACTCGAAGAACCGGATCACCGATGACACGATGAAGCTGCTGACGCAGCTCGCCGACGAGTCAGGGGTCGCCAAGCGCCGCGACGCGATGTTCCGGGGGGAGCACATCAACGTCTCCGAGGACCGCGCCGTGCTCCACGTCGCGCTGCGGATGCCCAAGGACCGCTCGCTGATCGTCGACGGCGAGGACGTCGTCAAGCAGGTCCATGAGGTGCTCGACCGGATGTCCGCCTTCGCCGAGCGCATCCGATCGGGCGATTGGGAGGGCCACACCGGCAAGCCGATCCGCAACGTGATCAACATCGGCATCGGCGGCTCGGACCTCGGCCCGGTGATGGCCTACGAGGCGCTCCGTCACTACTCGAAGCGGGAGATGACGTTCCGCTTCGTGTCCAATGTCGACGGCACCGACTTCGCCGAGAAGACCCGGGACCTCGACCCCGAGGAGACGCTCTTCATCATCTCGTCGAAGACCTTCACGACGCTCGAGACGATGACCAACGCCCACACCGCCCGCGAGTGGGCGCTGGCCAAGCTCGGCGACGAGGAGGCGATCGCCAAGCATTTCGTCGCCGTCTCCACGAACGCCGAGGGCGTCGGCGAGTTCGGCATCGACACCGAGAACATGTTCGGCTTCTGGGACTGGGTCGGCGGCCGCTACTCGATGGACTCGGCGATCGGCCTCTCGACGATGCTGGCCATCGGGCCCGAAGGGTTCCGCGACATGCTCGCCGGCTTCCACGCGGTCGACGAGCACTTCAAGGAGAACCCGATCGGAGAGAGCCTGCCCTCGATCCTCGGCCTGCTCTGCGTCTGGTACGGCGGCTTCTTCGGCGCGCAGACGGTCGGCGTCTTCCCCTATGACCAGTACCTGCACCGCTTCCCGGCCTACCTCCAGCAGCTCACCATGGAGTCGAACGGCAAGCACGTGACCCTGGACGGCGCGCGGGTCGACTACGAGACGGGCGCGATCTTCTGGGGCGAGCCCGGGACCAACGGCCAGCATTCCTTCTACCAGCTGATCCACCAGGGAACGAGGCTGATTCCCGCCGACTTCATCGGCTTCCTGCACACCCTCAACCCCCTCGGCGACCACCACGACCTGCTGATGTCGAACGTCTTCGCCCAGCCCGAGGCGCTTGCGTTCGGGAAGACACCGGAGCAGGTCAGGGAGGAGGGGACGCCGGAGCCGATCATCCCGCACCGGGTGATGGAGGGGAACCGGCCGTCGAACGTCATCCTGGCCGACCGGCTCACTCCGCACACCCTGGGCTCGCTGGTCGCCCTGTATGAGCACAGCGTCTTCACCCAGGGCGCGATCTGGGGGATCGACTCCTTCGACCAGTGGGGGGTGGAGCTCGGCAAGGTGCTGGCGAAGGCGATCATTTCTCAGCTCCAGGCCGACGAGGAGCCGGGGCTCGAGCACGACAGCTCGACCAATTCCCTGATCCGCCGCTACCGGGCGAGCCGTGGCTGACACCGAGGCGATCCTGTTCGACATCGACGGGACGCTGATCACCACCGGCGGCGCGAGCGACCGGGCGTGGAAGCGGGCCTTCAAGGAGCTCCAGAAGGTCGACGTCGACGTCCCCGCGGTCACCGGCAAGGGCGTTCCCGACCCCGAGGTGGGCAGGGTGGTCTTCAAGAACGCGCTCGGCCGGGACCCGACGGACGAGGAGGCGGAGGCCCTAATGCGCCGCCGCCTCGATCACCTGCCGGAGGAGGTGGAGAACTCGCCCGGCTTCAAGGTCCAGGACTGCGTCGTCGAGCTGCTCGAGAAGCTGATCGACGACGGCGTCCTGCTCGGCCTGACCACCGGCAACGTCGAGGAGGCAGCCCACATCAAGCTCCAGCGGGCGAAACTCAACCGCTTCTTCTCCTTCGGCGGCTACGGCTCGGACTCGCCCGATCGCACGGAGCTCACGAAGAGGGCCCTCGAGCGGGCCGAGCTGGTCTCGGGGCGGTCGCTCGACCCGGCGAACTGCTTCTCGTGCGGCGATACGCCGCGCGACGTCGAGGCCGGCCACGGCGCGGGCATCCGGGTCACGGGAGTCGCGACGGGCGAGTTCACGGTGGAGGAGCTGAAGGAGGCGGGCGCCGACGCCGCGATCAGCTCCTTCTGCGAGGGCCTGCCGCTGCTCTAGGCTCCCCGCGGGCTAGGAGAGGAACGGAGATCTCGGAGAAGGGTGAGTGGTGATCACGGCTCTCATAGCGCTCGGTTGTGTCCACTAGTGGTGATCGACGAGGCCCTCGAGATGATCGGCTCCTCGCTGTTCGCGTTCGCCCTGCTGGTGGCGCTGAGGTCGCTCAGTCGACGAGACGCCGGCTGACCGCCCAGCGGCTGAGCTCGTGACGGTTGGAGAGCTGCAGCTTGCGCAGCACGGAGCTGACGTGGGCCTCGACCGTCTTCACGGAGATGTGGAGGCGCAGCGCGATCTCCTTGTAGAGATAGCCACGGGCGATGTAGCGGAGCACCTCGCGCTCGCGCGCAGTGAGCTGGTCGAGCTCCGGATCGACCTCCTCGGCGGGGAGGTCGCCGGCGAAGGCGTCGAGGACGAAGCCCGCGAGGCGCGGTGAGAAGACGGCATCGCCGTCGCGGACCCGCCGGACAGCGTCGGCGAGCTCGTCGCCGGTGATCGTCTTGGTGACGTAGCCGCGGGCACCGGCCCGGACGATGGCGATGACGTCCTCGGGGTCGTCGGAGACCGAGAGTGCGAGGAAGCGCTGCTGGGGCCGCAGCTTGGAGACCTGGCCGATCACCTCGACGCCCCCGCCGCCGGGCATATGCACGTCGAGGAGCACGACGTCGGGCTCGAGCTCGGCGATCGCCCGAACGGCGTCCTCGACCGACTCGGCTTCGCCGAGGACCTCGACCTCCGGCTCCAGCTCGGCCTTGACGCCCGACCGGAAGATCCCGTGGTCGTCGACGATCACGACGGACGGGGTGGAGCTCATCGGCCGTTCCTCTTCATGGTCAGCTCGACCTCGGTCCCGTCGCCGGACTCGCTGCGGATCTCCGCCCGTCCTCCGTGCCGCTTCATGCGGCCGATTATCGACTCGCGGACGCCGCGGCGGTCATTCGGGACCGCGTCGGTGTCGAACCCGGGCCCGCGGTCGTCGACGAACACCCTCGCCTCTCCGTCGTCGATCTCGGCGTAGAGCCTGACCGGCCCTCCGTCAGAGGCAAACTTGGCGGCGTTCGTGAGCGCCTCCCGGGCGGCGCCGACCAGGGCCCGCATCCGCTCGTCGAGGTCCGTGTCCCCGACGACGATCGCCTCGATCGGCGCGCCGTGCGAATCCTCGATCTCGACCGCGGCGGCGCGCAGCGCATCCGCGAGCCGCTCGTCCGGCCTCGCCGGGCGGTCGTCGGCGAGCCACTCGCGGAGCTCCCGCTCCTGGCGGCGTGCCAGCTTCGCGATCTCGTCCGGCTCGCCGGCGCGCTTCTGCATCAGGGCGAGGGTCTGGAGGACGGAGTCGTGCAGGTGCGCGGCCACCTCGGCTCGCTCCTCCGAGCGCGCACGGGCGACGCGCTCGGAGCCCAGTCGCCTCACCATCGAGAGCCAGAGCGGGGCGGAGATCAGCCCCAGTGCGACGGTCACGATCAGGGCGGCCAGCGCGGCGCTGCCGGCCGCCTCCAGACCGCCGTTCGCCCAGAGGTACACGAGCGCGGCGCTGAGCAAGAGGCCCACGACGACTCCTGCCCAGGCGAGTCGCCCGGCATCGCGCCCCACCTCCGCCGCAAAGGGCGAGAGCGCCTCCTCGGCCGCCGTCTCCGCCGGGGCCGCCAGCCTTCGCTTTCTGCCGAGCGCGGTCGCCAGGAGGGCCACGAAGAGGCACCCGCCGAACCCGGCGAGCAGCCATCCGGCCGAGAGGTCGACGTTCCCGTTCTCCTGCAGGTACAGGAGCACGCCAAGGGCCAGGATCGCGGTCCCGGCCCAAAGCGCGCTCATGTCGACTCGTCTCACCTGCCGCAGACCGCCCTCTGTGCGTCCTCTTCATGGCGGTGATGGTCGTAGTCGACCCCTCGGCTGTCGATCTCGTCCGGGGCCTCGTCGGTGACGAGCATCTGGCCGAACTGCAGGTCAGCGTCGACGTACAGTCTCGGTGCCTGGGTCAGGGGCTGGCCCTGGTCGATCTCGGCGTCCACACCGTGGCTGACCTGACCGCCGACGATCAGCTCGCCGGCCTTCGCGGTCGCGTGTCCCACGATGCAGACGTTCTTGGGGACCGAGACGATCATCTGGCCGATGCCCTGATGCGCCGCGACGTGGACCGCCTGGCCCTTCTTCCAGGGCAGCTCACGCAGGTCCACGATCAGCTGCCCGGTGCCGAGGTCATAGCCATCGGCCGGCAGATCGGCGACGACGCTGGGCTTGTAGGTCCGCTGGCCGATCGATCCGGAGAAATGGATGTCGGCAGCCGCCACGGCCCCCGCGGGAAGGCCGAGCACGAGGCCCGCCGTCACCAGCCAGGGGACGATCCTGCGCCGGACCGACTCCGCGAAAGCGACGGCCACGAGCGTCACTCCCAGCGCCGCCACGACCACCGCGACCACGGTGCCATGGCCGGTTGCCGTCGACCCAGGCGCTGCCCACGGCCAGGCCGGCCGCGGCGAACAGGGCCAGGCCGACCAGGAAGCAGATGAGCACCACCTTGCCCAGGCGGGCCCAGACGCTCTCCGGAACGGGGTTGCCCTCGCCGTCGTCCTCCGGCAGCGCGACGGCCAGCACGAGATATGCGAGCAGTCCGGCGCCCCCGAAGAATGTCGTGAGCACGAACGCGATCCGGACGAGGACCGCGCTGAACCCGAGATGGGCGGCGAGGCCGCCTGCCACGCCCCAGAGCACCCGGTCGCTGGGCGACCGGAGCAGGGGGCGGCGCGGGCCGACCTCGGTCTCGGGGTTCTTGTTCTTGGTGTTCTTGGATTTGTTCTTTGGTTGATTTGCCATGACGATGACGAATGACGCCAGGGGTCCGGATCGTCTATCGGGAATCGCCCCTAAGAGTCCCCTAACTCTCCCTGTAGCCTCGAATAATGGGCACGCGACGCATAGTCCCAAGCCATTTCCGCGCCGACGGCAAGCCGAAGACCGCCTACGAGAGCGAGTCGGTGGCCCGCGAGGAAGCGGAGCGGCTGGGCATGACGTACTACCGCTGCGACTTCTGCAACCGGTTTCACCTGGCCAGCAAGCCCTAGTACCGGAGAATCACTCCTTCGAGGTGAGATCGCGGGCGGCCGATCGTGAGAAGCTCGCCGAGTGCTGTATGTCCAGGTGCTCGCCGAGTCCAAGCTCGCCCGGTCCGTCGCGCGGCTGCTCGATGGGCTCGACGGCGCCCGGGCCGTCACTGTGACCCCCGCCGTACGGGCGGGATCCTCGGTCGTCTCGGCGACCGTCCCGCCGACAGCCCTCGACCAGGTCCTGAAGGAGCTCCGCGATCTGGGGGTGCCCGAAGAGGACGTCACGGCGAGCCGGCTCGAGACGGTCGGCCGGATGGCCGCGGCCGCAAGCGAGGCAACCGTTCTTTGGTCGGACGTGATCGGGGCCGCCTGGCGCCAGGCCCGGCCGATCGGGCGGTACCTGGCTTTCATGTTCGCGGCGGGGGTGATCGCCTGCTACGGCGTCACGGACGACAACGGCATCCTGATCGTCGGCGCAATGGCCATCAGCCCGGACCTGCTGCCGATCGTCGCTGTCGGTGTCGGAGTCGTCGGCCTCAACGTACGGCTCGCGGGCCGCGCGCTGCTGACGCTTGCGGTGGGCTTTGTAGTCGCAATCGCCGCCGCGGCGATCTTCGGCTTCGCTCAGAATCAGCTCGACCTGATCCCATCGGGCTTCAACCTGCACAGCACCGGCGTGCTCGGAGGTCTTGTGTCGGTGAGCGACGAGACGATCCTGGTCGCCTTCGTGGCGGGCGCTGCGGGGATGCTCGCCTTCGAGACCCGCGCCAGTTCGGCGATCGGCGTCGCGATCTCGGTGACCACGATCCCGGCGGCGGCCTATCTCGGCGTCGCTCTTGGACTTGGGGACCTCACCAGGTCCCTCGGGGCGCTCGGCGTCCTCTCCGCGAATGTCGCGATGATGGTCCTCGGTGCGTCCAGCACGCTCTGGGTGCAGCGTCGCGTGGACCGCTGGAACGCCGGGCGCTCGGTGTGAATGACGAATCGCAGTCTGATCACGGGCCGCTGAGGCAGATCCGCTTCTCGCCTGATTCGACGGCGGTCCCTCGATCGGCCGTCATCACCCGGAGACGACCGTCTTCAGTAAGGGCGAACAGCGGCGTCGAGTCGCTCGTACCTCGGCCGAGGCCACCTTCTGGTATCTCCTCGATCCGCGCTCCTGCTTCGAACCGACGGGTGAGCTCCGCGTAGGTCAGGTCGTCGGCGAAGAGGATCCCTCCCTCGCATATGCCGGCACAAGGTCCAGCAGGCCGGGCCCGGGCGCGAGCCTGAAGACGCGGCTGCTGCCGAGTTCCTGGCGCAGCTCGTGGGCTGCCAGGGCATTGAAGTCGTCGCTGGCCGTCATCACCAGTGCCTGGCTCACCTCCTCGAGCTCGGCCTCCCGGGCTTCCAGGTCGACCCCGAGACGTGCGTTGCCCGCATCGAGTCCAGCGGCCCGGGCCGCCTCCTGCTCGGCTGGCTCACCCGTCCAGATCCGCACTCTCACGCCGGCGGCCTTGAGCGTCTCCGCGAGGGCGCGCGCCCACCCGTGCCCACCGACCACCAGGATCGTCGCGGTCCCGGCGCCCGCGATTCCGAGGAGGCGGCCGATCGGAGCTGCCGTCAGTCCATAGAGGATGACGGTGGAGAAGATCGCCACGAAGGCGATCGGCAGGATCTTGTCGGCGCCTTGCACTCCGGCTTGGGTCAGTGCGAGCCCGAAGGCGGAAGCCGTGGCGGCGGCGACGATCCCCCTGGGCATCATCCACGCCGCGAACGCCCTCTCACGCATGTTCAGGCGGGACCGCCAGGTGGCGAGCGCGACATCGAGCGGGCGCAGCAGGAGAACCATCACCGCCACGAGCCCAAGGCTCTCCCAGAGCACCGCGTCGACCTGAGATGGCGTCACCGAGGCGGAGATCAGGATGAACAGCATCCCGATCAGCAGGCTGACCACGGTCCCGTGGAACTCGAGGACCCGCGAGACGTCCAGCCGGTGCTGGTTCGCCATCGCCACTCCCATGGTCGCGGTGGCGACGAACCCTGCGTCCTCCTTGATCAGGTCGGCGCCGACCAGGGCGGCGGCCACGCACATCAAAGCCGCCGGGATCGCCTGCCGCGGAGCGGCCCGCTGCAGCTCGGGCAGCAGCATCCAGAGCGCGGCCGTGGCGACAGCGCCCACCGCGAAGCCCACCGTCAGGCTGAGGAGCAACTCCCCGGGATGGAACGGTGAGCCGCCGCCCACGCCGTTCTTCACCGCCGTGAAGGCGACGACTCCGAGCAGGGCGCCGATCGGGTCGATCAGAGTTCCCTCCCACTTTAGGACCGAGCGCACGGTCTGCGTAGGCCGGACGAACGCCAGCAGGGGCAAGACCACCGTTGGGCCGGAGACGACGAGGATCGCGCCGATCACCAGAGACACACCCCAGTCGAGGCCGAAGATGAGCTTGGCCCCGACCGTGATGCCGGCCAGAGTGAGGATCACCCCCACGGTGATCAGGCGAACGACCACGCTCCGGATCCCGCCCCGCAGCTCATCGAAGCGGAGTCTGAGGCCGGCCTCGAAGAGGATCAGGCCGACCCCCAGGTCGACCAGCGGGGTGAAGGTTGCGCCGAACAGACTGGTTGGGTTGACGTCGTCGGTGATCGCCCCGGTGACGAACCCGACCGGGAGAAGCAGCACGATGGCCGGGATTCGCAGCCGGGCGGCCAGCAGCTGGCACCCGATGGCCAGGACGATCACCAGCCCGAGGCCGGTGAGGATTTCGTCGGTGCTCAGCATCGCGCGACCGGCCGATCGTAGAGCGAACCGGCCCATCCGCCATCATCCCATGGTGGTGGAACCTTCGGGTCCGGTGCACCCCGTTCACAACTCGGAATTCACCCGAAGCGGGTGATGCCAAACGGATAGTGTCGGGGCAAGATCGGCGCTCGGCTGGGCGACTAATTCACGGTGGCTACTGAAAGCAGAAAGCAAAGGAGTTTCGCGGCCGGGAGGACCGCATCATCCGGGCCTCGGCCAGCCGACGTCTTCGTCATCTTCGGGATCACCGGCGACCTCGCCAAGGTGATGACCTTCAACTCGCTCTACCGCCTGGAGGCCCGAGGGCTCCTGGACTGCCCGATCGTCGGCGTCGCCTTCGACGATTGGTCGGAGAAGGACCTCCGCGAGCATGCTCGGAAGGCGATCGAGAGCTCCTCCGGCAAGAAGCCCGACCCGAAGGTATTCAATCGCCTCGCGAAACGGCTCTCCTACGTGCAGGGTGACTTCTCCGACCCCGCCACCTACGAGCGCGTTGCGCAGCCCAGATCAAGGGTGCGCGGACGCCGGTCTTCTATCTGGAGATCCCGCCATCGCTGTTCGGGATGACCATCGGCGGTCTGTCCAAGGCCGGACTGACGGAGAACGCGAGGGTGGTGGTCGAGAAGCCGTTCGGACACGACCTCCAGTCGGCGCGCGAGCTAGCGGACGAGATCCACGAGTACATCCGGGAGGACCAGCTCTACCGGATCGACCACTTCCTCGGCCTGATGGGGCTGGCGGAGATCCTCTTCCTCCGCTTCGCCAACGCGATCTTCGAGCCCGTCTGGAACCGCAACAGCATCGACTGCGTGCAGATCACGATGGCCGAGGACTTCGGCGTCTCGGATCGCGGCAGCTTCTACGACCCGGTCGGCGCGGTCCGCGACGTCGTCGTCAACCACCTGATGCAGATCGTGGCGGCCTGTGCGATGGAGCAGCCCGCCGGCCGGGACGCGCGATCGCTGAAGGACGCGATGTTCGCGGTCTTCTCGGCGATGCCGAAGGCCGACCCGAAGCGGTACGTGCGCGGGCAGTACGAGGGCTACCGGAAGGTCAAGGGGGTGGCCAAGGACTCGAGCACGGAGACGTTCGCGGCGATGCGCCTCGAGATCGACAACTGGCGCTGGAGCGGCGTTCCCTTCTTCATCCGCACCGGGAAGGAGCTCGCGGTCGACCAATGGGAGCTCCGGCTCGTCTTCAAGGAGCCGCCCCGTCTCGGGTACGCGACGAGAGGCAAGGAGATGCCGCCGTCGGACGAGCTCGTGATCAGGCTCCACCCGACGACCGGGGTCCGGCTGCTCGTCGACGCCCAGCGCAGCGACTCCGCGACGCCCGAGCAGATCAACCTCGACATGGAGTTCGCGGAGCAGGGCGGGGAGGGGCCGACGCCCTACGAGGTGCTGCTGCATGCCGCGATGCTCGGCAACAGCACCCGCTTCACCCGCCAGGACAACATCGAGGAGACCTGGCGGATCATGCGGGCCGCTGATCGAGCAGCCGCCCCGGATCCAGCCGTACAAGCGAGGCTCATGGGGTCCGAAGTCCGCCGACCGGCTGGTCAAGGAGTTCGGCGGCTGGCGGGAGCCCTGGACCGGCTCGTGACCCCGCCGAAGGCGAGGCAGAAGCAGGAGACGATGCCCCAGAGCGCGGCGATGCCGTCGCCCTTCCCGCCGATCGCGGACTACGCCTTCCTCTCCAACTGCCACACCGGCGCATTGGTCGCGCCGGACGGCGCGATCGACTGGCTCTGCGTCCCTCGATTCGACTCTCCGAGCATCTTCGGCACGCTGCTCGACCGCCAGGCCGGCACCTTCCGCTTCGGGCCGTTCGGGATCAACGTGCCGAGCTCCCGGATCTACGAGCCCGGAACGAACATCCTCAACACCACCTGGCACACCCCGACCGGCTGGGCGATGGTCCGCGAGGCGCTGACGATCGGGCCGATGAGTCATAAGGACGAGGTCACCCCGCACACCCGGGCGCCCGCGGACGAGGACGCCCATCATCTGCTGGTGCGGGTGGTGCTCTGCCTCGAGGGCACGATGGAAATGGAGATGCTGTGCGAGCCGGACTTCGACTACGGGCGCACGCCGGCCGACTGGACGCTGGAGACGACGACCACACGGCGGACGCCAAGGCGGGGACGGGGTACCGTCAGGCTTCGCAGCAGCATGCCGCTCGGGGCCGAGGGTCAGAGTGGCACAGGCCCGGCACACCCTCCAGAAGGGGGAGCAGGCGTTCTGCTCCCTCTCCTGGGCGGAGGGATTCGCGTCGCCGGAGGACATGGACCACGCCAACGCCCGCATGGGGGAGACCGCCAAGTACTGGCGGAACTGGATCTCCAAGGCGCGGATGCCGGACCATCGCTTCCGCGAGGCGATCGCGCGCTCGGCGCTCGCCATCAAGGGACTGACGTACATGCCGACCGGGGCGACCGTCGCCGCGCTGACGACCTCGCTGCCAGAGACGCCCGGTGGAGAGCGCAACTGGGACTACCGCTTCACCTGGATCAGGGACTCGACCTTCACGCTTCAGGCGCTCCACTTCCTGAACCTGGACTGGGAGGCCAACGAGTTCATGCAGTTCATCGGCGAGCTCGAGCCGAACGAGGATGGCGGGCTGCAGATCATGTACGGGATCGACGGCCGCCGCGATCTCGCCGAGACCACGCGGGATGACCTCTCGGGATACGCGGGAGCGTCGCCAGTGCGGGTCGGAAATGGCGCCTTCGACCAGCGCCAGAACGACGTCTTCGGGGCCGCCCTCGACTCGATCCTGCTCCACAGCCACCGCAGCCAGCGGCTGCCCCGCGGCCTCTGGCCTGTGGTCCAGGCCCAAGCGGAGTGCGCGACGAAGGTCTGGAAGAAGCCGGACCAGGGGATCTGGGAGGCGCGCGGCAAGCCGCAGCACTACGTCTCGTCGAAGCTGATGTGCTGGGTCGCGATGGACAGGGCCTCGAAGCTCGCGGAGATTCGAGGGGACTCGAAGCTCCAGGGGACATGGGGCGCCACGGCCGAGGAGATCCGCGAGGACATCCTCGACAACGGCGTCCAGGGCGGTGTCCTGCGCCAGCACTATGACACCGACGCGCTCGACGCCTCGACCCTGTTGACCGCCATCTTCGGCTTCCTGCCGGGCGATGACAAGGTGCTCCGCAAGAGCGTGCTGGCGATCGCGGACGACCTCACCGAGGACGGCTTCGTGCTCCGCTACGTCACCGGTGAGACCGACGACGGGCTGTCCGGCAAGGAGGGCAGCTTCCTGATCTGCTCCTTCTGGCTGGTCTCGGGACTGGCGATCATCGGCGAGCAGCAACGGGCGCGGGATTTGATGGACCGGCTGCTGAGAGTCGCCTCGCCGCTCGGGCTCTTCGCGGAGGAGTTCGATACGAGCACCGGCCGCCACCTCGGGAACTTCCCCCAGGCCTTCTCGCACCTCGCCTTGATCGAGGCCGCGGCGCGAATCATCATGAGCGAGCGCCTCAAGGAGTTCGGAGTGAACGTATGAGTGACTACGACGTGATCGTGATCGGCAGCGGCGCCGGTGGCGGCACCCTGGTTCACCAGCTGGCGCCATCCGGAAAGCGGATCCTGCTGATCGAGAGGGGGGACTGGCTTACCCGCGAGCCTCAGAACTGGCTCGCGCAGGACGTCTTCGTCGACGGCCGCTACCAGTCGGAGGACACCTGGTACGACAAGGACGGCAAGGAGTTCGCGCCTCAGGTCCACTACTTCGTCGGCGGCGCCACCAAGTTGTACGGCGCGGCGCTCTACCGGCTCCGTGCGGAGGACTTCGGAGAGATCCAGCATGCCGATGGCGTCTCGCCCGCCTGGCCCATCTCGTACGAGGAGATGGAGCCCTTCTACACCAGGGCGGAGCAGCTCTACGAGGTGCGCGGCGCCCGGGGTGAGGACCCGACGGAGCCGCCGGCGAGCGCGCCCTATCCGCACCCGGCCGTGTCGCACGAGCCGCGAATCCAGCAGCTGTCGGACGACCTGGCCGCCGCCGGGTACCAGCCGTTCCACGCTCCCTGCGGCGTCCTGCTCGACGAGGACGACATGCCCCACAGCCGCTGCGTTCGATGCAACGACTGTGACGGGTTCCCTTGCCTCGTCCACGCCAAGTCCGATGCGGAGGTGATGGCGGTGCGGCCGGCCCTCGAGCACGACAACGTCACGCTGCTCCTCAACGCGAGGGCCCAGTCCCTCGAGACTAGCCCCGACGGAACCGAGGTCACCGGAGTGGTGGTGGAGCGCGAGGGGGAGACCGAGACCCACAGCGCGGACGTCGTCGTCGTTTCCTGCGGCGCCGCCAACTCGGCCAAGCTCCTGCTCGCCTCGGCAAATGACAAGCATCCGAAGGGTCTGGCGAACGGATCCGACCAGGTCGGTCGCAACTACATGTTCCACAACAGCCAGGCCGTGCTCGCCCTCTCGAAGGAGCCCAACCCGACCGTCTTCCAGAAGACCCTCGGCCTCAACGACTTCTACCTCGCCGGCAAGGAGTTCGATCACCCGCTTGGGAACATCCAGATGGTCGGCAAGTCACAGGCCCCGATGTTCCACGGCGAGAAGCCGGGAGAGACGAAATTCGCCCCGGAATGGTCGCTCGAGACGGTCGCCGAGCACGCAGTGGACTTCTGGCTCTCGACTGAGGACCTGCCGAAGCCCGAGAACCGCGTCACGCTCGCCGACGACGGGCGGGTGAAGATCGCCTACAGCTACTCGAACGAGGGCCCGAAGGGGGAGCTCTACGACAAGCTCAAGTCGATGCTGGGCGAGATCGGCATGCACTCGGGCCATCTGCTGCCTCACCACGCGTATTTGAAGAACGAGATCCCGGTGGCCGGCGTCGCCCATCAGGCCGGGACCTGCCGGTTCGGATCCGACCCGGCGACCTCGGTGCTCGACACGAACTGCAAGGCCCACGAGCTGGACAACCTCTACGTGGTGGACACGAGCTTCTTCCCGAGCATCGGCGCGGTCAACCCGGCCCTGACGGCGATGGCGAACGCGATCCGGGTCGGCGACCATCTGCTGGAGCGTCTCGGCGCCTAGGCGGGACGGGGGCTCGACGGGCAGACCGTGGCGACGGATTCCCATCGAGTGGTGGTCGTGGGCGGGGGATTCGGCGGCCTGTTCGCGGCCCGGGCCCTGAGCCGCGCGCCCGTCCAGGTCACCCTGCTGGACCGTCTCAACCACCATCTCTTCCAGCCGCTGCTGTACCAGGTGGCGACGGGGATCCTGTCGGAGGGGGAGATCGCGCCGCCGCTGCGGGGGGTCCTGCACCGCCACCGGAACATCGAGGTCGAGCTGGCGGAGGTGAACGGCTTCGACCTGGATGCCCGGAAGGTGACGGCGATGGGGCCGGACGGCCGGCAGCTCGAGCTCCCCTACGACAGCCTGATCGTCGCTGGGGGCGCCGGGCAGTCGTACTTCGGCCACGATGAGTTCTCGCGCTGGGCTCCCGGAATGAAGACGATCAACGATGCCCTCGAGCTCCGGGGCAGGATCCTCGGGGCCTTCGAGATGGCCGAGCTCGAGGACGATCCCGAGAAGCAGCAGGAGTGGCTCACCTTCGTCGTGGTCGGTGGCGGTCCGACCGGAGTGGAGATCGCCGGCCAGATCGCAGAGCTGTCAGGGCGGGTGCTCAAGGACGACTTCCGGAGGGTCGATCCGCGCAACGCCAGGGTCATCATCTGCGATGGCGGGAAGCAGGTGCTGGCGACGTTCGGCGACCGGCTCTCAGGCAAGGCGGCCAAGGGACTCGAGCACCTCGGCGTAGAGCTGCAGATGTCGAGCATCGTCACCGGCATCGAGCACAACGCAGTGGTCGTCAAGCAGGGGGACGAGGAGCGGCGGATCGGCTGCCGCACCAAGGTCTGGGCGGCGGGTGTCGAAGCGTCTCCGCTCGCCCGGAGCCTGGGGGAGGCGACCGGCGCGGATGTCGACCGCGCCGGGCGGGTCGCGGTGCTCCCCGATTGCACGCTGCCGGGGCACCCGGAGGTGTTCGCGATCGGCGACATGATGTCCCTGGACGGGCTGCCGGGGGTCGCGGAGGTGGCGATGCAGCAGGGCCTCCACGCCTCGAGCACGATCAAGCGGCGGCTCCGGGGCAAGGAGGGGAAGCCGTTCCGCTACCGGGACCTGGGGAGCATGGCGACCATCTCCCGCTTCCGTGCCGTGGTGAGCTTCAAGGGCATCCGCCTGTCGGGATTCTTCGGCTGGCTCGCCTGGCTCTTCGTTCACCTCACCTTCCTGACCGGCTTCAAGAACCGCCTCGCAACCATTCCGCGTTGGGCGATCACCTTCATCGGCAACAGCCGCCCCCAGCGCACGATCACGATGCAGCAGGTCATCGGGCGCGTGGCGATCGAGCGGGCCGGGGGCCGGCCATTTCTGATGTCGCTGGTCGAGGATGACTCGCAGTCGACGGAGAGCGAGGCGCCCAAGTGATCGGCACCCGGCCGGTCGACGGGTTCGAGGCGCTGACGCTGTCCTCCGCGGACGCCGAGCTCGAGGCGGCCTTCGTCCCCGAGGCCGGAATGGTCGGCTGCTCCCTGCTGCATCGCGGGGAGGAGCTGCTGGGCCAGCGCGGTGGCCTGGCGCGGTACGCCGCCGACCGCTCGACCATGGGGATCCCGTTGCTCCACCCCTGGGCGAATCGGGTCGCAGAGAGGCGTTTCCCGGTGGCCGGACGGGAGGTCGACCTGTGGGCCCACCCCGGCTTGTACACACTGGGCCCCAAGGGCCTGCCGATCCACGGGCTCCTCGCGGCCGCGTCGGGGTGGAGCGTCAACCGGCATGAGGACACGGCGGAGGGTCCGCGACTCGTGGGCACCTTCGACTTCGCTGCCCGCGAGGACCTGATGACCGTGTTCCCGTTTCCCCACCAGGTCCAGGTCGACGCCGGGATCTCAGGAGAGACGCTGACCATCGCGACGACGGTGCGCGCCTCCGGCGACGTGCCGGTGCCCATCGCCTTCGGGTATCACCCCTATCTCCACCTGCCGGGCGTCGAGCGAAGTGCCTGGGAGGTCGAGATGCCGGTGAGCGGGCGGGTCGTCCTCGACTCCGAGGAGCTCCCCACCGGTGAGGTGGAGCCGGCGGATGT
This sequence comes from uncultured Solirubrobacterales bacterium, assembly GCA_963800285.1. GTDB lineage: Bacteria > Actinomycetota > Thermoleophilia > Solirubrobacterales > 70-9 > DASUPK01. The sequence continues at coordinate 25,040 of CAWDAL010000006.1, forward strand.
GGCTGACGGTCCGCTCGGGTCGAGGACCTTCGACGACGAGTTCGTCGCTCCGGCCCAACCGTTCGCCCTCGAGGGAGGGGGGCGCCGAATCGAGGTCTCATTTGATCGGGGCTACCCCTATGCGCAGGTCTACGCCCCGGAAGACGACGACGTGATCGCCTTCGAGCCGATGACCGCACCGACAAACACGCTGGTGAGCGGGCAGGACCTGAAGCTGCTCGAGCCCGGTGAGAGCTACGAGGCCGCGTTCTCGATCAAGGTGTCGAGCTGATGGCCGAGAGCCAAGCAACAGAGATGTCGGCTGCGGAGTTCCGTGAGCTCTTCGATCGGGTCTCGAACTGGGGCCGGTGGGGCCCCGATGACGAGCGGGGCGCTCTCAACCACCTGACGCCGGAGCTGGTCGCCGCCGCCGCCGGCCTCGTGCGCGACGGGCGGACGGTCAGCCTCAGTCGCTCCCTCAACACCGAGCGCGAGCCCGACAACCCAGAGCCGGCCGATCACCACATGACGATGCTCGGCGGCCAGGAGCACCCGGATGGTCTCGCCTTCGCCAAGGACTACATCGGCGTCGACTACCACAACGACTCGCACAGCCACCTCGACGCCCTCTGCCACGTCTCCTACGACGACCTGCTCTACAACGGGCAGCCGGCGGACTCGGTGTCGGCCACCGGTGCCGCGGTCGAAACGGTCGAGGCGTTGAAGGACGGCCTGGTCGGTCGCGGTGTCCTTCTCGACGTCCCTCGGACTCGCGGGGTCAGCTGGCTGGAGCCGGGCGACAGCGTGCTGCCCGGTGACCTCTCCGAATCGGAGAACCGCCAGGGGGTGAGGGTGGAGGAGGGCGACGTCCTGCTGGTCCGGACAGGGCACGCGACCCGCCTCGACGAGCTGGGGCCCTGGGACGCCGCCGGCTCGAAGGCGGGCCTGCACCCGGGCTGCGCGGAGTTCCTGGCGGAGCGGAGGGCCGCCGCTCTCTGCTGTGACGGGAACAGCGATACCGCCCCGAGCTTCACCGAGGGCGTCGGCTTTCCGATCCATGTCCTCGCGCTGACGGCGATGGGCGTCCACCTGCTCGACTATCTGCACCTCGACGAGCTGAGCGGTGCCTGCGAGGAGGCGGGCCGCTGGGAGTTCCTGTTCATCGGCGCTCCGCTCCGCATCGCGGGAGGAACCGGATCGCCCCTCAACCCGATCGCGATTCTCTGATGGCCCCCCACAGGAATAGGCTGTTCGCGATCTGATGCCGAACCTGGTGCCCCTACTTGCGGACTCCTCGTCCAATCTGCTGGCGGCGCGCAGCCAGATGGGGTTCACCCTCGGCTTCCACATCGTGCTGGCCTGCTTTGGCGTGGCCTTCCCCGCGATGATGCTGATCGCCGAGTGGCGAGGCCGGAAGAGGAATGACGAGGCGGCGCTTCGGCTGGCGCGCAACTGGTCGAAGGCGGTCGCCGTCATGTTCGCCGTAGGGGCCGTCAGCGGCACCGTCCTTACCTTCGAGTTCGGGCTGCTCTGGCCTCGGTTCATGGACCGCTTCGGCGACGCCTTCGGTGTTGCCTTCGCGATCGAGGGGATCTTCTTCTTCCTCGAGGCGATCTTCATTGCGATCTATATCTACGGCTGGGACCGGCTCTCGCCGAAGGCCCACATGTGGGCGGCCGTGCCGATCGTGGTCTCGGGGGTCGGCGGTGCCTTCTCGGTGATCGCGGCCAACTCGTGGATGAACCAGCCTCAGGGATTCACTCTCGACAGTGCCGGGAAGGTCACGGACGTTCAGCCGCTACAGGTTCTGACCAACTCGGCCGCTGGCTACGAGTTCGCGCACATGCTGCTGGCGGCGTACATGGTCACCGGCTTCCTGCTCGCCTCGGTCTACGCGGTCGGCATGCTGCGAGGGAAGCGCGATCGCTACCACCGGTTGGGCGTGGTCATCCCCCTGACGGTCGCCGCGATCGCGACACCGTTCCAGTTCCTGGTCGGCGACACGGCCGCCCGCGCCATTGCCAACGACCAGCCGGCCAAGTTCGCCGGTATGGAGTGCATCTACAAGGGAGGCCCGGACCAGACCGAGTACCTCGGCGGCCGCTGCGTGGACGGTCAGGTCAAGGGCGGAATCGGTATCCCGGGGCTCGATTCGTACCTGGTCGGGTTCAGCAAGAACACCGACGTCACCGGCCTCAATCAGATCCCTAAAGACGAGCAGCCCCCGGCCCTGACGATGCTCCACCTCTCCTTCGACACCATGGTCGGGGTCGCGAGCCTGTTGATACTGCTCGCCGCCTGGTATGCGGTCGTCTGGTTCCGGAAGAAAGACCTGCCGCAGACGAAGTGGTTCCTCCGGGCGGTCGCGATCTCGGGCGTCGCCACGGTGGTGGCGCTGGAGTGCGGCTGGATCGTCACGGAGGTGGGACGCCAGCCCTGGATCGTGAACGGCTACATGCGGACCTCCCAGGCGGTGACCCCCGCGCAGGGGATCTGGTGGGTGTTCGGCATCACGCTCGCGATCTATGCCGCCCTCGGGGTGATCGCGGTCGTCGTCCTGCGCGGGCTCTCGCGCCGCTGGCAGCGGGGTGAGTCCGAAGAGGGCGAACTGCCGTACAGCCCGCCGCCGGAGCCGGCCACGGAGGCATCCGCGTGAGCAGCGCCGACGTCTGCGCGGTGATCCTCTGGATCGGCGTCACGCTTTACGCGATCTTCGGCGGCGCGGATTTCGGCGCCGGGATGCTGGACCTGCTCTCCGGGAGCGGCGAGCGCGCGGATCGCGTGCGACAGCAGATCGATCGCTCGATCGGCCCGGTCTGGGAAGCCAACCACGTCTGGCTGATCTTCGTCCTGGTCGTGACCTGGACGGCGTTCCCCACGTTGTTCTCGGCCGTGATGACGACCCTGTACATCCCGCTCGCGCTGGCCGCCCTCGGGATCGTTCTGCGGGGCTCGAGCTTCGCGTTCCGTCACGCCCTGCCGGGGCCGATTCAGGGACCCGCCACAAAGGTGTTCGGCGTCGCTTCGGTACTCACCCCGTTCTTCATGGGGACGGTGGTCGGCGCCATCGCATCAGGCGAGGTGCCGGCCGTCGGTGACGGCGATCCGACCGGGAGCTGGACCGGGTTCCTCCCGCTGGTTACCGGGGCCCTGTTCGTGGCCGTCGCTGCATATACGGCCGCTGTCTTCCTGGTGCGGGACTCAGGAGCCGCGGGGGACGACGATCTGCGGGACTACTTCGCCCGCCGGGCGCTCGCGATCGCAGTCGTGGCCGGGATCGGAGCTGTGGTCGGCGTCATCGCGCTCCACCAGGATGCGCGCTACATCTACGACGGGCTTACGTCATGGCCCGGAATTGCGCTCGTGGTTCTCTCGGGCGTTTGCGGTCTCGTGGCGCTCGGACTGCTGGTCACTGGTCGGAGCGAGGGCCTGCGCGTTGCCGCAGTCGGCGCCGGGACAGCGCTGATCTGGGGGTACTTCGCGGCCGCCTTCCCGTACATGCTGCCGACCTCGCTGAAGATCTCGGACGCCGCCGGCGTCTCCGCCACTCTCACCGAGGTGATCGTGGTCTTCGGGGTCGCGGCCGTCACGGTCGTGCCGTCTCTGATCCTGCTTTACGCGCTCTCCCAGCGCAGCGCGTTGGAATAGCCTCACGGCAATGAAGTGGAGGTCCGGTGGCCGCAGCGCTGACGTGGAGGACCGGCGCGCCTCGGGGGGTGGCTTCGGGGGCGGAGGGATGCCGATCCCGATGGGCCGCCTCGGCGGCGGCGGGATCGGCACGATCATCGTCCTGGTGGTCATCTACCTCGTCTTGCTGAAGGGCGGCGGGGGTGGCGGGTTCGATGTCCCGGGGCCGGGCAGCGCGTTTCCGCAGGTTCCGCAGTCCGGGGCCGGGGCCGGCTCGGTTCCGGGGAGCCCGGACGAGGAGAAGCAGGTCGACTTCGTCTCCTTTGTGCTCGACGACGCCCAGGGTTTCTGGAAGCAGGAGTTCCGGGCGGCGGGCAAGCCATATCAGCGCGCCAAGCTCGTCCTCTTCCGCGGTCAGACCGACTCGGGTTGCGGCGCGGCGAGCTCGGCGACGGGGCCCTTCTACTGCCCACTGGACCAGCGGGTCTACATCGACCTCGGCTTCTTCGACGAGCTCAACCGGCGCTTCAAGGCGCCCGGCGACTTCGCGCAGGCCTACGTCCTGGCACATGAGATCGGCCACCACGTCCAGCGGGAGCTCGGCATCGAGCAGCAGGTCCGGCAGCAGAGCCAGCAGAACCCGGGCGACGCGAACGAGCTCTCCGTGCGGCTCGAGCTCCAGGCCGATTGCTTCGCGGGTGTCTGGGCCCGCTCGACCTACGACCGCGGCATCCTCGAGAGCGGCGATCTCCAGGAGGGTCTGACCGCGGCCTCCGCTGTCGGCGACGACCGGATCCAGAGCCAGGCCCAGGGCCGAATCGACCCCGAGTCCTTCACGCACGGCACCTCGGAACAGCGGGCTCACTGGCTGCAGACGGGCTTCGACTCCGGGAAGCTGAAGTCTTGCGACACCTTCAATGAGGGAGACATCTGATGAGCGACCTCTTCGACTTCTATCCCTACGCCGAGCGCTACGGCGTCAACCGCGAGATCCCCGAGAGCGGGCGCTCGCGCGAGGAGATCCTGGGGGAGCTGCGGGAGATGGCGACCGAGGAGGACGCCGCCTGGGAGGACGGCAAGTGCTCGGGGACCATGTACTGCGGCGACCGCGACCACTACGGCTTCCTCAAGGAGGCGTTCGGCCTCTTCGCTCACCAGAACGCGCTGCAGCGCGACATGTGCCCGAGCGCCACGCGGTTCGAGGGCGAGATCATCGCGATGGCCCTCGACCTGATGCACGCGGGCGAGCTCAACGGCGCCGAGCCGGCGGGGATGGTGACTTCAGGCGGCAGCGCCAGCATCGCCCAGGCCGTGCTCGCCTACCGCGAGCAGGGCCGCGAGGCGCGCGGGATCGAGCGGCCGAACCTGGTCAAGCCCGAAACCGGCCATCCCGCCTTCGACAAGGCGTGCCACCTGTTCGGCGTCGAGATGCGGCGGGCCGAGATCGACGGCGAGACGACGCTGGTCCGGCCCGAGACGGTGGCCGGGCTGATCGACGATCACACCGTCGCGAATCGTGGGCTCGGCTGGCAACTACGGCTACGGCACGATCGATCCGATCGCGGCCCTGGGAGAGCTGGCGACTGGAGCGCGGCGTCGGGCTGCACGTCGACGGCTGTCTGGGCGGCTACCTGCTCCCGTTCGGGGAGCAGCTCGGGCTGCCGATCCCGCCCTTCGACTTCCGGGTGCCCGGCGTGACCAGCATCTCCGCCGACACCCACAAGTACGGCTACGGCCTGAAGGGGACGTCGACCCTCCTCTTCCGGGATCGGGAGCTGCGCAACCGCTGCTACTTCTTCATGCCCGACTGGAGCGGGGGGAAGTACTTCTCGCCCGGCATGGAGGGCTCGCGATCGGACGGCCTGCTCGCCGCGACCTGGGCATCGCTGGTCTCGATCGGCCGGGAGGGCTATCGCGAGTACGCGGAGCGGATCTTCGACACCTCGGCCGCGATGCAGGACGCGGTCCGCTCGCATGACGAGCTGCGGATCATGGGCGAGCCGACCTTCCTCTTCGCCTTCACCTCCGACGAGTTCGACATCTACCACGTCAACGACGAGATGAAGAGGCGCGGCTGGCGCTTCAACGGCCTGCAGTACCCGAACGCCCTGCACATGGCGGTCACCCGGCCGCAGACCCAGCCGGGCCTCGTCGATGAGTTCGCGTCGGATCTCGAGGCCGCCGTCGCATATGCGCGCGAGAAGGGCGACGAGCCCGCCGAGTCGAGCGCCGTCTACGGCGGCGTGCCGGGCGGCCTCAACGCGGACGCCGAGCAGATGATCCGCGGCGTGATGGCGCAGCTGATGGACTCGCAGCAGGGCATTCCCGCGGCGTGAATCGCGACGAGCAGTTCGCGCTAGCGGTCGACCTGGGGAGCGGCGCCCTCAAGGTGGGCGCCGTATCGCTGGCCGGTGAGATTGCCGCCGTCGCCCAGCGCGATTGCGAGACCGAGCGGCTGCCAGGCGGCGGCGCGATCCAGGACGCCTCCGCGTGGTGGGCGAAGGTCCGCGAGCTGTCCGGATCGGTCCTGAAGGACATCCCGGCCGAGCGCGTCGTCGCCGTGTCCTGCACCGGGCAGTGGGCCAGCACCATCCCCGTGGACGCATCCGGCGAACCGGTCGGCCCCTGCCTGATGTGGCTGGACACGCGCGGTGCCCCGCGCACGCGGGAGGCCATCGGCGGCCCTCTCATGGGCTACTCGCCGCGCGCCCTGGCCACCTGGATCCGCCATACGGGCGGGGTGCCCTCGCCGTTCGGAGGCGACCCAGTCAGTCACATGCTTCGCCTCGAGCGCGACGAGCCCGAGGTCGCCTCGGCGGCCCGCTGGTACCTCGAGCCCGTCGACTACCTGAGCATGCGCTTCACGGGCCGGGCTGCGGCCACCCATGCCTCCATGAGCGCGGCCTGGCTCACCGACAACCGGCGCCTCGACCGGCTGGAGTACGACCCCGTCCTCGTCCGCCGGCTCGGCCTCGACGCGGGCAAGCTGCCGCCCCTGGTCGAGACCGGGTCGCTGATCGGCCCGGTCCGCTCGGAGGTCGCCTCCGAGCTCGGCATCAGCCCGGACGCGCAGGTCGTCACCGGGACGCCGGACCTGCATTCGGCGGCGCTCGGCTGCGGGGCGATCGGCGACGGCCAGGCGCACATCACGATCAGCACCACCTCGTGGATCTCGCTGCCGTTTCCCCGCAAGAAGACCGATGCGCTGCACTCGATCGCAACCGTTCCAGGGCTCGACTCGAGCAGCTACCTGGTCGCGAACAACCACGAGGCCGCCGGGCTCTGCCTGCGCTGGCTGCGCGACAGCTTCACGCTCGGCGAGCCGGGCGAGTTCGAGCGCCTGATCGAGCTCGCGACGGGATCGCCGCCCGGCAGCGGCGGGGTGATCTTCACGCCCTGGATCGCCGGGGAGCGCTCGCCGGTCGACGACCGGAACGCCCGCGGCGGCTGGCACAACCTCTCGGTCGAGACCGGCAACGCCGACCTGATCCGCTCGGTGCTCGAGGGCGTCGCCTACAACAGCCGCTGGCTGAACGAGGCTGTGGAGGGGTTCGCGAAGCGGCGGCTCGATCCCCTCCGCATCTTCGGCGGCGGGGCGATCCCTGACCTCTGGTGCCAGATCCACGCCGACGTCATGGATCGCACGATTGAGCGCGTCGCCGCTCCGATGCACGCAAACCTCCGGGGTGCGGCCCTCTTCGCCGCGCTCGGCCTCGGCGCGATCTCCCGCGAGGAAGTCCATGAGCTGGTTCCCGTCGACCGGGTCTTCGAGCCCGATCCGGCCACGCGCGAGACCTACGACCGCCTCTACGCGGAATTCCCGGGCCTCTACAAGGCCCAGCGCAAGATGTTCGCGCGGCTCAACGGATGACGGGCTCGCGCCACATCGTCGTCACAGTGTGTGCGTCTCGATGACGACGTCGTAGTCGCCGGCGGTCGCGACCTTGGCCATGCCGCGACCCTAGTGCGCGGTTCAGGCCGCCGCGAGCCGGCTGAGATAATCGGTGGGTATGCGGTGTCCGTCCTGCGGCAACGAGAATCGTGAGGGCGCACGATTCTGTGATTCGTGCGGCAGCGAGCTGACCCCGCAGACGGCCGTCCCCGAGGCACGGCCCGAGCAACTCCCCGCCGACGTCCCCACCGAGATCGCCGGCCGCTACCGGGTGCGGCGCTTCCTCGGGCAGGGCGGGCGCAAGCGGGTCTACCTCTCCGACGACACCGCCACCGGCACGGAGGTCGCGGTTGCCCTCTTCGACACCGAGGGGGTCGGCGCCTCGATCCAGGCCAGGGCCCGGCGGGAGGCGGAGGCGATGCGCAAGCTCGGCGATCATCCTCAGGTCGTCACCGTCCTGGACACGGGCGAGGACGGTGGTAACCCCTTCATCGTCAGCGCCTACATGCCGGGCGGCGACGTCGAGGGCCTGCTCGCCGCGGCCGGCCGGCGGCTGGAGGTCGAGCGCGCGGTCGAGATCGCCGTTGACGTCACCCGCGCCCTCGAGCACGCGCACTCGCGCGGCATAGTCCACCGCGACCTGAAGCCGGCGAACGTCTGGATCGACGACGACGGCCGCGCCAGGCTCGGCGACTTCGGCCTGGCGACGACTGAGGCCCGCGCCCGGGTGAGCGGCGGGACGCTGGTCGGAACGGTCGCGTACCTGCCACCGGAGCAGGCGCTCGGCGAGGCCGCCGGCCCGAAGAGCGATCTCTACTCGCTCGGCGCACTCCTCTACGAGATGCTCACCGGCCAGCCGCCGTTCCCGGGGGACGACGCGGTCTCGATCATCTCCCAGCACCTGCACGCGGACCCGGTGCCCCCGTCGCGCCACAATCCGGCGGTTCCCGAGGCGCTCGATCGAGCCGTGCTGCGCCTGCTCGCGAAGCGGCCCGAGGACCGCCCCGTCAACGCGGCGGAGGCCCGGCAGCTGATGCTCGCCGCGCTCGAGGAGCAGCCCGCGGAGCTGGCCGAGGAGCGCCCGGCCAATCCGCTCGAGAGCCTCGCCGGAGGCGTCTTCGTCGGGCGGGAGCGGGAGCTCGAGCGGCTCCGCGAGGCCGTTGACGCGGCCCTCGGCGGGCGTGGCTCCCTCCAGCTGCTGGTGGGCGAGCCCGGGATCGGTAAGACCCGGGCGTCGGAGGAGCTCGCCACCTACGCCCGCGTGAGCGGCGCCCGCGTGTACTGGGGCCGGTGCCGCGAGGACGAGGGCGCGCCCGCGTACTGGCCCTGGGTGCAGGCGATCCGCGCCTACGCCCGTGACGCCGATCCCGTTGCGCTCGCCTGGCAGCTGGGAGCGGGGGCCGCGGAGGTCGCCCAGCTCGTCCCCGAGGTCGCCGAGAAGCTCGACATCGAGCCGGCCGGGCGTTCGGACAGCGAGGAGGCACGCTTCCGGCTCTTCGACTCGGTGACCAGCCTGCTGCTCGCCGCCGCGAGGGACCGCCCGATCGTGGTCGTCCTCGACGACCTCCACTGGGCCGACGAGCCCTCGCTGCTCCTGCTCCGGTTCGCGGCGCGCGAGCTGGCGTCGAGCGGGCTGCTCATCCTGGGCACCTATCGCGACGTCGAGCTCGGCCGCCATCACCCGCTCGCGCGGATGCTGGGCGAGATGTCGGGGATCGAGGGCAGCGGCCGCATCCCGCTTCGCGGCCTCTCGGTCGCCGCGGTCGAGCGCTACATCGAGATGACCGCCGGCACCGCGGCCCCGCCCGGCCTGGCCGAGGCGGTCCAGGAGCAGACGGACGGCAACCCGTTCTTCGTCGGCGAGGTGGTCCGCCTGCTCGCGAGCGAGGGCAAGCTGACGGCCGGCGGCAGTGCCGCCGAGCTCGAGATCCCGCAGGGGGTCCGCGAGGTGGTCGGGCGGCGCCTCGATCGCCTCAGCGAGGAGACCAACGAGGCTCTGCGGGTCGCCGCCGTGATCGGCCGCGACTTCGACCGGGAGCTGGTCTGGCGAGTGGCCCAGCTACAGCCCGAGCAGCTGATGAAGGCAGCGGAGGAGGCGGTCGCCGAGCGGCTCGTCACCGACCTCGGCGAGGGCCGGTACTCGTTCGCTCATGCTCTGGTTCGCGACACCCTCTACGAAGAGCTCAACCCTCCGAAACGCTCCGCCCTGCACGAGCGCGCCGGCCTCGCCATCGAGGAGATCTGCGGCGGCAACGTCGACGAGCGGCTCGGCGAGCTGGCGCACCACTTCCTGGAGGCGGCACCCCGCGGCGATCTGGCCAAGGCGATCGACTACGCGCAGCGCGCCGGCGAGCAGGACATGGAGCAGCTCGCCTACGAGGACGCGGTCGACGTCTACGGACGGGCGCTCGAGGTGCTCGAGCTGATGGACGAACCCGATGAGTCCCTGCGCTGCAGCCTGCTGCTCTCACTCGGCGGGGCGGAGGGGAAGTCGGCCCGCGTGGCGGACGCCCGCCATGCCTTCGAGCGAGCCGCGGACTCGGCACGCCGGCTGGATGACGCCGACAGCCTGGTCGGGGCGGCGATCGGCATCGCGATGATGAGCGACGCCGGGCGGCTCGACGAGCAGCTGCTCGTGCTCCTCGACGAGGCCCTCGATCGGATCGGCCCGGAGCGGACCGCCCGCCGCGCGGCCCTGCTCAGCGCGAAGTCGGCCGAGATGTACTGGGTCGACAACGATCTCGTGGAGTCGACGCAGCTCGTGGACGAGGCCATCTCCATCGCACGCGAGGTCGATGCGCCCGCGTCGCTCGCAGCCGCGCTGCAGCGGAAGATCTTCATCCCGACCGGTCCGAACGCCGCGAGCGAGCGGGAGGCGATCGCCGAGGAGCTCCTCGAGCTCGGCTCGGCGTACGGTGACCGCGAGGCCATTCTGCGCGGCCATGCCTATCGGCTGTGGAGCAGGCTGGAGCTCGGCGACGTCGATGCGGTCGACCGGGACCTGACGGCCTACGCGCGGCTCGCCGAGGAGCTCCGGATGCCCGAGCACACCTGGCACACCTACGCGCTGAGGGGGATGCGGGTCCTGCTCGACGGCAAGGTCGACGAGGCCGAGCGCCTTGCCGGAGAGGCGCGACGGGCCGGCGACCGGGCCGAGCAGCCGCTGGCGCAGCAGTACTACGGAATCCAGATGATCCAGATCCGGAGCATGCAGGGCCGGGCGGGGGAGCTCCTCCCCGACGCGCGGGATCTGGCCGAGCGCTTCCCCGGCATCCCGGCCTGGCGCGGCGGCGTGATCACCCTCGCCGCCCGGTCGGGCGACCACGAGCTGGCGCGCCGGGAGCTCGAGCGCTTCGCCGGCGACGACTTCTCCGCGATTCCGGCCGATGCGAACTGGTTCGCGGCGATGTCGCTGCTCGGCGAGGCGATCGCTCTGATCGGCGACGAGAAGCGGGCTCCCCTCGCCTACGAAGCGCTGCTCCCCTACGAGGGGCTGATCATCGTGGTGGCGCGCGCAGCGGGCTGCAACGGCCCGATCGACCGCGTCCTCGGCCTGCTCGCGATGACGATGGGCCGGATGGAGGACGCGGAGCGGCACCTCGGCAACGCGGTCGAGATCGCGACCCGGATGGGCGACCGGCCGGGGATGGCGCTCTGCGGGCTGGCCCTCGCCGAGATGCTGCTCGCGCGCGATCAGTCGAACGACCGCGAGCTCGCCCAGGAGATGCTCTCCACCGTGCTCAGCACCGCCCGCGAGATGGGCGCGCGCTGGATCGTCGACCGGGCGCTCCGCGACCGCCTTGATGCCCAGGGGCTGAGCGGCGTCGACGTGACGACCTCGATCGACGAGATGGTCTCGGCGCTCGAGGAGGAGCGCCCGGACATGCGGGCGCACGCCGCCCCGGACGGGACGGTGGCGATCCTGTTCAGCGACATCGAGGACTCGACGGTGCTCACCGAGAAGCTCGGCGATGCGCGCTGGCTCGAGGTCCTGCGCGAGCACAACACGATCTTCCGCGATCAGGTCTCGCGCCACGACGGCTACGAGGTGAAGAGCCAGGGCGACGGCTTCATGCTCGCCTTCCCGGATCCCTGCGAGGCGCTCGAGTGCGCGATCGACGTGCAGCGCGCCTTTGCCGAGCGAGAGCGGGACGGCAGCGGCGAGTCGCTGCGCGTCCGGATCGGGCTCCACACCGGCGAGGTGATCTCCGAGGAGGGCGACTACTTCGGCAAGAACGTGATCCTCGCCGCCCGGATCGCGGCCGAGGCGCTCGGTGGCGAGATCCTGGTCTCGGAGGAGCTGCGCAACGCGGCCTCTGACGGCAACGGCAGCGGGAACGGCCTGCGCTTCGACGATGGCCGGGAGGTCGAGCTCAAGGGATTGGCCGGCAGCCATCGCGTCTTTCGGGCCGAGTGGGCCGCACAAGAGACGGCTGCCTGATCGAAGAGTTCGTCACCCACACGATCGAGTTGGCGAGCGGCGAGCTGCGGCTGCTCCAGCCGGCCGAGGCCGCGGAGATCCCGGACGATCACCAGGTCGAGTGGGCACCGCTCGCGCCCTACTGGTCGGTGCTCTGGCGAAGCGGCGTCGCGCTGGCGCGGGAGCTCGATGGCGAGGATCTGGCCGGGAAGCGCGTCGTCGAGCTCGGCTGCGGTCTCGCCGTACCGAGCATCGCCGCCGCCCGCGGGGGCGCGGAGGTGATCGCCACCGATGGGGACATCGACGCGCTCGCCCTGGTCCGGCGCAACGCCGAGGCGAACGACGTCCGGGTCGAGACGGCCGCCGTCGACTGGGCGGATCCGGACGAGCTGGTAGAGCGCGGTCCCTTCGACCTCGCGCTGGCTTCCGACGTGCTCTACGAGCGGCCCGGCGTGGCGATGCTGCTGAACCTGCTCCCGCGCCTCGCGCCGGTTGCCTGGGTCGCCGATCCGGGCCGGCCGGCGGCCGAGGCCTTCTTCGAGCAGGCGAGCAAGCGCTGGCCCATCGAGTCCCGCATACGTGGCGTGGTGCACCTGCATCGGATTCTGCTCGGCTGAGGCATACTCAGCCGGGAGGGCCGGGACGTGCTCTGGAGATTTCGTCGTCACATTCGCGCCATCGTCGTGATCGCGGCGATCGCAGTGGGAGCCGCGGCCGCGGCCGCTCTCGCCGTGCCCAAGATCAGCGGCGGCTCGAAGTCGTCCTCGGACAAGTACGCGGACACCAAGCTGGCGCCGAAGCCGTGGGCAGCAGATCCCCAGTTCAAGCCGGGCGCCGCGACGCCGACCACCACGACCGAAGCCAAGCCCGCGCCCAAGGCCCCGATCGACCCGAAGACGGGACTACCCGCAGCCTCCGCCGGCACCAACGGCTCGTTCACCCCACCCTCGCCGGAGGAGCGCAAGCGTGTGTACACGGCGACCCATCCCGTGGGAGGCAACGACTCGGCGCTGCTCCTCAACCGGACGGCGCTGGCCCCGCCGTCGGCACCGGATCCGATCAGGGCGATGATCAGCGCCGCCAACCTGATCGTCGGTCAGCCCTACCGGTGGGGCGGCGGCCACGGCTCCTTCCAGTCGAAGGGCTACGACTGCTCGGGCGCGGTCAGCTACGCACTCGCCGGCGCCGGTCTGCTCCAGACTCCGCTGACCTCAGGCCAGTTCATGGGCTACGGGGAACCCGGCCCGGGCCAATGGCTGACGATCTACGCGAGCCCGACCCACGTCTACGCGGTGATCGCCGGGCTGCGCTGGGACACCGTGGGCGACGCGCGCGGCTCCGGTCCGCGTTGGCATCCCTACGACGCCTATCCGGATGGCTTCGTCGCCCGGCACGTCCCGGGGATCTGAGCCGGCTGATTTAACGGGCGCGCTCTAGGCTTCCGCGATGTTTTCGGGTCTGCTGGCGGGGGCGCTGATCGCCGCCGCCTCCCTGCTGCTCGGCTCGGCGATCATGGCGATCTCCGGCCTGCCGCGGCATTCCCCGGTCGGCCCGGCCGCCGGGATCTCGGCGCTGTTGGTGATCTGCGGCATCGCGGTCAAGCTCCCCGGCCACGCCGTCACGGCGGCGGTGGCGGTGGGCGTGGCCCTGGTCGGCTGCTTCGTCGTCTTCGGCCGGGCGCGGGGCTCCGCCGGGGCCGTGCGGATCGGAGCGATCGTCGTCGTGATCGGCGCGGCGCTGGTCGTCGCGATCCCGTTCGCGACCAGCGGCCGCGTCGGGATCCTCGGCCAGGGCCTCGTCAACGACGACATGGCTTCACATCTCCTCTTCACGGAGTGGATCGGCTCGCACGCCGGTCCCACGCCGGACCTGATCAAGGACGGCTATCCGCTGGGCCCGCACGCGATCGTCGCCGCCACGGCCAAGGTGAGCGGCGCCAGCCTGATCGAGGGCTTCGCCGGGCTCACCGGGGCGATCGCGGTGCTCCTGGCGCTGACCGCCTACGGCGTGCTCGGCGGGATCCGCGGCTGGCTGCGGGTGCCGGCGGCCGTGCTGGCCGCCAGTCCCTACCTCGCCGCGGCCTACCTGGCGCAGGGAGCGTTCAAGGAGCCGCTCCTGGCGCTGGCGCTGCTCGGCTTCGCTCTCGGACTGCCCCATCTCCGATCCGCGTGGTCAATCGCAGCTGATAGCGATCGCTATCGACATCGCTATCGGAGCGATAGCGATGGATATCCCTCAGAAGCAAGGGCCGTGGTCCCGCTCGGAGTGATCGGCGCCGGCACGATCTACAACTACAGCTTCCCCGGGCTGGCCTGGCTGCTCGGCGCGGCGATCGTCTGGATGCTGGTCATCGCGCTCCGCGAGCACGACCTTCGCCTGCGCGAGCGGCTCCGCGGGGCGAAGGGGGTGATCGCGCTGGGCATCGCCATCCCGGTGGTGGCCGCGCTGCCGGAGATCTTCCGGCTTGCCAGCTTCTCGAACTTCAAGGCCTTCAACCCTTCGGGCACCGGACCCACGGTCGGCTTCGGCAACCTGCGCCAGCCGCTAAACCCGCTCGAGGCGTTCGGCGTCTGGCCATCGGGCGAGTTCCGGATCACGCCGGCCAACTCCACCACCCCTGAGCTGGCCTTCTACCTGGGGGCGCTCCTCGCCCTGGTCGCCTTCGCCTGGGGTCTCGGCCGGGCGCTCTCGCGTCGGGAGTCAGCGCTGCCCTCCGCATTGCTCGCCGCGACGCTGCTGTATCTCGTTTCGCTCGCGGTCGGCACCCCCTACACGCAGGCGAAGGCGCTGGCGATCGCGGCGCCGCTGATCATGGTGATCTCGCTGCGCGGACTGCTCTCGGCCGACTCCCTCCCTGGGGAGGAGGGCGACGTGCCGGAGGGGGGAGGGGCGGCCTGGTGGCCACCCCGTGCGGTCCGCCCGCTCACCGGCTTCGCTGTGCCGCTGCTCACGCTCGCCTTCGCGGCCGCCGCCGCGTTCTCCACGCTGCTGCCGCTCCGCCAGTCCGCCGTCGGGCCCGACTACCACCTGCAGGAGATGCTCCGCATGCGGCCGATCGTCGACGGCCAGAACGTGCTCTTCCTCGGGCGGGACAACTTCGTCTCCTGGGAGCTGATTGGCTCGGAGGTATACGCGCCGATCACCAACCACTACGACGTCGAGGAGGTCCATCCGCTCTACCGGGCGACGGACCTGAACGCCAAGTTCGACTGGGACAACGTGCCGCCCTTCGTGATGAACAGGTTCAAGTGGGTCGTCACGACGAGCGCCGCGATGCAGAGTCAGGCACCGCCCGGATTCGTGCCGCGGCTGCGCACCGGAGACTTCGTCCTCTGGCACCGCGACCGACCGGTGGGCCAGCGGCGCACCCTGTATGAGCCGGTCAACCCCGGCGCCCCGCTCGACTGCTCCAATCCCGAACAGGCTCCGATCACCAAGGTCAACGGGACCGCGACGGTGTTCACCGTCCAGCCGGTGATCGGCAAGGTCTGGAGCCCGAGCCCGGCGCTGACGCAGAACAAGCCCGCCCACATCCGGCTCTATCTGACCCCCGGCCACTGGGATCTCTCGATCCAGTACGCGAGCACGCAGCCGCTGGACGTCACCGCGAGCGGCCCCGGGCTCGCCTCGCCGTTCAGCACGGAGCTCCGCACCAACCTGCTCTTCCGGGGCCCGTCGCCCTACTACCCCGTCGGCTCGCTGGACGTGAGGCAGGCCGGGACGGTGCTGGTCAACGTTGACGTCGGAGACCCGCCCCTGGTCGGGCGCCTGCTCCGCACGGAGAGCAAGGCCTATCTGGCCGGCCTCGCAGCCACCCGCTCGGATCCGCCCCGCGAGACGATCCCCCTGCGCCGGGCGTGCGGCCGCTACGTCGACTGGTACGCGGTGGCGCCGGGCACGCCACCCAGCGCCCTCCGCGGGGTGGTCGCGCCACAGGTGCAGCCGATCCAAACCGACGACTAGGATCGAGGCATGCCGCGCCTCTGGGCCGCCAGCCTGGTGATCCTCGTCATCTGCTTGATCGCCTCGATGGTGATCGCCATCGTCAAGCTGAGCTGAGGCTCCGTTGCCGCGCCCGGGTCCCCTCGCCGAGTAGTATCGGCGCGCAAATCGCAGGCGAGGAGGGGTGATGTTCGACCGCATAGTGGTTGGAACCGATGGGTCGGAGACCGCTACCGAAGCGGTACGGACCGCGATCGAGCTGGCGAAGATCTCGAACGCGAAGCTCGAGATCGTCAGCGCCTACGAGCCCGTGCCGCAGCAGCGCCTCAAGGAGGAGGGAGAGGGCATCTCAGGGGATGTCGCCTACGCGGTGAACCCCCGCGAGGACGTCCAGTTCGTGCTCGACAAGGCGGCGGCCCAGGCGAAGAAGGCGAAGATCGATGTGGTCACGCATCCGCGCGAGGGCGACCCGGCCGACGCGATCCTCGACGTCGCCGAGGAGAACCACGCCGATCTCGTCCTGGTCGGGAACAAGGGCATGACCGGTGCGCGCCGGTTCCTGCTGGGCAGCGTGCCGAACAAGATCTCGCACCACGCGCCCTGCGACGTGTGGATCGTCAAGACGACCTAGCGGCCACCAGGCCGCGGCTATATGGCGAAGCCGTGCCTAGTCGAGCATTTCGAACAGCGCCCGCTCGTACTGGGCGCGCTCGAAGGTGAAGCCGAAGCCGTCGTAGTCCCAGTCCGGCCGGGTCGGCTGCTCGAACTCGTCCCAGGTGACCGTCTCCTCGTCGACCGTGACTCGGGCAAGCAGGGGTGAGCACCCCACCTCGCCGCAGTTGCAGCTGAGCAGCGCCGTCTTCACCTGCGGGCCGGGGGAGAGCGAGGTGCCGGGGCTCCCGAGAAACTGGCTGGCGAGGTCGATGCGGATGTAGCCGGGAACGAGGCCGACGTAGGTGCCGGCGAGCTCCTCTTCGTCATCGGCTTCGGCCGATGGCAGTTCGGCTTGGCGGACGAGCTCCACCAGCTCCGTCCCGTTGATCGTGATCCGGATCTGGCTGAGCTCGTCCGCGTAGTTGCCGCCCGCCGGAGCGAGCTCGAAGGTCACCTCGTCCATGCACTGATGGTTAGCAGCCCGGAACTCTGGCCCTCACCGCCGCAGCGGCGTCGATCAGGCCGGCGCCGAAGAGCCGCGGGTCGTACGGCTGTCCGAGCTGGGTGTCGGTGTGGCGGGCGGAGCCCTTGAGCTGGCACTCCACCGCGGTCGGGGAACGGCCGACGACGTGGCTCGCGATGACCATCGCCGCGACCCCGGAGACGTGCGCGGCGGCCATCGAGGTCCCCTCGTAGCCGCCCGGATAGCCGAAGCGGGTGTACCCGGGGCCGTCGAAGGTGAGCTGGAAGATCGGCAGCCCGCGGGTGAACACGGAATCGTCGCTGCCGCAGGTGCTGAGCAGCGGGAAGCCGCCGCCCGGCGCCACCAGGTCGAGACCGACGCCGGTGCGAGAGTCGCTCGCCAGGCAGGCGTCCTTCGTCGTGCGGCCCACGCCGACCACATGGGGGGCGCCGGCGGGGTAGGCGACCGGCTCGCCGTTCTCATTGCCGGCTGCGGCGACGACGAGCGCACCCTTCTTGAAGGCGTACTTGATCGCCGAGCAGATGCCCTTGATCTTGGCGCAGCTGTTCACGCCGAGCGAGAACTCGAAGCTCATGTTGATCACCTGCGCCTTGTGGGACGCCGCGAACCGAATCCCGTGGGCGATGTCACGCGCGGTGCCGAAGCCCTCGGAGTCGAGCACGCGCACGGGCATGATCTTCGCCTTCGGTACGAGCCCGGTCAGCCCGACGTGGTTGTTGTCGCGTTCGGCGATCGTGCCGGCGACGTGGGTGCCGTGCCCGTCCTCGTCCAGCGGCAACTTGTCCTTGTCGACGAAGTCGTGGCCCGGCATGAACTGCTTGCGTGAGAAGTCCGGGCTCCGTCGGAATCGCGGCTTCTTGTTCGTGTAGGCGATGCCGGTGTCGAGCACGGCCACGCGGGCGCGTCGTCCGTAGGCGGCGCCGCGCTGCTTGAGGATGTCCCATGCCTCCGGGGCGTTGAGTCCGCCCTTCGCCTGGTACTGGGAGGCGGTCTCGCCGCAGAGCGAGCCGCAGGGCAGGAAGTTCCACTGGGTCCGTTGCCAGCCGCCCGGCGTGCCGATCGGCCCAGGATCGTTCGGGATGGCCGAGGCGTGCGCGACATAGTTCGGCACCGCGTAGGCGACTGCCGGGTTCGCGGTCAGGGCCTGCTTCGCCGCGGAGACGCCGATGCCCTGTGGCAGCTCGAGGACACGCTCGGCGCCGCCGTCGAATTTGACGAGCAGCTCGCCCCGGACGAACGGAGCCGGGGCCCGCGAATCGGCAGCAGCGGCTCCCGCGGCCCAGATGGCGGCCGCGGCCAGGACGAGCAAGGTTGTGGCGATCAGCTTTCGCATGGTCCCCAATGGATGTATCTCGAGAGAGAGGCGCCGGCGCGGGCGGCCAGCTTAGGTTGTAAACACCGTCTCGCTGAGAAAGTTCCTGCCCTGAGGACCATGGACATCGATGAGGGGATGATGCGTCGCGCCCTGCAGCTCGCCAAGCGGGCGGCGGAGCACGGCGACGTCCCGATCGGGGCTGTGGTGGCGCGCGGGGAGGAGGTTCTCGGCCAGGCGGGCAACGAGCGCGAGCTGCGGAGAGACCCGACCGCCCATGCCGAGGTGCTCGCCCTGCGCGAGGCGGCCGAGCGGCTGGGTGGCTGGCGCCTGCTCGAGACCACCATCTACGTGACGCTCGAGCCGTGCCCCATGTGCGCCGGGGCGATCACGCTCGCGCGGGTGCCGCGGCTCGTCTACGGGGCCGCCGACCCCAAGGGCGGGGCGGTCGGGAGCGTGATTGACCTGTTCGCCGAGCCGGTGGTCAACCATCGGCCGGCGGTCGAGGACGGCCTGCTCGCCGAGCAGTCGGCGGCGCTGCTCGCCTCATTCTTCTCCGCGCGCCGCTAGCGCCCGCAACGCACGGGAATGACGGACCGGATAGGGCGGCCTCTCGCCCGGGCTGCGCAGCTCGAGCGGCAGGGACTCCAGGCTCCGCCTCGTCCGGTCGCGCATCTCATCCATCGTCTCCGCCGCCACGATCTCGCCGTTGCGCATCGCGGGCACGAGCAGCGGCTCACCCTCCAGGTCCTCGTCGGCGGTGCCGATCACGTCCTCGCTCATCGACCCGTCCTGGAAGCGCCTGAACACCTGCTTCGCGCCAGGCAGCGTCTGCTTGGCCTCCGAGAGCTTCGCGACACCGCGCCAGCCGTCCGCGCCCATGTCCGCGACCAGCTTGTAGACGCCGTTGACCACGGGGGAGTCACGGCTGGTCCCGACCTCGGTGCCGACCCCCCAGACGTCGATCGGAACCTCCGCCCGGCACATCTCGGCGATCCGGTGCTCTTCGAGGTCCCCCGAGCCGACGATCTGCACATCCTCGAAGCCCTCCTCGTCCAGGAGACGGCGCGCCTCGCGGGCGAGGCTCGGCAGGTCGCCGGAATCCAGCCGCACGCCGGCGAGCGGGATGCCGGTCGCCCTGGATGCGGCCATGGCCCGCCGGATCCCCTCCGCCGTGTCGTAGGTGTCGACCAGCAGCACGGCGTTGTCCGGATTGCTGCGCATGAACGACTCGAAGGCCTGCTGCTCGGTCTCGAAGCTCAGCACGTAGGAGTGGGCCATCGTCCCGACGGGGGTGAGCCCGTATCTCATCGCCGCGGCGACGTTCGACGTTCCGCCGAAGCCGGCCACGGCCGAGGCCCGCGCCACCTTCATCGCAGCGTCGATCCCATGATCGCGACGCGGCGAGAAGTCGACCACCGAGGCGCCATCGCCGTGTGCGGCCAGCACGACGCGCGCGGCCTTCGTCGCGATCATCGTCTGGAAGTTGATCTGGTTGAGGACCAGGGTCTCGATGAGCTGCGCCTCGATCAGGGGGGCGGTGACACGAGCCAGGGGCTCGTCCGGGAAGGCGACGAAGCCCTCGGGGATCGCGTCGATGTCGCCGCTGAACCTGAAGCTCTCGAGATAGCCGAGGAAGTCGTCGTCGCAGTCGAGCGAGCGAAGGAACTCGAGCTCGCGGGGGCCGAATCGCATCTCCTCGATCAGCCGCAGGGTCGGCCCCAGACCACAGACCACCAGCCAGTCCCTGTTCGGAGGCAGCCTCCTGATGAAGTGCTCGAACACGGCGGGCTGGTTGCGGCCGAGCCGGTGGTAGCTCGCGGCCATGGTGATCTCGTACTGGTCGACCAGCAGAGAGGTCTCCGCCGCGCTCAGGAGCCCCGGGTCGTTCGCGTCGGCCACAGGCTGGTGGCTACCCGCCGACGCTCAGGTCAAGACGTGAGCCAGCGGACCGCGTTGTCGACCATCATCGTCCGCTCCTGCTCCTCGGTCATGCCGGCCTCACGCAGCTCGGGCAGGACCTTCTCGGGCACGATCCGGATCGTCCAGTCGTTCGCCGCCCCCGCGGCGAGCAGCTGCTCGATCACGTTCCGCGGGAACCAGTCGGTTGTGGCCACCGAGTCCGCGGAGAGGAAGATGCGCTCCGCGTATCCCCGCTCGATGATCAGCTCCTTCGCCGTTGCCTGGCGCCTGTCGTAGGGCAGGAAGAGGTCGAGGCCGTAGCGGTCGAGGCCGATCCAGACGCCCTTCTCGATCAGCCCCTCGATGTAGTCGAGGTCGTCGGTGTCGCCGCAATGCGCGATCTGGACCTTGTTGAGGTCGACGCCCTCCTCCTCGAAGATCTCCACCTGGCGCGGGCCGGTGTTGCTGGCCGGGCGCGAGTGGGCCATGATCGGCGCGCCCGTCTTGACGCTGGCCCTCGCCGCGGCCCGGTGGATCTTTTCGATGTTCTCGTTCACCCCCGGCTCGTCGGCGGCGCACTTGATGAAGGCGGCCTTGATGTCCGTCCCCTGGATGCCCTGCTCGATGTCGGCGATGAAGAGCTCCGCGATCTGATCGGGATCGCGATTCATGAAGAACTGGGGCAGGTGGTCGTAGGTGTAGATCCCGGTGCACGGGATGACCTGCAGGCCGGTCTCCTCCGAGACTCGCCTCAGGAAACCGACGTCGCGCCCGAGGAACATCGCGGTCGGCTCGCCGATCGTCCTGACGCCGAGGTCGACGGCGGCCTTCGCCTCGCGCACCGCGATGTCGTAGTCCCCGCCCGGCGCGACCTCGTGGGGAGGCTCCTCGGTCACGGCGCCGGCCTGCGGCCACTGGTCGTGGACGGCCTCGTCCTGGTTGCGTAGGTGCTCGTGGATCAGCGTGGTGCCGAGCTGATCGGCCTCGATCGGCCCGGTGACGGTCTGTACCTGCGCCATCGCGCCGAGAACCCTATTTCACCGCGCAAGTGTTGATCGCCGTCACTTTCTGTGCATAGGATCCGGCCCGCAAGGGCTCGATCCATCGTCCAGAGATCGGATGGCTTTGCGGAGAGGCAGAGGAGAGCGAACCGTCGGCATGCCGACGGCCGATCAGTCCGGCGGCAAGCGGGGACTGCTGGTCTCGCGGACCTGGCTGCAGGTCGCCGCCCTGGTCATCCTCGTCGGCTTCTTCGTCCTGGTCCTGCTCGCCTACAGGACGTACCAATCCGACCCGCCGATCCCGGACAAGGTCGTCGATCCGGGCGGGCGGGTGCTCTTCACCGGGAACGACATCCGCGCCGGGCAGAAGGTCTTCCTCCATCACGGCCTCATGGAGTACGGCTCGATCTTCGGCCACGGCGCCTACCTGGGCCCGGACTTCACCGACGACTACCTGCACCGTTCCTCGGCGATCGTCCAGGGCCAGCTCGGGGGCAGCAGCTCGGACTCGGCGAAGCAGGAGACGATCGACCAGTTCCAGACGAACCGGTACGACTCGGACACGAAGACGCTCCCCTTCTCCGCCCAGCAGGCGAGCGCCTTCGGCCAGCTGAAGCAGCACTACTCCGACTTCCTCGACAGCGACACGACGAAATACGGGCTGCTGCCGAACCCCGTCAAGGGGCCGACCGAGATCCACCAGCTGACCGCGTTCTTCGCCTGGTCCTCCTGGGCCGCCTCGGTCCGCCGGCCCGGGCACAACTACTCGTACACGAACAACTGGCCGCCGGAGCCGCAGGTCGACAACACGCCCAGCGCCAACGTGATCGTGTGGTCGGTGATCTCGCTGATCGCGCTGCTGGGAGGGATCGGAGTGCTGTTCGCGGCGTTCGGGCGCTGGCGACTCGGCTGGCAGGGCCGCGACCAGGCGACGCTCAGTTTCCGCTCGCCGAGCGACGTGGCGCTGACCCCGGGTCAGCGTGCGACGGCCTGGTTCTTCTTCGTGATGGCCGCGCTCTTCCTGCTCCAGACCCTGGTCGGTGGAATGTCCCAGCACTACCGCGCGGAGCTCGACGGCTTCTTCGGTATCGACGTCGCCAATGTCTTTCCCTACAACCTGGTCCGCACCTGGCACGTGCAGCTGGCGATCTTCTTCGTCTCGACCTCGTTCGTGGCGGCCGGGATCTTCCTTGCGCCGATGATCGCGGGACGAGAGCCGAAGGGCCAGCGAAAGCTGGCCTTCTTCCTGCTCGGGGCGCTCGCCGTGGTGGTCTTCGGCAGCCTGATCGGCGAGTTCGCCGACATCCACAACTGGTTCAGCGGCTCGATCTTCGGCGACCAGGGCTTCGAGTACCTCGATCTGGGTCGCTTCTGGCAGGTGCTGCTCATCATCGGCCTCTGCGTCTGGGGATTCATCCTCTACCGCGGCCTGAAGGGGCGGCTGACCAAGGAGCGGGTTGGCAACATGCCCTGGCTCTTCTTCCTGGCCGCCCTGGCGATCCCGGCGTTCTACGCGGTCGGCCTGCTCGTCCGCGCCGGCGACAACTTCACGATCACCGACTACTGGCGCTTCTGGGTCGTCCACCTCTGGGTGGAGGACTTCCTCGAGCTCTTCACCACGACGATGGTCGCCTACATCTTCGTGCTGCTCGGGGTGGTGCGTGAGCGCGTCGCGCTGACCGTGGTCCTGCTCGACGTGATCCTCTACTCAGTCGGCGGGGTGATCGGGACGATGCACCACCTCTACTTCTCCGGCGCGCCGGCGGAGAACATGGCGCTCGGCGCCTTCTTCTCCGCGCTCGAGGTGTTGCCGCTCACCTTCCTGACGGTCGAGGCCTGGAGCTTCCTGCAGCTCGGCGCTCACCAGGAGTCCAAGTCGGCGACTCCCTTCCCACACCGCTGGGCGGTGATGTTCCTCGTCGCGGTCGGTTTCTGGAATTTCCTCGGCGCCGGCATCTTCGGCTTCCTCATCAACCTGCCGATCGTCTCCTACTACGAGATCGGCACCGCGCTGACGGCGAATCACGGCCACACGGCGATGATGGGCGTCTACGGCATGCTCGCCGTCGGGCTCGCGCTGTTCTGCCTGCGCTACCTGATCCCGGAGGACCACTGGAAGGAGCGCGCGGCGAAGATGAGCTTCTGGGGGCTCAACATCGGGCTCGCCTGGATGTCGTTCGCGACGCTCTTCCCGCTCGGCATCCGCCAGATCTACGAATCGGTGAACAGCGGCTACTTCCACGCCCGCTCGCTCGATTACCTGACGACGAACACCAACACGGTCATCGAGTGGCTGAGGCTGCCCGGCGACATCTACTTCATCCTGGTCGGGGTCCTCCCGCTGCTCTACCTCACCTATCTCGGGGTCCGCCACACCGTCAAGCGCGAGACGATCGAGGAGCCGGAGGACATCCTCTTCACCGACGTGACGGAGCCGAAGGAGCCCGTGGGAGCGTCATGAGCGGCGTCGCCATCGAGAGCCTGCTCGCCGTCGGCTATGCGCTCTTCCTCTGCCTGGTCGCCCTCGGCCTGGATGCCCTGGCGAGGCACTCGCACCGGCGCTCGGAGCTCTACCGGACGGCGGGTTTCTCCTTTGACGCGCAGCACGACGCTTGGGAATGCCCGGAGGGCGAACGGCTCCACCGGATCGAAACCGATCACCAGCTGCGGCTCGCCCGGTACCGGGCTCGCGCGCACGTCTGCAACGCCTGCCCGCGCAAGGGGGACTGCACCGACTCCGACACCGGGCGCGAGCTCACCCGCGCCCTCGACCCCTGGCCGCACTCGGAGGTCGGCCGCTTCCACCGCGGGATCGCGGTCGCGATCGTCGGCTTCGGCATCCTGATACTCGGCGCGGGCGCCGCGCTCCATCACGGCCCGGCCGACCTCGCGGTCCTCGGCGGGGCGCTGCTGGTCTCGACGATCCTCGGGCTGTACCTGCTCGCGGACTTCCGCTCAGCGCCAAGTGGATTCCCCTGGCCCGAGGGCGAGCGCAGCGGCCCGGCGCCTGCACCCCCTCAGCCGGAGCGCTCGGCCTCGTCGATCCTCTGAGCGAGGACCTCGAGGCGCTCCGGCGAGAGTCGCTCCTCGATCATCGGGAAGAGGACGCGCTCCTCATGGCGGACGTGGCCGCTGAGCAGCTCGCCGAGCGCGTTCAGGTCCTCCGCCTCGGGTATCCCGCGCGCGTCGAGCTCATCGGCGCGGCTGCGGATCTCGACGTGATCGGTGAGCACCCGGACCACGGCGGGATCGGTCGGGTCGACCTCCGGGGCCGCCCCGGGAAGCATCACGTCCTCCTCGACCCGGAAATGGAGTGCGCCGTGCTCGCGCCAGAAGCTCAGGAACTCGGCGGTCGCCTCCTCCCGCTCGTCCCTGCCCGCGCGGCGGAGCCTGAGCGCCGCCTCGAGGGCGCGATGGTGATCTCGGGAGAGCTGCTGGAGGGCCTCATTCCTCTTCACGGTGGAAGCCTCCCCCGTATCGCTGGTTGAAACGCCCGCCTGTGGACGTCGGCCAGTCGACCGCCGCAGGCACGTCCTCGACGCGCTCGAGCGTTCGGTTGATCAAGCCTCGCGTGCGCTTCCACTCGTAGCCGCTTCCCTGGTCTCCGGACACGCTCACAGTCTGCCTGACGACCGGCCGAGCCGAGATACTCGTCCGCGCCGCCACAGGCGTGGCGGGGAGTTCCGTAAAGGCGCGTTTTGGGGGCGCGCGAAACCAGGAGGAGGTAGTCATGGAGAGAAGCAACCGAGAATGGCTCGTGCCGCTCACCGGGATCCTGTTCGCAGTCCTGCTGATCGTCAGCTTCATCGTTCAGGGCTCGCCGAAGGGCGCCGATCACCCGGCCAACGAGATCAAGCAGTGGTACCTGGACAACAAGGACTCCGCGGAAATCAGTGCCTTCATCGGCACCTTGGCGGCGGCCGCGCTGATCTTCTTCGGGGCCTATCTGCGCAAGGTGCTCGATGGCGCAGGGACGATGCTCTCGATCCTGCCGTTGATCGGGCTGACGGCCGTCGCGATCGGCGGTGCGATCGACGGCATGATCCTGTTCGCGATAGCGGAGCGCGCCGACGACCTTGACGCTGCCTCGGTGCAGACGATTCAGGCGATCTGGGACAACGACTTCCTGCCGTTGATCCTCGGCGTGATCGTGTTCAACTGGTCCGTCGGTCTCGCGGTCCTTCGCACCGGGGCCCTGCCGAAGTGGCTCGGGTGGTGGGCGATCGTGGCCGGGATCCTCTCATTGGCCGGGCCGATCGGGTTCATCGGCTCTCTCCTGGCGGGGATCTGGATCATCATCGCCAGCATCGTGCTGTCGATGCGGGCCCGGGGACAGGCGACGCAGCCCGCCGCCGCCTAGGGGTCGCGGCGGAGGCTCCGGGGAGCCGCGCGCGAACGCCGCGCGCGGCTCCCCGCGTGGCTCGTCAGCGGAGAGGGTGGGATTCGAACCCACGAGGCGGTTAACCCGCCCACTCGCTTTCCAAGCGAGCTCCTTAAGCCACTCGGACACCTCTCCGGGCGTGCTGGGAAGGCTAGCTAGCTGTAGTTCCTAACCAGGTTGTTCCTGAAGCTCGGCGAGCCGAGATCCGGGCGGCCGGTGGCCGAGAGAGCCGTGTCGTCTGCGGAAGTTGTAGTAGGAAAGCCAGAAGGGCAAGGCTCTCGCTCGCTCCGCTGAGTCCTTGAACAACCTCCCATAAGCCCATTCACGCAACATCGTCTGGATGAAGCGCTCGGCCTCGCCATTCGTCCGCGGGCGATAGGGCCTGGTCCGAAGGTGGCGGATGCCGAGCTCTCGGCAGGCCGTGGCGTGAACGGCCGAGACGTAGGGCGAGCCGTTGTCGGTCATCACCCGCTCGACCCGGATGCCGCGCTTGGCGAACCAGGCAATCGCCCGGCGCAGGAAGCCGACCGAGGTCTCCCCGCGCTCGTCTGGCAGCACCTCAACGAAGGCGAGCCGGGTGGCGTCGTCGATCGCGACGTGGCAGCACTCCCAGCCGTAGCCCCGGCTCGCGTGGCGATCGCCGATCGCCCGCTTGCCGGCCACCGCGAAGCGGCCGAGCTTCTTGACGTCGACGTGGATCAGCTCGCCGGGCCGGGAGCGTTCATGGCGATTGGGCGGCTCCGGCGGCTCGAGCCTTGAGCGCTTGCCGAGTCCGATTCTCTTCAGCCAAAGCGAGACAGTCGAAAGCGCCATGCCGAGGATCTCGGCGATCTCGGCCGCCGTCATCCGCAGCCGCCGCAGGCGCTCGATCGCCTCGATTCGAGCGGCCGGCGTCCTCGAGGGCACCTTCCTGGGCGCCGAGGGGCGGTCCGTCATCGGCTCGCCGGCGCGGTGGCGGGCCACCCACTTGGCGACCGTCCTGGTGCTCACTCCGGCGGCTCTCGCCGTTCGCTGGTGGCTCCAACCCTGATAGAGAACCCGCCTGGCAAGCAGCTCGCAGGAATTCGGGCGGGTCCTGGCGTTAGCGTGGATGTTCATCCGGTGATCTCCTTGGGTCTGGGTGGTCAGCACCCCCAGCCTCCAAGGAGGCCCGGATGAACAACGTTCTGAGGAGCTACAGCTAGCTCGGGCCCGTTCCCACTCATTAAGATCGCCGCGATGGCGTGGAATGTCTATCTGGCCGGGGAGATCCACTCCGACTGGCGTGAGCGGATCGCCGAGGGCGCGAAACAGGCGGGGCTCGACGTTACCTTCACGTCGCCGGTTACCGACCACGGCGCCTCCGATGACGTCGGTGTTGCCATTCTCGGCGACGAGTCCGAGGGCTTCTGGAAGGACCACAAGGGCGCGGGCGTCAACGCGATCCGCAGCCAGACGCTGATCCGGCAGGCCGACGTGGTGGTCGTCCGGTTCGGCGACCAGTACAAGCAGTGGAACGCGGCCTTCGACGCGGGCTTCGCTGCGGCGCTCGGCAAGCCGATCGTCACCCTGCACGATCCGGAAACCACTCATGCCCTGAAGGAGATCGACCGCGCCGCCATGGCGACGGCCGAGAAACCTGGGCAGATCGTCGACGTGCTGCGCTACGTGCTCGAGGGGAAGCTTCCAGCCGGCGCCTAGTCGATCAGGTCCTCCGTGATGGTGCGGAACCACGTGGCCATGCCCCCGTGGCCTTGGAAGTGCCCGACAGCTACGTCGAGGATCACTTCGAAATGGAAGTACCTGACGGCGGCCTCGGGCCCTCCGGTGAGCAGGGACTCGCGGACCGCCCGGGCTGTTTCGATGTTCTCCTTGGACAGGGCAGGGAGTATCCCGGCCGCCCCGACCGGAACCGCGATCAACCGACCGGGTGCAGCTCCCCCGACCGGCTCCAGCACTCCCGCCTGGTGGGAACGGGCTAGCCTAATCCGCCCGGAATCACATGCACGGAGGGGTGCCGGAGTGGTTGAACGGGGCGGTCTCGAAAACCGTTAGGGGCCCTCGGGTCCCTCGTGGGTTCGAAT
>CAWDAL010000007.1:0-33374 GCA_963800285.1 uncultured Solirubrobacterales bacterium
TCGGCGTGCCCGCAGTGGACTAATGCCTGATGCCCAGCTGCTTGCTCAATTGGTCAATTTCGGGGTCATTTGGATTGAGTTGGCGGGCACGTGCGAGTGATTGCGCCGCTCCGGCGAGGTCAGCCTTGCCCTGTGCCTGGGCTCTCAGGTAGTACAGGATCCAATCCTCCGGCGTTCGCTTGACCCCCTCGTCGACAGCCCTGAGCGCCACCGCCCGGTCTCCATTTGCATTGGCGATCGCAGCCTTCGCCTCGAGGGGGCGGCTGTTCCACGGGTTTAGGTCCGCGGCATTGTCCAGGTCGGTGTATGCGCCGGCGAGGTCCGAGTGCCAGGTCCGCAGTGCCCGATCCGTGTTGTGCTCGCTGAAGAAGAACGGCAGCATCGTCACGGCGACCAGGGCCGCGGCCACGGCGAGGCCCGTGCGGAGCGGGGTCCGCTCACCCGCCTCCTCTCGCCGCAGGGCCGGCGCGGCGGCCGCGCCGATCGCGAACGGGACGGGCAGGGTGATCGCCGCGTACGACCAGAACCAGTCCACCGAGGCGTGGGCGAGCCAGTAGGCGCCGATGGCCAACGCACCGGCCGCCAGCGCCGCCGCCTCGGGGCCCCGCCTCCTGGCCCTGATGGCGGCGACCACCCCACCGCCGATGAACGTCAGGAGGAGGATGATCCCCGGCAAGCCCAGCTCCGAGATCATCAGCATCTCGATGCTGTGTGGGTCCTCTGGCTGCACGCCCGTGATCCCATGCAGCAGGTAGCTGGCGCGAAAGCCGCCGGCGCCGTCGCCATCGAGCGGGTGCCTGTCGAAGTCGTCGAGCGAAACCCGCCAGAACTCACCCCGGTCCGAGCTCACGTTGAGACCGAACCGGCTCCCCTGGCTCGCCAGGTCCGGCGTGCCCGCCGTCAACTGGTCGACGTGCCTGCTGACGAATCCACTGGGCCCGCCGTCGCTCCGAAACAGCGCCACGACGCCGATCAGGAGGACCACGCCCAGCGCGGCCAGGAGCCCGCGACCGATGCCGACCCGGGCGCGGTCCGGGAGACGGAAACCGGAGCCGTACCGCGCCCCCAGGCAGCCGAGGGCGAGGCTCAGCACGCTGGTGATCGCCATTGCCACGCAGGCCGTATGCAGCGGAGGGATCTCGGCGATGGTGTTGTCGGCGTCGCGCTGGAAGACGTCGAGCAGCCAGGGAAGCGCCAACGCAGCCGGGATCGCCGCGAGTCCGAGCCAGCCCAGCACCCGCAGGCGGTCGGGGTGTGCGATGAGGAGGACGGCGATCGCGATCGGCAGCGCGAAGATCGAGGCGCGGCTCTGGGCCAGGACGGCCAGCTCGATCATCAGGGTCGAGGAACCCAGCAGGATCCCCCTGACCGGCCAGGAGAGCTCCCTCGAGGCGCAGAGGACGATCGCGGGCAGGAGCGCCATCAGGAAGAACGCCGCCTCCGCGTTGCGGTAGCCGATCGGGTAGCGGAGAGTCGCGTCCGTCTCGAAGAAGTCGCGAGAGTTGCTTCCCGTCCAGAGGACCAGCAGCGTTACGAAGCCCACCACCGCCCCGGCGACCGCGAGCGGGCCCATGGCGAGCAGCATGCGCCTGCCGAGGAGTACGCAGGTCCAGGCCCCGATGACGAAGGCGGCGATGTACCCGGCGGCGCGCTGAGCGTCCGAGAACGCGACGGCGGGCACCGGCGACCAGATCCCCGAGATCAGCGTCCACGCCGCGAGGGCGCCCAACGCCACGAGGCTGACGAGCGCCGGGCCGCGGAAGTCGACCAGCCCCGGTGCGAAGAGCAACAGCAGCGCCACCAGACCGAGGAGGATCATCGTGCCCGGCAGGAACACGACCTCGAAGTAGCCTCCGCTCTTCCATCCCCACCAGGCGAGGACGCCGCCGAAGACGACCAGCGGCACCACCACCGCACGCTGCACGCTCATGCGAGGAAGCTAACCGACCGCACCGACACTGCCTCTGCCCGGCCGCCTATTCTCGCGCGGTGCCCCGCCTCGGCGTCTACACGGACTACGCCTACACGGAGGTCGATGGGGAGCCGTACGCCGAGCGCGCGTTCGCCCTCTTCATCGCCTCACTCGCCAAGCATCTCGAGCGGGTGGTGGTGATCGGCCGGCTCGACCCCGATGGCGCCCCGCGGTACCCGCTGGGGGGCGTGAAGCTCGTTCCCCTCCCCCACTATCCGAGCCTGACCCACACGAGAGCAGCGATTCGGGGAATGATCGGCTCGCTGCGGCCGTTCTGGCGCTCGCTCGACGATCTCGACTGCGTCTGGATCCTCGGACCGCATCCGCTGGCGTTCCCCTTCGCTCTCATAGCCCGCCTCCGGGGCAGGAACGTGATCCTCGGCGTCCGCCAGGAGTCCGTCGCCTACATGCGCAGCCGGCATCCCGACAGCCGGCTGCGGCCCGCGCTGGCGCGAGCCATGGAGGCCACCTTCAAGCTGCTCGCCAGGCGCTGGGCCGTGGTCGTCGTCGGGCCCTCGCTGGCGCGCGCCTACGCGGGCGGCCGGTCGGTCCTCCAGATCTCCGTCTCGCTGATCAGAGCGGCGGACATCGACGAGCCGGCGCCACCGCGCGACTACTCGGGGGAGCTCAGGGCGCTCAGCGTGGGCCGGCTCGAGACCGAGAAGAACCCGCTTGCGCTGGCGGACATGATCGCCGCGCTGCGCCGGATCGACGAGCGATGGACGCTGGTCGTCTGCGGCGAGGGGGCTCTGCGCGGTGCGCTGGAGCGGCGGCTCGCGGAGCTTGGGGTGTCCGATTCCGTCGAGCTGCGGGGCTACGTCTCCCACGAGGACGGACTCGCCAAGGCATACCGCGAGGCGCACGCGCTGGCCCATGTCTCGTGGACCGAGGGCCTGCCGCAGGTCCTCTACGAGGCCTTCGCCGCGCGGCTTCCCGTGGTCGCCACCGACGTCGGGGGCATCCGTGAGGCGGTCGGAGACGCTGCCCTGCTCGTGCCGCCGGGCCAGCCCGAGCGCACCGCCGAGGAGCTCGCCCGGGTTGGGGGCGACACCGAGCTGCGCGACCGGCTGATCGAGCGCGGCCTCGAGCTGGTCAGGGCTCACACGCTGGAATCGGAGATCGAGCGGACGGCCCGGTTCATCAGGAACGCAAGCCCGTGACCATTCACCCCCCGGACCCCTGTAACAATGTGCCCCCGTTTGGCTGAGGATCGAAAACCGATGGATTGGCGTCACCCCCCCGAGGAAGAGCTCGGCCTAAAGCGGTACCTGCAGACGATCCGAGAGCGCTGGATCCTGGTCGTCGTCGCCACCGTCGTCTGCACGGCGGTCGCCATCCTCTATGTCGCGGTGGCACAGAAGACCTATCGCGCCGAAGCCGATCTGCTCATCTCGCCGGTTGACTCCGCCACCTTGCCCAGCCTGCCCCTGGTCAGGCAGAGCGCCGATCCGACTCGCGACGTGGAGACGGCCGCCCGGCTCGTGACGAACGTGGACGTCGCGGCGCGCGTCAAGAGTCAGCTCCATCTCAGCGACAGTCCGCAGGACCTCCTCAACCAGGTGAGCGCCGAGCCCGTCGCGCAGAGCAACATCGTCGCGGTACAGGCGAAGAGACACACGCCGCAGGCCGCACGCGAGCTGGCGAACGCGTTCGCGACCCAAGCGATCGCGGAGCAGACCGACAAGCTGCATTCGGAGATCGCGAGCCAGTTCAAGGGGCTTCAGGCCCAGCTGAGCAACCCGAGCACCTCCGACCAGGGCACGCTCGCCGAGCTGCAGGCGCTGAGCACCGGCCCGGATCCGAGCATGCGGGTCGAGACTCTGGCGGACCTCCCGCAGGAGGCGGCGTCGCCTCGGCCGGTCCTGACGATCGTGGGTGGGATCGTCGCGGGGCTGGTGCTTGGGATCGTGGGCGCGTTCGCAGCCCAGATCCTCGACCCGCGCCTGCGCCGCGAGGATCAACTCCGGCGGGCCTACACGCTTCCGATCCTCGCGCGGATCCCCAAGGAGACGGGGAAGCGGGATCGGCCACTGGGTCCCCGCAGCCTCTCGGCGGCGGCCGCGGAGGCGTACCGGACCCTGCGGGCGACCATCTC
The DNA here is from genome assembly GCA_963800285.1 of uncultured Solirubrobacterales bacterium. Lineage (GTDB taxonomy): Bacteria > Actinomycetota > Thermoleophilia > Solirubrobacterales > 70-9 > DASUPK01. The sequence continues at coordinate 4,068 of CAWDAL010000007.1, forward strand.
CGCCAGATCGGATGCCGCCAAGGGCGGCCAGGTGATTCTGGTCACGGGTTCCGGCGCCGGTGAGGGCAAGAGCACCACTGCGGTCAACCTGGCCGCCTCGCTCGCCCTGACCGGAAAGGACGTGATCCTGATCGAGGCCGACCTGCGGCGCCCGTCCCTCGGCAAGGTCCTCAGCCTCGAGCCCGCCCAGGGCGGCGTGGTGAGCGTCCTGATCGAGCACACTCAGCTCGCCCGAGCGCTGGTGTCGAGTTCGAGCTTCGGGCCCAACCTGCGTTGTCTGCTCGCCGACCAGGCCGGGACCGGTTGGATCACCGACCTCTTCTCCATCCCCGCCGCCGACGCCATGGTCAAGGACGCCCGGCGGCTTGCCGACTACGTCGTCATCGATTCGCCTCCGCTCAATGAGGTGATCGACGCGCTACCGCTCGCGAGACAGGCAGACGACGTGCTCCTGGTGGCGCGGGTCGGGACGACGCGCATGGACAAGCTCTCGCAGCTCGCCGACCTGTTGGCCGAGAGCCAGATCAAGCCGATCGGGTTCGCCGTGATCGGGGTTCAACGTCCCGGGCGCCGCGACTATCGCTACTACGCGACGCCCAGCCCGGACGGCGACCGGGGGCGGCCCTCGCCCCTGGTCACCGGCCGCAGCGAGTAGGGGCCGCGCCGCATGGCGGTGAGGGCCGACTGGGCGAGGTGGGGCTGGCCGCTGCTCATCGCCGGCGTCGCGGCTCCAATCGGATTCCTGGCCGGATTGGCCCCCGAGCTCGCGTTCGCCACCGCGATCGGGCTGGCGTTCCTGCTGGTCATCGCCTCCGACCTCGCGATCGGAGTCGTGGTGTTCACCGCGATCAGCTTCTTCGAGACGGTCCCGGGACTGAGCGGCGCGAGCGTGACCAAGTTCGTCGGACTCCTCCTCGCGCTCGCCTGGCTCGGCACGCTCGCCACCCGGCCCGACGCCAAGAGGGACTTTCTTCGCGTCCATCCGCGAATCAGCGGCGCCCTGCTCATCTTCCTGGCCTGGAACGCGCTGAGCACCGCCTGGTCAGAGCAGCCCGCCGCTTCGCTCGATTCGCTGTCGCGGCTCGCGCTGGACGCGATCCTCTTCCTGATCGTCTTCACGGCGATCCGGAGCGAGCGCGACGTGATCAGGGTCTTCGCGGCCTTCGTGATCGGGGCCTCGCTCGCAACGATCGCCGGCGTGTTGACGGGCTCCGGGCCAACCCCATACGGAGAGGCGGCTCGGATCTCAGGCTCCGCGGACAACTCGAATGAGCTTGCTGCCGTGCTCGTCGCGAGCCTGGCGCTGTCCACCGGCCTCGCGCTGGTCGCTCGGCGATCGCCGGCACTCCGGCTGGCGGCGATCGGCGCGGGGGTCCTGTCGCTGGCGGGCATCGTGCTCACGGTCTCCCGGTCAGGCCTGATTGCGCTCGGAGTGGCGGTGATCGCGGCGATCATCTTCTCCGGGCGCTGGCGGCCGCGCATCGTGCTGATGTCGGCGCTGGTCGTCGGCGCCGCCGTCCTCTACTTCGCCGCTTTCGCCCCCTATGCCGCGAGGCAGCGCGTCACCAGCACCGAGGGGGGCGGACACGGGCGCGAGGACATCTGGAGGGTCGGCTGGCGGATGGTGCAGGCTCAGCCGGTCCTCGGGGTCGGCGCCGGCAACTTCTCGACGAGCTCGATCCACTATCTCCTGATCGAACCTGGGCTCCTGCGACGCTCGGACTTCATCGTCGATACGCAGAAGGTCGCCCACAACGCCTACCTCCAGGTCTGGGCGGAGACCGGCATCGTCGGCCTGGCCCTGTTCATGGGCGTCATCATCGGGGTGCTCGCCTGCAGCGTGCAGGCTGTGCGCAGGTTCGAACGCGACGGCAACCTGATGATGGAGGTGCTGGCGCGAGCGCAATTAGTCGGGGCCATCGGCCTGCTCAGCTCGCTCTTCTTCTCCTCGGACGAGTTCAACAAGCAGCTCTGGCTCCTGTTGGCGATGGGCCCGGCCTTCCTCGCCATCGCCGGGTATCAGGCGAAGCAGGATCGGGACGAGACCTCCTGACCGGTCTGCGACGCTGGCGATCCCCCCTGTGGCCCGCTCGCGGCTATCTCTCGAACACGTTCGGGCGATACCAGTCATAGGTGTCCCGGACACCGTCCTCGAGGGACATCTCGGCGACGTAGCCGGTCACCTTAGACGTTCGCGTCATGTCGGGACAGCGGCGCTCCGGGGACCCCGGATGAGGCGGCTTGGGATCGATCTCGAGCCGGCGGCCGACGACCCGGGTGATCAGCTCGGCCAGCTCGCCGATGCGGATCTCCGGGTCCTGGTTCCCGACGTTCAGGACTTCGCCCTCGGCGCCCGGCGCCTCCGAGGCCCGGGCGAACATCTCGACCGCATCGGAGACGTGGCAGAACGTCCGACGGTGGTCCACCGAGTAGACCTCGAGCCGGCCACCGTCGGGGGTCGCGTGCGCCCGCTGGAGCAGCTCCGGGATGACGTGCGCGAGTCCCATCCGGGGCCCGTAGACGTTGTGCGGCCTGACGACCGTGACCGGGAGGGCGGACTGGAACGTCATCGCCTCCCCGTAGATCTTGGAGAGCAGGTATGAGGTCCGCGGGCGCTGGACGTCCGGGAGGATGAGCAGCGAGTCCTCGGGCGTCGGCACCGGGAGATCTCCGAGCTCCAGGGTTCCCGCGTAGACCTCGCTCGTCGATGCGAAGACGAGGCGGTCGAGGGCGGTCTGGCGAGCGCAGAGGTCGAGCACCGCAGCGAGCAGCTCGACGTTCGCGCGCAGGACGCGGTCCGGGGCCTCGAGCACGTTCGCCACGCCGACGATCGCAGCGAGGTGGAAGACGCGGGAATAGTCCGCCGAGAGGTCGTCCAGGGCGCCCGCGGCGAGCAGGTCCTTCTCGATGAATCGAACGTTGGGGCGGGACCCAAGCTCCTCGAGATCGGCGTCCATCCGGCCCCGAGAGAGATCGTCGACGAGGTCGACCTCGTGGTCGGTCTCGGCCAGGGCACGGGCCAGATGCGCACCGATGAAGCCGCCGCCGCCGGTGATCAGGACGCGGCTCATCGCTCGACGCGGCCCCGCCCGACGCTCCAGACCTTCCGTCCGTCCGCGGAGAGCGCGCCGAGCTGCTCGTCGGTGAGGACCCGGCTCGCGTCCACGATCACCGCCATGGACGAGCCAAGCCATTTCGGGAGGTCGAGCTCCTGGTACTGCGCGTGGCCGACCGCGAAGACAACAGCGTCGAACCCGTCGGGCGAGGGCAGCTCGGCCTGGACCTCGTCGCCCTCGGGCAGCCGCTCGCCTCCGACCAGTGGATCCTGCGCCACAACCTCGGCGCCGCGGCGCTTGGCTTCGCTCACGAACGTCCCGGCCGGTGCCTCGCGCATGTCCGCCACACCCTCCCGGTAGGAGACCCCGAGCAGCAGGATCCGACGCCCGCTGAGGCCGTCCAGGAGCTCTTCGAGCTTGTCGAGTGAAACGAGAGGCATCACCTTGTTGACCTCGATCGCCCGCTCGGAGAACGGGAACTCGAGGTCCCGCAAGCCGAGCAACTCGCGAGCGCCGTACTCGGCGAACAGCGGGTCCTTCGTCAGGCAGTAGCCGCCGACGCCGAAACCCGGCTGGCGGATGTTGGCGTGGGTCGGGCGCATCCGGATCGCGTCGATCGCCTCGAAGAGATCGATGTCCGCCTCCTCCGCGAAGCGCCCCCACTCCTCCATGAAGGCGATGTTCATCGCCCGGTAGCTGTTCTCCAGGACCTTGGCGGTCTCGGAGGCGGTGGTGGAACCGAGCCGGGTCAGCGGGTACTCCTCGACGTTGACGACCTGGGAGAGAAACCGCTCGCATGCCTCCGCGGCCTCGAGCGTGCGGCCCGCGTAGACCCGCCAGTAGTTGACGATCGAGTCCAGGTACTGGGGGCCCGGCATCACTCGCTCGTAGGCGTGCGCGAGGAGGATCGATCCCGGCGGCAGCCCGCGCTCCTCGACGACTGCGTCGATCTCCGGCGCGATCACCTTCTCGCAGGTGCCGGGTGGGACGGTCGTCTCGACGATGATCAGAGCGCCGGCCGGCAGGCGCTCGGCAATGGAGCGAACGGCGGCGCGCAGCCCGGTGAAGTCGACGGTCGGCCCCGCCTCGGCCATCGTCACGTCGAGCCCCACGTCCACGATCGCCACCGAGGCCTCTCCATAAGCCGCGGGATCCGTGGTCCCTCGAAGGTTCCCCGCGGCGGTCGCCTCCTGCATCGCGGTCTCCATCCGCCGGTCGGAGGACTGGATCGGAAGGCGGCCGGCGTTGACCGACGCAACGCGCTCCCTTCCCGCCTCGTTGTCCAGCTCGACCCCGACCACCTGGAAGGCGGGCGAGGCGTCGCTCCTGCGCGCGCTGGCGGTCGCAAGCGCCATGGCCATACCGACGAAGCCGAGGCCCTGCACGCAGACGACCGGCGGATCTGTGACGTCAGGCTCAGAGTTCATCCGTGTGATTGAAGCGTCATCGCGCCGCGCCCCCTGCATGCCCGGAGCCACCCGAGAGCAGTGCCCTCAGCGTCTCGGCCCAGCGATCGGCCACGGCGTCGGGCGAATGCTCTGCGATCACGTGCTCCCGGCCGTTTTCGCCCAGCTCCGATCGCAGCTGACGGTCGCGCCACAGCGAGGAGGCGGCATCCTTGAACCGCACGTCCGAGCCGTGCGCCACCAGACCGAGCCGCAGCGAGTCGATCTTGCCGTCGGGGTCGTACTCCAGCGACAGAACGGGAACCCCGCGCGCCCAGGCCTCCAGGAAGACGTTCGGCATGCCCTCGGCCTCCGAGGTCGAGACCACCGCGGTCGCGCGGGAGATCAATTCGAGCACCTGCGGGTGTGGGCGCTGGCCCATCAGGTCGAGGTTGGGGAGTTGCCGCCCGGCTGCCTCAAGCTCTCGGACCAGCTCCGGTGGAGTCTCGTCGGTCTTGAACCACACCATCCTGAACCTCGCCTCCGGGAGTGACGCGGCCAGGCGGACGAAGCGCAGTGGACGCTTGTAGTCGACCACGCGGCCGATCCATAGAAATGCCTCCGGCTCCGCCGTCGAGCGCTCCGCAGGCAGGGCGATGCTGCGGATCAGCTTGAGCGGCCCGAAGCCGGCCTTCTGCGCCAGCCTCAGCTGCTCCTCGCGCTGGGCCACAATCAGGTCGGCGCGCGGCAGGGCTCGGCGATACATGGCCAGTTGGGATCGGCTGCGGTCCGGGCGCTCGAAGTCGAAGTCGAGGTCGTTGGCCGCCGAGAAGACCAGCTTCCTGCGGCGCAGCCCGCAGAACGCCGCGAGTACGAAGAGCTGCGGGCCCCCTCCGCGGTAGACGTACACCGATGCGCCGGCGGCGGCGCAGCCTTGCCAGATCCGGAGTGCTTCCCGCAGCTTTCCGAATCTCTCGCCCTTGCCCTGATGCAGCGGTCGCTGGACGAAGTCGAGATTGGGGCTGAGGCCGTCGGGCACCTCGAGCGGCCAGGTGATCAGCGCAACCCGGATGCCCCGCTCGGCGAGGCCCTGCGCCAGGTTCGCCATTTGCAGCTCGGCCCCACCGCCGAAGGCGCCGCCCTCCCCACCGGTCCCGATTCCCACGCCACCGAACATCGTCGAGGCGGCGGGAGAGTAGATCGCGACGTCATGCGAGCGGCTACGTGCCGCCATCGCCTCCGCCCGTACCGCCGAGCGCCGCCCTCTGCGCCTCCATCTGCCGGGCGAGTCCATCGCGAAGCGAGGTCCGCGGCGCGTAGCCGAGGTCCTCGCGAGCCCTTCTGGTGTCCGCACCCGTCTTCCGTGCGTCGCCGATGACGGGTGGCTCGTGGGTGACCTCCAGCGGCTTCCCGACCAGCTCGCCCAGGATGTCGAGCACGTCCACGACCGTCGCGTGATTTCCGCCGGCGACGTTGTAGACGCTCCCCGGTTGGCCGGTGTCGCCCGCTGCGATGGTGGCCGCGACGGCGTCGGCGACGTAGGTGAAGTCACGTTCCTGCAGACCGTCCCCGAAGACCTCGATCGTGCCCCCGGTCAGGGCCGCGTCGATGAAGCGCGTGAAGGCCATGTCGGGCCGCTGACGCGGGCCGAAGATGGTGAAGTAGCGCAGCGCCACGGTCGGGATCTCGAAGCCGCGGTGGTAGAGGCGGCAGAGGTGCTCGGCGGCCAGCTTCGTCAGCCCATAGGGCGAGACCGGCGCGGGCCTGGCGTCCTCGGACGTCGGGAAGCTCTCCGCGTCGCCGTAGATCGACGAGGACGAGGCCAGGACGAACTTCTTGACGCGATGATCGCGGCAGACCTCCAGAAGCCGCTGGGTGCTGAGGACGTTGTCTCGGATGTAGATCTCGAACTCCGTCCCCCAGCTGACCCTCACCCCCGGCTGCCCAGCTAGGTGATGGACGACCTCGACGCCCTCGAGGAGCGCCTCCGGATCGAGCGAGTTGATATCTCCCTCAGCCAGCTCGAACCCGTCGCGGCCGGCCAGATGAGCGAGGTTCGAGCGCTTCAGCGCCGGGTCGTAGTAGTCCGATATCCGGTCGACCCCGCGAACCTCGGCCCCATCATCGAGCAGGGCCTCGGCCAGCTGTGAGCCGATGAAACCTGCGACCCCGGTGACGAGGGCCTTCACTTGAGGGGCCCCTCTGCCTCAGAGCTCATCGCGGCGATGCTACTCAAGCCTTCCTCCCGTCTCGGAGGTCCTGTCCCACGACCGACTCGAGCACTTCCTCGAGCCGCGCGACACCGGCGTCTCGCGAGTTCGCCTCCGCGAAGACGCGGCCGTGCTTGATCAGGGACTCTCTCAGCGCTGCGTCCGCCGCGACCCGCCGCACCGCATCGGCCAGCGCCACCGGGTCCCCCGGGTGCACGCAGACAACGGCCTCGGCCTGGCCGGCCAGAGCCGCCGCCTCGCCCTCCGCCGCCAGGACCACCGGCCTCGAGACTGCACAGCAATCGAACAGCTTGGAGGGAACGAACCCGTCGAATCCGGGCGCGAGCGAGACCAGCAGCGCGTCCGAGGCGCGCAGAAGGCGGGCGGCCTGCTCGGGCGGAATCGGGTCACGCATCTCCACGTTCCCCGGGGGCAGCGCTTCGGCCATCCGGGTCAGCTCAGCCCGGCGCGGCCCCTGTCCGATCAGGATGAGCCTGTAGCGGTCGCCCAGGCGCTTCGCCGCCTCCACCGCCGCCTCCAGGCCCTGGGCGAGCCCAAGATTCCCGGCGTAGGTCCACGTGAAGCGGCCACCCGCATCTCCGACCAGTCCCGGATCCGGTTCCTCCAACCCGACCTCGAGGTATCGGTCCTGCGTGCCGTTGCGAACCAGCGTGACCTTGCCGGCGCCCCCCCTGCCATCGATCGCGCGAACGAAGTCCTCGGTCGTGGCCGTGATGGCGGCCGCGCTGCGGTAGAGCCTCCTCTCCAGGCGAGCCGCCATCCGGTAGATCCGCCCCGGCTCCATCTCCCCCACCGCCACCGCCGCGTCAGGCCACAGGTCCCTCACATCGAGGACCCACGGAACGCGGTGGCGAAGAGCCAGCGCCGCGCCGACGCTTCCCACCGGCAGGGGCGGCGAGGAGGCGAAGACGACGTCCGGGCGTCTGCGGGAGGCCCCGACCACGGTGGCCGTGACCGCGTAGGAGGCGTAGTTCGCGACCCTCGCCCGCGCGGCCTTCGAGGGGGTGGCCCGCACCCAGACGTAGTTGATGTCGTAGCCGTCGACGTGGCGGCGGTCGACGAAATGGCCGCCGTACCCGGGTGCCACGACGCCGCCCGGGTGGCTCGGGACCTCGCAGACGACCTCGACCTCGTGGCCGCGCGCCGCCAACCCGCTCGCGAACGCGCCCAGCCGCGCCGAGGGACCATGGATCTCCGGCGGGAAGTACTGGCTTGCGATCAACACCCTCATGTCGGCGTGCGGTCAGCCCTGGTCCAGGGCCTCGCCGAGCGTCCGGGCGACGAGCTCGATCCCCTCCTCCGTGAGATGCGGGAAGAGCGGCAGGGTGAGCGCCCGCCAGGCGTACGCGTCGGTGAGGGGCAACTCGGCGTCGGAGTCGTAGGCGCTGAAGCGGTGGACCGGCGGGTAGTGGACGCTCGACTGCACGCCCTCGGCCAAGAGCCGCTCTCGGACGGCATCTCGGTCGATCCCCTCGGCCAGCACCGCGGTGAACAGATGGTTTGCGGATACACCCTCCTGGAGCGGCGGCTCGACCAGGGTGAGGTCGCCCCGGCCAGAGAGACGCTCGCGATACAGGCCGGCGGCGGCCGCCCGCCGCTCGTTGTCGGCGTCGAGCCGGGGCAGCCGGGCGATCGCGAGTGTCGCGCGGGGCTCGTCGATCCGGTAGTTGAACCCGGGCTCGACCACGTCGTATCCCCCCGCGTGCCCCTTGTGCCGGTCCCAGGTGAGGGTGGTCATGCCGTGGGAGCGCAGCAGGCGGGCTCGCGCGGCGACGTCGTCGTCGTCGGTGACGAGCATCCCTCCCTCGCCGACCGGGAGGTTCTTGTTGGAGAAGAAGCTGAAGGCGCCGGCGAGCCCGAAGGTCCCCAGGTGCCTGCCGTCCTGGCTGCCGCCCAATCCGTGGGCCGCGTCCTCGAGCAGGATCAGATCACGCTCGGAGGCCAGCGCGGCGAGCTCCGAGCTCTCGGAGGGGTGTCCGCCGTAGGTCATGTTCATGATCGCCCCGGTGCGATCGCTGATGGCCGCCTCCGCCGACTCGGCGGAGATCCAGGGCCGGTCCAGGCCGGCGATGTCGGCGAAGACCGGCGTCGCGCCGGTCTGGCGTATCGCGGTGACGGTCGCGACGAAGGTGAGTGACGGGACGATCACCTCGTCCCCCGGTCCCAGCTCCGCCGCGACGACGGCAAGGTGAAGCGCCGCCGTCCCATTGGAGACGGCCACGGCATGCTTCGTGCCCACGTAGCCGGCGAATTTCTCCTCCAGCTCCTGGGTCCGCGGGCCCATGCTGAGCCAGCCAGAGCGGTAGGTCTCCGCGACGGCGGCTATCTCCTCCTCGCCGATCTGAACGTCGGCGAGGGGGACGCGCCAATCAGGCATCGTCGAAGAGCTCCGGATGAGCCTCGATCTCGGCGACGGCCCGCTCGTGCTCGCCGACCGTCCCGATGTCGAACCAGACGCCCGGACCGGTGTAGATCGCGACCTTGCGGTTCGAGTCGAGCATCGCCTTGACGACGTCCGGGAAGTCAAAGTAGTGATCCGGGATCAGCTCGAGCACCTCGGGGCTGTAGACGTACACCCCCATGCTGACGTCGAAGCGCATCGTCGGCTTCTCGACGTATTCCGTGACGAATCCGTCATCGGACTCGATCACCCCGAGCTGGATGTCGACGCTCTGCCGATGGGTCGCGATCGTCAGCGCGCCCTCATGGCCTTCGTGAAAGCGCATCAGCTGCGCGTAGTCGAGGGTGGTGAGAACGTCGCCGTTCATCGCCAGGAACGGCTCGTCCAGCCCCTCGATGCGTTTCAGGGCACCCGCCGTCCCCAGTGGCTCATCCTCCCACCAGTAGTTGAGCTCGACACCGGAAGGAAGCTCGACGTGGTCGAGGTAGGCCTTGATCAGCCCACCGAGATGCCCCACCGAGAGATCGATGCGCGTGAAGCCGTGCCGAGCGAGCTGGCGAATGACGAGCTCCAGGATCGGGCGCTCCGCCACCGGCACCAGCGGCTTCGGCAGCACAGCCGTGTACGGACGCAACCGCGTCCCCTTGCCGCCCGCCAGGATCACTGCGCGCCTTGCCTTCATCGCTTGGCTATTCATCGGCGCAAATCTACGCGGGCATGAAGTCCGTTTCAGCCCTCAGCGGGAATTGGGAAGCCGCCTGCACGTAATTGCGGCAACCGTCGGCTCCGCCTGAGACGATCCGGGCCTGTTGATTTCCGCCGACCTGCGTCCGGTCGCCGAGCTGAACGAGTCCGAGATCGCCGCCTGGCGAGAGCTCTCCGATTCGGCCGTCGAGCCGAACCCGTTCCACGACCCGGACTTCGTGCTCCCGATGGCGCAGGAGCTGCGCCCGGACAACCTCGGGGTCCTGGTGGTGACCCACGAACGAGACTGGGTCTGCTGTCTGCCGGTCACGCGCAGGCGGCGCTGGAGGCGGATCCCCATGAAGGGGCTCGTCGCCTGGAAGAACCTCTACTGCTTCCTCGGCACCCCATTGGTGCGCAGCGGTGGCGAAGAGGGGCTCGCCGCGCTGCTGGAGGAGGGCGGCAGGCACGGCGGGGCGTTCCTCGGACTCGACCTGATGGCGGGCGATGGCCCGGTCTGGCAGGCACTCGAGCGCACGGAGGCCCATTCACGCGCGGTCGAGCTGGGCGGCTGGGAGCGCGCGACGCTGGAGCGGCGGCCCGAGCAGACCTACCTCGCGCTGAGCGCGAAGCACAGGCGGAACTTCGAGCGCCTGCGCCGCCGCCTCGAAGATGATCTCTCCGAACCGCTCGAGCTCCGCGATCGCTCGACCGAACCCGGTGCCTGGCAGGAGTTCCTCGACGTGGAAGCCTCCGGCTGGAAGGGGGGCGAGGGGACCGGAACCGCCCTGGCGACGATTGGCCATGGAGAGCTGTTCCTGGAGATCTGCCGCCGACTCGCTCCGAGGGGGATGGTCCAGCTGATCGCGGCCGAGGCGGGCGAGCGCACGGTTGCGATGCTCTGCAGCCTGATCGCCGGCGGCACAGCCTTCACGTTCAAGATCGCGTCCGCCGCGGATCTCCTCGCCTACTCCCCGGGGGTCCAGATCGAGATCCTCTACCTCGACCGCTTTCACGCCGATGCGCGGCTCAAGGGCGCCGACTCGTGTGCCGAACCGAGTAACCAGATGATCAACCGACTCTGGCCCGACCGCCGCCGGATCGAGATCCTCGCTATACCTCGACCCGGTCCGACGGGCCGAACGGCGAAGCCGATTCTGCAAGGGGGGGCCTGGATAACACGTAAAGTGAGGCGTTGAGACATGTCCGTACTCGAGTTCAACGAGCAAGAGGTCCGGGAGAACTTCTCCAGGGCCCCGTTCGCCGTTCATCACAGCCTGAGCGATCACCCGCTGCTGAAGCTGGACCGGCTGGCCCAGCTGGCCGATTCGCTCCCCGACTCCCAGGTCGAGCACAACCTCGGCGACGTGCCCGAGGTGCTGCCCGGCGGTGAGGCTCCGCGCCTCGACGCCACTCCGGGTGAGATCGCCCGCGGCATCGAGACCAACGGCTCCTGGATGGTGCTGAAGCGGGTCGAGACCGACCCTGAGTACAGCGACCTGCTCCACGAGGCCCTCGCCGAGGTGATTCCGCTGGTGGCGGACCGCGTCGGCGGCGCGACCAAGGAACAGGCGTTCATCTTCCTGACGGCCCCCAACGCGACGACGCCGCTTCACACCGACCCCGAGGAGAACTTCCTGCTCCAGGTCAAGGCGAAGAAGCAGATCGAGATCGGTACCTGGCCCACCCCTGCTGCCGAGCACGCGCATCTCGAGCGCTACTACGGGGGCGGCCACCGGAACATCGACGAGATGCCGCCGAATGCGAAGCGCTTCATCCTCGAGCCTGGGGACGGCGTCCACGTGCCGCTCAACGCCCCGCATTGGGTCAAGAACTTCGACGAGGTCTCGATCTCATTCTCGATCACCTTCAACACGGGCCAGAGCGAGTTCCTGAACGACGTCTACGCCGTGAACGCGCGGCTGCGCAAGCTCCATCTCTCTCCCGACCCCCTGGGGTCTCACCCGGGTGGCGATCGCGCCAAGGCCGCCCTGTGGAGGACGATGCGCCGCGGCAAGCGCGCCGTTCAGTCCGTCGCCGGCAACGGCAGCAGCTAGCGCCCGCGCCGCAGCCTTTGGCGGGCCAGCCCCGCCAGTCCGAGCCGCCGCCTGACCGAGGGCGGAACTTGCCGGAACGTCCTGCGGGCGGCGAACTCGGCCCCCGTCAGCAGGCTCGCCGGATGTGGCGCTGCCCGCGCAATCGAGACATCGCTGACGGTGCGCTCGCCCTCGGCGAACCGGTACTTGTAGGCCTCATCCCCCAGCAGGAAGTCGAATTCCGACGCGCCCTCCTCGAAGGCCGAGGCGATCACGGCGGCGAGCAGCACCAATCCGGGGCGCAGCGACGAGTGATCCGGGTCGAGGCCGCTGTTGTAATACGAGTACCGCCCGCCGAGACTCCACCCGTACCAGGCGGCGACGGCATTCCCGTCGAGCTCGAGGAACCAGAGCCGCAGCCAGCCCCTGCGCAGCGCCGCCGCGGCGAAGTCGAGGTGGAACTGCTGGGCGCGCTCGCTCGAGAGCGTGGAGCCCCCACGGGCCCCGAACCGGGCGTCATGCAGGCGGAAGAAGGTCGAAAGGTCGGCCCGCAGCTCATCAGGACGCTCCGCGCGCCTGATCTTCATAGAACCGGCATTCTCCGCCCGCCGCGTGAAGCGGCGGATCTGCTGCCGGAGGTTCGAGCTGCGGGATTGCAGATACGCATCCCAGCCGTCATGGGCGCTCAAGTCCAGGTACGGAAGGGGCCCGGCGATTCGCTCGCGAATCCGGAGCCTCGCGCCGGTCCCCTCGGCAAGGGCCCCGAGCCAGGGCGGCTCGGTCTGAACATGCACCAGCGAAATGACGCTCCAGGGCTCGCCCTGGAGCGCCAGCGACTCACCCACCTCTGTGGCGACCGCACCCTCGTCACCCTCCGCGCACACAGGGTGGAACCTGTCCCCGAGATTCGCACCCGCGAGCCTGCAAACCCGGGGACGTCCCGAACGGGATAGGGCCAGCGGCAGCAGACCCCGCAGCGAGCCGTCTGCCGATCGGACCACCGGCACGAACGGCTCCGCCTCGTCGCCGTAGGCCTGCAGCCAGGCCCGGAACCACTCGGGAGTGAGGAAGCCGTTGCCGCGGCGCACCGCGAGCTCGCGCCATTCGCCCTCGACCGGATCCGTTTCCGCGTGCAGGCCCACGGTCGGCTACATCCTTCCGGGCGGGGCGGTCGTCAGCTCGTGTGCCCGCTCCGATGTCGGCGACTCTCCAGAGCGGCGCCGAACCGGGTCGACCGCAGCCAGCGCCCCGCGGGAGAGACCTTCATCGAGAAGCGCAGGAGCCCGTCGCCGGGGTACAGGCCCATGCGAGGCCAGCTGTACGGCGTGAGCCGCCCGGGACGAAGGGTCGCCGCCGCCTCGTATCCGGCGTGCTCCGCCGCCTTCGCGACCCGCGCGTCGAAGTCGCCATACGGGTAGGCGAGTGAGCGGCATGGCACCCCCATCTCCGCCGCACACCGCTCGCGGGATTCGACGAGCTCCGCAGCGAGCTCCTCGTCACCGAGCTTCGGAAGGCGCGGATGGGTGCAGGTGTGCGAGGCGACCTCCCAGCCGAGGGACTGCAGCTCGCGGAGCTGGTCCCAGTTCACGAGGCGAAGCTCGTCCTCGTATCCGCTTCCCTGCCACCTCTCCATGCCCGGCCATGACGCGATATCCACGTTGCCGATCAGGCTCGTCGGCACGAAGATCGTGCCGGGCAGACCGAGCTCGTCGAGGACGGGAACCGCCTTCTCGAAGACTGAGAGAAACCCGTCGTCAAAGGTGACCGCCATCGGCTTGGCCGGGCCCTCGCCGGTCACGAGCTGAGAGAAGGTCGCTCCTCGATAGCCGCGCCAGAGGAGATTCTCCAGCTGTCTCCTGAGCTCGTCCGGTGAGATCGCGAGCTCCGAGGGCCAGCCGTCGCTGACCGCGTGGTAGCCGAGCGCCAGGGGCCGCACGAGGGAATGCTTTCGCACGGGGCCCTGGCGCTTGGCCTCACTCCACGGCAGCCGGTGCGCGATCTGACCGTTGCGGGGAACCGTCAGGCGGAAGGCGCTCTTCATCGCGAACGCGCGGGTCCTGTTCACGGCCGATGCGCTGTAGTCCTCGAACCGGGCGATCGTGTCCACGAATGCCGGATCGGGGTCGATGAGCCGCATCGCCTTGAGCTGGGTGGTGTGGAGTGCGTGATAGGCGCCGCTCGCCAGGTTCGGGATCGGGTGGGGGAACAGGTCATACAACGACCAATACCCGGTGTCCCATCGGTGAATGTTCGCCTTGAGCACCTTCGCCATCGCGCCGTAGTCCGCACTCGCCCGCTCGTCGTCGAGCGCCAGTCCGACGTCGCGCGCGCCCCACAGCGCGAAGATCCCACCGTTCAGAACGAATGACGGGGGCGTGGTCGGATACTCCTCGAAGAAGGGGCCGCCGTCGAGCGTCGCCTGCGCTCCCCCGGCCGAAGTCGAAACCCGCAAGGGGTACATGCCGCGCAGGGCCGCCTCGGCGAACCGCTCCTCCCCGGTCACGTTATGGAGCCGCACCAGGAGGCTGGCGGCTTCGCCCTGTGCCATCGCCGAGATCCAATTAGGCGGCAGGACGTAGCTGTGCCGGATCGGCAGCGTGTGCACCCAGGCCCCGTCGGCCGTTCCTCCTCGTTCCTGCTGCTGCACCAGATACTCCCCGGCCCCGCGCGCCCCGGCGAGCCACTCCTCCCCCTCTCCCGCCAAGAAGCGCTCGAAGCAGCCGAGGGCCCACTGGGCCGTCGTGACGTGCAGCTGGTATTCCCGCGGCGCGAGCCAGTCCGGCGGCCAGGCAGGGGCCTCGGCCTTGAACCGCAGGTCGACGTAGTAGCCGTCCACCTTCCCGGTACCGATGCGAGGGCCTACGTTCGTCGGGAACGAGCGGGCGCTGCTGAAGAAATCCGGGTCAGTGGATCCGCGCGCCCACGGTCGCTTCGCCGCCGCCACTCAGAGCCCGCCGCTGCCGCCCGGGGTCGTCGTCCCGCCAGGAGTCGCAGGCGTGCCGCCGTTCGTCTGGGTCGGGGTGGACGTGGTCGTCTGACTCGTGGTGGTCGGAGCCACGGTGGGCGTGGTCACCGACTCAACCGGGGTTGTCGTGCTCGAGTTGCCGTTGCCGTTGTCCCCCGCGACGATGATCAGGCCGACGACGAGGCCGATCACCAGCGCGACGAGGATGCCGATCGTCCAGCGGGCACGCGTATTCACGCGGCGATCCTAGCCGAGGGTCCGGCCAAGGATCACGAGCGCCTCGTCCACGTCGGATTCGTCGATCACGAGCGGCGGCAGGAAGCGCAGCGTGTCCTCGCCGATCGGATTGGCGATCAGGCCCTCGAACAGCAGGCGCACGGCGGCGTCCTTGGCGTCGACGCCCTCCAGCTGGGCGCCGACCATCAGGCCGCGGCCCCGAACGCCGGAGACCGCATCCAGTCCCTCCAGGCCCTCGCACAGCCGGGCTCCGAGGTCGCGAACGCGGCGAAGCAGCTCCGGGTCGTCGATGACGCCGAACGCGGCCAGCGAGGCAGCCGCGATCAGTGGACCGCCAGCGAAGGTCGAGCCATGGTCCCCCCGCTTCAGGACCTCGCTGGTCTCGGGGGCCGTCACACAGGCGCCGACCGGGAGCCCTCCTCCGAGCGCCTTGGCCGTCGTCATAACGTCGGGACGCGCCGGCAGCTGCTCGTAGGCCCATAGCGACCCGGTCCGTCCCATCCCGGTCTGGATCTCGTCGAAGACGAGCACGGCCCCGGCCGCGTCGCAGGCCTCCCGCGCCGCGATGATCATCGCCTCGGAGATGACGTGCACCCCGGTCTCCCCCTGGATCGGCTCCAGCATGACAGCGGCGGTTCGCTCCCCGACCGCCTCGCGCAGGGCATCGGGATCGTCGCGCGGCGCCGAACGGAAGCCGGGCAGGTACGGGGCGAAGCTCTCGTTGGTGGACAGTCCCGGCGTCGCCGAGAGCGATCCCATCGTCCGGCCGTGGAAGGCCCCTTCGAGGACGACGATCTCCGGCTCTGCGATGCCGCGCGCGTGCGCGTGCTTGCGCACCAGCTTGATCGCGCACTCGTTGGCCTCGGTGCCCGAGTTGCAGAGGAACGCCCTGCCGCCGAGACTCGACTCGCAGAGCCGCTGGGCGAGCCGGACACCTCCCTCGGTCAGGTACAGGTTCGAGGTGTGAGTCAGGGTGCCCACCTGCTCGCGAACGGCCTCGATCACCGCGGGGTGGCAGTGGCCCACCGAGCAGACCGAGATGCCGGCGAGGAAGTCGAGATACTCCTTGCCCTCGGAGTCCCAGACCCGCGCGCCCTCGCCGCGAACGAGCTCCACGGGCGCCCGGGGATAGGTCTGCATCACCCAGCGGGCCTCCAGCTCCTGGAGCTCCGCGAGCTTCATGCGGTGATCTTGGTGCCGATACCGGCATCCGTGAACAGCTCGAGCAGCAGGCTGTGCGGGCGGCGTCCGTCGACGATGTGGGCGGCCTCCACCCCGCCCGCGATCGCATCGACGCAGGCGGTCAGCTTCGGCCGCATCCCGCCTCCGACGCCGTCCAGTTCGGCCCGGACCTCGTCGGCCGTCGCCTGTGAGATGCGCGACTCGGGTTCGTCGGGATCGCGGAGCCAGCCGTCGACGTCCGTCAGGAAGATCGCCTTGTGCGCCGGCATCGCGGCGGCGACCTTGCCCGCGGCCTCGTCGGCGTTGACGTTGTAGGAGGCGCCCTCGCGGTCGGTGCCGACGGAAGCGATCACCGGGATGTAGTCCTCGGCGATGTGGTCGATGACGTCCACGTTCACGTTGGTGATCTCGCCGACGAAGCCGACGTCCGCGGACGCCCCCACCGGCCTGACCTCGAAGAGGGAGCCGTCCTCTCCGCCGAGCCCGACCGCCGGCTGGCCGTGCCGGTTGAGCCTGGTGAGGATGTCCGAGTTGATCTTGCCGAGCAGGACCATCTTCGCGACCTCGACGGTCTCGGCGTCGGAGACGCGCAGACCCTCCACGAACTTGACCTCCATGCCCATCCGCTCCATGTAGTGGGTGATCTCGGGACCGCCGCCGTGGACGATCACCGGGTTCATCCCGACGTACTTGAGCAGGACGACGTCGCGGGCGAAGGCCTCGCGCAGCTCCTCGTCGCGCATCGCGGCGCCGCCGTACTTGATCACGATCGTGCGGCCGTGGAACTCCCTGATGTAGGGGAGCGCCTCGAGAAGCGTCTCGACCGAGCTGGTCACGTCGTGTACTCCGCGTTGATCCGGATGTAGTCGTGCGTGAGGTCACTGAAGTAGACGTGGGCGCCTGCCCTGCCGCGGCCCAGGTTGACCGACAGCTCAGCCTCCGCCCCCTCTGAGGCGAGCTCCGCCGCCTGGATGCGGTCGGGGCCGAGCTCCTCGAGCTCCTCCCCCGCCAGCGCCATGCCGGCGGCCTGCGCGATCCGGCCCCAATTCGAATCCCTGCCGAACAGAGCCGTCTTCACCAGCGGAGAATTGGCGATCGCCCTCGCCACCCTCTCCGCCTCCTCGGCGCTCTTCGCTCCGGTGACCTCGGCGCGGCCCACACGGGTCGCTCCCTCGCCGTCAGCGACGATCTCGAGGGCGAGCTGGAGCAGCACGGCCTCCAGCAGGCCCTTCGGCAGGGCCGCGCCGGACGAGCCGGTCGCCTGCAAGAGGACCGTGTCATTCGTGCTCATCTGCCCGTCGACCGTGATCCGCTCCATCGAATCCGCCAGCGAGGAGCGGAGCGTCCTGTGCGGGTCGTCGATCACGGCGTCCGTCTGGACGAAGCAGAGCATCGTCGCGAAGCCCGGCTCGATCATTCCGGCCCCCTTGGCCTGCGCCGAGACCGTCACCTCGCCGGCACGGATCGCGCAGCGCTTCGGTCCCTTGTCGGTGGTCATGATCGCCTGGGCGAAATCCTCGCCGCCGCTCGCCGAGAGCCCCTGGACCGCCTCGAGAACTCCGGTGGTGACGGCCTCGATGTCCAGCGGCACACCGATCGTGCCGGTCTCGGCGACCGCCACCGTGCGGGGCTCTACGCCGAGCGCCTCGGCCGCGGCGTCCCGCATGGCTAGCGCATCGCGATAGCCCTGCTCTCCCGTTGCGGCGTTCGCGTTGCCCGAATTCACCGCCACGGCACGCAGCCCCCCTGCATCGCACTCCTGCCGGCAGACCCGGATGGGCGCGGCGGCCGCCGCGTTCCTGGTGAGGGCCAATGCGGATTTGACATCGTCCACGTCGCAGGCCAGCACCCCGACATCGGTCGCGCCGCCCCCCTTCAGCCCACAGGCCACGCCGGCCGCCCGAAAGCCCGGCGCGAGCTCGGCCGGATCGAGCTGCTCGAATTCCGGTGGCGGCGTCACCCAGCGCGAGCGGAAGAAGGTCTGCGTCGCGGGGCTCATGAGATGCCCTCCCCCTCGGGAAGCCCCAGCATCAGGTTGAGATTCTGAATCGCCTGGGAGGCGGCGCCCTTCCAGAGGTTGTCGATCGAGGCGAAGGCGAGCGTCCGGCCCGACGCCTCGTTCAGCGCCAGATGGATGCGGCAGAGGTTGGTTCCACGGACCCCGCTGACCCCCGGTGGCTCGGTGGTGACCTCCACGAAGGGCTCGTCTCCGTAGCGCCCCTCATAGAGGGAGAGCATCCGCGCGACGTCGAGCGGCTCGGCCGTGCGCACGTAGCAGCTCACCAGCTCGCCCTGGTCGAAGGGCATCAGGTGCGGAACGAAGGTCAGGCCCGCCGCGGGATCTCCCGCCCCGTTTCCGCCGGCCAGCTCCGCCAGCTCCTGGGCGATCTCCGGCGTGTGGCGATGCCCGGCGACCTTGTACGGCTTGGCGTCGTCGGTCTCCTTGACGATCGCCATCTCCTCCTCGGCAGCGCGGCCGGCGCCGGAGACGCCTGACTTGGCATCGATCACGACGTCCTCGATCAGGCCCTCCGCCGCGAGCGGCGCCAGGGCCAGGATGCTCGCGGTCGGGTAGCAGCCGGGATTGGCGACCAGATCGGCGCCGGCGATCGCATCCCGGTGGAGCTCGGTGAGCCCGTAGACCGCGTCGCCGAGCAGCTCGGGCGCGCCGTGCTCGCCGTACCAGCGGCCGTAGGTGCCGAGGTCGTGCAGTCGAAAGTCCGCGGAGAGGTCGACCACCTTCGCCCCCTGTTCGCGCAGCGCCGAGACGACCGGCGCGGCGGCGCCGTGCGGGTAGGCGACGATCGCGGCGTCGACGTCCCCCCCATCCTCAGCCGCGGGCTGATCGAGCACGAGGTCGACGCCGTACTCCGGATAGAGCTCACTCAGCTTCTTGCCCGCGTCCGTCCGCGCCGTGACGCGCGCCAGCTCGAGGCTCGGATGCTTCCTGACGAGCTCCGCCGCGAGCGCTCCCGCGTACCCTGACGCTCCGGCCACCAGGACCCTATTCACGGAGCGACCCTCCGATCTTCTCGACGGCCGCCTCGATGGCCTTGCGCCGCTCGGCGACCTCCGCGTCGGTGAGCGTCCGGTCGGCGGCCCGGAAGGTGAGCCGCAGCGCGAGGCTCTTGCGCCCCTCGCCGACCTGCTCACCCCGGTAGAGGTCGAAGACCTCCGCGGAGCGCAGCAGCTCGCCGCCACCGTCGAGCACGGCCGAACGAACGTCGGCGGCGGGGACGGAGTCGTCGACGATCACCGCCACGTCCTGGTTGACGGCGGGGTAGGTGATCACGTCCTCGTAGGCCTCGTCGCCGACTGGAGAGGCTGCGACCAGCGGGGCCAGGTCCACCTCGAAGCCGGCGGCGGACTCCAGGTCCCAGTCGCGGCAGACCAGGGGGTGGATCTCGCCGATCCAGCCGGCGTCCTCGCCATCGACCAGGACGCGGCCGCTTCGGCCGGGATGCAGGAAGGGCTCCTCTCCGGGCACGACCTCGACGCCGGTGCCGAGCTGGCGCGCGAGCGCCTCCAGCACGGCCTTGACGGAGTAGAAGTCCGCCTCCACCTCATCGCCGCGCCAGGAGCCGGGTCTCAGCGGCCCCGCCGCAATCGACGCGATCCGCCAGGGCTCGTAGGCCGGCGCCGGGCACTTGCCGACGAACTTGCCGGCGAGCACACCCTCCCGCGACGAGCCGCCCTCGCGCAGGTGGGCCCGCCCTGACTCGTACAACGCGACACGCTCTGCGCCATGGGCGCGGTTGTAGCCGGCGGCATCCAGCAGCGATCCGATCACCGCGGTCCTCTCGACCGAATGTTCGGCCGAGAGCGGGTTGGAGACGCGAATCGGCTCGGCCCTGAGATCGCCCTCCGGGATCCGCAGTCTCCCTGGCATCCCCGGGTCGGTGAGGCTCAGGTCGACGACAGCGTCGAACCCAAGGTCTCGCATCGCGTCCTCCGCGCGGCGGCGCAGGCGCTGCTCGCGCGTCAGCCGGCCGGCCTGGCCGCTCGTCGACGGGAGGCTCGCCGGGAGGTTCTTCGCGTAGCCGTGGATCCGCCCGACCTCCTCGAGCAGGTCGACCTCCCGCGTCACGTCGTAGTGGCGATGGGCGGGAACCGTGGCCCCCAGGTCGTCGCCGTCGCGATCGACCTCGAAGCCGAGTCGCTCCAGGTACTCGGAGCATTGATCGGGCGAGATCTCCATGCCGAGCAGGCGTGCGACCCGTTCATGGCGAAGTCGAATCCGGTGCGGCTCGGGAACGCCGGCCGCCTCGTCGATCGTCCCCGGGATCAGCCTCGCCCCGCAGAGCTCGACCATCAGCTGCGAGGCGATCCGCTGGGCCCGCAGGGCCAGCTCGGGGTGAAGCTGCTTCTCGAAGCGATTCGAAGCGTCGGTGCGCAGCCCGAGCTTTCGGGAGGTCCGAAGAATGTTGACCCCGTTCCAGGTCGCGACCTCGAGCAGGACCCTGGCGGTCTGATCCGAGACCTCCGAGACCTGGCCGCCCATGATTCCCGCGATCCCCGAGGGCCCGTTGCGGTCGCAGACGAGCACGGCCTCCTCGTCGAAGGTTCGCTCGACGTCGTCGAGCGTGGTCATCTTCTCGCCCCGCTTCGCCGTGCGGATGGTCAGCGCGCCGTCCGGGACCTTGTCGAGGTCGAAGGCGTGCAGCGGCTGCGCGGTCATCAGCATCACGTAGTTGGTGATGTCGACGACGTTGTTGATCGGCCTCATTCCGGCCCCGATCAGCCGGGCCTTGAGCCAGAGCGGCGATGGCCCGATCTCAACGTCGGTGAAGGCCCGTGCCGTGAACCGCGGGCAGAGCTCCGGGACCTCGACGGTCACGGAGGCGTAGTCCTCCACCGAGCCACCACCGGTCGCCTCGGCGTCCTCTTCCCAGGGCGGCGCGGCCAGGGAATCGCCCGTGATCGCGTGGACCTCTCGCGCGACCCCGTAGACGCCGAAGCAGTCGACCCGGTTGGAGGTCGGCTCGAGCTCGATCACCGGATCGGAGACCGGGATCACCTCGCCGAGCGGCGTGCCAGGCGACCATCCGTTCTCCAGCACCGCGATCCCGGCGGCGTCGTCGCCGAGCTCGAGCTCCGCTTCGGAGAGGATCATCCCGTTCGACTCGACGCCGCGGAGCTTCGCCTTGCCGAGCTTGGTGCCGTCGGGCATCACCGCCCCCGGCAGGGCCACCGGGACGGTCTGCCCCTCCGCCACGTTCGGGGCGCCGCAGACGATCGTTCGGCCGCCGTCGCCCGCGTCGACCTCGCAGACGCTGAGCTTGTCGGCGTCCGGGTGCTTCTCGACCGAGAGCACCTTGCCGACGACGAACCCGCCGGGGTCCGGCGCGCCGGCGTGCGTGATCCGCTCGACCTCGATCGAGTGCATGGCGAGCTCATCGGCGAGCTCCGCGACCGAGAGCTTCGGATCGCAGTAGCTCCGCAGCCAGGAGTCCGGAGCCCTCATCGGAACTGCTCCAGGACGCGGACGTCGTTCTCGAAGAACTTGCGCAGGTCGGGGACGCCGTACTTGAGCATCGCGATTCGCTCGATCCCCATGCCGAACGCGAAGCCCTGGATCTCGTCGGGGTCGTAGCCCGACTCCCGCACGAAGCCGTAGACGTTCGGGTCGACCATCCCCGCGCCGAGGATCTCGATCCAGCCGATCCCCTTGCAGAGCGGATCGCGCGAGCCGTCGGGGAGCGTGCCGCTGCCGCCGCAGCGAAAGCAGGAGACGTCCACCTCGACGCTCGGCTCCGTGAACGGGAAGAAGCCGGGCCGGAACCGCGTCTCGCGCTCCGGGCCGAAGATCGCCCGCGCGAACTCATCGAGCGTCCCCTTCAGGTCCGCGAGCGTGATGTCGGGGCCGACGGCGAGACCCTCGACCTGGTGGAAGATCGGACTGTGGGTCGCGTCGAAGGGATCGGAGCGGTAGCAGCGGCCGGGAACCACGATGAAGATCGGCGGCGGCTGCGACTCCATCGACCGGACCTGCATGGGCGAGGTGTGGGTGCGCAGGACGACGTCCTCCGGTCCGGGAGGCAGCTCGTCGCCGTTCGAGGGGATCCGCACGTCGCTTCGCAGGGACGACGGATCGACGTAGAAGGTGTCCTGCGCCATCCGGGCGGGGTGGCCGGGCGGATGGTTGAGGGCCGTGAAGTTGTAGTAGTCGAGCTCCACCTCGGGCCCCTCCATCACCTGGTAGCCGAGCCCGACGAAGATGTCCTCGATTTCGCGCTGGGTGCGAATCAGGGGGTTCTGCGCGCCGACGGGCTCGGGCGGGGCGCCCGGCAGCGTGACGTCGATCGCGCCCTCCGCCAGCCGCGCGCCCAGCTCGCTGGCATCCAGCTCCGAGCTTCTCGACTCGAGCAGCGACCCGAGCTCCCGGCGCGCCTCGTTGCCCGACTTGCCGATGGGGCCGCGCTCCTCCGCCGGCAGATCGGAGATTCCCCGCAGGATCTGGGTCAACTCGGCCTTGCGCCCGAGGTACCGGACCCGGAGCTCCTCGAGCTCGGCGGTCGTCGAGGCGCCACCGATCGCGTCGGCCGCCTCCTTTCTGATCTGATCGATGCGCTCAACCATGTCCTTCTCCAGGGCCGGACGCTATCCGGTGCAAGGCGATGGCCGCCGCCGCGGCGACGTTCAGTGACTCGGTGCTTTCGCGCACGGGGATCGTGACCCGCACGTCGCACTGCTCGGCCACCTCGGCCGGCAGGCCCTCCCGCTCGGCACCGAGGCACAGGGTCGCCGCGCCATCGAGCACCTCGAGCGAGTCGCCGCCGTGGGCAACCAGCGCTGCGCGCGGACCAGGGGTTGCCTCGATGCCCCCGCGCACCAGCGGCTCGGCGAAGAGGGCCCCCATGCTGGCCCGGACGGCGTGCGCGCCGTACGGGTCGGCGCAGCCGGGGCCGAGGACGACGGTTCCGCCGATCAGCGCATTCGCCGTTCGGATCACGGTGCCGATGTTCCCGGGGTCGGAGACGCCATGGAGATAGACGCAGGGAGCAACGGCGCGCTCAGCCCAGGCCTCCCGCCAGACGCCGATCGCCCGAGTGCCGGACCCGAGCTTCGAAACCTGGGCGAGCAGGGCGGGCTCCACCTCCGTGCCGCCCAGCCCCTCGCCGGCCGCGGTGAGCAGATCCACCGGCTCGACGCCCGCCTCACGACCGGCAGCCAGCAGATCCTCTCCCTCGGTGACGAAGAGCCCCGCGCGCTCGCGGGTGCGCCGCCTGCCGAGGCGGCGGATCAGCTTGAGCTTCTCGTTGTGTGGGCTTGTGATCATTGTGAGGGTGTTGGGCGCGTCGGGCCCTGAAATGAAAAAGGGCGGCCGCTCTGCGGACCGCCCGGGGAATCCTGCTCTGGCTGCCTTGAGCTAGGTGGCGGCAGCCTCCCGGGCGAGCTCAACAAATCGGCGAAAGCCATCGGGATCGTTGACGGCGATGTCGGCGAGCATCTTGCGGTTGACGTCGACCTCGGCCCTCTTCAGGCCGTTCATCAGCTGGGAGTAGCTCATCCCCTCCTGCCGAGCGGCGGCGTTGATCCGGGTGATCCAGAGCCGCCTGAAGTCACGCTTGCGGGCGCGCCGGTCGCGATAGGCGTAGGCGTCCGAGCGCATCACCTGCTCGTTCGCGAACCGGTAGCTCGAGTGCTTGCGCCCGAAGTAGCCTTTGGCCCGGCCGAGGACCTTCTTCTTGCGCCTCTTCCGCGCGACGGCGTTCGTGGCGCGCGGCATCAGCGACCGCCCTTCACGAGCAGCTTGTTGACCCGCTTGCGATCCGCATCGGAGATCTCCGAGGGCCGCCCAAAGCGCCGCTTCCGCCCGGGGGACTTCTTCTCGAGGATGTGGCTCGAGTAGGCGCGCCTGCCCCGCAGCTTGCCCTTGGCGGTCTTGCGGAAGCGCTTCTTGGCGCCGGAATGGGTCTTCATCTTCGGCATGGGAGCGGCTTATTGAAGCAGACGCCAGGCGAGGCTACGGGCGAAACCACTTGATGCGCCGCGGGATCGCCCTACGCGAGCTCGAACGGTCGTCCAAGCAGCCAATTCCCACTCATGCGTAGAGCGTCCAGCTCACTACCTAATTCTCTGCAGACGCGCCCCCGGGCCGATCCAACCGGGGATGAAGCCTCGAACTCAGACCAAGCGACTCAGGCGGCTCTTGCAGGTCGCGATCGGCCTGGTCGCATGCGCGACGATCAGCCTGGGCGCCGTTGACATCGGGACGGCGAGCGCGCAGTCCGCGAGCGTCAGCAAGGCCTGCACCAAGGCCAAGGCGAAGAGGGCCAAGACGGCCAAGGCGAAGATGGCGAAGGCGAAGACGGCCAAGGCGAAGAGGAAGGCCAAGAGGTACTCCCGCAGGAGCAAGAGCCGCGTTCGCTGCCAGGGCGGCGGCGGCTCCGCCTCGGGGTCCGGGTCCGGCTCGGGTTCGACCTCCGGCGGCGACACCACCACCTCCAGGACGACCACGACCCCGCCTCCGCCGCCCCCGTCGGATCCGCCCCCGGACCCCAGCTGCCCGCTCTCCCAGTCCGGCTCGGAGATCGCCATGACCCTCCCGAGCTCTTGCACCATCCGTCGGATGGACACCGCTGCCGATCCGGATGCGCACAACCTCTGGGGCGTCCGCTACGCCTGCGCCGATGACAGCCGGGTGTCGAACCCGCAGACCGGCGGGGACCCCCTCCCGACGGCATCCGGGGCCTCGCAGGGCAACAGCGCCTATCGCAAGCTGACGGTCTATGACGGCGACAGCTACTCCGGTGAGCGTTGCGAGCTGGGCTACAACGAATGGGACGGCGGCCTGGCGACCTCGAGCGACCAATACGGGACCTTCTACAACTACTTCGAAGGGGACCGCCGGACCACCTACTTCAGCGTGCGGCTGCCCGACAACTTCCCGCTCAACGCAACCACATGGCAGGGCGTCGGCCAGATGAAGCAGGCCGCGCCGAACAACGACCCCAGCATGATCCCGGTCCTGTCCTTCAGCGCCTATAACGGTGTCTGGAGCTTCTGGCACACGGCCAATGGCGCCTCCTCGGACACGGAGCTGTGGGAGACCCCCGCCAGGAAGAACGTCTGGACGCGGATCAGGGTGGACGGGTACTACTCCCAGTACTCCGACCAGGGCTGGGTTCAGTACTCCGTTGACGCCAACGGCGACGGTGACTTCGCCGATTCCGGTGAGGTGAGCCCGGTGTTCCACACCAACACCCTTCATCGCAACGGGACAGGGTCATTGAACAGCGAGCTGCCGGCGGGAGCCTCCATCCCCTCGCATCTCCGTCTGGGGATCTACCACGACCCCTCGATCGCCTGCCCCGGTGGCTGCTCCGTCGACATCGACAACGTCGAGGTCGCGAGGCCCTAGGAAGCCGCCGCTTCCTTCTCCTGGCCCGCGCCGCGCGCAGGACCGAGCAGCATCGTCATGTTGCGCCCCTCCTGGAGGGGCGCCTGCTCGAGGACGCCTATCTCCGAGACGTCCTCCAGGAGCCTGTCCAGCAGCATCCGGCCACGCTCCGGGTGACTCTGCTCGCGGCCGCGGAACATGATCGTCACCTTGACCTTGTCCTGCTGCTTCAGGAAGCGCTCGACGTGGCCGCGCTTGGTCTCGTAGTCGTGCTGTGCGATCTTCGGCCGGAGCTTGATCTCTCGGACGTTGGTCTGCTGCTGGTGCTTGCGGGCCTGCTTGGCCTTCTGCTCCTGCTCGTACTTGTACTTCGAATAGTCGAGGATGCGGCAGACCGGCGGCTTGGAGGTCGGCGACACCTCCACGAGGTCCAGGTCGCGCTCGCGGGCCCGCTCCAGGGCATCGTTGGTCGGCACGATGCCCACCTGCTCGCCGCTCTCGTCGATCAGGCGAACCTCGGGCACGCGGATTCGCTCGTTGATACGAGTCGAGTCGCGCTCGGGCGGACGGCGGTCGAAGCGAGAGACCGCCACTAGCTGCGCATGAGGTAGAGCGTCAAGAAGAAGATGGGCGAGATTGGATCGGTGAGGCGGGCACGGGGCGCTTAGACGCGCGTCGTGGTGTGGGTGCCCGGCATTGCGGCCAGTATAGACGCCTAACCGCCCGCCTCTTCACTCATTCTTGCGATCAGCGCGTCCAGGCCCATCGCGCCGAGGTCACCGTCGCCGTGGTGTCGCACGGAGACCTCGCCCGAGTCAGCCTCCTTGTCGCCGACGACCAGCATGTAGGGCGCCTTGGAGAGCTCCGCGTCGCGGATCTTCTTGCCGACGGACTCCGTCCGGTCATCGACGCGGGCCCGCAGGCCGGCGGAGCGCAGCGCCTCGGCGACCTCACCAGCGCGGTCGTTGTGGCGGTCGGCGACGGGCAGCACAACGGCCTGCACCGGCGCCAGCCAGAGGGGAAAGCGCCCGCCGTAGTGCTCGATCAGGATGCCAGCGAAGCGCTCCATCGAGCCGAGCAGCGCGCGGTGGATCATCACCGGCCGGTGCTCGGCGTTGTCCGCTCCGGTGTAGGAGAGCTCGAAGCGCTCGGGCATCTGGAAGTCGAGCTGGCAGGTCCCGCACTGCCAGGAGCGCCCGAGGGCGTCGGTGACGTGAAAGTCGATCTTCGGCCCGTAGAAGGTCCCCTCGCCGGGGCTGACGTCGTACTCGCGCCCCTGGCGCTCGAGCGCCTCGCGCAGCGCCTCCTCGGCCCTCTCCCACTGCTCGTCGGTGCCGATCGACTTGTCGGGACGGGTTGAGAGCTCCACCCTCACGTCGTCGAAGCCGAAGCGCTCATACAGCTCGTCGATGCCGGCGCAGATCGAGTCGACCTCGTCGGTCACCTGGTCGAGAGTGCAGTAGACGTGCGCGTCGTCCTGGGTGAAGGCCCGGACGCGGAGCAGGCCGTGGAGCACGCCCTCGCGCTCGTAGCGGGAGACCAGCCCGAACTCCGCGAGTCGCAGCGGCAGCTCGCGGTAGGAGTGGCGGCCCGAGGCGTAGACGAGACAGGCACCCGGGCAGTTCATCGGCTTGAGGGCGTACTCGCGCTGCTCGCCCTTCCCCTCGCGTTCGGCGGGTGCCGTGAAGAACATGTTCTCCTTGTAGTTGTCCCAGTGGCCCGAGCGGTGCCAGAGCTCGACGTCGAGCACCTGCGGGGTCTTGATCTCCTCGTAGCCCCGCGCGTCGAGCTGCTTGCGGACCTCGGCCTCGATCAACCGCAGGAAGACGCTCCCCTGCGGGAGCCAGAAGGGCATTCCGGGCGCCTCCTGGCGGAACTGGAAGAGATCCAGCTCCGGACCGAGCCGGCGATGGTCGCGCTCACGCGCCTGCTCCAGCCGCTCGAGGTGCTGCTCGAGCTCCTTGCGGTCGAGGAAGGCGGTCCCATAGACCCGGGTGAGCATCTGCCGCGTCTCGTCGCCGCGCCAGTAGGCGCCGGCGAGCGAGGTGAGCTTGAAGGCACCGATCCTTCCCGTCGAGGGGGCGTGCGGTCCCCGGCAGAGGTCCTCGAACGGCCCGTTCCGGTAGAGCGACACCGTCTCGGCGCCCTCGTCGCGGATCAGGTCCTCGATCAGCTCGACCTTGTAGTCCTGGCCCTGTTCGCGGAAGTGCTCGATGGCCTCCGAGGCCGGCAGCTCGCGCCGCTCGAAGGGCTCGTCGGCCTTGATGTGCTCGGCCATCCGCTCCTCGAGCCGGGCGAGGTCCTCCTCGCCGGGACCGCCGTCGGGGAACTCGATGTCGTAGTAGAAGCCGTTGTCGATCGGGGGGCCGATCGAGATCTTCGCCTCGGGCCAGATGTCGAGGACCGACTCCGCCAGGACGTGCGCGGCGTCGTGGCGGATCAGCTCGAGCGCCTCCGGGCTGCGGTCCGTGACGATCTCGATCCGCGCGCCATCGCCCAGGGGCGCCGAGAGGTCGCGAAGCTCGCCGTCCACCATGAGCGCCAGGGCAGCCTTCGCGAGCCCAGGACCGATCGCGGCGGCCGCATCGGCGCCGGTTGCCCCGGAATCGAGCTCGAGCTCGGAGTCGTCTGGCAGCTTGACCTTGATCACGCGGGTAAGGCTAGTGGTGGGCGTTCCCGCCCAGCTTGCAGGGAAGCGCAACTCGGCCGCCGTACACCAGTTAAGAGAGCCGATGGGCATGGGCAGACCCAGGTCGATTGCGTGCGCCGTCGTGGCGCTCGCGCTGATGGCGGTGGCCGCGCCGGTGGCACCCGCGGCCTCGGCGAGGGGCAAGCACCACGTCTGGCGGTTCGGCACCCGCCCGCTCACCAAGGGCGCGAAGGGCAAGGACGTCCGCTATCTGCAGCGGGCACTCAGCCGCCTCGGGGTCCCCACCTCGATCGACGGCGTGTTCGGCAAGGGCACCTACAGGAACGTCAAGGCGTTCGAGCGCCAGCACGGCTGGCCGGCCGACGGGGTGATCACGAAGAAGGACGCCAAGCGCATCAAGAAGCTTCTCGCCAGACGGCGTGTGACCGGGAGCTACTTCATCCAGGGCTACGTCCTCCCCACGCTGCAGCTGAGCTCACGGAAGTCTGGGAGCGCCAAGATCAAGGTGCGAGACGCGTACGGCAACCTCGTGCAGACGCTCGCCGTCGACTTCAACGGCGCCGAGTCGAAGTCGGTCTCCTGGAACGGGATGAATTCAGCCGGCGGCGTGGGTGGTGACGGCACGTACCGGATGAAGCTCGCCAGCGCTGGGACCGCGGGGGCCTCCGTCACGGGAGGTCAGATCCAGCCCTTCGCGATGCACCTGCACCAGTTCCCGCTCCCCGGGCCCCACACCTACGGCGGCCCCGACGGTCGCTTCGGCGCCCCCCGCTCCGGACACACCCATCAGGGCCAGGACGTCCCGGCCTCCTGCGGCGAGAAGCTCTATGCCTTCGAGAAGGGCGAGGTGACGGTGAATGCCTACCAGGACGGCGGGGCCGGCTACTACGTCGTCGTCCACGGGCTGCTCACCGGGACGGACGCCGTCTACATGCATCTGAAGGCGCCCAGCTGGGCCCCGGCCGGGACGGGAGTGACGGCCGGCCAGCAGATCGGCAAGGTCGGCGACACCGGAGACGCGGTCGGCTGTCACCTGCATTTCGAGCGCTGGAGCGTGCCGGGCTGGTACGTCGGCGGAGCTCCCTACGACCCACTGCCGGAGCTCCAGTACTGGGACTCTTACTCCTAGTCCTAGTG
>CAWDAL010000008.1:0-184625 GCA_963800285.1 uncultured Solirubrobacterales bacterium
GCGCAGGATGGTCAGCCACGAGAGCCCGGACTGAAACGCCTCGAGCGTGAGCCGCTCGGTACAGTTCGTTCTCGCCGTGGACCGGCCGCCCCCATTCGGTGTCGTGGTAGTCGATGTACTCCGGAGCGCTGAGTCCCCACGGGCAGCGGAGCTTGCCGTCCGGTCCCGCCTCGACGCCGCTCACGGCTCATAGGGCGGGGCGACTCCCCAGCCCCAGCGCGGGGTGGGCGCCTCCTGCGGGACGTCGTCGGCGCCGGGCTGCGAGTTGTGGAAGGCCAGGCGGGTGCCCCACTCGACGTAGGCCATGAAGGCGGATCGGAACTCGGGGTCGGCGGGCAATCCGGCGTCGTCGGCGGCCATGCTCATCAGGGTGGCGAAGCGCAGCCGCTGCTCGGGGGTGATCCCGAGGTCCTTGTGCTTTCCGACCATGCGGTGGTAGCCGCCAAGGTCCTTCGTGTAGTCGGTCGGCCCGCCGAAGACCTCGATCCACCAGAGCGTGACGTTGTGGCGATGCTCCTCGCTGACGCCGCCGGGGAAGAGGGGGAAGATCAGCTCGTCGCCCTCGACCCGGTCGTAGAAGGCCCCCATCAGGCGCTCGAAGGCCTCGCGCCCGCCGGCCCACTCATAGAGCGTCGGCGTCTCCCCTGAATCGGCCATGGGGAGAAGCTAAAGATCACTGCCACGCGCCAGACTGAAGTAGATCCATGCCGCTGGTCGCTGAAGATGCACGTCGGGTCTACGACCGAATCGGACGGGTGCAGGACACCCAGCGCTTCTACGAGGACGCGGCCACCTCACGGCTGGGGGAGCTTGGCGGGTTCAACGAGGCTGAGTCCGTTTTCGAGCTCGGCTGCGGCACCGGGCGCTTCGCGGCCTCGCTCCTCCGCGACCGGCTCCCGGATGACGCCCGCTACCTCGGTGTCGACGTCAGCCCGAGGATGGTGGCTCTGGCGACCCGGCGACTCGATCGGTGGAGACCACGTGCGGAGGTGGGCTTGGTCGACCCGCCCGAGCTCGAGTTGGCCGGTGAGGACGGCGAGTTCGATCGCTTCGTGGCGACCTACGTATTCGATCTCCTCACGGTCGAGGACGCGCGGCGGCTGCTCGCCGAGGCGGAGCGACTGACCGGCCCAGCCGGACTCCTGTGCGTCGCCGGCCTCACCCACGGGATCACGCCGACCACCCGCCAGGTCTCGCGAGCATGGGAAGCGGTCGCGAAACGTCGCCCCGCGCTTCTCGGCGGGTGTCGGCCCATCGAGCTGAGCGAGCTTCTCGCACACGGCGCTTGGCAAGTACGCGATCGCGAGGTGATCGCTCGGTGGGGCGTTCCCTCCGAGGTCGTCGTGGCCACCAAGCCGGAGACGGCTTTTCCCGCACAGAAAGCGTCCTGAGACCGCATACAGGTGCGGGAGCGGAGCGGCCTCTAGCGCGACTGCCCGAAGATCCGCAGCAGGAAGAGGAAGAGGTTGATGAAGTCCAGGTAGAGCGCGAGCGCGCCCATGATCGCCGCGCGGCCCTCAGCCTCGCCGGAGAGTCCCTGCTTGTTGATCTGCGCCAGCTTCTGCATGTCGTACGCGGTCAGCGCGGCGAAGATCCCGACCCCGGCGTACGTGGTGATCCAGTAGAGCGTCGAGTTGGCCCAGAAGATGTTCACGACAGTCGCCAGGATCAGCCCGATCAGGGCCATGAATGCGATCGAGCCGACTTTCGAGAGGTCGATGTGGGTGACTGCGCCCCAGACCGCGAGCGCGCCGAACATGCCGGCGGTGATCAGGAACGCCGTGAAGATCGACTGCGTCGTGTAGAGCTCGAAGAGGAAGGCGAAGGTGACGCCGACCGTCGCCGAGTAGAGGAGGAAGAGGAAGGTCGCGAGCGCGACGGAGATCCGGGGCAGCATGAAGACCAGCAGCAGGACCAGTGCGAGCTGCGCGACCACCACGCCGAGGACGATCCCCGGGGTCTGGGTGATCTTCGTGAGCAGGCTGTCCGACGAGCCGATTGCCGCTGCGGTGCCGCCGGTGATCGCGAGTCCGACGAACATCCACAGGAAGACCCTCTGCAGGAACGTCGAGTCGGGGCGGGCGACCGCGACGGGTGGCTGTGCCGCGTATTCCATGCGGCCGGAAGCTTATGTGTGGGTGGGGACGCCGCTTCGCTTCCGTGGGCTCGGGCGCACCGAGATCCTGGGCGCATCCGTGCCCGTCGCGACGACCCTGCCCAGCCGCCTGCTCGGCCTGGCCCTGCTTCGCCGCGACCGCGCCGGGCCGGGCCTGCTGATCCCGCGCTGCCGCAGCGTCCACACCTTCGGGATGCGCTTTCCGATCGACGTGCTCTTCCTCGATGAGCGCGATCGCGTGATCGAGCTGCGCCGCTCCGTGCCGCCGTGCCGGCTCATACGCTGCCCTGGCGCAATGGCCGTGCTCGAGCTGCCGTCCCCGCACACGTGATCAGCGGACCGAACCGCCAGTGGTGGGTCCTCGTCGGCACCTGCCTCGGCCTCTTCCTCCTGATGCTCGACTCGACGGTGGTCGCGCTCGCGCTGCCGACGATCGAGAAGGACCTCCACGCCTCCGCCGACAACGTGCAGTGGGTCCTGAACGGCTATCTGCTGGTGATCAGCGTCCTGGTGGTGACGGCGGGGCGGCTGGGCGACATCTACGGACGCCGTCTCGTCTTCTTGATCGGAATGGGGATCTTCGCGGCGGGCTCGGTGCTGGCGGCGCTCGCCGGCGACGACGCCGTGCTGGTCGCGGCTCGCGTGGTGCAGGGGGCGGGCGGAGCCGCGATGCTCTCGCTCTCGCTCGCGATCGTGAGCCACGCCTTCCCGGTCGAGGAGCAGGGCAAGGCGCTCGGCATCTGGGCCGCAGTCTCGGCGCTGGCGCTCGCGATCGGCCCGCTGGTCGGCGGCGTGCTGATCGACCTGGACTGGCGGCTGATCTTCTGGATCAACCTGCCGATCTGCGCGCTTGGGATCTTCATCACCTGGGCGTCGGCGCATGAGTCGCGCGACGAGACGGCGCCCCCGAAGCTCGACCTGCGCGGGCTCGCCGCCTTCACCCCGGGTCTGCTGCTCGTCGTGTTCGCCTTGGTCCGCTCTGACAACTGGGGCTGGGGCTCCGGGAAGACGCTCGGGCTGCTCGCGGCGGGCGTGCTCCTGCTGATCGCGTTCTGGGTGATCGAGCACCGGGTCGACTCCCCGATCGTCGACTTCAGCCTCTTCCGCAACGGCCCCTACCTCGGCGCCTCTGCCGCGGCCTTCGCCCTGGTCGGCGCCTACTGGGCGGTGATCTTCCTCCAGCCCCAGTACCTCCAGGGCGTCCTCGGCCACGGCCCGGTCGCGGCCGGGCTGCTGGTCCTGCCGATCACCGCGCCGATGGTCTTCATCTCGCCGTTCTGCGGGCCCCTGATCGACCGCGTCGGGCCGCGCGTGCTGATGACCTTCGGGATGGCCTGCGGGGCGGTCGGCCTCGCGCTGCTCACCCAGATCGACGCGTCGAGCTCATACGGCGCCCTGCTGCCCGGCTATCTGCTCTTCGGCGTCTCCCTCGGCCTGGTCTACGCGCCGATGTCGACCGCCGCGATGCTGGCGATGCCACGCGACAAGGCGGGGATCGCGGCGGGGGTGCTGGCGATGATCCGGGTGACTGCCGGTGCCGTGGCGCTGGCGGTGACCTCCGCCGTCTTCCAGGGCATCCAGGCCGATCAGCTCGACGTGCATCCCGGCGACGTCGCCGGCGCCTTCGCGACCGCGCTGGCGGATTCGACCTGGGTGCTGGTCGGGCTGGTGGCCGTCGGCGCGGTGCTCACCTGGGTGCTGGTGCGGCGGACGGGGGAGGAGCACCCGCAGCCCGAGGAGCACCCGGAGCACAGGCTCGAGCGGCACCGCCTGCATCTCTGAGCGCCGAGGCGCCTTGCTCAGCCGTCGCCCAGGGCCGTCGTGTCGCCCGGCCGCAGCACGCGAACCTCCGTCCCGGGGGCGAGCTGTCCCGCGATCTCGGCGAACTCGAGCGGGGGTTTGACGAGAGGTTCCGGGCGCAGCCTGCGCAAGCCCAGGGGATAGAAGGTGCCCCAGTGGATCGGCACCGCGAGGCGAGGGCGGATCAGCTGGAGCGCGCGCGCCGCCCGTGCGGGATCCAGGTGGCCCTCGCCAACTGGGGGGCCCCAGCCCGCCACGGGAAGCAGGGCGAGGTCCACCTCTCCCAGGTCGGACATGCCCTCGAACAGGTCCGTATCGCCGGCGAAGTACGCTCGCCTTCTGCGTGAGGAGACCACGTAGCCCAGCGGTTCGATCGGGACCCCCATACGACCGTCCCGATAGCCGTTGTGGACCGCCGGCACTCCGATCACCTCCACGCCGGCGATCGAGACCGTCTCGCCACGGCCGATCTCCCGAATCCGCTCGGCGCCGCTCTTCGTGACCCACCTGCCGGCGCCCCGAGGGACCAGCAGGGGCGTGGTCGCCGGCAAGCGCCTCAGCGAGGGGAGATCGAGGTGATCGCGGTGCAGGTGAGAGATCAGCACGAGGTCGGCCATGCCTGGGATCCCCGGCGCTGGCGCGGGCACCTGACGGCGCAGGGGGCCAAGCCCCGCGCGCAGCATCGGATCGGTGAGGATCGCCGCGCCGTCGAGGCGAAGCAAGGTGGTTGCGTGGCCGATGTAGGTCAGGCTGTCCATCGTGGTCGTGTGAGACGGGAATCATGCCCGGACCGGCGGAGCGGGCCGCTCGCGGGGGAGAAATTCGCGGCAGCGGAACTCATCCCGACATGCTGCCCAGCGTCGAAGAGATCGCCACGGTGGTCGTCTGCGAGGACGACGACCCGACGCGCGAGCTGCTCTGCGACCACCTGACCGCCGACCGCTACAGCGCCCTGCCGGCGCCGAGCGCCTCGGATGCGTTGCGCCTCTGCGGCTACAACCAGCCGGATCTGATGCTCCTGGACCTCGGCCTGCCGGACGCCCCCGGCATCGACGTGCTTCGGGAGATCCGTGCCGCCGGGGAGCGCTTCGACCCGGACCTGCCGGTGCTGATCCTCTCGGGTCGCTCCGGCGAGGCCGACCGGCTGCGCGGCTTCGAGGCCGGGGCGGACGACTACCTCGGCAAGGCGACGCATTAATTGTTTTCAGCCCGATTCGGGTCCACGCAGGCGATGAAGGCGGCGGCTGAGGAGCAAGACAGCAGCCGCCTTGGTCCGGCGAAGCTTGCTGCGCCGGCCGTGTCGAGGGGCGGCGCGCCTCCTCTTCGCCGAAAGGAGCACCGCCCGCGGGCCAAATTCAGGGCACTGGCGATGCCCCTGGCACGCGAAGGGAGGCGTAGCGAATAGAGGCGCCGATAGCAGTGCAGCCAGTTGAGCGCCTGGGCGGGCACTTGTGCTGCCGCGGCGGGGTTCGGGCGTGGAGTTGGGACCGATGAGGCTCGAGGAGCAGCGGCCGGCCATCTACCCGTGACCCTGCCTGTGCACGAGCTGCCTGGCCCCCTGGCCGCCGCAAGGATGTCCCCGTCGCCGATGGAGAGCGACCCGAGTGGTGCCATCCGGCGGCCGATACTCTGGCGATCGGCCGCCGAGCCTCTGCTCGATCCTGACGAGGCTGAGCAGCGACGAGGTAAGGAGGTAGTCGGAGTGATGATTCAGGTAGAGGTGACGATGAGAGGCGACGTCCCGGGTGGGGCGCGCGAGCATGCGGAGGAGAAGGTCGGGGCGCTGGACCGACTCGTCGAGATCCCGGTCCTCGCTGCTCGAGTGGTGCTCGTCCAGGAAGCGAACCCGCGGATTGAGCGCTCCGCCCGGGCCGAGGGCGAGATCGACCTGAATGGCCCGATGATCCGGGCGAAGGTCGCCGACCTCGACCCGATCACAGCGGTCAACAGCCTCACTGAGCGGCTCGAGCGGCAGCTGCGGAGCTTCGTCGACCGTCGCACCGACCAGGCCCGCCGTCCGACCGAGCGCAAGGCGGGCGAGTGGCGGCATTCCAGCCTCGCCACCGACCGTCCTGACTACTTCCCGCGAGCGCCGGAGGAGCGGGAGATAGTCCGCCGCAAGACCTTCGCAACCGACCCGCTCACCCCCGCCGAGGCCGCCGAGGAGATGGAGTTCCTCGATCACGACTTCTACCTGTTCATCGAGCGCGAGACCGGCGCCGACGCCGTCGCGTACCACCGCGACGACGGCCGACTCGGCGTTATCGGACCGAGCGGGATCGGCTGGTCGGGCGAGAGCGCTGGGATCGTCCACGAGGAGAGCCGGATGAGCGGGCCGACCAGACTCGAGGACGCGGTAGCGGAGATGAACATCCTCAACCATCGGTTCATGTACTTCACCGATGCCGCGAGCGGCCGCGGCAACGTGATCTACATGCGCTACGACGGCCACTACGGCCTGATCAAGCCGGCCGGCAGCCGGCACAAATGACGGGGCCGCGGTCGGGCGATGGTGTGAACGGCACGGCGAGGCCACGGCGCGCGCTGGTCACCGGTGCCGCCGGTGGCATCGGCGCGGCGATCGCCGCGAGGCTGCGCGAGGACGACCTCGAGGTGACCACGCTGGACCGCGCCGAGGGATGCGACATCCGGATGGACCTCGTCTCGGATCCCATCCCGGCCCTGTCCGACATCGACATCTGTGTCTCCAACGCGGCGATCACGGACACGATCGCGCCGGCGCACCGCATGACCGACGAGCAGTGGTCAGGCGACATCGGGGTCAACCTCACCGGCGCGTTCCGGGCGATCCAGGCGTGTCTCCCGGGAATGCGCGAGCGCCGCTGGGGCAGGATCGTGGTGATCTCCTCCGGCGCGGCTCTCGCCGGGCTCCCCGGCCAGGTCGCATACTCGGCCTCCAAGGCGGGACTGCTGGGCATGGTGAAGACCCTCGCCGTCGAGGGGGTGCGGCGCGAGATCACCGCCAACGCCGTGTTGCCCGGGATGGTCGCCACGGAGAAGGTGCTCGCGATGCCCCTTGAGATCCTTGAGCGGCTGCGGGAGACGCTACCGTCGGGCCGCATGGCAGAGCCGGCCGAGGTCGCGGCGCTCGTATCGTTCCTCGCCTCCGAGGACGCCGGCTACGTGACCGGCCAGACGATCGGGATCGACGGCGGCGCCGGCCTCAACACGTTCACGCTCGGCGCACCGCGGCGGGATTAGCGCGGCCTATTTTCCGCTCCAGCCCGTAGCGCTTCCAGTGGCGCTCGGGAATGTCGTCCGGGTCCTTGTACCAGTACCAGGTGCAGGGATCGCGATCGAAGTCCTCGGGCGGATCGGAGGGGTAGACCGGGTAGCCGATCCAGTTGATCGGTCCCAGCTCGTTCATGAATGCACAGTGGGTGCAGTAGAGAGGGAAGCCCTTGCGGCCGTAGCTCCAGTCGTGCGCCTCGTCGGTGACGCCCCAGCCGTCAGGCCCGTAGCGGCCGTTGCGCCACAGGCGCTGGCCGGAGCCGCACGGGTTCATCGTGAAGGTGAGCTTCTCCTCGTCCTCGGCCACCTCGAAGGCCCCCGGCCTGGGGCCGACCGCGCTGGTCGAGTGCGCCCGCCACGTCGCCGCCAGAGCCTGCGCGATCGCCCTGCGGTCGGACTCCGAGATCTTCGTCACTGCCTGCTTCCAGCTCCGCTCCAGGCTCCACTCCCAGGCCTCGCCCACCCCGTCGTCCCCGAGCTTCTCCTTGATGAAGGAGATCAGGCCGGCCGTGCCGTCGACCAGCAGGTCGTGCATGAACTGCGACTCGTGCTTCATCGATTCACAAAGGCGCTTCGCCTCCTCGGCATCGCCGCTGTCGATCGCCTCGATCGCGCGATCCATCGTGGGGCGAGACATCTCGCCCAGCTCCTCCTCTGTGAACCAGCGCTCGCCCATCGCCTCTCCTTCCGTCGGGTGGGGAAGGGAGCCTAGACGCTTGATTCCAAATCGCTGGTGAGGCGGCTCCGCGGAGCCGGGCCGCTGCGATGGGAAACGAGGAAGGGCGCGGAGGAGAGAATGCAGACACCTCGCGTGCTCTGCGAAATCGCGCTCGCATTGCGCGAAGACCATTAGGCCGGCCTCTCGCTGCTGGAATCCATCCAGAGCGAAACCGAATTTCGGTCGTCCGGCGTCCTCGGGCAGTGCCGGTGGCACGCGAAGGGAGGCGCGCCCCCAGCCCGCCGTGTGAGAGTCTCCCGTCTCAACGTTCCGACTAGGAGGCAAAACGTGGCGAAGTACATGGTGAAGGCGTCGTATACGGCGGAGGGCGCGAAGGGCGTTCAGAGCGCTGGTGGAACGAGCAGGCGAGATGCTGTGGCCAAGATGGCCGAGGGTCTCGGGGGGAGCCTTGAAAGCTTCTACTTCGCGTTCGGCGAGACCGATGCCTACGTTTTGTTGGAGCTGCCTGACAACCTGAGTGCAGCGGCGGCGTCGATCGCCGTCAACACCTCTGGGGGAGCGAGCTCAGAAGTCGTCGTGCTACTGACGCCGGAGGATGTCGACGAGGCAGCCAAGCTTTCGGTCGACTACCGGCCCCCTGGATCCTGACCGGTAGCCGCGCGCCGCGCAGCGGCGCTAATGGCTGAAGCGTTCTGCGCTTCACCAGCAAGTCGACCGAAACTCGTTGCTTCGTCGATGGTTGAACCCGCCGCGACCGCCTCTAACCTCGCTCCGTTGTGGCCTCCCCACTGGCAGACGCGGACCTTGCCACTTGGGCGCGAGAGCACCTCGTCTATGAGGCGAGGATGCTCGCCTACACAGCAGTGGAACTCGCAAAGCGGGGCGATCTCCCGCGTGACCAGGAGTCGAACGTTTTACTCGAGGCGTTCGCGATTCACGCTCGCTGCTTGCGGGATTTCCTGTTCGGTCGCCGGGGCCGCTACGCGATGGACGCCTTTGCCTCTGACTTCTGCGCCCCCGGGGGGTGGGACCAGGCGCGAGGCGAAGTGCCGCGCGCCCTCGCGGAGGTGGACGACCGCAACCGTCTCGGCCGCGAGGTCGTTCACCTCACCTACGAGCGCAGTGCGGTTCCGGCGGAGATCAAGGACTGGCCCGTCAGCGCCATCGTGCAGGAGCTCGTGTACGCCCTCGATGACTTCGCGCTCGAGGCCCTGCCGGAGCGGTTAGACGACGAGACGCGTCAGGCTCTCACCAATCTCCAGAACTCTCCTCCGCCCGGAGTGGGCCCGATTTCTGTCGCCACAGCAATTCAGGTGCCGTATACCGGCGGGACAATCGACTTCCCCGACTTCCACGTCGGGAGTTGAGCGACAGCGCCTCCCTTGTGCGACGAGGAGCACTGCCGGCTGTCAGTGCCGGGTTTCGCGGGAAGGAGGCGCTGATCGAAGCCCGGCGCGGTCTGGTAGCGCATTCGGCTGGGGGCCGAAAGGTCGCTGGTTCAAATCCAGTCGCCCCGATTAGTCCTACACCACCGTGATTCGTAAGCGATGATGGGCCGAGATGAGGTCGGTCCAGGATGCGACCGGCTTGAGTAAAGCCGGCAGATCGTGCTACTAACGCCGATCCTGATCGCCCTGATGGTCATCTTGCTCATCAGCGGCACGGGTGACGAGCCCGCCCCCTCCAAGGACCGGCCCGTGGTAGACGTCCCGGCCGGGGTACAACTCGACCTGGCCAAGCGTTTTCGGCCGATCCTCCGCTTCGACTCCGCGGAGCCCTGGCGGCCGCTCAATGTCGACCGCTTCCTCGACGAGGCCGCACTCGGCTCGCCCCAGAGACTCTGTCAGCGTTCGATCCGCGGGGCGGGGCGCTGCGAGCCCGTGGTTGGCCATCGCGAATTTGATTCTGCGATCTCCCACTTCCGACTGGGGGGCGAGAACCTGTATGTCGACATCGCCGGCAGCCGGCCGAACGGCCTCGACTACCGGAGCCCGGACCGGTGCCCGCGCTCGCCTCCTCTTCTTGATTGCAATCGCGATTCCGGATCGGCGATCTACTACGACGTCGTCGGGGCCAACGGTCGTTACTACGTCGACTACTGGTGGTTCTACCGCTACAACGACTTCCCGCGCCTCGGCAAGGTCGCCGCCTGTACTGGGCCCATTCGCATCCTCTGTTCCGACCATGAGGGTGATTGGGAGGGGGTGACTGTGGTCATTCCCGCCGCTGATGCCAATCGAGTTGAGTACGTCGACTACGCGGCCCACGAGGGCGTCTTCCGCTACGGAGCCCCCCAGCTTGACCTCGGCGGGCCCGACGACACCCATCCCGTTGTGTACGTCGCCGAGGGCACTCACGCCTCCTATCCGAGCCCTTGCCAGACTTCGGAGTGTCAGCAGCTGGCCCGAACCGTGATCCGCCGGCCAGAGGGTCGCCATGATGGACTTGCACCCTGGGGCCGCAACAGGGACGCGGCGTGTGCGGTCAAGCCGCCGTGCCTGCTCCATCTGCCCCCAGCCGTTGCCGGCAGCCGTTCGTGGAACGCCTTCGGCGGCCTCTGGGGTCGGATCTGCGAAAACCCGACGGCAGGCGATTGCCCCTTGGCCGGTGGTCCCCACTCGCCGAGCACTCAGGATCGCTACCGCGCTCCCTGGTGCGCTCAGACCGTCGCCGTCAGCGGTCAGGACTTCGACAAGCGCGAAACCTGTGATGAAGTCACAGCGGGAGCTGGAGCCGAGGCCATCCCGGGCCTTGGGACCATCACCGATTGCCGAACCTGGTCTGGTTCGTCAGCAGCGGTGGTCGCTTGTGATCCCGACACCCTGGCTCAGGCTTTGAGCAGTGATCAGGTGAGCACTCGAGACACGATCACGATCCTGGTTGAAGGAGTCAACCAAGGCAAGACGGCAACGCCCGGGGTCGCCCAATACATCGCCAAGCCCCTGCGGGCCCCAGCCGACCTTGTCATTCGCGGCAAGGTTGACGAGGTCACAGTCAATGCCCGTGAGCCGCCGGGCCTGGCCAAGGACCTGGTCCAGGCGCGCTTCAATGAGCTCGGTCTCGAGATCGGCCAGGAGGCTCAAATCCGTGTTCGCTATCGCAAGGCGAAGGTCCGAGTCGCCTTGACGCTTCCGTTCGGCCAGGTGCTGAAGCCACCGTTGGAAACGATCGCCGGGTGAGCGCGAGATTCGAGCTGCTTACGTCCGCAGCGGCGGGTTGTAATCGCCGATGGAAATCGAACCGTCGGCCGAGATGATCAGCAGTTGCCCGGCGGACATCGTCCGTTTGACGTCGTCGCCGACCTTGACGGTGACCGTTTTGACGGTGGGCAGCTTGACCGTGAGCCGTTCGATTTTGGACACCAGGCTCCATGTGAACTCGCGCTCGTGGTACGCCACCTCGGCACGGGCGTCAATCCTCTTGTGGGCCCTGGGGAGGGGGACCCATCGCAACCAATTGTGTTTGTTGTGGAAGCGCAGCTCGACCGCCGACCTCGACAGGTTCCGGAAGCGGTACCGCCACTGTCGAGGGGACGTCCACTCGGTCGCGGCCGGACCGGGCGGCGAGGGCTTGTCGTCGGCCATCGCCGTCGCGAGTTGAGCCGCAACCTGCTGATGGGCCTCGAGCGTGTGGGGACCGAAGAGCGTGGATGCACCCTCGTAGTGCTGTGCGGAGTACTCCTCGCGTGTCGTGATGTACCCCGCGTACTCGTTGGCATAGGTACCCAGGGCGAGGTGCGTGACGCCCGTGCCGGACATCGCGTCGAGGACGCTCTTGCGCAGGCGGCGACCAGCCATCGTGGTCAACTCCCCCGGAATCCCGAGCACGGCGACGGCGCCGAGACGGAGCAGCTGAACGGGCAATACCTGCGGCACGACCGGCGGCTCCTTGATGCCCGGCATCAGCACGACGGGTTTCGGCAGCTGTCCCTTGCGGTCCGCCCTGGCAGCCGCCCGATTAATGCGGGAGAGGCCGAAGACCGCGCGGAGCAAGGCGCTGGAGACTTCGGCGATGAGCTCGTCTGCTTCGGTGAGGTTCGCGGCCGTGCGGCCCTCCTTGATCCCCAGGTTGGGCTTCGGCACGCTGTCCACCGCGCTGCCTGCCGCGAACGAGAGCCCAAGCGCCGCCGGCCAGGTCCGCGCACCGCCCGCGCCCGTGCAGACCATCGAGAAGTCAATCCGAGTGTGCCGGTGCTGGACCGGTCCGGTGACCTCCTCGGTCGCCTCACGGAAGAGATGCTCGGCGACCTCGAACTGCTGGCGACCGTGCTTCCGCATCTGGGGGACGTCGCAGACGCCGTCAGGGGGAGGATGGTCAAGCGCAACATTGCCTGAGACGTCGCCGCAGTGGGCGTTGGCGAACGCGGCGACGAAGGTCTCAGGCTTGCGTCGGTCGCTCTGCATCTGCTGCTCGAAGAGTGAACTCGCATAGCCCTTGTTGTCGCCGCAGACGAGCGTGTTCTTCTGGCCGCGATCGGTGGGGTGGATCGCATACCAACTCAGTGCGCCGACCGGTCGCTCACTCCCCTGGTCGACCTTGACGAACTTCAGCAGCAGCATCTCGCGATCGGTGTCCCAGTCCCAGCGATCTCGCTCGGCCTGCGGGTTGCGCCGGTACGCAGGTTCTGAGCGATTCCCCCCGCAGTCGGCGACCTCGCCCCTGTTGACGTAGATCCGTCCGGGGGCGAGGTTGGCGTGTGCCATCTCGACGGCGCGAACGCAGCCGTCGACGATGCACTCGACGGTGGCCTCGTCACAACCGCCGATGTCGAAGTTGAAGTCGTAGAGCAGATTCCCCGAGAACCCGCCCGGCGCGCTGTGGGTGTGCGTTCCCGCGAGCAGGACGTTCTCCTCGGTGTAGACCCCCGGATGCGACGCCGCAAGGCGCCTGAGAACGCTGTCTCTCACCTTGTGAGTGCCGGCCCAGATGTCGGCCACGATGATCGCGATACATCCCGCCCCAGCGGCGGACGGCCGTTCGGCGACCACGAAAGCGCGGGCGAACAGCGGCGACTCGACTCCCGTCGCGATCTGGTCCTCATCGACCATGCCCTGCAACGGCAGTCCAATCGCGGGATCGGTGACCTCGCCGATCCCCGTCCCTATCGCGTACGACACCTCCATCACTCCGACGACCCGGCCGCTTCGAGGGCCTCCTGCCGGTCAGTGGTGATCGCAATGCGCCTGATCCTGCCCTGCTCGACGGTGACGACTGCGTAGGCGGTCAGGCTGATTTCGACGCCGCTGCGGCGACCCTGTCCGACGGTGTCGGTGATGCACACATAGCGGCCAGGGCTTCCAGGGATGAATTCTTGTGGCTCCAGGCGGAAGTCCTCGAAGGACTCCCAGAGATTCGTGGTCCATTGCAGGGCCCCTTGGTGTCCGACGTGCCAGGCCGCACCCGGAATGGCCGGATAGTCCTGCAGCTCGACATCCTCGTGCAGATACTGGAACGGCTCGGCCGTAAACGGGTCGTCGAGATCGATTCTTCCGAGATCGTTGAAGGCATCGCACAACTCGCGGAAGAGTCGGAAGTCCTCTTCTCCCTCGGCCATGGTCGGAGTATCTCGCGTCGTCGAGTCTCTGCACAGCCCTGCACAGTCCCTCATTTCGTTCGTGCCGTGGTACCGATTTGGTACCCGATGCACCGTCCTGTCTGTCCAGATCGTCCACGGCCCTGGACACATAGGACGCGACGGACGCTCCGGGACACATAGACGCCTGAATCCACTCGGCTGGGGGCCGAAAGGTCGCTGGTTCAAATCCAGTCGCCCCGACTAAGGAAAGCCCTGGAAGTCGGCTAGTTCGCCGGTTCCAGGGCACCGCAGTTCGGACGCTGAATGTGTCAGCAGGGGCACAATAGGGGCACAATTTGTAGGCGCTAGGGCGTCCCCCAGCGTCATTTGTTTGAGCCGATTCCGGTGCCTACATCAGGCGATCACGGCAACAACGGGCGATAGCGCGCAGGCTCCGCCCTAATTGCTGCGTTTCGTCGGAAGGAGGCGCGACGCTGCGCCCCGGCGGTGTTCGCGGCAGTGCTCCCGGCACGCGGGAGCAGCACTGCGGGATAACACGCTGCCGACTGCTCCCCCGCATGGAAACGAGTAGTCCGGGTGGGATCGCGAGATACTGCGCGGGCGATGTCGCAGGAGAACATCGAGGCCTTCGAGCTCGCGATCAATGCGTACAACGTGGGGGACGTAGAAACGATGCTGGAGATCCACGACCCCGATGTGGAGTGGCACCCGGTGCTTCAGGTGCTGCTCGGGGGAGAGACGACCGTCTACCACGGGCGGGACGGCGTTCGCGAGTTCCTACGGGACCTCGACGATGCTTTCGCGGAGCTCCATATC
This sequence comes from uncultured Solirubrobacterales bacterium, assembly GCA_963800285.1. Lineage (GTDB taxonomy): Bacteria > Actinomycetota > Thermoleophilia > Solirubrobacterales > 70-9 > DASUPK01. The sequence goes on from CAWDAL010000008.1 coordinate 14,200, forward strand.
GAGATCGATGAGACCCGTGACCTAGGCGATCAAGTGGTGGCGCTCGGCCGCCTCCAAGGGCGTGGGAAGGAAAGCGGAGCCCAGATCGAGTCGCCTATCGGCTATTTGGTCGATTTCAAGGATGGGAAGGTGACTCGCGTGTTGACCTACCTCGACCCCACTGAGGCCCTCAAAGCCGCCGGGCTGTCGGAGTAGGCGATGTCGGAGAAGAACGTCGAGCTGGTGCGACGTGGCATTGAGGCCCTGAACCGGCGGGATATCGATGCCTGGCTTGAGGGCTTCCACGCCGACGTAGAAGCCCACGACTTGCCGACTATCCCCGACGCTCCCGTCAGACGGGGCCACGAGGACTTGCGCAAGTGGGTCGAGATGATGGGGGACATCTGGACGCAGGAGAGTTACTACGAGCCGGAGGAGTTCACCGCCGCCGATGACTTCGTGCTTGTTGGCGTTCGCACCCACGCCTGGGGCCGAGGAAGCGGGGTTCCCATCGAGGTCAGCTTCTTCTGGGTGTTCGAGATGCGGGACGGAAAAGTGCAACGAGTCTGGTCCGACTTCGACAAGGCGGAAGCCCTCGAAGCCGCCGGGCTGCGGGGGGTAGCCGCTTCGGACGAAAAGCAGCGGTTTGGAGTGGGCGTTCTTGCGAGCCGCGCTAGCCGGCGGCTGTTTCGACCCGCTGTCTCAAAAACGCGGCGCGGAAAGGGTCTAAGAAGCCTCCCCGATGCAGTTACGGATCCTGCTGTCGTATGTCTCAGACCCAAGGCTCAGCCACATAACGTTCTCCGAACTTGCGGTGCGAGCACTGCCGCCGGCAGTGGAGGCGTGGCTTGCAGCGTCCTCCGCCGCACGGGAATCCTGCATCACGAATACGTCGACGGCGGCGTTCCCGGTCAGCGCGAACGATGTCTGCGCATCCGAGGGTTCGCCACTGAACCCGTACAGGTGGGACACCACGCCGACCCCTCGGCCGAGGCATGCCCGAAGCTCGCCTGGGTCTGCGGTCCTTCCTCCGCTCCCGCCGCTCACCGTCGCTAGGACGGTCACCACGATGATCCCAACAATCAGGAGACCGACCCCGACCTCGATCGGGTCCACGTTGCGGCGGTTGATGTTGATGGTCACTGGACAAGCCCCGCGGTCAAACGCGCTCGCTGGGTCAAAAAACCGACCGAAGCTAGTTCGGAGTCGAGTTCGTGACGTGGTCCCGCCACGCCAAGTCGATCCGGTCGAGCATCGGGTCGAAGGCGTCGGCGTCCGCATCCTTGCCGTCCAGGTAGTAGCGGCGGGTGCCGTCCTTGATGACCGGCATCGGCTTGACCTTGGTCTCCTCCTCGAGCCTCTCGAGGATCTCGCGGCCCTTGCGGGTCTTGGGTCTCAGGAAGATCACCGCTGCCATTGGCGGGAGTCTAATTCTGGTCGGGATCGGCGGGACGCGGATCAGTCGCCGGGTGGATAGTCCCGGTGAACGTCCTCGTCGTGCCGTAGAAGCGATCGGAGGCGATCCGAGCCATCGGAGTCGATCCACCGCTCGTCGATCGGCTCGCCTTCACGGTCGAAGCTTCTGACCTTTAGGTAGCCGGCGGGACTGTCCTCGACCTCCACATGCGAGCAACGCTTGGCCTGCTCGGCAACTGACTTCGCCTGCTGCGGCGAGAGAATGAGCTTGGGTCCTGGCACGTTCATCTTCTCTGGCCCGATCGCCATCAGTTCAGGTTCGCACCGAGCGCCTCCCGGCGCTAACTGCCCTGGGACTTCGATCGTCAGCCACACTCCCAGATTGGGAGCGGCCGGTGACGGCTCTTCGAGCGCCTGCGCCACCGTTGAGCGCCTCGCAGACACGCTCGTAGAGCTCAACCGCCTCGGGATCGTCGTGCTCGACCCCAGTGTTGATATCCCGCCAGCGCCGCTTCTTGGCGAGAGAGGCGATCTCTTCCTCGGAGAGCTCCCCCCGCTCGGCCAGCAGGACGACACGATCCTCGTAGGTGTCGGGGTGCTCGCCGATCCCGTAGCGCCAGCAGCCGAACGGCCTCGAACCCGGCAGGGATCGGCTGCGGCTCCACTCAGCCATCAGCCGGCCGCCATGTGCCGACCACGCAGCTGCGCCCTCCGCGTCGGTGAACTCCCGAGGACCGAGGTTGAGCGGGCCGAAGGTCAAGAAGTGCTCGGACTGCTCGAACGGGGGGGCGCCGCGAGCGGCGGTGAGCCGCGTCACCGCGATGCCCTCGGTCCCGCCCTCCTGAGGGCCTCGAGACCGCTGTACCGGACTACGGCCAGGTCCAGCGCGACGAAGGCAGAAGATCCGTTCGCGCGCGCGAGCTCCACCTGTGCGTCGTCGTAGTCGACCTCGACCTCCGACTCGCGAAGAAGGTCAGCGGCGAGGCCAAGCTCACGATTGGTTGGTCCCCGCCCCAAGAATTGAAACGCCTCCGCCAGGTCGAAGCGCTGACCACGCGGGCGAATCCTTCCGAGCCGGCTCACGAGGCCCGCGCCCATCGCGCCTGAGCGGCGCTCCTAGCGCTCCTGACGGCGTCCCTGGTCGAGTCCGGGAGATCGAGCGAGCCGAGCATCTGCCGGATTGCGGCTCGGCCCTGGCGAGCTTCGTTCAAGCTCGGGTTGACCACCTGCTGACCTTGAGAGCCAGGGACGAGATAGCCCCTCTCCTGGATGTCGGCCTCGGCGAGAGCCACATCACGCGCCTGACTCGCCGCAAGCTCGAGGATGACCTCCTCGCGTTCATCCAACTCGACTCCGGGGGGCAGGTTGTCCCGGATCGCCTCGATCAGTGCCGCTCCAGGGTCAGACTCGGTCACAAAAACGCTCCTTGCCGCATCGCTTTCCTTCGCAGGGACTCACCCAGCGGTCTGCTGAGCGGGCAGTTCTGGGCTCACACCCTCCCCTGCGCCGGGGGATACTGCGTGGGTGATGTCGGAGGAGAACGTCGAGATCGTACGACGCAGCGTCGAGGCGCTGAACCGACGGGATTTCGACGCCTGGCTTGAGTTCTTCCATCCCGATGCGGAAGTCCACGACTTGCCGACCGTCCCCGACGTTCCCGTCATGCACGGTCGTGATGAACTCCGGAAGTGGGTGGAGGCGCAGGCGACCGTCTGGACGGACGAGAGTTACTACGAGCTTGAGGAGTTCACCACCTCCGGCAACTTCGTGATCGTTGTCGTTCATGCCCACGCTTGGGGGCGAGGAAGTCGCGCACCGGCCGGGTTCAGCTTCTACCAGGTGCTCGAGATGCGCGAAGGAAAGGTGCAGCGGGCCTGGGCCTACTTCGAGGAGGACCAGGCCCTCGAAGCCGCCGGGCTGCGGGAGTAGGCGATGTCGCGGGAGAGCGTCGAGATCGTCAGCCGCGGATTCGCGGCCTTGGGCGAGAAGGGAGTCGAAGGCGTGATCCCGTACTTCACCGATGACGTCGTCATCTACTCGATCCCCGAGTGGCTCGACGACCCCGAGTCTCGACGCCGCCGGGCTGCGCAAGTAGCGCTTTGACGAAATGGAGGAGCGAGAGCACAGCTCCCGCTCGCTCCCCTAATGCGCGAAACCGAGCACTGAGCAGGGGCAGTGCCCCTCGTCGCGCAAGGGAGGCGCGCCCTGGATCGCGCAAAGGGGGAACCGAGCGACGCCTCGAGCGAACTCCGCGCGGATGAAGGTCTCAAGTTGGCGAGATACTGCGCGCAATGCCGGAGGAGAAGCTCGAGCGGCTGCGTCCGATACTCGCCGAGTGGGAGCGCGGCAACTTCGCCCCGGGCGCGGAGGTTCTCGCGCCCGACGTGTGGCTCTCGGCGTTCGTTCCCGACGGGATGGTCGTCGCTCACGGGTGGGAGGAGATCAGTCGATTCCTTCGGGAGTTCCTGGCGCAGTGGTCGAGCTATCGAATCGAGGTCGAGAGCCTGGAGGCGTTGGACGACTCAGCGGTCCTGATGGAGGGACGCCAGTACGGGACCGGAAAGGCAAGCGGAGTCGAGATCGCCGACTCGCTGAACATCGTCTTCAGCTTCGAGGGGGGCCGCGTCGTCGCCATGTACTGGCATCCGGAGCGCGCCGGAGCCCTCGGAGCGGCCGGTCTGGGCTGAGGCGGAAAGACACGACGAACGGGAACTCGGAGCGCGTCGACATCCTCCATGCCGCTGTGCCGGTCGTCGCACAGAAGAGGCGCCTGGTTCTCGCGCAAAGCGGCAGCGAGCGGAACGACGTGTCGAAACACGTTGTTCTCGTCGTCGCCGCCCCGGATGCTTAGCTGCCGGCTGGAGCCATGCCGAGCTGCTCCATCAGCGCGGCCGAGTCGATCACGCCCCAGTGCTCGGCCGCCTGGTCATTCTCGAACCGGATGAAGTCGTAGTTCGAGACCTCGACCTTCTTGCCGCTGCCCGGGATTCCCATGAAATCGCCCTCGTGGGTGGCGCGCATGGTTGAGCGGACCGCGAGTCGGTCGCCCTCGGCGATCACGTCGTCAACGGTCACCTGCATGTCGGGGAACGCCGCTCGGATCTGGCCGACGAAGTCCTTCAGACCCGCGAGATCGGCGGTGGTTCCGGGGAGCGGATCGTGGTCGACGAAGTCCGGCGCGCAGAGCTCGTCGATCACCTCCGTCTTGCCCTCGCTCATCACCTCGCTGTACCAGCGCTGTGCCATTTCCTTGTAGTCGGCCATCTTCGATACCTCCAGGTGGAGTGGACGCCTTGCTATCTGTAGGACCCTAACTCCCGCCACCACCTCCGTGTGTGAGCAACCCGTAGTCGCGCTTACCTCGGCTGGCGTGAACTCCCCCCCGGCCAGAGGGCTTCTCGCCACCCGCACGGCGAACACGGGTGGTGCCCAACCGTCGCTACTGCTTCCGCGTGAACCCGGTCGCATAGTCCGCGGCGGCGATGAGCCGCTCGCTGCTGCATTGGCGAAAGAGCAGAAGCTCAAACCACCACCGCTCGCGGGGGAGAGTTCTCATGGCCGGCGGCCTTAAGAGGCCGTGCTTCCCGAGATCGAAGAGCTGGCCACGGTGGTCGTCTGCGAGGACGACGACCCGACGCGCGAGCTGCTCTGCGACCACCTGACCGCCGACCGCTACCGCGCCCTGCCGGCGCCGAGCGCCTCGGATGCGTTGCGCCTCTGCGGCTACAACCAGCCGGATCTGATGCTCCTGGACCTCGGCCTGCCGGACGCCCCCGGCATCGACGTGCTTCGGGAGATCCGTGCCGCCGGGGAGCGCTTCGACCCGGACCTGCCGGTGCTGATCCTCTCGGGTCGCTCCGGCGAGGCCGACCGGCTGCGCGGCTTCGAGGCCGGGGCGGACGACTACCTCGGCAAGCCCTTCCACTACCCGGAGCTGCTGGCGCGTGTGGCGGCCGTCCTCCGGCGGCGCTCGGGCGCCCGCCGAGGCCCGATCCGACTCGGCGATCTGACGGTCGACCCGGCGACCCGCCGCGTCACGGTCGGCGACCGGCAGGTGGAGCTGGCGAACAAGGAGTTCGCGCTGCTGCGCGCGCTTGCGGCCGAGCCGCGACGGGTCTTCACCAAGGACGAGCTGCTGCGCGACGTCTGGGGCTTTCGCTCGAAGGGACGCACCAGGACACTCGACTCCCATGCCAGCCGGCTCCGGCGCAAGCTCGATCCGGAGGGCGCGCGCTACGTCTTCAACTGCTGGGGCGTCGGCTACCGCCTGTTGGATTCGTGATCACCCCGGCGCACAGGCGGGCGCTCAACCGGGCGCTGCACGAGCTCCGTCGCCCGCTGCAGGCACTGGTCCTGATGGAGGAGGACTCGGCGCAGCCGGCGGCCTCGCCGCCCGCCGCCAGCCGGCGAGGCCTGCTCGAGGTGGCGGCGAGCGCGCTCAGGGACCTGGACGGGGCCGTCAACGGGGGCGCTCCCTTCCGGGAGCCGGGACGCTTCTCCTGCCGGGAGGTCGTGCTCGCCGCCCTGGAGCGCTGGCGCCCGATCGCCGCCGGGGTGGGTGGCATCCGGGTGTACTGGGACGCCGGACCGGCCCCGATCGAGGGCGACGCCGTGCGAATGGCTCAGGCCCTCGACAACCTGATCTCCAACGCGCTCGAGCACGGCGGGCCGCCGGTTGTGGTGACGGGCGCCCGCGTGGCGGGCCGGATCCGCGTCACGATCGCCAACGGCGCGTCGACGCGCGGTGCCAGGCGCGATCGCGATCCCCGCCGGGGACACGGCACCGATCTCGTCTCGGAGGTCGCGAGCGCGCACCGAGGGCGCTTCGCTCTCTGTCACACCGGCACTGGCTGCGTCGCGGCGCTCGAGCTGCCGCTGGCCGAGCCCGGTTACGCGCTGTCGGCGTGAGGCGCCGCAGGCGCGCCGCTCTCTTCCTGGTCGCGGCGCTCGTCTGCGCCCTGCTCGCCGCGATGGTCGCCGGCCGCTACCGCTCGCGCGTGGAGGCCCGCTACGGGCCGTTGCGGCCGGTCCTGGTCGCCACCGCCGAATTGCCGGCGGGCGAAGCGATCGCGGTGGACCGGGTGGGAGCCGCGCTCGCGGTGCGGCGGGTTCCGGCGAGCTTCGTCCCGCCGGGTGCGCTGGCGAGCCCCGCCGAGGCGGTTGGGCGCGCGCCCAGCGCGACCATTCCCTCGGGTTCCTACGTGCTCGGTGCGCAGCTCGCAATCCCGCACGTGGATGCGCCGCGCGCGCCAGGCGTCGGGGACGGGCTGCGCCCGGTCGAGGTGGCGGTCTCCGGGGCCGAGGCGCTGACCGTCGGCGGCGGCTCGCCGGAGGGGAGCCGAGTCGACGTGGTGGTCGCGCGTCAGGCCGGGCTGGGGCGGTCGGCTCGGGCCCGGATCGCCGCAACCGGGGTCAAGCTGCTCGCGCTGCGCGGCCCGGCCGGAGCCGGCGAGGGCTGGTCCGCGACCCTCGCGGTCACCGAGCAGCAGGCGCTCTCGCTGATCGCCGCGCAGAGCGGCGGGCGCGAGATTCGCCTGCTGCCCAGAACCTGAAGATCAACCGACCGTCGGCTTGCCGAGCCGGTACTTGTTGCCCGACGGATCCCGGAACTCGGAGTCGAGTCCGTACGGCTGCTCGGCCGGCGCCTCTGTGAACTCGACGCCGCGATCCTTGAGCTCCTCGTAGCTGGCCTGGACGTCGTCAGCGGTCAGGAAGACCGTTCCGGCGACGCCCTTGGACATCAGGTCCTCGACCTGCTTCTTGGTCTCCTGGTCCATGACGGGCGGTCCCGGAATCGCCATCAGGGCGAGGGAGAAGTCCTGGCCCGGCGCCCCGACCGTGAGCCAGCGGAAGCCGCCGAGCTCCTCCATGGTGATGTCGGAGCGGACCTCCCAGCCGATCTTCTTGGTCCAGAACTCGAGGGCCTCGTCTTGGTCGTGCACCCAGACCTGCCCGTTCGCAACGCGGATCATCTCGTCTCCTTTCAGCGGATTACGTCGTCCTGGCCAAGCTAGTCGCGGGTCAATCGGCTGTCTTCTTGAAACGTGCTGTCTGCGGGCGCAGGTAGGTGCGAAGCACGCAGCTGGGCACCTTGGCGAACACCGCCGCGGGCGGCTGGCTCGCCCGGTAGGAGGTCGGCGTCTGCCCGTAGGCGCGCTTGAAGCTGGTGGTGAAGGAGCCGAGGCTGCGCAGACCGACCTCGACGCACACCTCGGCGACGCTCCAGTCGGTCATCCGCAGCAGTTCGGCGGCGCGCTCGAGCCGCCTCGTCAGCAGGTAGTGGTGGGGCGACTCGCCGAAGGTGCGGCGAAACTCGCGGCTGAAGTGAGCCTTCGAGAGACCCGCTGCGCCGGCCATGTCAGCGACGTCGAGGCGCTCCGAGTAGCGAGCGTCGGCGAGGTCCTTGGCGCGCAGCAGATGACGTGCCGGTGGGGGAAAGGCCATCGTTGACATCTGAGACTCCCGGGGCCCGTCTAAATAATCGCGGACCTGAAGGCGGCTGCGGCTTCCTCGCCGTGGACGGCGAAGACGACCCGTTCCAGTCCGCTGCCCGAGTCGATGTGGCGCCGGACCTCCTCGACCTCGATCCGGGCGGCCTCGTCGAGGGGAAAGCCGCCCACACCGGTGCCGAACGCCACCAGGGCAAGGCTCTTGGCGCCGAGCTCGTCAGCCTTGGCGAGGGTGCCGGCGGTGGCCCGGCGGATGATCTCCCCAGAGGTCGGCCCGCCGAGTTCCATGGTCGCGGCGTGAATCACCCAGCGGGCGGGCATCTCGCCCGCAGTCGTCTCGACCGCCTCACCGAGCTCGATCGGGGCGCGCTCGTCGCTCTCGGCCTGGACCTCCGGCCCGCCGGCCCGGGAGATCGCGGCGGCGACGCCGCCGCCATGCCGGAGCTGGGTGTTGGCGGCGTTGGCGATCGCGTCGACCTCGAGCTTCGTGATGTCCGCCTGCTGTACCTCGACCTCCGCCACGTCCGCAGCGGAGGCTACCGTCGCGTCATGCGAGGGTGCTCGGAGCGAATCGGAGAGCAACCCGTTTGACGGAGCCCGATCGCCAGCAGCTCCTGACTGCGCTCACCACGGAGCACTTCGGGCTCGCCGGGACGCGCGCGCAGGTGACCGGGGAGAGCTCGGCCCGGGCCGCCCTCTACATCAGTGCCGTCTCCAGCACACTGGTCGCGCCCGGCTTCATCGGACAGATCTCGGAGGTGGGGGACACCTTCAACGTCTTCGCCCTCACCGCGCTGCCAACCCTGTACCTGCTCGGCCTCTTCACCTTCGTGCGCACGGTCGAGAACGGGGTGGAGGACCTGATGATGGGCCGCGCGATCAACCGGATCCGCAACTACTACCTGCAGGTGGCCGGGGAGGAGGCTCGCTACTTCATGCTCTCCGCCAACGACGACGCCGAGGGGGTGATCCGGAACATGGGTGTCAGCCTGGAGCGTCGCCAGCAGTTCTTCACTACGGGCACGATGATCGCTGTGATCAACAGCGTGGTCGGCGGCGGCGCAGCGGCGATCGCCGTCGGCGCCTTCACCGGCGCGCCGCTCGGGGTCTGCGCGGCGATCGGCGGAGTCCTCGCGATCCTCTCGATCGTCACGCTGCTGCGGATGGAGAACCGCCTCTACCACCAGATGGGCGGGTTCAGCGAAGTGCTCTTTCCCTCGCCGGATGGCGAAGCCGGGGGCGAGTAGGCGACTCCGGGGCCTTAGCCCTGGGTGGACGAGCGCGTCCGCCGCCGACACCTGGATGAGCTGGCCGCCGAGCTGCGGAGGCGGCTGGTCGAGCGGCGCCGCGCCCAGGCGGCCTCGGGTGGTGCGGCGATGGGGCCGCTTCCCAACGCGGTGCGCGAGCTCGTCGACGAGGACGCGGCGATGCTCGAGGCCCCCACGCGCGAGCGGCTCTGCGAGCTGATCCTGCGGGAGGCCGTCGGTCTCGGCCCGCTGGAGGAGCTTCTCGCCGACCCCGCCGTCGAGGAGGTGATGGTCAACGGACACGAGCGCGTCTACGTGGAGCGCGCCGGCAGGATCGAGCGGACCGAGGTTGGCTTTCCCTCGGAACAGGCGCTGCGGGACGCGATCGAGCGGATCCTGACGCCGTTGGGGCGGAGGGTCGACGAGCTCAGCCCGATGGTGGACGCGCGGCTCGAGGACGGCTCTCGCGTCCACGTGGTCATCCCGCCGCTCTCGGTCGATGGGCCGTCGATGTCGATACGCCGCTTCTCCGCCGTACGACCCGGCCCGCGGGAGCTGGTCGAGCTCGACACGATCACGGAGGAGCTGCACGACGAGCTGGCCGCTGCCGTGACGGCTCGCAGGAGCATCCTCGTCAGCGGCGGTACGGGTTCCGGCAAGACGACCCTGCTCAATGCGCTGTCGGCGTTCGTCGACCCGGACGAGCGCGTGATCACGATCGAGGACGCCGCCGAGTTGCGCCTGCGACAGCCCCACGTCGTCCGGCTCGAGAGCCGCCCGGCAAACGTGGAGGGGCGCGGCCGCGTGGAGATACGCGACCTGCTGCGCGGGGCGCTGCGGATGCGCCCGGATCGGATCGTGATCGGGGAGGTGCGCGGGGGCGAGGCGCTCGACCTCCTGATGGCCCTGAACACGGGCCACGAGGGCGCGCTCTCGACGGTCCACGCCAATTCGCCCGAGGACGCGCTGCGGCGGCTCGAGACGCTGGCGCTGATGGCGGCAGTCGGACTGCCCCACGAGGCGATCCGGGAGCAACTCGGCAGGGGCCTTGACCTGATCATCCATCTGGCGCGGCTCAGCGACGGCTCGCGCCGGGTGGTGGAGGTGGCCGAGGTGGTGCGCACCGCCGGCTCGGTCGGGGTTCGCGAGCTGTACAGGCTGGGAACCGAGCGTGAGGGACGCCCGTGGGCGCGGCGCTGATCGCGCTCACCGCGATGGCCGGAGGGCTGACGGCCGTGGCCGCTCGGGAGGCATTGATCTCCGCTCCACGCGCGGCGAGCTGGCTGCGCGTGTCGATCGCGCCCCTGCGGCGCGCCTCTCGCGAGGGCTACGCGCCGAGCGCCGAGGAGCAGCGCCGCCTCGCCCTCCTCGGCAGCGGGGCTATCGCGACGACGGCGGTGCTGATCGCGGGTCCCGGGCCGCTGGCGGTCGCTGGCGCGGCCGGCCCCTGGTGCGTCGGCGTCCTGGTCGCGGGCCGGCGCGAGCGCTACCGCCGGGCCGTGGAGCGGTCGATCCCGGATGTCGCCTCGGCCATTGCGGACGCGATCTCCGGCGGTCACTCGGTGAGGGGAGCGCTGGCGGCGGCCGCGGGGTCGCTCGAAGGCCCCTCGTCCGCGGAGCTCGCGAGGGTCGCCGCTGATCTCGAGCTGGGGGCTTCGACCTCCCAGGCTCTTTCCGCGATGCGTGCTCGCCTCGGCTCGGACCGCGTCGACTCGCTGGCGACCGCGCTGCTCAGCCAGCAGGTCGCCGGCGGTGACGTCGCTGCGCTGATGCGCCGCCTGGCGTCGGCCGCGGCGGACCGCGACAGGGTTGCCGACGAGGCTCGTGCCGCGACCACCCAGGCCCGCTTCACCGGTCTTCTCGTGGTCGCGCTGCCCGCGGGGGCCGCGCTCTTCGCCGAGCTACTTCAGCCGGGATTCGTATCGCGTGTGCTCTCCGCGCCAGCCTCGGCGGCGATGCTGGCCGCGGCGGGCGGCCTGCAGGTGACGGGATTCGCGCTGATCCGCCGGCTCGGGAGGGCCGCGGAGTGACCGCGGCTCTGCTGTTCGCGGTCGTCGCGCTGGCTCTCGGGGCGGCGGCGATCGCGCAGTTGTTCCCCGGCGGCCATGAGGCCGCGAGCCGAATAGAGCCGGAATCCGGGCTACGGGCCCCGGCTTCGTGGTCGCTGGCGGCATTGGCCGACGCGCGCCTGGGCCTCTCGGCGCGCCTGGCGAGGGCCGGCCTGGCCGACCGGATCTCCGCCCAGGCCCTCCTCGCCGCGAAGCTGGGCGGCGCCGTGGCCGGGTTGCTGTGGGCAATGGTCATGGCTCCCGTCGCCCCCGGCCGCCTTGCCTGGGTGGTGGCGGTCGGGTTGCCAGCCGCGGGCTTCCTCGGACCGGACGCCTGGCTCGAGCGAAGCGCGCGCCGGCGACTGCGCGTGCTCCGGGCCGGTCTCCCGGACGCCCTTGACCTCATCGCGGTCGGAACGGCCGCGGGACGCAGCCCGCTAGCCGGCCTCGGTGAGCTCGGTGCGGGGGAGGGGCCGCTGGCGCGGGAGCTGGCGATGCTCTCCGCCGAGAGCTCCTGCGGGCTCCCGCAGAGCGAGGCGTTCGCCTCGCTGCGCCGGCGCGCTCCGGTCCGCGAGGTGGCGGCGATGTGCGGTGTGATCGAGCGATCGCGCCGCTATGGCTCGCCCCTCGCCGATCAGCTGCGCGAGCAGGCGACTGCGCTTCGGGGCGTCCAGCGGCGCCGGATCGAGGAGCACGCCGCCCGCGCAGCGCCGAAGATTCAGCTCGCGGTGGCTCTGCTCCTGGTGCCGTCCGTGCTCCTGATGATCGCCGCCGGATTGCTCGCCAACGTCGATCGCTTCATGGCCGGGTTCTGATCAAACCTCATCCGGCCGACAGCGCCGGCACGCCCGGAAGCCGTCGCTGCGTGCTGCCCCGGCGGTCAGGTAGAAGCGAACGTTCTCCCGCTTGGGCATTCGTGCCGGACATCCCGGCCGGCAGTAGATCCCCGTGGATGTGACCGCGGCGAAGAACTCGCCCGCGTAGCGCTCGTCCCGCGTCTCCATCACCCGGTAGCGATGTTCGAAGTCCATCGGTCCTCCTCTCGGTCGGCATTCGGTGATGGAACGTGCGAGCAGATCGACGCGTGAGGCGGCCTTGGCAGAATGCGCGCATGAATGATGGCGTCGAGCCGGGGATCGCCAGGCCCTCGGGGATCTCGTATCTCCGCATCCCCGCCCCCGACCCGAAACGGGTGGCGGCCTTCTACGAGGCCGTCTTCGACTGGAAGATCGATGCCGACCGCGAAGACCCCAGCTTCCAGGACGGCACGGGGCACGTGATCGGCCACATCCGCTCGGACATGGAGGTCTCCGGCGAAGCCGGGATCCGCCCCTACGTCTATGTCGGGAGCGTTTCCGAGACGCTGACGCGAGTCACTGCGAACGGGGGAGAGGTCGTCACGGAGTCCTACGCCGAGGGGAACCTCTTGGTGGCCGTCTTCCGCGATCCCGCCGGCAATTTCGTCGGGGTCTGGCAGCTGGCCTGAGGAGCCGGCGGCTCCGAGCGGTCCTCTTTGCTGCAACCGGAGTTGCAGGACCGGCCCCTTTTCGCTTCGTTTCCCATGGTCGGCAGAGGCCGCGCAAACCGCATTGGAATGCGGAATTCAGCGCTGCCCGGCCCGGGTAGCAATTCCGTCCGACGGATCGGCTGGAATGCGGCCGCCCAATCTGTGTTGCAAAGTGGGACAGAGTGGGTTAGCGTGGCAAAGCAGAGTTGGTCAATAGGGCCGGGGTGATGAGGCTCCTCCCACCTCACCACCCCGGCCCGCTCCGAACAGACCAACCACCTCCGGAGAGGGACCCACTTTGTCGTTTCTCGGTCAGTACGAGCACAATCTCGACGCGAAGGACCGCCTCACGGTCCCGTCGAGGTTCCGCGCGGCGCTGGCTGATGGAGTCGTTCTCGCCAAGGGGCTGGACCCCTCCGTCTGGGTGTTCGCGCCCGGCGGCTATGAGAGCTTCACGAAGAGCTTCCTGGGCGAGACCAACCCGCTCGGCAAGCGCGGGCGCATGCTGCGCCGCCACTTCCACGGCGGCGCCTTCGACGACTCCCTGGACTCGGCCGGCCGCATCCGCCTGCCGAAGAAGCTGATCGAGCACGCCGGCCTGGGGGAGGGACCCTGCGTGATCGTCGGCTCCGACGACTGGTTCGAGATCTGGAGCGCCAAGCGCTGGGCCGAGTACGAGAAGGAGATGGATGCAGAGGTTTCCGACGTCGCGGAGAACCTCTCCGAAGAGGAGCGAGGAGGCTGAGATGGCAACGGCAACGCACCGCGTGGTGGGATCGCTGGCCGCTTCAGCGAACCTTCAGTACGTGCCCATAGAACATGAACCCGTACTCGCGACCGAGCTGATCGACGTCCTCGATCCGCGCCCGGGCGAGATCTTCGTCGACTGCACCTTCGGCGGCGGCGGCCACGCTCGCCTGATCTCCGAGCGCATCGGCCCGAAGGGCGAGCTGATCGCCGTGGATCGCGACCCGGCCTCCGAGGAGCGCTGGAGCGAGTTCGCCGCCCACGCGCCGTCTCGCTCGCGCTTCCTGCGCGCCGACTTCGCCGCCGCGCTCGAAGGCCTGCGTGGCGAGGGGGTGCGGCCCGACGGCGTCGTCTTCGACCTCGGCATGTCCTCGATGCAGGTCGACGCCTGGGAGCGTGGCTTCTCCTACGCCTACGACGCGCCCCTCGACATGCGGATGGATCCGACGCAGAGCCTCTCGGCCGCGACGGTCGTCAACGAATGGCCACAGGACCGTCTCGCGAACGTGATCCGCGAGCTCGGCGAGGAGCGCCGCGCGGGCTCCATCGCGCGCGAGATCACGAAGCGGCGCCCGATCGACACCACGGCCCAGCTGGTCGCCGCGATCAAGGCCGCGATTCCGCCGTCTGAGCGATTCGGGCGCGGACATCCCGCCAAGCGCAGCTTCCAGGCGATCCGGATCGCCGTGAACGGCGAGCTCGATGCCCTCGACCACGCCCTGCCACTGGCCTGGGCAATCCTGCCGACCGGCGGTCGCCTCGGCGCGATCTCCTTCCATTCTCTGGAGGACCGGCGCGTGAAGCGCTTCCTCGCCGACCGGGCCCGAGGCTGCGTCTGCCCGCCCGAGCTGCCCGTCTGCGTCTGCGGCCGCGAGCCGGAGGCCGAGCTGCTCACCAAACGCGCGATCGCGCCGGGCCCGGAGGAGATCGAGCGGAACCCGCGCGCCTCCTCGGCCCACCTGCGCGCCGCGCTCAAGATCCGCGAGGCGGAGGACGCCGGCTGATGGGCGCCGCCGCGACGGCACGCAAGGCTCACGCCGCGCCACGCGCTGCGCCGCACCGCAAGCCGCGCAGCAAACGCCGGTCTCCGGCTCCGAGGGCGCGCGCGCGTCAGGCGCCGGCGGCCCGGCTGGTGGGGCCCGCAGTGGCCGGCGCCGCGCTCTTCCCGCAGGCCGCGGTTCGCAGCGCGGGGGCCGTCCGCGACATCTCCGACTCGACACTGATCATGCGGCTGACCCGCGGCCGTGGCTGGATCGGGGTCCTGGGCGCCCTGCTGGTCGGGATCGTCGCCCTCAACGTGATCAGCCTCAGCCTGACCGCCGGCTCCGGTCGCATCTCGCTGCAGATCGACGAGCTCAAGACCGAGATCTCCTCGCTGCACGCCCAGATCGACGAGCGGCTCTCCGCGAGCAGGGTGGAGGCCGAGGCCTCCCGGCTCGGCCTGGCGGTGCCGGACCCGAAGGCGATCACCTACCTCGACGGGAGCGATGGCAGCGCGGCGCGCCTCGCGCACCTGCTCGGCACGGACAGCTTCCTGATGGCGCCGAGTCAGCCTTCGAGCTACCCCGCGCCGGGAACGTCCTACGCCCCGGTGCCCACCACATCGACCCCCGCGCCGACGACCACGGTGGCGCCGACCACGACGTCCGCCCCGACCGGCACGACGTCGGGCTCCGCCGGCTCCGGGAACGGCAGCGCTAGCGGCAGCGGATCGTCCTCCGGGTCCTCCGGAAGCTCAACCGGAGGCGTGGGGCTCTAGGAGCGCCTGGCGATGCGGCTCATCGATCGCCGGCTGGGCCTCCTTCTCTGCGGTTTCTTCCTGCTCTTCTCCCTCGTGGTCCTGCGTGCGTTCTGGCTCCAGGGCGTGCAGGGCGGCACCCTCCGCGCTGAGGCCCGCAGCCAGCAGGTCACGACGGTGACCATCCCGGGCGAGCGCGGCCGGGTGCTCGACCGCAACGGCAAGGTGCTGGCGGCATCCGAGGACGCCGCGGACGTCGTCGCCACGCCGTACCAGGTGGAAAACCCCGGGCGGACAGCGGTCAAGCTCCACGACGTCCTTGGCGAGCCGACCTCCGACCTGCTCAAGTCCCTCTCCGATCGCAGCTCGGGCTTCGCCTATCTCGCGCGGAAGGTCGATCCGAACGTCGCCGCCGAGGTGAAGCAGCTCGACATCACTGGCATCTCCACCGTCCCGACCAGCAAGCGGCTCTACCCGCAGGGCGAGCTCGCCTCGCAGGTGATCGGCGCGGTCGGGACCGACAATCAGGGCCTCACCGGCCTCGAGCACTCCGAGAACAGCGTGCTGGGTGGCGCGAACGGCGAGGAGGACATCGTCCACGACGCGGTCGGTCGGCCGCTGCGGATGGAGACCGTCAAGCCCGCGAGCGTCGGCGAGGACGTCCAGACCACCCTCGACGCGGCGATCCAGGGCAAGACCGAGGAGGCGCTCAACGAGGCGGTCAGCCACTACAGCGCCAAGGGCGGGACCGCGATCGTCATGAACCCGAACACCGGCGAGGTCCTGGCGATGGCGAACATGCCGGGCTTCGATCCGTCGGACCTCTCCAACGCCAGCGCGAACGAGCTCGAGAACCGCGCCACCGGATTCACCTACGAGCCCGGCTCGACCTTCAAGGCCTTCACGGTCGCCTCGGCTCTCGAGGACCACGTGGTCACCCCGAGCTCGAGCTTCTACCTGCCCTCCGAGATTCACGTCTACGACCGGACGATCGGCGAGGCCGAGGCCCGCGGGCCCGTGACCCTGACGACGGCGCAGATCCTGGCTCAGTCCTCGAACGTCGGAGCGGTGACGATCGGCCTCAAGGAGGGCGCCGACCGCTTCTCGCAGTGGATCAACCGCTTCGGCTTCGGCCGGCCGACCGGCGTCGGCTACCCGGGCGAGGAGCGCGGCATCGTCCCCGCCCGAGACCACTACTCCGGATCCACGATGGGCAACCTGCCGATCGGCCAGGGCCTCGCTGTGACCCCGATGCAGATCGCGACCGCCTACTCGGCGATCGCCGACGGCGGGATCCTGCGCAGCCCGACCCTGGTGAAGAGCGTCGGCGGCCAGCCGACCGACCAGAGCACCGGCCCGCATCGGGTGATCACCCGCAGGACCGCCGCGCAGCTGCGACAGATGCTCGAGGGCGTCCTGGCGCCGGGCGGCACCGCGTCCGAGGTCAGCGTCCCGGGCTACACGCTGGCGGGCAAGACGGGTACTGCACAGAAGGTCGAGAACGGGACCTACTCCGACAGCCGCTACGTCGCCTCTTTCGTGGGCTTCGCGCCCGCCAGCCACCCCAAGCTGCTGGTCGCGGTGGTGGTCGACGAGCCGCAGTACGTGCACGTCGGCGGTCTCGTGGCCGCGCCGGTCTTCGGGCAGATCGCCGAGTTCGCGCTGCCCTACCTGGGCATCTCGCCGCACTAGCGCTTGCCGCCGGAGCGCCGGTTCCGGGGGGTCGCTCCTAGAATCGCGTCGGGATGGAGCTTGGCGAGCTGCTGAGAGCTGCTGGCGTCGCCGCCGACGTGCGCGGCGACTCGTCCGTGGAGATTCGCGATCTCGCCTATGACAGCCGCAGGGTGGCCGAGGGCACGCTCTTCTTCTGCTTCGCCGGCGAGAAGACCGACGGACACGACTTCGCGGCCGCGGCGGTCGAGGCCGGCGCTCGGGACTGGTCGTGGAGCGGCCGCTCGAGCTCGATGCGCCGCAGGCCAGGTGGAGGACGCCAGGGCCGCGATGGCGCCGATCGCCGCAGCCTTCAACGAGGACCCGACCTCGGAGCTCACCGTGGTCGGGATCACCGGCACCAACGGCAAGACGACCACCGCCTTCCTCGTCCGGCACCTGCTCGAGTCCGCCGGGCGACAATGCGGCCTGCTCGGGACGGTGCGGCAGGTGGTCGGCGGCCAGGTCGAGGAGGTCGAGCGGACGACGCCCGAGGCGATCGACCTCCAGCGGACCTTCGCCCGCATGCTCGAGACGGGGGACGACGCCTGCGCGATGGAGGTCTCCTCGCACGCGCTCGTCCTGCACCGGGCCGACGCGATCGACTTCGCCGTCAAGGTCTTCACCAACCTGAGCCAGGACCACCTCGACTTCCACGCGGACATGGAGGACTACTTCGCCGCCAAGCGGATCCTGTTCATGGGGGAGGGAGGCGCTCCGCTGATCGAGCTGGAGGGCGGCATCTCGGTCGTGAACCTCGACGACCCCTACGGCCAGCGGCTCGCCGAGGAGCTCTCGACGGGCGAAGGCGGCGACTGCATCACCTACTCGGCCGCCGGCGGCGCGGCCGACCTCAGCGCGCGCGGCGTCACCTTCGACCCGAGCGGCTCGCGCTTCCTCTGCCTGTCGCCGGAGGGCGAGATCGACGTGCAGACGCCGCTGCCCGGCGACTTCAACGTCTCCAACGCCCTCGCCGCCCTCGCCGTCGCATACGCCATGGGGATGGACCTGCCGGGGTGCGCGGCAGCCCTGGCCTCCGCCGAGCAGGTCCCGGGGCGCTTCGAATCGATCGACGAGGGCCAGCCCTTCGGGGTGATCGTCGACTACGCGCACACGCCGGATTCGCTCGAGAACGTGCTCGGGGCGGCGCGCAGGCTGACTGGCCGAACGCTGATCTCGGTGTTCGGCTGCGGCGGCGATCGCGACACCGAGAAGCGGCCGCTGATGGGGCGGGCGGGCGCCGAGCTCTCCGACGTCGCGGTGGTCACCTCCGACAACCCGCGCTCGGAGGATCCCGAGGCGATCATCGAGCAGATTCGCGCCGGCATTCCCGAGAGCCCGCACGCCGAGGTGATCGTCGACGTGGACCGGCGGGCGGCGATCGCCTCGGCCCTCGGCCGGGCCGAGGAGGGGGATCTCGTGGTGATCGCCGGCAAGGGCCACGAGCAGGGGCAGGAGTTCGAGGAAGGCCGGAAGATCCCCTTCGACGACCGCGACGTGGCCCGGGACGAGCTGCGCAAGCTCAAGACAGGCTCCGCGACTTGATCTCGCTCGACGGCGACCGTCTCGCCTCGATGGCGGGGGCCGAGGTGCTGGCCCGGGGAGACGACGGCGGCCCGGCGCGCGCCCTGATCGACTCGCGTGAGGTTCGCGAGGGCGACCTGTTCGTCGGCCTCCGCGGCGAGCGCGCCGACGGGGGCGAGTTCGGCGCCGCCGCCCTCCGCGATCGGGCCTGGGGGATCCTGGTGGGCACGCAGTGGGGGCGCGAGCTGGCCGCCCAGCGGCGGGCCGGAGCCGCGCTCGACGGGGCGGGCTGGATCCTGGGCTCCGCCGATCCGCTCGCGTCGCTTCAGTCGCTGGCGCGCGGCTGGAGGAACGAGCTCGACGCGCTCGTCGTCGGCATCACCGGGTCGACCGGAAAGACCTCCGTCAAGGACATCTGCCGGACGCTCCTGCCGGCCCAGGTTCAGGCGAGCCCGGAGAACTTCAACACCGAGATCGGCATGCCGCTCGCCGTGCTGGCCGCACCGGAGGGCACCGAGGTGCTCGTGCTCGAGATGGGGATGCGGGGCCCGGGGCAGATCGCGGAGCTCTGCGCGATCGCCGCGCCCGACGTCGGCGTGATCACGAACGTCGGTCCCGTCCACGTCGAGTTGCTCGGCTCCGTGGAGGCGATCGCGGCGGCCAAGGCGGAGATCATCGACGGGCTGCGGGAGGGGGGGACAGCCGTCGTCCCGGCGGAGCCCGGCCCGCTCGAGCTCCACCTGGAGCGCGCTCCGAAGCTGCTGCGCTTCGGCGCCGGGGGCGACGTCGAGGCGACCTGGGTCCTCGCCGAGGCGGGGGAGACCGACGCCCTCGTGCGTACCCCACAGGGCGAGCACGCCTTCAAGCTGCCCTTCGTCGAGGCCCACAATCTCGGCAATGCGCTGGCGGCCATCGCGGCGGGCCTGGCACTCGGATATCCGCTGGCTGAGATGGCGGATCGGGCGCCCGGGATAGTCTTCTCGCGCCTTCGTGGGGAGCTGGTGGAGCTCCCGGAGAACGCCATCCTGATCAACGACTCCTACAACGCCAACCCGATCTCGATGCGGGCGGCGCTGGACCACCTCGCCACGTTCGACGCGGCGGGGCGGCGGCTGGCGGTCCTCGGCGAGATGCGGGAGCTCGGACCCGAGGCGGCCGCCTATCACCGCGAGATCGGCCGGCACGCGCGCGAGCAGGGGGTCGAGCTGATCATCGGCGTGGGGGACCTGGCCGCTGCGTACGAGCCCGACGAGCACGTGCCCGACGCCGAGGCCGCCGCCGACGCCCTCGCCTCGGTCCTGGGTCCCGGAGACGCTGTCCTGGTCAAGGGCTCGCGAGCCATCGGCCTGGAGCGCGTCGCCGAGAAGCTTCAGGGGAGTTAGATGACCGACTACGAATCCCCACACGCCCGGATGACGCGCCTGGCGCGTCGCATCTCTGCGTCCTCGGGCTCGCCTTTGGCACCACCAAAGGCTTCGCCCTGCGTCCTTGATCTGCTCGGCCAGGCGCGCCCCCGGTCGCGCGCGCATTCGCATTCGATCATCTGATGCTCGGCGAGATCCTCATCGCGGGCATGGGCACGATGCTGATCTGCATCTTCCTCGGCCCGAAGTTCATCGAGTACCTGCGGGTGCGGGAGTTCGGCCAGCAGATCCGCGAGGAGGGACCCGAGGAGCACCACGAGAAGGCCGGTACCCCGACGATGGGTGGATTGCTGATCTTCACCGCGGTCGCCATTCCCTATCTGGTCCTCTCCGACCGCGACACGCAGAGCCTCGCGATCTTCGGCGTGGCGATCGGCTGCGCCGCGATCGGCTTCATCGACGACTACCTGAAGATCACGCGCCGTCGCTCGCTCGGGCTCTCCGCTCGTTACAAGCTGCTCATGCAGTTCGCCTTGGCGTTGGGGCTCTGGTACGTGGCGCGGCACTCGGTCGGCCTCGAGTCGAGCCTCGAGCTGCGGATCTCCCACGCGTCCCTCGACATCCCCGACGCCGTCTACCCGCTGGTGATCTTCCTGGTGATCGCGGGATCGAGCAACGCCGTCAACCTCACCGACGGCCTCGACGGCCTCGCGGCCGGCTGCTGCGCGATCGTCCTGCTCGCCTACACGGCGATCACCTTCATCACCACCGGCGAGCACAGCCTCTCTCTGCTGTCGGCCTGCCTCGTCGGCGGCTGCATCGGCTTCCTCTGGTTCAACGCCTTCCCCGCGTCGATCTTCATGGGGGACACAGGATCGCTCGGGTTAGGCGGCGCAATCGGCGCCCTGGCTGTGATGACCCAGACCGAGATCCTGCTGATCATCACCGGCGGCATCTTCGTGATCGAGGCGCTCTCCGTCGCCCTCCAGGTCTTCGCCTTCAAGACGTTCCGCCGCCGCGTCCTGCTGATGGCCCCCGTCCACCACCACTTCGAGCTGATGGCCTGGTCGGAGACGAAGATCATGCTCCGCTTCTGGATCATCGCGGCGGTCTGCTCCGGGATCGGCTTCACGCTGTACCAGCAGTCCATTGGGACGTAGGGTCCGCGAAAGCGCCGCAGTGCATCGAAACCAGCGGTTTCAGCATCAAGCAGGCAGTCACTTCCCGGTGTTGGATCCCGCCTCTTTGTGCACGGCCCGCTCTGCTTGGCGCTCCATCACCTTTCCCACTAGGTGGCCATCAACCGCCAGCAACGCCTTTCCAATGACAACTGTTCCGTGACCCTCCGCGTAGTAGCGATTGACGCCCTCAGCAAGTTGCTCGTTATCGAACGGAGGGAGAGTCTTCGAGCCATTCATCGTGCCAACGGCAGTCGGGCCGCGCCTGCGCTGGAATAGCCGCGCAAGATCAACTTTCTGAGCTGCGGAGAGAGAGCGCCAATAAGCCTCTCCGTTTCCTAGGACTCCACGGTCGAACCATCCACGCTGAGGCAGTGCCGCCCTAGCTGTGCCCGGATTGTTCGATGCTGAAGGTGTCGACGCCGAGGCCCCAACCAGGAGCCAGACACACCCCCTTGTTTGGCGCCTTGTTGTCGCATAGCGCCAAGAAGGCGCCAATTGGCTTGATTTCGCCAGCTCTAGGCACGCTCAGACACGCAGGGAGTGAGGGGCCGAGGGCGAACATGGTTATGTGAATCCGCCCCGATGAAGCGGGAATCCGCATTGGCAAGCCGAATCTCGGGCGCGGAGGGGCCGTGAATACCACTAGGAATACCGAGGCCCGATGACAGGGGACTCGGGGCGCGCAAAGGCGACGTGATCGAGAAGGACTACAACCGGGCCGCGCCGAGCCGGACAACAGGACCGCAACACAAGGCTGCAAGCCAATTTTGAGGGCTCGTACCAGGCCTACCGGCACCGCTGCCCCGCAGGCTGTAGGTGCCTCAGAGTAAATGTGTACCTATGGCAGTGGACGTAGTACGCCCAAAACGGCTATCCGCCAGCGGCTCCGGTGGTATGAACGACTTTGCGACGCCGGCTCTTGAAGCTGCCAACCTCGGTTTACCCGTCTTTCCTTGCCGCCCTGGCTCAAAAGCACCCGCGATTAAGGGCTGGCAGCGAGTGGCTACCACGGACCCGCAGACGATCCTCGCCATGGCCGAGGACACCGTGGGGCGAACGTTGGGATTGCCGCGCGCGACTGGTTCGCGCTCGATGTTGACGGTGCGGAGGGAGAGCGGACCCTAGAGCGCCTAAAGCTTGACCTTCCCGCGACGCTGGAAAACGGCACTCGTCGGGGACGTCATTTGATCTTCCGGGCTCGCCTACCTTTCCGTCCCCCCGCCACGCTTGGCCCAGGTCTCGACGTGAAGGGCAACTTCCAAGGCAAGCCGACCGGGTACCTGCTCGCGCCGACCTCCATAGTCGCGGGCCACGTCTATCGCTGGCGCAACGACTGCGAGATCGCCCTGGCACCGCCCGACCTCATCGAGTTGCTGAGGAAACGCCGTTTGACCGACCCTGATCTTGGATTGGGACGCCCGATCTACAAGGGTGAGCGCAACACGATGCTGACTCAGCAGGCGGGAAGGCTCGTGCGGGACGGCTTCACCAGTCCCGCAGAGATTGAGGGGGCACTACAGGCGATGAATCTTGAGCGTTGCCGCCCGCGACTTTCAAATCAGGAAGTAGCCAAGATCGCAAGTTCAGCAGCCAAGTGGAAGCAGCCTCCGCTATGGATCACGGACCCGCGCGCCTTCACTGAGGATGCACGCCTATCGGGCACCGACCGACACGTCCTCTGGATTTTGTCTACCTACGCCAAGGTAGATAGCTGGGCATGGCCGGGTTATCGGACGCTGGCTAGGCAGACCGGCTACTCGCTGCCGACCGTGGGGGCAGCTATTGACCGGCTCGAATCACTCGGCCGAATTGAAGTCAGACGATCCCGCCGGGGAAACCGCTACAAGCTGCTCGATTGGAGTCCCAAGGGCCTTGTACTACAGACAAGGGGTACTTCTGTACAAGTAGCTTTCACACCCAGGCAGGGAAAGGAATGAGTGGCAAGAGCCGCGCCCCCGCCAATTGCACGAACTGCGGAGCGCCGCTAGAAAGCCGCCGCCGGGGCGCTCGCTACT
Source organism: uncultured Solirubrobacterales bacterium (assembly GCA_963800285.1). Lineage (GTDB taxonomy): Bacteria > Actinomycetota > Thermoleophilia > Solirubrobacterales > 70-9 > DASUPK01. The sequence goes on from CAWDAL010000008.1 coordinate 37,125, forward strand.
GCGACTCGACCTGCCGTAGCGCCTCCTGGCGCCGGGCACACCCCGGCAGGGGTCATGGGACCAATAAGACCCAGAAGGCCCGAGGAAACGTTTCGAGCGGCCTTAGACGAACTTTCACCGGCAGCACGGCACCCGCTCCCCGCCGCCCGTCCCGAGATGGGCAAGGCGTGAGGGTCTACGTCCGCCCCGAGGACGACGGCGCGACCATTCTCGCCAAGGTCAAGACGGCACGGGATCGGAAGGCGACATGAGCACCGCAACCCTTCCCGTCCCTAACGAGCGGATTGAGGAACTAGCCGAGCGCACCGCTGGCAAGGTGGTCGAGCAGTTGCCTCAGACACCCGAGCCCTACCTGGATGTAGAAGATGCTGCGGCCTACCTGGCTTGCGAACCCCATCGCATCTATGACCTGAGGCGTCAGGGCCTGCGGCACTACAAGGATGGAGGCAGATTGCTGTTTCGACGCGAGGACTTAGACGCCTGGTTAACCAAGTGTGAGTAACGGAGCTAACCCAGCTAAATACGCCTAAGTACGACACTTACGGAACAAAACGCACGCGGAAGCTCCCGCACCTGGATTGTGGATTGTGTGCTGCCCGAGGATCAGCCCCGACTACAGATCGGTCTTGGAGCTATCGAGTTCTGCTGATTGTCCAGTCGGGGTCGGCCGGTAGGTCTGATTTTCAAAGCGGCCGCTTCTCGTCCAAAGCAGCAGTGCGGCCGGGCCGGGCGCTGCCCCCCGGAACTAACCAGGGGGAGCAGGCGTGGCAGTCCCACGAAGAATTCGTTGACCTGCGACGCCGGGGGTATCTGCTTGACACCCCCGGACGCTTAGCTCCGCCCGAAAGGGGGTGTCATCCGAATAGGTGGTCTCGTCCAAAGCTCAGGCTGTGCCCGGCGTCACCCGGACTGCGGCGACGCGCTGGCGATTACTTCGCCGACGCTGCGATCGGTGTCGCCTGCCAGGAGGGGCACGATGTGCTCACGCATCCACGGCCCGCCAACTTCGCGAGCAATGCGATCCGCTTCCTCGGCATTGGCGAATGTGAGCAGCAGGATCAGGTGCCGATCGTCGACCTTCGCAACCTGAGCCGAAAGGCCACCGGCATCGACGACGAGATCGACTGCGTCGCACAGGGCTTTCGTCGTTTCTTCGGCGAGTGGGTCACTCAAGTGCAGATGGTTGACAACGACGTGCACGAAGGCAGCCTATTCGTCGCACAGCACCAGCAGGCGAGCTATCCGTTGATACGAAGCCGAAGTGGCTGCTTTTCGTCCAAAGCGGCTATCGCTACTCCGACAGCCGAATCACACGGGACTTTGCAGCAAGAGGAGACCCCGCAGCCACGCAGAACGCTGCTTTGCCAAGGGTTTGTTCGAAGCTTTCCATTGCTTGACCGGCGACCAAGGATCCTCGGAGCATGATCGACAAACGAGCAACAGCAACCGCGGGCGGGACGACCGAGAAGCCGAGCGGAGCGGACAACTGTGCGCATCGGGACCCCGTGCGGCTCCGGCTCATCGACTACACGCGGTACGGCGCCTGGATCGGATGCATCAGCTGTGGGACCTCTTGGTTGGTCAGACAGTCGGGCGAAGTCCCGCCCGGGCGCGGCTAGATCCTGCGGTCGCCTCCATGCGTCACTGACGCAAGGGAACCCCTCCATGCGAAGTAGCTGCTTTTCGTCCAAAGCGGTAATCCTGAAACTAATCCGACACTCCGGCGGCTTCGAGGGCGTCGGCTCGGTTCGCGAACCCTTCGGAGCGGAGGGCCTTCCCATCGCGGAACGTGACGACCCACCAGAAATCAAACGCGAATTCAATTCCACTTGTCTTGCCGTGCACGCGTCGTCCCACCAGCGCCGCGATCTTGTCGTTCCCGCCATCGATGACCTCGATCAGGTCATAGGCGCCTTCGTCCCAAGCCTCGTTGATCCTGGCCAGGAACTCCCACACCGCTTCGCGCCCGCGGATCGCTGCCGACTCGGGCCAGTCCGCGGGGGGGACCCATGCGAGTCCCGGATCGCATAGGGCCAGCCAGGCACTCCTGTCACCCCGATTGAACGCGTCAAAGCCTTGGCGCAGATTCTCGACGTTCTCCCCCGACATCGCCTACTCCTCAAGCCCGGCGGCTTCGAGGGCTTCCCCGTGGCTCAGGAAATCATCGGTGCGAAGGATCTTCCCGGCTCGGAAGGTGAAGAGCTGCCCGAACTCCTGGGTGGACTCGATGCCGGATGTTCGACTGCGGACGTCGAGGTGACCGAGGACCAGAACCGACTCACCGAGGTCACGGACCTCCTGAATCTGATTCGTCAAACCGCCCCATGTCTTGCTGCGGTATTCGTCCCAGGCCTTTCGGAGGTCGTCGTGGCCTCGATAGGTGCTTCCTCTGCCCTCCAGCGCTTGCTCGAGGGCGGTGTGCCATTCGGCTTCCGGATCGAGCTCGGCCAGCCAGGCGTCCAGATCCTCGGCGTTCCAGGCCAGCTGGGCTCGCTGGAGAGTCGCCAGGTTCTTCTCCGACATCGCCTACTCCCGCAGCCCGGCCGCTTCGAGGGCGTCGGCGTGATCCCAGAAGTACTCCACGACGAGGATCTTGCCGTTGCGCACGGTGATGAACTGGGTCACCTCCAAGTCAGCCACCGGTCCGTGGCCCGCGGCATGCCAGGTGACCCTCACGATGACTCGATCGCCAGCGTCGATGTAGTCGGTGATCGGGCGCAGGGCGTCGCTATCCCACGTCTCGCGCATCTGCTCGAACTGCCGCATCACCGCCTCGCGCCCGACGAACGGCCCGGGTTCGGGCCAGCCCTCAGGACTCCGCCCGACTACATCGGGGTCGTGCAGGTCACGAAAGGCTTCCATGTCGCCCGCGTTCCACGCCTCGTGGGCGGCGCGCACAATCTCGACGTTCTCCTGCGACATCGCCTACTCCGACAGCCCGGCGGCTTCGAGGGCCTTGGCGCGTTCGTCGAAGAGCTCCATTCTGGCGATCGCGCCTTCCCGAAAGGTGTTCACGACCCACCAGCGACCCTCCACCGCGACCTTGCCACCAGGTGGACGACCCTGTTGGAGGATCTCGTAGAAGACCTTGTCGCCCGCATCGATCAAGTCGCTGCCTTCGACCGTGTGCCCTACGAAGGACTCGACCCACGCCGTGAGCCACTCTTTCGCCGCCTCCCCCCGGTAGCTACCCGCATCGGGGAGGTCGGGGCTGGTCACGAACACGAAGTCGTCGGTGACGTCGTCCAACCAGCGGCTGAAATCCCCCTGGGCGGTTTGATCGAGAATCGCTCGCAGCGTCTCCACGTTCTCCTCCGACATCGCCTACTCCGACAGCCCGGCGGCTTCGAGGGCCGCTTTGGGGTCGAGATAGGAGCGAATCACGGTCGCCTTTGCGTTCTTGAACTCGATGAGGGCACTGAACGGCGAGATAACCTCGGCTCCGCTCTCCTTGCCACGCGTGTGGATGCGTCCCGTTCCGACAACCGCATCGCCAGCCTCGTGGTACTCCGAGATCTCGATATCGAGCTTGGCAAAGCTGCCGTAGAGATCTCGAAGCCCATCGGGCACCCCCGCGTGCCCCCTGTACACGGTCGCCTCCCCTCCCAGCGCCACCGCAGACGCCGGACTCCATTCCACTCCGGGGTCGACTTCCCCGAGGATCGCCTCAAGATCGCGGCGGTTGAACGCGTCCACAAAGCGCTTGAAGGCCTCAATGTTCTGCTCCGACATCGCCCGCTGAGTATCTCTCGCTGGACCACTGCTTTCCTTGCAAAGCGGGACTACTGCGTCTCGTCCAAAGCAGTACTTCTAACTACTCCGACAGCCCGGCGGGTTCGAGGGCCTGAGCCTTGTCAGTAAAGCCGTCGACACGGACTATGAGACCTTCCCGAAACGCGTATACGTCGGTGAGCTCGGTATCGAGCTCGATGCCAGCTCTCCCGCGTGTGCGCCACCGCTCAACGGCTAGGACTCGCCCGTCAGGGGCCTCGATTATCTCCTTGAACTCGACGGTCACCGCCTCCCAGGTGTCGGCGAGCAGCTCCACAATGAACACCCTGGCCTCCTCGCGGCCGCGGAAATGGCGGGGCTCACCCGGAGCGCGGAGAGCGGTAGAAATCTCGCACTCCGGATGCAGGTACTTGAGGGCGTCGTCGAACAGGCGACGGTTGAACGCCTCGTAGAAGAGTCGGATGGTTTCCAGGTTCTCCTCCGACATCGCCCACGCAGTATCTCTCGACGGAGTACTGCTTTCTCTTTGAAGACGGTCCAGCTGTCAAGGGGGCGATCGTCCCGCCGCCGTCGTTGTCCTCGTGCCGCTCCCAGCTGGTGGATGAGTTGGGCTCATTTCTCTTTCGGCGCTCGGGGCGCAGATCGTTCCTGGGAGCTGCCTCGGCCGCTCAATTCCATGCAGGACCGTCAGGCGGTCAGAAAGCAGCCGGAGTTCGCCGAGGCAGGTTGTTTGAAGGGCTCTTGGCGCGAGAGCATGTGCCAGGCCGCAATCAAGAGCTTGCGGGCGACCGCCGACTTCGCCGGGTTCTTGCCGTGGCGGGCCGAGACCCGCAGGTAGTGGCCGTGCCAGGGGTTGGAGGGCCGCCAGGCGTTGTTGGCGGCCTCGACCGCCGCCCAGCGCAGGGTCCGGGAGCCGGCCTTGGAGAGCGCGCCCGTCGCCGAGCGCTCGCCCGACTGACTGATCCGCGGAGCAAGGCCCGCGTAGCCGATCAGCTTGCCGGGCCCCGGGAAGCGAGAGACCTCGCCGATCTCGGCGGCGAAGGTGAGGCTGAGCAGCGGGCCCACCCCCGGAATCGTCGCCAAGAGGCGAGCGCGCTCGTCGGTGCGGGCAAGTGGAGCGAGCTCGCGGTCGATCGGGTCGATGCGATGGTCCATCTCTGCGGCCAGCTCGAGCAGCTCCGCGATCGAGGCCCGCCAGACCTCGGGCACCCCGCGGCGCTCGAGCAGATCGATCGCATCCGGCTTCCGCAGTCGGGCGTGGGAGATCCGCAGCCCGAACTGGGTGAGCAGGCCGAAGATCCTGTTGCGAGCCGAGGTCCGGGCCTTCACCAGGTGCATGCGCCGGCGCAGGCGCTCGCGGAGCGCCCGGTCCTCGATCGAGGGAACCCAGAGCTCGGGGACCAGGTCTCGCCGGCAGAGCTCCGCCAGCACCCTGGCGTCGACCTTGTCGGTCTTGCAGGCGAGCGGGGCGACGTCTCTGACCTTGCGAGCGTGGGCGACCTTCATCTCCCAGCCCGCGCTCTGCAACTGATCGCGGACCCAGACCGCGCCGCTCATCATCTCGACGCAGCCCGAGGCCTCGGTGCCGAGCTCCGAGACCAACCTGGCGAGCCCGTCTTCATTGGCCGGGATCAGCCCCTCGGCTGCGATCTCCCCGCCCTCGCCCATCGCGCAGAAGGCCGCGCGCCCGTAGGCCCAATCGATTCCGACATAGTTCATGTCGGGGTCTCCTCTCCTCGCTTGAACGGCAGTGCCAACCGCGGTTCTAGTGAGCGCGGCGGAGGCCCCTTTCAGTTCAGAGGAGGAGCGGGACCTTCATGACATTCCATGCAAAGCAGTAGTGCCCGGCCTTGCACGAGTACCACCCTTTTCCGATCGGGCTCGCGCTGCCGCCCCTGGTGGTGGGACCTCCAGCCCCTAAGCCCGATACAAAACACCGCCCGCTGAAGATCAGTAGTTCAAGCGGATAACATGGAGGCTCCCCGGACTAGCGTCGGGTGAAGAAAGGAAGGGAGCAGCGGTGTACGCAAGCGTACGCCGGGACAAGATGGGAGCCGGCTCGCTCGACTCCCTCACGCATCGCGTCGACGCGGAGTTCGCTCCCGCCCTCGCCCAGCAACCTGGGTTCAACGCCGGCCCGGGGTCTCGGAGAAGGTTGGGCCAGCCGTGAGGCGTCTGTGGGATCGTCTGAACCGCAAGATCTTCGGATGTGCTCTGGCGGGATCGTTGCTTTTGGTGGCGGCGTCGCCCGCGGTTGCGGCCCCGCCGGCGAAAGTAAGGGTGATTCGCAGCGGTCATGTCTAACGACATGACCGATCGGGAGACCAAAGCTCTCCGTCTGAGCCGCTCCGCGATGGATCTGTAGGGCCCACTGCCGCGGCCGTCGAGAATCGCTCTCAGTCGGCTAGCCTCGGCCCGGCAGGGTCCCCCGCGATGGCGTGCGTCTGAGCGCCGCCCCTCAAGTGAGGTGCCACGCATCACACAAGTCCTCACCGGCCGTCACCCCACCGCTCGGGATGCTCCGATTCGGCTCCGACGCCTGAGGCAGCCTGAATCTGATCGACAGGCCGCAAACGAGATTGATGCCTGTTTGATGCCTTAATCCCGCGGGAGGGCGCTGCAACCCACTGAGGAAGTGCGTGGATCGCAGGGACTTCTTGAGCGCGCCCGACAGGATTCGAACCTGTGACCTTCGGTTTCGTAGACCGCGGATGGAGTTCGGTGGGGCTCGTTTGGGCTCAGGATTCGGCTCTAAATCGGCCCTCCCTCGATTCTTCGTCTGGGTTCGTCTGGGCTCCGTCCCGCCCGTTGCCCTTTTGTTGCCCTCATCGAAGCTGGGCTGGCCCCGTCAGCGGGAGCTGGTGCTGCTGCTCCTCGTTCGCTCCCGCCTTCCACTTGTGCGGGACTTCCCAGACCGCACTTCCTAGCGGCTCCCGACTCAGGCGGCAACGGCGGCCTTGGTCGCGACCACGCCATCCTCCTGCAGACGGCCGATCTCAGCATCGCTGAGGCCGAGCACCTCCGCGAGCACCTCGTCGGTGTGCTCGCCGAGCAGTGGGGCGCGGCGCACCGGCACGCGCTCGACCTGACCGAACTCGAGCGGCGAGCCCGGCATCAGGTGGGAGCCGATCCCCGGCTGCTCGACCTCGTCGAACATCGGGTTGTCGGTCGAACAGCGCGGATCTCCGTCGACTAGCTCCATGAATGTCTGGTAGGGGCCCCAGCAGACCCCGTGCGCGTCGAAGACCTCCCGGATCTCGTCCAGCGTGCGGGCCGTGGTCCATGGCTTCAGCGTCGCGCCGATCACCTCGCGTGCTACGAACCGATCCCCTTCCTTGTCTAGGTCAACATCGAGCATCCGCTCCAGGGCCTCGAAGGTCTCGCCGAGACCGGTCGCCTCAACCAGGCTCCGCCACTGGCGCAAGGTCAATGCCACGATCATGATGCGCTGCGCCCCCTTGGTCAGGAAATCGCGGCCAAACGCACCGTAGAGGTAGTTACCGTCCTTGGGCCGCTCCCGGCGGCAGATCTGCGCCTCGGCGATCTTGCCGAGGTTGCCGACCATCGCGAAGGCGACGTCGGAGAGCGCGACCCTGACCAACTGGCCCTCGCCGGTCCGGGTCCGATGCCGTTCGGCCGCCAGCATCCCGCCCGCGGCCAGCGTGCCCGTGATTGCATCCCAGGCCGGCAACAGATGGTTGAAGGGAATCGAGAGGTGCCGCGGGCCGGTGGCCCACGGAAACCCGGTGGCCGGGTTGACGGTGTAGTCCACCGCGGAGGTGCCGTCGTAATTGCCGTTGATGCTGACCATGATCAGATCCTCTCGGCCCTCCCGCAGGGCCTCGTAGTCGAGCCAACCCCGGGCCGGGAAGTTGGTCAGGAAGAGACCGGCCTCGTCACCGGGAGCGGTGATCAGGGCGGTCGCGAGTTCCTGGCCTGCAGGCGATCGGAGGTCCACCTGGATAGAGCGCTTGCCCTTGTTCATGCCCGTCCAGAAGAGGCTCTTGCCGTCCTCGGTCACCGGCCAGCGGTTTCGGTCGAGGCCCCCGCCGATCGGGTCAAAACGGATCACATCGGCGCCGAGCTGCGCCAGCGTCATGCCGCCCAGGGGCGCCGCCACGAAGGCGGAGCCCTCCACAACTCGCATGCCCTCCAGAATTCCCATCGTCGCGAACCCCTTTCTACTCCCTAGGCCATCAATCCCACGAAGCTCCAGTCGAGAACCTTGGCGATCTCGCCGTTCCCGGAGCGGTCGGCCTGCACCCGAGCGCGCAGGTCGACCAGGCCTCCGCCCCCCTCGAGCGGTTGCGCCCCCTCGATGCTGAGTTCGGTCGCCAGGACGTCGCCCTCGAACACCGGAGCGAGGTGGTCGCAGCCATGCCAGGCGACAATCGTGACCAGATTGGAAATCGCTCGCGTGGCCTGCGCTGCCGCGACGGCGATCGTGTGACCGCCGTAAACGAGCCGGCGCCCATGCGCGCTCGCCCCGGGATCGGTGTGCGCCTTGGCGAGGTTAAGGGTGAGTCGGGCCAGCTCCGGCGCCGAGCTCACGGTATCGCGGCCGCCGACCTCGAAGGTGGCTCCGACCTCGAGTTCGGCGAAGTGCGCCCCTGGGACACACTCTCGGAAGCGGTCGAGCCTCCACTTGCCGGGGATGGCGGCGGCGACCCGCTCCGGGTCGAGCTCGTCGGGAATCTCCTCGAAACGGTCGGCGTGTCCGGTCTCGGCCGTCGGGTCTCGCAGCGGGATCATCGGGCAGCGCCAAAAGTCGAGCACAACCTCGCCACGCTGGTTCTCCGTCCGGATCCGCAGGGCGACCAGTCCGCTCGCCGTGCCGTCCTCCCGGGCCCGGTTCTGCTTCAGCCCGACGACCTCGGTTTGAGTTCGCAGCGTGTCGCCGATATGAGCTGGATGCAGCAGCACCAGGCCCCGGTAGAAGAGGTTGCCCAGAACACGCTGGGTCGGCCCGGTCGACTGACCGATCGAGACATCACAGACCAGGTTCGGATGCGCGAGGGCCCGGTCCCGTCCTGTGACCGCAGCGCTCAGCTTGGCGTCGAGCGGCAACCTCAACCTGTCTCCGACCAGCGCCTGATGGAGGGCGGCGTGGCCGGAGGTGAGCGTGAGCGCAGGCGCTTCGTCGAAGACGTCGCCAACCGCAAAGTCCTCGAAATGGGGACCGTCGCTGACGATCCGCTCGCTCGCTTCCAACTTCTCCTCCTCGACGTGACCGCGCCGACCGTCCCGGTCCGAGGCTTATGGCACGAGGCAGGTGAGGCTAGCTGATTTCGAGACTATGCTCGCGAGGTGTGAGATCCCGCCGCTCCTGTCTCTCGGTTCCTGCCTCCTCGCCGAAGATGCTCGCCAAAGCGCGGTCGCTGCCAGCCGACGAGATCGTGATCGACCTCGAGGACTCCGTCACCCCCGACGCGAAGGAGGCGGCGCGATCCGCAGCCTGCGCGGCGATCGCTGAGGACTGGGGCGGCCGCGCCGTGGCGGTTCGCGTCAACGGAATGGGCACCGAGTGGTGGGAGCGAGACGTGACCGAGCTTGCCAAGGCCGGCGGCGGCACGCTCGGCAGCCTAGTGATCCCGAAGTGCGAGACGGCTGCCCAGATCGACGCCGTCGAGCGCCTCCTCGAGGGGACGGAGGACAGTGCCGGCTTCGACCAGCCTCGCGTCGGACTGCAGGCGCTGATTGAGACCGCCGCCGGACTCGTCCGCGTGGGCGAGATCGCCGACGCTCGTCTTCGGCTCGAGACGATGATCGTCGGATACGCCGACCTGGGAGCCTCGCTCGGCCGTCCGGCGGGAGGCCGGTATCCGGGTGACCGCTGGCACTGGGTGCGCGAGACCGTGCTCGTCAACGCCCGCGCCGCCGGCCTGGCGGCGATCGACGGGCCGCACCTGGACGTCTCAGACGAGGAAGGGCTGCGGTCTTCCGCCTCGAGCGCCCGCGCCCTGGGCTACGACGGAAAGTGGGCGATCCACCCGAGCCAGCTCGACCCGCTCAACGAGATCTTCTCCCCGACGCCGGAGGAGTTCGAGCGCGCCCACGCCGTGCTGGAGGCACTGGACGCTGCCGGGGATCGAGGCGCCGTGCAGCTGGATGGCGAAATGATCGACGAGGCCAGCCGGAAGCAGGCCGACCAATTGATCGCGCGGGGCAAGGCGGCGGGCATGGGCGCGACCGAGGCCTAGGCTCCGGATCCCCCTCTGGGTGGCGTTGTTCATGCGCGAAGTCACCAGGGCGGCCTCACCCCGTCGCGAACCCATATCGGCCGCCTGGGGCGCGGCGGAGCCACGACTAGAATCGTCGCGGAGGTCCCAGACGAGCACGGCAACCGCCATCAGGTACGTCTACGAGTTCGACCAAGGCTCGCGCGAGATGCGCGACCTGCTCGGCGGCAAGGGCGCCAACCTCGCCGAGATGACGCGAGTGCTCGGCCCCGACCGCGTCCCCGCCGGGTTCACGATCACCACCGAGGCCTGCGTCGCATACCTGGGATCTGGAGGGGAGATGCCGGAGGGGCTCGACGCTCAGGTCGATGAGGCCCTGGCGCGGCTGGAGCGGAGCGCGGGCCGCGCGCTCGGCGATCCCGGCGATCCCCTACTGGTCTCGGTGCGTTCGGGCGCGAGGACCTCAATGCCGGGCATGCTCGACACGGTCCTCAACCTCGGACTGAATGACCGCTCAGTCGAGGGCCTCGCTTCCCACACCGGCAATGAGCGCTTCGCCTGCGACTCGCACCGGCGCCTGGTGCAGATGTTCGGAAACGTGGTCAGGGGCATTCGCGGGGAGCGCTTCGAGGACGCGATCGCCGACGCGAAAAGCGAGGCCGGGGTGGAGCTGGACACCGAGCTCGACGCCGGGCTGCTGCGCGCGCTGAAGGATCGCTTCGAGCAGATCTATCGCGAAGAGACCGGTGAGGATTTCCCCGAGGATCCGCGGGCGCAGCTCTCCGACGCGATCCGCGCCGTGTTCGACTCCTGGAAGGGCAGGCGGGCGGTCGAGTACCGGCGACTGAACGGGATCCCCGACAGTTGGGGGACTGCTGTCAACGTACAGCAGATGGTGTTTGGCAACAAGGGCGCGGACTCGGGGTCGGGCGTCGCTTTCAGCCGCGACGAGATCACCGGCGCGCCCGAGCCCTCCGGCGACTACCTCGTCAACGCCCAGGGAGAGGACGTAGTCTCGGGCGTCCGCAACACCCAAACCCTCGACGAGATGGCCCTGCTGCTCCCGGGCGCGCACAGCGAGCTGAGCGAGGCGCTGCGGACACTGGAGTCGCATTACCGTGACATGCAGGACGTCGAGTTCACGGTCGAGGAGGGCCGGCTTTACCTGCTGCAGACCCGCAACGCGAAGCGGCCCGCCCAGGCGGCGGTTCGCTTCGCGGTGGACGCCGCTGCCGAGGGACTGCTTGACAGGGCGGGCGCGCTCGGGACTATCGACGCCGGCAAGCTCGACGCGCTCCTGCATCCCACCTTCGACCCCGAGAGGGAGTACGAGGTCCTGACCCGCGGCGTGGCGGCCTCGCCGGGCGCGGCGCGCGGCGCGATCGTGTTCACCGCCGCCGAGGCCGTCGAGCGGGGCAGCTCCGGCGAGGACGTGATCCTGGTGCGCCCGTTCACGGAGGCCGAGGACGTCGCGGGGTTCGCCGCTGCCCGGGGGATCCTTACCTCAGAGGGCGGCAAGGCCTCGCACGCCGCGCTCGTGGCCCGCGGCATGGGGAGGCCGTGCGTGTGCGGCGCATCCGAGATCGACGTCGACGTCGACCAGGGCCTGGTGCACGTCAACGGCCGGGCGCTGCGCGGTGGCCAGATGATCGCCATCGACGGCTCCACCGGGGCGATCACGCTCGACGACGTGCCGCTGATCACCCCGGAGATCTCGGAGGAGTTCCGCACCGTGCTCGACTGGGCGGACGAGCTGCGCCAGCTGCAGGTGAGGGCCAACGCGGACACGCCGGAGGACTCGGCGCGGGCCCGGAGCTTCGGCGCCGAGGGGATCGGCCTCTGCCGCACCGAGCACATGTTCTTCGGGGCTGACCGCGACCGCCTGGTGAAGGAGATGTTCGTCGCGGCCGAGGAGTGGCGGCGCTCGCTGATCGCCTCGTCCGACACCGACGAGGAGGCCTCGCGCGAGGCCGCGAGGCTGGCCGTGGAGACGGAGGGCCGCTTCCGGGAGACGCTTGAGCGGCTCCGTGCCCTACAGCGATCGGATTTCGAGGGGATCTTCCGCGCGATGCGCGGACTCCCTGTGACGATCAGGCTGCTCGACCCGCCGCTGCACGAGTTCCTCCCTGCGGAGCACTTCGAGGCGGAGTTGACCGCGATCGAGCGGAAGGGCGCCGAGCCAGCCGAGATCGAAAGGGTGCAGCGCACCGTGGCGCTGGTCCGCGAGCTGCACGAGGCGAACCCGATGCTGGGAACGAGGGGTGTGCGGCTGGCGATCCTCTACCCGCCCTTGTACGAGATGCAGGTCCGGGCGATCATCGAGGCGGCGGCAGCCGCGACGCGAGACGAGGGCGAAGCGGCGCAGGTAGAGATCATGGTTCCGCTGATCGCCTACGAGACCGAGCTCGAGCAGGTCCGCGAACTGGTGGTCAGGGCGGCCGAGGACACCATGCGCGAGCTCGGTGCCGATGTGAGCTACCACGTGGGCACGATGCTCGAGCTGCCGAGGGCCTGCCTGGTGGCGGGACGGATCGCGCGCCACGCCGACTTCTTCAGCTTCGGCACCAACGACCTGACCCAGACCGCGATCGGCCTCTCGCGCGACGACGTCGAGGGTCGCTTTCTCGGCCCCTACATCGACAGCGGCATCCTTGATCAAAGCCCGTTCGAGACGCTCGACGAGCCGGGAGTCGGGGAGCTGGTCAGGGTGGGCGTGGAGCGCGGCAGGTCGGCCAATCAGAAGCTGACGATGGGCATCTGCGGCGAGCACGGCGGTGACCCGGAGAGCATCCGCTTCTTCCACCGGGCGGGGCTGGACTACGTGAGCTGCTCGCCCTACCGGGTACCGATCGCGCGGGTAGCAGCCGCCCAGGCTGCCTCGGCTGAAAACATCAAAGGGTGACCACCAGCACCACAGGCTTCGAGGAGCGGGTCCGCTCCTGGGAGGTGGAGTGCCGGACGGCAATGGCCAGGGCGGTCAGAGCGAGCACGGCCGCGCGCCCGACAGGATTCGAACCTGTGACCTTCGGTTCTAGGCTCTCGGTATGGGTTGGCTGCGACGGCCGGGGCTCGTAGTCGCATTGCTGCTTGCCGCCTTCGCTCCTGCCTTGGCTGGACAGGCCAGCTCGCAACTGACCGCAACAGCATCGAAGGCTAAGTTCGTCATCAGCCACTGCGACTACCACACCGGCCAGGGCTGCCCCGCTCCGCCCGTGGCGAACAGCTGCCACTTGAAGGGCCAAGCTCAGGATCGCCATTGCACTCCTGGCGTGCTCAATCCGGCCGTGACCCAGTCGACGAGCAAGCAGACGGTCTGCCACTCCGGCTGGACTGCAACGATTCGTCCGCCGACCAGCTACACGGAACCACTGAAGCTCAAGGAGCTGAAGGCGTATGGCTATGGCGGTCGATCGCCGTCCGGATTCGAGCTCGATCATCTGATCTCACTCGAGCTCGCCGGCGACGCCGCAGGCTACGAGCGGGTCGACCCAGGCGGCCACCACCACCATCACATCGTCTGCCAGAAGTGCGGCAAGGTGATCGCTTTCGAAGACGAGCGGCTTGAAGGTGCCATCGTCGCGCTCGGCAAGCGTCCTGATTTCAATGTTGCGAGCCACGAGGTCACCCTTCGCGGCGAGTGCGCCGACTGCATGAAGGGCTGAGCCCCGCTGTTTCCATGCAAAGCGCTGCTTTTCGTCCAAAGCGGCTATCTGACGGCTACGCCTCCGAGCGACTCAGTCTGCTGCATCCACGCGGAAGGAGACGCGATTCGTGTGCCGTCCTTGCTCCTCGGATCCTTTGACAACTCTTAACGCGGGGCTTTCCGGTGCTTAGGGGGCAGCCAAATACCGTCGTCCCGAACAAAGGCCATGCAAGGCCACAAGGAAGGTGGCGATCAAGGTGTCAATGGGACTGATAGTCGTACTGAACGTGGTTCTGGCCGCGGGACTGCTGGTTCTCCTGTCGGCCGCAATGCTGCTCCCGTACCGTCTGCGGGCAGAGCCTCTCGGGCCCCAAGCTCCACGAACCGAGCAGGCGAGCCGACGCAGGCGCGCCAAGTCCACTGACGGGCGCGAGCGCGCGGGAACCGAGCCCGCTTACTCGCGTTCGTAACAGACGTTGCCAACCGCCCCCGGGACGCCGGGGGCGGTTGGTGCACCGCGCAATGGGGAGGCACCGCACGAGGGAGGACAGCTACTCGGAAGATGATCAGCCGAGCCGTATCGAGCTCTTCGTGACTACCCGCTGGCCGTCTAGGTGCTGGGCGACCGTCAGCTTGTAGCGGCCTGGGGTCGGCGGGCGCAGAGGAGCGGAAGCGGAGCACGAGCTCGCCTCCCGAGGAATCGACTTGCCCTCGGCGAAGGTGACCCCGTTGCGCGAGAAGCAGGAGCGCAGCGTCAAACCGCTGCTTTCCATGCAAAGCAGCGGTTTCGTGCCTAGCCGTAAACGAGGGTTCCTTCGTTTACACCTCCCGGCGATGGCCTCGATGCCGCCGGACTCTCGGACCACTCTTCGAGGTGACCAGCGCGGCTAATCGGCTTCTGGATCAGCCTTGGATCCGGTGTTTCTGGGCACGTGTAGCAACATCGACTCAGCTTCCGCCAAGTCACCCGTTGTCGCCGGTTGTCTCCCCTCGGCCATCCGGCCAACCGACAGCCAAACGGCCTTGACCGAGCCGGCGCTCACGGTTAGCCTCCTGCGGTCGGCCGGAGGGGCCCGACAGCCTGGGGAGAAATTCGGAGGAGAAGGAATGTCGGTCCTCAGTGCCTTGCGCCCTGGACACTGGATCGGGATCGGCCTGGTCGCGGCGCTCGTGGCCAGTGGCGCCTGGACCAGCGCCTTCGGGGTGCTCGGCGGTAACGCCAGCCAGGCCAAGCGCCTCAGCTCCTGCCTCGAGCATCACGACATCAGCCTGGCCGCCCTGATGACCGGCGGTGGCAACCCGACTGCCCTGCTACAGGGAGCGAAGGCGACCAACCAGCTGATCCATCAGGCCGCCAAGAAGGGCCGGATCAAGAACGGTGAGGCGAACACCGTCCTCGGCTGCGTCCGTCGGGTCGCCCACTGACCTCATGCCTGCCCCGGCCCGACCTCGCACCCTGGGGCTGTTGATCGCGACGGTGTTGCTGATCGCAGCAAATTCCTCATCCGCCTTCGGCGCGGTCACGCTCGGAGAGACGGGCAATCCTCCCACGACCTGCGGCATGGGGGACAACATCGTCCAGACCGCGGTGCAGGGGCCACCCGATTACGCCGTTCCCACCGGCTATGGGGTGATTACAAGCTGGAGCTTCCAGGGCTCCGGGACCGGGAAGCTGATCGTGATGAGGCCGGTGACAGCGCCCGATCAGTTCATCTTCGTCGGCAAGAGCCAGGCCGAGACCCTGAATAACACCATGGTCGTCACCTACCCGACCCAGATCCCGGTCCAGCCGGGCGACGTCATCGGGATGCGGATGGACACTCTCGGTTCGACCTGTTTCGTCAATGGGGCTGTGGGCGATGCGACCCGTTATGACAACACGGCCGGCGATCCGGCGGATGGCTCCCCGCAGACGCTCGGCTCCACACTCAGCGGATTCCGGATCGCCGTCGCCGCGACCCTTGAAGCGGACTGCGACCACGATGGCCTTGGTGACGAGACGCAGGATCCCGATACGTCCTCATGTAATCCGCTGGCCGGCCCAAGTCCACTGGCTGGCCCGACCGGCCAGCGAGCGGCGGCGAAAAAGCACTGCAAAAAGAAGTTCCGCCACGACCGGCGCAAGCGCAAGAGGTGCCTGAGGAAGGCGAAGCGCCTTCCGGCTTAGGGGGACGAGCGAATGGAGGAGAGCTGATGCGACCTAGATCAACCGTGTTGGTGCTGGCGGCCGTGGTCTCAGCGATGGCCGTGATTGGCGCGGGCTGTGGCAGCAGCAACAGCTCGAGCACGACGACGGCAGCCGCGCCCGCCGCGACCACAACCGCCACGGCCGCTGCGACCGCATCAACTACGACGGCGGCCGGCGGCGATCTCTCGGGGACTTGGAACGGCCAGTACAGCGGTGCCTACAAGGGCACCTTCGTGCTCAACTGGCAGCAATCGGGGTCCACCCTGAGCGGAACGATCAAGCTCTCGAATCCGGGTGGCACCGAAGACATCAACGGAACCGTGAACGGCAGCGCCATCAAGTTCGGCACCGTTGGCGGTCCCGGGATCACGTATTCGGGATCGGTTTCGGGCAGCTCCATGTCCGGCAGCTACCAGACACCCGGGGGCGGTGGCTCCTGGAGCGCGAACAAAGGCTGACCCGATACTCGCTGAGAAGAGGACCGAAGCTCTCCCGGGGGCGAATGGTGACTCCAGGTAAGCAGTTGCCGTCGAAAATGACCCTGCGAATCACGCTCATCGCCTTCGCCTGCATGCTCATTGCACCCGCTGGGGCCCGAGCGGCGACGGTATTCGGAGCGGATCTCAACCACGATCCGACGAACTCCACCGCGCACGACTCCGTAACGAATCTGACCCTGCCGGGCACCGCTTCCGACGTCGCTCCGGTCAGCGGGGTGTTCACCGCGGTGCGGATCAGGACTGCCGGCAACGGCGGCACCGGCGTGATCCGGATCCTGAGCCAAACCTCTCACCCCGACGCCACGACCTACGGTTTCCTGAACGCCGCACCGGAGATCCCGGTGACCGTGACCGCGGACCCCTCGACCGCGGGGCACGTGACAGAAGTGCTCACCCGCCGCCCGATCGCCGCGGGACAGCGGCTCGCCTGGTACATCGAGGACAACCCGACGGGCTCGGTGCACTCGACCTACATCGACGCGGCGGCGACCTGCGCCTACCTCCTTCCGGGCACCCAACCGGTCGGCACCAGCGCCGACTACACGACATCCGGATGTGGAAACGGGGCCGTGATGATCGCGGGAACGATCGAACCGGATGCCGACAACGACGGCTTCGGCGATGAGACCCAGGACAAGTGCGTCGGGACGGCCGGGACGTTCAACGGCTGCCCGAGCGAGGTGACCCTGGGCAAGCCGAAGGCCAAGAAGGGAAAGAAGATCATCGCCACGGCGACCGTCCCCGGCGCCGGAACGCTCAGCGCGGGGGTGCCCTCGGACCCGGCGGTCGCCACCGCGGCGAAGGGCAGGCCGCTGCGGCCGGTGACCCAGACCCTGACGGCGACAACGAGACAGCAGGTG
This sequence comes from uncultured Solirubrobacterales bacterium, assembly GCA_963800285.1. Taxonomy (GTDB): domain Bacteria; phylum Actinomycetota; class Thermoleophilia; order Solirubrobacterales; family 70-9; genus DASUPK01. The sequence goes on from CAWDAL010000008.1 coordinate 54,227, forward strand.
AGGCTGGTATTGAAGCTCACCAAGGGCGCAAAGAAGAAGCTGCGCCGAAAGGGCAAGCTGGGGCTCAAGCTCAGGGTCGTCTACACGCCGTCCGGCGGTCCGGCTAGCTCGCAGACCCGCAAGGTCAAGCTGAAGAGCAAGAAGAAGTAGAGGATTCTCGGCCCGCCCGGGTAAAGCGCAGCGCCGCGCTCCCCGCACCCGCGCCCGCCGCCCCCGACGAACAGTGGGTCCCGACCGTCTAGATGGGCGGCACCGTCGAGACCACGATTGCCCGCGCCACCGTTCCGCGCAAGGCGCTCCGTCCCGAGGAAGCGGCCAAGTCTCTCGGCGTGAGTCTCGACTTCTTTCAGGAACACATTCAGCCAGAGTTGAAGGTGATCCGCCGGGGCCGCGTTCGGATGATCCCGGTAAGCGAACTGGATCGCTGGCTGGCCGAAAACGCGACCGCTGCCTTGCGCTGCGAGGTTGGCCGACTGCCCCAGAGTGCGTACCGTAGGAATACCGTAGGCCACCCTTTCCCAGCGGTTTCCAGCGGTCCCGAGCGGTCCAACGATCAACGGGCGAAGGTGCCGCTTTCCGCATAGACAAGCGGGATTCGGCGCTACAAGGGGTTTGCGCCGCCACCGCGAAATTGCAGTCATGGTGGTTATGTGAACTCAGGCGAGAAGCCGCGTCCTCCCCTGCCTGAAGGGCCCTTCCTGGTGGTGGGCCTGGCGCGCTCCGGCGCCGCGATCGCCAGCGCGCTCGCCGAGCGTGGCGAGACCGTGGTCGGGGTCGACTCGGGCACGCCTGAGCAGGCGGCAGGGCTGGAGGGCTCGGGCGTCGAAGTCAGTTTGGGCGTGGACGGAACACGGCAACTCGATCGTGCCCGAACGGTGGTGAAGAGCCCCGGTGTGCCTCAGGACGCCCCCGTCATCCGGGCGGCGCGCGAGCGCGGCATCGAGGTCACCGGCGAGCTCGAGCTCGCCTGGCGGCTGATCCCGAACGCCTTCTGCGCCGTCACCGGGACGAACGGCAAGACCACGACGACCGAGCTGATCGGCCACATCCACCGGACCGCCGGCCGCCCGGTCGCGGTCGCCGGCAACGTCGGTACCCCGCTGGCCTCGCTCGTCGGCGCGATCGACCCGGACGCCACCGTCATCTGTGAGGCATCGAGCTTCCAGCTCGAGGACACGGACTACTTCTCGCCGGAGTGCGCCGTCTTCATCAACCTGGCTCCCGACCATCTCGACCGCCACGGCACCCTCGAGGCCTATCTCGACGCGAAGCTCCGGGTCTTCGCCAACCAGGGCAACGACGACGCGGCGGTCTACAACGGCCAGACGACCGAGCTCCGGGGACGCGACCTGGGCGGCTGTGCGCGCCGTATCCGGTTCTGCCCGGCGGAGTCGAGCTCGGCCGACCCGGACTGTGAGCTCAGCATGCGCGACGGCGTCATCTTCGCCGCCGACGAGCCGCTGCTCCGCGCCGACGAGCTCCAGCTCCTCGGAGCTCACAACGTCGAGAACGCGATGGCAGCGGCCGCGGCGGCACTCGTATCGGGGCTGCCGCGCGATGTCGTCGCGGAGGGCCTGCGCAGCTTCGGCGGCGTCGCCCACCGGCTCGAGCGGGTCAGGGAGCTCGACGGAGTGCTCTACGTGAACGACTCCAAGGCGACCAACGTCGCGTCCGCCGTGGCGGGCATCAGAGCCTTCGATGGCGGGGTCCGCCTGATCGCGGGCGGCCGGCCCAAGCAGGAGAGCTTCGTCCCGCTGGCCGACGCGGTCCGTGAGCGCTGCGTCGCCGTTTACCTGATCGGTGAGGCGGCGGAGCGGATGGCGCCCGAACTCGCCGAGACGGGAGTCGAGATCGTCCAGGCGGGCACGCTGGAGCGGGCGATGGAGGCCGCCAGGGCCGACGCCCAGGCCGGCGACGTGGTCCTGCTCTCCCCGGCGGCCGCCAGCTTCGACGCCTTCAAGGACTTCGAGGCGCGGGGCGACCGCTTCCGCGAGCTGGTGGAGGCGCTCGGATGAGCGCGGCCACGGCGAAGGCACGCAAGCCGGCAGCGCCGCCGCTCGAGTACTCGCTGCTGCTCACCGCGACGCTCTGCCTGCTCGCCTTCGGCGCGGTGATGGTCTTCAGCGCCAGCTCCGCCCGCTCGCTGCTGAACAGCGGCGGCAATGGGTTCTACTACCTCGAGCGCACGGTGATCTTCGGCGCGATCGGCCTGCTGGTGATGCGCGTCGCCTCGGTCCGCGGGGTGGCTGCCGCGAAGGTGATGACCCCGCTGCTCCTGGCCGGCTCGCTGTTTCTGCTCTTCGCGGTCCTGCTGCCCGGAGTCGGGACGACGGTCAACGGCGCGCAGCGCTGGGTCGGGGGCGGCCTGGTCCAGTTCCAGCCCTCGGAGCTCGCGAAGATCGCGATCGTCCTCTACGGCGCCCATCTCCTCTCGTCCGAGCCGAAGCGCGCCCGCACGCTGAACGGGCTCGGGCCCTACCTGCTGATCGTGGGCCTGTCGGTCCTGCTGATCGCCAAGGAGCCCGATCTCGGCACGGCGATCGTGATCTCCTTCGCCGTCTGCTGCGTCCTCTTCCTCGCCGGCGTCAAGCCGCGGACGCTGGCGCCGGTGGGCGCCGTGATCGCGCTGATCGCCGTCGTGATGGTGGCGATGCACCCGTACCAAGAGGCCCGCCTCACCGGCTTCCTCCACCCGAACAGCGACACCAGCGGCGCGGGCTTCCAGGCGAAGCAGGCGACCATCGCGATCGGCTCCGGTGGCCTCACGGGAGTCGGGCTCGGGGAGAGCGTGCAGAAGGCCTCATACCTGCCGGAGGCACACACGGACATGATCGCGGCGGTGATCGGCGAGGAGCTCGGGCTCGTGGGGATGTTCGTCCTCGTCGGGCTCTTCGGGATCTTCGGCTATGCAGGACTGCGGGCGGCCCACCGGGCGCGCGATCGCTTCAGCAAGCTGCTCGCCGCCGGCCTGACCTCGCTGATCCTGGCGCAGGCGGCCCTCAACCTCTTCGCGGTGCTGGGGCTCGCGCCGCTCACGGGGGTACCCCTCCCGTTCGTCTCCTATGGAGGGACGAGCCTCGTGATCACGCTCGCCGCGGCGGGCCTGATCCTGAACGTGGCCCGGCGGCCCGCACGGGCGTCCTCGCGATCCGGCTCCGGCCGCGGCGCGGCCGCGCGCCCTGCGAGACTCCGCGTGGTCGAGGGCGGAACGAACACGAGAAGAAAGCGCGCAGCAAGTGGCACGAGTCGTGATAGCGGCCGGCGGCACGGCGGGGCACGTCGTGCCGGCGATCGCCGTCGCCGACGCGCTTCGGGCTGAGCGCGCCGAGGTCAGCTTCCTCGGGACGCGCGAGCGCGCCGAGGCGGATCTCGTGCCCGCGGCCGGGTACGAGATCGACTTCCTGCGCGTCAGCGGCCTCGACCGGCGCAACCCGCTGAAGGCCGCCCGCGCGGCCTGGCGGGCCGCCCGCGCCGTCCCCGCGGCCCGCCGCGTGCTCCAGCAGCGCAAGGCCGACGTCGTGCTGGGGGGCGGCGGCTACGTCGCCGGGCCCGCGGGCCTGGCGGCGGTGCGCGCCGGCCTGCCCCTGGTCCTGACCGAGGCCGACAGTCACCTCGGCCTCGCCAACCGGATGCTGGCTCGGCGCGCCGAGCGGGTCTGCCTGGCCTTTCCGATCCCGGGCCGGGACGGCGGGCCCTACGTGGTGACGGGGCGGCCGGTGCCGCGGGCCGTGCTGGAGGCCGATCCGGCGGTGGCGCGCCGGCGGTTCGGAATACCGGAGCCGGCGGACTGCGTCACGGTCGTGGGGGGCAGCCTTGGCGCGCTCTCCATCAACACGGCGGCGTTCGAGGCGTTCACGCGGATGCCGGGCGATCACGTCGGCCAGCCCTGGATCCTCCACATCGTCGGCCGCCGCGACTATCCGGAGCTTCGGCGCCGCTGGGATGAGGGGGGCAGGCCGGAGCGCTACACGCTGCTGCAGTACGAACCCGACCTCGGGGATGTCCTGGCCGCCGCGGACCTGGTCGTGGCCCGCGCCGGCGGGTCCGTGATGGAGGTCGCGGCAGCGGGCCGCCCCGCAATCCTGATTCCCTACCCGCATGCGACCGCCGACCACCAGACGACGAACGCGCGCTGGATGGCCGACGGTGGCGCCGCCGTCGTGATCCCGGACGCAGAGCTGACCGCCGATCGGCTGAGCGCCGCGATCGCCGAGCTGCTCGCCGACGAGGACCGGCTGCGGGAGATGAGCCTCGCCGCAAGGAGGCTCGCCAAGCCAGACGCGGCCGAGCGAATTGCACGCGAGGTCCTGAGGGCGGCCGAGCCGATGCGTGGGGGCCCCGCAGGCGCAGCCGAGGAGCCACCCGTATGGGAAGCATGAAGGGGCGGAAGCTCCACTTCATCGCGATCGGCGGGGCCGGCATGAGCGGGCTCGCGCTGGTCTGCCGCCAGCTCGGCGCGGAGGTGACGGGCTCCGATCGCGCCGAGTCCTCCTACCTGGAGCGTCTGCGCGCCGCCGGCATCGAGCCGCACCTCGGCCACGAGCCCGACCAGGTCCCCCCGGACGCGGACGTGGTCCTCTCAACCGCCGTCCCGGATGACAACCCCGAGCTGGAGCGGGCGCGCGAGCGCGGCCAGCGCGTGATCCACCGCGGCGAGCTGCTCGCCGAGCTCTGCTCCCAGCGCCGCCTGCTGGCGATCGCGGGGACCCACGGCAAGACCACCACCGCCGCGATGTGCATCTGGGCCCTGCGCGCGAGCGGAGGGGACCCGGCCTTCTTCCTCGGCGGCGAACTGCCCGGCGCGGGCCCGGACGGCGAGCCCACCAACGCCGGGTGGGGTGACGGCGACTGGGTCATCGCCGAGGCCGACGAAAGCGACGCCAGCTTCCTGAAGCTCCAGCCGGAGGTTGCGGTGATCACCAACCTCGAGCTCGACCACCATTCTCGCTGGGGCTCCCTGGCGGAGCTCTCCGAGGCCTTCGCCGCCTTCGCGGCACCCGCCAACGCGCTGCTGACGGGCGCCGGCGTTCACCTGCCCGGCCAGGAGGCGCGACGGGTGATTCGATTCGCGCTCGAGCCGGCGGCCGGAGAGCCGCCCCGGGAGGCCGAGCTGATCGCGACGGACATCGAGGCCGAGGACGGGGGAAGCCGCTTTCGGGCACGCGGTGCCGGGGTCGATACAGAGGTCTCTCTTCGCGTCCCGGGGCGTCACAACGTCGCCGACGCCCTGGCCGCCCTCGGCGGTCTCTCGCTCGCCTCGGCCGACGTCGAGGCCTGCGCCCAGGCGCTCGCCCGCTTCCCCGGCGTCGCCCGCAGGCTCGAGCTCAAGGGCGAGGCCCACGGCGCCCGTGTCTACGACGACTACGCCCATCATCCGACCGAGGTGGCGGCGACGCTGGAGGCTGCGCGAGACCTCGACCCCCGCCGCCTGATCGTTGCCTTCCAGCCGCACCTCTACTCGCGCACCAAGGCCCTGGCGACGGAGTTCGGGGCGGCTCTTGCTGCAGCCGACGAGGTGGCCGTCCTCGACGTGTATCCGGCCCGCGAGGAGCCGGTCGGGGAGCTGGAGGGGGTGAGCGGCATGATCGTCGCGAGAGCCGCCGCCGACCATGGGCGCGGCCGGCGCGTCTGGTGGCTGCCGACCGCCGACCTCGCCGCACGGGCACTGGGGCCTCGCCTGGGCGAGGGCGACGTCCTGATCACGATCGGCGCCGGCGACGTCTACAAGCTCGCCGAGACCCTGGTGAACGGGAGCGAGGGCAGGTGAGCACTCCGGAGGGAGTCGAGCGCGACTACTCGCTGTCGCGTCTGACCACCGTTCGAGCGGGCGGCTCGGCGGACTACTTCGCGCGCCCCGACAGCGAGGGGCAGGTGATCGAGCTGCTCGCCTGGGCCGAGAGCGAGGACCTGCCCGTCGGCGTGGTCGGGTCGGGCTCGAACCTGCTCGTCTCCGACGAGGGCTTTCGCGGCCTGGTGATGAAGCTCAACGGGACCCTGACGCGCATCGAGCACAGCGGCACCGAGGTCATCTGCGGTGGCGGGGCGCGGCTGCCCTCGGCGGCGGCGAAGGCGGCGGGGTGGGGCCTCGCCGGGCTCGAGTTCGGCGTGAACATCCCCGGCACCGTCGGAGGCGCGGTGCGGATGAACGCGAACGCCTACGGCGGCGAGCTCGGGAAGGTGCTGGGGCAGGTCACCGTCTGCACGCCCTCCGGATCCGAGGCGCGCCGCCCGGGCGACTTGGGCTTCCGCTACCGCGGCTCGAACCTCGGCGATCGCGAGGTCGTCGCGCTTGCGAGTTTCGCCCTGACCGGCGCGAATCCGGCCGACGTCAAGGCCACCATGGCGGACATGCGGCGCAGGCGAAAGGAGGCCCAGCCCTCCGGCATCAAGACCTTCGGGTCGACCTTCATGAACCCCGACGATTCCCGCGCCGACGGGCGCTCCGCCGGGCAGCTGCTCGACGCGGCCGGGTGCCGTGGGCTCCAGATCGGCGGCGCGCGGCTCTCGCCGAAGCACGCGAACTTCGTCGAGAACACCGGCGGGGCCACGACCTCGGACATCCTCGAGGTGATGGCGGAGGCTCGCCGCAGGGTCCACGAGCGCTTCGGTGTGACCCTCGAGCCCGAGGTGCAGGTCCTGGGGGAGGTGAGCTGGCCGGAGGGATGGCAACTCGAGCGGTAAGCCGGACCAGGCCCGCGCGTCGTGCTCGCGCCAGGAGCGCGCCCGCCCCGAGAGGGGCGGTCCTCCGGCGCCGCCTGCTCGCCGCCGCCATCGTGCTGCTGGTGCTCTACGGCGGCTACATGCTCTGGTTCCGCAACCTCTCCTGGTTCGCGATCGACGGCGTCACCATCAAGGGCGCCACCACCAACGAGCGGGAGATCAAGTCGGCCGTCGAGCGGGCGGCGGGGGACATGACGACCCTCCACATCAAGGACGACCAGCTCCGCGCTGCCGTCTCCCGCTTCCCGACGGTCGCCTCCGTGGCGGCCAGCACCAGCTTCCCGCACGGGCTGGAGGTGACGATCACCGAGCGTCTGCCGGTGGCCTTCGTCAGCTCCGGCGGGCGGAGAACGGCGGTCTCGGCCGATGGCTATCTGCTCGCCGGCGCGAACTTCGACGCCAAGGCGCTGCCTCGGATCGAGGGGGCCGCGGCGCACGGCGTTCGCCTCGATCAGGATGCCGCGGCGCAGGCCGCGATCCTCGGAGCCACCCCGGGGCCGCTGAAGAACCGCATCACCACCTCGAGCTGGGACGAGGAACTCGGCGGGGTCGTGGTCGACCTGCACAACGGGCCCGAGATCCGCTTCGGGGACGGAGCCCGCGCCCAGGACAAGTGGGAGGCGGCGGTCGCCGTGCTCTCCGGCGAGGAGCGCGGGACCCCTTCCTACCTCGACGTCAGCGTGCCGGACCGGCCGGTTTCGGGCGGCTGAGGCCTCACCGGGGCCGCTCCGGAGGGAACTGCAACGAGCCGTGCACGCCGATTTCGGGCATCAGGCGGCGTCAGGCGACCTGCTGAACGGACGCCGCAGGCCGGATTTGGAAATACGTCATTTGCAGGGCTTTTCTGAGGCCTCAACCAAGTCTAGACCTCGACCTCGATAGTAGACTCACCCCGCGGGAACCCTCAAGGGAGACTCGAGACTGCAGGCTTGCGGACTGCAGGAAACCGCGTATCGTGTCCGTAAATCGGTACTGCCCCTCAACCGAATCAGCGGGTGGGGGGCTCGGAGCAGGACCAACCATGGAAACGTCATATCTGGCCGTAATCAAGGTCGTCGGAGTGGGTGGCGGCGGTTCCAACGCCGTCAGTCGAATGGTCGACGCGGGTCTCCGCGGCGTTGAATTCGTCGCGGTCAACACCGATGCTCAGGCGCTCCAGGCCTGTGACGCCGACGTCAAGATCGGCATCGGCCACAACCTCACCAAGGGCCTCGGCGCGGGCGCGAACCCTGAGGTCGGCGCCGGCGCGGCGGCTGAGTCGCGTGACGAGATCAAGGACGCGCTGAAGGGCGCGGACATGATCTTCATCACCTGCGGCGAGGGTGGCGGCACCGGCACCGGTGCCGCCCCGGTGATCGCCGAGATCGCCAAGCAGGAGATCGGCGCCCTCACCGTCGGCGCGGTCACCAAGCCCTTCGAGTTCGAGGGCAAGAAGCGCATGGCCCAGGCCGAGGAGGGCATCGACCGGCTCCGCAAGGAGGTTGACACCCTGATCACGGTCCCGAACGAGAAGCTTCTGCAGATCGTCGAGCGGCGGACCACGATCCTCGAGGCCTTCCGCGAGGCCGACGACATCCTTCGCCAGGGCGTCCAGGGCATCACGGACCTGATCACGATCCCGGGCCTGATCAACCTCGACTTCGCCGACGTCCGCCTGGTCATGCATCAGGCCGGCTCGGCTCTGATGGGCGTCGGCACCGGGACCGGGGAGAACCGCGCCGTCGAGGCCGCCAAGGCGGCCATCACCTCGCCCCTGATCGAGGAGCAGATCGACGGCGCCAAGGGAATGCTCTTGAACGTCACCGGCGGCGAGGACCTCGGCCTCTTCGAGGTCAACGAGGCCGCGCGGATGTGCATCCAGGCCGCCGACTCGAACGCCAACATCGTCTTCGGAGCGGTCGTCGACTCCTCGATGCACGAGGAGGTCCGTGTCACCGTGATCGCCACCGGGTTCGAGGGCTTCGAGATGATCGCCCGCGCGCCGGAGTTCACGGCACGGGCGGCGGAGCGCCGCCCGGCAGCCGTCGGTCGGAGTCAGGAGTCACTGTCCGACTTGCGGATCTCTGAGTCCGAGATCGACGTCCCGGACTTCCTGAAGTAGCTGCCCCGCGCTAGCCGCCGCGGAGCGCCCGGCGCGCCTCGTCCTCCTCGTTCGGGAGGAAGAACTGCATGCGCGTCACCTTTCCGTCGTCGTCGAACGTCCAAAGCGTCCAGGACACGATGTCGACCTCAATTCCACTTCCGGCCCCGCGGGCGGTCGCATGCTGACGAACGAGGACCCTGTTCGCAGCGGCCTCGAAGTCCTCGGGTTCGATGACCTGAGATTCGAACGCGTCCGGCTCCATCCACGCGCGCAGTGCGTCCGCGCCTCTCAGCTCCGATTGGCCACCCGTCCTGACGAAGACGATGTCCGGGTGGGCCATCTCGACGGCCGCGTCGAACTCCTCGGCGTTGAAGAGCTCGTACGTGCGGCGCAGACGCTCGATCAGATCCTCTTCGGGGACGGACATCGGGGCGGAGTATCCCGCAGGGTCAGCCGTGCAGGGCGCGGCGGGCGTCCTGCTCCGCATCCAGCCATTTGCGCCTCGGTCAGTCCCATTGCGCGGCAGTATCGTCCCCCGCGATGGAAGCAGGGACGCTGAAGAGGACGCCGCTGTACGAAGCCCACGTCGGCGCTGGGGCGAAGCTCGTGCCCTTCGCCGGGTGGGAGATGCCCGTGGAGTACGACGGGATCAAGGCCGAGCATCTGCGCGTCCGCAACTCGTGCGGGGTCTTCGACGTCTCCCACATGGGCGAGATCGAGACCGAGGGGCCCCAGGCGGCGGAGCTGCTGCAGCGGCTGCTCTCCAACGACGTCTCGAAGATCGCCATCGGCGGCGCGCAGTACTCGTGCCTCTGCCGCCATGACGGAGGCGTCCTCGATGACCTCTTCACCTACCGGCTGGGCGAGGACCGCTACCTGACCGTCACCAACGCCGCCAACCACGAACGCGACCTCGAGTGGTTCGAGGCACACGCTGTCGAGTTCGAGGCCGAAGTCCACGATCGGATCGACTCGTACGCGATGCTGGCCGTTCAGGGGCCGGAGGCGCGCCAGATCGTCCAGCGCGTCACCGACGGTGAGCTGCCGCCCCGCCTCAAGACCGCGGAGCTGCCGGTGGCCGGCAGCCCGGCGCTCGTCTGCGGGACCGGCTATACCGGCGAGGACGGCGTCGAGCTGTTGATCCCGCCCGACGACGCCAGGGCGGTGTGGGACACGCTGGTCGAGGGCGGCGCAAGCCCCACGGGCCTCGGGGCCCGGGACACGCTGCGCCTCGAGGTCAACTACTGCCTCTACGGCAACGACCTGACGGAGGAGCGCACCCCGATCGAGGCGGGGCTCGGCTGGTGCGTCAAGGAGGACACCGGCTTCACCGGTTCTGAGGCTTGCAGGAAGGTTCGCGAGAACGGACCGAGGGAGGTCCTCGAGCCCTTCGTGATCACCGGCGCCGGGATCCCAAGGCAGGGCAACGCGATCGTCTCGGGCGGCGAGCAGGCGGGGGTGGTGACCAGCGGCACGCTGTCGCCGTGCCTCGAGGTCGGCATCGGCATGGGCTACTTCCGCACCGACCTGGCCGAGCCGGGGGCCGAGATCGAGATCGACGTCCGCGGCAAGCGGCGCGCCGCCGAGATCCGCGAGCGGCCGCTCTACTCAAAGGATGGATAGGTTTTATGCGAGGGTGCTCCGCAGGCGAAGCCGAGGAGCAACCCGTTTGACCATGGACGAGAATTACCCAGACGACCTCCGCTACTACCCAGAGCACGACTGGGCGCGCATCGAGGGAGACACCGCGACCTTCGGGGTCACCTGGTACGCCCAGGACGCACTCGGCGAGGTCGTCTTCTACGAGCCGCCCGAGGTGGGCAAGGCGCTGACGAAGGACGAGGCCTACGCCGAGGTCGAGTCCGTGAAGGCTGTCTCGGACGTCTACGCGCCCCTCTCCGGCGAGGTGACCGAGACCAACTCGGCGCTGGCGGAGAACCCGGAGAAGATCAATCAGGACCCCTACGGCGAGGGCTGGATGGTCAAGGTGAAGCTCTCGGATCCGCCGGAAGCCGACTCGCTGATGGACGCGGCGGCCTACAAGAAGCTGCTCCAGGAGTCGGACTAGTCTTCGACCCATGAGGCCGTCGCCGTGAGCGGCCAGGAGCTGGCGCTCGCACTATCGGTCTTCACCGCGTGTGCGGTCGAGGCGGTGGAGGCGCTGACCATCGTGCTGGCGGTTGGGACCACCCGAAGCTGGCGCTCGGCGCTGAGCGGGTGCGCTGCCGCCGCGCTCGCGCTCGCGGCTGCCACTGCGATCCTCGGGCCGGGCCTCACGTCGCTGCCGATCGACACGCTTCGCCTGGTGGTCGGAGGCCTCCTCCTGGTCTTCGGGCTCCAGTGGCTGCGGAAGGCGATCCTTCGCGGCGCTGGGCTCAAGGCCTCGCACGACGAAGGGGAGATCTTCCGCGAGGAGACCGCCGCGGCGAGAGCAGCCGGTCCCCGGCACGACGGATTCGACGGCTACGCCTTCGCGATCTCGTTCAAAGGGGTCCTCCTCGAGGGCCTCGAGGTCGTCTTCATCGCGCTTACCTTCGGAGCAAATCAGCATCGGGTGGGTCTCGCCGCCGCGGCCGCGATCGCCGCCGTCGTGTTGGTCGCGCTCGCGGGACTGGCCCTTCACCGTCCGCTGGCTCGCGCCCCGGAGAACGCGATGAAGTTCAGCGTCGGGGTGATGCTCACCTCGTTCGGCATCTTCTGGGGAGCGGAGGGCGCCGGGGCGAGCTGGCCTGGTGGCGACGCCGCCCTGCTGGCGATCGTGCCGGCCGTGCTCCTCCTTTCGCTGACCCTGGTGCGGGCCTTTCGGAAGGGCGTGGCGTCCGGAGCCCGGGCCGCGCACGCATGAAGGCCATCGGCGAGTTCCTGGCCGGCGTCTGGGAGTTCGTCGTCGGTGACGACTGGGTCACGGCCCTGGGCGTGGTGGCGGCGCTCGCTCTCACCGCGCTCGTAAGCGACCCCGACGCCGCCTGGGTCGTGATGCCGGCCGCCGTCGCGTTCCTGCTCACGGTTTCCATCCTGCGCGAGGCACGCAGGCACGACCGCTCCTGAGCGCCTCGGCTATCCTGCCCCGCCGAGCGATGAGGCTCGCTCCTAACCGCGGTTCCGTGCCGCTGATGGCCTCTACGTCGATGCCAGAGACAGCAGGAGGTCCTCAGTGACGTACGTGTTGGTTGCCGTGTTCGGTGCCGCGGGCGCGGTCAGCCGCTATTGGTTGGACGGCCGGATCAGCGACCTGACCCACGGGCAGTTCCCCTGGGGAACATTCGTGGTCAACGTGGCCGGCGCCTTCGCCCTCGGTCTGCTCGTCGCTCTCACGACCGAGCGGCTCCTGCCGCATCCGAACTGGCGGGTCGCGCTCGGGATCGGCTATCTCGGCTCCTTCACGACGTTCTCGACCTATGCCTACGAGAGCGTCAAGCTCGCCGAGGACGGCGCGGTCGGCCTCGCTCTGGTGAACTCCGTCGGGATGGTCGCCATCGGCATGTTCGCGGCGTTCACGGGCCTCGCCCTCGGGAGGACGCTGTGAAGCTCGAGGGGGAGGGCAAGCTGCTGCGGATCTTCATCGGGGAGTCCGATAAGCACGGCCGAAAGCCCCTGTACCAGGCGATCGTCGAGATGCTCCGCCAGGAGGGGATGGCAGGAGCGACCGTGCTCAGGGGCGTCGAGGGCTTCGGGGCGAATTCGCATCTGCACACGGCGCGCATCCTGCGGCTCTCCGAGGACCTCCCGATCGTGATCGAGGTGGCAGACACCGCGGAGAAGATCGAAGCGATCATGCCCAAGCTCGACGAGATGGTCACCGACGGGATGGTCACCCTCGAGCGGGTCGAGGTGGTCACCTACCGCGCCCAGGAGCCCACGGACAAGTCCTCCTAGCGGTTCACGTCTGGGCAACCACCGCCCGGCGGCCGCATCGCAGAATCATCCGCGGCCGGGAGAAGCCGGGGCGGTGGGAGAAAACGCCGGTTCGGGGCCACTCCAATCAATCCGATTCAGGAGGGCTCAATGCATCGCAGAACGATGTCGATCGCCTTCGGGCTGTTGGCGGCGGCGACGGTGGCGAGTGTCGCCGTGGCCTCACCGGGGCACCATCGCTCGGCCCGCAGGTCCGAGCACGCCACCGCGACCCCGGTCAAGCACCTGGTGGTGCTCTTTCAGGAGAACGTCTCATTCGATCACTACTTCGGGACCTACCCGAACGCCGCGAACCCGCCCGGCGAGCCGCGCTTCATGCCCGCCCGCGGGACGCCGAGCGTCAATGGGCTCACCGAGAGCCTGCTGGCCGACAACCCGAACTCGGCGAACCCAGAGCGGCTGGATCGCTCCGAGGCGCTCACCTGCGATCAGGGCCACGGCTACAAGCAGGAGCAGCAGGCCTTCGACGGCGGCCTGATGGACAAGTTCGTCGAGTTCACCCAGCGCGAGTCGTGCCCGCCGCCGGACATCGGCAAGCCGGGCCTGGTCATGGACTACTACGACGGCAACACCGTGACGGGGTTGTGGAACTACGCGCAGCATTTCGCGATGAGCGACAACTCCTACGACACCGTGTTCGGGCCCTCGACGCCCGGCGCGCTCAGCCTGGTCAGCGGCCAGACCCATGGGTTCGCGCAGACCAGCTCGGCCGTCACCTCGAACGACACGGTGATCGGCGATCCGCAGCCGACCGGCGACATCTGCGACACCCGCGACAACACGGCCTCGACCGACCCGAACAACAGGAACATCGGCGACCTCCTCAACGCGAAGGGCATCACCTGGGGCTGGTTCGAGGGCGGCTTCGGCGATTGCAACGCCAGTCACGCCAACCTCGGGGGCGGGACGAGCAAGGACTACATCCCGCACCACGAGCCGTTCCAGTACTACAGCTCGACGGCGAATCCGCAGCACCTGCCGCCGAGCTCGCCCTCGATGATCGGGAAGACCGACCAGGCGAACCACCAGTACGACCTGCCGGAGTTCTGGCAGGCCGCGAAGTCCGGCCACCTGCCCGCGGTGAGCTTCCTGAAGGCCGCCGCCTACCAGGACGGACACGCCGGCTATTCGGGCCCGCTCGACGAGCAGCAGTTCCTGGTGGACGCGATCAACCGGCTCCAGAAGATGGACAGCTGGAAGAGCACCGCCGTGGTGATCCTCTACGACGACTCCGACGGCTGGTACGACCATCAGATGAGCCCGATCGTCAACCCGTCGAGCGATCCGGCGAACGACGCGCTGTTCGGGGCCGGGCTCTGCGGCACGACCCATCCGGGCGACTACCAGGATCGCTGCGGCTACGGTCCGCGTCAGCCGCTGCTGGTGGTCTCACCGTTCGCGCGGCGGAACTACGTCGACCACTCGATCACCGACCAGTCCTCGGTCCTGCGGTTCATCGAGGACAACTGGGGAACCGGTCGGATCGGCAACCAGTCGTTCGACGCCAGGGCGGGCTCCCTCAACGGGATGTTCGCGTTCGGCCACGAGCGGCGTAACGGGCGGTTGTTCCTCGACCCGGCAACGGGTCAGCCGAAGCACTCGCGGCACTGATTCGAGGCCGGCACGCACCCCGGGGCGCGCGAGCGCCCCGGGGGGCGGCTGCGCCTCTCACTACGATTGTCTCTGGTGAGCCGCTACACGTCCGCAACTGACCGCGACCGTCAGGAGATGCTCCATGCGATCGGCGTCTCCTCGATCGACGAGCTCTTCGACGTCATTCCCGAGGCCGTCCGCCTCGACCGCTCGCTGGAGCTGCCGGACGGCAAGCCCGAGACGGAGGTGTACGACCGGCTCGCCGGCCTCGCCGAGCGGAACGCGCACGCCGAGGAGGAGACGAGCTTCCTGGGCGCCGGGATGTACGACCACTACGTACCGTCGATCGTCGACGCGATCATCGGCCGCTCGGAGTTCCTGACGCCCTACACGCCGTATCAGCCCGAGATCTCCCAGGGCGGGCTGCAGGTGATGTTCGAGTTCCAGACCGCGATGTCGGAGCTCACCGGCCTGCCCGTCTCGAACGCGGCCCTCTACGAGGGCCCATCCGCCGTCGCCTCCGCCGCCTACCTCGCGATCGGCGCCACGGGGCGCAAGAAGCTGGTCGCCTCTCGCGGGGTTCACCCGCACAGCCGCGAGTCACTGATCACCTACGGCGCCGGTTATGGGACCGAGCTCGTTGAGATTCCCCTGGCCGGCGGCGTGACCGACGCAGCCGCCCTGACCGAGGCCATCGACGATGAGACCGCCGCCGTCTTCCTCCAGCAGCCGAACTTCCTGGGAGGCGTCGAGGACATCGAGGCGCTCGGCGCGAAGGCGAGGGAGCACGGCGCCCTGGTCGTCGTCGCGTGTGACCCGATCGGGCTCTCCGTTCTCAAGCCGCCCGGCGAATGCGGTGCGGACATCGCCGTGGGGGAGGGCCAGCCGCTCGGCAACCGGCTCGACTACGGCGGGCCCTCATTCGGATTCTTCTGCGCCACGGAGGAGCACATCCGACGCATGCCCGGCCGCATCGCCGGCGAGACCACGGACGTCGACGGCCGCCGCGGCTTCGTCCTCACTCTCCAGACCCGCGAGCAGCACATCCGCCGCGAGAAGGCGACCCACAACATCTGCACGGCCCAGGCGCTCAACGCGCTGGCGGGCATGATCCACCTGGCCTGGCTCGGCAAGCGCGGCTTCGTAGAGCTCGGTGAGCTGCTGGTCCGCCGCACGGCCTACGCCCGGGAGCGGCTCTCCCACCTCGACGGCGTGGAGCTGCTGCACGACGCCCCGGTCGTTCGCGAGTTCGCGGTCAGCCTGGACGCGCCGGTTGCCCAGGTGCTCGACCGCTGCGCCGCGGAGGGCATCGGCGCCGGCTATCCACTGGGCCGCGACTACGCCGAGCACGAGAACGGGCTGCTGGTCGCCATCACCGAGCGCCGGAGCAGGGCGGACATCGACCGCCTCGCGGACGTGCTCGGCCGTGCCGTCGCCGAACTGGGCGGCTCGAAGGTGGCCGAGGGGGTGGCGTCGTGAGCGAGCCGAAGCCCCTGGGCCCGGACCTGAACGAGACCCCGATGCAGCGCGACCGCGCGACCACGATCTACGAGCGCTCTGTCGAGGGACGCCGCGCGGCGACCCTGCCAGAGTCCGGCGTGGATGAGCGCCCGATCGAGGAGCTGATCCCGAGGAGCCTCCTGCGAGAGAAGCCGGCGGAGCTCCCCGAGATCTCGGAGCCCGAGATCGTCCGCCACTACAACCGGATCTCGCGGCGGAACTTCGACCTCGACACCGGCTTCTACCCCCTGGGCTCGTGCACGATGAAGCACAACCCGCGCCTCAACGAGCGGGTGGCGGCGCTGCCGGGCCACGCGCGGCTGCACCCGGCGCAGGAGCCCAGGCGCGCGCAGGGCGCGCTCGAGCTGATGTGGCTGCTCCAGCAGTCGCTCTCGGAGATCTGCGGCCTTGCTCACGTCAGCCTGCAGCCCTCGGCCGGATCGCATGGCGAGCTGGCCGGCCTGCTCCTGACCCGCGCCTACCACGCCGACCGCGGGGAGAACAGGACGAAGGTGCTGACGCCCGACACCGCCCACGGAACCAACCCCGCGACGGTGACGATGGCCGGCTACGAGGTGGTGAAGCTCGCTTCGAACGAGAAGGGCGGGATCGACCTCGACGACCTGCGCTCGAAGGCCGGCGACGACACCGCCTGCCTGATGCTCACCAACCCGAACACGCTCGGGCTGTTCGACGAGAACATCGAGGAGATCGCCTCGATCGTCCACGGGGCGGGAGGCACGCTCTACTACGACGGCGCCAACCTGAACGCGATCATGGGCCGCTCGCGGCCGGGCGACATGGGCTTCGACATCGTCCACGTCAACCTGCACAAGTCGTTCTCGCAGCCGCACGGGGGAGGCGGCCCCGGCGCCGGGCCGATCGCCTGCTCCGATCGGATCGAGCCGTTCCTGCCGCGCCCGCAGGTGGTCCGCACCGAGCCGCAGAACGGGGGAGAGCCCTCATTCGATCTCGACTTCGACCGGCCAAAGTCGATCGGCCGGCTGCGCGGCTTCCAGGGCAACTTCGGCGTCTTCGTGCGCTCCTACGCCTACATCCTCAGCCTCGGCGGCGACGGCCTGCAGGAGGCCTCGGAGACGGCGGTGCTGAACGCCAACTACCTCCTGGCGAAGCTGAGCGGGGGGAAGGCGGGGAAGTACGCGCCCGTCGCCTTCGGGAACCGGCCGATGCACGAGTTCGTCCTCTCCGGCGCTCCGGCGAAGAAGGAGCTCGGCATCAAGACGCTCGACATCGCCAAGCGGCTGCTGGACCATGGCATGCACCCGCCGACGGTCTACTTCCCGCTGCTGGTCGACGAGGCCCTGATGGTGGAGCCGACCGAGACCGAGACGCGGGAGACGCTCGACGCCTTCGCCGAGGCGATCGACGCGATCCTCGACGAGGCGGGCGACGATCCCGGGATCGCGCAGGGAGCGCCCTACACGACCCCGGTCCGCCGGCTCGACGAGGTTGCGGCGAACCGCAACCCCGTCGTCAGGCAGCAGCTCTAGTCACGGGCGGGCAAGCGTCTCGAGGCGCCGGTCGATCCCTAGGTGCTTCCGACCGGCGCCCCGTGACTTTCAGGCGGGCGACGCTGCAGCCCAGGCTACGGGGAGCAGCGCGGCCTGGATCACTAGCCGCGGATGATTCTCACGCGCGGGACCTTCAGAGCCGTGATCTCGGCGTGATTGACATTCGCCGCCTGGGTGGACGAGCAGAGCAGCTGGGCGGTGGTGGCCGCCTTCGCCTGGCCCACGACCTCCATGGCGACGCTGCTCTGGTCGGAGATCGTTCCCGTGCCCACGAACGTGTCGGACTGATCCTGGCCGACGCCGTTGAGCCGCAGGACGCACTGGACGTTGGCGCCCATGGCGTTCTGCCGCACGTCGAATGTGCTCGTGATGTCGTAGCTGCCCTGGCCGAGGCTCAGGGTTCCGAGAATCGTCTGCGAGCTCGACAGGCTCGGCGCCCCGGCGATGGTCAACTCGGTGACGTTCGTCTTCTTGGCGATCGTCTTGTTCACCTTCTTCGCCGTGACCCCCTTGCCCGCTCCGATCACCGGGGTGACCAGCAGGGCCGCCGCAAGCACCGCGGCCAGGGCGGCCGGCACGACCCAGCGCGCGGCTCCCGTCTTCAGAAACGCCATGAATTCCTCCTTGTGGTTGCCTCGCGCCCGGACGCGGGCGCACGCCGCGCACCCTTGCAGGGCGCTCGGAGGGCAAAGGGAGCGTGCTACCCGGTCTCGAGTTCGGCCAGGTCCGGCAGCTTCTGCTTCGTGGAGAGGACCGGCTCGAACAGGTCGCCCTCCTTCTCGATCCGCTTGATCGCGACCGGGATCTCGAAGCGGATCTTGTCCGGATCGCCACCCTTGGCCGTGCGCTCGACCTCGCGCCAGTGCAGGGGA
The DNA here is from genome assembly GCA_963800285.1 of uncultured Solirubrobacterales bacterium. Lineage (GTDB taxonomy): Bacteria > Actinomycetota > Thermoleophilia > Solirubrobacterales > 70-9 > DASUPK01. The sequence continues at coordinate 72,442 of CAWDAL010000008.1, forward strand.
ATCGAGGCGGTCGGGTGCTCTCGCGCTCGCAGCGAGTAGACGGCGATGGTCGTCTTCTTCTGGTGGTTCTGGCTCCAGTCGACGAACACCTTGCCGCGCCGGTCGACCTTCGCCATCTTCGAGACGACCTCCTTGGGGGTCTGCTTCTCCAGCAGTTGCGCGACCGCCTTGGCGAACGGGCTGGTCTGCTCATAGGTGACCCCGGTGTTGAGCGGGAAGTAGATCTGCAGGCCCTTGCCGCCGGAGACCTTCGGGAAGCCATCGAGCCCGAACGCCCCGAACAGCTCCCTCACCCGCAATGCAACCCTGCAGCATTCGACCAACCCGGCGGGGGCCCCGGGATCGAGGTCGAACGCGAGAACGGTCGGCTGCTCCATTCGCCTCGCCTTGGACAGCGACGGATGGAGCTCCAGCGCCGCGAGCTGCGCCATCCAGGTGAGCGTCGGGAGGTTCTGGCACATGCAGAAGTCGATCTCTCCCGCACGCCGGTCCACGTAGATCGGGGTGGTCTTCACCCACTCGGGGCGATGCTTCGGGCAGTTCTTCTCGAAGAACGAGGTCTGCGGCTTGCCGACGCCCTCCGGGAAGCGCCGCAGCGTCAGCGGGCGGTCGTGCAGGTGGGGGAGAAGCACGTCGGCCACCCGGGCGTAGTAGTCGATCACCTCGGCCTTGGTGGTGCCCGTCTTCGGGTACAGGACCTTGTCGAGGTTGGTCAGCTTGAGCTTGCGGCGGCCGACCGTGACCTCCTGGTCCCGCTTCTTTGCCCTCGCCGGCAAGCTGGGCCGCTAGGCCTTGGCCTTCGTCTTCTTGCGCGTGCTGCTCTTCCGGCCGTTCGAGCTCGAAGAGCTCTTCGACTTGGACGTGCTCTTCGACCTGGAGGAGGACTTGGCCTTTGGCTTCGCCTTCGCCTTCGCCTTGCCATCGGTCTCGGCCTCCTCGCCGCGGACCGCCGCGAGGCTCTCCTCGAGGGCGGACATCAGGTCCGGGGCCTTGGTCGGCTTGGGCTCCTCGGTCGGCGCGCTGACGACCTCCTTGCCCGCGGCCTTGCGCTCGAGCAGGTCGAGCAGCTCCTCGCGGTACTCATCGCGATACTGGCCGGGATTGAAGTCGCTGGTCAGGGAGCCGATCAGCTGCTTGGCCATCTCGAGCTCGCGCGCCTCGGGCTTCTTCGGCTTGTCCTCGTCGAAGACCTCGCCGTCGAGGTCATTGGGGGAGGTGACCTCGTCGTGAAAGCGCATCGTGGTCAGGGTGAGCACGTCGTCCATGGGGCGGATCGCCGCGAGGTGCTCCTTGTTGCGAAGGACAAAGCGGGCGATCGCGACCTTGCGCGACTCCTTCATCGCCTGCACCAGCAGCGCGTAGGCGCGGGCTGCGCCCTTGTCGGGGCCGAGGAAGTACGGCTGCTCGAAGTAGATGGGGTCGATGTCGTCGAGGTCGACGAAGTCCTGGATCTCGATCGCGCGGCTGCGCTGCGGCTCGAGCTCGGAGAGCTCGTCCTTGGTCAGGACGACGTACTGATCCGGGGCGTACTCGTAGCCCTTGACGATCTTCTCGTAGGGGACCTCCTTGCCGTCGGATTCCGCCACGCGCTTGTGCTTCACGCGCGAGCCGTCGCCCTCGCGAAGCTCGCGGAAGCGCACGGTCTGCTTGGAGACCGCGCTGTAGAGCTTCACGGGCACGTTCAGCAGCCCGAAGCTGATCGATCCACTCCATATGGCCCTAGCCACGCTCAATCACCTCGATCCGAATCCTTCGACATTGCGGAGACTACCCCTGGGATGCTCTCGGCAACCGGGCGTTGTCTTGCGTCCCGTGCCCATGTAGACGGGCGGAACGGGCGGAACTAATCGGTCTGGGGGAATTCGTTGACGACCTCGCGCGGATCCTTGTCGTCGGGCGAGCGCATGCCCTTGAAGGCGGGCTGCCGGAGGGTTCCCTCGTTGGTCCACTCGGTCCAGGAGACCTCGCAGACGAGCTCGGGCTCACACCAGACCGCGAGGCGGGCCTTGGGCCCGGTGGGCGCGCCCACGTCGAACGGGGTGTCCGGGCGCTCGCGCTTGCGGAGCTCCTTCGTCAGGAAGTCGAGGTCGCTCTCCTTCAGGCCGGAGCCGACGCCGCCGGCGAAGTGGAGGGTCTGCCGCTGGCCCCTGCGAAGCTCAGAGCGCCGCTTGTCGTAGTAGCCGACCAGCAGCGAGCCGACCCGCTTCGCTCGGCGGCCCTCGCCGGGGATGTAGCCGCCGATCACGAACTCCTGGCGGCGCCAGACCCTGGTCTTGATCCACTCCCCGGTCCGCTTGCCCGGGCGATAGGGGCTGTCGGTGCGCTTCGCGACGATCCCCTCCAGCCCCTGCCGGCGGGCGGCCTCGAGCAGGTCGGGGCCGCCATCGAGGCGGTATGCCGGCGTCCGCCACCGCGGCCCATCGAGCCCAAGGCCCTCGAGCAGCTCGCGGCGCCGCAGGTAGGGCAGCTCGCGCACGCAGCGCCCGTCGAGGTGGAGCAGGTCGAAGATCACGTAATCGACCGGCTGCTGCTTCATCCTCGCCTTCACCGCGGCCGGCGAGGTCAGGCCCATACGGCTCTGGATCAGCTGAAAGCGCGGTCGGCCCTGCTCGTCCAGGGCGACCACCTCGCCGTCGAGGATCGCGCTGTGATCGCCGAGTGCCTCGGCGATCGCCTCCAGCTCCGGATAGCGAGCGCCGACATCCTCGCCTCTGCGGCTGAGCATGCACCACCCGCCTCGATCGGCATAGCCCAGCGCCCGGATCCCGTCCCACTTGACCTCGTAGGCCCACTCCTCGGAATCGGACTCCGGGACCTGGCCCGGCTTGGCGAGCATCGGGTCGAGCCTGCTCGGCATCTTCTCCCTGGGCGCGTCCTCCAACGGGGATCTGCTCTTCGCCCTGGCCACGGCACCGATTATGCGGATCGATTTAGGCCCGGGTCGGATAATCGAACCGTGCTCTTCGAGTTGGACGAGGTCAGCTACTCGCGGTCAGGCAAGCTCGTGCTGCGCGACCTCAACGCCCGGCTGCCGGTGGGCGCCAGCTCGATCGTCGGGCCCTCCGGCAGTGGCAAGTCGACGCTCCTGAGGCTGCTCAACCGGCTGGCCGATCCCGACGAGGGCAGCGTGGTCTACGAGGGGGTCGACGTGCGCGAGCGCGATCCGCTCGACCTTCGCCGGGAGGTCAGCCTGGTGCCGCAGCTGCCCGCCCTGATCGACGGCACCGTCCACGACAACGTCGCCTACGGCCCCCGGCTCGCCGGGCACAGCTTCGACACGCGCAGTTGCCTCGAGCTGGCGGGGCTCGACCCGGCGTTCGAGGACCGGGACGGAGCCAAGCTCTCCGTCGGCGAGCAGCAGCGGGTGATGCTGGCGCGGGCGCTCGCGCTGGACCCTCGCGTGCTGCTCCTCGACGAGCCCACCTCGGCGCTCGATCAGGCGGCGCGGGAGGCCGTGGAGTCGACGCTGCGCGGGCTGCGCGCGCGGACCTCGATCTCGATCGTCGTCGTCACCCACGACATGCAGCAGGCGCGCCGCCTGGCCGACTACGTCGTGCGGATCGAGGGAGGCCGGGTGACGGCGCAGGGTGCGGCGGAGGAGCTCCTTCAAGACCCCGAGCCCGCCATCGCTGCCGCGGAGGACGCCACCTGATGCTCCCGGTGGCGGCTTCCTCGATCCACGTCACCATCGGCGAGGTGGCGGCGGCGCTGGCGTTGGTCGCGATCGCGGCGATCGCATCGCGCGCCTGGCACGCGGATCTCGAGGAGGACATCGGAATCGCGGTCGTCCGCTCGCTCATCCAGCTGACGGCGATCGGCTACGTGATCACGCTGATCTTCGATCAGGACTCGGCGCTGCTCGTGCTGGCCCTGATCACCGTGATGGTCGTCTTCGGCGCGTTCACGGCACGCCATCGCGCCAAGCAGGTGCCGAACGCGTTCGTGCCGCTGCTCATCGCGCTGGCGGTCGCGGCGGCGGCGACGCTGGGCCTGGTGATCGCCCTCGGCATCTTTCCCGCGACCCCTCGCTATCTGGTCCCGGTGGGAGGAATGGTGATCGGCAACTCGATGACGGCGGCGGCGGTGGCCCTGAACCGGCTCGGCGAGGACGTCCACGATCAGTCCCGCAAGATCGAAGCGACCCTGGCGCTCGGCGCGACCTCGTCTCAGGCGGTCACACCGCTGGTCCGGCGCAGCCTGCGCTCCGGGATGATCACGCTCGTCGACTCGACGAAGACGACCGGACTGATCTTCTTTCCCGGGACGATGGTGGGGATGCTGCTCGCCGGCGCGAACCCGACCGACGCGGTCCGCCTGCAGCTCATCCTCCTCTACGTCCTGCTCGGCGCGGTCTCGATCGCCGCCCTGATGGCGATCACCCTGGCGCGGCGCAACTTCTTCACGCCCGCCCACCAGCTCCGCGAGCCGCCGGAGCCGTAGGGCTCTAGGGCGCCGGCGGATAGATGAACTTGTGGCCGAGCAGCTCGGCCACGGTGACGAACTTGTAGCCGCGGTGTCTGAAGTGGGAGAAGATCGCCGGGAGCGCGGCGACCGTCTCGCTGCGGTTGCCGCCCCCGTCGTGCATGACCACGATCGAGCCGTTGTGGGCGTTGTGGATCACGTTGGAGGCGATGGCTGAGGTGCCTGGGGTCGCCCAGTCGCGCGGGTCGACGTCCCAGTTGACGGTGACCAGGTGCTGGGCGTGGGCACGCGAGATCAGCCCGCTGTTGACCGCCCCGTCCGGAGGTCGGAAATCGCACGGCCGGAACCCGGTCGCCCTGCGAATCAGGCGGTCCGTCTCGTGGATCGATCCGGACGACGGGTAGGCCTCGTGGTGGAGCGAGTGGTTGCCGATCTCGTTTCCCTGGCGGAGGATCTTCTTCATGGTCTGGGCGCGGCCCGGGGTCTCCTGGCCGATCTCGAAGAAGGTGGCGTGCGAGTCGAAGCGCCGCAGCACCCGCAGGACCCGGGACGTGTAGTCGCTGGGGCCGTCGTCGAAGCCGATCGCGATCCGCTTGCGGCCCCTGGGCCCGTTGGTGGCGAAGGGCGCACCGCCGTGCGCGCAGCCGGTCGGCAGTGCCGCCCTGGCACCGCGCGGGCGGGCCTTGCCATGGCGCGCCAGGGCGGCGCCTCCCGGCGCAACCGTGAGCGCGACGCTCGCCAGCGCGATCAATAGAGCCCTTACCCGCATCGGACCCACCAAGTGTCGCGCCATCGCGGACGCGGCGCATCGTGGGAAATCACGGATGTCCAAGGCCGCGCGATCCGCCTCCGTAGACTCGATGGGTCTTGTCTGACGCTCGCCGCAATCGGCTCACCGTGGTCGCGACGATCCTGGGCTCAACTGTCGTCTTCCTCGACGCGACTGTGGTCAACGTCGCGCTCCCGGCGCTCAGCGACGATCTGGGAGTCGGTCTCGCCGATCAGCAGTGGGTCGTCGAGGCCTACCTGCTCGCCCTGGTCTCGCTGCTCCTGGTCGGCGGCTCGCTGGGCGACCAGTTCGGACGCCGCCGGATCTTCATCATCGGTTTGGGCCTCTTCGGGGTGACGTCGATCATGTGCGCGATCGCCCCCTCGACGGCCGTCCTGATCGGGGCCCGGGCCCTTCAGGGCTTCGCCGGCGCGCTGCTCGTGCCGGGCTCTCTCGCCATCCTCGCCGCCACGTTCGAGGGCGAAGAACGCGGTCGCGCGGTCGGGACCTGGACGGCCTGGACCGGAATCGCCACCGTCCTCGGTCCGGCCGGCGGCGGGGCGCTGGTCGAGGCGATCTCCTGGCGCGCGATCTTCTGGGTCAACGTGCCGCTGATCGCGGTCACGATGCTGATCGCCCACCGCGTCGTGCGCGAGAGCGTCAACCCGGATGCCGACCGCCACATCGACTGGCTCGGCATCCTCTTCTCGGCGGTCGGCCTGGGCGCGCCGGTCTTCGCGTTGATCCAGCAGCCCATGCACGGCTGGAGCGACCCCATGGTCTACGGCGGGCTGATCGGCGGGATCGCGATCTTCGCGCTCTTCCTCGTCTGGGAGTCGCGGTATCGCCACGCGATGCTCGATCTCAGCCTGTTCAAGGTGAGGAACTTCTCGATCACGAACCTCGAGACCCTGGTCGTGTACTCCGGGCTGATCGGGGCCTTCTTCTTCATCACCCTGTTCCTGCAGCAGACCGCGGGATACACCGCGATCGAGGCGGGCCTGGCGACCACGCCGGTCTCGCTGATCCTGTTCGTCCTCTCGCCGCGCTTCGGGAAGATCGCCACCAGCATCGGCCCGCGCGTGCCGATGTCCGTGGGGCCGATCGTGGGCGGCGTCGGGTTGCTGCTGATGATGCGCGTCGGCCCGAATCCCAGCTACGTCGCCGACGTGCTGCCCGCGGTCGTCGTCTTCGGCCTCGGGCTTTCGGCCACCGTCGCGCCTCTGACCGCCACCGCCCTCAACTCGGTGCCCGAGCACCAGGTCGGGATCGCCTCGGGGATCAACAACGGCGTCTCGCGGGTGGCCGGCCTCCTGGCGATCGCCGTGCTCGGTGCGCTGATCGCGGGGAGCTTCAGCTCGACGATCGACGACAAGCTCGCGGGCACCCAGCTGTCTCCGAAGGCGCAGTCCGCTGTCGACTCGGCGAAGGACAAGGCCCTCGGAACGCCTGACACCGCCGGCCTGCCGCCAAAGGAGGCGGCGGCAGTAGCCGACGCCGGCGACGATGCCTCCGCGCATGCGTTTCACCTCGGGCTGGCGGCCGGAGGCATGCTGATGATCGTCGGAGGCGTGATCGCCGGCATCGGTCTCCGCAATCCGCGCAGGGAGACCGAGTACGAGGCGCCGGGCGCCGCGCCGGCCGGTGAGTGCGCTCATTGCCCCGACCATCTCGAAGGGGTCGGCGACCAGGAGGGCGAGCCGGTCGCCGAGCCCGCGTAGGCTGCGGCGATGGCCGACCTTCATCCACCGGCGCGAGAGCTGATCGAGTCGAACCGGCTCGCGCACATGGTCACCCTGAATCCCGACGGCAGCCCGCAGGTGAGCTGTGTCTGGGTCGGGATGGACGGGGGCGAGATCGTCAGCGGTCACCTGCCGCGCAACCAGAAGGTCAAGAACGTCGAGCGCGACGGCCGCGTAGCCATCTCGATCGAGACGGACACGGTCGGAGACATGGGCTTGGTCGAGTACCTGGTCGTCCGTGGGACCGCGCGCGTCCAGGAGGGCGGGGCGGCGGAGCTGCTGCAGCGGCTCGCGCACGTCTACCTGGGGCCGGACGTGAAGTTCCCGCCCATGGACGATCCCCCTGCCGGATACGTGATCCGGACCACCCCGGAGACGATCGGCGGCGTCGGTCCGTGGACCGGCAAGGGCGTTTGAGCGTTCGCTTCCTATAGTCCCGCGCCGTGCGCATCTTCAGCGGCATCCAGCCGACCGGGCGTAAGCACCTGGGCAACTACATCGGAGCGATCCGGCAGTACGTCGAGGGCCAGGATCGCGGCGATCCCGCGATCTACTGCATCGTCGACCTGCACGCGCTCACGGTTCCCTGGGACCCCGAGGCTCTGCGGGAGAGCGTCTACGACACCACGGCGATCCTGCTCGCGGCCGGACTCGACCCGGAGCGCTGCGTCCTCTTCCGGCAGTCCGACGTGCGCGAGCACACCGAGCTCACCTGGTACCTGTCGGCGCTCACGGCGCACGGCGACCTCAACCGGATGACCCAGTTCAAGGACAAGTCGGCGAAACAGCGGGAGCTCGTCTCCGCCGGGCTCTTCTTCTACCCCGTGCTGATGGCGGCCGACGTCCTCGCCTACCGCGGCCAGGAGGTTCCCGTCGGACATGACCAGCTCCAGCACGTCGAGCTGATGCGCGAGATCGCTCGGCGCTTCAACGAGCGCTTCGGCGAGATCCTGGTCGTGCCGGAGGCGCGCATCCCCGAGGTCGGCGCGCGGATCATGGACCTCCAGGAGCCGACCAGCAAGATGTCGACGACCGGAGGCACCGAGGCCGGCACGGTGCTCGTCCTGGACGATCCGAAGGTCGTCACCAAGAAGATCAAGAGCGCCGTCACCGACTCCGGCTCCGAGGTGAAGCGCGGCGAAGGCAAGGAGGGGATCGCGAATCTGATCGAGATCCTGGCCGTGGCGCGCGGGAGCAGCGAAGAGGACGTCGAGAAGGAGTTCGACGGCTCCGGCTACGGCGACTTCAAGGCCGCGGTTGCGGAGGCCGTGGTCGACTACTTGGCGCCGGTGCGCGAGCGCTACGAGAAGCTCCGGCCGGATGAAGACGGCCTCGAGGAGGCGCTCAGCGCCGGGGCCGCGAAGGCGCGCGCGATCGCATCCGGAACGCTCGCCGAGGTTCGCTCGGCGATCGGCGTCGGTCCCTCGGGCTGATCCGCTCAAGGCTCGTTCGTCCAGATCCGGAAGGGAGACCGACAAATGCCGATGGGGGATACGAGGGACCGTGCGTCCTTGTTAGATGGATCGATGGGGCGGCGGCGTCGCCAGCTCACGTCGGGGGAAGGGCCAGGCGGCTCTTCTGTCTCGCATTTCTCACAGCCACAGCTCTGGCCGCCAGTGCATCCATCTCCCTGGCCGCGGTGACGGTTGGCCAGACAGCTCCGCCGGCGTCGATAGGCGCCTGCGATGCGACCGTGACCTACGTCCAGGACTCCGTCTACAGCGGCCAAGGCTTCCAGTCCAGTACCAGCGGCGTGATCACCTCGTGGAGCACCTACGCGGGCACCACGGCGACCCAGATGAAGCTCGACGTCCTGCGCCCTGACCCACCGAGTGGTGCCGATCACTACATCCCCGAGCAGAAGGACGTCCTTCGTGACATCCCGGCCGCAAACGCTTTGGTGACCTTCACGGGAATTAGCACCTGGGGATCGCCGCCGGCAGACTTCACGTAAGCGGCGTCTACGTGCCCCCCGCGGGCGACTACTGCCTTTCCCATACTCCGCCGAGACCAGCTGCGACCGCCCAACGCAAGATCTACCGGCTACCCCGGCGCGACCCACACGGACGTCAGGGTCGCCTGCTCACCGCCATACCGAGCAGCGGGACGAAGTCTCGATGAGCACGGTCAGCTAGACTGCACCTGGTCGCCCGAACGAACACGCTGGTCGCCGCCGGCGGCGGCTCGCCGGCGACCTGGTGCGTGACGCGGACGGCACAGCCTTTCGAGGGGGGCTGGCGCGGGCGAGATCTATCACCACGTGCTCGGGGACCCCCCGATCGGGGCCGTCGCCTTCTTCAATAACGTCCAGTCCGGCGGGGTGATGAACGCATCGGCGGTCGTCGAACCCGACGCCGACGGCGACGGCTTCGGCGACGAGACGCAGGATGGCTGCCTTGGAAACGCGGCGGTTCAGGGCGCTTGTCCCGTCGCATCCGGCAGCACGCCGACCGCCAAGAAGAAGTGCAAGAAACGCAAGCATCGCAGGGCGGTCAGCGCGAAGAAGAAGTGCAAGAAGAAGCAGAAGAAGCGGAAGTAGCCCGCTCGCGCTGGCCGGGCGCCCCTCTAAGGTTCGCGCCGTGACCTCGGTCTCCGAGCTCGACCTCGACCTCGACGTCTTCCAGGGGCCGTTCGACCTGCTGCTCGCGGTGCTGCTGCGCGAGGAGATCTCTTTGGCCGAAGTTCCGCTGGGGGAGATCGTCGTCGCTTACGTCGATCACATGGGCGAGTCTGAGGAATCCCTCCTCGATCTCGAGTCGGTCACCGAGTTCCTCGTGCTGATTGCGGCGCTCTGCGAGCTCAAGTCGCGCCTGCTGCTGCCCACCGAGGAGGGCGATGAGGAGCTCGGGCCCCAGGAGGCCGCCGACGAGCTGCTCGCGCGGATGCTCGAGTACCGCCGCTACAGCGAGGCCGCGCGGATGCTCACCGAGCGCCTCGAGCGCGAGGGGGGAGTCATGTACCGGTCGGCGCCGCTCCCCGCCGAGCTGCGGCGGGCCGCGCTGGAAGCGGCGACCCAGGTCTACGAGCCCGATCGGGTCGGCGTCGCTCTGGGCGACCTGCTGACGATCCCGCCGGCGCCGGACACGCGGCACATCCGGACCACCGTCACCCTGCAGCGGCGGCTCGGCGTCGTGCGGGACCTGCTTCGCTCGCGCAAGACACTCGACTTCGACGAGGCCTTCGGCAAGGAGGACCGCTTCACCCAGGCGGTGACGCTCTTCGCCCTGCTCGAGCTCTATCGCCGCGGCGAGGCGACCTGGACCCAGAAGGAGACCTTCGGCCGGATCGAGGTGCACGCGCAGTGAGCGACGGTTTGGGACAGACGATCGAGGCGCTGCTCTTTCTCTCGCCGGATCCGGTCTCGGCGGCCGAGTTGGCCGGGGCGATCGAGGTGGAGGAAGACGCCGTCGCCGAGGCGCTCGACCAGCTGGAGGAGCGCCTGAAGGACGATGGGCGCGGTGTGCAGCTCCGTCGCGTTGCCGGCGGCTACGCGCTCGCCGCCGTGCCCGAGGCCGAGGACGCCGCCCGCCGTCTGCTCGCCAAGCCGCGGACTCCGCCGCTCACTCAGGCGCAGGCCGAGGTGCTCGCGATCGTCGCCTACCTGCAGCCCGTATCGAGGCCGGAGGTGGCTCGGATCCGCGGGGTCTCGTCGGATTCCGCGGTCGCGAGCCTGACCGAGCGCGGCATGATCGAGGAGCGGGGGCGCACCCAGTTCGGCGCGGTCACGTACGGGACGACTCCCCTGTTCGAGAAGCTCTTCGGCCTCGCCGGCCTCGATGCTCTGCCCGACCCGGCCCAATTCGACCCGACACCCGAGGACGAGCGCGAGCTCCGCGAGCGGCTCCTGAAGGCGGGTGAGCAGCGGGTCGAGTGAGGGTGCGGATCGCAGCCGCTGTGGCGCTGATGGCGGTGGCTGCCGGGGCGGTCGCCGAGGCGGCGGCTCCCGTGCTCGTCGGCAGATCGGTTCAGAAGCGGGCGATCACCGCGGTGCAGCTCGGCGATCCGGCCGGCACGCGCGTCGCCCTGGTCGTCGGGGTGATCCACGGCGACGAGCGGGCGGGCCTGCGCATCGTGGACGCGGTCAGGCGGCGGGCCGCCCACCAGAGGGACGCCCTGCAGGGGACGCAACTCTGGGCGATCCAGACGGTTAATCCCGACGGTATGAGGGCACACGCGCGCAAGAATGCCCGCGGGGTGGACCTGAACCGGAACTTCCCCTACCGATGGCGAGACGACGTCCCACACTCGAGCGGCTACTACCCCGGTCGGAGGGCGGCCTCCGAGCCGGAGACGCGCGCGGTGATGGCGTTCGTCCGGCGGATCCAGCCCGACCTGTCGATCTGGTACCACCAGCCCTGGGGCGCCGTGCTTGCCTGCCGGGGCAGACCGCCGATCGCGGCGGAGTACGCAAAGCTGGTGGGCATGCGGACGAGCTGCAGGGGCAAGGGCCTCCACGGGACGGCGATCACCTGGGAGATGCACGCCTTCCCGGGCAGCGCCGCCTTCGTCGTGGAGATGCCGCCCGGGAAGATCCGCGGCTCCTCTGCCGACCGCCAGGCGCGAGCAGCACTGACCGTCGCGGAGGGCCGCTGAGGTGAGCCGAGTCGTCATCGCCGTGCTCGCGATCGTCGCCACGATCGCCGTCGGGGCGGGATCGGGGGCGGGCGCCCAGCCGCCGGCGGCCAACACCTCGGCGGCGTCCAAGCCGCCGATCCACAAGAAGCTGATCCCGTATCCGAAGAAGCGCAAGCGCGAGATGGCGGGCTACTCCAAGCGTCACTACGGGCAGCACAAGTGGCGGCTGGTCAATCCCAAGGTGATCGTCATCCACTACGCCGTGGCGGGCAGCATCGGCTCGATCTTCAACACCTTCAAGACCGACCGCCCCGACGTCGAGTTCCACGAGCTGCCCAACGTCTGCTCGCACTACGCCGTCGCGGCCTCCGGCGCGGTCTACAAGTTCGTCCCGCCGACGATTCGCTGCCGCCACACCGTGGGCCTCAACTGGAAGGCGATCGGCGTCGAGCACGTCGGCTTCTCCGACCAGGACATCCTCGATCGGCCGGCGCAGCTCAACGGCTCGCTGCAGTTCGTCCAGTGGCTCCGCTGCCGGTTCGGCATCTCCGTCAACAACGTGATCGGCCACAACGAGAGCCTCTCCTCGCCGTTCTACAAGGAGCTCGACCCGCGCTTCAAGGGCCAGACGCACGGCGACTGGAATCACGCCGACATGCAGGTCTACCGCTCCGACCTCACCAAGCTCGGCTCCTGCTGATCCCGAAGTGAGGCTCGCCAAGTACCTCGCGCACGCCGGGGTCGCGTCCCGCCGCGCCGCCGAGGAGCTGATCGCCGCCGGGAAGGTCCGGGTCGGGGGCGAGGTCGTGCTCGATCCCGCCCGTGACGTGGACGAGCGCTCGGACGTGCGAGTCCACGGCGAGCCCGTTGCGCCCGAGCCGCGGGAGGTCTGGGCGGTCAACAAGCCGGCCGGAGTGGTCTCGACCGCGCGCGAGCCGGGCCGGCGGCGGGCGGTCACCGAGCTGGTCGACTCGAACCGGCGCCTCTATCCGGTCGGCCGCCTGGACGCCGACTCGACCGGATTGATCCTGCTCAGCAACGACGGGGAGCTCGCCAACAGGCTCACCCATCCGCGCTACGGGGTCCCGAAGACGTATCAAGTCCGGCTGGCCCGTCCGCCGTCGGATGCCGAGCTCGACCGGCTGCGTCAGGGCGTCCGGCTCGAGGACGGCCCCACCGCGCCCGCGGAGCTCGAGCGCCGTGGCGAGCGCGAGATCGAGGTGACGATCCGAGAGGGGCGAAAGCGGCAGGTGCGCCGCATGGCCGAGGCGGTCGGGAACGAGGTCGCGTCGCTGCGAAGGACCCGCATCGGATCCCTCGAGCTCGGCGACCTCCGCCAGGGGGAGGCGAGACGCCTCGATGAGCGGGAGGTGGCCGCGCTCTGGGAAGATTCCGCGCCATGAGCGACGAACTCCGACTGTGGGCGGTCCGTGGCGCCACCAAGGCCCGCAGCAACAACCCCGAGACCATCGTCGAGGCGACCGAGGAGCTGATGCGGGAGCTGATGTCCCGCAACGACCTCGCGATCGACCGGATGGTGAGCTGCATCTTCACTTCGACCCACGACCTGAACGCCGAGTTTCCCGCGGTGGCCGCCCGCAACCTGGGCCTCGACAGGGTCCCGTTGCTCTGCGCTCAGGAGATCGACGTGCCGAACGCGATGCGGTCGGTGATCCGCGTGCTCCTCCACTACTACGCGCCGGCCGACCACACCCCGGCGCACGCCTACCTCGGCGAGGCCCAGGAGCTTCGCTCCGACCTGAAGGCGGCGCAATAGCCCTCGAGATCCGCGAGGCCACCCCGGAGGACACGGCGGCGATCGTCGCGGTGACGGTGGCGGGATGGCGGGCCGGGTATCGCGACATCGTCTCTCCGGAGCGGCTCGCGGACCTCCCGATCGACCGCTGGCGGCACGAGATCGGGGTCGGGCTGCGGCGCCCGGTCGATGACGCGTTCACCCGCGTGGCTGAGATCGGCGGAGAGTTCGCCGGCTACGCCTACGTCGCCGCGCCCGCGAAGGACGCCGACCTCGGCCGCAGTGTCGCCGAGCTCGGCGCGCTCTACGTGGACCCCGCGCACTGGCGCAAGGGCGCGGGAGCGGCTCTCGTGCGGGCGACCCTCGAGCGCCTCGCGACGCTGCCGTACGACGAGGTGGTGCTCTGGACCTTCGCCGAGAACGCACCCGCCGTCGCCCTCTATGAGCGCCACGGCTGGCGCCGCGATGGCGCCGAGAAGATCCATGCGCGCTCGGGGGAGCCCGCAGTCCGGTTCAGGCGACCCGTCACAATGGACGCGCAATGACGGTCACTTTCGCCGAGAAGCTCTCGCGGATTCCGCATTACGAGCCGGGCACCTCGCTCGACGAGGCCAAGGCCAGGGCGGAGACCCCGGACGCGGTCAAGCTCGCGTCGAACGAGTCGCCCTTTCCGCCACACCCCGACGTGATCGAGGCGATCACCCGCGCAGCCTCGGAGGTGAACCGCTATCCCGACCCGGACGCCAGGGCCCTGCGCCGCGCGCTCGCGGACCACCACGAGACCGACCCGGCCCGGATCGCCATCTCGAACGGCTCCTGCGAGATCCTGCTCGCCGCCTCCCTGGCGCTCTGCGAGCCCGGCGACGAGATCCTCTACGCCTGGCCCTCCTTCTCCATCTACCCGCACCTGCCGGCGCTCTCCGGCGCCCGTGAGGTCCGGGTGCCGCTCGCCGAGGGCTACGTTCACGACCTCGGCGCGATGCTCGAGGAGGTCACGGCCGCCACACAGCTGCTGATCGTCTGCAACCCGAACAACCCGACGGGCACGCACCTGCCGGCGGAGCGGATCGGTGCCTTCGTCGAGAGCGTTCCCTCGCGGACGACGATCATCCTCGACGAGGCCTACGTCGAGTACCAGACCCACGACGACCCGGACGCGACCGTGGACCTGGTCGCGAAGCATCCGAACGTGGTGCTGCTCAGGACCTTCAGCAAGTGCCATGGGCTGGCCGGGCTTCGCGTCGGCTATGCGGTCTGCTCGCCGCAGTTCCGCGCCGCGGTGGACGCCGTTCGCCAGCCGTTCAGCGTCAACGCCGTCGCGCAGGCCGCCGCCACCGAGGCGATCCGCCACCAGGACGACGTCGCCGACCGCGTTGAGAAGAACCTGGTCGAGCGCGTCTTCGTCGAGGAGGCGCTCCACGAGCTGGGCTTCACCACCGCCGACTCCCAGACCAACTTCGCCTGGATCGATCTGGGGGACCTCGACGAGGGAGAGGTGGTTGCCGCGCTCACCCGAGCCGGCGTCGCGGTCCGGCCGGGCGCCCCGCTGGGCGGCCCCGGCTGCCTGCGGGTCAGCTACGGCACGCGCGCCGAGAACGAGCGCTTTCTCGCCGCCATGGGCGAGATCGCGGGCTGAATCCTTCGACAGAGCACGTGCGGTCTGCTTCAATGCCCCCAATGCAGCACGGCGCGCACACCGCTTCGCCCACGAGCCGCTTCGCGGCCCGCTCGCGCGCGTATTTCTACTTTTGGCGATTTACCTAGGCGTCCGGCCCGCGGCTGCCAACAGCCGCTGACGCAGAAGGATCCCCCCGCCGGACGCCGTTTCCAGGCTCGACGGCTGCCCAGCAGCATGATCCAACCCTCAAGGACCATCGCCAGACCAGTAGAAAGAAGGGACCAGCAGGATGAATTTCGAGATGAAGGAGCTACCTCGACAGCAGTCTGACCGCGTCCGCGACCAGCGGATCGAGCGGGTCGTCGAGCTGGTCTCGCCCGCCGAGATCCTCGAGGACCTCCCGCTCGGCGGCGAGCGCGAGGACGCGGTGCTCGGCCGCCGAGCCGAGGTCAAGTCGGTTCTCGACCGCGAGGACGACCGGCTGCTCGTGGTCGTCGGTCCGTGCAGCGTTCACGACCCCGAGGCGGCCATGGACTACGCGCAGCGGCTCAGCGCTCGCGCGCGGGACCTTCGCGGAGAGCTGTGCATCGCGATGCGCACCTACTTCGAGAAGCCGCGCACCACGACGGGCTGGAAGGGCCTGATCAACGACCCGCATCTGGACGACTCGCGGGACGTCAACTTCGGCCTGCACACGGCCCGCCGCCTGCTGCTCGAGGTCACCGACCTGGGCCTCGCGGTCGGCTGCGAGTTCCTCGACCCGATCACGCCCCAGTACATCTCCGACGTCGTCGCCTGGGGAGCGATCGGCGCTCGCACGACCGAGAGCCAGATCCACCGCCAGCTCGCCTCGGGCCTCTCCATGCCGGTCGGCTTCAAGAACGGCACCGCGGGGAGCGTCAAGCTCGCCGTCGACGCGGTGCGCGCGGCGGCCGGGCCCCACGCCTTCGCGGGCGTGGACGTCAGCGGGACCCCGGCGATCCTCTACACGGAGGGGAATCCGGACTGCCACGTGATCCTGCGCGGCGGGAAGGGGGCTCCGAACTACGACCCCGAGAGCATCACGGGTGCCCTCGAGCAGCTCGACGCGGCCGGCCTGCGGGAGCGGATCATCATCGACGCGTCCCACGACAACAGCGGCAAGGACCACGAGCGCCAGCCACGGGTCGTCAGCGAGATCGCCGACCAGGTCGCGGCCGGAAACGGGGCGATCGTCGGGGTGATGATGGAGTCGTTCCTGGTCGCCGGACGGCAGGACCTCGAGTCCGAGGGTGACCTGATCTACGGGCAGTCCATCACCGACGCCTGCATGGATTGGGACACCACCGTGTTGACCCTGGACAGGCTCGCCTCCGCCGTGCGAAAGCGCCGCGAAGCCGGCTGACCCATGAAGGTCGCCGTCCTCGGCGTGGGGCTGATCGGTGGTTCGATCGGGCTCGCCGCCCGCGCCCGCCTCGATGCCGAGGTCTCGGGCTTCGACCCCGATCGAGAGCTGCTCGAGCGGGCGACCGAGCTCGGCGCGATCGATTCGGCGCACGACTCCGTCGCATCGGCCGTGGGGGGCGCTGAGCTGGTCTTCTGCGCCGCGCCGGTGCTGGCGCTCCCGGGCCTCGCCGCCGAGGCCCTCGATGCCGCCGGAGAGGACTGCGCCGTCACCGACGTCGGCTCTGTGAAGCGCGACGTGATCGCCGCGCTCGGCTCCGATAGCCGGTTCATCGGCGGGCATCCACTCGCGGGGGCGGAGACCGCCGGGGTGGAGAGCGCTCGTGCCGACCTCTTCGAGGGCGCGCGCTGGTACCTCACGCCCACCTCCAACACCGGCGGGATGCTCTACGACCGGGTCCAGAGGGCGATCGCCGACATCGGGGCCCGGCCACAGGCGATCGAGGCCGAGACCCATGACCGGCTGATGGCCTCGATCAGCCACCTCCCGCACGTCATGGCCAACGTCCTGGTCACCCAGGCGGCCACCGCGCTCAGCGAGGAGGCCGAGCACCTGCCGGAGGTGGGCCCGAGCTTCCGGGATGCGACCCGGGTGGCGGGCGCGAACCCGGCGATCTGGGGCGACATCTTCGCCGGGAACCGCGAGGCCGTGGCAGCCGAGATCGACGCCGCCGTCGCCAGGCTCACCGAGGCCGCGGAGCTGATCCGGTCCGGCGAGCGCGAGGCCGTGACGAAGTGGCACGAGCAGGCGGGCAGGCGCCGCCGCGAGCTGATCGAGACCGAGATCGCGGGCGGCCCGCTCCATGAGCTGCGTGTGCGGGTTCCGAACCGCCCCGGGATCGTGGCCGAGATCGCCCTGGAGCTCGGGCGCGCCGGCGTCAACATCGAGGACATGGCTCTCTATCCGGCGGCCGACATGACCTCCGGCGCGATCTCCCTGTACATCGCGGGAGACGATGAGACCGCGCGCGCCGAGCAGCTCGTCAGGGAGCTCGGCCACGACGTCTCTCGAGCCGAATGACGCGGTTTGACCCCGCCGGGCCGCTCCGCGGAGAGCTCCGGCCGCCACCGGACAAGTCGGTCACCCACCGCGCGGCGCTGATCGGCGCGATGGCCGACGGGCCGACCCGGATCACGGGCTACCTCGACTCCGAGGACACCAGATCGACCCTGAGGGCGGTCGCCGCGGTCGGAGCCGAGGTCCGGGAAGGAGAGCCGGACGACCGCGGTGGGCTGTTCGTGGAGATCGAGGGCGTCGGCCTCCGAGGCGCCCGCTCGGCGCGGGTCGACGTCGGCAACGCGGGGACGCTCCTGCGGATCATGCCGGGATGGCTCGCGGGCCAGCCCGAGGGCGAGTGGACCTTCGACGGCGACGATTCGATCCGGCGTCGCCCGGTGGACCGGATCGCCGATCCGCTCAGGCTGATGGGCGCCGAGGTCGAGTGCCGTGACGGCCGCCTCCCGCCGCTCACCGTGCGCGGTTCGCGGCTGCAGGGCATCGACTACGAGATGCCGGTCGCGAGCGCCCAGGTGAAATCCTGCCTGCTGCTCGCCGGGCTGCTCGCGGAGAGCGAGACCGCGATCCACGAGCCGATCTGGACGCGCGACCACACCGAGCGCATGCTCGCCGCGATGGGCGCCTCGCTGCGCCGCGACGGCGACGCGCTGGTCATCTCGCCGGCCGAGCGCCTGGAGGCGGGCGACGTCCCGGTGCCCGGAGACTTCTCCTCGGCGGCCTTCTTCATCGCGGGGGCGCTCCTGGTGCCGGACAGCGAGGTCGCGCTGCGCGAGGTGGGCATCAACCGCAACCGAATCGGGCTGCTGTCGATCCTCGCCCGGATGGGCGTCGAGATGGGCGGGGCGCACCTGGTTCGAGGGAGCGCCGAAGGCCCGACCCGTGATCTGCCGACGATGACCGTGGACGAGATCCGCGAGCCGGGCCCCGAGCCCATCGCGACCCTGCACGTGCGCGCGGCCCCGATGCACGGCGCCGAGATCACCGGTGCGGACGTCCCGGCGGCGATCGACGAGCTGCCGCTGCTCGCCCTGCTCGGCTGCTTCGCGGAGGGCGAGACGGTGGTGACGGGCGCCGAGGAGCTCCGGGCGAAGGAGTCGGACCGGATCAGCGGCGTGGTTGACGCGCTCTCGGCGCTCGGAGGGGACATCGAGGCGCGCCCGGACGGGTTCGTCGTCCGGGGAACCGGCGGTCTGCGCGGAGGGCGGCTCGACGCCCGGGGCGACCACCGGCTGGCGATGGTCGGCGCAATCGCGGGGCTCGCGTCGCAGGAGGGCGTGGAGGTGGACGGCTTCGAGGCCGTCGCGGTCAGCTATCCGCGCTTCGAGCGGGACCTGCGGGCTCTGCTCGCCGCCTAGCCCGGCTGGGAAGGGTGCCCGTCCCCGGGCCACGGGGACAGCACGAGCAGGATGCGGGAGTCCTCCAGGGCCGTCACCTCGTGGCGCTCCGCGGGGTCGAAGATCGCGAGCAGACCGGTCGAGCCCTCGGCGTCGTCGCCCCCGGGTGTGGTGATTCCGACAATCCCGTCGACGACCAGCAGCCACGCGCGCTCATGCACCTGGTGCTCCTGGAGCTGTTCGCCCTTGGGCAGATTGATGACGATCGCCCTGCCCTCGGACTCCGAGTCGAGGACCTGCGGCTGGTGCGGCTCCACCGGCAATTCGTTGAGGTTCCAGCTCTCCATCGGCACGCGGCACTCTATATCCACTCGCATCAGACGCAAACGACGGCGGCCGTTGCTGTGCAGGGGAAACCCTAGGCTGCGCTGCATGGTGATCGCGATCGACGGCCCGGCCGGGGCCGGCAAGTCAACCGTGGCCCGCGGCGTTGCCAGGGCGCTCGGCTTCACCTACCTCGATTCGGGAGCCATGTACCGCTGTGTCGCCCTCGCCGCGCTGGACCGCCGCTTGGATCTCGATGATGGCGAGCGGATCGGGGAGATGGCCTGGGAACTGGCCATCGGCTTCGACCGGGACACGGTCCAGCTCGACGGCAGGCCCGTCGAGGGAAAGATCCGCACCCCCGAGGTGACGATCGCGTCCTCCAAGGTCTCGGTGCACCCACAGGTGCGACGGGCGATGGTGAAGCGGCAGCGGGAGCTGATCGCCGCCGGCAACTACGTCGCCGAGGGGCGGGACATCGGCACCGTCGTCAGCCCCGACTCGCCCCTGAAGGTCTTCCTCACCGCGAGCGAGGAGGAGCGCGCCCGTCGGCGCGCCGCCGAGACCGGCGGGTCGGTCGACGAGGTCAGGGAGGCGATCGAGGATCGCGACCGGCGGGACCGCGGCCGGGAGCACGGCGCCCTTCGCGCGGCCGACGATTCGGTTGAGGTCGATACCACCGATCTCAGCCCGGATGAGGTCGTGGAGCGGATCGCCGCGCTGGCCCGCGAGCGGGGGATCGCCTGATGGAGGCCGGCGCCCCCGCCCAGATGCTTCGCCGGCGGCCCGCCGTGGCCGTGGTGGGCTTCCCGAACGCCGGGAAGAGCACGCTGGTCAACCGGCTCGCCGGCGGCCGGGAGGCGGTCACCGACGCCGAGCCTGGCGTCACCCGGGACCGCCGGGCACTCGAATGCGAGTGGAACGGCCTCGTCTTCGATTTGATCGACACCGGCGGAGTGGATCTCGCCGACTCCGCGCAGCTGGCTCGCTCCGTTCAGGCGCAGGCGCGAGCAGCGATCGACGAGTCGGGGGTCGTCCTGCTCGTCGTCGACGCTCGCGCGGGCCTGGGCCCCGGTGACGCGGAGCTCGCGGATCTGCTCCGTCGCTCCGGCCGCCCGGTGATCGTCGCCGCCAACAAGATCGACCGGCACGAGGATGAGTCGCTGACGGCTGAGCTCAACTCCCTGGGCCTCGGCGAGCCGCTTCCCGTGTCGGCCAGCCACGGCCTGGGGACGGGGGACCTGCTCGACCGCCTGGTGGAGGAGCTTCGACGGCACGCGGTGGAGGGGATGGAGGACGACGAGGAGCAGCCTCCGCGCATCGCGATCCTCGGGCGGCCGAACGTCGGCAAGTCCTCGCTGCTCAACGCCCTGCTGGGGTCCGATCGCGTGATCGTGAGCGAGGTCGCGGGCACGACCCGTGACCCCGTCGACACCGAGGCCGATGTGGACGGCAAGCGCATCGTGCTGGTCGACACCGCGGGCCTGCGTCGCCGGGGAAAGGTCGCGGGCACGGTGGACTACTACGCCCAGCTGCGCTCCGAGCGAGCCGCGGAGCGCGCCGACGCGGCGATCGTCGTCTGCGACGCGACGGAGGGCGTCACCTCGGAGGACCTGCGCGTCGCCGAGCTGGCGATGCGCTCGGGGTGCGCCAGCGTGCTCGCGCTCAACAAGTGGGATGTCTCCCGCACGGATCTGGACGACGCGAGAGCTCGCGTGACCCAGAAGAACCGCCTGCGGCCGCCCGTCCTGACCTGCTCGGCGGTGACCGGGCGCGGGGTGGGGGCCGTCCTGCGCCAGGCGATCGTCCTGGCGGAGCGCTCCGCGGAGCGGATCCCGACGCCGGAGCTCAACAAGTTCATCGCCAAGGTCGTCGGCGACCGCCCGCCGCCGCAGCGACACGGCCGCCGGCTGCGCCTCTATTACGCGGCCCAGGTGGGCCGGCGCCCGCCGCGTTTCGCGATCCAGGTGAACGACCGGCGGCTGATCACGCGGGACTGGGCCTTCCATCTGGAGAACCGCATGCGCGACGCGTACTCGCTCCAGGGCGTCCCGCTGGTGATCGACTACGTGCCGAAGAAGACGCGAGGGCGCGCGAAAGCGCGACCCGTTTGATGATGAACCGGAGCGCGCAGCGGGCGGGCCGGGTATAACCGGCGGCTCGTGATCGACCAGGAGCCCGGTGGCTCCGAGGGCAAGAAGGCCCCGGGCGAGACCGGCGACAAGAGCAGGGAGGGGAAGAAGCGCAAGCGCGCGCGCTTTCGCCGCCGAGTGAGCCTGCCCAGGCCGAGCCTGCCGAGGCCGAAGCTCTCGAAGCCCGACCTCTCGCGTCCGACGGTGCCGAAGCCGAAGGTCCCGAGGGGCGCGGACAATCTCCGGTTCCGGCTCGTCACCCGGATGCGGGCGATCGGTTACTGGCTGCGGGAGAAGGCGCAGGCCGTCTGGCGCTTGACCAAGCGGGGGGCGGCCGCGGTGGCCTACTGGTGGTCGAAGCGCTCGCGCGGGACCCGGATGCGGATCTTCACCGTCGCGGGCGTGGTCGTCCTGTACCTGATCGTCAAGTTCCTGCCGGTTCCGGGCGTCCCCTGCCAGATCTCGGCCGCCAAGGAGTGCGCGCCCACCGACCACACGATCGCCTACGTGCCGAGGGACGCGCTGCTCTACGCGCACCTGACGGTGAACAGCGACAGCCACCAGTGGGATCTCGCGGGCGACCTCCAGGACGCGCTGCCGAACTTCACGGCCCTGCTGCAGAGCGACACCAGCTCTCTCGCCACCCCCACGGGACGCTCGGTGGATCTCGGGCACGAGGTCCTGCCCTGGGCCGAGGACGATCTGGCCCTGGTCGGCGTCCCGGGCCCGAAGAAGACGACCGCCGAGGCCTATGTCGTGGGTGTCGGGGACAGCGCCAGGGCAGACCGGTTCCTCGCATCTCTCTCGCCCGGCGGCACGCCGAAGCAGGCGAAGGTGGGCGATTCGACGCTGAGCGTCTACTCAACCGGCCTCGCCACCGCGCGCTCGGGCGACCAGGCCCTGTTCGGGGACGTTCTGGCCGTCCGCGCCGCCCTGGCCGCACAGTCGGGTGGGGCGCCGAGGCTCGAGGGCTCCACAGAGGACGCCGCTCGCTCCGACCTCCCGGACGTCCGGCTCGCCGAGGTCTATCTCTCGCGAGCGGGTGTCAGCCGGATGCTCGGCGGCCGTCCTGGCAGCGCGACCCAGCTCAACACCTTCGTCGACTACGGCGCGACCACGGGCATGGCCGCCTCGCTGCGGGCCCGCGACGACGGGGTGGAGGTCAACCTCGTCAGCGACCTCGACCCCAAGCTCGAGCAGGCCAGCCCGACGGTCTTCGCCAGCCTCCCGCCGTTCGAGCCGGGGCTCGCCGACGAGGCCGGTCCGCGTGCGCTGGGCCTCATCGGGGTGGGCGAGCTCGACGTTGCGCTCAAGGAGGCGCTGGCCACGGCCGGGGCCGGAGCGCAGGGCCTGGCGGGGTCGCTCCGAACCCTGGCGCAGAGCCTGCAGAAGGAGGCGGGCGTCGATCCGCTCAAGGACCTGCTGCCCGCGCTGGGCGGCCAGGCGGCTCTGGTCGCCGAGCCGACCGACACCGTCCCCTACGCGAGCCTGATCGTCGACGGTGTCGACGATCAGAAGGCGACGGACGCACTGGCCTCGCTCCAGCAGCCCATCCTCCGCGCGGCCGGAGGCGGAGGGCGCCAGGTCCCCTCCTTCCAGTCGAAGGAGATCGACGGGGTGACCGTCCACTCCGTCCAGATCTCGCCGACCGTCGATCTCTCCT
The DNA here is from genome assembly GCA_963800285.1 of uncultured Solirubrobacterales bacterium. GTDB lineage: Bacteria > Actinomycetota > Thermoleophilia > Solirubrobacterales > 70-9 > DASUPK01. Next base: position 95,238 of record CAWDAL010000008.1, read on the forward strand.
ATGCGATCTTCGACGGCAAGCTGGTGATCTCGACGCAGCCCGAGGGGATCTCCCAGGTGCGCTCGAGCGGCGACAATCTCGCCGGGACCGGCGGATATCGGGCCGCCACAGAGCGGCTCCCGGACCGCGTGTCGGCGCTAGTCTTCCTCAACCTCGATGAGGTGTTGGGGCTGGCTCAGCAGGCCGGCCTGGCAGAGGATCCACTGTATGCCTCACTCAGCGAAGACATCTCGCACGTTCAATCTCTCGGCCTCGCCGTGAGAGGGAGCGACGAGCAGCTTCGCTCAGAGCTCTTCCTGGCCATCGACCACTGAGATAAGGACCCATGCAACAGCTTTCAGACAACCAGTACCTGTTCACCTCCGAGTCCGTCACCGAGGGCCATCCGGACAAGGTCTGCGACCAGATCTCCGACGGCGTCCTGGACGCCGTGATGGCCGAAGACCCGACGGGAAGGGTCGCCTGCGAGTGCCTGGTGAATACCGGGCTCGTGGTCGTCTCGGGTGAGATCACGACCGACACCTACGTGGACATCCCCTCGATCGCGCGCGAGACGATCCGCAGGATCGGCTACGACGACCCGCGCTACGGCTTCGACCACAAGGCCTGCGCCGTGCTCACCGCGATCGACGAGCAGTCCCCCGACATCGCGCAGGGCGTCGACAAGGGCCTCGAGCAGCGCGAGGGCGACAGCTCCGACGAGCTCGATGCCGCCGGTGCGGGCGACCAGGGAATGATGTTCGGCTACGCGAGCCGTGAGACGAAGGCGCTGATGCCGATGCCGATCCAGATCGCCCATCAGCTGGCCCGTCAGCTCGCCGAGGTCCGCAAGGCAAGCGTGGTCCCGTACCTCGGCCCGGACGGCAAGACCCAGGTCACCGTCCGCTACGAGAACGACCGGCCGGTGGAGATCTCCAAGGTCCTGATCTCCACGCAGCATCGCGAGGAGGCGGGCGAGCAGATGATCCGCAACGACCTCTGGGAGCACGTGCTCGAGCCGGTCCTGCACACCGAGTACAAGGAGCTCTACACCGAGAAGGAGCTGCTGGGCAACTTCCTGGTCAACCCGACCGGCAAGTTCGTGATCGGCGGCCCGGTCGGCGACGCCGGCCTCACCGGCCGCAAGATCATCGTCGACACCTACGGCGGCGCCGCGCGGCACGGCGGCGGGGCCTTCTCGGGCAAGGACCCGTCGAAGGTGGACCGCTCAGCCGCGTACGCGGCCCGCTACGTGGCGAAGAACGTCGTCGCCGCGGGCCTGGCGGACCGCTGTGAGATCCAGGTCGCCTACGCGATCGGCGTCGCCAGCCCGGTCTCGGTGATGGCGCAGACCTTCGGCACGGGCAAGATCACGGACGCCGAGATTGCGCATCTGGTGCAGGAGAGCTTCGACCTGCGCCCGGCGGCGTTCCGGCGCTACCTGGACCTGCACCGGCCGATCTTCCAGAAGACGGCGGCCTACGGCCACTTCGGCCGCGAGGACTCCGATTTCACCTGGGAGAGGACGGATCGCGCGGATCAACTGCGCGAGGCGGCCGGGCTGGGCTCGAAGGCCGAAGCCCCGGCTTAGCGGCCGGGTTCGGCCTCGCCCTGGAGGCCGGAGAGGATCGGGGTCGCCTGCTCGACCTGGGAGACCACGCGCTCGGGCTGGGCGACGCCGGCGAAGACGAAGTTCGACTCGTCGGTGCCGGCGGTGGTGAACTCGACGTCGCCGATCTGCATGAGACGCTCGTAGACGCCCTGGGTGTAGTTGACGTTCTGGACACGCTGCAACCGCGTCTCCTGGATCTTGCGGGCGACGATTCCCACCTTGATGTTGAGCCTCCTGTCGGTGATCGTGTAGACCGTCGCGACGCGCTTGATGAATCCGACCAGGATGGTCACCGCGAGGACGATCACGAACGTGACCACCCCGAGGCCGACGCTCTGGAGCAGGGCGGCGAGGACGCCGGCTCCCGCGCCGACCAGGGCGCCCTTGAGATAGAAGCCGAGGATCGCCCGCCAGGACGGATGCCCCTCGTAGATCACCTTCTCCCCGGACTGCAGGTCCACGGCGCGGAGCCTACCGGCCGTCCGCGACCGAGCCTAGGGTGAGAGCGATGTCGATCGCCAAGGTTGAACCGCTGCTGACCACCCGGAGCGTTTCCGGGCCGTTCGACTACCGCCTTCCGGAGGCGATGGAGCACGTCGGTGTGGGGTCCGTGCTCGTGGTGCCCTTCGGGCGGCGGAAGGTCGTGGGCGTCGTGGTCGGGCTCGCGGATCGCAGCGACCTCCCGGACGCGCGCCTCGCCGAGCCGCTGGAGGCCCTCGAGGCCGGCGTTCCACCCGAGCTCGTAGAGCTGGGGCGCTGGGTCGGCGAGGAGTACTGCTCCACGACCGGCCGCGGGCTGGGGTTGGTGTTGCCTCCAGGCATCGGAACCGGTGCGGAGGCGCGCCGGGTCCGGCCCCTCGTCGAGCTCGAGGTCGAGGCGACCGCCACCGGAGTGGCGGCGGTCGAGGGCGGCGAGCGGCTCGGTCTCCGCCAGAGGGCGGTCCTGCGAGCGTTGCTGGGCGGGCCGAAGCTCGCTCGCCGCCTGGCGGGCTCGGCGGGCTCCGACCGGGCCACGCTCCGGCGCCTCGAGTCGCGCGGCCTCGTGACGACCCGCGAGGTCGAGCGCCGCCGCCGGCATTCCTCGCCGGGGGTCGGCGCCGTCCGCGAGGGCATCGAGCTGACCGCCGACCAGCGCCGCGTGCTGGAGCGGGTCGTGGGTGAACTGCCCGGCGCGGGCGCCTCCGGCCCGGCACCGGCGTTCCTCCTGCACGGCGTGACCGGATCCGGCAAGACCGAGGTCTACCTGGAGGCCGCGCGGGAGACGCTGGCTCGCGGCCGGGGAGCGATCATCCTCGTCCCCGAGATCGCCCTGACGCCGCAGACGATGGACCGCTTCCGGCGGCGATTCGGCGACTCGGTCGCGCTGCTTCACTCGAAGATGCCCGCCGGGGCCCGCTACGACGAGTGGCGGCGCGTGCGGTCGGGCGATGCCCGGATCTGCGTCGGCCCACGGTCGGCCGTGTTCGCGCCGATCCCTGACCCAGGCCTGATCGTCATCGACGAGGAGCACGACTCCTCGTACAAGCAGGAGAGCGATCCGCGCTACGACGCCCGGGAGGTGGCCCGACGGCGCGCGGCCGATGCCGGAGCCGTGCTGCTCTGCGGAACGGCCACGCCGAGACCCGAGAGCTGGCACGAGCTGGAGCGCCTCGACCTGCCGACTCGCGTCGACGGACGACCACTGCCGCCGGTGGAGATCGTGGACATGCGCGGCGGCGTGCCCGGCCCGCTGCACCCTCGGACGCGCGAGGCGTTCGGCCGGGTCGCCCGGGAGGGCGGGAAGGCCATCTTGCTGATCAACCGCCGCGGCTGGTCGACCCACCTCACCTGCCGGTCCTGCGGGCACGCGTGGGAGTGCCCCAACTGCGACGTCTCGCTGATCCTCCACCGCGACGGCGGGCTTCGGTGCCATCACTGCGGGCACGCCGAGCCCATGCCCGACGCGTGCCCGGAGTGCGCGTCGGTGACGATCGCGCGGGTCGGCTCCGGCACGCAGCGCGTCGAGGCCGAGCTCAACGAGCTCCTCGCGCCGCTCGAGGTGTTCCGCCTCGACTCCGACAGCGCCGCCGGGTCCGGGCACGCCGAGGTGCTGCGGCGCTTCGAGGCGGCCGAATCGGGCGTCCTGGTCGGCACCCAGATGGTCGCCAAGGGCCATGACTTCCCGGACGTGACGCTGAGCGTCGTCCTCGATGCCGATGGCGCCCTGAGGCTGCCGGACTTCCGCTCGGAGGAGCGGACCTTCGCGCTGATCACCCAGCTCGCGGGCCGCAGCGGACGCGGTGACGCCGGTGGCCGCGTCCTCGTCCAGGCGCTCCAGACCGGGGCGCCGAGCATCCGGCATGCCGCCGAGCACGACGCAGCCGGCTTCCTGGCGGAGGAGATCGAGAGGCGCCGCGCCCTTCGCTACCCGCCGTTCTCGCACCTGATCGAGGTCGGGCTCGCTGGCCAGGACGAGCAGAGGGCCGAGATCTCGGCGGGGCGGATCCGCGAGCTCCTGGCCGACCGGCTGGGCGCGGACGACGACCTGCTCGGCCCGGCGCCGCTCTTCCGGCTTCGGGGAAAGCACCGTCGGCGCCTGCTGGTCAAATCCGAGAACCGGCAGCAGGCGGTGGAGGCGGTGCGCGATGCGGTGCGCACCGCCGTCCGCGACCGCGCCCTGCGCGAGGTGGCCATCTCGGTGGACGTGGATCCCCAGTAGGTCAGGGGTCCAGGAGCCCGTGGAGTTCGGCGACGACCTCCGCCGGACGCTTCGAGATCTGTTCCCACGTATAGCGGATCACCTGAAGGCCGAAGCTCCGCAGGGCCATCTCCCGCTCCCGGTCCCGCTTGATCGCCGCCCAGCCGCCGTGGGCGGCGGCGCCGTCGAGCTCGACTACCAGGCCGCCGTCTCGCCAGAGAGCGTCGACCCGCATGCGCCCGACTCTGGCATTGACCTGGGGCAGGGGAAGCCCCGCCGATTCGCACAGCTCGAGGAACCGCTCCTCGAGGACGCTCAGGGTCCGGCCGAGCTGCGGCAGGTGTCGGGCGAGGGCGTCCCGCGACGCTTTTGAGCCCGGAGGCCGCGCCTGAGCGTTGCCTGGACTTCATCACCCAGGAGACCGCGGAAGTCGGCCTCGGCCACCGCCCGCCGAAGCTGGCGAGGCGCAACCAGGCTCGGCGAAGTCGACGAGGGTTCTGGCCACCGAGCGTAACTGGAAAACCCCGGCAATGATGGGTCCGATCGACCAGGCGGGAGTGGTGCGCTTGGATTTCCGGCAGCGAACGGCGACGGGTCGGCGCGGTGAGGTGGATGCGCTGGGCTCTGCGTCGGTGAGCGACCAAAGCCCACGCCGCCGTGGTGTGGCTAAAGACCGCCGCTGGGCCCGCGTAGAGGATCGCCGCCCAGAGCCGCCCCCGCAGTGGAGAGCGCGGCATGACCAACCGCGTAGACGTGAGGGTGGATCGGCGAAGCCGGCCGCGCATCCGCCCAGCGGCGAGATCGCTCCTCGACTCAGGCCATGCGGAGAGAAGCTGAGTCGGCACTGATCACCCCAGCCTGCCTGCCGGCCATCGCCCCAAGCCGTTCTGAGGGGGATTCGTCTCGCTCAGCGAAACGAATCTGACGCGGATGGGGCACCGGGGGAGCATCCTCGGCGCCGACTTGTGTCCAGAGCCCGGCCGGAGTGTGCCCATTGATTGCCGGTTTTCAGGCTCTCCGAAAGGCCGTCCCGACCCCGACTAGACTCGAACGGGTGAGCGAAGAGCCGACAACCCCAGTCGAGGAGCGCGACGACGAGCTCGCCACCGAGGCGGGCGAGCCTGAGGGCATCGACCAGGAGGCGCTCGAGCGCCGTTCCGCGGCGCTTTCCCAGGTCGTCAAGTTCGGTGACCCGGTGCTCCGCTCGGCGGCCTCCCCGGTGACGGAGTTCGGCGACGAGCTCGCCGCCGAGGCTGACCGGATGATCGGGCTGATGCGCGACGCGATCGGCGTCGGCCTGGCCGCCACCCAGCTCGGCGCGCTGCGCCGGATGCTCGTCTTCCAGGTCGGCTCGGAGGCCGAGCCCACGGTGCTCGTCAATCCCGAGATCGAATGGCGCTCCGAGGACCTCGTCACCGCGGAGGAGGGCTGTCTCAGCCTCCCCGGCGTGATCGTCGACGTGGAGCGCCCGCTGCACGTCAGGGCGCGCGGCGTCGACGCTCACGGCGAGCCGTTCTCGATCGAGGCGTCGGGCCTCGAGGCGCGCGTGATCCAGCATGAGGTCGACCACCTCGACGGCGTGCTGATGATCGACCGCACCGAGCGAGACCAGCGCAAGGGTGCCCTGAGGGCGCTTCGCGAGGGCGGGACCTATGCGCCCCCTTCCGAGGGCGAGGACGAGCAGTCCGGCGAGGATTGAGGACCGCCTACCTCGGCACCAGCGAGTTCGCTGCGACGGTGCTCCGGCGCCTCGCCGACAGCCCGCACCGGCCGGCGCTGGTCGTCACTCCACCGGACAGCCGGAGGGGCCGCGGACGCCGCCTGTCGCCACCGCCCGCCGCGGGAGCCGCCCGGGAGCTCGGGCTGGAGCTTCATCAGACCGCCGACGTGAACTCGTCCGCCTCGCTCGAGGCGATCCGCGCCGCCCGGCCCGAGGCCATCGCGGTCTGCGCCTTCGGCCAGCTGATCAAGGAGCCGCTGCTGAGCGAGTTCCTGATGCTCAACGTGCACCCGTCACTGGTGCCGCGCTGGCGCGGCGCCGCCCCGATCGAGCGGGCGCTGATGGCCGGAGACGAGATCACCGGAGTGACGATCATGCGAGTCACGGCCGGTCTCGACTCCGGGCCGATCGCGCTCGTCGAGGAGGTCTCGGTCTCGCCCGAGGACGACTACGAGTCCCTCTCGGCGAAGCTCGCGGAGGTCGCCGCAGAGCTCCTGGTGAGGGCGCTCGACGCCCTCTCGGCGGGAGAGCTGGCCTTCGCCGAGCAGAACGATGCCCAGGCCACCTACGCCGAGAAGGTCTCCGCCGCCGATCGCCACCTGTCGCCGTCGCGCCCCGCCGCCGAGCTCGAGCGGATCGTGCGGGCCCTGACGCCCCACATCGGAGCCTTCCTGGAGCTGGAGGGGGGCTCGCGCCTCGGCGTCCGACGGGCAAGGGCGGTGGGCGATGGCCCGGCGGCCGGTGCGATCGAGGCGCGCGAGGGGGGGCTGGTGGTCGGCTCGTCCGACGGCGGACTCAGCCTCGAGGTCGTCCAGCCGCCCGGAAAGAAGCCCATGAGCGCGGCCGATTTCCTGCGCGGGCACGCCCCGCCCGAACAGGCCGTGTAGCGACTGCCGGGCCACTCGCCTCACGAGCGAAGGACGCACCTCGAACCGACTCGTGCGGGGTGGCCGCCTGCGATCGCGGCCTGGTGGCTCGATACCCTCGTCACATGGCCGAACGGGTCGACAGTGGCGTGGGAGAGAAGGGCGATTCACAGGCTGCCGCCGAAGGCGCCCTTCAGCGCCCGAACTGCCCGGGTTGCGGCGAGCCCTGGTTGCGCCCCGCCCAGCTACCCGGCCGCTTCGTCTGCGTCTACTGCCTGCGTCGGTTCGAGCTGGTCTCGCAGTGCCCGAACTGCGGCGAGCACGGGACGATCAGCCGGCTGACCCGCACCGAGGACATGAAGTGCCAGGCCTGCGGCCACTCGATGCTGCGCTCGATCTGACCTTGGAAGCCGCCACCGATACCGCCTCGACCGGCCCGCGCGACCTCTTCGCGTCGAAGCGCGTCGCCCCGTCGATCCTCTCCGCCGACTTCTCGCGCCTCGGCTCCCAGATCGAGGAGGTGATGGCGGCCGGCGCGCGCGTCATCCACGTGGACGTCATGGACGGACACTTCGTCCCGCCGATCACGATCGGCCCGCTGGTCGCGGGCTCGATCGCGGACCTCGTTCACGACGCGGGCGGGGCGATCGACGTCCACCTGATGATCGAGAGCCCAGAGCGCCAGATCGAGGAGTTCGCCAAGGCGGGCGCGGACAACATCACCTTCCACGCCGAGGCGACCCCGCACGTCAACCGCACCCTCAACGCGATTCGCGAGCTCGGCTGCCTGGCGGGCCTCGCGATCAATCCCGGCACGCCGGTGGCGGCGGTGAGCGAGTCGGTGAACGACGCCGACGTCTTCCTCTGCATGACCGTCAACCCGGGCTGGGGCGGCCAGCCGTTCATCGCGAACTCGCCGGACAAGGTGGGGCGCCTCAGCGAGGTGGTCGGCGCCGGGACCATCGAGGTCGACGGCGGCATCGATCCCGGCACCGCCGGCGGGGTCGCCGCGGCGGGAGCGAGCCTGTTCGTGGCCGGCTCCGCCGTATTCCGCGCCGACGATCCGGCGGCCGCCTACACGGCGATAGCGGAGGCGGCCGGCGCTGCGTAGTCGCGAGCGAGGCGAGCTCGAGCCCTTCCTGCGGCGCCTCGCCGCGCTGATCGTCCTGATCGTCGCGATTCAGATCGCGGGGAGCATCGCCTATTCGCTCACCGAGGGCGTCTCGGTCTGGAAGGGCTTCCTCTTCACCCTGGACACGGTGGCGACCGTGGGATCCGATCCCACGCCCCCGGACCTGGCGGGACAGATCGTCAAGGTCCTGCTGATCGTCCTGGGCGTGGGTACGCTCTTCTACGCCCTGGTGACGGTGACCGAGTTCTTCGTCGCCGGGCACCTGGGAGAGATCCTCGAGGAGCGCCGAACCCTGAAGAAAGCCGAAGACCTAAAGGGCCATCACCTGATCTGCGGCTTCGGCCGCGTCGGGCGCCAGGTCGCCCGCGACCTGCAGGCCGGCGGGGACGACTTCGTCGTCATCGACAGCCTCGACGAGAACAAGCACATCGCCGATCAGATGGGGGTGCCGTTCCTGCACGGCCGGCCCTCGGACGACGAGATGCTGAGGGCGGCCGGGATCGAGCAGGCCGTCTCGGTCCTCGCCTGCGTCGACTCTGACGCCGAGAACATTTTCATCTGCCTGACCGCCCGCGAGCTGCGGTCGGACATCACCGTCGTGGCCCGCGCGAGCGTCGAGGACTCCGAGAAGAAGCTGCGGCGCGCCGGAGCCGACCGCGTGATCTCCCCGTACAAGTCGAGTGGGGCGGAGATGGCCCGTCTGGCGCTCCAGCCCCAGGTCACGGGCGTCGTCGACGTGGCGCCCGAGTACCGGATGGAGGAGATCGACGTCAGCGAGGGATGTCAGGCGGAGGGGATGACGATCGGGCAGGTGCGTGGGACGACCTCGATCGCCGCACTCCGGAACACGGACGGCAAGGTGCACCCGCAGCCGCCCTCCGACACCGTGCTGCGCGCCGGTGACGTGCTCGTCGCCATGGGGACCGTCGAGGCCCTGCGCAAGCTGGAAGCAATGTTCGTGCCCGACCCGGCGCAAAGGGACGGGTCGGTGCTGGGCGACCTGGGATAGGCGGCTTCGCCATCAAATCGCGGCCACGGGCGGCCGGATCAAATCGCGGCCACGGGCGGCCGCCCCGCATAAGTCGCTCCGGGCTTTGCCCTCCGCTCCAAAGTGGAGCGGCCTGGTGGCCGCTAGCCCGCCTCGTCCCCGGACGCCAGCTGCAGCTCCATCTCCTCCGTCGAGCCCGGTTCGACCCTCTCCTCGCGGAGGGCCAGCGGCTGGCGGTAGAGCCAGTAGAGCGCCGAGCAGAGCAGGGTCGCCGCCCCCAGGTAGCCGATGACGACCCGCGTCACGTCGCTGGAGACGACCGGGAGCGCCATCCAGACGATGAAGGTGACCGCGCAGCCCAGCCAGCAGAACGACGCGCGGCGGACCTGTCCGCGGGCGAGCGCCGCCTGGTTCAGGGTGGCGGCCGACAGATAGAGCCCCATGCCGATGGCCACCACCACCAGGTCGGCGCGGTTGTAGTCGTGCTTCTTGCCGAACGCGATCTGCATCAGGTGCGGACCGGCGACCGCCATCGCCAGCGCGACCAGCCCCGCGAAGCCGGCGATGGCGAGCAGCGTCACCCGGATCGAGGCGCGGAAGTCCCGCTCCTCTCCACGGGATCCCAGCGTCGTCAGGTGGGGGAGCAGGCTGGTCTGGACCGCCTGGAAGAGCTGGAGGGGCGCCCGGGCGATCATCAGGATGTTGAAGACGTAGCCCGCGGTGGCGGCGCCGGCGGCCGCGTTGACGAGCAGAGGGCCCGCGTTCAGGAAGGTTTGCTCGCTGAGCATGATCAGGAAGACGCCTGCCGCGAACCGTCCGCCTCTCGCCAGGGTGAATTCGTCCGTCGGGGCGTCGATCGCCGGGGCGGCCGCCGCCGATGCCCCCTCAGGCCGGCTATCGCCGGGAGTTCCTTCGGGGGCATCGCCGCCGACCGCCCCTACGGAGGTGGCCTCACTGCCGAATCTCCGCAGGAAGGCGAACGGGACGACGATCAGCGAGAGCGTTGGGGCTGCCACGATTCCCATCGCGACCGCCGTCTGGCCGGAGGCGATGCCCAGGGCCACCGCCATCGGGAAGGCGGTGCGGGCGATCGATTCGCTGATGATCAGCAGGGCGTAGATGGTCAGGCGGTGGCTGCCGGCCAGGAAGCCGCGGGCGAAGTAGCTCGCGCCGTAGGCCGTGATGGCGCCGACCCCGATCCAGTAGAGGGTCGAGTTGCCGTGCAGCAGGTGGTCCTGGATCGGGGTGCGCAGGGCGAGCGCGACGACGTCGAAAGCGACCGCGACCGAGAGCTGGATCGTCGCCGCCACGCGGACGGTGTGACGGATCGGGACATCGTGGGCGAGGTTCTCCGAGACCGTCCGCGAGAGGAGCTGCTCGACGGGCCGCTGCAGGATCGAGACCACGATGAAGACCGCCGACCAGAGCACCGCGATCTGCCCGTACTGATCCTTCGAGAGCTCGTGCGAGGCGATCGCGAAGTACAGGTAGGTGATCAGCCCGGTGAGGCCGACGCCGATCGAGAGCAGGCTGGCGCGTCGCCCATAGCTCCTTGCCTCGCTTTGGCCTCCGTCTTGCCTCGCCCTTGCCATCGGGGCGCAAGACTACTGCCGTACAATTACTGGCTGACTGACCAGTCAATCAGCCGAGCTCGGCCCAAAGGAGGCGAGCATCGCCGCGGTCAGCACCGAACAGGAAGCTTCGTACCTGAGGCGAGCGTTGGAGCTCGCGGAGGGCGGGCGCGGGCGCGTCAGCCCGAATCCCCTCGTCGGCGCCGTCATCGTCCGCGAGGGCGAGGTGATCGGTGAGGGGTTCCACGCCCAGCTCGGCGATCTGCACGCCGAGCGCGCCGCGATCGAGGACGCCCGTGCCCGCGGCACGGACCCGGCCGGCTCCGCGATCTACGTGACGCTCGAGCCCTGCGCCCACGAGGGGCGCCAGCCACCCTGCACCGAGGCGATCCTCGAGGCGGGCATCCATCGTGTGGTCTACGCGTCGGAGGACCCGACCGACAAGGCGTCGGGGCGCGGTCCCGGGATGCTCCGCGACGGCGGCGTCGAGGTCGAGCTCGCCGGCGGCCCCGAGGCGAGCTCCGCCAGGCTCCTCAATCAGGCCTTTCGCAAGCGAGCCCGGACGGGGAGACCGCTCGTCACCTACAAGGCCGCGATGTCGCTGGACGGCCGCGTCGCCTCGCCGACCGGGGATTCGCGCTGGATCTCCAGCGTCGAGAGCCGCGAGCTCGTCCACCGCTGGCGCGCGGAGTGCGACGCGGTTGCGGTCGGCATCGGGACGGCGCTCGCCGATGACCCGCTGCTGACCGCCCGGATCGAGGGCGCCGCGAGCCAGCCGGCGCGCGTCGTGTTCGACTCCGGCGCCAGGCTGCCGATCGACTCGGCGCTGGTCGCCTCGATCGACGAGGCGCCCCTGATCGTCGTCTGTGCCCCCGAGGCGGCCTCGGCCAACCGCGACGCCCTCGAGAGGGCGGGAGCGGAGGTGATCGTCGCTCCCGGCCGCACCCACGGTGACAGGCTCGAGGCCGGCCTCGCCGAGCTCGGCCGGCGCGACATCCAGGACCTGCTCGTGGAGGGCGGGCCGACCTTCGCGGGCGGCCTGTTCGACGCCGGCGAGGTCGACCGGATGCGGCTCTTCATCGCGCCCGTCCTGGTCGGTGCCGCCGAGGCTCGCGCCGTCCTCGAGGGGGAGGGCGCCGTCCGCATCGCCGACGGGGTCAGGCCTCTGGCGACGAGCTACGAGCAGGTGGGCGAGGACATGCTCGTCAGCGCGAGGTTGCGGGAATGGTGAGTGAGATCTGCTGATGTTCACCGGGATCGTCAAGGAGCTGGGCCGGGTCGAGAGGATCGATGCCTCCGACGACGGAGCGCGGCTGCGGATCGCGGCCGCGCTGGCCTCCGAGCTCGGGGAGGGAGATTCGGTCGCGGTCAACGGCGCCTGTCTCACGGCCACGACGGTCGGCGGCGGCGCCTTCGAGGCCGACGTCATGCACCAGACCCTCTCCCTGACCACGCTGGGCGAGCTCGAGCCCTCCTCGCCAGTCAACCTCGAGCTGCCGCTGCGGGCCGCCGATCGTCTCGGCGGGCATGTCGTCCAGGGACACGTCGACGGGACGGCGACCGTCACCGAGATCTCCGCCGACGGCTTCGCGAAGCGGCTGCGGATCGAGCTTCCCGACGAGCTTCTGCCGTACGTGGTCGAGCGGGGCTCGATCGCGATCGAGGGGGTCAGCCTGACGATCGCCGAGCTGACCGGCAGCTCGGTGGAGGTCTCGCTGATCCCGGAGACGCTGGAGCGCACCACGCTTGGCACGGCCGAGCCGGGGAGCCGTCTCAACGTGGAGTGCGACGTGCTGGCCAGGTACGTCCAGCGGCAGCTGTCGTGGAGCGAGGGTGCTGCGCGGGCAGAGCCGAGCAGCAACCCGTTTAATTAAGACGAAGGAGCACTGAATGGCCGAGCGCACCGAACAGACAGAGACGAAGACCGACTCGCCCTTCTCCACGATCGAGGAGGCGATCGAGGACATCCGGCGCGGCCGCATGGTCGTGGTCTGCGACGACGAGAACCGCGAGAACGAGGGCGATCTGACGCTGGCGGCGCAGTTCGCGACCCCCGAGGCGATCAACTTCATGGCGACCCACGGGCGGGGCCTGATCTGCCTGGCGCTGACCGACGAGCGCTGCAACGAGCTCGGGCTCAACCTGATGGCGGCGAAGAACGAGGCGCCGTTCCAGACGGCGTTCACGGTGTCGGTGGAGGCGCGCGAGGGCGTCACGACCGGGATCTCGGCGGCCGACCGCGCCCGCACCGTCCAGGTGGCCATCGATCCGCACTCCCAGCCCGAGGACCTGGTCCAGCCGGGCCATGTCTTCCCTCTGAAGGCCAAGGACGGCGGCGTCCTGGAGCGCACCGGCCAGACCGAGGCGGCGGTCGACCTCGCTCGCCTCGCGGGGCTCATCCCGGCCGGCGTGATCTGCGAGATCATGAACGAGGACGGGACGATGGCTCGCGTGCCGGACCTCGTCGGCTACTGCGCGAAGCACGAACTCAAGATGGTCACCGTCGCCGACCTGATCGCCTACCGGCGCCGGAACGAGAAGCTGGTCGAGCGGATCGTCTCCACCAAGCTGCCGACGAAGTTCGGGGAGTTCAGCGCCGTCGGCTACCGGTCGCTGATCGACGACAAGCACCACGTCGCGATGGTGAAGGGCGAGGTGGCGGGCTCGGAGGACGTGCTGGTCCGGGTGCACTCCGAGTGCCTCACGGGCGACGTCTTCCACTCGCTGCGCTGCGACTGCGGCGAGCAGCTGGAGGCCGCGCTCGCGACGATCGAGCAGGAGGGCAAGGGCGTCCTGCTCTACCTCTCCCAGGAGGGCCGCGGGATCGGCCTGCTCAACAAGCTGCGCGCCTACAAGCTGCAGGAGGAGGGGCTCGACACGGTGGACGCCAACCTCAAGCTCGGGCTGCCGGCCGACCTGCGCGACTACGGGATCGGCGCCCAGATCCTCGTCGACCTCGGCCTGTCGAGCATCCGCATCCTGACCAACAACCCGAAGAAGATCCTCGGCCTGGAGGGCTACGGCCTCTCGGTCACCGATCAGGTGCCGATCCAGTCCGTGCCAAACCCGCACAACGAGGCCTACCTGAACGCCAAGCGCGACAAGATGGGCCACGCGCTCCACCACCAGGGCCTGCCGCTCGACGAGCAGCTGCTCTACGAGGAGCACCGCAAGGACGAGGAGAACCGCCGGGAGGACGCCGGCTCCACCGACTATCCGCCCGGTGACTGAGCTTCCCGAGCACGAGCGCTTCTCGGACGAGGAGCGCGAAGCCCTGGCGGGCAAGGAGTTCGCTGTCTGCGTAGCGACCTTCTACGAGGACATCGCCGAGCGGCTGCTGAACGGCGCGGCCGAGGGCTTCGACCTCGGGGGCGTGAGTGAGGCCTCCGTCCATACCTTTCGCGTTCCGGGTTCGTTCGAGCTCCCCTTCGCCGCCAAGCTCTGCGCCGAGTCCGGCCGCTTCGCCGGGATCGCCTGCCTCGGCGTCGTGATCCGCGGCGAGACCAGCCACTACGACCACGTCTGCAGCGAGGTCGCGGCGGGGACGCAACGGGTCCAGCTCGACACCGGCGTGCCCTGCGCCTTCGGCGTGATCACCGCGGAGAATATGGATCAGGCGCTGGCTCGCTCGGGCGGCGGCAAGCGCGACCAGGGCCGCGGCGCCGCGGTGGTCGCGATGCGGATGGCGCTGCTCGTGCGCGAGCTTTCGAACTGACGCGTCCGTCGGCTTTTGAGCGGAGTACGCTCGGAGCAATGAATCGGGCGCGGTAGCCATCCGTCGGCGACAACGAACCAGGCCGTATGGCTGGGCGGCGGCTATCGCGATTGCCCTCTACCTCCTGGCAGCGGCGTGGGCCTCCGCCGCCGCCGGCGACCTCGACACATCGTTTGGCACCAACGGCCGGTTCGTCCAGAACATCCGCACCAACGTCGTTCCCAGTACCGACACGGCAAGCGATGTCATCGTCCAGCCCGACGGGCGGATCATGGTCCTGGGCTCGACCTTCGTGTTCAATCCGCCGAACCTCACGGACGCAGGATGGTCCGTCCTGCGGCTGTCGCCGGCCGGCGCGCCGGACGGCTTCGGAGGTTCAACCTTCTCCGAGGGCAGCGATCCGGCCAACGGCGCCAACGCGCTGGGGCTGCAACCCGACGGAAAGCTGCTGATGGCCGGCACGAACGGGGGGATGGGCGGCGACGTCACGATCGGCCGGCTGGGACTGACCGGCGCCTACGACACGGGTTTCGGCGGCACCGGGCATCCGAGCGTCGACTTCGCGGGGCACGACGGCGCGACGACCGGCAGTGACGGCGCCGCCGACCTCGTTCGCCAGGCGGACGGAAGCATCGTCACGGTCGGGTTCAGCGACAACCAGTTCGCCGTCGATCGGGTCACGTCTGCCGGAACGATCGACAACACCTTCGACGGCGACGGCCGAAAGCGGGCCGACTTCACCGGCGACGCCGATGGGGCCAGGGCCGTCGCCCTCTCCGGCTCGAAGATCATCGTCGCCGGCGCCACGAGCAGCGGGGGAAACCCGAGGTTGGCCATTCTCAGCCTGAATTCCACCGGCGGCGTCGACACGAGCTTCGGGGTCGGCACGGGCCACTCGGAGGGGGGAACCAGCGAGCTGCCGCGGGGCGCGAACGCAGTCGCTCTTCAGCCCGACGGCAAGATCCTGGTCGCCGGTCCCGGGGGCGGGAACTTCGGTGTCGCCCGGGTGAAGACCGACGGCTTCTATGACCCGACCTTCGGCCCCAGCGCCAACGGGCAGGTCTCCGTCGACTTCGGCGGCACGGACGTCGCCAACGCGATGACCCTGCAGCCCGACGGCAAGATCCTGGTCGCCGGCACCGACGGCGACGGCTTCGCCATTGCGAGACTGATGCCGAACGGCGCCCTCGATCCGAGCTTCGGCACCGGCGGCAGGGCGACTGTCAATTTCACCGGCGTCGACATCGCGCACGGGATGGCGCTGCAGCCCGACGGCAAGATCGTGCTGGTCGGAGAGACCGGACCCGCGGGTGAAACGACCGACTACGCCGTGACCCGGCTCCTCGGCGATCCGCTTTCCGCCACGCCCCTGCCGGTACCTGTACCGCCGGCACCGCCGGCGCCGACGGCGCCGACGCCGAAGAAGAAGTGCAAGAAGAAGAAGAAGCACCGCGCGGCAAGCGCGAAGAAGCACAAGAGCTGCAAGAAGAAGCGGCGCTAGCTGAGCCGCTCGAGCACGTCGTCGAGCGGCGCGGGCACGCCGAAGTAGAAGCCCTGGCCGTAGCGGAAGCCGATGTCGAGCAGGGCCTCCAGCTCCTCCTCGGTCTCGATCCCCTCGGCGACCACGTTGACGCCGACCTCGTCGGCGAAGGAGACCAGCGACGTCGCCAGCGCATGCGCGATCTGGTTCGCATCGATCCGCTCCGTCAGGGAGATGTCGAGCTTGATCCACTCCGGACGCACCTTGAGGATGTGCCGAAGGCTGGCGTAGCCGGCCCCGAAGTCGTCGATCGCCACCTTGCCGCCGGCCTCCCGCAGTGGACCCAGCCTTGCGGTGAATCCCTCGTAGTCATCGACGTGCAGGTGCTCGGTGAGCTCCACCGTGACCCGGTCCGCGCCCGGCCCGACGCACGCGAGGAAGCTGCCGGAGAAGATCGTCGGCGGCGAGGCGTTGATGCAGAGGTTGACTCCCTGCGGCAGCCGGGTCAGCGCTTCGGCGGCGGTGCGGACGGCCAGCAGCTCGAGCGGTACGCCCAGACCCACGTCCCAGGCCTCCGCGAACCAGCGATCCGGGCCGCGCTCCGGGTCCCCAGGGAAGCGAGCGAGCGCCTCGCACGCGATCACGCGGCCCGTCTCGAGGTCGTAGATCGGCTGATAGACCGGGTTGATCTCCTCACGATCCAGGACCGCCTGGATGCGGTCGAGCGATTGGCGGTGCTCTTCGCTCGTCAGCTTCGCCACGGCGCGGCGATCGCCCAGCGGGCGGGTGGAGCAGACGATCTCGCTGACCGCTCCGGTGTCGGGATGGTTGATCACCCGCGTGGTCGTCTCCACCCAGACGTACTCGTTGTCCTTGCGCCGCAGCCGGTAGGCGACGGTCAGGGGAGCGCCCTCCAGGGTGCTGCGGTGGGCCACGCCCACCTTTGCGGCGTCGTCGGGATGGAAGTGGTCGAAGGCGGAGGTCCCGATCAGCTCGTCGGGCTCGTAGCCGAGCAGCTCCCTCGACGCCGCCGAGACGTAGCGGTAGGTCCCGTCCGGGGCGTGGGCGGAGATCATGTCCCCGAGGTAGTCGGCGATGTTTCCCGGCAGCGCCTCGGCCTCGGCCGCCAACCGTGCTTGGGATCGGAACGGCGTGGTTTCCCGGATGGTCATCTCTGCTCCATGAGAGCCGCTTGCCTTCGCAAGGATCTCTCCCTACCGATTATTCGCCGGGAGATGCGCTGCAAGTGACAGGCTTCGCCGATTGGACACATGTCCCTGCGTGCCTCATCAACGGCCGCCACGAACACCGCGGCCGGATCTACGGTCACGGGTGACCTGCGGCCTCCCGTGACCGGTCGCTACCATGCCGCGTCCGATGGCCAAGGTCTGTCACAGCTGTGGAAAGCGCCCCGCGTTCGGCAACTCGCGAAGCCACTCGATGGTCGCCACCCGGCGGCGCTTCAACCCGAACCTGCAGAAGGTGCGGATCCAGGAGCCGGGCGGCGGGACGGCGCGCGTCTACGTCTGCGCCCGCTGCCTGAAGTCGAACAAGGTCACAAAGGCCATCTAGCCGCCGACTGCTCCCGGCCTCCCGGGCAATGGGAACTGGCCAAGGCCACGCCCGACGCTCAGAGCGACTTCTGGACCTCGCAGCCGGAGGCGGTGTCCTGGCCCTTACCGCCCTTGCAGACGTCCCTGGCCCCGCCGCCGTTGAGCTTGTCCTTGCCCCCGCCCCCGACGAGCTTGTCCTTGCCGCCCCCTCCGTTGAGCTTGTCCTTGCCCGCCTGCCCGAACAGCTTGTCCTTGCCCGCCTGCCCGAACAGCGTGTCCTTGCCGCCGCCGCCGCAGACGACGTCCTTCCCGCCGCCGGCCTTCACCTTGTCGTTGCCGCCGAGGCTCGAGATCACGACGGCGCGGGGCGTTCCGGCGATCTTGTCGGCGCCGGCGGTCCCGACGATCGTGGAGACCTTGCCGGCGCAGAGCACCGGCTGAGCACCCGGACCCGTACCTGCACCGGGAGCCGCCTGGACGTTGACCGTCACCGTGCCGGTGTCGGAGCCGAAGCCGAGGTCGTCGAAGCTCTTGATCTGGAACGAATCGGTACCGATGAAACCGGCGTTGGGCGTGTACGTGATCGGATCGCCCGCCAGATCCTGCGTGGTGGTGCCGTTCGTGGGCGGACTTTCGATGAACTCCCTGACCGTGGTCTGCTCGTAAGCCGGTCCGGTGTCGGTGCATTCGACGTTGATGGTCACGGCCGTGTTCACCGTCGTCGTGGCCGTGCTGTCGGGACAGAGAGGCCGCCCGTCCGGAGCCCAGTCGGGATTGCCGACGAAGTCGTTTGCCCCTTGATCCTGGAAGAAGCTCGACCGGGAAGGGGCTCGTATTGTCGGCCAGCTCCATCACATCGGCCGCAGGTGAAGGTGCCGTGACATAGGCGACGAAGAAGCCGTCGGGGGACAAGGTGCAGATGAAGTCCCCGGCGCCGTCGGAAGCGAGGACGATGGCGTTGTTCGCGTCGGTGAGCGGCGCGACGAAGATGCTGGCAGAAGTGTTCAGCCCCGTCACCTCCGTGTAACAGATCCTCGTGCCGTCGGGCGAGATCGATGGCTGGAAGGCGTGCGCGCCGATGATGTGGACCAGCTCGGTGCCGGTGGGGCCGGAGTTGTCCGCGGGCTCCCGGAAGATCTTGACGTCGTTGGTGTTGCCGTTGGGGGCCACGTTCACGTTGCCCACCCCGTAGTAGAGGGTCTGCGAGTCCGGGCTCCAGGCGGGCTTGCCCTCGATCGTCGTTCCCGAGCTCGTCAGGTTGAGGTTCGCGCCAGAGCCGAACGGCGCCGTGTGCACCAGCACGTCGAGCTGATTGCTCCCGTTCGTTACCTCGCTCTGGTAAGCGATGCGAGTGCCGTCCGGCGACCAGGCCGGGCGATCCTCGATCACGGTGGCGGTGTTGGTGATGTTCTGGGGGAGCGCGCCGGGGGTGGTCAGATCAAGAACGAAGATGTCGCACTTGGTCGGAGCGCAGCCGGGGCTGCCGGCCGCGTAGGCGATCTTCGTCCGATCCGGAGACCAGGTCGGATGGCGGTGCTGCACTGCGTCGCTGGTGATCGCGGGGCTCACGGTTCCACCGCCGATGCTGCTTGGCACCGGTAGCAGGAAGAGCTGCGCGTTCCCGGAGGTGGGACCCGAGACGAAAACGATC
Organism: uncultured Solirubrobacterales bacterium; assembly: GCA_963800285.1. Taxonomy (GTDB): domain Bacteria; phylum Actinomycetota; class Thermoleophilia; order Solirubrobacterales; family 70-9; genus DASUPK01. The sequence continues at coordinate 114,182 of CAWDAL010000008.1, forward strand.
CTGCCGTTCTCGCCCGATAGCACCGCTCCGGCGGCCTCCGGCAGCGCGGCCAGCACCGCGCAGGAGCAGAGAGCTGCGATTACAAGTCCCCGACGGCGCCTATTGCCCCTCTTCCTCTGCAACGATGCCTCTCCCCGTTCATGCATCCTTGCAGGGGACTTCCGCGACCTTACCCGCGAACCACCCCCAGCGTAAGGGCAGGATCAGGGCTAAGGCAATCCGTGCGCTCTTCCTCATGTCTGCATAATCCCGGCGGGCTCGAAGCAGTCCACTCCCCGCATGGCTGATCCCTCGATAGAGAGATTCCGGCGCGTGATCAGCGCGGCCGCCGCGCACCTCGAGGACCGGCGCAAGGAGGTCAACGACCTCAACGTGTTCCCGGTCGCCGATGGCGATACCGGCGACAACATGGCGCTCACCCTCCGGGCCGTCAGCGACGAGCTCGATCGCCTCGACGGGCAGCCGGTCGACGAGATCGGGCGGACCGAGCTGGTGAACGCCCTCGCCCGCGCGGCGCTGATGGGAGCCCGGGGGAACTCGGGCGTGATCCTCAGCCAGATCGTCCGCGGGAGCGGCCGAGGAGCTCGCCAGCCGCCCGGGCGAGCTGGTCGACCCGATGCTGGTCTCGGCCGCGTTCGCCCGCGCGGCCGACGCCGCCTACGAGTCGGTCCGCGAGCCGGCGGAGGGGACGATGCTCACGGTCTTCCGCGAGATCGCCCACTCGATCTCCCGGCGGCTGGCGCACATGGAGGAGATCCGCCTCTCGCCGACCGCCACGCCGGCCGAGCAGGACGCCCTCCTCGCCGAGCTGCTGGAGGCGGCGGTGCTCGACGGAGAGCAGGCGGTCGCTCGCACTCCCGAACAGCTCGAGGTGCTGCGGGAGTCGGGCGTCGTCGATGCGGGCGCTCACGGCATCGTCGTGATCCTCGCCGGGGTCGTCGCGGGACTGCGAGGGGACGTCGACGCGTCGCCGGAGGTGCCGCACTACACCCCGGCGCCCGACACCCGGCCGCACCACGAGGACAGCCGCTACCGCTACTGCACCAACTTCATCGTCACCGGGTCGGGCCTCGACAGCCGCGGGTTCGTGCCGATGCTCGAGGAGCTCGGCGACTCGGTGCTCGTCGTGGGTGACGAGGCGACTCTCAAGATCCACGTCCATACGGATGAGCCGGAGACAGCCGTCGCCCTCTTCGACGAGACCGGCGAGGTGACTCAGCTCGACGTCGCCGACATGCGCGAGCAGATCGCCGAGCGCAGCGCGCGCCTGCAGGCGGGCCGCTGCGCGGCGGTCGCGGTGGTCGCCGGGCGGGGGATGCGAGAGCTCTACGAGGGGCTTGGCGCATTCGTGGTCGACGGCGGTGAGACCTTCAATCCCTCGATCTACGACCTGCTGGCCGCCATCCACGAGGTTCCCTCCGAGGAGGTCCTGGTCTTCCCGAACAACCCCAACGTGGTGATGGCCGCTGAGCGGGCGGCCGAGCTCTCCGACAAGAAGGCCCGCGTCGTCGCCTGCACCTCGCAGCAGGCCGGGCTCGCGGCGCTCGTCGAGCTCGACCCCACCGCCTCCATCGAGGAGAACAGCGACCGGCTCACCGCGTCCCTCGCGGGGATCCGGGCCGGCTCGGTGGCCCCGGCCGCCCGCGACGACGGCAAGGGCCGCTTCGTGGCCGGCGACGCCGTCGGCTTCGTCGGCGACGAGATCGTCGCCTGGGGTGGCGCCGGGTCGACGCTCTCGAAGACGATGGCGCACCTGGGGGAGGGGGCGGAGATCCTCATCGTCGTCGTCGGCGAAGGGGCCCCGATCCCCCTCGGGGATCTCGACAAGCATGCCCCCGAGGGCGTGGAGCTCGAGGTCCACGACGGGGGTCAGCCGCACTATTGGTGGCTGCTGGCGGCCGAGTGACGTGAGCGGCGAGCTGCCCGTCCTCTGGCAGTACAGCTTCTCCAACTACAACGAGAAGGCTCGCTGGGCGCTCGACCACAAGGGGATCGAGCACCGCCGCCGCTCCGTCATGCCCGGATCGCCCCGCGGACTGTGGATGTCCCGTGGCGAGCGGACGCTGCCCGTCCTCGACCTGGATGGCCGGCGGATCGTCGACTCGACCGCGATCATCGCCGCGCTCGAGGAGCGGCGGCCGGATCCCGCGCTCTATCCGGCCGATCCCGAGGAGCGGCGCCGGGCCCTGGATCTGGAGGACTACTTCGACGAGCAGACCGGGCACGACATGCGCCGTGTCGGCTTCTGGGAGGCTCGTCAGAACCTGGGCTACGCGCTCGAGTTCATGACCACCGACCAGCCGAGGGCGAAGGGGGCGGTCGGCCGCCTCGGGCTGAGGGTCGGCTTTCCCTTCGTCTGGCGGTACATGAGCGCCCGCTACGCGTTCAACGAGCAGGCGGTGGTGCGGAGCAGGGAGACGCTGGTGGAGGGCCTCGACCGCATCGAGTCAGAGCGCGCCGGCCGCGACTACCTGGTCGGAGACTCCTTCACGGTGGCCGACCTGACGGCCGCGGCCCTGCTCTATCCGCTGGTCTGGCCCCCGCAGTTCCAGTACCGGCTGCCCGAGGCGCCGGAGTGGGAGTTTCTCGGGCCCAATCGCGACCACCCGGCGCTCGGCTGGATCGCCGAGATCTGGAGGCGCCACCGTGGCTCGGCCGCGGCTACCAGCCCTCCGAGCCCGGGTCTCCCTTGAACGGGCCCTGGATCTCCTCGGTGATCCAGCCGCCGTAATACGCGCCCGGCTGCGGCATGACCTCCTCATCGTCGAGGTAGGCCTCATCGACGCGACGCGGGTAGAAGGCGAGGTGATCGCGCAGCTGCTCGAAGCCCTCCTTCGGGTCGGGGTAGTGCCAGGCGACCCGGTTCGCCCGCTTGCCGCCGGCTTCGGCGTGCACGTAGGACGCGGTTCCCTTCCATTCGCATTCTGTGCGCACGTCCTCCGCCTCGATGAGGGCGTCCTCGCGGACGTCCTCGCGCGGGACGTAGATGGTGGGAGGGCTGGCGGTCTCCAGAACGCGGAGGGCCCGATCGCTCTCGGCGATGGTCTCGCCGCCGAGGACGATGCGGACGTGGCGATCGAGGGGCTCGACCCGCGGCGGGCGCGGGTAGTCCCAGACCGATTCCTTCGCTCGCTCCGTCGTCATGTGAAGTGGTCCATCCGGGCCATCCATCGTTACGCCTAGCCTTGCCCGGTGATGGAAGCGGCCCTGGAGCACGCGCCCGACGCCGGAGGGGTCTACGCAGTGCGCGCCCTCGGGAGCGGCGAGCCGCTCTCCTTCGACGACCTCCTCGGCGCGCCCCTGAAGACGGCGCCGCGGCCGTCGATCCTCGACGCGCCGATCACCACGCTGAAGGGTGCGGGCCCGAAGCTCTCGGCCGCCGCGGCGGAGATGGGAATCGAGACCATCGGCGACCTGCTCCGGCATGTGCCGCACAGCTACCGCGACCGGGCCAACCCGGTCGGGCTCGGCGACCTGAGATTGGGGGAAGAGGCGACCGTCGAGGTCGAGGTGACCGGCGCGAAGCTGCGGCCGACACGCCGGCGGCGGCTGACGATCCTCGAGGCCGACGTCTTCGACGCGAGCGGCAGGGAGAAGGCCGTCTGGTTCAACCGCGCCTGGCTCGCGGACCGCCTCCGTCCCGGCACCCGGCTGCTGCTGCGTGGAAAGCTCGAGAAGCGAGGGTTCAACGTCTCCGAGCACGAGTTCCTGGAGACCGCCGGCGAATCCGCCGGTCTCCACACCACCGGGATCGTGCCGGTGCACCCCGCGAGCGAGAAGCTGCGGCCTCAGCGCATCCGGGAGTGGATCTGGCAGGCGACCCCGACGGCCCGCCACGCCGTCGAGCCGATCCCCGGTCGGCTGCGGCGCGAGCTGCGGATGGCGGGCGCGACGGACTCGATCGTGGCATCCCACTTCCCGGCGGACGAGCATCAGGCGGAGGCCGCCCGGGAGCGACTGGCGTTCGAGGAGCTCTTCCTCTACCAGGCCGCTCTCGTCTCGCGCCGCGGAAGGCGCGTCTCGGGCGCCAGGGGCATCGAGCTGCCCGCGCCCGGTGCGGATGTGGGCGCCTGGCTGGATTCGCTCCCCTTCGAATTGACCGCGGACCAGCGCCGTGCGCTCGAGGAGCTCGATTCGGATCTCGCCGGAACACAGCCGATGCAGCGGCTCCTGATGGGGGAGGTCGGGAGCGGGAAGACGGTGCTCGCCCTCTACGCGATGCTGCGCGCGATCGAGGCGGGACACCAGGCCGCCCTGATGGCGCCGACGGAGACCCTCGCCGAGCAGCACTTCCGCACGCTGGAGTCCCTGCGTGCCTCCGAAGCGGCGAAGGCGACGTTGCTCACGTCGGCGACCGCGCCGGCGGGGCGCCGAGAGCTTCTCGGCTCCCTGGCCTCCGGGCAGCCGCAGCTCGTCGTCGGCACCCACGCCCTGATCGAGGACGCGGTCGAGTTCTCCTCGCTCGCGGTGGTGGTGGTCGACGAGCAGCACCGCTTCGGCGTCCGTCAGCGAGCCGCTCTGGATGCGAAGGGACCCGGCAAGCGGCTTCCGCACGTCCTCCACATGACCGCCACCCCGATCCCCCGAACGCTCTCGCTGACCGCCTACGGCGACCTCGACACGACCGCCCTGCGCGAGCTGCCGAAGGGGCGCCAGCCGATCCGGACGCGGGTCGTCGGCGAGGAGCATCGGGCGGCGGCCTACGAGTTCATCCGGGAACGGCTGCGCGAGGGGCGCCAGGCCTACGTCGTCTGCCCGCTGGTGAGCGAGTCCGAGCTGACCGAGGCCCGCGCCGCCGAGGCCGAGGCAAAGCGGCTGGCCGGCGGCGAGCTCCGTGATTTCCGGGTGGCCCTGCTGCACGGGCAGATGAGCTCGGACGAGAAGGCCCGCGCCATGGATGCCTTCGTCTCGGGCGAGGCGAACGTGCTCGTGGCAACGACCGTGATCGAGGTCGGCATCGACGTTCCCAACGCGACCGTGATGCTGGTCGAGGGAGCGGAGCGATTCGGCCTCTCGCAGCTTCACCAGCTCCGCGGGCGAGTCGGGCGGGGGCAGCACGAGTCCTTCTGCATCCTGTTCGGCGACCCGGAGTCGGAGGCGGCGAAGGCGCGCCTCGAGGCGATCGCGGGGGAGGGGGACGGCTTCGCGCTCGCCGAGGTCGACCTGACGATCCGGGGCGAGGGGGAGATCCTCGGCACCCGCCAGCATGGGCTGCCCAGGTTCCGCGCAGCGTCGCTGCCGGAGGACACCGCACTGCTGTTGGAGGCTCGCCGGCGCGTGCTGGAGCTGCGCGAGCGCTTCGGCTCGCTCGAGGCTCCCGGGATCGGTCCGCTCCTCGACGAGGCGCGGCGACGGTTCGGCGACGAGCGCGTCGAGCAGCTCGCTGCCTGATGCCTGAACTGAGAATCACCGGCGGAGAGCTGGGCGGCCGCCGGATTCACGCTCCGAAGGGAGCGAAGCTGCGCCCGACGACCGAGCGGGTGCGGGAGGCGATCTTCTCGATCCTCGGTGACGTCTCCGGCGCTCGCGTCCTCGACCTCTTCAGCGGAACCGGGGCGCTGGCGTTCGAGGCGCTCTCGCGCGGGGCGAGCGAGGCGACGCTGGTCGACACCCATCCGCGCGCCGCCCGAGAGAACGCCGACCGGCTCGGCCTGCTGGACCGGGCGAAGGTCGTCCGCTCCGACGCGATCCGGTTCCTGCGCCGAGCCGAGCGGGGCTCCTTCGATCTCGTGCTCTGCGACCCTCCCTATAGACTCGCCGACCGCTTGGCGACTGAGCTCGGGCCCCTCGTCGGAGGCGTCCTCTCGGAGTCAGGCAGAGCGATGATCGAGTCCTCCCCCGACAATCCGCTGCAAATGGAGCTTCCCATGCTCACCGAGCGCGCCTATGGCGACACGCTGATCCGCATCTTCCGGAGCGATCGATGAGCTCGGACGGCCGGACCGCGGTCTGCCCGGGCAGCTACGACCCGGTCACCAACGGTCACCTGGACATCATCACCCGCACCTCGAGGGTGTTCGAGCGGGTGATCGTCGGCGTCGTGAACCAGCCGGTCCGCAAGCAGAAGACGCTGTTCACGGCGGACGAGCGCAGGGCGTTCATCGAGGATGCGACGGCCGATCTGGAGAACGTCGAGGTGAAGGTCATGTCCAACCTCCTTGTCGAGTTCGCCAAGGAGAACGGGGCGAGCGCGATCATCAAGGGACTACGGGCGATCTCGGACTTCGAGTACGAGTTCGAGATGAATCAGCTCAACAGGAAGCTCGCCGCCGATATCGAATCGATGTACATCTTCGCCTCCGCGAACTACAGCTTCCTGTCCTCGACGGGGGTGAAGGAGATCGCCACCTTCGGCGGCGACATCGGCGACCTGGTGCCGGCTCCGGTTGCAAAAGCGCTTGCGGAACGGCTCGCCCGCTGACGCCGTCGTGCGTGGCGGCTGGGCAGGAGCTTGCAGATCCGCGAAGAAGGGCACCCCGGGGCCGGTCGTATGGCCCGATGCGTAAGCTTTAGCGACTGCAAATGGACGTTCTAGTACTCATCGACAAGCTCGACGACCTGGTGCACAACGCGCGCCCGGTCCCACTCACCGATCAGGTGCGTGTCGACCGCGAGGAGATCTATGACCTCCTCGATCAGATGCGCGCCACGATCCCCGAGGAGATCAAGCAGGCCCGCTGGATCGTCAAGGAGCGCCAGGAGATGCTCGCCGAGGCGAAGCGAGAGGCCGAGCGGATCGTCAAGGAGGCCCGCGAACAGCAGGCCCGCCTCGTCGCGAACGAGGAGATCACCCGCCAGGCCGAACGTGCCGCCGAGGAGATCGTCGAGGAAGCGCGCGAGCGCGAGCGTGAGATCCGCCTGGGGGCCGAGGACTACGCCGACGACATCCTCTCGACCCTCGAGGTCAACCTCCAGAAGTTCCTGCAGGCAGTGCAGCGAGGCCGCGACCGGCTCCAGGGCCGCGAGCGCGAGCCCTCGGAGATTGGCTAGCCGCTCCATCTAGGAGCGAAGGGCGAAGCCCGAAGCGACTTGTCGTGGGCGGCGACGGCAATCTCGCCTGATGGCGAAGCCGGCCCGCCGACTACTTGGGACTCACGCCCGCGGCCGGTGGCAGGCGCATCGACGCCAGCTGGGTCCTGAGCGTGGTGTCCGGAACGCGGATCGGCCCGCGGGTTGGACGATCGAGATCGCAGGTGACGTAGAGCAGCATCGTCACGAGCACGGCGGCGAGGAAGACGGCGACGACGCCACGGCCGACGATCGCGAGGTAGGCGGCGAGTAGCCCCAGAGCGAGCGCAGCTCCGAGAACCTCGAGAAACAGGACCGCGTTCGGGACCCGGTTGTTGAGGGCCGCGACTCGAGTCCCCTGGGCGTCGATCATCGCGTTGAGCGCTTCCTCGTAGAGGCGAGGTGCGCTCGCGACGGGCTCAACGGCGAGCGCCTGACCGTTCAGGGCCCAGAGCCTGCGCTGGAGCTGATCTTCAGTCTGTGCCGCGTCCGTCTCCTGGCTGCTGCCGGGCGCGTAGTCGGACAGGCGGATGGCGCTCTCCGTGTACCTCACGAGAAGCCTGAGCGAGCGGCGGCGCGCAGGTTCACTCAGGGTCTGTGCGCGCAGATAGGTCGTCCCGATGGCGTTTGCCTCGTCGACGATCGCCTGGCGCCGATCTTCGTAGCGGGAAACCGCGAGCGAGAGGCCGAAGGCGAGGATCAGCCCCACGACCCCGAGCAGTGCAGCCTGCAGGACCCCGAACGGTTCGCTGAGGCTCTCCGAAAGGTGACGGACGCGGCGTCCCAGAAAAGCGCCGAGCGCCGTGGCCCCGAGGACGATTACCACGAGCGACAACGCGAGCTCGAAGCTGCTGAGGTCGAAGAAGAAGATGGCGACGGACGCTAGGCCGCTATCCGGACGGCGAAGCGGGTATCCGGGCCGGCGTGGAGTCGATCACCTCCATCGTCCGGCTGTGCTCATCGGTCTGACCGTTGCGGCGATCGCAAGGTTGCTGGTGCCCGCACGCCGGCCCATGGGGCTGGTGGGCACCGCGCTCGCAGGGATCGCGGGCTCGGTCGTGGCGGGGCTGCAGCGCGGTGTCTTCGGCGGCCGGGGCACGCTGGGCACGCGCCGTCGCTGGCTCTGGCCACGACGCGCCAACCGGTCGATCCGTCAGCCGCTCGGCGACACGGGTGGCGCCACCAGCCGCACCCGGCCGTTGGGGACGTTGTAGATCGCTGGAACGACCCATACCGTGCCCGCCCGGATCGCAGGCTTGACGATCGGATCCCTGTTGGCGAGCTCCGTGGCCTGGTTGCTGGCGTTGGCCGAGGTGCACGCCTGGAGGGTGCGCTGGCTCGGGCGCGCAGCTGGAGCTTGTTCGCGCGGTAGCGCTTGTTGCCGCCCTGCAACAGGTGGAGCGCGGCCTTGGGCGTGGCCGGATGTGGCGCCCTGCCTCCCTTGCCCGGCGCAGCGATCGCGTCGACCGCGGCGGCCGGAACGATCGCGGCCACGCTCACTGTGCCCGCGCGCGTCAGAAACTTGCGCCGGGAAAGGCTCTCCTCCGACATCGGTCTCCTCCTCCGTCTGGGCCGTCCACCGTACAACTAGGCTCCGACCCATGGACGAGGATCTGAGCCTCGGCGTCTCGGCCGTCCTCGCCGAGCAGGGCGTCGACGCCGGGGCAATCGAAATCCGTCCGATCCCTGGTGGCGCCTCGCGCGAGACCTGGCTGGTCGGCGGGGAGCGCGGGAGGTGGGTCCTGAGGCGCGATCCGAAGGGATCCGTGTCCCTGGTGCCGATCGGCGAGGAGTTCGGCCTGATCGAGCGGGCGGCAGCCGCGGGCGTCCCGGTACCGGCGCCGCTCGCCCTGGAGCCCGATGGAGGGAGGTTCGGCACTCCGGGAATGCTGATGTCCTTCGTTGCGGGGACGTCGGTCGCACCGCGCATCCTCCGCAAGCCGGAGTTCGAGGAGGCCCGGAGGCGGCTCTCCGCGCAGCTGGGCGAGGCGCTCGCTCGAATCCACGCGATCGATCCCGCGGGCCTCGACGGGCTCCTGCCGGCGAGCGCGGACAATCCCGCAATCGCGCAGATCGACGAGTGGGAGCGCCAGCTCGACGAGATCGGCGAGCCGCTGCCGGCGGTCGAGCTGGGCCTGCGCTGGCTCCGCGCCCACGCTCCCGCGCCCGCGGAGCCGCACCTCGTCCACGGCGACTTCCGCCTCGGCAACTTCATCGTCGACGAGGACGGCCTCGCCGCCGTGATCGACTGGGAGCTTGCGCACCTCGGGGACCCCGCCGAGGACATCGGCTGGCTCTGCATCCGCTCCTGGCGCTTCGGCAACGACGATCAGCCGGTGGCCGGCGTCGGCCAACTCGATGAGTTCATCGAGGCCTACGAGGCGGCCGGCGGAGCGACCGTCGACCGCGAGCGGCTGCGCTACTGGGAGGCCTTCGGCAACGTCAAGTGGGCGATCATCTGCGCCCGCCAGGCCCACGACCACCTCACGGGCGTCCGGCGGAGCCACGAGCTCGCCTCGCTCGGCCGGCGGATCTGCGAGCCGGAGTGGGACATGCTGGAGCTGATTCGGGAGATGGTGTGATGCAGGACAGGCCAACCGCCGCGGAGCTGCTCGACTCGGTCGCGGAGTACCTGTTCGCCGAGCTTCGGCCGGAGGTGCCACGCGAGCAGCGCTTCAAGGTGCTCGTGGCCGCGAACGTCTGCGCCGTGGTGGCGCGAGAGCACAGGGCGGGGGAGCGGCCGGATCGCGAGGACCTGGCGCTCTTCGGGGAGCTGCTGGGGAAGGAGGTCGAGGATCCGCGAGCCGCCGCCGCGGAGCTCTCCGAGCGGATCCGGTCGGGCGAGCTCGACGACCGGATCGGCGAGCTGGCGCCACGTCTCGAGGCGCATGTGCGCCGCAAGCTCGAGACGGCCCGGCCCGGCTACGCCGAGGGCGGCGCCTGAGGTCAAGCGCAACTCTCGCCGGGCATCGGGTTGAAAAGTGTGAGTCGCAATTGGCACGTATGCTCGTGCGAACCACAGGAAGCAACCCACAGGGAGAGACCAACATTATGCGACGTCTCAAGAAGCACCTTTCGCCGGGGCTCATCCTCGGACTGATCGCAATCGTCGTCGCCGTGGGCGGCAGCTCGTTCGCGATCGCGCAGACCGGCAAGAAGGAGACGCTGAGGACGCGGTTCGGCGGGGCCACCCAACAGGTGGTCCAGGCCGTCAACCTGCTTCCGCAGACCACCAACAACGGTATCTCCGACTTCACGGTCACCTGCCCGACGAGCTCGAAGCTGGGCGAGGGTGTGGCGATCGGCGGCGGAGTGATCGACCCGCGGCCCCCGGACAGCACCAGGAACATGGCACCGCTCAGCCAGAAGACCGACGGCCCGAAGGGCACGGAAGCCTGGCTCTTCGAGTTCGACAACGACACGAATGTCGCCCTGCCGGTCGAGCTGCGCGTGCTCTGCACGTACAGCAAGCTGAACACCAAGCGCGGCTAGCTGCCCGCGTCACCCCGGGCCGGAGACGGCCGAGGGAACGGCCCCCTTTCGGAGGGGGCCGTTCTCATTTCAGCTCCGTCTCATGGGTTCCCGCGCGACCCGCATCGGTCTTCTCGTAGAAGCGGCCGAGCAACTCGAGCGTCTCGTCGGGATCGGCAGAGGTGTAGGCGTTCCAGGCCTCGTTGCGGAGCTGCTCGTCGAGCGTCTTGCCGACCGTGTCGAGGATCGTCTGCTTCGCCGAGCGGACGGCGCGCTGGGAGTTGCGCAGGATCTGGCGCGCGAGGGTCTCCGCCTCCACCATCAGCCTCTCGTGCGGAACCACCTTCGACACCAGGTTGCACTGCAGGGCCCGCTGTGCGTCGATCGGCTCGGCGGTGAGCAGCATCTCCAGCGCGATGCCGGTGCCGCAGGTGTTGACCAGCCGCACGATGCCCCCGTCGCCGTGGTGGAAGCCGCGACGCGCCTCGAAGGACCCGAACATCGCCCGGTCAGATGCGATCCGGATGTCGCAGGCGAGGGCGGTCTCCAGGCCGCCTGCCAGAGCCCAGCCGTTGATCGCGCCGACGATCGGCTTGTAGATCCGGTGCATGCCGCGCGTGAAGCCGTTCAGGCCGAGTTCCACGATCTCGCGGATGTCGGTCACATCGCTGTCCGCGACGATCGGGGGGATGTACTCCTTCAGGTCCGCTCCGGCGCAGAACGCGTCCCCGGCGCCGGTCAGGATCGCGACGTCGACCGAGTCGTCCTCGGCGAAATCGGCCCAGGCCGCGATCATCGCCCGGTGGACCTCGGGGCTGACGGCGTTCCGGGCCTCGGGCCGGTTGATCGTCACGTACGCGATCCGGTCGCGCTTCTCGTAGAGGACGACGCCCTCGTCGGCCGAGGGCGGGGGTCCGGGCTTCTCGGGGTTGTGATGGGCCATCCCTCTCCTTTCTGCGTCAGGTTGTGTCCGGCTGTCGGACGGAACTCGACGCAGTTCGCTAGTCGTAGGTCGCCGTGACTACCGCCAGGTCGTCCGCGGTCCAGGTGATCTCGCCGCCGCACCACTCGGCGAGCTCCTCGGCGGTGTCCGGGAAGTCGAAGCCCTCTTCGATCGGGGTCACCTGAGGCTCGGCCTTCACGACGTCGCCAATCACCAGAGCGCGCGACTGCTCACGGACGCGGCGAAAGAGCAGATGCTTCTGGTCATCGGTGAGGTGGTGCACCGAGAGCACCGAGATCACGAGATCCCACGGGCCATCCGGCAGCGGGTCCTCCATGCGGGCGAGCTGGACGTCGTCGTACTCCTCGCGTAGCCGGTAGACCATGTTCGTATCCGAGTCCAGTCCGATCACCCAGGCCTCCGGATAGGCCTCGAGCAGCACCCTGGTCGTCTCGCCGGTGCCCATCCCGAGCTCGAGGACGCGGTCGGGAGCGAACGGAATCGCGTCCACCGCGGCCCGCTGCAGCTGGTCATAGCGTGGGACCTCGGCCCGGATCTCCTCCAGGTAGGTCTCGGGATTCCAGTGGAATTGCGCGCACACGGTGTCTCGCTACCCTCGCAGCGAGTGTATGCGGAAGGCGGAATCGTCGATCTGGAGCGGATGGCGCTGTCCTCCGGCCAGGCCCGCGCGCTCGATCTCGAGATCGGCCTCGACCCGATCGAGCTCGGCGGCCAGGACTACGAGCCGGCCGGAGGAGGCAGCGAGGCCAGGCTCGACGTCTCCCGGACCAGCACCGGACACGCGCTCCGCCTGCGCTTCGCGACCGAGCTGACCGGTCCCTGCGTGCGGTGCCTCGAGCCGGCCGCCACGGAGATCCGGATCGACGCCCGCGAGGTCGACCAGCCCACCAGCCGTGACGAGGAGCTGCTCAGCCCGTATGTCACCGAGGGCGAGCTGGACGTCGGCCGCTGGGCGAACGATGCAGTCGTGCTGGCGCTTCCGGAGCAGCCGCTCTGCCGCCCTGACTGCGCCGGCCTCTGTGCGGTCTGCGGTGAGTCCCTGAACGACGCCGACCCCGAGGCCCATCGCCACCAGACCGGCGGCGATCCGCGGATGGCGAAGCTCAGGGATCTGAAGCTGGAGTAGCTACCATGCCGCCCTCATGGCGGTCCCCAAGAAGAGACAGTCGAGGACGCGGCGCGACAAGCGGCGCGCCCAGCACAAGGCCAAGACGCCGCGGCTGAACGAGTGCCCGCGCTGCCATAGCCCGCGCCTGCCGCACCGCGTCTGCCCGACCTGCGGCACCTACGCGGGGCGTGAAGTGATCCGCCACGAGACACCCGACACCGCGCCGGCGGCCCAGCAGCCCTCACCGCAGGACTAGATGCGAGGGTGCTCCGATGATGCGAGGGCGCGCCGTCGGGCGCGACCCGTTTGATGTGGGAGGAGCAACCCGCTAAATGGCGAAGCCGTCCCCGCCACCGGTTGCACTAGACGGCTATGGGACGGACGCCGGTCCCGAGGTCGTCGTCGAGGGGGCGCGGCTGGCGGCCGCCGACGGGATCCCGGTCCGGATCTTCGGACCGGCCTCGCTGCATACGCCCGACGGCGTCGAGCTCGATCCGACCACCGACTGGATCGGCAACGAGGCGGAGCCGGTCGCGGCCGTGCGCGCGACTCCCGAGGCCTCGATCGTCCGCGGCGCGGCGGCGGTTGCTGACGGGCGGTGCAGCTCCCTGGTCAGCGCCGGGTCCACCGGGGCGACCATGACCGCGGCCCTCTTCGCGCTGAAGCGCGCGCAGGGGGTCCACCGCCCGGCCCTCGCCGTTCAGATCCCGGTGCCCGGGTCCGATCGCCCGCCCCTGCTCTTTCTCGACTGCGGAGCGAACACCGACGTCCGCCCCCAGCACCTGATCCAGTTCGCCTTCCTCGGCTCGGCGTTCAGCGCGGCCGTGCTCGGGGTCGAGAGCCCCCGCGTCGCGCTGCTCTCGGTCGGGGAGGAGCAGAAGAAGGGGCGCGCCGACGTGGTCGAGGCCCACGAGGCGCTGACCGGGGCTGAGGGAGTCCGCTTCATCGGGAACCTCGAGGGGCGCGACCTGCTCACCGGCGAGGCCGATGTGGTCGTCACCGACGGCTTCACCGGCAACGTCGCCCTGAAGACGCTCGAGGGGACGGCGCGCGCCGTCGCCGACGGAGTCCGGGCGGCCGCCCGCTCCGGTCCGCTCGCGGCCACCGGCGGTCTGCTGCTGCGCCCGGCGCTCGGAGGCCTGCGAGCCGCGATGGACCCGAACGCGGTCGGCGGGGCGATCCTGCTGGGCCTGCGCGGGGTGGCGGTCGTGGCGCACGGCAGCTCGACGCCGGAGGGGATCGCGAACGCGGTCAGGCTGGCCGACCGAGCCGTGCGAGAGCATGCCGTCGAGCGCACGGGCGAGCTCCTGGCCTCGGCGGGCGCCACCCGGGACGCCCTGCGCGAAAGCCCGTCCGAGACAGCGGACCGATAGGCGATAATCAGAGCAATGGAACGCGAAGAGGTGATGACGCTGGTCCGGAACCACCTGACCACCGAGCTCGAGGTGGCGCCGGAGAAGATCCAGCCCGAGACCAGGTTCCGCGAGGATCTCGACGCCGACTCGCTCGACCTCTACGAGCTCGTCATGGAGCTCGAGGACCGCTACGGGATCCGGGTCAGCGAGGAGGAGGCGGCCGACATCGAGACCGTGGGCGACGCGGTCGATTTCGTCTGCGCACGGGTTCCGGCGACGTAGCGGGAGGAGCGAGCGAGCTGATCAGATGACACCCGGCACCGCCACGCTGGCGGAGCTGTTCGCGGACACTCCCGAAGAGCTGCACCGGCAGGCACTCTCCCACTCATCCTGGGTCGAGAAGCGGACCGACAGCTACGGCCGGCTCGCCTTCCTCGGCGACAGCGTCCTCGGCCTCTCGGTCGCGACCCTGCTCTTCGAAGGACACCCGGACGCCGACATCGGCGAGCTCACCAAGATCCTGAACCAGGCGGTCAGCGGGCGCGCCTGCGCCGAGGTCGCCCGCGAACTCGATCTGCCGGGCCGGCTCGCCGAGGAGGCTCCCGACGGCGGCGACGGCCTGCCGGTGGACACCCTGCTCGCGTCGGAGCGCACGCTGGCCTCCGTCTGCGAGGCGGTGATCGGCGCCTGCTACATCGCCCACGGCTTCGAGCGGAGCTCGGAGGCCGTGGTGGAGGCCTTCGCGGATCAGATCGCGCAGGCGACGCGCGAGCGCATGGACTTCAAGTCGGAGCTCCAGGAGCGGCTCGCCCGCAACGGGGACACGGTCGACTACGAGGTCGCAAGCGAGATCGGCCCGCCGCACGATCGCCGCTTCGAGATCCGGGCCACCGTCGGGGGTGACGAGCTGGGCGTGGGTTCCGGCAGGAGCAAGAAGGAAGCCGAACAGGCGGCGGCCAGGGTGGCTCTCGAGCGCCTGCGCGGCTGACGTCCGAGCCAGACGCGACGCTTCGGTTCGCTCCCTGCGACCCTTGCGAGAGAGATGTATCTGAAGGCCATCAACCTGAAGGGCTTCAAGTCCTTTCCCGACCGAACCCGGCTCACGTTCTCGCCGGGCGTCAGCGTGATCGTCGGGCCGAACGGCTCGGGCAAGTCGAACATCACGGACGCGGTGCTCTGGGCGCTGGGCGAGCAGAGCCCCTCCGCGGTCCGCGGGCACCAGATGCGCGACGTGATCTTCGCCGGGGGCAACGGCCAATCGCCGCGGCGCTTCGCCGAGGTCGAGGTCGTGATCGACAACTCCGAGGGCCGTGCCGCCAGTGAGTTCTCCGAGATCTCGATCTCCCGCCGGATCGAGCGCAACGGCGAGGGCGAGTACCGGCTGAACGGCGCGCGCTGCCGCCTCACCGATGTCGTCGAGGCGCTCTCCGACACGAACATGGGGCGCGAGGCTCACTCGGTGATCAGCCAGGGCAAGGTGGAGGCGATCGTCAGCTCCAAGCCACGCGACCGGCGGCTGCTGATCGAGGAGGCGGCGGGGCTGGGCAAGCACCGCAAGCGGCGTCACAGCGCCCAGCTCAAGCTGGACCGGACCCGCGACAACCTGGAGCGCGCGATGGACGTGGAGCGGGAGGCGCGCTCCCGGCTGCGGCCCCTGAAACGCCAGGCTGAGGCCGCGGAGCGCACCGCCAAGTTGCTGCGGCAGTCGAACGAGCTCCGCGCACAGATCGTCGCCGATGACCTGCGCGCCCAGCAGGAGCAGCTCACCGCCGCCGAGGCGAAGCTCGCCGAGGTGCGGGCCACTCGCGACTCCGTCGAGAAGCGCTTCGAGGAGGTCCGCGCTCGGCGCACCGCGATCGAGGAGCGGATCGCGGCGGGGGAGGAGGGCCGCCGGCGCCAGGGCGAGGTCCTGGCCGAGGCCCGCGCGGCCACCGAACGCGTCCGCGGCCGCGCCGAGTCCCTGGACCTCGCCGAGCGCGACCTGCGCGGTGCCCTCGGCGAGCGCCAGCTCCGCCTCGACGCCCTCGACGAGGAGCCCGACGATTCGGCCGGCGCGGCGCGCGTCGCCGAGCTCGAGGCCGAGCTCGCCAAGCTCGGTGAGGACGCCTCGGAGGAGGGTGAGCGCCTCGGCCGGGAGGCGGCGGAGTCCGAGCGGCGCCGTGTGGCCGCCAGGGAGGCCCTCGAGCCACTCGAGCGGGCCGAGGAGGAGATCGCCGCTGCGCTCTCCCGCGCGACCCGGATGCACGAGATGGCGCGGGCCGAGGCCCAGAAGGCCTCCGAGCGCCGCGCCGCCCTGGCCGGCGAGCTCGCCGCCGTCGAGGCGAAGCTCGCCTCCGCGGCGGTCGAGGGCGAGCACGAGGCGCTCGGCGGGATGCTCGAGGCGGGCTCCGGGCTGGAGCGCGCTGTCTCGGCCGCCCTCGGGGAGCGGCTGCGGGCATCGATCGTCGGCTCCATCGGCGAGGGCCGCGAGCGGCTCGCCGGCGCGGAGGGCGCGGCGCGCGCCCTCCTGAGAGAGCCCCAAAGCGGCCCCGGACGCGAGCCGGATCAGTCGCCGCCCAAGGCGGGCGCCCGGCGGCTGCTCGACCTGGTGGAGGCTCGCGGCGACGCCGCGGCGATCACCGCCCGCCTGCTGGCCGACGCCTGGCTCGTCGACGACCTGGAGGAGATCGCCGAGGGCTTCAGCGGCGTCGCCGTGACCGTGGACGGCGAGTGCTACGACGCCGCCGCCGGCGAGATTCGGAGGCTTCCCCGTGAGGGCACCGACCCCGCGCTGGCAGCGCGCTCGGAGCGAGAGGAGCTCGCCTCTCGGCTCGCCCAGCGCCAGCAGACCGAGGAGCGCGCCAAGCGGGACCTCGAGCGCGCCGAGACATCGCTGACGGAAGCGCGCGCCCGCGAGGAGGAATCGCAGAAGGCGATCCGCGAGGCTCGCCGCACGCTCGATCAGGCCGCCGAGGAGGCGAGCCGGACCGGCTGGCTGGCTGAGCGGCACGCCGAACGCGGGGGCGAGGGATCCGGCACCGCGATCCAGCGCGCCAAGCTCGAGGCCGAGCTGGCGGCCGAGCGTCGCCATGCCGAGGGCGCCGAGCGGGCTCGCCAGAAGCGCCTGCGCGACCGCGAGGAGCTCGAGCGGCGGATCGCCCTCGAGCAGCGGACGCTTCCGGCCCTGGGCCGCGCGCGGGACGCACTCCGCCGTGTCGCCGAGCGCCTGGAGGCGCGCGCCGCGAAGCTGGCCGAGGCCGAGGGGGAGGACGGCGGGCACGTCGCGGCCGAGCTGCGCGAGTGCTCCCAGCAGGAATTCGGGCTGCAGAGCGAGCTGCGCGAGGCCAGCGAGTCGATGACGGTCGCCGAGGTCGAGGCGACCCAGCTGCGCGGCCATCGGGACGAGAGCACCGCCGAGCTGGAGCGCCTCGGGACCGCCCTCGGCGAGGAGCTGAGCGCCGCCGCGGAACCTCTCGGCGAGGAGGACCGTGAGGGGATCGAGGCGAAGCTCGCCAGGCTCGATCGCAATCGCGAGCAGATCGGTCCGGTCAACCCGCTCGCGGAGCGGGAGTACGAGGAGGCGCGCGACCACGTCACGGAGCTGGCCGAGCAGCGCAAGGACCTGGAGAAGGCGATCGCCGAGCTGCGTGCGCTGATCCGCCGCACGGACAGGGAGATCGCCGCGGCCTTCGAGGAGACCTTCGAGGCCACGGCCCGAGGCTTCGAGGAGATGGTGGCCGAGCTCTTCCCCGGCGGCAAGGGCCGCCTGCGCCGGGTGGACGTCGGTCCGCGGCCCTTCGCCGGGCAGGTGCCCGAAAGCGAGGAGGACCGGCCGGTCGACCCGGACGAGGAGATCCTGCCGCCCGACGACGATGGCGGCGTCGAGATCGAGGTGACGCCGGCAGGAAAGTCGACCCGGCGGCTCTCGCTGCTCTCCGGCGGCGAGAAGTCGCTGGTCGCGCTCGCCTTCGTCTTCGCCGTACTGATGGCCCGACCGTGCCCCTTCTACATCCTCGACGAGGTCGAGGCGGCCCTCGACGACATCAACATCGACCGCTTCCTCCGCCTGGTCCGCCGCTTCGCGGAGCGTTCGCAGTTCATCGTCGTCACCCACCAGAAGCGGACGATGGACGCCGCCGACATCCTCTACGGCGTCAGCATGGGCGGAGACGGGATCACCAAGGTGGTCTCGCGCAAGCTGCCTCGCGACGAGCTGGAGACGATTCCGGGCGGGCCCGAGGCCGCAGACGCGGCGGCCGAAGCAGCCTGAGGCCCCTCCTCAGAGCTCGAGCCCGGAGAGCTGCTCGCGGGAGTTGACGTCGAGCTTGCGGTAGATCGCCCCCAGGTGCGCCTCGACGGTCTTCCTGGTGACGAAGAGCTGCTCTGCGATCTCGGGGTTGGCGAGCCCCGAGGCGGCGAGCTCCGCGACCTGGCGTTCCCGCGGGGTGAGCGAGGCCAGGCCGCTGCTGCGCTCGCGGCGAGGCCTGCCGCCGGCGGCGCGAAGCTCGGTCAGAGCGACGTCCGCGAGCGGGGCGGCCCCCAGCCGCCTGCTGAGATCGAGCGCCGAGCGCAGCGGCTCGCGAGCGTCCCGCGCGTGGCGCGAACGGCGGAGGGCCATGCCGAGCCCGAGCAGCGCCCTGGTGCGCTCGAGCTCGGCCCCGGCGGTCTCGAGCGGCTCGAGCGATTCGCGCAGCATCTCCACGCCCCGATCGCCTCCGTTGATCGTCCCCAGCGTCGCGAGGCCCAGGCCGATCGCTCGCGGTGAGCCGATCTGCCGGCCGATCTCCACCTGCTCGGTGGCGAGCTCGGTCGCCCGCCCGGCCTGGCCGAGCTCGCCGGCGGCCCGGGCCGCGAGGGTGCGCCACCAGCAGTACCCCGGGCTCGGCGCGTCGATCGCCAGCAGGCGCTCGCCCGCGGCCAGCGCCAGCTCGAGCGCCTTTCCCCAATCCCGGCGCGCCGCCGCGAGGTGGGCCCTCCCCAGCGGCAGCCATCCCCAGCCCCAGGTCCCCACCGCCGCCGACTCGAGGTCCGGCGGCAAGCCGAGCTGGCGATCCGCAGCGTCGAGCTCGCCTCGCTCCACCTTCATCTGCGCGTACGCGATGCGGAGGGGAAGCTTGGCGACCTCCCAGGCGCCCTCGGTCATGGCGAAGATCGTCTCCGCATCCGCGAGCCCGCCGATCAGGTCGCCGCGGCGCCACCGTGACCAGACCCGGTCGTGCAGGGCCTCGGCCGTCTCCAGGCGGCTCCCGCGGCGCCGAGCCCGCTCGAGGCTCCCCGCGATCAGGCGTTCGGCGTCCGCGTGGGCGTCGACTCCGGCCAGGACGAACGCCGGACCCGTTCCGGTCAGCGAGGGAAGCTCGTCGGCGAGCTCCGGGGCGGACATCTGGTCGGCTACCCAGATCACGTCCGCCACGGCCCTCTCGCGGTCGCCGCGGAGGTAGGCGTCGAGCGCGAGCAGGTGCCGCCTCACCACCTCGGCCGCCGTCGTCTCGCCCTCGGCCCCCAGCCGGGGGGCCGTCAGCCGGCGCCTGACTTCCGACATCAGCTCCTCACGCGGCCGGCCGGCTATTCCGTAGCTGAAGAGGAGCTCCGCCTCGATCGCGCCCCCGGTCCCCGGCGGCACCGCGTCGAGCGCCGCGCGGACCGCTTCGAAGGCCCCGAGGGTGTCGCCCGCCAGGTACCGGCTCTGCGCCAGCGCGCCATGGATGGTGCCCTGCAGCTCCGGCGGTGCATCCGCCTCGGATGCCGCCTCCAGATGCTCGAGCGCGTCCGTCCTGCTCGCCGCCAGCTCCGCCAGCCCCAGCTCCAGCAGCAGCGACGGATCTCCCCGGTTCGTCCCCTCCTCGAGCGCACGACGCAGGAAGTCGATCGCCTCCTCCGCGCCGCCACGTGTCCTGGCGGCACGAGCAGCCGCGCGCAGCTCGGTCGTCGACCACTCCTCCGCGCGCGGTTCGGTCTGCAGCAGGTGGGAGGCGACTCGCTCCGGCGCGACTCCTCTGTCGTGCAGCGCCTTCGCGGCGAGCAGATGTCCGCGCTCTCGTGCCGCGGGCGCGAGCTGGCCGTAGAGGGCGCTTCTGACGATCGGATGCGAGAACCGCAGAGGCAGCTCGCGCTCGACCAAGCCGACCTCCGCGAGCTCGTCGGCGGCCTCCGCTGCGATCGCCGGGTCCAGATCGGCATGGGCGGCGACGACCTGCAACTCGGCACGCTCGAGGATGGCGAGGGAGGCGGCGATGCGCCGCGACCGCTCGGGAAGCCGTGCCAGCCGGGCCAGAGTCCAATTCGCGACCGAGGCCGGGCCGAGCTCGCCGATTCGCTCGGCGCTGCGGCGATCCAGCGGGATGTCCGCGGTGGCCGTGGCCAGGGCGATCTCCCGCAGCAGGAACGGGTTGCCGCCGGTCACCCGGTGTGCGGCGGAGGAGAAATCGTCGCTCGATGGCCCCAGCAGGTCCTCGAGCACCCGGCTCGAGCCCGCCTCGGTGAGCGCGGAGGGGCGGATTCGCGACTCCGTGGCGAGCTTGGCGAATCCGCCCGGCTCCGAGACGGGTCGGCCCCGCGAGGCGAGGATCAGGGCGAGCGGATGCTCGGCGACGCGCGAGGCGACGTATTCCAGCGCCCTCACCGACGGCCGGTCCGCCCACTGCAGATCGTCGACGAGCAGAGCCGCCGGCCGTTGCTCGGAGAGATGGACCAGGGCCCAGTAGATCCCGTGCAGGAGGGCGGAGTCGAGATCCTGAGGGGGCAGCGAGGCGTCCGGCGGGCTTCCGCCGAGGAGGGGCGCCACGACCGCTGCCGCCCCGGTGAGGATGCGAGCGGCCGCCTCCGGGTCTTGCAGCTCCGGCTCGAGCAGCTGCCGGATCACCCCGAAGGCGAAAGGGCGCTCGAGCTCGGACGCGTCAGCTTGGAGGCGGACCATCCCGCGGGACTCGACGGCGTCTCGTCCCTCGTGGAGGAGCCTGGTCTTTCCGATCCCGGCCTCGCCCTCGATCAGGAGCACGGCGCCGGATCCCGCCGAGGCCGCGTCCAGCGCGCGGGCGATGACCGCGAGCTCCCGGCCCCTTTCCACCAGGGCCGGAACGACGCCTCCGCCCGGCGCCTCCCCCCTCAGAGTCGTCCCGTTCACGTCACTCCTCCTTGAGTCGCCCCAGGGTACCGGGGGGGCGGGGACAAAGATTGGGGTGCCTCCCCGATGAATAACCGCTCGCGGGACCGGAGAATCGAACGGCAACCACGGCAGGGACGAAAGAAAGGTGGCTCAGATGCGGTCAGTGTTCGGAGGCAGGCGGCCGTCGGCGTCGCTGGTCATCTCCATGCTTGCGCTCTTCGTTGCGGTCGGCGGCGGCACGTACGCGGTCGCCTTCAACAAGAAGGACAAGAAGGTCGTCAAGAAGCTGGTCAACAAGCAGATCACGAAGCGGGCGCCGGGACTGTCGGTGAACCACGCCGGCACCGCGAACAGCGCGACGAGCGCCGGCACCGCGACGAGCGCCGGCACCGCGAACAGCGCGACGAGCGCGGCGCTGCTCGGCGGGATCTCGGCCTCCGGCTACACGCGGAACGACTGCGTCTCGGAGACGGGTCAGATCAAGGGGTTCGTGAGGGTTCCGGCGAGCGCCTTGTTCTCCTCGAGCTTCACCAACGTTGGGCTGAGCTACAACTGCAGCGGCCAGGCGGTCCAGGCGAGGCGCGTGGGGGCTGGGGACTACGAGGTCAAGTTCCTGGGGAACGTCTCGAACATCGCGGTCGGAACCGTGGACGCCGGAGCTGCCACCGCAGCCAACATCAATCTCGCCGTGGTCCAAGTGAGTTCGGGCGACTTCAGGGTCGCCACTTATGACAACACGAGCACTCGCGTGGACGATCGATTCAGCCTGATCCTTCCGTAGCTGCGCTCTCGACGGAGCAGTCACGGCGCATCAGCGAGGGGCCCCCGGTGGGTCCCTCGCTCGTTGCGGGCCACCGTCTCGCTACGCTGCGCCGCCGTGACTGCGAGCTGGCAGGAGGCATTCGACCTCGGCGATCGTGAGATCGCGGTCGAGGAGGCTGGCGAGGAGCGGGCGGGCGTATTTCGTCGGCTGCGTGACGGGCTCTCACGCAGCCGCCAGGCGCTGACGGCGGAGCTCTCCTCGAGTTTTGCGGAGCGGATCGACGACTCGACCTGGGAGCACATCGAGGAGGCCCTGATCCTGGCGGACGTTGGGGCGCCGACCACTGCTGCGGTCGTCAGGCGCCTCGAGGACGAGGTGGAGGCGGGCGAGCTCACCGGCGGCGAGGCCCTCCGAGAGCGCCTCATCGCCCTGCTGGCCGAGACCGCGTCGCCTGGTGGGGAGGATGCCGCAAAGATCCACCTCCCGGATCGCCCATCGGTTCTGATGGTCGTCGGGGTCAACGGCACCGGCAAGACGACGACGATCGGCAAGATCGCCTGGCACCTCCAGAAGGAGCTCGGGCTCGACGTGATCGTCGCGGCGGCCGACACCTACCGGGCGGCGGCCGTCAACCAGCTGCAGGAGTGGGCGGACCGCGCGGGGACGCAGATCGTCCGCGGTACCGAGGGCGGCGACCCGGGAGCCGTCGCCTATGACGGAGTCGCGGCTGCCCAGGCCCGCTCCGCCGACGTGGTCATCTGCGACACGGCGGGCCGCCTCCACACGCACGGCAACCTGATGGAGGAGCTCGCCAAGGTCCGGCGCGTGATCACCAAGCAGCTCCCGGAGGCGCCCCACGAGACGCTCGTCGTGATCGACGCGACCACCGGGCAGAACGGGGTGCGCCAGGCGCAGGAGTTCGCGAAGTCGGTGGAGGTCACCGGCGCGGTCCTCACCAAGCTCGACGGCAGCGCGAAGGGCGGTGTGGCCCTGGCGATCGCCTCCGAGCTCGGCATCCCGGTGAAGCTGATCGGGATCGGCGAGTCGCTCGAGGACCTGCGTCCCTTCGACGCCGAGCAGTTCGCCAGGGCGCTGCTCACCGAGTAGACGCGGGTTACCGGGGGTGCAACGCACCTCGCAACCGATTTCGGGGATCGGGGGATGCTCGTGAGGTGCCGATGGGAGGCACCAGGTTCCTCGCCCTGCTGGGCGCGATAGGGGCGATAGCGCTGGCGGCGCCGGCCCCGGCGAGCGCCGGCAGCGCTGACATCGCAGCGCTCCAGGTCGCGATGAGCGCGCTCCGGCTCTACTCGCATCCGGTCGACGGCATCAGCGGCCCGTGGACCCAGGGCGCCGTCCGGACCTTCCAGTCCCAGCATGGCCTGGCCGTTGACGGGATCGCCGGCCCCAAGACCCGGGCGGCGCTGGGCCGGAGGGGCAAGCCCAATCTCGGAGTTCGCCCGCTGAGGGTGGGCAAGCGCGGCTGGGACGTCGCCGCTCTCCAGTTCCTCCTCCACGAGCGAGGCTTCGAGCCGGGTGGCTTCGATGGCGGCTTCGGCCCCAACACGCAGACTGCCGTGCGCCGTTTCCAGGGAGCCGTGCACATCCAGGTCGATGGGGTGGCGGGGCCGGCCACCGTCAACGCCCTCCGTAAGGGACCGGTGATCACCACCGGATCCCCGAACAGCCCGGTGCGCTTCTTCCGGCCGGTGCCGGGCCAGATCGGCGACCGCTTCGGCTGGATTCCACCCGGGCGCTGGCACACCGGACTCGACTTCCCCGAGCCGATGGGCACCCCGATCCACGCGGGTGGCGTCGGAGTCGTCTCCTTCGCGGGCCACAACACCGGTGGCTACGGCAACCTCGTGGTGATCAGCCACCGGCTCGGCTTCGAGAGCTGGTACGCGCACCAGTCGCGGATCGCCGTCTCGGTCGGGCAGTCCGTTTCCGGCGGCCAGACGATCGGCTACGTCGGCTCCACCGGGCACTCGACCGGCCCGCATCTCCACTTCGAGGTCCGCCACTTCGGCACCCCGGTCGACCCGACCCCCTACCTGCTCGGCTACCGCTCGGCCAGGCGCGCTCGCGCCTCCCGGGCATCCCGGCACCGGCGCAAGTGCCGCCCGAACGGCGATGCGCGCGGCCGCCGGGCGGACCCGCTGACCGCGCGCCTCGATCGCTGCCCGTAGCCCTCAGAAGGCGAGCAGCGAGAACGTCCGGTTGTCGACGACGTTTCCGGCGGCGTTGTGAACGATCACCTGGAAGACGTTCTCTCCCGGAATCGGCGATGGATCGGCGAGGACGTAGTTGACGTAGCCATCGGCGCCCACCATGGAAGCGACGGCCGATCCGGATGCGTTCGGGCCGCTGTTGCCCACGAACCGAACCCAGTACTGCCCCTGGCCCAACCGCTCGATCTGGACCGAGCTCGTCGTGTTGCCCGGCTGGAAGCAGTTGAAGCCCGGCACGTCGGCGAAGCTCGTGTTGCTCGCGCCGGTCGTGTTGACGACCGCCGTCCCCTTGATGCCGCCGGCCCTGCAGAACCGCTGGAAGTCGGATGCCGGGGAGCCATCCAGCCTGCCGGCGTTCGTGGCGTTCGTGGCGTTCGCGGCGTTCGCCGCGTTGGCGGAGTTCGTGGCGTTCGAGACCTTCAGGCCCGGCGCCTGCTTCGCGATCTCCTGATCGGCGATCGACCTGACCTTCCTCTTGTCCTTGCCGTTGAGCGCGGCATAGCCGGCGCCTCCCATCGCGACGAACAGCGCGAGACAGGCGACGATCAGCGCAGGGCTGGGCAGCAGCCCGCGGGCGAGCTTTCGCATTGGTTCCCTCTCGTCTCTGAGCGCGGCTGAAACGCCGGGCTCGGTTGCGCGGAGAGACCCTCCGACAACCGAGCCCCGGCGCTCAGCCGTCCCCCTGGTGTCTCCCTGACTTTGTTCTTCCTACGGGTGGGACCGCAGAGGGGTTTGGCAAAAGGTCGCGATCGGAGTTGTCCGCCTCGGCACAGGCGGCGCTCTAAGCTGGATCGCGGTGTTCGATCAGCTTTCAGACCGACTGCAGGGCGTGCTCTCCGACGTTCGCTCGCGGGGCAAACTGTCTCCCGACGACGTGGACAAGGCCCTGCGCGAAGTGCGCCTCGCGCTACTCGAGGCGGACGTCAACTTCAAGGTCGTGAAGGACTTCACGGCGGCGCTGCGGGAGCGCCTGGCCGGCGAGCAGATCTCGGAGGCGCTCAACCCCGGGCAGACGGTCATCAAGGCCGTGAACGACGAGCTCACCGCACTGATGGGCGGCGCCGGGCGGGACCTCGTCTTCGCGCCCTCGGGGCCGACCGTGATCCTGATGAGCGGTCTCCAGGGCTCGGGCAAGACGACGGCCTGCGCGAAGCTCGCCAAGCTGCTCGGCAAGCAGAACAAGGACGTCGCTCTTGCGGCCTGCGACCTGCAGCGCCCCGCCGCGGTCGAGCAGCTCGAGAAGCTCGGCGCCCAGGCCAAGGCCCACGTCTACTCGCAGCCCGGCGAGACCGACGCCGTCAAGGTCGCCAAGTGGGCGCGCGAGCAGGCCGTCCAGGAGAACCGCGACGTGCTCATCGTCGACACCGCGGGCCGGCTGCACGTCGACCAGGATCTGATGGACGAGCTCGCCGAGGTGCGGAAGGTCACCAAGCCGCACGATGTGCTGCTGGTCGTCGACGCGATGACCGGCCAGGACGCGGTCAACGTCGCCGAGAGCTTCGCCGAGGTCGCCGACTTCGACGGCGTCCTGATCACCAAGCTCGATGGCGACGCCAGGGGCGGCGCCGCGCTCTCGGTCCGCGCCGTCACGGGCAAGCCGATCATGTACGGCTCGACGGGGGAGAAGCTCGACGAGCTCGAGCGCTTCCACCCGGACCGGATGGCCGGTCGCATCCTCGGCATGGGCGACGTCATGTCGCTGATCGAGAAGACCCAGGACGAGTTCGACGAGGACCAGGCGGCCGACCTCGAGCGCAAGATCCGCAAGCAGCAGTTCACGCTCGACGACTTCCTCACGCAGATGAAGCAGGTCCGCCGCATGGGCCCGCTCGGCAACCTGATGAAGATGATGCCGGGGATGGGCAAGGCGATGCAGGGCATGGGCCAGGTCGACGAGCGTGAGCTCGACCGGCTCGAGGCGATCATCCAGTCGATGACGCCCCACGAACGGGCCCACCCGGGCGAGATCAACGGCTCGCGCCGCAAGCGGATCGCGACCGGCTCGGGGACCACGGTCCAGGCGGTCAACCGCCTGGTCAAGCAGTTCGGCCAGATGAACAAGATGATGAAGCAGCTCTCCGAGGGCAAGATGCCCGATCCCGCGGCGCTCATGCGCAACATGCGGTGAGCGTGCGCGTCCTCTAACCTCCGCCGCCGCATGTCCGTGAGAATCAGACTTCGCAGGGTCGGGAGCAAGAAGAACCCGATCTGGAGGGTTGTCGTCGCCGACCAGCGCTCGCCGCGGGACGGCCGCACGATCGAGACGATCGGGCAGTACAACCCGCAGCCCGATCCCTCGCTCATCGTGATCGACGAGGACCGCGCCAAGCACTGGCTCGAGCAGGGCGCCCAGCCCACTCGAACGGTGGCGACGCTGCTTCGCACCAAGGGGATCCAGGCGACCGGCCGCTAGTCGGTCGGGCCGAGGCGTCTTGTGCGCGATCTGCTCGAGTTCCTGACCCGCTCGCTCGTCGAGCATCCCGACCGGGTCCAGGTGTCCGAGGTCGAGGAGATCGACGGCGAGGTCGTGCTCGAGGTCGAGGTGGCCGAGGACGATCTCGGCCGGGTGATCGGCCGAGGCGGGCGCGTCGCCAACGCGCTGCGCTCGGTGATGAAGGCCGCGGCGACCCGCGAGGAGAAGCGCGTGGTCGTCGACATCCTGGACTGAGGACCGGTCGTGCGCATCGATGTGTTCACGCTCTTCCCGGAGCACTTCGAGTGGTTCCTGCACCAGCGCCACGTCTCCAACGCGCTGGCCCAGGGCAACGAGCTCGCCTTTCGCAACTACCGGGAGACGACGCCGCTGAGCGCGGGACAGGTGGATGACTCGCCCTATGGCGGCGGGGCCGGGATGGTGATGCGGGTGGACGTCGTGGACGCGGCGCTGGAGGCGGCCTATGGATCCGGCCCCGACGGCGTCCGCAAGATCGCGCTGGCGCCGGCCGGCCGGCTGCTCGACGAGCCGCTGGCGGCGGAGCTCGCCACCGAGCCGCACATCGCCCTGCTCTGCGGCCGCTACGAGGGCTTCGACGAGCGGGTGGTCGAGCACCTCGCGGACGAGTCGGTCTCGATCGGGCGCTACGTCCTCGCCGGCGGCGAGCTGCCCGCGATGGTGCTCGCAGACACGATCCTCCGCAAGCTGCCGGGGGCTCTCGGCGACGCGGAGAGCGCCGTCGAGGAGTCCTACAGCGAGGCGCTCGGGGGGGCGCCCGAGTACCCCCACTACACGCGGCCCGCGAGCTATCGCGGCTGGGAGGTCCCGGACGTCCTCCTCTCGGGCAATCACGCCCGGGTCAGGGAGTGGCGATTGCAGCAAGCCCGGCAACGCGCGGAGTAAGGCTTCGTCTCCGCTACATTTCGCGTCTGCGCGGCCCGACCGGTGCGCGCATTTTTTGAGTCCGGCGGCGATCGCCTTAAGCGTCGCTGAAGCCGGGCTCGCAGCATCAGCACTCAGCCCCCCGCCATCTGATGAGCACTGTCATCGAAAACCTCGAGAAGCGCGACCTGAAGAAGCGCCCCAAGTTCGGCGCCGGAGATCGCGTGCGCGTCCACTTCCAGGTCGTCGAGGGGAACCGCCGGCGGACCCAGGTCTTCGAGGGCATCGTCATCAAGCGCCAGGGCAGCGGCGTCCGCGAGACCTTCACCGTGCGCAAGCAGTCGTTCGGCGTCGGCGTCGAGCGAACCTTCCCTCTGCACTCGCCGAAGATCGAGAAGCTCGAGATCGCGGCCCGGGGTGACGTCCGCCGCGCGAAGCTCTACTACCTCCGAGACAAGGTCGGCAAGAGCGCCCGCGTCGCGGAGCGGCGCTGGGGGATCGAGGACGAAGTGCTCGTCGCCGAGGAGGAGGCCGAGGCCGTCGACGCCGAGGGCGTCGCCGTCAGCGAGGCCGAGGCCGAGCTGGTCGAGCCGCCCGAGGAGGGAGCCGAGGACGCGGCCGAGGATGCTGGTGGGGACGAGGCGGAGGCGAACCAGGAGCCGGAGCCCGAGGCAACGGCCGACGCCGCCGCCCCCGAAAAGGCAGAAGACTGAGAATCCCGAGGCCGCACAGCACCCAGGGCGCGCTCCTCGAGCTCGTCGTCATTGTCGCGCTCGCCCTCGGACTGGCGCTGGGCATCCAGGCCTGGATCGTCAAGCCGTACCAGATCCCCTCGGAGTCGATGGAGCCGACCCTCGACGTCGGCCAGCGCGTGCTGGTCAACCGCTTCCTCTACCACTTCAAGGATCCTCAGATCGGGGACATCGTCGTCTTCCACCCGCCGCAGGGCGCCAACGGCGGCGGCGTGGGCGGGGAGTGCGGCGACCCGAGGACCGGGGCCGGAGGCTCGAGCGGCGCCGCCTGCGACCAGCCGACCCCTCAGGAGGCGAGCGTCAACTTCATCAAGCGGGTCGTCGCCGGGCCCGGGGACACGCTGAGCGTGCAGAACGGCCACCCGGTGGTGAACGGCAAGATCGCCCAGGAGGACTTCATCCGCCCCTGCACGCCCGGCGGAGCCTGCAATTTGCCAAAAACCATCACCATCCCGCCCGACCATTACTTCATGATGGGCGACAACCGTGGGTCGTCCGACGACAGCCGCTTCTGGGGACCCGTGCCCCGAGACTGGCTCATCGGGAAGGCCTTCGCCACCTACTGGCCCCCCGACCGCATCGGGATCTTCTAGCGGCCACCAGGCCGCTGTGCTCAGGAGCGAAGGGCGAAGCCCGGAGCGACTTATGGAGGGCGGCCGCTCGTGGCCGCGACTTTATGGCGAAGCCAGTTAGACGCAAACGTCGCACCGCCGCCAGGCTGTTTCGATTCGACCGCTCCTTCGGCCGCCGCTTCGTTGCGGGCGTCGACGAGGCCGGACGCGGCTCCCTGGCGGGCCCGCTGCTCGCCGCGGGAGTCCTGATCGACCTGGAGCGGATCGGGCGCTCCGAGCGCCTCGCCCTCGCTCGCCTGGACGACTCGAAGCAGAAGAGCGAGGAGGAGCGCGAGCAGCTCTATCCCGCGGTGATCCGCGCGGCCGCCTGCGTCTCGGTCGCCGTGCGGTCGCCCCGCTGCATAGACCGCAGCGGCCTGCACGTCTCCAACATGGCCGCGCTCACGGACTGCATGCACGCTGTCGCGCGGGTCGACGCCACCCGCCTCGTCGACGGATTCCGGCTGCACGCCTGCGAGCTCCAGCACGAGCGGGTGATCGACGGCGATGCTCGCAGCGCGGCGATCGCGGCCGCTTCCGTGATCGCCAAGGTGACGCGGGATCGCTACATGCGCCGCGTGGCGCCGCTCTACCCCGAGTGGAGCTTCGAGGGCAACGTCGGCTACTCGACGCCGGAGCATCGCGAGGCGATCATTCGTCACGGGATCTGCCCGCTGCACCGGCGCTCGTTCGCGTCCGTCGCGTACTCCCAGCTCGCCCTGGGCTCCGCCGCCGGGGAGTTCGAGGAGGCACCCAACTCAGAAGGCATGGCGGATGTGATCGACATCCGCGAGGCCATCCGGGCCGAAGCTGACCCCGACGACGTCGAAGCGATAGCCGGCGACGCCTGAGGGCCCACGCCGCTCCGCGATCCACTCGCGGGCGAGGCGGCGCAGCTTGAGCTGCTTGCGATGACCGACCGCGTGAGCCGGGTGCTCGGGTCCGCAGCTCGTGCCGGCCCGGCCGGCCTTGACCTCGACGAAGACCAGGGTCGAACCGTCCAGCCCGACGATGTCGAGCTCCCCGGAGGGCAGCCGGACGTTCCTGCCGACGAGCCGCCAGCCGGCTCGCTCGAGTCGGGTCGCGACGAGATCCTCGGCTCGCCGGCCCAGTTTCAGCCTGGCATAGGTCATTCCCGGAGCCTGCGGGTCGCGGGCGAGCAGGACGCGCGCCGGCCGTGACGCGAACGTGACGTTCGGCGCGCCAGGTGCGAGACGGCGCTCCGTACGGTCGCACCATGTTCGCGATCGCACGGACCTTCGCCCTGATCGGCGTCGCCGCGGAGCCCGTGCACGTGGAGGTGGACATCGGCAGCGGCCTGCCGTCGTTCACGATCGTCGGCCTGCCGGATGCCGCGGTGCGCGAGTCGCGCGAGCGCGTGCGGTCCGCGCTCGTCAACTCCGGCTTCAAGTATCCGCAGCACCGGATCACCGCCAACCTCGCGCCCGCCGATCTGCGCAAGGCGGGTCCGGGTTTCGATCTCGCGATCGCCACCGCGGTGCTGGTCGCGTCCGGCCAGCTGCCGCGGACGGTCCTCGACCGGTACGCCCTCGCGGGGGAGCTCGCCCTCGATGGGACGATCCGGCCGGTCCCGGGCGCGCTGGCCATGGCCGAGGGGGCGAGGGGGTGGGGAATGAGCGGCGTCGCGGTCGCCCCGGGGGACGCCGCCCAGGCGGCCCTGGTGGGCGGGCTCGAGGTGATGCCGGTCGACCACGTCGCCAAGCTGCACGAGCTGGCCGAGGGGTCGATCGCGCCGGTCCCGCCCGCGGTGCCGCCGGATCCCCCCGATGACGATCTGCCGGACCTGGAGGATCTGCGCGGCCATCCGGCTCTGCGCCGCTGCCTGGAGATCGCCGCCGCGGGCGGACACAGCCTCCTGCTGATCGGCCCGCCGGGCGGCGGCAAGACGCTGGCGCTGAACCGGCTGCCGTCGCTGCTCCCGCCGCTGAGCGCGAACGAGGCGATCGAGGTGACCAGGATCGCCGGCGTCTGCGGGGAGAACGGCGGGCCGCGGATACGGCGGCCGTTCAGGGCGCCTCATCACACGGTTTCCGGGAGAGCCCTGGTCGGAGGCGGCTCGCCGCCGCGGCCCGGCGAGGTCACCCGGGCCCATCGCGGGGTGCTCTTCCTCGACGAGCTCGGGGAGTTCCGCCGCGATGCGCTGGAGGCTCTGCGGGTCCCGCTGGAGGAGGGCGTGGTGACCGTCACCCGGACCACCGGAACCGTGTCGCTGCCCTGCCGCTTCATGCTCGTCGCCGCCTCGAATCCGTGCCCCTGCGGCAACGGCCCGAACTCCGGCGAGTGCGAGTGCCACCCGAGCGCGGTATCCAAGTACATGGCGAAGCTCAGTGGCGCCCTGGCGGACCGGATCGACATCACCTTCTCGGTCGAGCCGCCGCCACCCGAGGAGCTCACGGAGGAGCGGAGCGAGGACTCCGCCGCGGTGCGGCGGCGGGTGCTGGCCGCCCGGGCGGCGCAGGAGGAGCGCCTCGGGCCCGGCCGCGCGAACGCCGAGATGGCGCCGGGCGAGCTGCGCCGGCATTGCCGGCTCGATCCGCCGGCGAGGCGCACCATGGACGAAGGGCACCGCCAGCTCGGCCTGAGCGCCCGCGGCTGGGATCGCTGCCTGCGGCTCGCGCGCACGATCGCCGACCTGGACGGCGAGGCCCGGATCAGCGTCGACCACGTCCTGGAGGCGATCGAGAAGCGCAGGCGGCCCGAGCGATGAGCGCGAAGCCGCGGGCCTGCCCGGATTGCCTGCGGCGGGCCTGGCTGATCGGATCGCTCGCCGGATACATCGAGAAGGCGATCGACGATGCGCCCGGCGGGCGCGCCCACGAGCTGCTGGCTCTGCCCGACGAGGAGCTGGCGAGGGCGATGGCGCGCTCGCGGGCCGGCGAGCTCCTGGCGCAGGCCGCCTCCGCGGACCCCGAGCGCATGCGGGCCGCAGTGGCCGGCGCGCGGGCCTGGGCCGTCTGCCGTCACGAGCGCCTCTACCCGGACTCGCTGGGCGTGCTCGGTGATCCGCCGGCGGTCCTCTTCGGGCGCGGAGACCCGGACCTGCTGAGGAGATTCTCCGTGGGGGAGATGGTCACCATCGTCGGCTCACGCCGAGCCAGCTCGTACGGCCGCGAGCTGGCGGCCGACCTCGGCCGGCAGGTCGCCTCCGCCGGGCTCGCCGTGGTCAGCGGCATGGCGATCGGCATCGACTCCCGCGCGCACCGCGGGGCCCTGGACGCGGCTGGGCTGACGGTGGCGGTTCTCGGGAGCGGTGTCGACGTGCCGTACCCGCCACGTCACACGCGTCTCTACGAGGAGATCGTCGAGAGGGGAATCGTGCTCGCCGAGCTGCCGCCCGGGACGACGGCCCGCCGCTGGACCTTTCCGGCGCGCAACCGGATCATGGCCGCCCTCAGCCAGCTGACCGTCGTCGTCGAGGCGCGGGAGCGCTCCGGTTCCCTGATCACCGCCGAGATGGCGCAGCAGCTGAACCGCGAGGTGGGTGCCGTCCCCGGCCGGGTCGGCTCTTCGCCCGCGGCGGGGACGAACACGCTTCTGCGCGACGGCGCCACGGTGATCCGCGGCGGTGAGGACGTCCTCGACTCGATGATCGGAGTCGGCGCGGAGCGAGCCGCTCGGCATCGGGCTTCAGGACCGAGGCTGGAGCCGGAGCTGGCGGCCGTGCTCGACCTGGTCGAACGCGGGGCGAGCAGCGCGGATGCGCTGGCGCGCTCATCGCAGTTGGGGGCGGGGCCCCTGGCCGCGGCGCTCGTCCGGCTCGAGCTGGCCGGGTATCTGCGCGGGGACTCCGGCGGCCGCTACGAGCGCACTGCGCTGGCCGCGCCTTAGCGGCCGTCACTAGCCTTACCCGCGTGACGGCCGAGCGGCGCATCCCGGTCGCGATGACCATCGCGACCTCCGATTCCGGCGGCGGCGCCGGGATCCAGGCGGACCTGAAGGCGTTCGCGGCATGCGGCGTGCACGGGACTTCGGCGATCGTCGCGCTCACCGCTCAGAACACCCACGAGGTGATCTCTGTCGAGACGTTGCCGCGGCAGTTCATCCTCGACCAGGTCCGCGCCGTAGTCACCGACATGGGCGTCGACGCGGTGAAGATCGGGATGCTCTTCGACGAGCCGACGATCGAGGCCGTGGACGAGGCCCTCGATCTGGCCGGGGACGCGCCCGTGGTGCTCGATCCGGTGATGGTCGCCGAGAGCGGCGCTGTGCTGCTCAAGCCCGAGGCCAAGCGGGCCCTGATCGAGCGGATCGTGCCCCGCGCCACCGTGGTCACGCCCAAC
Source organism: uncultured Solirubrobacterales bacterium (assembly GCA_963800285.1). Lineage (GTDB taxonomy): Bacteria > Actinomycetota > Thermoleophilia > Solirubrobacterales > 70-9 > DASUPK01. The sequence goes on from CAWDAL010000008.1 coordinate 147,146, forward strand.
GCCGCCGAGGCGCGCGAGCTCACCGGCCTGGGCGAGGACGCTTCCCCGGAGGAGCTCATTCGCGCTGTGCACGCGCTGGGCCCGAGGGTCGCGGTGGTCACCGGCGGTCACCTCGATGGCGCCGACCGGTACTTCGACGGTGAGACGCTGGAGGAGATCGAAGGCCCGCGCCACCCGGACGGCGCCTCGCACGGTTCCGGCTGTACGCATTCCTCGGCCCTGGCGGCGCGCCTGGCGCAGGGCGACACATCCCTGGAGGCAGCCCGCGAGGCACGCCGGATCGCCGCGGAGGCGGTGGCGAACGGGCTCCGCGAGATCGGCTCCGGAGCGGGACCGGTCGATGCGCTGGGCATAATCAAGTCATGAAGCTGCTTCGCATGACTCCGGGGAAGGGGGATGTGCTGCTTGCCGAGGGCGATCCGGCCGTGGCCGAGGATGAGGAGCGGCTCGTCGCGGAGTTCCGCCGCCAGCTCGAGCTCGGCATGTGGGCCGCGGTCCCGCACGAGGGCCCGGGCGGCAGCCGTGAGGCGACCCTGGTCCGGGACTTCTCGGAGGTCCCCATCTCCGCCGAGCGAGTCATCTTCTTCCCCCAGGCGGCCGGCGGCTGATGCGGCGCCGATACGTTCGCAACACGGCGCGAGACCGCCGCGCCGAGCAGCGGGCCCGAGAGCTGCTGCGCTCCACCGCAGGCCAGGACGCTCTCGACACCTACGAGCGCTTCGGGCTGCTCGCCGTGGAGATGGGCGAGTACGGCTACCTGATCTACCCGCACCGCCCACTCGTCGCCTATGACGCGGCGAGCGGCGAGCTGCTCAGCGAGTACTGCGTTCGCTTTCGCGACGGCTCCGAGCCCGAGGCGGGGGAGCGGCTTCCAGACGCCGACGACGTGCTCGCCAAGTGGATGGCGCTTCGCGCCGACGAGCACGAGCTGATCGGCACCGCCAACGTCCATCCGCTGGGCCGCCAGCTCGACCCGGCGATGGTGCGCGGGGATCTCGCCGCGCTGCGCGCCTGGCAACGACCGAACCAGGAGGTCCACGCTTGAGCACCCCGGAGACCGAAGCCGCGAAGACCAACGGCGCCCCGCGCCCGCGCTCCAGCGTCGTCTTCGACGGCCCGGAGCGGGCCTTCGCCCGCGCCTACATGAAGGGCATCGGCTTCGGCGACGACGACCTGCGCCGGCCGACCGTCGGGATCGCCAACACGTGGATCGAGGCGATGCCCTGCAACTTTCACCTTCGCGGCCTCGCCGAGCACGTCAAGGAGGGCGTCCGCGCCGCCGGCGGAACCCCGCTCGAGTTCAACTCGATCGCGATCTCCGACGGGATCACCATGGGCACCGAGGGAATGAAGACCTCGCTCGTCAGCCGCGAGGTGATCGCCGACTCGATCGAGCTCACGGCCCGCGGCTACCAGTTCGACGCCGTGATCGCGCTCTCCGGCTGCGACAAGACCATCCCGGGCTGCGTCATGGCGCTCGCCCGCCTCGACATCCCCTCGCTGATGCTCTACGGCGGCTCGATTCTGCCGGGGCGCTGGCACGACCAGGACGTGACGATCCAGGACGTCTTCGAGGCGATCGGCAAGCACGCCACCGGTGAGATGTCGGACGACGACCTCTACGAGCTCGAGGGCTGCGCCAGCCCGGGCGCCGGCGCCTGCGGTGCGCAGTTCACCGCCAACACGATGGCCTGCGCCTTCGAGGTGATGGGGATGACGCCGATGGGCTCGGGGATGGTCCCGGCCGTCGCGGCTGCGCGCGAGCAGGTCGCCCGGGAGGCCGGTGAGCTGGTCATGAAGGTGCTTGCCGACGACCTGCGCCCGTCAGACATCATCACGAAGGACTCGATCGAGAACGCGATCGCGACGGTTGCGATGTCGGGCGGCTCCACCAACGGCGTGCTCCACCTGCTCGCCGTCGCCAACGAGGCCGGCATCGAGCTCACGATCGACGACTTCGACCGGATCTCCGAGCGGACGCCCCTCCTCGGCGATCTGAAGCCGGGTGGCCGCTTCGTGGCCAAGGACCTCTACGAGGCGGGCGGCGTCGGCGTCCTCGCCAAGCGCCTCGACGAGGCGGGCGTGCTCCACCGGGACGCGATCACCGTGACCGGCAGTACGGTCGGCGAGGAGGCCGACGCGACCCAGGAGACGCCGGCCCAGCAGGTCGTCCGGCCCCTCGACGACCCGCTCAAGCCGACCGGCGGCCTCGTGATCCTCCGCGGCAACCTGGCGCCGGAGGGATGCGTCGTCAAGGTCGCCGGCGAGGAGCGCAAGAAGCACACCGGGCCCGCCCGCGTCTTCGGCTCCGAAGAGGAGTGCTTCGCGGTGGTCGAGCAGCAGGGCATCAAGCCCGGCGACGTGGTCGTGATCCGCAACGAGGGCCCCTCCGGGGGCCCCGGCATGCGCGAGATGCTCCAGGTGACGGCCGCGCTGGTCGGAGAGGGGATCGGCGACCAGGTCGCGCTGCTCACCGACGGCCGCTTCTCCGGAGCGACCCACGGCCTGATGGCCGGCCACGTCGCCCCCGAGGCGATTCGCGGAGGACCGATCGCCGCGGTCCAGGACGGCGATCAGATCACCCTCGACGTCGAGGCGCGCCGCCTCGACGTCGACCTCTCCGACGACGAGATCGCTCGCCGGGTGGAGATGTACGAGTCGCCGGAGCCCCGCTACAAGCGAGGCGTGATGGCGAAGTACGCGGCGGCGGTCTCCAGCGCGTCGGAGGGCGCCGTCACGTCCTGAGCGCGGACTCGTCCGTGCCGGGCTCGCGAACGTTCACCGGGGAGGGCTGGCCCAGGCGCTCGTGCACGAAGCGCACGACCATCGCGCCCTCGCCCACCGCGGTGGCGACGCGCTTCGGCGAGCCGGAGCGCACGTCGCCGACGGCGTACACGCCCGGGGCACTCGTCTCCAGCAGGTTGTCGCTGCCGGCCGCTGATCCGGTCAGAAGGAATCCATGCTCGTCGCGGGCCAGGTTCTCGCCGAGCCAGTCCGTGCACGGCTCAGCGCCCAGAAACAGAAAGAGGTTCGCGAACGGGAGGCGCTTCCCGTCCGTGAGCGTGACCGCCTCCAGCTCACCGTCGTCGCCGTGGAGCTCGGCGATCTCGCTTCGGTCGCGCACCTGAACGCCGTAGCGATCGAGGTCGCGGATCAGGTAGTCGGACATCGTCTGGCGCAGATCGGGGCGCCGGTGCAGCAGGGTCACCAGGGCGCCTCCTCTGGCGAGCCAGATCGCGGCCTGGGCAGCGGAGTTGCCGCCGCCCACCACGCCGACGCGGCTGCCGCCGCACCGCCTCGCCTCCGGCGGCCCGGCGGCGTAGAACACGCTGGTCCCCTCGAACTCGGAGAGGCGCTCGACCGGCAGGCGCCGGTAGGCGGCGCCGGTGGCGATGACGACCGCCCGAGCGGCGATCTCATTGCCCTCCTCGACCCGAACGGTGTGCAGCTCCCCGTCGCACTCCAGGCCGACGACCACGTACGGGGTGGCGGTCCTGGCGCCGAACTTCCGCGCCTGCGTGACGGCGCGGCTGGTGAGCTCACCGCCCCCGATGCCCGCGGGAAAGCCGAGGTAGTTCTCGATCCGCCTGGAGAAGCCCGCCTGGCCGCCGAGGACCGTCCGCTCGAGCACCAGGGTGTCGAGGCCCTCCGATGCCGCATAGACGGCGGCGCCGAGTCCCGCCGGCCCCCCGCCGAGGATCAGCAGGTCCACCTCCTCGCGCTCCGCCAGCTCGAGCCCGATTCCGAGTGCCCGCGAGAGCTCGCCGTTGCTGGGTCCGTCGAGCTCGAGGCCGCCCGGGATGCGGACCAGCGGCAGCCCCTCCGGATCGCGCGATTCGACCAACCTCTTCGCCTCATCGTCGCCGGCGTGTGCCGGATGCTCAGGGTCACGCCAGACGTATGGAATGCGGGCGTTGCGGAGCCACTCCGCGATCCCGCGCGTGCGCTCGGAGGAACGCGGGCCGATCACCTCGATCCCGAGGCCATCCTCGCTCTGGAGGAGCTCCCGTCGCGAGACGAAGGCGGAGAGCAGGAGGTCGGCGAGGTCCGGGTTCTCGAAGAGAAGCTCGCGCAGCTCCATCCTGTCGACGGCGATGTAGCGCATGGGCTTGGTCGCCACGGCCTCCAGGAACACGGTCTGCCCGGTCAGCAGGTTGAGCTCTCCGACGAATCCCGAGGGACCGTGCCGGATCAGCTCGTGCCCCGATTCGGTGCGGATCGCAGCCTGCCCCTCGATGATCGCCATGAACGGGTAGCTGCGGTCGCCGACCCTGAACAGGAACTCGCCGGCCTCCGCGCTGCGCTCCTCGCCGTGCTCGGCCAGGAGGTCGAGCTGCTCACGGGACAGGACCTGGGTGCTCTCCACGGCACGAGCCTAGAGCAGCGGGTCCCTCGGGAAATCGGCTCAGGACCGGCTAGTCCAGGGTTCCGGCGCGCTTCAGGAAGTCCTCGAGCACGCGGTTGAAGCGCACCGGCCGCTCGATCTGGGGCACGTGCCCGCAGCGGTCGAAGATGACGAGCTCTGCGTTGTCGCCGATTCGCTTCTTGTAGGAGAGGGCCGCGGGCACCGGCACGACCCGGTCGTTCCGGCCCCAGACCACCAGGGTCGGCACCTCGATCTCCTCGAGGCGGTGGCGGATGTCGTAGCCCCAGAGCGTCGTCAGCGCGTCGTAGTAGCCGGGGCTCTGCAGCGCGGGGACGACGTTCTCCCAGAGCATCTCGCGCCGTATCCGATCCGGATCGAAGAAGACGCCCTGGAAATACGCCTTGCGCATTCGCCGCCGCCTGATCCCGTGCATGTGGAACTTCAGGAAGAAGGGAGTCGCCGCGCGAGCCACCCTGGCGAGCACTACGGCGGGCTCGCGACGCGCGCGCGCCCAGGTGATGCCGGCCGCGGAGATGAGCACGAGGTCGTCAACGCGGTCCGGCTCGGCGATCGCGACCTCGGTCGCGATGAAGCCTCCCATGGAGTTCCCGACGAGCGAGCAGCGTCCGATGCCGAGCTTCTCGCAGAAGTCGCGGACGAACCGGCCGTATGCCGGGATCGAGATCTCCCACGGCGGCATCGGGCTCGACCCGAACCCGGGCAGGTCGAGCGCCACCACGCGGTGCGTGCGAGCGAAGTGGGGGATGTTCTCGAGGAAGTTCTGCCAGGCGCCCGAGAGGCCATGGAGGAAGAGCAGGGGCGGGCCCTCGCCCATCTCTACATAGTTCGCTCGGGCTCCGACGACGTCGATCTCGTGACGGTGCTCGGCCCAGTCGATCCGCAGCCACTCGGGATCGGGGTTCCCGTACGGGTCCGGCCCGTCGGCGGGAGTGGGCGGCGGCAGCTCGACCTTCCCCCGCGCGAGCTTCATGACGTAGGCGGTGTCCGAGGCGATCCGGCGGAGCTCGTCGCGGACGGGGTGGTCGTCGGCGATCTGATCGACGGCGCTCACGCGTACCCCATCCGCTCCAGGATCGGGATCTCCCGGATCTGCGGCGGCTGCAGGTGGTCCCAGAGGATCCCGCGCGGCCGCGGGTACTGACGCTCGAGCTCGATCACCGCGCGCGGCGTGGCGACGAGATCGACCGGGAGATCGTGAGCGGTGCTCTGCAGGTGCTCGCGCAGGATCTGAATGGGGTGGACCGTGGTGGCCACGGTCGTGTGATCGTCGATCTTGCCGGCGTGGATCAGCAGGCCGTACTCGAGGTCGGAGAAGCCGCCGCCCTTGCCGATGCGCGCCCCGCTCAGGTTGACGGCGACCGAGCCGCAGAGGAGGAAGTCGATGTCCGGCAGGTCCTCCTCCGCGACCACCCGCCCGTGCTTCATCGCGCCCTTGATCGTGGCCGCCTCGCGAACCTGCTTGCCCGAGAGCTTCCGCGGGTCCAGCAGGCGGAACGGATGCGCGTCCCGAAGCCGGGGCACGGCCATGATCAGCGTCTTGCCCTCCTCCAGCGCAGCACGCCGCGCGTGCGTTTGCGGCGAGTCGGGATTGACCTTGATCACCTGAGCCCGCTTCCAGAGCCGGTGGCCGGCGAGCTTCTCGGCCGCGAGCTTCGCTCCGGCGAAGTTGGGGATCCTTCCCTCAGCGCCCGGGAAGCGCGAAACGCCCTCCCGGTCCATCGCCTTCCAGACATCCCGCCGGACCTGGTCCTTGGTCCGCATCAGCCGGCGAGAGGGTCGGGCGACATGGCGAGGGGCATCCTAGGAGCAGAAGCCGCTATATGTGGTGCCGGCAAGGGGGCGGAAGTACCCGCAACGACTGTTGCGAAACGTGCCTGGACAAGGACCCGCCGGACGCGAAACGTAGAATTCGGCAGCAGGGGAAGGCTGATCTGAAGTGGAGAGATGCGCGCAAGACTGAAAATGCATCAGAAGGTCCTGATCGCCCTGGCGGTCCTGATCACCATGGGCCTGCTGCTCGCGGTCGGCGTATGGGCGTACGACGACGCGCAGAAGGACCAGATCGCCACGGGCGTCAAGGTCGGGGGCGTCGACGTCGGCGGCCGCGACGCGGACGCCGCCCGGAAGATCATCCAGCAGCAGGTGGTCGCCCCGCTGAAGCAGCCGGTCGTGGTGAGCTACGGGGGGAAGGACTACACCCTCAGCCCGAAGCAGCTGCACGAGCATGCGGACGTCGACGGAATGGTGCAGGAGGCGATCGACCGCAGCCGCGAGGGCACCATCTTCGACCGGGTCTCACGCTACGCCAGCGGAGGGGACGTCAACGCGAACCTGGAGCCGCGCGTCGGCTATGACAAGTCTGCCGTCAAGGACTTCGTCCACGAGCTGGCCGACAAGATCAACCAGGACCCCGTCGATGCGACGGTCGTGCCGAGCGGAGGCAGGTTGCGGCAGGAGTCCGGGAAGCCCGGCCAGGCCGTCGATGCGAGCCGGATGACCGCGGCGATCAACCATGCCGCGCGGTCGCCCGGCCGCGACGAGACGATCCCGGCGGTCGTCCGGACCACCAAGCCGGACGTCCACAAGAAGGACCTCGCCCAGGCCTATCCGCGCTACATCTACATCGACCGCTCGAGCTTCACGCTCCGCTTCTACCACCACCTGAAGCTCGTGAAGAGCTACACGGTCGCCGTCGGCCAGCAGGGTCTCGAGACCCCCGCCGGGCTCTATCACGCGCAGGACAAGCAGGTCGATCCTTCCTGGCACGTCCCCAACTCCGCCTGGGCCGGCAGCCTCGCCGGCCAGGTGATCCCGCCGGGCCCGGGCGATCCTCTGAAGGCGCGCTGGATCGGGATCTTCGACGGCGCCGGCATCCATGGCACCGATGAGGTCTCGTCCCTGGGCCACGCGTTCTCGCACGGTTGCGTGCGCATGGCGATCCCCGACGTGATCGATCTCTACGACCGCGTCGACGTCGGGGATCCCATCTACATCCAATAGGCGCGCGGTAACGCAGGGTCCAGGCGCCCCGCGGCGAAGTTATGTACATGGGTGCCCCGGCCCCGGAGGTCACGCTGAGCGAAACCTGGCGCGAGGCGCTGGCCCTGTTCGATCGTGACCTCTCGGCACGCTCCGCCGCCGAGGCCACCCGGAAGGCCTACTCGAACGACGTGGGTCAGCTGGCCGCCTGGGCGGACTCCCTCGGCCGGGATCCGGCCTCGCTCGGTCACCGCGACCTGCGCCGCTTCGCGGCGGTGCTCTCCGAGCGCGGGATCTCCAAGGCGGGGGTGGCCCGCAAGCTGGCCGCGATCCGCGCCTTCTACGGAGCGCTCGTCCGCGCCGGAGGGGTTGCCTCGAACCCGGCCGACCTCGTCGCGAGCCCCAAGCAGGACCGCAAGCTTCCTCGCGTTCTCAGCCGCGAGGAGATGCAGACTTTGCTCGATCGGATCCCGACCAAGACCCCTCTCGAGATGCGCGACCGAGCGATGCTGGAGCTCGCCTACTCGTGCGGCCTTCGCGCCGAGGAGGTCGTCAACCTCAACACCGATTCCCCCGACTTCGACGGGGAGCGGCTCCGCATCGAGGGAAAGGGCGGCAAGACTCGCCTGGTCCCGATGGGCGAGCCCGCTCAGGCGGCGCTCACCCGTTACCTGGAGCGCGGCCGGCGCGCTCTTGTTTGTGCAGGGACCGAAGATGCCCTTCTCGTCTCAAAGTCCGGTAGGCGGCTGCACCCGTCCGACGTGCGCCGCCGTCTCGAGCGCTGGGTCCGCGAGGCGGCGATCACCGGTGGCGTCTCCCCGCACGCTCTCCGGCACTCCTTCGCCACGCACCTACTCGAGGGAGGGGCGGACCTGCGGAGCATCCAGGAGCTCCTCGGGCACGCCAGCCTCTCGACGACGCAGGTTTACACCCAAGTGGAGCCGTCCTGGTTGCAAAGCCAGTACGCTCGAAGTCATCCTCGCGCTTGATGAAAGCGCCCAAGTGCAGGTGAAAGGCACATGGAAGCCGAGGTAAAGGCGTTCGAGCTCCGGGAGCTCTGGCGCAGGTACAAGGAGGGGGGAGACGCAGGCGCACGGGAGAGGCTCGTGGTCGCCTACTCGCCCCTGGTCAAATTCGTCGCCGGGCGCACCGGCGCGCGGCTGCCCTCGCATGTGGACCAGGCCGACCTGATCTCCTACGGGATGATCGGCCTGATCGAGGCGATGGAGCGCTTCGAGCCCCGTCGCCAGATCCGCTTCGAGACCTTCGCGATGCAGCGCATCCGAGGCGCGATCATCGACGAGCTGCGCTCGCTCGACTGGGTGCCGCGCTCGGTCCGCTCCCGCGCACGCGGGATCGAGGAGGCGAACTCCAAGCTCGAGCATGAGCTGGGGCGCGCCCCGACCGATGCCGAGCTCGCCGATCGGCTTGGATTGACCGAGGAGGAGCTCCAGGAGGCGCTGCTCCAGATCTCCAACTCCTCGATCCTCGCCCTGGAGGAGCTCTGGATGACCCCCGATGCGTCTGGGGACAAGGTTTCGCTGCTCGACACGATGAAGGACGAATCGGCGCCCGATCCCCAGGCGGCGCTCGACACCAGCGAGGTCAAGGACCGGCTCGGCGAGGCGATCCAGGACCTGCCCGAGCGCGAGACGCTGGTCGTCGCGCTCTACTACTTCGAGAACCTCACCCTGCGGGAGATCGGCGAGGTCCTCGGCGTCACCGAGTCCCGGGTCTCACAGCTGCACTCGAAGGCGGTGCTGCGGCTCCGGTCCCGGTTGAAGAGCACTGGCTGACGGCTTGGCCATGACCCGCACGTCCTCCGCTTCGCGTTCGGGCGTGCGGGGCGGGGGCGCCATTGCCTTGGCAACCCTTGTCCGTCGCTATAGGGTGCGTGCCCATGCCCCACAAGGCCGCCGACCGGATTCGCAACGTCGCGCTGATCGGCCACCGCGGCGCCGGGAAAACCTCGCTTCACGAGGCCCTGCTGTTCGAGGCCGGTGTCATCAACCGCCTCGGGCGGGTCGAGGATGGGACGACGACCTCCGACTACGAAGCGGATGAGCAGGAGCGCGAGATGTCGATCGGCGCCACCGTCTCCTCGTTCGAGCACGACGGCCGCAAGATCAACCTAATCGACACCCCCGGCGACCCGAGCTTCATCGCCGACACGGTCGCCTCGCTCCGCGTCGCCGACGCTGCGGTCGTGGTCGTCAACGGCGTCATGGGCGTGGAGGTCCACACCGACCGGCTCTGGCAGCGCGCCGACGACGAGGGCCTGGCGCGCCTCGTCTTCGTCAACATGCTCGACCGCGAGCGGGCCGACTTCTTCCGCGCCCTCGAGTCACTGCAGAGCGCCTTCGGCAACCACGTCGTCGCCACCGAGATCCCGATCGGCTCGGAGCACGAGGTCCGGGGCGTGATCGACCTGATCGACATGAAGGCGTTCGTCGCTCAGGGGGAGGGGAGGGGGGCGCCGGAGCCGCAGGACATCCCCGAGGAGCTCCAGGCCCAGGCCCAGGAGTACCGCGAGAAGCTGATGGACGAGGTCGCCGAGAACTCGGACGAGCTGATGGAGCGATACCTCGAGGGTGAGGAGATCGACCACGACGAGATCGTCACCGTGCTGAAGGGCGGCGTCACCGACGGCAAGATCTTCCCGGTCACCTGCGGGGTCGCGACCAAGAACCTCGGCACCACGCGCCTGCTGGAGGCGCTGGTGGAAGATCTTCCCTCGCCGGCGATGCGGGGACCGGTCACCGCTCTCGACGGCGAGGGCGAGGAGACCGAGATCGCGCCCGACGAGGAGGGCGAGCTGGTCGCCTACGTCTTCAAGACGCTCGCGGATCCTTACGCCGGCCGCCTCAACCTGTTCCGCGTCCACTCTGGCGTCTTGCGCGGCGACTCTCAGGTCAACAACGTCACCCAGCGGGCCAAGGAGCGGATCGGGCAGATCCTGATCCCGCGCGGCAAGGAGCACGAGCAGATCGACGAGCTGGGCGCGGGAGACATCGGCGCCGTTGCCAAGCTGAAGGAGACCCGGGCCGGCGACGTGCTCGCCGACAAGGACACGAAGATCTCCTTTCCGGCGCTCGACCTGCCCGCCCCCGTCATGGCCTTCGCCTTCGAGGCGAAGACCAAGGGCGACGAGGACAAGGCCGCGAGCGCGATCCGGCGCCTCGAGGAGGAGGACCCGACGCTCGACGTCCACCGCGACCAGCAGACCGGGGAGCAGATCATCGCCGGGCTCACGCAGGTCCACGTCGAGGTGATCGTCGACCGCATGAAGAGCCGCTTCGGCGCCGAGATCGAGCTGCATCCGCCGCGCGTGCCCTATCTCGAGGCGGTGCGCAAGTCCGCCAAAGCACACGGCCGCTACAAGAAGCAGACCGGCGGCCGCGGCCAGTTCGGCGACTGCCACATCGAGATCGCACCGACCGAGGCCGGCACCGGGTTCGAGTTCATCGACGAGATCAAGGGCGGCGCCATCCCGAAGGGCTTCATCCCCGCGGTCGAGAAGGGCATCGCGGAGGCCATGCATCACGGCGTCCTCGCCGGCTATCCGGTCAAGGATCTCCAGGTCCGCCTCTACGACGGCCAGTACCACCGCGTCGACTCCTCGGAGAACGCATTCAAGGTGGCGGGCTCGATGGCCTTCAAGGAGGCGATGGAGCAGGCCGACCCGGTGCTGCTCGAGCCGATCATGCTGCTCACGGTCAGCGTTCCCGAGGACGTCGTCGGCGACGTGGTCGGTGACCTCAACTCGCGCCGCGGCCGTCCACTGGGAATGGAGGCGAAGGGCTCGGTGACCGAGATCAAGGCCGAGGTCCCGATGGCCGAGGTGCTCGACTACGCCCGCGACCTGCGCCAGATCACCGGCGGGCGCGGCGACTACACGATGGAGTTCGCGCGCCACGAGGAGATCCCGTCCCACCTGGCGCAGAAGGTGATCTCGGAGGCGAGCGCCGGAGAGGAAGTCCGCGCCTGAAGGTCGTCGTCAACGTCGACGGCGGCTCCAGGGGGAATCCAGGGCCGGCGGCGATCGCCGCCGTCGCGACCGATCCATCCGGAGAGGTGCTCGCCGAGCGCAGCGAGACGATCGGGGAGACGACCAACAACGTCGCGGAATACCGGGCCCTGCTGCTCGGCATCGAGCTGGCCAAGGAGCTGGCAGCCGACGACGCCGAGTTCGTCGGGGACTCGAAGCTGATCGTCGAACAGGTGAAGGGAAACTGGAAGGTCAAGCAGGAGCACCTGCGCCCGCTCGTCACGAAGGCAAAGGACGCTCTCCGCGACCTGCCCGCCTGGTCGATTCGCCACGTCAAGCGCGACGAGAACTCCCACGCGGACGAGCTCCTCAATCAGGCGCTCGATCAGCTCTGACGGGCGCCCTCGCCTGACGTGAAAAGGCCGGGCCCCTCCGCCCGGCCTTTTCAGCCTCGTAGTCGGTCAGCCTCGCTAGAGGTTGACGCCGATCCCCTTCAGGACCGCGCGAACCGCGTCCCCGTTGAAGGGCTCGGTGCCGGGCACCAGGTTCACACCGGCGAACGCCGGCGCGTTGGCGTGCATGTAGGCGAGCTCCTTGGGGAGATCGCCGACGCCGTTCGAGCCGGCGAGGGGTGCGAGCTGGACCGTGCTCAAAATCCCGATCGCTCCTCCGTTCGCGTCCATGAAGCCGCTACCGGAGTCGCCGGGGATCCCCGGCGTGAGCGTGTAGACGTCATGGCTCCAGCCGCTCGGCGTGCTCTGGACGACGATGCCCTGCTTCGGGCTGAGCGCCGTGACCCCGCCGCGGAGTTCCGAGTTCCCGTAGGTGAAGACTGTGGAACCGGCGCCGCCCCAGCTTCCGAGACCAGTCGGGCCTCCGAATGCCGGGACCGACGGGTTGACGCTCCCCACGTCCGCCGGGTCGAGCTTGATCAGGGCGAGGTCGTTGAACGCGCAGGTGTCGGCGTCCGTCTCGCCCTTCGACTGCATGGTCAGCCACGAGTTGTAGACCAGCGTTCCCGGATGGCTCGCGCCCGTGACGTCAACCGGCGTGCCGGTCGGGAGGGACCCCGAGGTGCAGCCGTCGGTGTCGGTGCTCGAGCCGGTGCCAGAGCAGTGCGCCGCCTGTCCCAGGTAGGTGTTGGAGCCGTCCTGGAAGAGGAAGTTCGACGTGCACTGCGCGCCCGCCGTGAAGACCTGAACGCCCGGATGGATGGTCGCGGAGCTCGCCGGCGCCCAGGCCGAAGCGGCCGACGGAGCGATGGCGAGGACGGAGATCGCGGCCACCGCGATGGCTGCGGTCAGAATCTTTCGGTGCATTGAAGCCCCCTGATTCGTAGTTACCCCAGTGGGAGGACCATACCCAAAAATAGGGAGTGAGATCCCAGTCGGAGCGCGCCTATACTTGCCCGTCGCTGCGGCTGTAGCTCAGTTGGCTAGAGCGTCTGCTTGCCATGCAGAAGGTCGTGGGTTCGAATCCCATCAGCCGCTTCTCCGAACTCCCCGCTATCGGCGGGGTTTTCGCTTTCTGGGGTGGCGGCCCCTTCTGTGGTCCGAGGGTCGAAATCGGCGTTTGTGCCCATTGAGTGCCCAAACCCTTCGCGCACGAGCTCGTCCACGCTGGCTCCGTGGTCGGTCTTGGAGGCGATCACCTGGGCGTAGATCGAAAGCGTCACCTTTGGATCCGTCTGTCCAGCCTGAGCCATCGTGTACGGCACCGAAGCGCCTGCTTCGAGTAGGAGGGATATGAACGTTCGGCGTAGCGAGTGAGGGACGACATGCGGCATGGGCTCGTGGCCTCGGTCCCCGAGGGCTTTGCTCCCTCGCTCGACCGCCTGTTTCAGGAAGCGGCTCCGAACGTTGCTCTCTGAATCGCGTCCGCCAGTCGCGGTGGCGAACACGTAGCCGTCGGAGTCAACGTCGCGGATCCCCGCCCGGTATTCGGTGAGCAGCTCAGCGAGGGTTGGGGTTAGGTCGTATTACCGGGTGGGGGCTCGGCTGGTCGAGATGAAGCTCGAGGACGACCGCGACATCCACCTCGTGGTGTCGGTCCCGAGCGCCCCCTCGAAGAAGATGATCGTCGAGTTCCCCGACACGACCTGCAACGGCGCTTCAAGCTCACGGAAGAAGGGGAAGATGGCGAGCGCCCGCTCCGCGATCGTCGCCGCCTGCGGTCAGCCCTCCTCCAGCCACTTCACCGACCTCAGTGGCAGGGCGAGCGTCACCGGGGTCGGGTTCTTCGACATTCCGCACGGCCAGACCGGCGTTGCCCCGAACGCGATTGAGCTGCACCCGGTCTTGAAGTTCTCGGCGGCGAGCTGCTCGCACTAACCACCCAAACCGCTGCTTTGCATGGAAAGCGGGCCTTCGGCATGACGCTCAGCGGCAAGTTGCTCGCATTTGGCTGGGGCGGGAGTACGGAGAAGCCAGCGATGTCCGGAGGCTTTCCGCTACCAACGGGAGTGGTTAACCCCGATCCAGGGGCCCGCGCGACGGTGGAGAGGTTTCCCTGAGGAGCTCCAGCTCGCTCCTCAGTGCGCGGACCTCGCGCAGGATCTCCTGGTCCGTCTGCAGCTCCGCCTCCTCGAGCGGCTGCTCGTCCTCACGCACGAGCAGGGAGGCCACGGCGGCGGTTGTGAAGGCCAGGAGCATGAACCCTGTGATCATCGTCACCGTGGCGATCAGGTGACCCGCCAGTGTGTGGGGCGCGGGCCCGGAAAAACCGACGGTTGTCATCAGCGAGATCGACCACCAGACGCCGTCCCAATACGACTCAGTGGTGTCTGTGGAGAACGCGGCCATTCCCGCGGCTCCTGCAAGGATTACGAACCCCGCGATCGGTAGCAGGTACCGCAGCCAGGCCCGGCTCAGCCGGAGCGTCTGAGAGCTCAGCGCGGGCAAGCTCCGAGGCGAGGCTGGTGGCAGATCGGCACCGGTCATGCTGAAGATCGTCCTGCCGGGGGTGGCGATGCGCATCCGTGCTCGCGTACCGGAAACGCTCAGTAGTTCGCCTCGAGGGTGAACGTGCGCGCTCCGCTGGACCCCCGAGCAAGCCCTCGAAGCCGCCGGGCTGTCGGAATAGCCGCTTTGGACGAGAAGCGGCTATCCGCTTTGCATGGAAAGCAGTGATGGAGGACGCGATACTGCGTGGGCGATGTCCGAGGAGAACGTCGAGATCGTCAAGACCCTGTTTGCGGCGTTCGCCGACCGGGACCTTGACGCCGCCGCCCGTGTCCTCGATCCCGAGGTGGAGATTCATCCGGCCATCGTCGGAGGGCCAGAGGGTGTCGTTTACCGTGGCGTGCCCGGCAACAGGCAATTCTGGGCCGACGTTGACGCGGCCTGGTCGGAGTTCCGCATCGAGCCTGAGGAGTTCCGCGATCTCGGCGACCAGGTCCTCATACTGGGACGGGCTTTCGCTCGCGCTGAGGGGAGCGGAATCACCCTGGATGAGCCGGCAGCGTGGATCGCTGCAATGCGGGGGGCGCAAATCGTCCAATTTCAAAGCTTCAGCAGCCAGCGGGAAGCCCTCGAAGCCGCCGGGCTGTCCGAGTAGCTTCTCTGGACGAGACGCAGCTATCCGCTTTGCATGGAAAGCGGCACTCCGTTCGAGAGATACTGCGTGGGCGATGTCCAAGGAGAATGTCGACCGGATGCGTCAGTCGCAGGCCGCCTTCGAACGCGGTGACAAGGACGCCTGGTGCGCCTTCGTTCATCCCGACGTCGAGGTCGTGCCCATAGGCGACTGGCCGGAAGGACACATCCAGGGACGCGATGCAGCGTGGGACTTCTTCGTGACCGTCGATGAGCAATGGGAGCCCGGTAGCTATGAGCTTGACGAGGTCAGTGATGGCGGCGACCGGATCGCAGCTCGCATGCGTCGAGAGCTGCGCGGCAAGTCAAGCGGCGTCGAGGTGGAATACGACTACTGGGTCGTCTTCACTTTCCAAGACGGGTTGGTCGCTCGCGCAGAGTGGTTTGAGGATCGTCAAGAAGCCCTCGAAGCAGCTGGACACTCGCCGTAGCTGAAAAGCGCCGCTTTGGACGAGAAGCGGCTATCCGCCTTGCATGGAAAGGAGCGCTTTTCCGATCAGACGCTTCGAGCCCGGCTGGGTGTCGGCGAATCGACTGGAGCGGCAAGGAGAAGCGCCCCAGGTTGGGGGGCGCTTCGGGTGCCGCTCGGAAGCTACTACGCGCCTGCCGCCGCAGCCTCCGGAAGACCGATCGCGTTCTCCTCGTCGACCTCGATGTAGGAGTTCTCAGTCACGCCGGCAGTAGCCGGGTCGAGGTACTCCCGCAGGGAGTCGGTCGAGTCTGCCTCCCACACGCAGGTTGCCACCGACCCGTCCTTGGGCGGGAGGAACTGCCGCAACTGAGCGGGCGATCCCCCTTCGGCAACCTCCGCGGCGTCCATTGAGGAGAACTTCTCCGGATCGATGATCCGGTGCTCCACGACGATATGCATAGATACCTCCATGTAGTTGAGTGGTCGACCCTACTCCGACGCCGACTGCAACCACTGTTCCCCGGTGTGAAGTGGACACCCGGGGATTCCAGTGAGGACATCTCTGAAAGCGCCGCTTTGGACGAAAAGCGGCTATCCGCTTTGCATGGAAAGCGGCGGTTTGAACTGGCGCTCCCGCTTCTCGCGCGAAGCAGCAGCTCTCTGATGCTCGTTCTCGGAGTCTCGCTTGCCGCCCGCTGGAACCACGCGCACAGATCCCTCAGCTTGACCGGGGTCTGCAGGCTCACCTACGATCGCGCCTCTAGGCGCCTTGGCAGTCCAAACAGCGCCGCTGTGACAAGGAGGTAGAGATGGGGAGAATCAGGGGCAAGAAGCCCTCGCCGGCGATGGTCGTTTCGATCGTGGCCCTGGTGTTTGCGGTTGTCGGGACCTCGGCGGCCAGCGTCGCCACGATCAGCGTCCTCAATAAGAAGGAGAAGAAGCAGACGCGGAAGATCGCCAACAAGCAGATCAACAAGCTGGCTCCGGGCCTCTCGGTGGCGAACGCGACCAACGCCCAGAACGCGACCAACGCCCAGAACGCGACCAACGCCCAGAACGCGACGAACGCCCAGAACGCGACGAACGCGGACAACGCCGACCAGGCTGACAACTCGACGACGGTGAACGGGGTCGGTGTCCAAGGCGTTCTCTACCGCCAGAGCAACACCAGCAACAACCCGCAGACGCTCGTCAACCTCGGCGGCCTGACCCTGACGGCCAACTGCAACGGCGGCAACCTGAGTCTCAACGCCAACACGAGCGTGAACAACGCGACGTTGAGCTCGGCCGCGATCGACACAGGGAGCGGACAGGTCAGCGGCCAGAACACGGTTCACGTGGACGATTTCGATACGAGCCTTACGCAGGGCCTGTTGGGTGCCCCCCGCAATGACTTGGTGCTGAACGTCCAGTACACGCGTCCCGGCGGCGGGCTTCTCGCCCCGCCGGCGGCGACATCGGCGGTGCTGATGGTGGACAACGACGGCGCACCGACCTGCCTGGTCACGGGCCACGTGTTCCAGAGCGGTGGAACCCTCACCCTGTAGCGGCACGGGCGGAGCGGACTCGCAGCCAGCGCACCGACGATCTCGAGCAACGCATCCGGGTCGGACGAAGAGCGACAGCCCCTACTCCTGCTGACCTCCCGCCCCCTTTCGCGTGAGGGTGTCGCGCAAACGGTGGTGAATCGAGCCCCGGCGGCTCCGCGGAGCCGCCGACGAGGTGGGTCGGTGCCGCTCAGGCCCCTGCCGGAGCCAAACCGCTGCGGTAGAGCTTCAGCAGGTTGTGGGTGGCGGCGATCAGGCGCCATTCCGAGCGGGCAGCGGCCCGGCCTCTTCGTTTGAGCCGGTCGATGCGGCGGTTCGCCTTGATCTGGACGAAGACCGGCTCGACCATCGGCATCCGCTTCGAATAGAGGGCGCCGCCGCGCTCGGGGTCGAGCACCCGGCGCATGAACTCGTAGGGGCCGCCGAGCCGGGTCTTGCGCGGCCGGCCGCGGGTCGTGTCGGGGGCGACGATCGGGATCATGCCGCGCTCTCTAAGCGAGTCGATGTGGCCGTTAGACCAGTAGCCGGCGTCGGCGAGGATGACCCCAGGGCGCTCGGCAACGCCGGCGCCCTCGAGCTCGCGCTCGGCTGAGGCGATCATCGGCTGCGGCCGGGGTACGACGGCGCTTCGCTCCACACCAGCTGCGCCACGCCCATGCCGTCGAGATGGCCAGGGAGGGCGTCCCGCTGAACGTCATCCAGCGCCAGCTAGGACACGCCAACCTCGGCGTTACCTCGATCTACCTGCAGGGGATCGACAGCGGCGAGATCATCGAGACGGTCCGCACACGCCGCGCTCCGGTGATCCCGGCCGCGGCTGCACTTGCTGGCTAGTGCTTCTCGTCCAAAGCGGCTATTTCGCTTCGCTTGAAGGGGTACCGACTAGCTGCCCGTGATCAGACCCACTGCGGCCATCCAGAGAAGCCTCGCTACTGCCCGCCGGAGCTCGTCTTCTGCTGGATCTGGGTCTGGACGCTCTGGGCCTGGCTCTGAACACTCTGGATCTGGGTCTGGACGCTCTGGGCCTGCTGCTGGGCGGTAGAGACGGCGCCCTGGGCCGTTGAGACGCCCTGCTGCACCGACTGGACGGCGCTGCTGACGCTATTGCCACTGTTGTCGCTGCCGCAGCCGGTGGCTCCGACCGCCGCAATCGCCAATGTCGCCGCGACCGCACCGGCGCAACGCCTGCCTGCTGAAAGCCTGCTGGACTGCTCGGACATCTGCCGCTCCGTCTTCTGCGCCAGTGATGGCGAGGATTCGCCTCGGCCAGGGTAGGCGACCTAGGGGCAGTCCGCTGTGCCGCTTCCGCCTAGGCGGGGTGCCTGGTCATTGGGCGGGCGCGGATGAAGGAGTCCGGTCACCGCGCTGGCGAAAGACGCCGACCACGGCGAGCAGCAGGAAGCCGAAGGCGGCGACTTTGGGCGCGAAGATCGCCAGCAGCACGACGACCACGTAGAAGCCCATGTTGGGCGTCGTCAGCGCGGTCATGGCGCTGACTTCCTCGTCCGTGACGTCGGGTTCGAGCAGGTCGCGGTGCGCGGCCACATAGCGCCAGAGCACACCGGTTACCACCGAGATCGAGAGCAGCACCAAACCGTAGAAGATGACGGCCGCACGCTCGGCGGTGGTCAGATGGATCGCTTCGGCGATCAGCTTGGTGGGAAACGGCAGGAACGAAACGAGCATTAGCTGCAGGATGTTGAGGCGCATCACCATGCCGTCCGCGCTCGCCAGGCGGCGGAAGATCCCGTGGTGCGCGAGCCACAGGCCGCCAACCGTGAGGAAGCTGGTCGCGTAAGCCAAGTAGGAGGGCCACTGGTCCGCGATGCCCTTCCAAAGGTCCTCGAAACCACTTTCCGGGACGCTGATCTCGAGGACGAGCAGGGTGATCGCAATCGCGAAGACACCGTCGCTGAACGCCTCGAGGCGGCCCGTATCCCAGCGGCTACCCATGCGGCGTAACTTCGACGCCACGCGCTGATACCCCTTTCCATGCAAAGCGGTGCTTTCGGCGCGCGCCGGTCAGTGGGACAGTGAGTCGAGCCCGTGGACCTCGGTCGTGCAATCGGGGATCTCACAGACGATCGGCTTCTTTTTTTCGCCGCGAGTGGGCTCGGCGGTTCCTCAGCACGCACGCTCACGATCGTTTGACCGCCCCCCGGTCACCCCGCGTCAGGTGTGGAGCAGTCATCCCCCTGGGTCAACAACCGCGAGATACTGCGTGGGCGATGTCGGAGGAGAACGTCGAGATCGTCCGTGCCGCGTTCGAACTGTTCTCTCGCGGGGAGTTCAGCGCTTTGGCGGATCTGCCTGACAACTTGGAGCTCATCCTCGCCCTTGAGATGCCGGACGCTGGCACCTACCGAGGCGCCGAAGCCCGCCAATGGATGCTGTCGTGGGCGGAGTCGTTCGAACGCCTGACCCAAGAGTTGGTGGAGCTCAGGGACGTTGGCGATGGCCGCGTGCTGGCCGAGTTCATCCAGCGTGGCTGGAGCGCCGGGAGCGATGTACCGGTTGAGCTCCCGACCTGGTCGCTCATGACGCTCCGAAACGGGGAGCTCGCTCGGATGGAGCTGTTCATGAATAGGGACGCCGCCCTCGAAGCCGCCGGGCTCTCGGAGTAGGCGATGTCGGAGGAGAAGGTGGAAATCGCGCGCAAGCATCTCGACGCCCTCAACGCATTCATGCGAGGGAAAATCTCCAGCGAAGCCTGGCTGGCCCTCTGGGACGAGGACGCGGAGTTCTATCCCTTGCGGGCTCAGTTGGAGGACGAGTCCTATTTGGGCCATGACGGGCTGATGCGATTGGTGGCCGAGCTGACGGAGGACTTTGAAGAGGTGCGCTTCGAGATCGAGGAGACGCGCGACGCCGGAGAGCAGGTGGTTGGTATTGGCCGATTCCGGGCTCGCGGGCGAGCGAGCGGCGTCGACATCAACGTCCCGGTTGGCCCTGTTCAGAGGGTGAGGCGGGGCAAGATCGTCTACACGCGCTTGTTCTCGGAGCCAGCAGATGCCCTCGAAGCCGCCGGGCTGTCGGAGTAGAGCTTTGGACGAAAGCAGCGGTTTGGGGTTGGCGTTCTTGCGAGCCGCGCTGCTCGGCGGGCGCCTCGACTTTCTGGAGCGCAGCCCCCCCGAAATATCCAGTTTTTTCTGCAGCGACTAGACCGGCGGTTTTCTGAGTCGCAACCTCGGCGCCGGGACCCTCCCCCCGCCAAACGCACCTTGACGGTCAGATCACGCTTCATCGCTTTAGGGAGGGCCGGTGGTGCCGATGTCCATGTCGGAGCGGTCCTCGTTCCCCTAAGGGGGCCGCTCCCTTTTGTTTCTGCGGCATCTTGGGGCCTTATCGCATCCTTTTGACGGCGCGCGCAGGCGACCAATCGGCGGTCTTCGGGGTCGCGCCTCACAGCTTCGGACCCTCCCCTTCCGCGAGATACTGCGTGGGCGATGTCGGAGGAGAACGTGGAGGTGGTGCGCTCGATCTTCGCGGCGTGGGAGCGCGGCGACTACCGCTCCTCTGAGTGGGCGCACCCCGAGATCTCCTTCGTAGTCGCCGACGGTCCTACACCGGGAAACTGGACCGGGGTGGCGGCGATGGCGGAGGCATGGCGCGAAGCCCTGAGCGCCTTTGAGGAGTTGCGCGCCGAGGCGGATGACTACCGGGCGCTCGACGACGAGCGGGTGCTCGTGCTCATGCACCTCATCGGGCGCGGCAAGACGAGCGGCCTGGAGGTCGGGGACATCCAGATGAAGGGCGCGGACCTGTTCCATGTTCGCGACGGCAAGGTGATGAGGCTCGTCCTCTACTGGGACCGCGAGAATGCGCTCCCCGACGTTGGGCTGTCGGAGTAGGCGATGTCGGAGGAGAACGTGGAGAACGCCAAGCGGGGCTACGCAGCCTGGAACGCCGCGTATCGCAGCGGCGACGCAAACGACCTCCTGCCGATTCTTGAGGAATTGTGGGATCCGGAGGTGGTCTTCCAGCCAGCCGGAGCGCTCCCGGACTCTGCGGCTCGCCCGCATCGCGGCTGGGACGGGGTGCTGCGATTCACAGCCAACCAGATGGAGGCGTTCTCCGAGATGTGGATTGAACCGGTCGAGTTCATTGACGTCGGCGACCGCCTGGTGGTCCCCTATCGGTTTGGAGGCAAGGCACGCCACACCGGGATCGAGGTGCAGTTCTCGTTCGCGCATGTCTTTCACCTCCCTGAAGGCAAGGTGGTGCGATGTGACGTCTTCAAGACCAAAGGCGACGCCCTCGAAGCCGTCGGGCTGTCGGAGTAGGGCGCTCATAGCCACGCCATCGCCATCGCCTGGGCGATCATGGCTTCGTCCATCCTGGGCACGCGCTCCAGCCACATCGTGACCACGGTGAGGATCCGGTCGAACTTGGGGGTGAGACTGAGCTCCCACATCTCAGTGACGACCTCGCGGTAGCTGCGCTCGTCTAACCGAAGGGCGTCGGCAGAACCGAGAGCATCCTCTCGTCCCCCGCCGCGTCGATCGGTTGTGGCGCCGGCGGACCACTCTCAGGGCGGCTGGGCGAGCGCTACGACATCCCGCGCGCGATCGCCACGGCCACTGTGATCGGTGCCATCGGCCTGCTGGTCGTCTCGCTGGGAGGGGCGCTTGGTCCCTACATGGTGGGGCTGGCGCTGTTCGGGCTCGGCTACGGCATCGGCTGGTCGATGGCCAGCGTCGGCACCCAGACGGTCGTTCCGCCCGAGCGCACCGGCCAGGCATCGGGCCTGACCCTCGCGATCGTGATCGGCAGCGCGGGCATCGGGGTGGCTGCGGCGGCGGCCGTGATCGAGGCCAGTACGAGCCTCGGGACGGCGATCGAGGACATGCTGCTCTGGATCGCAATCGGCAGCGCCGTGGCCGCCGGGATCCTCGTCACGCTCGCCGTGCGCCTGATGCCGCGGCGCGCCAAGGCGGCGATCTCGTAACAACCTGCAAGTGCCGAGCCAACGGGTGAAGGAGTCGGAATGGGACTCAGCGACAGTCGGGAGAGGCCGACGGCGGAATCAGGTACCCCTGCCGCCAGAGCTCGGAGCTTCACGTCTGCCCCTCTCCGGACAACACCGGCAACTCGACCGCTGACCTGGCCGGCTTCGAGGTGGCCGACATCGAGGCGACCGCCGACGAGCTGCTCGGTTCGGCCGAAGGAGCAATGTCGCTCCTCCCATGTAGCTGCACCGCCGCTTTGCCTGGGAAAGCGGTAGCGAGACTCAGAACTAACTGCTTTTCGCGCACAGGAGCCGCGAGCCGAGCGAGGGCGAGCCACCGCAAGGTGAGCGACCGGACTCGAACCGGCAACCACCTGGACCACAAATCGCGCTCAGGAGCCGAATCGAGGTCAGCTGAGGTTCGCTGAGTTCATCTGAGTTTCGCTCAGTTCGCTCAGCTTCGCTCCGTTTAGTACCCGCTGTAGTACCCCGACCGGGGCCTTGTCGCTCACGCACGCCTCCTCCTACGCGATTGCGGGAGCGGGCAGCGAGCCGGGCGGACTTCTCCTCCTCGTCCAAAGCGGCACTCTCCGACCGTTCCCTCCCTTGGCCCCCAGCGTTCTGCGTTCAGGGGGTTGATCGAGCTGCTGAGCCTGGCCATCCGGGTCGGTCGCGCCGACAGCTACTCAATGGTCCAGGTATCGCCCGATCGGAGCAGCGCGGTCAGGTCGTCGTCGCCGACGCCCTCCCGGGCCGCGGCGAGCTCCTCGCCCATCCCCTCCGCATAGGTCGGTCGGTCGCTCGAGCGAAGGACGCCTAGGGGAGTCGGGCCACTGGGCCGGTCGGCAAGGCGGGCGAGGGCGTAGGCGTGGGTCGGGTCGTCAGCGTCGTGGACGACCAGGGCGTCCTCGCCGACCTCGGTGACGTCGGCCACCTGCAGGCGCCCGTCCCGGCCGCGGAACACGCCGCGCTCTCCGTCGGCGCCGAAACGAATCGGCTCGCCGTCAACGAGGCGAATTTGGTTGGCGGCCTTCGCCTTGCCCCGCACAGCGTCGAAGGCGCCGTCATTGAAGACATTGCAGTTCTGGTAGATCTCGATAAACGACGAGCCGCGGTGGGCGGCGGCGGCGCGCAAGACTTCGGTCTCGTGGTCGCGATCAGTGTCGACGGTCCGTGCGACGAAGCTGGCGTCGGCGCCGAGGGCAAGTGCGATCGGGTTGAAGGGGTGATCCTGAGAGCCGAAGGGCGTCGACTTGGTCACCTTGCCCTCCTCGCTGGTCGGCGAGTACTGGCCCTTGGTGAGGCCGTAGATCTGGTTGTTAAAGAGCAGGATGTTGACTGGCACGTTGCGGCGTAGGGCGTGGATCAGGTGGTTGCCGCCGATCGAGAGCGAGTCGCCGTCGCCGGTGACGACCCAGACCGAAAGATCGGGGCGGGCGAGCGCCAAGCCGGTCGCCAACGCCGGGGCGCGGCCGTGGATGCCGTGGACGCCGTAGGTGCTCATGTAATAGGCGAACCGCCCCGAGCAGCCGATTCCGGCGATGAACACGATCTTCTCGGGCGGGATCCCAAGCTCGGGAAGGAACTGCTGGACCGCGGCAAGGATCGCGTAGTCGCCGCAGCCCGGGCACCAGCGCGTCTCTTGGTCCGAGGCGAAGTCCTTCTTGGTCAGGGTAAGCGTCCCCCCGGCCTCCTCGGCCGGGTCTCCGCGGTTTCCTGGATGTCCGTTCCTTTCGCTCATAGGTGCGCGCTGATCACCTCATCGAGCTCCTCGGCGAAGATCGGCAGCCCCTCGACCTTGTTGAAGCGGAGGGCGTCGACCAGGAACTCGGCCCGGATGATCCTCCAGAGCTGGCCGCTGTTCGTCTCCGGGATCAACACCTTCTCGTAAGAGCGCAGCAGCTCCCCGGTGTTGGGCGGCAGCGGGTTCAGGTGACGCAGGTGGGCGCAGGCGACGCGACCGCCCCGGCGGCGAACCCGCCTGGCGGCCCCGGTGATCGCGCCGTAGCTCGACCCCCAGCCCAGCACCAGGAGGTCGGCGCCGTCGGGGTCGTCCGCGACGAGCTCGCCGATCTCGTCGGCAATGCCCGTGACCTTGGCGGCGCGAAGCTCGGTCATGCGGGCGTGGTTATGGGGCTCGTAGCTGATCTCGCCCGTGACGTCCTCCTTCTCGAGGCCGCCGATCACGTGGGCGAGGCCCGGGGTGCCGGGCAGGGCCCAGGGACGGGCCCCGCGGGAGTCGCGGACATAGGGCTGGAAGGCGCCAGCGTCCGCCTCGCTCGCGAAGGCAGGATCGATCTCGGGCAGCTCTGCTACGTCCGGCAGGCGCCAGGGTTCCGAGGAGTTCGCCAGGAAGGTGTCGGAGAGGAGGATCACCGGCGTCCGGTAGGTGACCGCGATCCGCGCCGCCTCGAGTGCCGAGTCGAAGCAGTCGGCCGGCGTCGACGCAGCGACGATCGGCAGGGGTGACTCCCCGTGGCGGCCGTACATCGCCGTGAGCAAATCGGCGGCCTCGGTCTTGGTCGGCATCCCCGTCGAGGGGCCGGCCCGCTGGACGTCGATCACCAGCAATGGCAGCTCGAGGGCGACGGCCAGGCCGATCGTCTCAGCCTTCAGGTCCATTCCAGGCCCACTGGTCGCCGTAACACCCAGATGACCCCCGAAGGAGGCGCCGAGGGCCATGTTGGCGGCCGCGATCTCGTCCTCGGCCTGCACGGTCCTCACCCCGAAGCGGCGCTGGCGGGAGAGCTCGTGGAGGAGCTCAGAGGCTGGCGTAATCGGGTAGCTAGCGAGGAACAGCGGCAGGCCGCTGCGGACGCTGGCGGCGATCAGCCCAAGCGCGGCGGCGGATGTCCCGTTGATCGCGCGGTAGGTGCCCGGCTCGGCGGGCGCGGCCTTCACGTGGTAGCTGACCTGGAGGAGCTCGGCGGTCTCGCCGAAGTTGTAGCCCGCCCGGAAGGCAGCGAGGTTGGCGTCACGGATCGGGGGCTTCTCCTCGAACTTCTTCTCGATCCAGCGCACCGTCGGATCAGTGGGCCGTCCGTACATCCAGGAGACGAGACCGAGCGCGAAGAAGTTCTTGGAGCGGGCCGCGTCCCGGGAGCTGATCTCGTCGATCCCCTCGGTGGCGCGAACGGTCATCGACGTCATCGGCACCCGGAACACCTGGTAGCCGTCCAGCGACCCGTCCTCGAGCGGGTTCTCGTTGTAGTGGGCCTTGCCCAGATTGCCCTTCGTGAAGCCGTCCTCGTTGGCGATCACGATCCCGCCCGGTTCGAGCTCGCCCAGATTCACCTTAAGCGCCGCCGGGTTCATCGCCACCAACACATTCGGGCGGCCCCCCGGTGTGAGAATCTCGCGCGAAGCGAAGTGGATCTGGAAAGCCGAGACGCCGGCGAGTGTCCCGGCCGGCGCGCGAATCTCGGCCGGGAAGTCCGGCAAGGTGACCAGGTCGTTGCCGATTAAGGCCGTCTCGGCCGCGAACAAGTTGCCGGAGAGCTGGATGCCATCGCCGGAGTCACCCGCAAAGCGGATGACGACGCGTTCCTTCTCTTCGATGGACTTGCTTGTCACTATTGAACTCGACTACCCGAGCCCCACACCGAGTGTAGATAGGGGCTCGGGCCGCCCCGTCCCTGGCCCGGTTGGCGGGACCGACTCGACACGCGCGGATCCTGCGAAGGAGGCGTGAGACCGGCAACGCGCCGGGCGCATTCTCTTGCGTGAAAGCAGAAGTGCTCCTTTCCATGCAAAGCAGCAGTGTGTAGGCGTGAACCTCCGACCTCGATGAGGGCAACAAAAGGGCAACAGACGGGACGGAGTCCAGCCGAACCCAGACGAACTCGAGTCCCCATTTAGAGCCGAATCCTGAGCCCAGACGAGCCCCACCGAACTCCCGCCGCGGTCTACGAAACCGAAGGTCACAGGTTCGAATCCTGTCGGGCGCGCTCTTGGGGGTTCATCTCCAGCTCGCCGCCTCGGCGCGCTCACCGACTCTGACTTTGAGCAGTAGAAGGCGAAGATCCTCGGTAGCTAGCCTGGGATGCGTGGCTGCTGCGCCGCGCGTCGAGCTTCTCTGGTGGCATGAGTGCCCCTCCTGGGAGCGGGCGCTCGACATGTTGCGCGAGGCGATGGTGTACAAGGGACTCGATCCGGACTCGATCGAAGTGAGTGAGGTTGACACCGAGGCGGCGGCCCGGCGGCATGAGTTCGTTGGCTCGCCGACGATCCGAGTGAACGGGGTGGACGTTCAGCCGCCCGTGGAGGGTGAGCCAACCGGGCTCGCTTGCCGCGTATACCGCCGCCGGGACGGGCGGACCTCACCGCTCCCCGATCCGGAGGACCTTCGCGAGGCGCTCGGAGCGGCCGCGCTTCGCTGACGGGATAGCCTGCGGCCGATGCCGACTGCGATTGGGGAACGGGCCCCCGACTTCGAGCTCCCGGCCACCGACGGCGAGCGCCACGCGCTGAGCGCGGAAGGCGCCCCGGCGACGGTGGTCTACTGGACCTGCAACCACTGCCCCTATGCCCTCGCCTGGCACAAGCGCCTCCTCGACGTGGCTCGCGACTATTCGGATCGCGGCGTCCGGGTGCTGGCGATCAGCTCGAA
Organism: uncultured Solirubrobacterales bacterium; assembly: GCA_963800285.1. GTDB lineage: Bacteria > Actinomycetota > Thermoleophilia > Solirubrobacterales > 70-9 > DASUPK01. Next base: position 173,609 of record CAWDAL010000008.1, read on the forward strand.
CGATTCCGAGCGATACCTGGCCGACTCGTTCGAGGCGATGATCGAACGGGTCCAGCAAGAGGGCGGCTGGCCGCATCCCTATCTGTATGACGAGAACCAGCAGGTCGCCCGCGAGTGGGGCGCAGAGCGGACGCCGCAGGTATTCGTGCTCGACTCGGGTCTACAGCTGCGCTACCGAGGCGCTCCTGATGCCGACTACGACGATCCATCGCAGGACGCGGCCTGGCTTCGCGCCGCCCTCGACGCGGTGCTGGCCGGACAGGAGCCCAACCCGTCGGAGACCGAGGCCGAGGGCTGCACGATCAAATGGAAGCCATGAAGCCATGACGGCCCGTCGAAGGCTGGTTCAGAGCCGGACTGATCGATTGAGCCCCTGTCTCAGCAAGTAGCTCTGGATTAGCGGCGAAGGCCGCGCAGACGTGGATGGTGAGCAGCGTGTGGTACACCGCGCCGCGATCCCACTCAGGCCTCGAGCCCGCCACCGGCGTAAGGTTGGGCGAAGAGGGGAGTACGAAGACCATGGCCAAGGCCCAGCGGATGTCTCACGCCGATGCCGCCTGGCTGCACATGGACCAGCCGACCAACCTGATGGTGATCACCGGCGTCCTCTGGTTCGACGAGCCGCCGGACTGGGATGGCGTGAGGGAGAGGATCAAGGAGCGCATGGTCGAGCGCTTCGACCGCTTCCGCCAGCGGGTGGCGGAGGGACGGGCGCCGCTCTCGGGGCCGCACTGGGAGGACGACCCGAACTTCGACCTCGATCTCCACTTCCATCGGGTCGCGCTTCCCGCGCCGGGCGACCCCGCCGCGCTCCAGGCCTACGTTTCCGACCTGATGGCGAACCCGCTCGATCGCTCCAGGCCGCTCTGGCACTTCCATTTCGTCGACGGATACGGGGACGGCGCCGCTATGGTCGCCAGGATCCACCACTGCATCGCCGATGGGATCGCGCTCGGCCGCGTCCTGCTCTCGCTCACCGACGAATCGCCCGACGCCGGGATCGCGCCAGCCGACGACACCGCGGCTCGGGAGGATTCGGGTGGGCCACTCAAGTCGCTCTTCCGCCCGGCGGCGAAGGCCGTCTCGCTTGCACGCGACGCTGCGGAGGCGCTCGCGCACGAGGCGATCGAGGTGGGGAAGGACCCCTCCCACCTCCGCGACCTTGCCACGGAGGCGCGGGAGGACGCTGCCGCGGTGGCGAAGATGCTGACGATGCCCGCCGATCCGCCGACCGCCTTGAAGGGCGAGCTGGGAGTGGCGATGCGTGTCGCCTGGTCGCGACCGATCCCGCTGGACGACGTCAAGGCGATCGGCCACGCGACCGGCACGACCGTCAACGACGTGCTGCTGACCGCGGTCGCCGGAGCGCTGCGCAGCTACCTGGACGGCCGCGAGACGCACGTGGAGGAGCTGACCGCGGTGGTCCCCTTCAATCTGCGGCCGCTCGATCAGCCGCTGCCGTCTGACCTCGGCAACCGCTTCGGCCTCGTCTACCTGGCGCTGCCGGTGGGAATCGAGGACTGCCGAGACAGGCTCAACCAGGTCCACAGCCGCATGGAGCAGATCAAGCGCTCCCCGGAGGGCGCCGTCTCCTACGGGGTGCTCGACGCGATCGGCCGGACGCCGGTGCAGATCGAGAAGCGGTTGGTGGACCTCTTCAGCACGAAGGGCAGCGCGGTGATGACCAACGTTCCGGGACCGCGCCAGCCGGTCTATATGGCGGGGACGCCGGTGCGCGGGGTGCTCGTCTGGGCGCCGACCTCCGGAGGCGTCTCGATGAGCGTCGCGATCTTCAGCTACGCCGGCGAGGTCACCATGGGGGTGATGACCGACGCCGGGCTCGTACCGGATCCTGAGAAGATCATCGAGGGGTTCGAGCCGGAGCTCGACTCCCTGAATCGCGAAGCGCCCTAGCCGGCTCCCGCGTAGGCACGTGGGGGTCGCCGAGCTCGGCGCCTGAGGCATTCGACCTCACCGCAAGGTCGTGACCGCGACCGGGGGCAGCCGAAAGTGCCGCTTTCCATCCAAAGCGGTTAGCTGCTTCTCGTCCAAAGCGCTACTCCGACAGCCCGGCGGCTTCGAGGGCCTCGGCCCGATCAGCGAACCACTCGATCCGCACAGCCCTTCCCTTCCGGTTTGTGACCACAAGCCAGTAGCTGAAATTCACACCTACGCCGCTTGTCTTGCCACGTACCTCCCGGCGGACGTTCGCCGCGACCGTCCCCGCGCCACAGTCGGTGATCTCCGCTAATTCAAACGGGGCTTCCTCCCAGGCTGCCGTCACCCCGTCGTAGAAATCCCAGATTGCCTCTGCACCCCGGACCGGCGCCTTCTCCGGCCAATCGTGTGCTGGAATCATCACCGCGTCGGGATCAATGGTCGTGAGCCAGGTCGTCTTGTCACCCCTGTTCAGGGCGTCGTTGCCTTGGCGCACGCTCTCGACGTCTTCTTCCGCCATCGCCCGCGCAGTATCTCTCGGCGGAGTACTGCTTTCCATGCAAAGCGGCGGTCTGGACCCAGGCGAGTCGGGGGTTGGCAGCTATGCGCGGGAGCGAGGGAACTCATGCGCCCAGGATGGGAACCCGGCGCGTGCGAAGGGGTGGCCGGGGTGCTCGAGCCACCGAGGGTGGGATTGGCGGCCGGCGGGAAGGGGGGGACAGTGGCGCTGCATTGAGGGAGTGGCTGCTCAGTCGGCAGACAGTCAGACGTGGCGGATTCGGCATAGCCATGAGAGATCCGAGGCTGGCAAGCCCTGGGCATTGGGCATAAGCGCGGGTTCTGTGCCCGCAACACGGCTCAGCTGGGGGGTGACGTGCTCGAGCTGCGCCGCGTGCGTGTGTGCGAAGGCCCGGTGTTCATGCCCCGACCGTGCCTAGCTGTCCTGCTCGTTCGGCTGCCGGTTGCTGCGACGCGGGTTCTCTATGCGGAATCCGAGTCGGCGAGTGCAGCTCTGAGCTGCTCGGTGAGTTTCGAGGATGGCTTTCCTGGCGTTGCTGGCCTGCCGTTGGGCGTCGACCCGTTCCGCTTTGGTGAGCCGTTCAGGATCTTCAGGCCTCTGGCGAGCTCCGTTAGCGCCCTTGGGTCGGCCTCACCCTGGGTCGCTAGGGCTTCCTGCTGCTCGATGGTCCGTCTGAACAAGGCTCGGAGCCTGTCCTCCTCGTCAAGTTCGGGCAGTTCTGTTGGGGGGATCTTGCCTCTCTGGCGAGCGATGGTCGTCACGATTTCTTGGACGGACCGGGACGGGATCTCGAACGCTCGCACTCCCGCCTGGCCGTTGGCGCAGGTCCGTGCGATTTCGGTCGCCTGCTTTCCCTCGACGTAGAGGCGGTACATCGCTTCCCGTTCCTCCTCGGTGTACTTGCGCGGGGCCGCCAAGCTCGCGCCTTACCCGCCGTGAGTGGACTGCAGTTCGGCCGTGGTGCGCCCGATCGCCAGAAGCATGTCCAACTCCCCGCGCGTCAGCCGACGAGTTCTCTGCTGCGCTCGGAGGCGTTTCACCCAGCGAGTCGCAAGGCCGAGGAACTCGAGTTCTGCCTCGGTGTAGTCGGTCGGAGCGGCCATGGAACACATGATGCGGGCGGCTCGGCGGTGTCCGACGTGTGAGTCTGAGCTGGGAACGCGCAACTTCAGCCAGGAGACCTCGGCCCCGGAGCGGACACGAGCGACCCAGACGGTATCGGCCGGTCCACCGCGGCGCCGGGACTTCGGCTTCGAGGAACGCCAACACCATTTCGTCCTCGCTGACGGACCCAAGATCGCGCATCGTCGCGACAGTCTGACCGCACGGGGCCAGAGTTTGGGCACTCCCAATGCCTAAATCGGCGTGAATCCGCGTGAATCGGCAGTAATCCGGGTACCTTGACGCGGAGCGGTTTTCCGCTTGTTACTGCGGTTCGTGCCCGGTTGGCGGGTCCTTCGGCTCGTGCTTGCCATGCAGAAGGTCGTGGGTTCGAATCCCATCAGCCGCTTGCCTCGACTCATTCGCCCCGTGGGCATGATGCCTCCGGGGCGTTTTCAGTTCAGGGGCCCCGGCGCTACGGGGTGAAGATGTCCGTGTGGCACGGAAGCCCGCTGCACACGTCCACGACCGCGCCGTTCACGTCCAGGAAGGCTGCCTTCTGGGTCCGCGCCGCCACCGTCGCGCGCACGTCGCTGTGTGGGTCACGGCCCACGACGGGCGGCGTGTTAGTCAGCGGCGGTGGCGGGACGAGGCCCGGGCCGTCGTCCCAGATGACCCAGGCCGAGCCGTCGAACGGATAGCTCTGGATCGCCGGGATCCCGTAGAAGAGGTTCGCGTCCTGAGAGCGCGCTGGCAGGTCTAGCGCGGGAACGTGCCCTTGCGCGCCGATCGTCCGCGCCTCCACGGCGGCCGCGTACTGGCTCACCTGGTGGTCGCCGTAGGCGGTTTGCATCAACACTTCATGTGCGGGAGTGTCGGGAGGCGGGTCGGTGGTCATGTGAGCGGCGAACCCGTCGGCCTCGCCGCGATCCCAGAGCTGCTGCATGATGTCGAGCAGCAGCGGGTGGATCGACGGATCGGTGTAGCCGCCACCCGGCTGTAGCCCATAGAGGAACGCGGCGAACTGGGTGAAGTCGGTGCTGCGCTGCAGGAGGACCCCGCCGTAGTCCATGCCGGTGACGCCGAGCACGGCGCGCGTGTAGTCGGGCGCGACGGCGGTCGTGATGCCGCCCATGATCCCGCCCTGGCTGTTGCCGTCGTAGTAGAGGTGGGACGTATCGAAGAGCGGGCTTCCGTCCTCCTGGAAGGCCGCGTCGGAGGCGAAGCCGCTCGGGTTCGCCAGCAGCCGTCCCAGCAGAAGCGTGTTGAGCACGCCCTGCTGGAGCCGGTCGGCGACCGCCGGGAAGTTGTTGATGTCCTGGAGGGCGCCAATGTCGAACAGCACGTCCCCCGAGGCGAGGCCCCACCAGTCCGTGGCGCAGAAGAGGAAGTCGTGCTCCGCCGCCATGTCCTGGACGTTCCCGGCGTGGACCTCGGTGCGCGATCCAAGCAGCCCGTGTCCGTAAAGCGAAGGCCGCGCCGCCGCCCCCTCCGCGGCCCGGGGGACGATGCAGTCGAACTGCGCCGTGCCGACGTTGCCCGGCTGCTGGGTCGGCGTGGCATCGGGGCTCGCCGAGCTGTGGTGGAAGCCCCCGCCGATCCCACAGTTCGGGGTGGTCAGGTAGCACGGCACGGTGAAGGTCCCGGTCACTTCGCGCAGGAGCCTCGGGTTCTGGTCGGGCGTGAAGTTCTGCACGCTCGCCACCTGGAACTGTGGGGCGGTGCCCTGTGTCTGCAGGTCGGAGAGATCGGTGTCGCCGAGCTGCGCGAAGGCGTCGTTGCGAATCGAGAGCATCGGCGAGCTGAGGCTCCGGCCGCTTGCGACCGTGAAGTCCCAAGCCGCATAGAGGGTCTTGCGCTTGATCCCGGCTTTCTTCAGCGACTTGAAGATGGCGCGATAGCGCTTGCGCTGGTCCCGCTCCGACTTCGGCAGGGGCCGGTGGTCGCGAAAGCGGGCGAACCAGGCGGGGGCGGCCAGTGTCTGCCCGGTGGCATTCTTCAGGTTGCGCAGCGCGACGATGTAGCGATGGCCCTCGGTGAGGTTCTTGCCGGGATGGATGAGCAGCGTCGTGTGCTGCGGGTCGCCGGCGTTGGAGTCGAGCTCGGCCCAGATCAGGGCCCGCTCTCGCGTCGCGGCGTCGATGACCACGATGGGAGCCTGCGGCGCGTAGGTCCGCGACAGGTCCGACAGCCGAACCGGGTCTGTCTGATCGAAGGCCGCCTGGTTATCGAGCCCGGGGACGCGGACGATGATCGAGCTGCCCGGGCTGAATCCGTCGTTGCGGTCGTAGGGGGAGACGCCAACCTGAACGCCGTTGGTGTTCGTCGGCATCGCCGCCTGCGGCAGGTCGACCCGTCTGCCGGTGGCGCTCGTCGGGTCGGGCCTGGTGAAGAGGTCGTTGGGGAACGGCAGCAGACAGGGCTCGGCAAATGGCTGGCAGTCCGCGGCCGGGGTGGCGGCTGCGGCGGCGCCCGGCGCTGCAAGCACAGCCAAGGTCCCAAGAACTGCCATCGCTGTGAACGCCCGAGTTCCCCGAGCCGCCTGCAGCCACTTCGCGAATCCCCTCATAGCCCACCGTCCTTGGTGTCGTCCCGCCCGAGATCTCCTCTCGCCGGGTACCGATCCAGCCACGGCCATACCCTATACGCACGCACGTCGAGACACAGGCCTTCGCATCCATCAGCGGCCCATAGCATCGCCCGAAATGGAGAAGGTCGTGGGTTCGAATCCCATCAGCCACTTGCCTCGACACATTCGCCCCGTGGGCATGAAGCCCCGGGGCGTTTTCACTTCTGAGGCTCGTCGTTAGGCTTGCTCTCGCCCGGCGCCTTGGCGGAGTGGCTACGCAGCGGCCTGCAAAGCCGTTCACACCGGTTCGATTCCGGTAGGCGCCTCTGGGAAGTGCCTGCTCATGGGCATTCGGTTGACTCAGGCTGTACCTGACGGAACCGGAGACTCACGATCCTGCTAATCAGTGCCGGGCGTAGCGCGAGGGCGGGTCACCGTCCGGCGAAATCGCAGGTTAAAGTGACGCATGAGCTCGGCGACCGGCGATCCTCGGCGGCGCGTCTTGGTCACGGATGGGGAGGCGCGGGCCGCTCTGGCAGCCTGTCGCGGGCTGCGCTCGGCCGGATACGAGATCGACGCAGTTGCCTCCAGAGCGCCCGCCGCAGTGCACTGGTCGCGCTTCTGCTCGAGGCGCCTGTGGGCCCCGGACCCGCGGGCTGACCGAGCCGGCTTCGCGGACGCGCTTCACAGCTATCTGACCGAGCGGCGCTACGACGTCTTGCTCCCCGCCACCGACGCCGCCCTGCTGGTGGTTTCCGAGGACCGCGATCGCCTCTCTGGGCTGGCCGCGGTCGGCCTGCCCTCGCACGAGGCCGTCCTTCGCTGCCTCTCCAAGGCCTCCGTCGTCGAGGGCTCCGAGGCGACCACACTGGCGGCGCCGTGGACGGTGCCGTGCCGCACCGCCGACGAGGCCCACAGCGCGGCCCGGTGGAACGGCTTCCCCGTGCTGGTGAAGCCACAGATGTCCGCTCGGCCCGATGGAGCGGGGCTCCGTCAGCGCAGTAGCCGGTCGGTCGGCGACGAGAGCGAGCTGAGCGCGGTGATCGAGGACTTCGGCCTACCTGTGCTGGTGCAGCGCCGCCTGCAGGGCCCCGTCTACTCGCTCGGCGGGGTGGTCACGAAGGACGGTCTGGTGGCGGCCGCGTACAGTCGCTATGTCCGCACCTGGCCGCCCGACGCGGGGAACGTCTCCTGCTCGGTCTCGCTGCCGATGCCCCCCGGGCTTCGCGAGAGCGCCGCTACTCTTCTCGATCGCCTGCGCTGGCGTGGAATCTTCGAACTCGAGATGATGGAACGAAGCGATGGCGGTTTCGGTGTTATCGACCTGAATCCGAGGCCGTACGGCTCGCTGGAGTTGGCGGTGCGCGCCGGCGCGTCGCTGCCGACGATCTGGTGCGATTCACTTCTGGGGACGAAGCTGGTGTCCGAGACCCGCGATGCCCGAGCCGGCGTCTGGTACCGGTGGGAGAACGCGGATGCCCGCCACGCGCTGCGCCAGCTCAGATCCGGCCGGATCCGGGAGATCTCCGCCGTCCTCAGGCCCCGCCGCGGTACCGCCCACGCCCTCTTTCGGGCCGCGGACCCGTGGCCCCTGCTCGCAGAGGTGATCTTTGCGATCAAGGGCAGACGGCGGGGAGAGGATCGTAAGCCGGGCGCCGAAGAGAGCACTCCCGTCGCGGGGTCGGCGGCGTGAGCCCGCACGACGCCGAGGTCGCGGTGATCGGGGCGGGCCCCTACGGCCTCGCCTGCACCAGGTTCCTGAAGAAAGCCGGCGTCGAGGTGCTCGCCTTCGGCGAGACGATGAGCTTCTGGCACCAGCGGATGCCCGAGGGGATGGTCCTGCGCTCCCGGCGGCGCTCCTCCCACATCGCGGACCCCGATGGCTCGCTCTCACTCGACGCCTTCGCCGTCGAGCGCGATCGCCCGCGACTCGACCCGGTGCCGCTCACCGAGTTCGAGCGCTACGGAGCCTGGTACGGGGAGCGGGCCGTGCCGGACCTGGACCCGCGCAGAATCATCGCGGTGGTGCCGGATGGCGAGCGCTCGTTCAAGCTGCTGCTCGAGGATGGTGGAGAGCTCACCGTCAGCAGGGTGATCGTCGCCGCGGGGATCTCGCCCTTTGCCTGGCGCGACTCGCCGCTGGCCGAGCTGCCGGTCGAGCTGACGTCGCACTCCTCGCATCATCGGAGCTTCGAGCGGTTCCGCGGGCGCTCGGTGCTGGTCGTAGGCTGCGGGCAGAGCGCCCTGGAGTCTGCGGCGCTCCTGCACGAGGCGGGCGCCGCCGTCGAGCTGATCGCGCGGAGAACGGCGCCGGTCTGGCTGGGCGGGGACGGCAGCAGCCTGCGGGCCCGGATTCGTGCATGGACGGCACCGCCCACCGACGTTGGGGGAAGGGTCTCGGGATGGCTGGCGGCCACGCCTGGCGTCATGCGTGGTTCGCCGCGCGGCCTACGGGAGTGGACCAGCCGTCGCTGCGTCATTCCGGCGGGTGCGGACTGGCTGCCGGAGCGGGTACGCGAAGTGACCATGACGATGGACAGCCGGATCGTCTCAGCGGAGGCGCGGGGGGACAGAGTCTGGATCGCGCTCGAAGACGGCAGCGAGAGGGATGTGGATCACGCGATCCTGGCGACCGGCTGGCGCATCGACGTCTCGCGCTATCCGTTCCTCGATCGATCGATCATCGAGCGCCTCGAGCTCCGCGACGGCTACCCCGTGCTGGCCCGCGAACTCGAGTCCTCGGTTCCGGGTCTGCATTTCGTCGGAGCGCCGGCGGCGCTCAGCTTCGGCCCGATCAACCGCTTCGTCGTTGGCAGCTGGTACACAGCACCGGTGATCGCCCGCGCGGCCGCGGGCGGGAGGCAGCGGCCCATGAGGTTCTCCTACCGGCCGCGGCACGGCTCTTTGGTTGTCGGCTGACGATTAGACGCCAATGCTGCTCTTCGGCGCAATCGCTCTCGCCCTGTTCGTGCTGCCGCCGGTCTGGGGGCTTGTCGCGGTGATGGCGGGTATCGCGATTGAGGTCGCAGAGCTCGGATTCTGGATCCGCTTCCTGCGTCGCTATCGGATCGCCACCGGCAAGGAGGCGCTGATCGGCGCTACAGCCGAGGTGATCGAGGCGTGCGACCACCGCGGCAGGGTTCGCTTCCGCGGGGAGATCTGGCACGCCGAGTGCGGCTCGCGGGCCGAGGTGGGGGAGCAAGTGACGGTCACCGGCGTCCACGGCCTCACTTTGCGCATAGAGCGGGAATCTCACTGAGGTGGCGGGTTTGTGTGAACCGGGTTGTGGACGGGTGCCGGAACGGAAAAGGGCCCCGGTGAGGGGGCCCTTTGTCTCCGAAAGGACGTGCCGCCGGCGAATCTGAGCTTCAGCCGGCCCGTCGGTCCTTCAAGTCTTAAGTCTCAGTGTCGGCCGTTCATCCGGTCGACTTGAGTCTGTCAAGAGAAACTAACACGCCTTCTCGTGAGAGGTTGCAGTTCCCCCTGAATGGCGCAAGATTCTTTGAATTTTGGGGACTCCGGACCCGTGAGCGAATGCTCGTAGACATTGGCCGCCCAGCCAGGATAGGATGCGCCCCGTGCGCTACCTGATCACTGGCGGATCCGGGTACATCGGTGGGAGGCTCACCGACGAGCTCTCCTCTCGCGAGGAGACCGAGAAGATCGTCGACGTCGACCTTCGGCCGCCGCCTCGCAGCTGGCCGAAGCACGAGTTCGTCAAGGCCGACATCCGCGACCGCAAGCAGATGCGCGAGCTGCTCGAGCGCCATGAGATCGACGCGCTCCTGCATTTCGCCTTCGTCCTCAACCCGATTCGCGACGAGGCGAAGATGTACGACATCGACGTCAACGGCACCCAGGCCGTCCTCCAGGCCGCGCAGGACGCCGGGATCAAGCAGGTGATCCAGACCTCGTCCGCGACGGCGTACGGCGCCTTCCCCGACAACCCCAAGCCGATCGCCGAGGACTGGCCGGTCCGTGGCGCCCCCGACTTCTCCTACGCCAAGCACAAGGCCGACTCGGATCGCATCGCGCAGCTCTGGGCCCTTCAGAACCCGGACGCGGTGATGACCATCGTCCGGCCCTCGATCGTCTTCGGCCCGAGCGTCGACAACTACATCGTCCGCGCGTTCGGCAACAACCCCTTCGTCCCGATCCTCGACGGCGTCGACGAGGAGTTCCAGCTCGTGCACGAGGACGACGTCGTCTCCGCCCTGATCGCGCTGCTGGATGGCAAGCACGCCGGAGCCTTCAACCTCGCCGGTGACGGCCTGCTCACCTGGGGCCGCGCGGCCGAGCTGGTCGGGAAGAAGACGCGGAACATCTCGCTGAAGACGATGAAGCGCTTCAACGGCGCGATGTGGAAGCTTCGCGTGCCGCGCACCGAGGCTCCCGCCGGCAACCTCGACTTCATCCGCTACCCGTGGGTCGTCTCGACCGAGAAGCTCAAGACGACTGCCGGCTGGCAGCCCAAGTACGACACGCTTGAGACGTTCAAGGTCACCATGCGGGCCAAGGGACTGCTGCCCGAGGCGCCGGCGACGGTCAAGGCGCCCACGGCGCCTGTCGCCTAGCCATCATCACGCGCTAACTTTCTCGTCCCAGGGCGCATAGCTCAGTTGGGAGAGCGCCGCCTCGACAAGGCGGAGGTCGCTGGTTCGAGCCCAGCTGTGCCCATCGGTAGGGAGTCCCCGTCAGATCGCGTCAGATCGCGACACAGGGGCGTTTCTGCTGCATCTCAAGCGAGTCGCGGACGCGCGAGGGATCAGCGTCCATCGACCGAAATCGCCCTCAATCGAGGGCAACTGGTAGCGGGCTGGTAGCAGCCTGCTACCTCTGAGGGCCCTGCTACCAGTCGGATCCGGCCCTGGGGAAAAGAGACACTTTGC
>CAWDAL010000009.1:0-168976 GCA_963800285.1 uncultured Solirubrobacterales bacterium
CTGTGACCTTCGGTTTCGTAGACCGCGCCGGGAGTTCGGTGGGGCTCGTCCGGGCTCAGGATTCGGCTCTAAATGGGGACTCGAGTTCGTCTGGGTTCGTCTGGGCTCCGTCCCGCCCGTTGCCCTTTTGTTGCCCTCATCGAAGCTGGGCTGGCCCCGTCAGCGGGAGCTGGTGCTGCTGCTCCTCGTTCGCTCCCGCCTTCCACTTGTGCGGGACTTCCCAGACCGCACTTCCTAGCGGCTCCCGACTCAGGCGGCAACGGCGGCCTTGGTCGCGACCACGCCATCCTCCTGCAGACGGCCGATCTCAGCATCGCTGAGGCCGAGCACCTCCGCGAGCACCTCGTCGGTGTGCTCGCCGAGCAGTGGGGCGCGGCGCACCGGCACGCGCTCGACCTGACCGAACTCGAGCGGCGAGCCCGGCATCAGGTGGGAGCCGATCCCCGGCTGCTCGACCTCGTCGAACATCGGGTTGTCGGTCGAACAGCGCGGATCTCCGTCGACTAGCTCCATGAATGTCTGGTAGGGGCCCCAGCAGACCCCGTGCGCGTCGAAGACCTCCCGGATCTCGTCCAGCGTGCGGGCCGTGGTCCATGGCTTCAGCGTCGCGCCGATCACCTCGCGTGCTACGAACCGATCCCCTTCCTTGTCTAGGTCAACATCGAGCATCCGCTCCAGGGCCTCGAAGGTCTCGCCGAGACCGGTCGCCTCAACCAGGCTCCGCCACTGGCGCAAGGTCAATGCCACGATCATGATGCGCTGCGCCCCCTTGGTCAGGAAATCGCGGCCAAACGCACCGTAGAGGTAGTTACCGTCCTTGGGCCGCTCCCGGCGGCAGATCTGCGCCTCGGCGATCTTGCCGAGGTTGCCGACCATCGCGAAGGCCACGTCGGAGAGCGCGACCCTGACCAACTGGCCCCCGCCGGTCCGGGTCCGATGCCGTTCGGCCGCCAGCATCCCGCCCGCGGCCAGCGTGCCCGTGATTGCATCCCAGGCCGGCAACAGATGGTTGAAGGGAATCGAGAGGTGCCGCGGGCCGGTGGCCCACGGAAACCCGGTGGCCGGGTTGACGGTGTAGTCCACCGCGGAGGTGCCGTCGTAATTGCCGTTGATGCTGACCATGATCAGATCCTCTCGGCCCTCCCGCAGGGCCTCGTAGTCGAGCCAACCCCGGGCCGGGAAGTTGGTCAGGAAGAGACCGGCCTCGTCACCGGGAGCGGTGATCAGGGCGGTCGCGAGTTCCTGGCCTGCAGGCGATCGGAGGTCCACCTGGATCGAGCGCTTGCCCTTGTTCATGCCCGTCCAGAAGAGGCTCTTGCCGTCCTCGGTCACCGGCCAGCGGTTTCGGTCGAGGCCCCCGCCGATCGGGTCAAAACGGATCACATCGGCGCCGAGCTGCGCCAGCGTCATGCCGCCCAGGGGCGCCGCCACGAAGGCGGAGCCCTCCACAACTCGCATGCCCTCCAGAATTCCCATCGTCGCGAACCCCTTTCTACTCCCTAGGCCATCAATCCCACGAAGCTCCAGTCGAGAACCTTGGCGATCTCGCCGTTCCCGGAGCGGTCGGCCTGCACCCGAGCGCGCAGGTCGACCAGGCCTCCGCCCCCCTCGAGCGGTTGCGCCCCCTCGATGCTGAGTTCGGTCGCCAGGACGTCGCCCTCGAACACCGGAGCGAGGTGGTCGCAGCCATGCCAGGCGACAATCGTGACCAGATTGGAAATCGCTCGCGTGGCCTGCGCTGCCGCGACGGCGATCGTGTGACCGCCGTAAACGAGCCGGCGCCCATGCGCGCTCGCCCCGGGATCGGTGTGCGCCTTGGCGAGGTTAAGGGTGAGTCGGGCCAGCTCCGGCGCCGAGCTCACGGTATCGCGGCCGCCGACCTCGAAGGTGGCTCCGACCTCGAGTTCGGCGAAGTGCGCCCCTGGGACACACTCTCGGAAGCGGTCGAGCCTCCACTTGCCGGGGATGGCGGCGGCGACCCGCTCCGGGTCGAGCTCGTCGGGAATCTCCTCGAAACGGTCGGCGTGTCCGGTCTCGGCCGTCGGGTCTCGCAGCGGGATCATCGGGCAGCGCCAAAAGTCGAGCACAACCTCGCCACGCTGGTTCTCCGTCCGGATCCGCAGGGCGACCAGTCCGCTCGCCGTGCCGTCCTCCCGGGCCCGGTTCTGCTTCAGCCCGACGACCTCGGTTTGAGTTCGCAGCGTGTCGCCGATATGAGCTGGATGCAGCAGCACCAGGCCCCGGTAGAAGAGGTTGCCCAGAACACGCTGGGTCGGCCCGGTCGACTGACCGATCGAGACATCACAGACCAGGTTCGGATGCGCGAGGGCCCGGTCCCGTCCTGTGACCGCAGCGCTCAGCTTGGCGTCGAGCGGCAACCTCAACCTGTCTCCGACCAGCGCCTGATGGAGGGCGGCGTGGCCGGAGGTGAGCGTGAGCGCAGGCGCTTCGTCGAAGACGTCGCCAACCGCAAAGTCCTCGAAATGGGGACCGTCGCTGACGATCCGCTCGCTCGCTTCCAACTTCTCCTCCTCGACGTGACCGCGCCGACCGTCCCGGTCCGAGGCTTATGGCACGAGGCAGGTGAGGCTAGCTGATTTCGAGACTATGCTCGCGAGGTGTGAGATCCCGCCGCTCCTGTCTCTCGGTTCCTGCCTCCTCGCCGAAGATGCTCGCCAAAGCGCGGTCGCTGCCAGCCGACGAGATCGTGATCGACCTCGAGGACTCCGTCACCCCCGACGCGAAGGAGGCGGCGCGATCCGCAGCCTGCGCGGCGATCGCTGAGGACTGGGGCGGCCGCGCCGTGGCGGTTCGCGTCAACGGAATGGGCACCGAGTGGTGGGAGCGAGACGTGACCGAGCTTGCCAAGGCCGGCGGCGGCACGCTCGGCAGCCTAGTGATCCCGAAGTGCGAGACGGCTGCCCAGATCGACGCCGTCGAGCGCCTCCTCGAGGGGACGGAGGACAGTGCCGGCTTCGACCAGCCTCGCGTCGGACTGCAGGCGCTGATTGAGACCGCCGCCGGACTCGTCCGCGTGGGCGAGATCGCCGACGCTCGTCTTCGGCTCGAGACGATGATCGTCGGATACGCCGACCTGGGAGCCTCGCTCGGCCGTCCGGCGGGAGGCCGGTATCCGGGTGACCGCTGGCACTGGGTGCGCGAGACCGTGCTCGTCAACGCCCGCGCCGCCGGGCTGGCGGCGATCGACGGGCCGCACCTGGACGTCTCAGACGAGGAAGGGCTGCGGTCTTCCGCCTCGAGCGCCCGCGCCCTGGGCTACGACGGAAAGTGGGCGATCCACCCGAGCCAGCTCGACCCGCTCAACGAGATCTTCTCCCCGACGCCGGAGGAGTTCGAGCGCGCCCACGCCGTGCTGGAGGCACTGGACGCTGCCGGGGATCGAGGCGCCGTGCAGCTGGATGGCGAAATGATCGACGAGGCCAGCCGGAAGCAGGCCGACCAATTGATCGCGCGGGGCAAGGCGGCGGGCATGGGCGCGACCGAGGCCTAGGCTCCGGATCCCCCTCTGGGTGGCGTTGTTCATGCGCGAAGTCACCAGGGCGGCCTCACCCCGTCGCGAACCCATATCGGCCGCCTGGGGCGCGGCGGAGCCACGACTAGAATCGTCGCGGAGGTCCCAGACGAGCACGGCAACCGCCATCAGGTACGTCTACGAGTTCGACCAAGGCTCGCGCGAGATGCGCGACCTGCTCGGCGGCAAGGGCGCCAACCTCGCCGAGATGACGCGAGTGCTCGGCCCCGACCGCGTCCCCGCCGGGTTCACGATCACCACCGAGGCCTGCGTCGCATACCTGGGATCTGGAGGGGAGATGCCGGAGGGGCTCGACGCTCAGGTCGATGAGGCCCTGGCGCGGCTGGAGCGGAGCGCGGGCCGCGCGCTCGGCGATCCCGGCGATCCCCTACTGGTCTCGGTGCGTTCGGGCGCGAGGACCTCAATGCCGGGCATGCTCGACACGGTCCTCAACCTCGGACTGAATGACCGCTCAGTCGAGGGCCTCGCTTCCCACACCGGCAATGAGCGCTTCGCCTGCGACTCGCACCGGCGCCTGGTGCAGATGTTCGGAAACGTGGTCAGGGGCATTCGCGGGGAGCGCTTCGAGGACGCGATCGCCGACGCGAAAAGCGAGACCGGGGTGGAGCTGGACACCGAGCTCGACGCCGGGCTGCTGCGCGCGCTGAAGGATCGCTTCGAGCAGATCTATCGCGAAGAGACCGGTGAGGATTTCCCCGAGGATCCGCGGGCGCAGCTCTCCGACGCGATCCGCGCCGTGTTCGACTCCTGGAAGGGCAGGCGGGCGGTCGAGTACCGGCGACTGAACGGGATCCCCGACAGTTGGGGGACCGCTGTCAGCGTACAGCAGATGGTGTTTGGCAACAAGGGCGCGGACTCGGGGTCGGGCGTCGCTTTCAGCCGCGACGAGATCACCGGCGCGCCCGAGCCCTCCGGCGACTACCTCGTCAACGCCCAGGGAGAGGACGTAGTCTCGGGCGTCCGCAACACCCAAACCCTCGACGAGATGGCCCTGCTGCTCCCGGGCGCGCACAGCGAGCTGAGCGAGGCGCTGCGGACACTGGAGTCGCATTACCGTGACATGCAGGACGTCGAGTTCACGGTCGAGGAGGGCCGGCTTTACCTGCTGCAGACCCGCAACGCGAAGCGGCCCGCCCAGGCGGCGGTTCGCTTCGCGGTGGACGCCGCTGCCGAGGGACTGCTCGACAGGGCGGGCGCGCTCGGGACTATCGACGCCGGCAAGCTCGACGCGCTCCTGCATCCCACCTTCGACCCCGAGAGGGAGTACGAGGTCCTGACCCGCGGCGTGGCGGCCTCGCCGGGCGCGGCGCGCGGCGCGATCGTGTTCACCGCCGCCGAGGCCGTCGAGCGGGGCAGCTCCGGCGAGGACGTGATCCTGGTGCGCCCGTTCACGGAGGCCGAGGACGTCGCGGGGTTCGCCGCTGCCCGGGGGATCCTTACCTCAGAGGGCGGCAAGGCCTCGCACGCCGCGCTCGTGGCCCGCGGCATGGGGAGGCCGTGCGTGTGCGGCGCATCCGAGATCGACGTCGACGTCGACCAGGGCCTGGTGCACGTCAACGGCCGGGCGCTGCGCGGTGGCCAGATGATCGCCATCGACGGCTCCACCGGGGCGATCACGCTCGACGACGTGCCGCTGATCACCCCGGAGATCTCGGAGGAGTTCCGCACCGTGCTCGACTGGGCGGACGAGCTGCGCCAGCTGCAGGTGAGGGCCAACGCGGACACGCCGGAGGACTCGGCGCGGGCCCGGAGCTTCGGCGCCGAGGGGATCGGCCTCTGCCGCACCGAGCACATGTTCTTCGGGGCTGACCGCGACCGCCTGGTGAAGGAGATGTTCGTCGCGGCCGAGGAGTGGCGGCGCTCGCTGATCGCCTCGTCCGACACCGACGAGGAGGCCTCGCGCGAGGCCGCGAGGCTGGCCGTGGAGACGGAGGGCCGCTTCCGGGAGACACTTGAGCGGCTCCGTGCCCTACAGCGATCGGATTTCGAGGGGATCTTCCGCGCGATGCGCGGACTCCCTGTGACGATCAGGCTGCTCGACCCGCCGCTGCACGAGTTTCTCCCTGCGGAGCACTTCGAGGCGGAGTTGACCGCGATCGAGCGGAAGGGCGCCGAGCCAGCCGAGATCGAAAGGGTGCAGCGCACCGTGGCGCTGGTCCGCGAGCTGCACGAGGCGAACCCGATGCTGGGAACGAGGGGTGTGCGGCTGGCGATCCTCTACCCGCCCTTGTACGAGATGCAGGTCCGGGCGATCATCGAGGCGGCGGCAGCCGCGACGCGAGACGAGGGCGAAGCGGCGCAGGTAGAGATCATGGTTCCGCTGATCGCCTACGAGACCGAGCTCGAGCAGGTCCGCGAACTGGTGGTCAGGGCGGCCGAGGACACCATGCGCGAGCTCGGTGCCGATGTGAGCTACCACGTGGGCACGATGCTCGAGCTGCCGAGGGCCTGCCTGGTGGCGGGACGGATCGCGCGCCACGCCGACTTCTTCAGCTTCGGCACCAACGACCTGACCCAGACCGCGATCGGCCTCTCGCGCGACGACGTCGAGGGTCGCTTTCTCGGCCCCTACATCGACAGCGGCATCCTTGATCAAAGCCCGTTCGAGACGCTCGACGAGCCGGGAGTCGGGGAGCTGGTCAGGGTGGGCGTGGAGCGCGGCAGGGCGGCCAATCCGAAGCTGACGATGGGCATCTGCGGCGAGCACGGCGGTGACCCGGAGAGCATCCGCTTCTTCCACCGGGCGGGGCTGGACTACGTGAGCTGCTCGCCCTACCGGGTACCGATCGCGCGGGTAGCAGCCGCCCAGGCTGCCTCGGCTGAAAACATCAAAGGGTGACCACCAGCACCACAGGCTTCGAGGAGCGGGTCCGCTCCTGGGAGGTGGAGTGCCGGACGGCAATGGCCAGGGCGGTCAGAGCGAGCACGGCCAGCGCGCCCGACAGGATTCGAACCTGTGACCTTCGGTTTCGTAGACCGACGCTCTATCCAACTGAGCTACGGGCGCGTGCGGGCAACAGCGTAGCGACGAGTCACGGGCTCAGATTCGCTCGCGATCGGCCGCTTCGGCGCGGCGCTTCGCGGCGGACTCCTCGCGCTCGGCGAGCTTGCGCTCGTACTTTTCGAGCGTCTCAGTTGGGTTGCGACCCGCGTCGACCGGCGGCGCGATTGCGCGCAGCTCGTCGAGGAGCCGCTGCGAGAGGCCCGTGGCGGTCTCCGAGGGATCGGTCTGACCCGATTCCGGCTCGAAGAAGCGGACGCGGATGCGCGGTCGCTGTGGAAATCGAGCCAGGGCCGGCGTTCCCTCGACCGCCGCGCAGACGAGGCGAGCTTCCGGGATCTCGAGCGCCAGACGACCGATCCCGCTGCGCCCCCGGAGATTGCGGCCCACCGAGATCGTCCCCTCCGGGAAGACGCCTATGCAGGAGCCGCGGCGCAGGACCTCCACGGCGTTGACGAGAGCACCGGCGTCACCCGCCGCGCGCTCGATGGGGATCTGGCCCATCCCGTCGAGGACCCAGCCGAGCCCCGGCTTGTCCCACAGGCTTCTCTTGGCGAGGGCGCGGATCTGCCGGCGCTTCCGCGCGGCGACGCCGACCGCCAGCGGATCGGTCTGAGAGTCGTGATTGGCGACTATCAACGTAGGACCGCTCCGGGGAAGCGCCTCGAGTCCCTCTACCTCGAGCCGCCCCCAGAGGCTCACTATCGGGACGCAGACGGCCATCGCGATCCGGTATGTGAGGCTGAAGGGCTCGGGCGCGGCCGTCATGCGAGCTCCGGGATGTGGTGCTCGATGTGCGCGCTGATGGTCTCGCGCACCCAGCGCTGCTCCTCCGAGTCCGCCATTCGGTAGCGCCCGATCAGCATCTTCTGGTCGTCGAGCGGCAGGCCGGAGATCTCCCACCCGGTGACCAGGTACTCGAAGAGCATCTCGTACCGGCGCGCCCAGACGTCCTCGGTCGAGGCCGCGTCCTTGCGGTGCGGCTTGTTGATCTTGCGGATCGTCCGGTCGCTCAGCGACTGCCGCAGGGTCAGGACGTTGCCCTCGGGGTCGGTGTAGTCGACCGTCTCGACCGGCTCCCGCTCTCGTCTTCGTCTCGCCACGGCATAAGCATGCCAACTAGCCTTCTCGCGTCTCCGATCCGGTCAACATCGCCGACCTCGAGCGCCTGGCATTCGAGAAGCTCGAGCCCGGCGCCCACGGCTACTTCGCCGGCGGCGCGGGCGACGAGCGCACCCTGCGGCGGAACGCCGAGTCCTACGAGGGCTGGGAGCTGCGCCCGCGCGTGCTGGTCGACGTCTCGGAGGTCTCGACGAGGACGACTGTGCTCGGCACCGAGCTGGAGGTCCCCTTCCTGGTCGCCCCGGTCGCCTTCCAGCTGCTCGCCCATCCGGACGGCGAGGCCGGGATGGCGCGCGCGGCGCACCACGCCGGCACGGTGATGTGCCTGTCGAGCCTGACCAGCACCCGCCCGGCGGAGGTCGCGGAGGCGGCGCCGGGCGGCAGGCGCTGGATGCAGGTGTACTGCTTCCGCGACCGGGGGGTCACCCGGTCGATGGTCTCGGAGGCGGCCGAGGCCGGGTACGAGGCGCTGCTGCTCACCGTGGACGCCCCGTATGCGGGGCGCCGCGAGCGGGACTTCCGCACGGGATTCCAGGTCCCGGCCGAGATTCGCGCGCCGGCGATCGAGGGCGCCGCCGGGCACCGCAGCCTCACCCCGGCCGAGGTCTTCGCGCTCGTCGATCCGTCGATCACCTGGAAGGACCTCGAGGAGCTCTGCGGCGAGTTCGACCTGCCGATCCTGGTCAAGGGCCTGATCACCGGCGAGGACGCAGCGCTCGCCGTGGAGCACGGCGCGGCGGGCGTGGTGGTCTCGAATCACGGCGGCCGCCAGCTCGACAACGCGCCGGCGACGATCGACGCGCTGCCGGAGGTGGTCGAGGCGGTGGCGGGGCGGATCCCGGTGCTGATCGACGGCGGCATCCGCCGTGGCACCGACATCGCGGTGGCGCTGGCCCTCGGTGCCGAAGCCGTGCTGGTGGGCCGGCCAGCCCTCTGGGGGCTCGCCTGGGACGGCGAGGCCGGGGCCCGTCGCGCACTCGAGATGCTCTCGGACGAGCTTCGCCTCGCGTTGGCGCTGCTCGGCGCGCCCACCCCCGCCGACCTGACCGCCGCTCACGTGCAGCGAAGGCCACTGCCGTAGTGCCGGAGGTCCGCCTCGGCATGGTGCTCGTCGCCACCTCGATGGCGATGTTCGCGACCAACCTCGACTTCTTCGCCCTCAACCTCTCGATCCCCGGCATGGCGCGCGAGCTGGACACGTCGACCCCCGACATGCAGTGGGTGATGAGTGGCTTCATGCTGGCCCTCGGCTCGTTCCTCTGCTGGGCGATGCTCAGCGTCGGGACCCAGACCGTCGTCTCGGTCGACCGGGCGGGGGAAGCCTCGGGCGTCTCGCTTTCGATCGTGATCGGCATGGCCGGGCTGGGCGTCGCCCTGGTCGCCTCCCTGATCGAGGTGGTGGCGGGCGGCGGCACGAGCGAGGGAACGGCGATCGAGCAGATCCTGCGCGTCCTCGCGATCGGCTCGGTCGTGATCGCGATCCCGCTCGCCTTCGCGGGCCGGGCGAAGGCCGCTCGCTAGGCTGCCCGGCTTGGCGGCCAGGGCTCCCCAGCGACTCTCCGGCTCGGACATGTCGAACCTGAACGCGGAGCGCGGTCCGATTCACGTGCACGTCGGCGCCACGATCATCGTGGAGGGCGCGGCCCCGACCTACGACCAGCTCGTCGCCCACGTCGAGAAGCGCCTGCTGCTGGTCCCGCGCTTTCGCCAGCGGATCGTGAGGATCCCGCTCGGCATCGAGAACCCGGTCTGGGGCGACGACCCCAAGTTCGACGCCCGCCGGCACGTCCGCCACGTCTCGGTGCCGCGGCCGGGCCGCCTCGACCAGCTCCGGGACCTCGTCGGCCGGGTCATGTCCGAGCCACTCGACATGGATCGCCCGCTCTGGCAGCTCTACCTGGTCGAGGGCCTGAGCGGCCGCCACGCCTACATCTCCAAGACCCACCACGCACTGGTCGACGGGGTGGCCGCGGTGGACGTCGGCACGATCCTGCTCGACACCAGCAAGCGCGGCATGCGGGTCAAGGCGCCCGAGAAGCCCTGGGACCCGGACGAGCCGAGCCCCACCATGCTGCTCACACAGGCCGCCTCCGAGCGCGTGCGCAAGCCGCTCCGGGCGGCGGGGCGGGCGGCGCGGACCGCGGTGACCACCCCGGCACAGACAGCGGCGCGCGTCCTGCGCACGGCGGAGGCCTTCACCGGCCTCGCCTCGGGTGGCCCCAGGGTCCCGCGCAGCCCCCTGAACGTGAAGATCGGCAGGGACCGGCGGGTCGCCTGGGCTCGCACGGACCTCGATCGACTGAAGCGGGCGCGCGGGATCGCGGAGGGCTCGACCGTCAACGACGTGCTGCTGTCGGTCGCCACCGGCGCCCTGCGACGCTACCTGGAGAGGCGCGGCGACAAGGTCCCCGACTATCTGGTCGCACTCGTGCCGGTGAGCATCCGCCGCCCGGACGAGAAGGGCGAGCTCGGCAACCGAATCTCGACGATCATGGTCCGCCTGCCGCTCTCCGTTGCTGATCCGCGGAGGCGGCTGGAGCGGCTCCGTGACGAGACCCGGCGCCTGAAGGAGTCCGACAACGCCCGCGCGGCCTCCCTGCTGATCGAAGCGACCGGCTGGGCTCCGCCGACGATCAACCGTCTGCTCGCACGCGGGATGGCGCGGCCCCTGGTCTTCAACCTGGTCGTCTCCAACGTCCCGGGTCCGCAGCTGCCCCTCTACCTGCTCGGCCGTCAGATCAAGGAGATCTACCCGTTCGTCCCTCTCTCCCCGCAGAACCATGCGCTCTCGATCGGAATGATGAGCTACGACGGCCGCGTCTTCTTCGGCCTCGCCGGCGATCACGACGTGACGTCGGATCTCGATGAGCTCGCAACGGCACTCCGGGAGGCGCTACGCGAGCAGCCGGTGCCGCGGGCGAAGCCGAGGCCGATGCCCAAGGCACGAAAACCAGCACCGAAGAAGCCGGGGCGCGTAAGGAGGAAGATCCCCCGGCGCCGCAAGCGTGCGGATTAGCTGTTCTCACGCAACTGGAGATCCACACTCTCCCCTAGGCGCGGATGAAGACGGGCGCGCCCAGTGGCACGCGCGCGAACAGGGCGATCATGTCGGGGTCGGACGCGCGGAGGCAGCCATGCGAGTCGGCGCCGCCGATTGAGCCCGGCGTCCCGTGGATCGCAATGCGATTCCCGCCGATCCACCCCGGCGGCAGGTTGTCCTGATGGCCCGAGAGGGCAAGAACGCAGCATCCGTACCAGGGCCCCAGCCCTTTCCCCACGAGTCCATCCGTGACCGAGTAGTTGCCCAGCGGGGTGGGCGACGTGCTCGCGCCGACGGTCACCCGCATGCGCTCCAGGATCCTGTTCCGGTAATGGAGCTCCAGCAGGCGCCGCGAGAGGTCGGCCCTGATCCAGAACCGCGTCTGCGTGACATCGAGAGCGAACCGATCGTCCCTGATCCAGGCGAGCTCGTTATTCGGCAGATCCGGCGTCGGGACGCCGAACCATGCCCCCTTGACGCTCTCGATCCAGTAGACGCGAATCGATCCGAACTCGGTGCGATCGCCGACCCGTTCCAGCACCTTCCCGCCGGGCGACGCATGGAGGGCGATCTTGTGTCCCGGCCTCACTGTCGCGATCGCGAAGCGCGGTCCCTTCTGTGTGCCGGCCGGCGGGTTCAGCTGGACGTCGGGGAGCGGGATGCTCGAGCGAAGGGCGTCGACGGCGGAGATACCGGTCGGCGCGGGCGCGGCCACCGGGTCGGTTGCCGACCCCGTGCTGCCCGTCCCCGAGATGCTGTCGACGAGCAGGAAGGCGAGCACGGCTATCGCCACCGCAGATACCGCGACCCAGCCGAGTGACCTCATAAGCGGAGAGGGAGGGATTCGAACCCTCGAGAGAGCTATTAGCCCCCTACTCGCTTAGCAGGCGAGTGCCTTCAGCCGCTCGGCCACCTCTCCGGGGGCGACGGTCGCCGAGGGCGACCACGCGGCACGATTGTAGGCTGGGATGAGAGGGGGCAGCGGAAGCGAAGCTGAGCAGCCACCCGATTGATGATTCCCACTACTCGAGAGAAGCCCACCCCGCCGGAGAGCCCGATCGCCGCACCGCCCGTTGACGAGGAGACCCGGCCCGTCTCGGCGATCGACACGCCGACGCCGCTCCCGCTCCCCACGCCGATGGAGGCGCATGAACGCTTCGAGGCCATCTTCGGCGGCACGCAGGCGCCGTTCGCCTTCCTCGATCTCGACGCGGTCTGGGCCAACGCCGCCGACATGCTGCGCCGCTCGCGGGGCAAGCCGATCCGCATCGCCAGCCGGTCGATCCGCTCTCGCCCGGTGCTCGAGCGCCTCCTGGACCTCGATCCCGGCTTCCAGGGCACCCTCACCTACAGCCTCCCCGAGACCCTCTGGCTCTGGGAACGGGGCGTGCGCGACCTCGTCCTCGCCGAGCCCACGGCCGACCGGGCCTGCCTGACGCGGCTCGCCCGGATCACCTCCGAGGACCCAGAGGAGGCGCCGGTGGTGATGGTCGACAGCACGGAGCACCTCGACCTGATCGAGGAGGCCGCCGCCTCCTTCGTCGCCCCGATCCGTGTGGCCATGGACATCGACCTCTCCTGGCGGCCGCTCGGCGGACTCGTCAAGGTCGGCGCGCAGCGCTCCCCGGTCAGGACCGCCGATGACGCGGTCGCACTCGCGCAGGAGATCGACCGGCGCGAGCGGACCAGGCTCGTCGGCGTGAGGGCCTACGAGTCGCAGATCGCCGCGATCGGCGACAACGTGCCCGGGAAGGCGATCACCAACATGCTCGTCCGGCGGATGCAGGCGGCATCCGCCAGGGACGTCGAGGAGCGCCGGGCGGAGATCGTCACAGCGCTCTCCGAGGTCGCGGAGCTGGAGTTCGTCAATGGCGGCGGAACCGGGTCGATCGAGACGACCGCCTCGGAATGGGCGGTCACGGAGATCGGGGCCGGATCGGGCTTCTCCGCGCCCATCCGGCTCGACCACTATCGCTCCTTCCGGCCGCGCCCCGCAGCGATGTTCGCGCTCCCGGTGACCCGCTCCTCGGGTCTCGAGGCTCCGCCGGAGGCGCAGCAGGCTCTGCCCCAGACGCAGCCGGATCGGCTCGCGATCGGCGACCGGGTCTACTTCCGGGATCTCCGCGCGGGCGCGCTCTGTGAGCGCTTCGACCGCCTCTTCCTCATCACCGGCACCACGATCCGCGACGATGTGCCGACCTACCGGGGCGAGCACAGGAGCTTCGTCCCGGACTAGAACGAACGTCCAAGGAACGTTCGCTACCGAATAGAGGTCTTTTGCCGCCCCCGCGGTGCGTTCTACCGTCGGTCGGTTCCCAGGGGAAGATCATCCGGCGCTTCCTGATTGGGGCTCGAAGGGGGACTTCGAGAGAGGGACGAAAGTGAGCCACCGACCAGCCGCCGTTGCGGACCGTCAGAGCGATCGCGGGTGGTCGCGCGCGATCGGCCTCGACGTCGAGCCCGGCCGCTTCTTCGAGGGCGCGAACGTGGCTTGGCGGATCGCTCCGTTCGTCGCCGCGGGGATTCTCCCGTTCGCCTTGGTCCCGGTGGCGGGCCTGTCGTACGCCGACCCGCGGGTGGCGGTCGCTGCCGCCATGGTGCCCCTCATCGTCGGTGCCGCCCTGCTCGTCCCGTGGGAGCGCTTCCCGGCCTGGCCGCAGGCGGTCCTCCCCCTCGGCTACTTCGTCATCCTCGGCCTGCTCCGGGATGCGAGCGGAAGCACCCCGACGGTCTTCGACCCGCTGCTCTCGATCCCGATCACCTGGTTCGCGATCTACGGAACCGGCCGCGAGCTGGCTCTGTCGATCGCCGCGATGGGCCTCACCCTCCTGGCGCCGTTCATCATTCCCGGCGGCGGTGGCTACGACGGCGAGCAGCTCCAGCGCGTGATCGTCGCGGTCGTGCTTGCCGGCACGGTCGGCCCGGCCGTGCACGCGTTCGTCCTGGCGCTGCGCCGGACCAGCAGGGAGCTCGGTGAGGCGGAGGAGCTCTTCCGCAAGGCCTTCGACGACAGCCAGGTTGGGATGGCGCTCGTCTCGTTCGGCGGGCGCTACCAGCGAGTCAACCACGCGCTCTGCGAGATCACCGGCTACCCGGAGCATGAGCTGCTGGGCCGGACCTTCAGCGAGATCACGCACCCCGATGACGTGGACTCGGACCTCGACGCTCTTCGCGATCTGATCGACGGGGAGCGGTACGGGTACCGAACCGAGAAGCGATACCTGCACGCCGCGGGGCATCCGGTCTGGATCTCGCTGAACGTCTCGCCGGTGTACGACAGCGACGGCGTCATGAGGTACCTGCTCAGCCAGGTAGAGGACATCTCGGACCGCAAGGCGTCCGAGGAGCGCCTCACGCGTCAGGCACTGCACGACTCGCTCACGGGGCTGCCGAACAGGACGCTGTTCGCCGATCGCGTGCGGATGGCCGCGAATCGCCGCAGCCCGACCGGCTACGCGATCGTCTACCTCGACCTCGACGCCTTCAAGCTGGTCAACGACACGCTCGGCCACGCCGCCGGCGATCAGGTCCTGATCGAGGTTGCCCGCCGGCTCGAGCGGCTGCTCCGCGCCGGCGACACGCTCGCGCGCCTGAGCGGGGACGAGTTCGCGTTGCTTTGCGAGGAGGTCGGCGAGCGGGACGTGCGGACGATCGCCGACCGGGTCATCGACGTAATGGCCAAGCCCATCGACGTGCAGGGCAGGGCGATCACGCAGGCGGCCAGCATCGGAATCGCGCTCTACTCGGGGGACGGCACCCCCGTCGAGCCCGACCAGATGCTCGGCGACGCGGACCTGGCGATGTACCGGGCCAAGGCCGCCGGGAAGTCGCGCTACGCCATGTTCGAGACCTGGATGCGCACCGGAGAGACGGATCAGACCGCCATGGAGCTCGAGCTGCGCGCCGCGATCGCCAAGGGCGAGGTGATCGTCCACTACCAGCCCGAGGTTGACCTGAGGAGCGGGGAGATCACCGGCGCCGAGGCCCTGGTGCGCTGGCAGCACCCGGACCGAGGATTGCTCGAGCCCGCGCAGTTCCTCTTCGTCGCCGAGCCGACCGACCTGATCGCCGACGTCGACGACCTCGTCATGCGCGAAGCGTGCTTCCAGGCGGCGCGATGGCGCGATGAGCTGCCGGCCTCGGAGCACTTCACCGTCTCGGTCAACATCAGCGAGCGCCGGCTGGCCGATCCGGGACTGAGTGGCAAGATCGCGCAGGCGATCTCCGACGCCCAGGTGCCCGCCTCCTCCCTCTGCCTGGAGATCGCCGAGCGGGCGGTGATGGATCGCCGGGCGGCCGCACTTGCGGCCATCCCGGAACTGGAGGCCCTCGGCATCCGCCTCCTGATCGACGACTTCGGCGTCGCGATCTCCTCCTTCGGCAGCCTCAAGCGACTACCGCGCCTGAACGCGATCAAGATCGACGCCTCCTTCATCGCCGGGCTCGGACGATCGAGGGAGGACTCCGCCGGGGTCGCGGCGATCGTCGGGCTCGCCCACGGGCTCGGCCTGACCGCGACCGCCGAGGGGCTCGAGCGCGAGGAACAGCTCCGCGAGCTGCAGGCCCTCCACTGCGATCGCGGGCAGGGCTACTACTTCGCGCGGCCTCAACCGCCGGAGGCGCTCAGCGAGCTGCTCCGCTCAGCGCAGCTGGGGGAGCTCATCTCGTAGGGTCCCTGCATGGGGAGAGTGCCCGCGTACGACCCGAACGAGCCGAAGGGCCTCTGGATGAGTTCGCTCTCCTGGGCGGGGCGCCAGCCTCCGGTCACCTGGTTTCTCGTCAACGTCGGCAACAAGATCGACCCCTACCTGATGCGAGCGACCGGCGGGCGGGTGAAGACCACGATCAACGCTCCAACGGTCCTGCTCACCCACACCGGGGCGAAGAGCGGCAAGCGGAGGAGCACGCCCCTCGCCTACTTCACGGACGGCGACGACGTGATCCTGATCGCCTCCAGGGGCGGCCACCGAGACCATCCCGCCTGGTACCACAACGTCAGGGCCAATCCCGAGGTCGAGCTCTGGGCAAAGGGCGGCGGCGGCCACTACCGGGCGAAGGAGGCCGAAGGCGCGGAGCGCCAGCGCCTCTGGGACCTCGCGACCGAGTTCTACCCGGGCTTCGCGCGCTACCAGGAGCGGGCGGGCGACCGGCGGATCCCGGTCATCGTCTGCACGCCGCAGGGCGACTAGCGCCGGGGACCGGGTCTAGCCTTGACTAAACGGGTTGCTCCCGGCGGAGCACCCTCGCATATCCGGAGGGGTGGCAGAGTCTGGTTGATTGCGGCAGCCTTGAAAGCTGTTGACCGGGTCCTCCCGGTCCGGGGGTTCGAATCCCTCCCCCTCCGCTCGGACGTCAGCGCAGCTTGACGCCGGTCAGGTCGATCGTGCCGATCTCGTCGCCCGCGACGAAGTCGTCGGCGGAGTTCCCGGATTCGGTGGGGAAGAACTGATTGAGCGTCAGCGCCGCCGGGAAGCTGAGCTTGATCGTCGCCCCGGTGATCGTGATCGTGTTGTCGCTCGAGTTGAACGAGCGGCTGCCCGTCGAGAAGTCGATGTCGGCGAGCGGTGCTCGCAGGCTCGCGCCGGTCGGGAGTGCGGCGTCCGAGTTGAAGCTGTTGTGCGCGAAATCGACGCCGAGGTCGGTGCTGACCAGCTTGGTTCCGACCGGCGGATCGGCAGCGTCGCAGGCGGCAACCGGATTGAGCGGATTGCCGCTGTGGTTCTTGGTGATCGTCTGTCCGCCCGCCGTGAGCAGTTCGCCAGCGCTGAAGTCCGGGGCGACGGCGCCGCCGGACACCGGGAACGTGTAGGTCGTCCCCAAGAGGTCGGAGGTAGCTGGGGCCACCGGTGAGACGCCCGCTGGTGACCCGGTCGGAAGCGGATCGATGCAGTGATTCGGCAGCTTTGAGACGAACGCGCCCATCGCATCGGTGTGCAGGGTCATCGTCCCCGTACCGGGAACCGCCGAGACGGCGAGCGGGACGGTCACCACCGAGACCACCCTCCCCAGCGGCCGGCCCGCCTTGACGCCCTTCTTGGCCGCGGCGGACGCCTTGCCCTTCTTCTTCTTCTTGTGCGCGAAGGCGCGGTTGAGGGCCCGAGCCCCCTTGCGCGCCAGCGTGATGGTGATGTTCTCGATCCTGGCGCCAAACCCGTCGCGGGTCACCGTGCCGCCGGTCAAGGTGGCGAATGACCCCACCCCCTTCTTGCCGACCTTGGCGGTGATGCTGCCCCGTCCGCCGTTCGGGCCCAGGTTGAGGGCCTTGATCTTGATCTTGGCCTTGCCCTTGCCCTTGCCGCGCCGCGCCCGGACGGCACCGGAGACCCTCACCGTGCCGGAGCCGTCGATCGGGTCGACAGCCCCGCCGTTGATGGGCAGGTTGAGGCTGGTGGGCTTCAGCTTGAGCCCGCGCGAGCCCTGCAGCTGGATGGCCACGGATCCGCCCTTCAGCTCGTCCTGTGCCGCCGGCGCCGAGCTCGACGCCGCCAGGAGCGCCAGCACGGCGAACACGACGGCGATCATCGCGCGCCGGCTCGCTCCGCTCTGCTTGTCCCTCTGGCTCGGCATCCAGGCTCGAGGCTGATCTCCCCCTGCAGCGGGCAGTGTCTCATGGCCTCGCTTAGGATGCGCCGGTTCGGCTACCCAATAATGCTGTCCAGGAATCGGGCGGGTGGACGATGAACATATCGAGGGGGACGCTCGTCGAGCTTCGCAGTTAACCGTGGACCAAGCCTCGCGACAGCCTCGCTCCATCATCCGACTGGCCGGAGTCGCCTTTGGCGGGTTCGTGCTGGCGGCTCTGCTGGTCGTGATCGCGCATTCCGCTTTCCACTTCGGGACCCCGCGCTACAGCTTCTTCATCGAGAACTGGGTCTACGACTTCGTCACCGCGGTGAGCGGGCTCGTGCTTCTCGCACGGGCCGCAATCCGGCGCGAGGAGCGGCTCGGCTGGGCCCTGCTCGGCGGCGGCCTGCTGCTCTGGGCGTTCGGCGACACGTACTGGTCGATCGCCTACGCCGACGTCGCGGCGCCGCCCTTCCCGTCCGTCGACGACGTCTTCTACCTGGCCGGCTACGCCCTGGTCCTCGCCGGAATGGTCGCCTACGTTCGCGCACGCATGGGCAAGCGCTCCATCCTCGTCTGGATCGACGTCACGATGGGCGCGCTCTGTGTGGCGGCGATCGGCACGAGCCTCCTGCTCGACTACGTGCTGGCCAACACGACGGGCGCCAGGGACGAGGTCGCCGTGGCCGTGGCCTATCCCCTCTTCGACGTCGCCACGCTGGCGGTGGCGATCGGTGCCTTCGCCCTGACCGGCTGGCGTCCGGGCCGCGGACTCGGGCTGGTCATCCTCGGCCTTGCCGCCACGGCGACCGGTGACGCGATCTACACCTACCAATCGGTCGCCGGCACCTACAGCGACAGCGCCTGGTACCTCTTCCTGTGGCCGCTCGGTACCGCCCTGATCGCCCTGGGCGCGGTCCAGCCGACGCCGAAGCGGCGCGAGCTCCCGCTCGACGAGGGCTGGCGCAACTTCGCCTCGCCGATGGTTTTCGCGCTTGCGATCTTCGCGTTGATGACCCTGCAGCGCCAGGACGTGACCCGGCCGATCGTGGGAGCGCTCACCGCCGCGACCCTGGTGGCGATCGTCGCGCGCATCACACTCACCTTCACGCAGAACCGGCGGCTGGTGATCGAGCTCGAGACCGACGCGCTGACCGGGCTCTCGAACAGGGGAAAGCTCCTCTTCGACCTCGATCGCTTCTACGCCGGGAACAATCAGCACCCGCACCTGCTGGCGATTCTCGACCTGGACGGCTTCAAGGCCTACAACGACGCCTTCGGCCACCCGGCCGGCGACAGCCTGCTGATCCGACTCGGCCACCAGCTCGCCAGCGCGGTCGGAGACAGCGGACGCGCCTACCGGATGGGTGGAGACGAGTTCGCCCTGATCGTCCCGGGCGAAGGTCCCCAGGCGGTGGAGGCGGTTCAGAGCGGTGCGGCCGCGCTCAGCGAGCGCGGCGAGGGCTTCCAGGTCACCTGCTCCGCCGGCTGGGCTTCGATCCCCCGCGAGGCCGCCAACCGCGGGTCCGCCCTGCAGCTCGCCGATCAGCGCATGTACGAGCACAAGGACTCACGCCGTCCCTCTGCCGGTGGCGAGGTCGAGGCCGTCCTGATCCGGCTGCTCAACCAGCGCGCACCGGAGCTCGGCGAGCACGTCACCGCAGTCAAGACGCTCGCACTGGCGGTCGGCCAGGAGCTGGAGATAGGCCCGGGCGAGTTGACCACACTCGGCCGTGCCTCAGAGCTCCACGACATCGGCAAGATCGCGATCCCCGATGCCGTGCTCAACAAGGCGGGGCCACTCGACGAGGAGGAGTGGGAGTTCATGCACCAGCACACGATCCTCGGCCAGCGCATCGTCTCGGCGGCGCCCTCCCTCGCATCCGTGGGCAGCCTGATCCGCTCCTCGCACGAACGCTGGGACGGCAAGGGCTACCCGGACGGGCTGGCCGGTGAGGAGATCCCGCTGGCGGCTCGGATCATCCTCGTCTGCGACGCGTATGACGCCATGACGTCGGAGCGTCCCCACTCGCCCATCCGGACCCCCGACGCCGCGCTCGACGAGCTTCGTGCCTGCTCAGGCACCCAGTTCGACCCCGTGCTGGTCCGGATCCTCGAGCACGTCGTGCGCTCGGCGCCCGCCGATCGCACTTCGGTTCCCCAGCTGGTCAGCTGATCGCGGCCCGGAACGCAAACCGGGCGCCCAGTGGGCGCCCGGTCGTACTCAGGGAGCTGTGAGCTCGGGTTACTTGACCAGCTCGACCTTCTCGAACGTGGTGCCCTGGAGCTCGGCCTCGTGGACCGCGGTGCCCGGGGTCAAATCCGCAGTGGTGCAGACTCGGCCGTCGTCACCGCTCTCACCGGGGCCACTGTTGTCGTCGCCCGACTCGGTCTCGCCGGACTGATCGCCACTGCCGTCGTGCGATGCCGTGGCGGTTCCGGGACCCGAGTTGTCGTCGGACTCATGCTCGTCCTCCGTCTCGCACTTGATCTCGGTGGACGCGTCCACGGTGCCTGAGACCTGACCGCCGCCGGCGACGTTGATGGTCAGCGTCGTGCCGTCGAAGCTGGCGATCGTGCCGGGGTTCTCCTCGCCGTCCTCGACGCCGTCGTTGTCGGTGTCCCGGTCGTCGGGGAGGTTCGCGGACCGGTCCTCACCCATGTTGTTGAGGCCGTCGTGATCGGCGTCCTCACGGCCATCGGGGCGGCCGTTGTGGTTGGAGTCCTTGGAGCGGGGGTTGGTCTTCTCCTGGAACTCGTTCAGGTTGTCGACCTTGTCCCGGTCCTGGTCCTTGTTCGACTGATCGACCTTGAGCGAGAGATGGAACTTCTTCTCCCACTTGTCGGAGATATGGTCGTGGTTCCGGTCCTTGGCGACCGCGGTGCCACCGAATGCGACGACGAGCAGCGCCAGCGCCCCGGCGGCGGCCACCGAGAAGGTCCTCAACTTTCCTCTCATCACTTTCTCCTTCTCTGTCGCGGCCGTCCTCTGAAGACTTGGCGGCCGCCGTTTGACTTGACCGGGCAACTATCGGCGGCGGCGGATAGGCACCGGTTAGCCACGAGTTAGGTCTTGGTAAGGAGTGGACGGCCGTTCAGCTGCGCTCGGCCACGAGCAGGGTCTGCGCGGCTCGCCCGATCGGCCCGCGCTCGTCGAGCAGGCGCGTATCGGCCATCCCGACGCCGTTCGTCTCGGGCAGCGTCACGGCGTCCAGGCAGACCCACTCGCCCTCGGGCATCCGGTGCAGGTGGACGGAGAGGTCCACATTGATGAACAGGTACGTGGACCAGTCGAGCGCCGCGCTGACGCCGTTCCCCGAGTCGGCGGCGGCGAGCACGCGCTGCAGTGGCGTGGGCTCCTCGTCCGGGAGCAGCGGCACGGCCATCCGCATCCACACCGTCGCGGGGCCCCGCTCCATGAACGCTCCGCGGGTGAACCGGTACTCCATCGCCGTGTGGTAGCCGACGTCATAGCCCGTGTGGAAGAACTGGCCCGGCTCGCCGCTCTCGGGTCCCGGCAGCGGCTCGGGCGCCGGCCCGGGCGCCTCGAAATCCACAGGTTCCGTGCGCAGCCGCCAGCCCTGCGCCCGCATCAGAGGCTCGCCGGCCTCATCCGTGAGGACCGCCTCGAACATCTCCACCCTCCTTCCCGGGCGAACGACCTTCGCCTCCACTCGCAGCGGAGCGATCGGCACCGAGCGCAGGACCTCGTAGGTGATCCTCCCGACCTGCGCCCGCGGCCCACCCTCGCCGCCGATCCTGCCCCCGCCCAACAGCTCAACCTCGCGCCCGATCAGGGCGGCGGGGGGCCCGGCGTGCTGGGCGCCGGGGTCCCAGGGGCCGCGGGTGAGCTCCGTCGAGCGGTAGAGCTCGCCGTCGGGCTCGTAGAAGAAGTCGGGCACGGCGGCAGCCTAGTAACGACCGGCGTTCCCGGAGGACTATTCGTCGACCGGGTTAACCTGGTCGACACCCCCGAGGAAGCGAGGTAAGAGACTTGGAGAAGGTCAAGAAGAGCGAGCAGGAGTGGCGCCAGGAGCTGACGCCGGAGCAGTACGAGGTCGTCCGCAAGAAGGGCACCGAGGCTCCGTTCACCAGCGAGCTCAACGACGTCAAGGAGGCGGGGCAGTTCGTCTGCGTGGCCTGTGGACAGCCGCTGTTCGACTCGGAGCACAAGTTCGACTCGGGCACCGGATGGCCGAGCTTCGACCGTCCGATGGGCGACGAAAAGGTCGAGACGGAGGCCGACAACAGCCTCTTCATGAAGCGAACCGAGGTGCTCTGTTCACGCTGTGACGCGCACCTGGGTCACGTCTTCGACGACGGCCCCCAGGACACCACCGGGCAGCGCTACTGCATCAACGGGTGTGCTTTGGAGTTCAAGCCGGAGTCGTAGACGGCTTCGCCATAACCCGCACGTCCTCAGCTTCGCTTCCGGGCGTGCGGGGTTGGGGCGCCAACGCCCTGGCAACCCTGAGCGCTAAACCTTGCCGCCGGCGCCCAGGTAGCTGAAGCGCACGGCCAGGGCCACCGCCTCGGTCCGCGTATCGACCTCCATCCGCGCGATCGCGTTGCGGACGTGGGTGTGGACCGTGGCGGGGCTCAGTGAGAGCCGGTCGGCGATCTGCTTGACGCGCAGGCCCTCCGCGAGCAATTCGAGGATCTCGCGCTCGCGGGGGGTCAGCTCGAGCAGCTTCTCGACCTCCCCGGCGCCCTGGCCGAGCTCGGTGCCGACGAAGGTGCCGCCGCCGGCGACCACCTCGATGGCGCGAGCGATGTCCTCGCTCGGCGCCGACTTGAGCACGTAACCGGAGGCGCCGGCCCGCAGCGCCAGCGTCAGCAGGTCGGGCTGGGCGTGGGCGGTGAAGATGATGACCCGTGTCTCGGGCCGGGCCTTGAGGACGTCCTTGGTGGCGTCGATGCCGTCCTTGCCCGGCAGCTCGACGTCGACGATGCAGACGTCGGGCTCCAGCTCCTTGACGACGTCGACGACCTCCTCACCGGTCTCGGCCTCGCCGACGATCTCGACGCCTTCGACCGCGGCCATCCTTGCCTTGATCGCCTCGCGAACGATCTCATGGTCGTCGCAGAGGACTACTCGCTTGGGGGTCGAGTCACTCATTATGTGGGAATCCTCTCTGGGGAGCCAAATTCCTGCAACTGGGACGGAAGTTCCACGCTCCCGTCCTCTTGCTGTCCGTTCTCCAGCAGCGCGATCAACGTTCGACCCACAGCCACCGCAGTTCCGTTCAGCGTGTGCACGGGTTCCGGGGATTCTCCTTGCGCGGGACGGTACCGGGCCGACAGGCGTCTTGCCTGGTAATCCGTGGTGTTGGAGCAGCTTGTCACCTCGCGGAAGCGTTCCTGACTCGGGATCCAGCCCTCGCAATCGAACTTGCGAGCCGCGGGGGCACCCAGGTCGCCCACGGCGACGTCGACGACGCGGTAGGGGATCTCGAGGGCGGAGAGGATCCCCTCCTGGATCGCGAGGATGCGCTCGTGCTCCTCGCGGCTCGAGCCGGGCTCGACGAAGCTGAACATCTCGACCTTGTCGAACTGGTGGACGCGGAAGATCCCGCGCGTGTCCCGGCCGGCCGCGCCCGCCTCGCGCCGGAAGCAGGTGGAGAAGCCCGCGTAGCGCTTCGGCAGATCGCCGGCCTCCATGATCTGGTCCGCGTGAAGGGCCGCGAGGGAGACCTCCGAGGTGCCCACCAGGAAGAGCTCGTCGCGCGGGACCTCGTAGATCATCTCGCGCTCCCCGGGGAAGTAGCCGGTGCCGAAGAGCGCCTGCTCTCGGACCAGGACCGGGGGGATGGTCGGCTCGAATCCCTCGGCGCGCGCCCGCTCCATGGCGAAGCGCACCAGGGCGAACTCGAGCATCGCGAGATCGCCGAGCAGATAGGCGAAGCGCGATCCTGAGGCCTCGGCCGCGGCCTCCATCTCGATCCAGCCGTGCCGCTGGGCGAGGTCGAGATGGTCGAGCGGCTCGAAGGCGAACCGCGGCGCCTCCCCCACCTCCCGCAGGGTGACGTTGTCCTCCTCGGTCTCGCCGTCCGGCGCCTCCGGCTCCGGGATGTTCGGCAGGGTGGCGAGCAGATCGTCCCGTCTTTCGCTCAGCTCCGCCAGCTGCGGCTCGAGCTCCTTGAGCTCGGACTTGAGCTCGCTCGACGCGTCGCGGAGCTTCACGAACTCGGGATCCTCGGTCTTGCCGCCGCGCGCCGCCTCCTGGATCTGACCCGAGAGCTTGTTCTGCTCGGCGCGGACCTGGTCGATCCGGGTATTCAGCTCGCGACGGCGCTCGTCGGCGCCCAGGAGCTCGTCGAGCTGCTCGGCGGCGCCCCGCCTCGCCAGGGCGTCGCGCACCGGCTCCGGGTCGCTGCGGATCTGCTTGAGGTCGAGCGTGGCTCCGCCCCGCGAGCCGCTAGGGAGCGGCCGTGGTGGTCGTCGACGCCGGCCGCGGGGACTCGGTGACGTCCTGGCCGGCGTACTTGGCGACGAAGGCGGCGACCTTCTGCGCGTCGGCGCCCACGACGATGTTCTGGGGCATGATCGCGCCGGAGAAGCCACCGTTTCGGATCGCGTAGATCACGTCGGCGAGCGTCTCCTGGCGTTGGTCGAGATTCGGGCCCTGCACTCGCTCGGAGCGGTTCGCGCTCCCCTCGGTCCCGGCCGGGGACAGCGTGTGGCACCCGGAGCAGCGCTGGGCGAAGATCTCCGCCCCCTGATGGGTCGGGTCGTTGTCCGGAACAGAGACGCCCTGCGTCCCGCAACCGGCAACCGTCGCCGCCACGGCGACTGCGATCAGTAGAAATGCCCCTCGCACGCGGCGGGATCATATGCGAAGGGCCCGTCTCGCCAGGAGCGTGCCCCTGGGGCGGTTCAGGACCAGGATGGTGATCCAGCGCAGGTCCTGGGCCGCAGCCGGGGGTGCGGTCCTGGCGCGACGGGCCCTCGCCCTCACGTAGCGTTCAGCCATGCCCGTCAGCCCGGATCAGTTTCGAACCGCGCTGGGCGCCTACGCGACCGGCGTCACCGTGGTCACGGCCATCGGCGAAAACGGGCCCTCCGGAGCCACGGCGAATGCCGTCACCTCACTCTCCCTGGACCCGCCGATGATGCTCGCGTGCCTCGATCGAGGCTCCCGCACGCTCACCTCGGTCCGCGCCCAGGGCCGCTTCGGCGTCAATGCGCTGGGCGCCGGCCAGGAGGAGCTGGCGCGGCGCTTCGCCGGGAAGAACGCCGAGGCGGAAAAGTGGGAGGGCATCGAGTGGTCTGAGAGCGAGGATCTGCCCCGCCTCCGCGGCGCTCTGCTGTGGGTCGCCTGCGAATTGCGGGACCTGATCGACGGAGGCGACCATCTGATCCTCACCGGCACCGCGCTCGCGGTCGACTCGCACGAGGGTCACCCGCTGCTCTTTCACCGAGGCGCCTACCGCGACTTGCTGGCGGAGTCCTGACCGCCTGGTCGAACCAGGGAACGAACCTTCGACGGCACGACGCTCGGCTGGGCGAACCTCGACGGATCGGGCGTCAACCCGGGCTTCGTCACCGGGGCGGAGAACTCCTGCGGTGTGGCCGTTGACAGCTCCCACCTCTACTGGGGGCGACGGGAACGACTTCACGATCGGGCGGGCGAACCTGGACGGGACGGGCGTCGACCAGAATTTCATCACCGCCGGCAGGCCGCGTGAAGCTGAAGCTGACGAAGCGCGCGATCAGGAAGCTCAGGGATGGCGATTTCCCTCCGCATAGCGGAGGAAAGTCGCCACCTCTTCACTTCAGGGCTCGGAGGAGAGCGTTGACGTCTCTGCGGCTCCCGTCGATCCGCACGTCACCGGCTTCCACCGCCCTCCCCAGCGGCTTTCCGCCGAAGACGACCGCGGCGATCGTGTTCGGGTCGCTACGGATCGAGACGTCGGCTCCCTCGGCCTCACCATGCTCGGCTTCGAAGCGCCCTCCTTTCACCGCGATCCTGAACGGAACCTCCCCCAGCCAGAGCTCATACGTCGCCTCCAGCCCATCCGCCTTCGCCGGATCGAAAGTCGCCTTGAGCGCCAGGACGAGGGAGTCCGCTCCCATCTCGGCGCCGAGTGGGAATGAGGGCGAGCCGCTCGCCCAGCGACCCAGCGACAGGATCGCCGGCTCGAGCTCTTGCCCCCACTCGGTCAGCTCGTAGACCTGGGCCGCCGCCGGTGGCGCCAGCTTCCGGCGTCGCACGATCCCGGACTCCTCCAGCTCGCGCAGCCGCTGGCCGAGCACGTTCGGGCTGATGTCGGGAAGGCCGGTCCGCAGGTCCGTGAAGCGCTTCGGGCCGAGCAGCAGCTCGCGTACCACCAGCAGCGCCCACCGCTGCCCGAGCAGCTCCGACGCGTGGGCGATGCCGCATCCGTCCTCGATCGTGCGCGTCCTGGCCATCGCGGGCAGTCTATCGCCACTGAGTCCTGAAATACAATCGCTTGCTTATCTTTTAGGACTTTCTGGTACGGTGGGCTCGCGATATGGAGAAGGCCCCAAGCAGACGGAAGGAGAACGGGATGGACCTACCCGAGGTCGTGTCCGCCGAGGAATGGGATGCCGCGCAGAAGGCTCACCGGGCGAAAGAGAAGGAGCTGACTCGGCGGAGCGACGAGCTCGCGGCGGAGCGCCGGCGGCTCCCACGCGCGAAGGTCGAAAAGGAGTACGAGTTCGAGGGCTCGCAGGGGAAGGTCGCGCTCGCGGAATTGTTCGAGGGCCGCCGCCAGCTCGTCCTCTACCACTTCATGTTCGGGCCGAACCAGGACCAGGGCTGCGACGGCTGTTGCATGTTCATCGACCAGGTCGGTCATCCGGCCCACCTGCATGCGAGGGACGTGACCTTCGCGATCACCTCGCGGGCCCCGTTCGAGAAGCTCGAGCCGTTCAGGCGGCGACTGGGCTGGGAGCACCCGTGGTACTCCTGGGGAGGCGGTGACTTCGGCGTCGACTTCGGCACCTCTCCCGCGGAGCCCAAGGAGGGCGCCTACCAGGACGGCGAGGGCTTCGCGCTGAGCGTCCTCCTGCGCGACGGCGGCGACGTCTACCGCACCTACTTCACGAAGAGCCGCGGCGTGGAGGCGATCGGACCCGTCTGGACCTTCCTGGACCGGGCGCCTTTCGGCCGCCAGGAGACCTGGGAGGACTCACCGGCCGGCTACCCGCAGGACGAGCCCTATACCTGGTGGCGCCGTCACGACGAATACGAGGAGGAGCGATGAGCGAGCGAGACGGGTACGAACACGGCGTTCCCTGCTTCGTCTCCGGCGTCTTCCCCGACCCCGGGGCTGCGGTCACCTTCTACGAGGAGCTGTTCGGCTGGGAGACCGAGAATCTGATGCCGCCGGACCACCCCGGCGACTACTTCATCTGCCGGCTGAGAGGCCGCGACGTAGCCTCGATCGTGTCCCAGCACGGCGCGCCGGCGCCGCCGCAGGCCGTGTGGACGACGCTCGTCTCGGTGGAGAGCGTGGACGAGGCCGCGTCGAGAGCGGCGAGCGCGGGCGGCGAGGCGATCGGCGAGCCCTTCGACTCGCCCGGCGGCGGCCGCCAGGCGGTCCTGGCCGACCCCGCCGGGGCGGTCTTCTCCATCTGGGAGCCGCGCGAGCGCCACGGCGCCCAGCTCGTCAACGAGCCGAGCGCCTGGTCGATGAGCGCGCTCAACACCGACGACCCGGAGGCGGCGAAGCGCTTCTACACGGAGGTCTTCGGCTGGGGCACGAAGAGCTTCGACATGGGCGGCGCGGAGCTGATCATGTGGACCGTCCCCGGCTACGTCGGCGGGGAGCCCCAGCAACCGGCGCCGCGCGACGTCGTCGCGACGATGCTGCCGCCGGACGCGGACGGCGAGGTCCCTCCCCACTGGAGCGTGGACTTCTGGATCGCGGACGTCGACGAGGCGGCCGCCAAGGTCCCCCGGCTCGGTGGGCAGGTGCTGGCCGCACCCTACGACGTCCCCAACACCGGCCTGAGGCAGGGCGTGTTCGAGGACCCGCAGGGGGCAGCCTTGTCTCTCACGCAGCCCCCGGGCTGAGCTGAGGGCTACCGGGCGGAGCCGGCTTCCGCATCCGCCGGCCGCAGGCAGTAGCCGAACGCGGTCAGCGAGTCAACGGGGCCGAAATAGCCGAAGGCGGTCGCCGACCAGGTCCCGTCATCGTTGAAGTACCCGCCGCCGAAGAAGGCACTACCGGTCCCGGCGAGGCTGAACCCACCCGAGGTCAGCTCGAGGCCGGGTGGACATGAAGGTGTGGTGGCAACCGCCGGGCCGAACGCGGGGACCGGAGTGGAAGCCTGGACCTCGGTCAGCGGCAGGCTCGGATCGCTCGCGCAGTAGGCGATCGCCGTCAGCTCGCCGCCGTCATGGCCGGCGGCGTAGGCCGTGACCCGCCAGGCGGTCGGCGAGATCGCCCTCGACTCGGTGATGTAGTTGCCGCCCTCGGTCCGAAACGGGGTGGTGAAGTTGGTTCGCTGGAATCCTCCCGAGAACAGGTACTGCCCGGCCGGGCAGCTCGCAATCGCCGTGTTGACGCTGTGCCGCCGCACGAACACGGTCCGGTGCGGCGACGACATCGGGACCAGCCCCCTGCCGCAGACCACCTGGAGGGTGGCGGTCCGGGGGGTGGTCCGGCGAGGGCTGCGATCGATGATCAGAGCCGTGACGTGGAAGCCGCGCTGGACTCCCAGCCGCTCGTAGGAATGGGGATAGATCCCCTCGCCGTCCGGGCCGAGCCCCGGATAGCTCGTCAGCCCGCCCCCGAGCGGGGACGAGCCATGCGGGCAGAGCACCACCAGCCGCTTCGCCCGGTCAGGGTCCTTCAGCCGAAACGACTTCGCAATGAAGCTGAGACGCCTGAGCGGCCCGCGGCCCAGGCGGCGGGCCTCGGCGCCACGCCGGCTCGGCGGCACTCCCCGCCGGTAGACCTCGCCGCCGGCGGTGTCCAGGACGAAAACCCCCTGGTGGCGAAGCGCGAAGACCATCCGCTGGCAGGAGCTGCGCTTGGCGATCACGTAGACCACGTCGGGCTGTCTTACGCCCCGGAACCCGCGAGCGACCTCCGCCGGCAGGGGGCCCCAGAACCGCACCAGCGCGGCCATCCGGCGCGGCGACGCATAGCAGCCGTCCTTCGATCCGGAGCGCTGGCCCCCCGCCACCTTGAAGGCGATCTCGAGCTTCCTGGTCGGCAGATTGTGGCCACCGGAGCGCACCGCCTGAGCGCGATCCGCACCGGCGGAGAGCCCGAGCACCGCGGCGAGCAGGCACGCGATTCCTGCTGGGGCTAGAAGGCCGAGCTGGTCCCGGCGGCTCGGAGCGCAAGCAGGAAGATCACCAAGCAAGCCGTGGCCATTATGCCGGTGTCCCGCCGGACGATCGCCAGGGCGATCTGAGTCTGGCGCTCCTCCGGAAGGGAGCGGACGTCGAGGTCACCGAGCTCCTGGGCCACCGCGCCCGCCCGCACCACCTCGGCGAGCAGCGAGACGACGAGTGGCAGGACCCCGTAGAGGACGTGGAGCTGGTCGGCGTGGTGACCGGTGAACACGAGCAGGAGGCCCAGCAGCGCCTGGAGGATGACGGTCACCTGCGCGATCCGGAGCGCGTACCAGAACCCCGCCGCCGGCCGATCCTGGAGCCAGGCGATGCCGCCCCACACCCCCGCCCCCAGATTGGCGGCGATCAGACAGACCCCGACTACGAGATGGACTTCCGGCACGGCCGCGGGAGGTTACGGGCTCCGAGACGGCAAAGCCGCCAGAAAGGGTCGGAATTCCGCTTGCTGATGCGGAAAAGCACTATGTAACACCTTGCTACAAAGTCGCGGACGCGGTGGTATAACGCCCAGCGGACCGTGCTTCAGAGCTACCTCCCAGTTCTCGTGTTCGCAGGCCTCGGGATCATCGTGGGAGGCGCCTTCGCACTGTTGAACTCGATCACCGGGCCGAAGCGCCCGAATCCGATCAAGGGGCAGCCGTATGAGTGCGGGCTCCCCTCCCACATCACCCGGACCTTCCGCTTCGGCGTGAGCTTCTACATGATCGCGATGCTCTTCATCCTGTTCGACATCGAGGTCGTCTTCCTCTATCCGGTCGGCGTCCTCGTCCACGCCACCAAGAGCGTGTTCGTGCTGGGAGAGATCCTCGTCTTCGTCGCGCTGTTGCTCGTCGCCCTCGTCTTCGTCTGGCGTCGAGGAGCGCTCGATTGGAAGTAGAGAGGGAGAGCCTCCGAGCCCGCCAGCTGCGCGCCCGTGACCTGCTGCGGGGGGACCTGGAAGGTCGTGACCTCGAGGAGTACGTCGAGGAGCGCCTGCTCACGA
This sequence comes from uncultured Solirubrobacterales bacterium, assembly GCA_963800285.1. Taxonomy (GTDB): domain Bacteria; phylum Actinomycetota; class Thermoleophilia; order Solirubrobacterales; family 70-9; genus DASUPK01. Next base: position 29,598 of record CAWDAL010000009.1, read on the forward strand.
CGACGCTCGAGAACGTCCTCAACTGGGGACGATCCAATGCCCTCTTCCCGATGACCTTCGGCCTCGCCTGCTGCGCCATCGAGATGATGTCGATGGTCACCTCGCGCTACGACATCGCGAGGTTCGGCGCCGAGGCCTTCCGCGCCTCGCCGCGACAGGCGGACATGATGATCCTCTCCGGCCGCGTCTCGGTGAAGATGGCGCCGGTCGTCCGCCGCGTCTACGACCAGATGCTGGAGCCCAAGTGGGTGATCGCGATGGGCGCCTGCTCCTCCTCGGGCGGCATGTTCGCCAACTACGCCGTCGTCCAGGGCGCCGACAAGTTCATGCCCGTCGACATCCACGTGCCGGGGTGCCCGCCCCGCCCCGAGGCCCTCCTCCACGGCTTCAACAAGCTGCAGCGGCTGGTCCGCGGCCGGCCCGACCTGGGCTGGCGCGAGCGCTACAACGCATCCGGCACCGAGGAGTGGGCGCGCTTCGAGTCGGGCGAGCCGACGCCAGAGGCGATCGAGCGCGCGGCCCGCGCCCTGCAGCCGAAGCACTCGGAGGAAGCGACGGATGCCTGACGCTCCCGGGCTGGAGCTGATCGCCCAGGGAATCGACAGAGGGCGGGCGGGGACGGTCATCGAAACCTCGGTCGAGCACGGTCGCGCGACGCTGATCGTCAATCCGGAGGGTGTCCTCCACGCCCTCACCTGGCTTCGCGACACGCCCGAGCAGGGCTACCGCTTCCTCTCCAGCGTGCACGCCGCCGACTACCTGCCCGCCACTCCCCGCTTCGCCGTCCACTACGAGCTGCTCTGCCGCGAGCGCATGGAGCGGCTGCACGTCAAGGCGCTGCTGGCGGATCCGGCGGGCACCAATGGCGACTCGGACAAGCTCCCCGAGATCGACTCCTGCGTCGCCCTCTACCCCACCGCCGATTTCCAGGAACGGGAGGCCTACGACTTCTTCGGGATCGTCTTCCGCGGCCATCCCGACCTGCGCCGGATCCTGATGCCCGAGGACTACGTCGGCTGGCCGCAGCGCCGCGACTTCCCGATCGGCGGTGAGCCGGTGCTCTTCACGCACAACGAGATCGAGACCCCGAGGTGGTTCGAGTAATGGCCGACGATCTGCTCCGGGACGAGGCGGACATCACCGAGCGCGGGTACTCCCGCGAGGGCGAGGACCCCTCGGCGCCGCTGGTGGACGCCGCCGAGATCGCCCATCAGGACCTGGCGGGACCCGGCCTCGAGCCCGAGCAGGAGATCCTCACGATCAACATGGGGCCGCACCACCCGGCGACCCATGGAGTGCTGCGGCTGATCGTGACGCTGCAGGGCGAGCGGATCCTCGACTGCAAGCCGATCATGGGCTACCTCCACACCGGGATCGAGAAGTCCTGCGAGGACAAGAGCTACTGGAAGGTCATCCCGTTCGTGGAGCGGATGGACTACCTCTCCTACTTCTTCCAGATGGAGTCCTTCTGCGGCTGCGTCGAGCGCCTGATCGAGCTGGAGATCCCCGACCGGGCCAAGTACCTGCGGATCCTCCACATGGAGCTCAACCGGATCCACTCGCACCTGGTCTGGCTCGGCACCTCGGCCCTCGACCTCGGCGCGATCTCGATGTTCTGGTACTGCTTCCGCGAGCGCGACACGATCCTCGATCTCTTCGAGATGTCGGCCGGCCAGCGGATGCACACCCGCTACTTCCAGGTCGGCGGCGTCTTCGAGGACATCCCGGTCGGCTTCGAGCGGAAGGTCCGGAAGTTCATCGACCTGATGCCGAGCCGGATCGACCAGTACGAGGCCCTCCTCGACCGCAACGAGATCTTCCTGCATCGGACCCGCAACGTCGGGGTCGTCTCGCGCGAGCGCCTGCTCGAGCTGGGCGTCACCGGCCCGCTGCTCCGCGCCGCCGGCGAGCCCTGGGACCTCCGCAAGTCCCCCGGCTACCTCTCCTACGGCGACTTCGACTTCAAGATCCCGGTCGGGACGATCGGCGACGGCTACGACCGCTACCGCGTGCGGCTCCAGGAGATGCGGGAGTCGGTGCGGATCATCGAGCAGGTCCTCGACGGGCTGCCCGAGGGGCCCTGGATCTCTGACGACCGCAAATACGTGCTGCCCCCGCGCGACGAGCTCTCGACCTCGATGGAGTCGCTGATCCATCACTTCAAGCTCGTCACCGAGGGCTACCGCGTCGACCCAGGCGAGCTCTACTACTCGATCGAGTCGCCCCGCGGCGAGCTCGGCTGCTTCGTGCTGGCGGACGGCTCCTCGAAGCCGGCGCGGGTCCACTTCCGGGATCCGTCCTTCGTCAACCTGCAGGCCTTCCGCGACATGTCGGTCGGCGGGCTGATCGCGGACCTGATCCAGAACCTGGCGATGCTCGACCCGATCATCGGAGGTGTGGACCGGTGAGCCCGCTGCTGCCGAAGGGCAAGCGCGACTGGACCAGCGATCCCGGGCACATCCACGACGTGCCGGAGCCGCCGCCGATGCCCGACGAGCAGGCGCAGGTCGGCGTCGACATCCCCGGCGAGGAGATCGAGGTCATCCAGGCCAGCAGGGAGGAGCGCCGACCGCATGGCGAGGCCGCCCCCGTGCCCGAGCCCTCCGAGGTCGAGGTGCCGGTCGCCCTTGCTCGGGAGATCCGGCGGGCGATGAAGCGCTATCCGCGCGAGCGGTCGGCGGCCATCCCGGCGCTCTGGGCCGTCCAGCGGCGCTACGGCTGGTGCACGCCCGAGGGCATCGAGCAGGCCGCGGCGGTCATGGGCGTCACGCCGGGTTACCTCGAGTCGGTCGCCAGTTTCTACGACCTCTTCCGCCTGGAGCCCGAGGGCGACCACCAGGTTCTGGTCTGCACCAACATCAGCTGCTGGCTGCGCGGCGCGGACAGCCTGCTCGAGGCGTTCGGCGAGGCCGCGGGCGTCGACGGCCAGGGGACCTCCGAGGACGGCAAGGTCTTCGTGCGCGGCTTCGAGTGTCTCGGCGCCTGCGATCTGGCGCCGATGGCCTCGATCGACGAGCGCTACTACGGGCCGCTCACCGAGGACGACGCGGCCACGGCGGTCGAGCAGCTGCGCAAGAGGGGCGCGGACGTCCTGCCCGAGAAGCGCCTTCAGGACCGGCCCGCCGCCGGCGGGGCGCGCGGTGGTGGCGACAAGCGCCTTGCCCGTCATTCGCTCAACAAGGGCAGCCGGCCGAAGCCCAAGGCCAAGGCCAAGAAGGAGAAGAGCTGATGGCCTCCGAGGAGACGCGCCTCCTCTTCCGCAACATCGACGAGCCCGGGCTCGCCTCGATCAAGATCTACCGCAAGTTCGGCGGCTACCAGGCGATCCGCAAGGCGTATGAGGAGATGACCCCCGAGGAGGTGCTGAAGGAGCTCGAGGACTCGGGCCTGCGAGGCCGCGGCGGCGCGGGCTTCTCGATGGGCAAGAAGGCCTCGTTCCTCCCGCGGGGGGACATGGACAAGTACCTCTGCTGCAACGCCGACGAGTCCGAGCCGGGCGCCTTCAAGGACCGAGAGCTGCTGCAGAAGAACCCGCACCAGCTGATCGAGGGGATCATCATCGCCGCACGCGCCGCCGGCGCCAACCGCTGCTTCATCTACATCCGCGGTGAATACGACCTCCAGGGCGACATCCTCGACCGTGCGGTCGAGGAGGCCTACGAGGCCGGCTTTCTCGGCGGGGACGTGCTCGGCACCGGAGAGCAGGTCGAGCTGGTCGTCCACCGCGGCGCGGGCGCCTACATCTGCGGCGAGGAGACCGCCCTGCTCGACTCGCTCGAGGGCAAGCGCGGCAACCCACGCCTGAAGCCGCCCTTTCCCGCCGTCCAGGGCCTCTATGACGGCCCGACGCTGATCAACAACGTCGAGACCCTCTCCAACGCGCCGCACATCATCTCCTCGGGCGCCAAGTGGTTCACGAGCTTCGGCACCGAGCAGTCGCCGGGCACCAAGGTCACCTCGGTCTCGGGGGACGTGCAGCGGCCGGGCAACTACGAGGTCGAGCTCGGCATCCCGACGAAGGTCCTGATCAACGAGCTCGCCGGTGGGCCGCTGCCCGGCCGCAAGATCAAGGGGTTCTTCCCCGGAGGCTCGTCCTCACCGGTGCTGCTGCCGGAGGAGGGCCTCGACCTGCCCTACAGCTTCGAGGCCATGCAGGAGGCCGGGTCGATGCTCGGCTCCGGCTCGATCATCGTCTTCGACGACACCACCAGCGTCGTCGAGCTGGCGCTGCGGACCGCCCGCTTCTACCACCACGAGTCCTGCGGCAAGTGCACGCCCTGTCGCGAGGGGACCAACTGGACCGTGAAGATGCTCGAGCGGATGATCCGCGGCCAGGCGACGCCGATCGACCTGGAGACCGTCGCCTCGGTCCAGGACAACATCATCGGCAACTGCCTCTGCGTCCTCGGCGACTCGATGGCGATGCCGGTCGGCGCGATGGTGAAGAAGTTCCGCGACGAGTTCATCGAGGCGATCCAGCACGGCGTCCCCGGCGGCAGCCTCGGCGCGCCGAGCGGCGACCCGGCGATCGCGGCGCCCGGCCAGGAGCCGATGCCCGTCAGGGCGGGGGCGGTGGCGTGACGCGGCAGATCCGCAATCACGTTTCGATCGTGGTCGACGGTCGCGAGGTGACGGCGCCCGAGGGCACGATGCTCCACGACGCGGCCAAGATGGGCGACGTCGAGATCCCGGTCTTCTGTTACGAGCCGAAGCTCGGTGAGCCGGTCGGCGCCTGCCGCATGTGCCTGGTCGAGATCGAGGGGATGCCGAAGCTGCAGACCTCCTGCTCGACCCCGATCCGGGACGGCATGGTCGTCTACACGCAGACCGAGCGGGTCCAGGAGGCCCAGAACGCGGTCGTCGAGTTCCTGCTCGTCAACCACCCGCTCGACTGCCCGGTCTGCGACAAGGGCGGCGAGTGCCCGCTGCAGGACATCGCGATGGGCTGGGGCCCGGGCAAGAGCCGGTTCACCGACCCGAAGCGCCACTTCCAGAAGCCGCTCGAGCTCTCGCCGCTGGTGGCGATCGACCGCGAGCGCTGCATCCTCTGCTACCGCTGCGTCCGCTTCAGCCAGGAGGTCGCCGAGGACGAGCAGCTCCAGCTGCTCGAGCGCGGTGACAAGACCTTCGTCGGCACCTTCGACGAGCGCCCCTACATCGCGCCCTTCCACGGCAACATCACCGAGCTCTGCCCGGTCGGCGCGCTGACCTCCTACACCTACCGCTTCCGCGCGCGGCCCTGGGACATCGAGGACGCGGGCTCGATCTGCACCCTCTGCCCGAGCCAATGCAACGTCAAGTTCACGGTCCGTGACGAGCGCGTGCTCCGCGTCCTCGCCCGCGACAACCTCGAGGTCGACGACGGCTGGCTCTGCGACAAGGGCCGCTTCGCCTTCCAGATGTTCAACTCGGAGGACCGGATCACGCGGCCGATGGTCCGCGCGGGCGACGGGAGCCTCAGCCCGATCTCCTGGGACGAGGCGGTCACCAAGGTCGCCGACGCGATCCGCGGTGCGGGCGAGAAGGCCGCCGCCGTGGTCGGGGGCGGCACCTCGAACGAGGAGGGCTGGCTCGTCCAGCGGATCCTCCGCAGCGCCGGCTCCTCCAACGTCGACTGCTCGGCGAACCCGGTCGACGCCGGCCTGCTCGGCGAGCTCTCCCGCCCCGAGCTCGGCTCGAGGATCTCCGACCTCGACCACGCCGACGCCATCCTCGTGATCGGCACAGACCCACTGCACGAGATGCCCATCCTCGACCTGCGCATCCGCAAGGCGGTCCGCCGCAGCAACGCCAAGCTGATGGTTGCCTCCGAGCGACCGACCACCCTCGACGGCGGAGCGGCCGAGGCGATCCGCTATCTGCCCGGCGACGCCGCCGCCTTCGTCAGCGCCCTGGCCGGCGCCCTCGGCGCCGCGGGCTACGACCCCGACGGCCCCTTCGACAAGGAGGCGGCCGCCATCGCCGGGATCCTGCGCGACGCGCCCGACCAGGCGATCGTCTGGGGCGAGCGCCTGTGGCGGAACCCCGGCGCGGTCGAGGCACTCCACGCGTGCGCGCGCGCTCTCGAGATGCACCAGCGCATCGGCCCGGGCCTCCTGGAGATCCCCGAGGAGTCCAACGCGCGCGGCCTGCGCGAGGTGGGCTGCCTGCCCGGAGCGAAGCCGGGTCTGGAGCCAACGGAGAGCGGCCGGGGCAGCGCAGCGATCAAGGACGGCCTCGCGAGCCACGAGCTCGGGGCGACGCTGCTCGTCAATGCGGACCCGGTCCGGACGCAGCCCGATTCCGACGGCTGGCGCGAAGCGCTGGCGGGCAACTTCGTCGTCGCGATCGCCGGCTTCGAGGACGAGTCGACCAAGCTGGCGAACCTGGTCATCCCCGCGGAGACGTGGGCGGAGAAGGAGGGCACGGTCACCCACCCGGACGGCCGCCTCCAGCGCCTGCGCCGCAACGTCCCGCTGCCCGAGGGCATGATCCCCGGCTGGCGCTTCCTGGCCGCCGTGGCCGCAGAGCTCGGCAGCGACCTGACGCCGGAGTCCCCGGCCGAGGTCTTCGAAGCGCTCTCGAACGAGGTCCCCTTCTACGACTCGATCACCTACGAGGAGATCGGCGGCACGGGGTTGCGTTGGGGCGATCGAGATCCGGGGCAGTCTTGGACGCCGGGGCGCCCGGAGGGAGCGTCCGGGGGCCGGCAAACACCGCCGGGAGTTCCCCCGGCCGCCCCCTCCGACCGCCCCTCGACGGATGGCCTGCTGCTGGGCACCTACCGCGACCTGTGGGCCACCGACGTCACCAAGCGCAATCCGGCGCTGCGGTTCCTGATGCCCAAGCAGAAGCTCGAATTGGCGGCCAAGGACGCCGAGGCACTTGAAGTGAGCAATGGCGACGCCGTCACGGTGGCCGTCAACGGCCACAGCGTCGAAGCCACCGTTGCGGTTCGCGACCGGATGGCGCGGGGCGCCGCCTTCCTGATCGAGGGCACCGACGATGCGAACGGCAACGTGCTCACCAACAGCGTCCCCCAGCGGATCAGGGTGAGCAAGCGATGAGCCTGCCCTTCCACCTCCCGCTCGCGGAGGTCGACTACGTCGAGGCGACCTGGGTGATGGTGGTCAAGTCGATCGTGATCTTCCTGGGCGTCTTTATGATCGTCCCGGTCCTGACGGTCGTCGAGCGCAAGCTGATCGGCCGCTTCCAGAACCGCTACGGGCCGAACCGCGTCGGCCCGGCCGGTCTCGTCCAGCCCCTGGCGGACATCGTGAAGCTCGCCGGCAAGGAGATGTTCCGGCCGGATGCTGCAGTTCCGCTGCTCTTCGCGATCGCCCCGGCAATCGTGATCTTCTCGGGCATCGTCACCCTCGCGATCCTGCCGTTCGGCAACGTCCAGGACGGGCTCGGGCTCTACGGGATCGACGTCTCGATCGGCGTCCTCTACTTCTTCGCCTTCGGCTCCCTCTCGTTCTACGGCCTGCTCCTGGCCGGCTGGTCCTCGGGCTCGAAGTACAGCTTCCTCGGCGCGATGCGCTCGGCGGCGCAGCTGATCTCCTACGAGGTCTCGATGGGCCTGTCGCTGCTCGGCGTCGTGATGATGACCGGCTCTCTGTCGCTCACCCACGTCGTCGACGCGCAGGGCGAGGTCTGGAACATCGTCCCCCAAATCGTCGGCTTCCTGATCTTCATGGTCGCCGGCTTCGCCGAGACCAACCGTGCGCCGTTCGACCTGCCGGAGGCCGATGCGGAGCTGGTGCAGGGCTACATGACCGAGTACGGCGGGATGCGCTTCGGCTCCTACCTGCTCGCCGAGTACCTGGAGATCTTCGTCGTCTCCGGCATCGCCGTCACCTTCTTCCTCGGCGGCTGGATGGGGCCCGGCCCCGGCTGGCTCGACCCGGTCTGGATGGTCGCCAAGACGCTGACGCTGGTCTGCTTCTTCATCTGGATCCGGGCCACCCTCCCCCGCCTCCGCTACGACCAGCTCATGGCGCTCGGCTGGAAGGTGATGCTGCCCCTGGCGACGCTGAACGTCCTGGCCACCGCGGTGATCGTGACGGTGAGCTAGATGGTTGAGCCCACGACCATGCACGCCTGGATGACGCGCGTAGCCGTCGCCTCAACCATCTGATGCAGGCGAAGCTCAACACCGACAAGACCGACTGGAGCGAGTTCCCCTACCTGGAGAACCACGAGGACGTGATCTCGGTCCAGCGGGGCCCCGAGCCCGGCGGCGCCGGCGGCGCCTATCGCGCCTTCGGAGAGACGCTCCGCGGCCTGCGCACCACCTTCGGCCGGGTGCTCGAAGGCACGGTGACGATCCAGTACCCCGAGGAGAAGACGCCCGTCTACCAGCGCTTCCGCGGCCGCCACAAGCTGCACCGCTTCGAGGACAGCGGCCTGGAGAAGTGCGTCGGCTGCTCACTCTGCGCCGCGGCCTGCCCGGCCGACTGCATCCGCGTGGTCGCCCACGAAAACGACCCGAACCACCGCGTCTCCGCAGGCGAGCGCTACGCCGAGGTCTACGAGATCAACCTCTCCCGCTGCATCTTCTGCGGCTACTGCGAGGTCGCCTGCCCCTTCGACGCGATCACGATGGGCCACGACTACGAGATGTCCGACTACAACCGCTCGGACCTGATCTTCACGAAGGAGATGCTGCTCGCCGAGCCGATCGACCGAACGCCGCTGCGGAGCGAGGGCGAGTGACCCAGGTCTGCTTCTTCCTCGGTGCGATCGGATGCCTCGGCGGCGCGATCGCCGTCATCGCTCTCCGCAACCCCTTCTACAGCGTGCTCGCGCTGATCGTCCACCTGATCTCGCTCGCCGGGCTGTTCCTGCTGCTGCAGGGCGAGTTCCTGGCCGCGGCCCAGATCGTGGTCTATGCCGGCGCGGTCATGGTCCTCTACGTCTTCGTCGCGGCCTATGTCGGCAACGTCGACGAACCGCTCTGGGAGCCGATCCCGGGCCAGCGCTTCATCGCCCCCATGCTCGGCCTGGCGCTCTTCGTCGAGTTGGCGATCGCGATCACCGGCTCCGGCCTGCAGGCGATCGACACTCATGGCCCGACAGTCGAGCTCGGCTTCGGCTCGCCCTCCGCGATCGGCAAGCTGCTGCTGGAGCGATTCCTGATCGGCTTCGAGGCGGCATCCCTCCTCCTGTTGGTGGCGGCAGTCGGAGCCGTTGTGCTGGCGGGTCGCCACGGCGCCGAGGGCGAGGCCTGATGGACATCACCTGGTATCTGGTCCTTTCCGCGCTGATCTTCGCAGTGGGTGTCGCCGGTGTTCTCCTGCGCCGCAGCCCGCTGGTGATCCTGCTCTGCCTCGAGCTGATGCTGAACGCCGGCAACCTGGCGCTGCTCGCCTTCTCGCGCTCGCTGGGCAACCAGGACGGCCAGGTCTTCGCCCTGATCGTGATGGTGATCGCGGCCTGCGAGGTGGTTGTCGGGCTGGGGATCATCGTCGCCGCCTACCGGCGCCGGATCCCGCTGAACGTCGACGACCTGCGCAGCCTCAGGGGCTGAACTGGTGACGGCGACCTCGTACGGCTGGCTGGTCCTCGCCTTCCCGCTCGCGGGGAGCCTGGCGATCGCCCTGCTCTATCGGAAGCTGCCGGGCCGGAGCGCGGGCTGGATCGGGACCGCTGCCATCGGCCTCGCCTTCCTCGCCTCGATCGGGATGCTGGCCCAGCTGCTCGGCGACCCGGTCGACGCGCGCCAGCACACCTCGTCGCTCTACGACTACGCCAGCGCGGCCGGGCTCAACATCCAGCTCAACATCCTGGTCGACCCGCTGTCGGTCTACATGTGCCTGATCGTCAGCGGCGTCTCGACGCTGATCCACCTCTACTCGATCAGCTACCTGACCTCGGATCGCGGCTTCAACCGCTTCTTCTCCTACCTCAACTTCTTCGTCTTCTCGATGCTGCTGCTGGTCCTGGCGGGCAACCTGGTCCTGCTGATCGTCGGCTGGGCCTTCGTCGGCTTCGCCTCCTATGCGCTGATCAGCTTCTGGTACCGGCGGGGAACCGCGACCAGGGCGGGCATGAAGGCGTTCGTCATCAACGTGATCGGCGACGTCGGGATGATGCTGGCGGCGTTCTTCATCTTCCGCGACCTGGGGACCTTCGACCTGCTCTCGATCTTCTCCAAGGCGCCCGACACCTTCCACACCAACCAGGGCGTCGTGATCGCGATCTGCTGCCTGCTGCTCGTCGGCGCCTTCGCCAAGTCGGCCCAGATCCCGCTCCACACCTGGCTTCCCGACGCGATGGAGGGACCCACCCCGGTCTCCGCCCTGATCCACGCCGCGACGATGGTGACCGCCGGCGTCTACCTGATCGCGCGCTTCCACCCCCTCTTCGAGATCGGCCTGACCGCCGCCGACATCGCCGCCTTCGTCGGTCTGGCGACCCTGCTGATCGCGGCGACGATCGCCTGCGTCGTCACCGACCTGAAGCGGATCATCGCCTACTCGACGATGAGCCAGATCGGCTACATGGTCGTCGGGGTGGGGATCGGCGCCTACTCGGAGGGACTGTTCCATCTGATGACCCACGCCTTCTTCAAGGCCCTCCTCTTCATGGCGGCCGGCTCGGTGATCGGCGCGATGGCGAACCGCCAGAACATCGACCTGATGGGCGGCTTCCGGAAGTCGCTGCCCTTCACCTCGGCGATGCTGATCATCGGCGCCCTGGCCTTGGCGGCCTTCCCGCTCACCTCGGGCTGGTTCTCGAAGGACGAGATCCTCGACTTCGCCGCCTACCGGGGCGGGTTCTACGTGATCTTCACGATCGGCGGCTACATCGGCGCGCTGCTCACCGCCTTCTACGCGTTCCGGATCGGCTTCAGGGTCGTCTTCGGCCCACCCAGCGAGGTCGCGCGCAACCTCGAGCAGGGCGTGCACCAGCACATCCCGCCGCAGAACCCGGCGACCGGGGAGCCGGAGGACACCGACGTCGGCTTCCCGGGCGAGAAGCACACCGTCGCCGAGGACGCTTGGCCCATGAAGATCGCGATGAGCGTGCTCGGCTTCGGCGCGCTCTTCGCCGGCTTCGTCCAGATCCCGGGAGTGGACGACGTCGTCCACAAGTTCCTGCATGGGTCGTTCCTCGACTCGAGTCTCTACGAGCAGGGCCCGAGCACCACCTCCGCTTACCACGGCCTCCTGATCGGCGGCCTGATCTCCGTGCTCGGGATCGCGATCGCCTACTACGCCTACCTGCGCCGGCCGGGCACCACCGCCGCCCTCACCAAGCGGCTCCCCTGGCTTCACGACTTCCTCGAGAACAAGTGGTACTTCGACGAGGCGATCGACATCCTCGTCGTCCGCCCTGCCCTTGCCGTCGGCCGCTGGTCGAACGCGATCTTCGAGCGCTTCGTGGTCCAGGGCCTGGTCGTCGGCGTGACCGACCTGGTGCGGGGCGCCAACGCGGGCGTGCGCGGCGCGCAGTCCGGCTACCTCCGCTCCTACGCCCTCCTCCTGGTCAGCGGCTTCGCCGGGCTCGGCCTCTACTTCCTGCTGCAGTCATGAGGAGGGCAGCGTGATCCAGATCCTGCTCTGGGCTCCTCTCGCCGCCGGCCTGCTCGCCTGCGCGATGCCGCGACGGATCGTCTGGCTGCCGCCGCTGCTCACCGCGGTGACCCGGCTCGGCCTGATGATCTACGTCGTCGCCAGGTTCAACCCGTCGCTCGGGATTCAGCACACGGTGAACGAGAGCTGGATCCCGGCGCTCGGCGTGCGCTACCAGCTCGGCGTGGACGGGATCAGCCTGTTCCTCGCACTGCTCACCTCCGTGCTCTGGCTGGCCACGACCATCTGGTCGACGGTCAACCCACCGGAGCGGTCGAGGACCTGGTTCCTGATGCTCGGCATCGCCGAGACGGCGACCCTCGGCGCCTTCCTGGCCCAGGACCTGATCCTGTTCGTCCTCTTCTTCGACCTGATGCTGATCCCGTTCTACTTCCTGTTCGGGAGCTGGGGGACCGAGCACCCGGGGCGCCCGGAGGAGGACGAGGGGCCGATCCGCCCGCAGCCGGCCGTGATCAAGATGATCGTCTACACGCTGGTCGGGTCGCTGCTGATGCTGGTGGGAGCGATCGCCACCGGCATCCTGGCCGCCAACGGCGGGCCGATCGACTTCAACATCCAGCACCTCGCGGCGCACCCCCTCGGCAGCGGCAGCCAGTACTGGATCTTCTGGTTCTTCGCCGCCGCATTCCTGGTCAAGATGCCGGCCTTCCCGCTGCACGCCTGGATGCCCGACGCGTACCGGGTCGCGCCGTTACCGGCCCTGGCCCTCTTCTCCGGGGTGCTCTCCAAGGTCGGCGCCTACGGGTTCCTGCGCATCGTGTTGCCGGTCTTCCCCGCCGCGACCACCCACTTCCAGGAGGTCATCCTGATCGTCGCCGTGGCCTCGATCCTCTACGGATCGGTGATGGCGTTCACTCAGACCAGCGCGCGGCTGATCCTCGGCTATTCCTCGGTCGCGCAGCTCGGCTTCATCACGCTGGGGATCTTCAGCCTGCGCCCCGACGGGGCTGACGGCGCGGTGCTGCAGATGGTCAACCACGGCCTCGTGATCGCGCCGCTGATGCTGATCGCCGTCGTGCTGGTGGCCCGAGCCGGCACCGACGACATCACCAAGATGGGCGGCCTGGCGATGCGGGCGCCCGTTCTGGCCGCTTTGTTCCTGGTCGCCATCATGGCCCTGCTCGCGATCCCCGGCTCCTCCAACTTCGTCGGCGAGTTCTACATCCTCAACGGCATCTTCCAGGAGAAGATCGTCTTCGCCTTCATCGCCGCGACCGGCATCGCGATGGCCGCGTACTACGCGCTCCGCATGTACCAGCACGCGATGCACAACCGCAAGCCGGACGGCATCGAGTCGCGCGAGGTGGGACTGCTCGACGGCGCTGTGATCGCCGGGCTCGTCGCCTGCATCGTGGCGCTGGCCATCTACCCCGGTCTGATCCTGCACCGGGCTGACCACTCCGCCTCCGCGTCGGCGGCGTCCTCGCACGGGAGTCCTCCGACCGAGGTGGCCCAGCGATGAACACCTTCAACGCCCCACACATCGACTACGCCGGCCTCTCCCCCGTCATCGCGCTCACCGCCGGTCTCTGCGTCGTCCTGATCGCCGGGCTCTTCCTGCGCTCGCGCTGGGTGAACGCGGGGCTCACGATCGCCGTCCTCGCGGCGACCGCCGGGCTCTCGATCTGGCAGTGGGGCTCCGACACCGACCTGGTCGCCGGCGCCCTGCGACTCGACGCCTTCGGGCTGGCGGCCGTGCTGATCGCCTGCACCGCCGCGGCGATCTGCGTCCTGCTCTCGATCCGGGAGCCGGCAGCCGAGGAGGCCGGTCATGGCGCCTTCTACTCGCTGCTGCTCGGGTCGGTCCTCGGCATGACCCTGATCGCGCAGGCCCAGAACCTGGTCGCCTTCTTCGTGGCGCTCGAGCTGCTCTCGATCCCGCTGTACGTGCTGAGCGCCTCGGCCCGCCGCTCCGAGCGCTCGCTCGAGTCCGGGCTCAAGTACCTGGTCATCGGCTCGATCGGCTCGGCCACCGTCCTCTACGGGTTCGCCCTGCTGTACGGGGCGTCGGGGTCGATGGACTTCTCGGGGATCGCCCACGCCCTCGGCCCGGGCGGGAAGGGCAACGACACCCTCGTCCTGATCGGCACGGCGATGGTGATGACCGGCCTCGCCTTCAAGACCTCGCTGGCGCCCTTCCACCAGTGGACTCCCGACGTCTACCAGGGCGCTCCCACCCCGGTCACCGCGTTCATGGCGGTCGCCACCAAGGCGGCGGCCTTCATCGCCCTGGCCCGCCTCTTCGAGGTAGCGCTCGGCCCGATCGCCCACGACTGGAAGCCTGCCCTCGCCGCGATCGCGGTCGCCTCCATCGCCATCGGCAACATCGGCGCGCTCGGCCAGGACTCCCTGAAGCGACTGATGGGCTACTCGGGGATCGCCCAGGCCGGCTACATGCTGGCCGGTGTCGTCGTGGCGACCGAGAAGGGACTCGAGGCTCTCGTCTTCTACCTGGCCGCCTACATGCTGATGAACCTCGCCGTATTCGCCGTCGTCGTGGCCCGCGAGCGCGAGACCGACCAGGGCGATGACATCGAATCCGTGGCCGGGATCGGGCGCTCGCGGCCGCTGCTCGCCTGGCCACTGACGATCGGGATGCTCGCCCTCGCGGGCATCCCCGGGACCTCGGGCTTCATGGGCAAGCTCTTCCTGATCGAGGCCACCGTCGACGGCGACTACACCTGGCTCGGAGTCGTGATCGTGGTCGGGTCGATGGTGTCGCTGGTCTACTACCTGCGGGTCGTCGCGGCGATGTGGATGCGCCCGGGGCCAAGCACCGAGGCCGGCCCCGCGCAGCCGATGCCCGCGATCGCCGGAGGGTCACCGGAAGCCGCCGCCGCCGCCCGCAAGGGCACCGGTCGCTGCATGATCATCCTCGGCTCGGCGCTCCTGTGCGCCACCGCCACGGTCGTCTTCGGCATCGCCCCCTCCCCGCTGATCGACTGGGCCTCCCACGCGGCCTCGTCGCTGGCCACCACGCTCTAGGCCCACACCGCGGCCGATGAGAATCCCGGCTCCGCCGGGTCTCTACCTTCAGAAGATGCCCACACCGCGCTCAATCCAGCGCACGTACCTCGGTCTCATGCTGGGGAACACCCTGGCGACCTCGCTGATCTGGGGCATCAACACGATCTTCCTGCTGGACGCGGGCCTCAGCAACCTCGAGGCCTTCGCAGCAAACGCCTTCTTCACGGCCGGAATGGTGATCTTCGAGATTCCCACGGGGATCGTCGCTGACACGATCGGCAGGCGGACGTCCTACCTCCTCGGCACGCTGACGCTCTCGGCGGCGAGCCTGGTCTACGTGCTGCTCTGGCAGGTCGGGGCCCCCTTCTGGGAGTGGGCGGCCGTCTCGCTCGGCCTGGGCCTCGGCTTCACGTTCTTCTCGGGCGCGGTCGAGGCCTGGCTCGTCGATGCCCTGACCGCCACGGGCTACACGGGCGATCTGGAGACGGTCTTCGGCCGCGGCCAGATCGTGACCGGCATCGGGATGCTGACCGGGTCGATTGCGGGCGGCTTCCTCGCGCAGCAGGTCAGCCTCGGCTTCCCCTTCGTCCTGCGCGGGGTGATCCTGATCGTCATGTTCGCCGTGGCGTTCAGGCTGATGCACGACGTCGGCTTCGACCCCGTGAAGGGCGGGCGCCCACTGGCCGAGATGAGGAAGATCGCCTCCAACTCGATCGACTACGGCTGGCGCGTCCCGGCGGTCAAGTGGCTGATGGTCGAGGCGCTCTTCACCGGCGGCGTCGGCATCTACGCGTTCTATGCGCTGCAGCCGTATCTGCTCGAGCTGTACGGCGATCCGCACGCCTACCAGGTGGCGGGCCTGGCCGCCGCGATCGTGGCCGCCGCCCAGATCCTCGGCGGAATCGCGGCGCCGCGCATCCGCGGGCTCTTCCACCGCCGCACCTCCGCACTGCTCCTGATGGCGGTGGCGAGCGCCGTGACGCTCGTGCTGGTCGGATCGGTCAAGAGCTTCTGGCCGGTGATCGGCCTGACCACCGTCTGGGGCCTGCTGTTCGCGGCGACGATGCCGATCAGGCAGACCTACATCAACGGGATGATCCCCTCGCAGCAGCGAGCGACGATCCTCTCCTTCGACTCGATGATGTCCTCGACCGGAGGAGTCTGGACGCAGCCGGTGCTCGGCAAGGCGGCCGATGTCTACGGGTACCCCACCTCATACGCGATCTCGGGCGCGATCGGCGCGCTCGCGGTGCCCTTCCTCGCCCTCTCCCGTCACCAGAACAACCCGGCGGACACGCTCGAGGTGGCCGAGGCGGAGCCGGTCCCACAGCCTGCCTGACGAGGCCCCGAACCGGGAGGATGCCGGTCCCTTGGGCGTCCTCCTCACCATCGCCGCGATCGCGATCTCCGGCTCGGCCGGGGTAGCCGCCGAGCGCCGCTGGCCCGCGCAGGCGGTCGGCTGGGCGCGCCGGCTGCTGGTGATCTCCCTCTACACGCTGGTCCCGTTCGTCGTCTTCTTCAACCTGGCGCGGGTCCACCTCGACGCCAACCTCGGCGGCGGACTCGTGATCGGATGGGTCGCGATCCTCAGCGCAGCCGGCCTGGCCTGGTTCACCGGTGCGCGGCTGCTGCGGCTGAGCCGGCCATCGACCGGATCGCTGATCGTCGGGACCCTGGTCCCCAACTCGGGGTACCTGGGCTACCCGCTGGTCGCATCCCTGCTCGGCTTCCATGCCCTCGGCCACGCGGTGGTCTACGACATCGCCGTACCGGCGCCCTCGCTGCTGCTGCTGGGCTTCGGAACCGGAGCTGCGTTCGGGACCAGGGCAGGCGAGGGGATCAAACAGCGGATCGTCGCCTTCTTCACGCGCAATCCGCCGCTCTACGCGGCGATTGCCGCTCTGCTGGTCCCGGACTCGCTGGCGCCCGACGTGCTCGTCAACGTCTCCCGCGGCGTGGTGATCGCCCTGCTGCCGATCGGCTTCTTCGCGGTGGGCGCCGTGCTGGCCGAGGAGGTCGAGGAGAAGCACATCGAGATCGGCTCACCGCTCGACCCACCTGTGGCGGCGGCGATCGGGCTTCGGCTGCTGATCGCCCCCGGCCTGCTCCTGCTTCTGTCATTGCCGTTCATCGACCTGCCCGGGCCGTTTCTGCTGATCGCCGCGATGCCCTGCGGCATCAACACGCTCCTGGTCGCCCACGTCTACGGGCTCGACTCGAGGCTGGCGGCGCAGGCCATCGCCTGGACGACCGCGATCGCGGTGGTCGCCGCGATCGCCGCTCAGGTCGTCTGGGGATAGGCGCGCGGCGTTCCCTCGGGGCGGTTCCGGCTCGCGCTCATGGATCGCCGCGTGCGCTTCTCGCGCTTCAGCGCGTCATCCGCCGCGCCGATCAGCTCGTCCGCCGTCACTCCGGCCTCCGGGTAGATCGCGCAGGCGGAGGATGCGGTCAGATTCTGCCCCCCGGCGACCACTCGCTGCACCGCCTCCTCGAGCCGCAGGGCGAGGCTGGTCGCCTCCACGGCGCTGGTCTCCGGGGCGATCACGGAGAACTCATCGCCGCCGTGACGAGCGATCGTGTCGCCGGGGCGGATCGACTCTTCCAGGACCTCCGCGACGTTTGCGCAGGATCCGGTCGCCGGCGAGATGGGCGGAGGGGTCGTTGATGCCCTTGAAGTCGTCGAGGTCGAGCAGGATGAGCGCGAAGCGGCGATCCGAGCGGGCGTGCCGGGCGAGCTCGGCGATCAGCGCCTGGTGGAGCTGCCGGTAGTTGCCCACGCCGGTCAGCGGATCGTGGCGAGAGAGGAAGCGGTAGGCCTCCCTGCTGCGCTCGAGCTGCTCGCGCAGGACGACCACGACGATCGCCGCCAGGATCAGGGACGGCACCTGGACGACGAGGTCAGCGGCCTGATGGTGCTCGTCGTACTGGAGCACCGACGGGGTCAACATCATCAGGATCGCGAATCCCAGGCTGTAGCGCCACCTCGGTCCGCGTCCGAAAGGCGTACGCGGCGAAGACGACGACGACGACGTAGTACCAGGCGAAGATCGGGTCGCCGAACCAGACCGAGAGCACGACCTCGATCGAACCGACCGCTCCCACCACGTGCAGAGAGCGCCGCGGCAGCCGCTGCCAGGGAATCAGCAGGCAGATCCCACCGGAGACCAGGGCGAGCACCACGAGCAGGTAGATGGTCGGCGGGTGCGGAGGATCGTGGAGGAGCTTGTTGGGGATCGCGGCCAGGCCGCCGGCGATCAGCAGCGCCGCGGCCATCAGGCCGTAGCGGCGCATCGCACGCTCCGGGGTCTCCTCGCCCGGCATGACGCCGCCAATCTCCTCCGACAGGACCTCCGTCACTTCTTTCCTTCTCCCGTGGCGGCCCGCCGGCCGCATCTCAGCCCCCTACCAACTACCGAGTAAGAGTAGGGGAAACTTGAGCCATCCCACCATGGCATTACGATGGCTCGCTCGTGCGCTACCCGGTCGAGGAATTCACGGAGAAGGAACGGAGGCTCCTCTCCCCCCATGTCACCAATCTCGACCGTCCCGTCTTCGCGCTCGTCAATCTCCCCGAGACGATCAAGGGCGCGCTCTTCGCCCGCTACTCCCGCTACTCCGGAACCCTGCGGCGCCTCTACCTGGACGAGTTCGCCGCGGACGTCCCCGAGGGTGGGCGGCCGTTCGAGGGAGAGGAGGGCGATCGCGCCGCCGGGCTCTACGAGCGGGTCTTCATGGGCTACGGCGACGACTCGATCGCCCAGGTGGGCGGAGCGCACATCGCCTGCGAGTGGGTTTCGAACGTCCTGACCAAGGTGCTCCAGCGCGGGCGGCTGGCGGCGTACCTCGAGCAGTCGACCCGCTACATCCCGTACGACCAGCCGCTTCCGGAGTCCGCGGGCGGCGGCTTTCGCTTCTACCGCGACGACGAGCTCGGGCCCGAGTACGCCGCGGCGATGGACGAGATCTTCGCGATCTATTCGCGGTCACTCGCCGAGGTGAGGGAGTGGGCGGCCGAGCGCTGGCCGCGGGGCGAGGAGCCCGAGGCCGCCTGGGAGCGATCGATCAAGGCCAAGGCCCTCGACCTGCTGCGCGGACTGCTGCCTGCCGCGACCCTGAGCCACGTCGGCATCTTCGCCTCCGGCCAGGCGTACGAGCAGCTCCTGCTCCGGATGCTCGCCTCCCCGCTCCCCGAAGCGCGCCAATTCGCATCGATGATTCTCGAGGAGCTCAAGAAGGTGATGCCGAGCTTCGTGGCGCGGGTGGAGCGCCCGGACCGCGGCGGGGAGTGGGTCTCCTATCTGGAGCGGCGCCGCGACGCCGCGGAGCGCTGGGTCGCCCGCATGGGCCTCGATCGGCCCGAGGGCTCCGACGCCCCGGCGGTCGAGCTGATCGACGTCGAGGGCTCAGAGGACGACCTGATCGCCGCCTCTCTGTTCGAGTCGTCGGCGGCCCCCGAGCGCGGGATCCTCGACCGGGTGCGCACGCTTCCTCCAGATGAGCAGGCCGAGATCATCGCCGACCTCGTCGGCGAGCGGACCAACCGGCGGCACCGCCCGGGACGCGGCTGGGAGGCGGTCCGCTACCGCTTCGAGATCGTCTCCGACTACGGCGGCTTCCGCGACCTCCAGCGCCACCGGATGCTCACCTGCCAGTGGCAGCGACTGAGCCCGGACCTCGGCGCCGGCGTCCCGGACGAGGTGCGCGAAGCGGGCACCGGCTCGGAGTACGAGCGAGCGCTGGAGATCTCCCGGGCCGAGTACGAGCGGCTCGCGAGCGCAGGGATGGCGGATGCCGCGCCGTACGCCCTCTGCCTCGGCTACCGGATCCGCTACGTGCTCGACCTGAACGCCCGCGAGGCGATGCACCTGATCGAGCTGCGCTCGGGGCGCGAGGGGCATCCGACCTACCGCGCGGTGGCACAGGCGATGTACGAGCGCATCGCCGCGGTCCATCCCGCGATCGCCGCGGCGATGACGCACGTCGACGCCTCCACCGAGCCTCGGCTCGAGCGGATCATGAGCGAGATCCGCACCCACCGGAAGAAGGTCGCGGCGGAGCAGGAGCCGGAGCCCTCCGACGCCCCGCCGGGCGTCAGCGCGCTCGGCTAGCAATCCGGAAGCCCCGATTTTCCGTAGTTGACTGCGAGTCAATGAACCGTAGGATGCGGAGAGTGAAGGGAGCAAGAGCCCTGGCGAGCGGGATGCTCGTCCTGGCGGCGATCTGCGCCGTGCCGGCAATCTCGGCGGCGCAGGACACCGGCACGCCGACGGACACCACCACGACGACTGCGACCACGCCTGCTGCACCGCCCCAGCCGGTGGACCCGGGCGGGGGGTCCACGTCCACTGCGCCGACGGCGGGGGAGCCGGGCGCGGGAACTCCGGGTGAGGCGCCCGACCAATCTCGGACGGCCGATGCGACCCTCGCCGACAGCCCGCCCGCGACCGGCTCCCCCGGCGGCGGCGCCAAGGTCAAGGCGCACAAGGCCGCCTCGGCCAGCGTCACGATGGGCGACTTCTTCTTCTCGCCGGCCACGGTGACGATCTCCGTCGGAGACACGGTCACCTGGCACAACTCCGGGCAGGCGCCACACAACGCCACGGCGAACGACGGCAGCTTCAAGACGCCGGACCTCAACAACGGCCAGAGCGCCTCCCACACGTTCAGCTCCGCCGGGACCTTCAGCTACATCTGCACGATCCATCCGAACATGCAGGGCACGGTGCGGGTCTTGAGCTCCAGCGGCGGAGGTAGCGGGTCCGGGGGTTCGAGCTCCAGCGGTTCCGCAAACTCCGAGTCATCGGCGGTCGCCTCACCGAACGCCGCAGGCACCTCTACGACCCTGCCGATGACCGGGATGGCCCTCGGGGCGCTGGGGCTGGTCGGCCTGGTGATGTTGGCCCTCGGCCTGATCGCCCGCCGCGCCTCCGACGGCTCGGCGCGCCGGAGCTGGCTGACGATCTTCTGACTCAGCGCCGCCTGATCAGCTTGATCTTGGCGGCCTTGCTGTTCGCCACGCCGCCTGTCGGCTGATAGGTGACCAGCGCCTTCACCTTGGCCCTGCCCTTGTGCAGCAGGGCGCGGCGGATCTTGCGCGCCTTCTTGCCCTTCTTCCCGGGCGCCACCTTGAGCTTCACGCTGCCGCCGCGGACAGGCGCGTCGATCGCCCTCAGCCCCCTGCCCCGGAGACCGATCTCGCCCGGGCCGGGCAGATTGACGACCAGGAAGGCGATCCCCTTTTTCTTGTTTCGCTTCACCTTGCCGAAGGAGAAGGCATTGGAGGCGATCGGGGGCGTCGGGGTGAAGGGGAACTCGTAGGCCCCGATATCGGTGCCCGCCCCCTGGGCGCGCGGTTCGCCGGCGAGGTCGAATGGGCCGCTCAGGGCGTTCGTAGCGCCTGCGTCGATCGTCGGCGAGCCGGCGAGCTCGCGGAAGTCCGAGGACAGAAGCGGCGCCGCGGTCTGATTCGTTCCCGTTCCCGGCGGCGTGGTGGTCGAGCCCGTGTCCCTCTTGGTCGCGTAGTTGGAGTGATCGAGGTTCAGCTTCAGGACTGTGCCGCTCCCGAAGGCATCGGCCTCGATGTCCCTTGGCGACCCGCGCACGATCACGTTGCTGAAGTTGAAGGTCGAAGTGTGCCCGCCGGACATGCTGATGATGGCGCCCCTATATCCTCCCGTGCCGATCAGGGTGTCGTTGCGGAGCGTCATCGCAGTGTCGGCTCCGACTGACGCGGCGGTGTAGAAGCCCGCGCCCACCCCGGCCCCGTCCGTGTGGCAGATGGTGTTCAGCATCGTGCCGCCGGTTCCACTACAGGCGGCCGAGCTTGATTTTGTGGTGTGGAGGAACGTCTGGTCCACCGTGCCGGCCCCGAGAAGGACGGCGAAGAAGTCTCCGTTCCCGCCGATGACCTCGACGCGTCGCAGCTTCGCACCCCCCGTCTGCAGCTGAATCCCGAATCCAGTGATGAAGATCCGGGGCAACGGCCCCGTCGCGGGGCCGTGGATGTCAATCGGGCTGGCGACCGAGAACGAGGCGAGCGGGCTTCCGTCGCTGCCGTAGTCGCCGACCGCAAGCACGACCTCGTTCGGTGCGCCGGTGAGAGCAGACGGCAGGGTGCAGGCGTTCTGCGGGCTGAGGCAGTCGTGCGTGCCTTGGTTGGTGGGCGCTGCGTAATGCGTCAGAGCGCAGGCGGCGGCGGGCACAACAAGAAGGATCGCGAGGATCGGGAGAGCCGCCGCCGCTACTGCGCTTCCCAACCCCCCGCTTCTTCCTCTCATGCGTCGATTCTGGGCGAGCCGCGACGGTTCTTCATCAGGGAGGCACCCCAATTTTTTCGTCACCCGCGGCCGCCGGGATAGATTTCCGGTCGATGCTCCACCACGTCTCGCTCGAGATCCCGCCCGAGGAGGCCGACCGCTCGATCGAGTTCTGGTCGCTACTCGGCTTCGAGGAGGTGCCCGCGGCGGACGTGCTCGGCGACTCGGTTCGCTGGCTCGAGCGCGACGGCACCCAGATCCACCTGATCCTGACCGAGGGACACACCGCGCCCGCCCTCGGCCACGCCGCCGTGGTGGCCGGCGATCACGCCGAGGCCAAGCAGCGGCTGCGCGATGCCGGCTTCCAGGTCGAGGACACCCGCCAGCTCTGGGGCGCCGACCGTGCCTTCGCGATCGCGCCGGGTGGCCACCGGGTGGAGGTGATGGCCTTCCCGCCCGAACCGAAGACCTAGCTGCGCCGCTTGCGCTTTTTCCGCCTCTGTCCCTGCGACTCGCCGTAGGGCGGCTCGGGCGGCTGGCCATTCCCGTCGCCGTCCTCGGGCAGCGGCTGCTCCGAGACCTCGCGCCCGCTTCCCTCGACCGTCCCGCCGGGCCCTGGCTCGCCCGGCGGCGGCCCGCTGTCCTGACCGGCCTTCGGCCACGGCATCGCCTCGCCAGCGGCCCAAGCCGGCGGCAGCGGTCTCGGCCAGAGCGCGAGGAACATCAGACCGGTCACCGCGAACCAGAGCACCAGCGCGGGGATCGGCGGGAGGAGGGGGATGATGAGAAAGAGCCCGAACGCCATGCCCACGGAGCCCCAGAAGCGGGAGAAGAGCCCGACCCGCATCGCCCACAGGTTCGTGTAGATCATCCCGAAGACCAGCGCGAGCCGGCCGATCGTGAAGATCAGCCCGCCGGCGACGAGGAGGGCCGTGTGGGAGTTGATGTGATCGGCGAGGTCTTCCCGCGCGTCATGGGCGGCCTGATCGGGAGTTTTCGGCTTGGCCGCCGCGGCCGTGGTGGTCGTGCCGGTGCCGGTGGAGCTCGCACCGGTGGTGGTGGGCGCGGTCCGAGCGGTCGTCGACTTCGCGGTCGACCCTCCTGAAGCACCCTTCGTCGTCGGGGCAGCCTGCGTTCGGGCCTGCTGCACCTTGGCTGGCTCCTGTGCGACGAACTTGTCGGCGGCCTTCGAGGTGCCGAATGAGGAGACCGCGACACCGAAGCCGAGGGCGACGGGCCCGAGCACGATCAGGCCGATGAAGGCGGTCCGCATCCGGGCCGCACGCCCCAGGGCCGAGCGGAACAGGTAGGTCAACGGGATGGCGAAGAGCGCAAAGCCCAGTCCCTGGAGTACGGACGTGTAGATCAGTCGGCCGCTGTGCGCGTGCGCGAAGGCGAGCTGATCCGCATCCGAGTTCCCGCTCGGCACGTGAACGCCGACGTGCTGGAGCACGATCGACGCGGCCACGAAGAAGGCGCCCCCGAGGCCGGCGGCGCCCGCCCGCTTCTGCCAGGTCGTCTGGTAGCGGAGCACCTCCTGCTTGCTCGGCAGCGAGCGTCCTGGGGTTGGCGACTGCGCGTTCACGGGACGGGCAGTGTGCCGGACCAGCCGCGCTCGTGAAGGTGGAAGTCGGGCAGCGCTCCCTCGATCACGTCCGCGACGACCCCCGCGGTCATGATCTCGCGGAGCTGCATGGCATGACTGTATCTTGGCCGCGATGCCGCTTCTCTCCCGCCAGAGCGGGCCGATCGCCGTCTACGGAGCCACCGGCTACACCGGCCGGCTGGTGGTCGCCGAGCTGCTGCGGGCGGACGCCGATTTCATCGTCTCGGGCCGCAGCGCCGGGAAGCTCGATGCGCTGCGAAGGGAGCTCGAGCTCGAGGCGCCGGCCAAGCCGGCCCGGATCGACGACCCCGCCTCCCTCCGCGCCCTGCTCTCCGACTGCGCGGTGGTGATCGACTGCGCCGGCCCGTTCATCCGCTTCGGCGAGCCCGTCCTGGCCGCCGCCGTCGCGACGGGCACGCACTATCTGGACACCACCGGTGAGCAGCCGTACATGAGGATGGCCTTCGAGCGCTACGGTCCGGCCGCCGCCCGCGCGGGGGTGGCGGTGATCCCGGCGATGGGCTTCGACTACGTCCCGGGGGACATGCTCGCCTCGCTGACCGCCGAGGGGATGGGAGAGCTCGACGAGCTCGCCGTCCACTACTGCTGGCGCGACTTCGCTCCGAGCCAGGGCACCGCCCGGACGACGCTGGAGATGATCAGCGGCAAGGACGTCGAGTGGCGGAACCTGGAGTGGGTCGACGCGAAGGGCGGCGTCTCCCGGGGGACCTACGAGTTCCCCGAGCCCTTCGGCCGGCAGCGGATGTTCCGCTACCCGTCCGGCGAGCAGATCACGGTTCCGCGCCACGTGCCCACCCGCAACGTGAGCGCGTCGATGAACGCGGGCGCGTTCTCCAGCGATCGCCTGGCGCCGATCTTCAGCGCGACCGTGCGGCCGGCGGGCCTCGCGATGCGAACGCCCCTGAAGCGGCTCGCGAACGCCGCCATCTCGCGAATGCCCGAGGGTCAGACCCCGGAGCAACGGGAGAGGATGAGCTGGGCGATCGTATGCGAGGCGAAGCGCGGCGAGGTCGAGCGCAAGGGAGTGATCACGGGCCGGGACGTCTACGGGCTGACGGCGGCGGCGGTCGTCCAGGGGGCGACCCTCGCGGCGCGCAAGGGATTCGAGGCGCGCGGTGGCCTGGCCCCCTCTCAGGCCTTCGACTCGAAGGACTTCCTCGAGGGGCTCGATCGCTTCGACGTCCGCTGGCGGATCTTCGAGACCAACGTGCCGGTCGCCGTAGAGGTCTAGGCGTGAGCCGAGGGATCGGACTTCCCACCCGCAAGGGCCGAACGGTCAGCCTCGAGGAGGGCGCCGCTCCGGGGTCCGCCCGATGCCCTGCCTGCGGCGAGCCCCTCTTCGTGTGGGTCGAGACCGAGGGTTACGGGTCCCGTGAGGACCAGGTGATCGACCGCTGCGAGAACTGCGGACTGGTCGCCGCCCGCGATGCGGTGCCGTCCCCCGACCACGCGGTCGACGCGCTCCTCTTCGGCCGGCGGGAGGACGGCGAGGGTGGCGTCGCGATCCGCACCGACAACGCCGCCAGCCTGCAGGCCTGGCTGGGGGCGGAGAACTGGGCCGCGCTCAGACCCGGCGGGGACGCCGTCAAGCCGACGCCGCGAGCCGTGCGGCTGTTACTGGCGCGGCGGGGCCTGGAGGTGCGGCGCATCCGCCACCTGATCCGACCGGGAATGGCGTCGATGTGGCAGACCCTGCTCAACCTGCTCACCTTCCACCGCGACTTCGCCGCGGAGGCCGCCTCCGGGCGCCTCCGCCCCGGCACGGGCCGTGGGCGCGCCGCCTTCTGGATGGATGCCGTGGTCACCGTGCTGGCCGCCATCCCGACGGCGATCATCGCCGTCCTGCTGGAGAGCGGCGCGGTGCTCGCGCGCCGGGGCGGCGCGATCGAGGTGCGGGCCGACCGCCTGCCGCCTACGGACTGACCTCGGCCACGATCGCCGCGACCTCGGCGGCCGCGCCCACGTGCGGAGGGGCCTGCGGCGAGCTCACCTCCCGCTCGTTGCCGTGAGCCAGCCTCGCCCCGAGCGAGCGAGCGGCCTCGTGGAGCAGCGGCGGCGTCGACTCGGCGGTGACGATCGCCGAGGGGCGGTCCGCGGTCGCCAAGCGGGCCAGCGGCATCCGCCAGCCGGCGGGTATTCCCAGCTCGGCCAGGACGCTGCGGGGCCGCGCGCGGGCGGCCTCCGC
Organism: uncultured Solirubrobacterales bacterium; assembly: GCA_963800285.1. Classification (GTDB taxonomy): domain Bacteria; phylum Actinomycetota; class Thermoleophilia; order Solirubrobacterales; family 70-9; genus DASUPK01. The sequence goes on from CAWDAL010000009.1 coordinate 55,212, forward strand.
GGTCGCCTCGGGCATCCGTCCCACGCCCGGCCCGAGGGCCGGCAACCCTCCCGAGAGATAGACGTCGATCACGTTCTCGCGGTTCCCGGCGGCGATCTCGAGCCGATGGCGGTCCTCGGAGAGCGCCTCGGTGGCGAGTGAGGTGAACTGCAGGAGCATCGGCTCGATCAGCACCGCGGCGGACGCGAGCTCGCCTCGCCGCAGCAGGAGGTCGAGGGCGATCACCGCTCCGACCCCGGCTCCGCAGACGACGGCCGGATCGTCCGCCGCGGCCTCGAGCACGGCGGCTGCATCCTCGCTCTGCTCCTCGATCGTGGTGCGCCGGTAGTCCTCGGGCTCGCTCGATTCGCCCCAGCCGCGGCGGTCGTAGGAGATCGCCCTGAATTCCCTCGCGAGCGCCTCCGCCAGCGGATCCCAGACCGCCCGCGTCGCGGCCGTCTCGTGGATCAGCAGGACGGGAGGCCCCTGACCGCGCTCGCTCCACGCGAGCTCGACGCCGCGGGCCTCGAGCGTGGGCATCGCCGGATCTCGCTAGATGTTGCGCCAGATCCGGCTGATCAACGGGAGCGCGAGTGCCCGGGGGCTGTGCTGTCCCGCGAGGGCGGTCGCGCGGTTGAGCGTGCCCGGCACGACCACGCGGCGGTCGTTCGCGGCTCCATCCACCGCGTGCTTGGCGATCTCATCGGCCGTCATCCAGACGGCGCTGGGCGTGCGATCCTCGACGCCGCCGATACCCGCGACCTCGGTGAACTCGGTCCTCACCGGCCCCGGGCAGACCGCGGTGACCGTCACGCCCGAGCCGCGCAGCTCCGTCCGGATCGCCTCGCTGAAGGAGAGGACGAACGACTTGCTGGCGGCGTAGACCGCCGAGCCGGGAAGCGGCTGAAAGGCCGCCATGGACGCGATGTTGATCACGCTGCCTCGGCCCCGGTCGACCATGCCGGTGAGAAAGCGGCTGGTGAGGTCGACGACCGTCCCGACGTTGAGATCGACCATCTCGACCATTCGCTCCCGAGGGCTTCTCGCGAAATCCGCCTGGTGACCGAAGCCGGCGTTGTTGACGAGGACCTCCACCACGCGGCCGCGGCCGCGAAGTTCCTCCGCGAGCTTGTCGCGGCCGGCGGAATCGCCCAGGTCCGTGGCGATCACGTCGGCCGAGACCCCGAAGGCCGAGGTCAGCTCGGTCGCCAGCGTCCGCAGCCGCTCCTCGCGGCGGGCGACCAGCGACAGCGAGTGACCGCGCGAGGCGAGCTCCTTTGCGATGGCGGCGCCGATTCCCGACGATGCGCCGGTGACCACCGAGGTACCTGCGACCGAGGGCTCCGGGAGGCCCATCGGTCAGGCCGAGCCGACGTGACCGCGCATCAGTCCTGCAGGCCCTCGCGGGCCTCCCTGACCAGGGTCACGGCCTCGGGAAAGACGATCCGGATCGCGTCGCGGACCTGGACGGCCTGCTCGTCGCTCGAGCCGGTCAGCTCCATCGAGCCGATCGCAGCGACAGTCATCTCCACCGCCAGCTTGATCGCGTTGTCCGCCCAGGCGACCTTCTGAGCTCCCTGCATCTGCTCCTGGAGCTCCTCCATCCGCCTGCGCATCTCCTCGGGATCGCCGAAGAGTCCACCGAAACCTTCCATGGCTTCGATCATAGACCGGTCACCGATTCGGCACTCGTGAGTGCCTCACGGGAACTGCCCGGCGCCAGCCTGCGCCCGTGGATCCGCGCTCAGATCGACGCCGCGGCGCCGCCTCCGTCGAGTACGTCGCGCTCGCCGGGATGATCGGCATCCTGATCGTGGCCGCCGTCGCGGCCCTGGTCGCCTCCCCGCCGACCCGCGGCGAGCGCGAGCTCGGCGAGATGCTCGCCCGCCGGATCGCCTGCACCCCGCGCTACCCGGTGCCCTGCGGCCGGAACCCGCTGGCGCTCGCATATGGGTTCCCCGTCGGCAAGCTGGTCCGGAGCCTCGCTCCGGCGCCGGGCGTTCAGGACGGAGAGCTGCCGGTCGACTTCCGACACTGCCGGCAGCCGGCCTGCGGCGTCCCCGGGTCCGAAGCCGGCCTGACGGCATCGCGGCGCCGAGTGACCGAGTTCACCGTGGTCGAAGACGAGCGCCGCTCCGGGGGATCGGTCCGGATCACCTACTGGCTCTATCGCCCGGGACTTGGTTGGCAATGGATTGTCCGTGCCGCGGGGGTGGCCGAAATTGCCGCCGCGTCCGTGATCCGGCTGAACCTCGAGGACGACCCGGCGCTGGTTCCGTTGGAGACGCTCCCCGGCCGGGATCACTACCTGTTTCCGCCGGGCGAGGAACCTCCCTGGCGCTGGTCGATCGCCTCGCGACCGAGCGGTCGCCCCGTGCGCTAGAGCCGCCACGCGAGATAGCTGCTTTGCATGGAAAGCAGCACCTTCGCTACTTGTTCGCTCACCGCTCGTAGGCGCCGATGTCGGGCTTCTTGTCTCGCTTGACGCCGCGCTGGTCGACCGCTTCAGGGCCTGGTTCAACGGCAACTCCAAGCTACTTGGCTTTCGGTTCGCCGGTGGGATCGGGATCCTGCTGATCGTGAAGGGTGTAATCGAGCTGCTCTGACCCGGCGACCCGGCGATCTCCTCCGTGCAGCCTCCAACCGCTGCTTTCCATGCAAGGGACACACCGCGCGGCCGGCCTATATCTGCCCACCCCACTTCTTAACTTCGTCAGCCTCGATCGCGGCCTCGACCTCGCGCTCGAGACCGCCGTGCTCCAACTCCTCGACGACCTCGCTGGTCGCGTGCCGCGATCCGAGCGTGCCGACGACCGGCAGCTCGCGCTCGGCCGAGAGTTCGTCGAGCGCCTCCTGCATCATCATCGTGACCGCGTTGTAGACCGCCTCCTCGTGGGGCTGGGGGCCAAATCGACGGCGCAGGTCGATTCTGGGCAGGACCTGGATCGTGATCTGGGAGGGCAGCGGGATACGGCCCGGCAGGTCCAGCACCGTCACGCCGAAGGGAGGTGCGATTTGGATCGGCACGACCTTCAGCCGGAACAGTCTGTCGAGGGCGAGGAGGTGAGAAAGCCGCTCGCCGCGGGTTAGGAACAGGGCGGTCTCCTGGCCGCCGATCGCCACTACGGGGACGATCGGCACGTCAGCTGCAATCGCGAGGCGGACGAAGCCGCTGCGATGTCCGAAATCGATTTCCCCCGAGTGCCAAGAGGGGCGGTACGTCTCGTGGTCCCCGCCCGGATAGACCAGAAGCGCAGCGCCCTGCCCCAGAGCCGTCATCGCGTTTTCGTGATTGGCCGGGATCGTCCCGTACCGGCGCAACATGACGAGACCCGGTACGCGGAAGACGAGGTCGTGGGCGAGCTGGTGGAACAGCCGGTCGGGGCCGAAGTAGTTGTAGAAGCCGTAGGCGAAGGCGAAGGTATCGGCGATCAGCGTGCCGCCCGAGTGGTTGCCGACAAGAAGCACCGGCCCCTTGGCCGGGATCTGCTCCAGACCGCGCACCTTTGGACGGAAGTAGAGTTGCGCTGCGCGGCTATAGGCCGGCAGAGTCTGGCGGATGAACCGCGGGTCGCGCTCGGCCAGCGGGTCCTCGGCGCGGGAGCCGAGCAGGTCCCGGGCCATTACCGAGGCCGTTGCGCGGGTGGCGGTGAGCGCCTGGCTGAAGATCTCCTTCATCATCTTCTCCTACCCGCCAATGGGGAGCTCTTCATTGCTTGCTCCTTGAATCAAGTTCACATGGACACGGTCGCATCTCGTGCTCGCGCCGCCATCCGTGTTCTCCACCGGCTGCGGTCGGAGTAGGAACACGGAGCCATGCCTGCTTGCAGGAGGGAACCGCTGCTTTCCATGCAAAGCGGCTGTTTAGCCCGCTGCTCCCTTCATGCGAACGAAGTGAATTCGGAGCTCCAAGGCCGCTTTGCGCTACAGCTTCGGTGCAGCAAGCTCCGGCAGATGGAAGTGCTCTTCCCATCTCTTGTCGATGTCGTCGAGGATCGTGGCGATGCGAAGCGGCGCCTCCGCGGCCCGACCGCGGTCCACCGCGATCTGCACCGTTGAGCCTCGGACGGTGACCGGGTAGAACTCGGCCAGCTCCCTGAGAATCCGGTTTGCCGCCTCGGCGCTGTGCCTTCGAGGCAGCCTGACGACGGTCGGGGCGAGGTGGAGTTGAAAGCGCTGCGCTTCTCCAGGGTGTCCGTTCTCACGCATTGAGGCCGCCTTCGATTCGGTTGGCTTCCCCGCCCGCCTCATTGCGCAGCGGGCGCAGGTGGTACTCAGGCGGCGCCGGGGAGCGCAAATAGCTCATCCGGAAGGCATTGCGGGCGACCACGTTCAGCTCGTTGTCGCAATTGCTGCAACGCCATCCGCCGAGAACGCCGGCACCGTGCACGGCAAATCGCTGGCCACACGACGGGCAGGCAAGAAGATCCATCTGAACCACCTTCCTCGGACCGCTCAGGGGTCCAAGTCCGAGCCGCAAGCCGGTCAGACCGCGACTGTCCTATTCGAGGAGGGGTGCTGGGGGTGTCGGGACAGGCGACCTGCGAACCGCTCTCGTTCGATAGGCGGGTGTCTGGGCAGGCAGTCCTCAGACCACTCGTCCTGATTGATACCAGGTCCGCGTAAAGGCCCGAGTGGCCAGCGGCCCCTTCAAGACGCTCGTTCCGTCCATAGGCGGCGCGCTTTCCGAAGCGGTATTCGAGACTAGGCCGCCTCGGCGTCCGGCGGCTCGAGCACGAAGAGCTCGACGGCGTAGTCCGGCTCCTGGCGATTGGCGCTCATGAAGGCCTTGACCTTGCGCTGCGTCAGCCCCTCGATCGACTCGACGAAGCGCTCCTGCATGCTGTCCTGCCAGATCAGCCGGGCCTGGCGGACCTCGTACCACTTGCCGGCCTCAAACAGCGTCCCCTCGCCGGCCGTGTATCCCTCACCCAGGACCACCACGACGAGCTCGGGCTCCAGGTAGGTGCGGCAGTGGGTCGGGCCCTTGCCGTAGTACTCCTTGTAGAGGCCGACGATCGCGGTGGAGATGTCGGCACGCAGTGTGCCCTGGCCGTCGGGGATCGGCTCGCGCATCCTCGCGACGTCCTCGGCGTGAATCTCCTGACCTTCCATGGCCCACATTCTCGGCCATCGCAGGCGGCCTGAACTCCGTGCTGGCTACCTACTCTGCGATAGGTCCACTTTTCAGCACTGGAGCTGGTTCAGCCCAATGAGGATTCGGTCAGAACGTACAACCAACTAGTCGGTAGCCTGCTGAACGGGAAGCCGGACTGGGTAGGCGGCTCACCATGTTTCCGCAACCGCGTGAAAGCGGGAGCGAAAGCGTCTCTGCAGTGATCGTCTGAAAGCGCTGCTTTGGACGAAAAGCAGTAGTCCCGCTTTGCATGGAAAGGAGCGCTCTTCGATCTGGCGCTCCCTTTCGCGGAAAGGAGGCGCGGACCGGCGGGGCCACAGAAGCACCTGCTGAGGCCGAACGCCTAGTCCTGGCTTTCTGAACCGGTCACGATGCGGTAGCTGATCGCGAGGGCGGCGATCAGAACAACGCCGACCACAATCAGTCCGGCCCAGTGGAGGAAAACGAACGCCAACGCGATGGCGAGGAGGGCAACAACTATGCCCAGAACGAGGGGGATGCCGATCAGGTCCGAGTCCGGTGGAGGCCCCCACCGGGACTTGCGCTGACCCTGTTCGGGAGGCCGCTCCAATGCAAGCCCAGCCTACAGGCCGTGGCGCCTCCCCTTCGCGTGAATCCGGGAGCGCCGGACTCCCAGAAGCCCCTAGTCTGGCTGGACCGTGCGCCAACCTCGAACCACGACGGCGGCGAAGGCACTTCGCGAGACGGCCGCGCTTGCGGGGCGAACCCCGGAGCTGATTGCTGTCTGGGGCCGCGGGCGCCTCGACCCCCGCCTGCGCGAGGAGGTCATGCTGGCGGTCGCGCAGGCAAATGCCTGCGATCTGTGCACGCTCGCGCACCGGCGCTGGGCGCTCGCCGAGGGCGTCACGGACGAGGAACTGGCGGCGATCGAGGGTCACGACCCAAAGCAGTTCGACCGTCGGACCTGGGCGGCGATCGCCTGGGCGCAGGCGCGGACCCGAGCCGATCTGGACCCGGTCCCCGACGAGCTCGAAGCCGAGCTCGCCCGGCACTATGACGAGCGCGAGCGAGCCGACCTCGAGCTAGTCACCCAGGCGATGGGGGTCGCCAACCGCTCCGCCAACACCTTTGACGCGCTGCGTGAGCGGCTGCGCGGTCGACCGGTGGCGAGCAGCAACGTCGGCGACGAGCTTGCACTCGGGAGCGTCGTCGCGCTCTCGATCCCTCCGGTGGCGGCGTACCTCACGCTCCGTCGCGCCCTCCGCCGACGCGGCTAGCGCCCGCGGCCGGGACGCTACGGCGGGCTCACTCGATGCCCGTCTCGAGCAGTTCAACTTACCGACGAGTGACGCCTGCCTTCGCGTGAGGCTGTCGCACAAATGGGCGCGTGCGGGAGCGCGACCCCTTGCGCGACCTTCCGCTGTCGGTCCTCGCGCCGAGCGGTAGTTCCTGACGATTACGGACGGCTAGGGCTGTGCGTCCAGAGCAGCAGCCGTTTACGAAGCAGCGGTTCTATGTTTACGCTCAGCCAATCCATAAGTATCCGGACCCCTCGACCAGTCGCGATGAGCACCCGAATCGGTGGCGGATTCGGGTGCGTGGACACCCAGCGCGCGTCAAGGACATCCGCTGGAGGGAGGCCATACGCGACGAGGTGAAATCGACCTATCCGCAGGCCCCATTCAGTGCGCCGCCCTTGCAAACCAAGTTCGACGTCGAGGTGATCTTCCGAATGACTCCAGAGGATTTGGATAGACCGGCCTTCGATCTCGACAACTTCGCCAAGCCTGTCCTCGACACACTCTTCACCTCGCAGAACGTCTCGCCGAGAGTCACCGGCGTGCTTCTCCCGGTGAACGACACGTGGGTATTCCGGCTCGTCCTTGAGAAGGTCGGAGTGGAGACTCCGCAGGACCAGGGTGCCGACATCACGGTCATTTCGCACCCACCGGGTACCCCGGATCTCAGCGCTGCTTCGGCTTCTCCCTCCGCGTGAAAGCAGAAGTCAGGTTCGCCGCCCCGAGATAGCCGCTTTGGACGAAAAACGGCACTTTGGATGAGTAGCGCGTCATGTCAGCCCACGAGTGTGGGTTACTAACTGGCTCTAGATACCGGGGCTGGGCTGGGAGCCGATCGTGCGTAGCGCCGACCCCAGGCAGATCGCCGCCGCCCAGGGGATCAGGCTGAGCCTCGAACAGGATCCGGCGCTGGTCCCGCTGGAGACCCTGCCGGGCAAGGACCACTACGAGTTCCCGGCCCCCGAGGAGCCGCCCTGGCGCTGGTCGATTCCATCGCGCCCGCCAACATGAGCGGCTGCCACGCACACCATGGCCGAATCACGCATGCTGCTCCGCCTCCCGGCTCGCGGACCCTGCGCCGGGCGGCGCGCCGGCGGTCGCCCGCAAGCTCCTGATCGCGGCCTGGCACATGCTCTCGCGCCGCGAGGCCTTCAAACAACCTGCCTCGGCGAACTTCAGCTGCTTTCTGACCGCCTGACGGTCCCGCATGGAATTGAGCGGCCGAGGCCGCTCCCAGGACCGATCTGCGCCCCGAGCGCCGAAAGAGAAATGAGTCCAACTCATCCACCTGCTGGGAGCGGACCGATGACACCTTCGGCGGCGGGGCGATCACCCCCTTAACAGCTTGGGTCGTCTTCAAAGAGAAAGCGGCCCTCTTGACTTGCCGAAGATCACGTCAATCTGCTCGCCGGTCGCCGGGCGACAGGATTAGGCAGCGAGCTGCCCGCGGGGCGCAAGACGGACGGACGTGCGGACTAGTTGTGGTTGTGGCGCCGCGCCCGTCCTGCTCGGCGGCGCTCCGCGCGCAGCATGCGCTTCAGGTCGCGCATGAAGCGGCGCGGATGGGCCAGCGCCTGGTTGCCGCTCTGGTCGCGGTCGCTGCTGTCCTCGGCGGAGCCGTTCGGGCCCGGCGGCGGCGGCTTTGCGGCCGCACCGTGCCGGTAGCGCCAGAGGATCCCGTCCAGACGCCGCTGCGGGACCTGGTCGAGCGCGTTCAGCGGCAGCCCGGCCGAGGCCCGCACGTTCGCCGAGGTGGCCGGGTTTCTCCCGGTCAGGTTCACCGACGGCACGATCGCGTCGTATGGGGCGCCGTTGCCCGGGGTCGCGGTCATCGCGTTGTAGAGCGGAACCGCGAGGGCCTCGGCGAGGTGAAGCGGCCGAAGCCCGGCGATGATCTCCAGGGTGCGGAGGAGGGAGAGCTGGTCGTACCGATCGTGGACCACGGCGCCGCTTTGCGTGTAGGGGCTGATCACAAGGCTGGGGATGCGATGGGCGTCGACGTGGTCGGCACCGTCCTGTGAGTCGTCCTCCGCGACAAGGATCAGCGAGCTGTTCCAGATCGGCGAATGCGAGATGAGGTCGACGATCTGACCCAGCGCCCAGTCGTTGTCGGCGATGTCGGCGTCGGGCGTGCGCGCGCCCGGCAGCACACCCTGGGTGTGGTCGAGCGGCAGCGAGAGGTAGTTGAAGGCCGGGACAGAGTTGGTCGCGACCTGGGACTCGAAGCGGCTCCTGAAGCAGTCGAAGCGGGAGTGGGAGCCGGGGGACGCGCCTGGGGGCAGCGAGGAGTCGTAGACGTCGGAGCCCGTCCCGAAGCTCGAGAAGATCGCAATGTCTGAGTCGTAGCAGCCGCCGACGATCTGGACGTCGGAGCGCGAGATGTCGGCCACCTGGGCGTTCTCGGCCGTCGCTTCCGGGGTTCGGTCCTTGTCGGGGAACGGCGAGAGTCCGGCCAGCGCCTCGCCGTAGTTGTAGAACGAGACGCCTTCGTGCAGAGCACGGTGGAAGAGGTAGTCGTTCGGCGGCTTGCTCACCTCATAGGCACCGAAGTCGTAGGGACGGCCACGCCCGGCGTAGTTCTGCGGCCAGTTCTTGACGACGTAGTCGGAGACGGCGCCCGCCGCCGTCCAGTAGTGGCCGTCGATCGAGGCCTCGGAGTCGGCGTAGACGTGATCGAGCAGCGGGAAGCGCCGCACGAGGGCGTGCATGTTGGGCGTGAAGTGCTCGCCGAACAGGGTCAGATTGGGGTCGCCGTCGCCACGCGGATCGTCGCCGAGCATCTGGTCGTAGGTGCGGTTCTCCCGCACGATGTAGAAGACGTGCTTGATCGGGCCGCCGGCTCGGATCGGCGTCCCGGCCGGAGGCGACTGGGTGTTGGTGGGGACGATCTGCCGATCGGCGTCGGGGGTGAGCCTGCGGATGCTGCGGTCGCTGGGGAAGTCCAGGATGCCGGCGTCGCCGCGCACGATCGAGGGCAGGTACTGGAAGCTGTTGATGAAGTCGTCGCTGTCGAGCGGGGACCTCGGGTCGGGGCCGTTGGGGTTTGGCCCAACGCCGAGGCCGCGAGCGGATATCCAGACGAGCTGGCCCTGCGGGTTGGCCGCCGCCATGGTCGGATAGGAGCCGACCGGGAGCCGACCGATCAGCTCGAAGGGATGTCGCGGCGGCTGCGACCCGTTGCCGTGGCCGGGCGAGCCGCAGCGATCGGCGTCGGACAGCGCGAAGACGGCGACGGCGTCCTCCCCGGAGTCGGCCGACAGCAGGTCACAGCCGTCAGGGGTGACGCTGACGTAGCTTGGGGTAGTTCCGGTCCCCTGCGGGCGCGCCAGCGACAGCGTCCTGTCCACGGTCATCGTGTCGGTGTCAATCACCGCGATCACGTCCTGGTTGGCATTGGCGACGAACGCCAGCGGCGCCTTCGGATCAACCGCCATCCCCTCCGGGTGCGAGAGGTGCGGGCCGACCTGGATGCTCTTAACGACGCTGCCGGTCGCGAGGTCGATCACCGACACAGTCCCCTCGGTCTCGCTCGTGACCAGCCCGAAACGCCCGTCGTTGGTGATTGCGGCGCCGTAGGGGTAGTGGCCGACGCCGACGTAGCGGACCGACTGCGTCTGGGTGTTGATCACCGCCGCCGCGTCGGCGAGGTTGAGCGCCGCCAGCAGCGTCTTCCCGTCCGGGCTCACCGCCAGGTCCCGCGGCCAGGACTCCGTCGCCGAGCCGGGCGGGAAGGTCTGATACGGCGGCGTGCCCGCAGGGGGCGGCACCGGTATCACGCCGTCGCGCTGGGCGATCCCGCTTCCCGGGTCGTAGGTGAGGACGTGGATCACGTCGCCGCCGCGGCCCGGCACGCTAGGCGGCGTCTGCTGGTCCTTGTGCGGCGAGTCGGCGACGCCGGATACGTAGGCGGTGTGGCCGTCAGGGGCCATCGCGATGCCGCCGCTCAGCCCCGGCATCTGGATCGTCTGGACGACGTCGTCGACGCCGGCGTTGCCGTTGCCGTGCCTCGGCGCCGCGCGGACGATCCGGATGTCGTTGCGGCCCCGGCCCGTGGAAAGGGTCCACAGGAAGCGGCCGTCGGTCGTGAGCGCGCCACCGGTCGGGAAGTTCCCGAGCTCCGTCAGCTTGCCCACCGGATCCAGCTTGCGACCGGTCGGCTGGATGCGGTTGCTCGGTCCGATCACCCCCAGCTGTGCCGCGGCGGCCCAGGCCGCACCAACGGTGAGCAAAAGCGCAAGCGCCGCTACCGCCGTCCTTGGCCCACGAAACCTGAACATCGGGCGCAAGCTTTTCACTTTTTCGCCCCGGTGTGAGAATCTCGCGCGGCGCTGTCCGCCCGAGATCGAGCCTCGGCATGGCCACTCTCACGCAGGCGCGCTTCTGCTTTCGCGGCCTCGAAATGAAATGATCTTCGTGTGCTGAAGGGAGTTGGATCGCTGTTTCGCGCCACGCTACTGGTGGCGCTGGCTGTCCTGGTCACCGGTGCGATCGCGCTGGCGGCTGGCCTCGGTAGCTCCGACGACATTCATCAGACTGCGGTCAGCGACGGCACTCCGATCTATGGGATCCATCCCACCGGTGAGGGGCTGCCCCTCGTGGGGGCGAGCGGGACGGTCGGAGCGGGCGACTACGCTTCGCCGCTTAAGAGTTACCACGATTCTGGCGCCTACACGCAGGACCTGGGTGCGGTCGACCAGAAAGCCGAAGACTTCCTCGGTCGACGACATTACCCGCGGTGCCCGGCTGCCGCAGCCGCGAACCCCGGGTGCCGGCGCCCCGCACTCGTTCTCGACATCGACGAGACCTCGCTCTCCAACTACACGAACCTCGCTGCGTCCAATTTCACCAACACCACCGGCCAGCTGGCGATCGGGGTGATCGCGGGTAACGATCCCGTGATACAGCCGACCCTCGACCTTTACAACTTCGCCAAGTCGCACGGTTTCGCGGTCTTCTTCATCACCGGCCGCCCGGCCAGCATTCCATTGGTGCGCACGCAGACTGAGGCGAACCTGCAGAGCGCCGGGTTCCACAACTGGAACGGCCTGATCCTCAACCCGAGCCCAGGGGGCTCGGTAATCCCCTACAAGAGCGGTGAGCGCGCCAAGATCGAGCAGCAGGGCTACGACATCGTGGCCAACGTCGGCGACCAGGAAAGCGACTTGCGGGGCGGACACGCCGATCGCGCCTTCAGGCTGCCCGACCCGTTCTACTTCATTGGCTAGCTAAAGCGGACAAGTTGACGACTAATCGCCCGGGCTGTTACCGAGATAGTCTTTTCGGTGGCGGCGACGCCGCGATCCTCCTTCAGCACGACCGTCAGCGGAAGACACCGGAGGGGAGTTTCAATGCGCAGATCAGTGCTCGTTCTTGCCGTTTGTGTCCTTGCCTCGGCCGCGTACGCGATTGCGACATCCTCGGCGGCAGCGGCAGAGCCCGTATGGCTTTGCAAGCCCGGCATTGCCGACAACCCCTGCGAACCCGGCTTCGACACCACCGTGATATCGCCAACTGGCGAGCCGCTTCACGTCAAGCACGAGAAGGCGAAGAAGCACCCCAAGATCGACTGCTTCTACGTCTATCCCACGGTCAGCGATCAGCCGACCGGTAACGCGAACCTCGACATCGACCCCGAGGAGCGCTCGATCGCGCTGTACCAGGCCGCCCGCTATTCGCTGCAGTGCCGGGTCTTCGCCCCGATGTACCGGCAGCTCACCCTGGCGGGGATCACCGGCGGGGCTCAGGGAGATCCCGCGCTTGCATACTCCGACGTCCTCAACGCTTGGAACGACTACCTGCAGAAGTACAACGATGGCCGCGGCGTTGTCCTGATCGGCCACTCACAGGGCACCTTTGTCCTGCGGCAGCTGATCAGCCAGGAGATAGATCCGAATCCGGCAGAGCGTGCCAAGTTGGTCTCGGCGCTCCTGCTTGGCGGCAACGTCACCGTCCAACAGGGCAGCGACGTCGGCGGCGACTTCCAGCACATCCCGGCCTGCCATTCGGAGGCTCAGGTGGGTTGCGTGGTCGCCTTCTCCACCTTCGACGGGCCGGTGCCCGCGAACGCCTTGTTCGGGCACACCAGCATCGCGGGGCTGCAGGTGCTGTGCAGGAACCCGGCCGCGCTGGGCGGCGGCTCGGCGCCGCTGGACACGGTGTTCCCGACGGAGCCCTTCGCGCCGGGCACGATTCTCGGCTTGCTAACCCCGCTGGTCGGATTCACCGTGCCGCAGGTCTCCACCCCTTGGGTCGAGGCTGAGGGCGCCTACAACGGCCACTGCTCATCGGCGGACAACGCCAACGTCCTTCAGATCGCCGAACAGAACGGAGCCGCACATCTGAACCCGATTCCGGACGCCACCTGGGGCTTGCATCTGGTCGACGCCAACATCGCCCTTGGCGATCAGGTCGACCTGATCCGCTCTCAGGCCAAGGCGTTCAAGCACGCATCCAAGCATCACGACTAGCCGCGCCGCTGGCCGCTGGGGCCTCAGTCGCCTCCGCAGGGGATCGGCCCGCCCCGAAACGCCGCATAAAGGGGCAGAAGACCTCCAAACGGCCGGCATTCGTCTGGGACTAGCCAGTTCCCCGCGTCGCTAGTGCTCGAAGTCGTTGAACTGCACCGTGACCGTGTTGTTGGACGACGGGTAGTTGGGGAAGCTCGCCGCGCGAGCCGGCCCCGATCCCCGAGAGGTGAGTACCACTCGTACCGTCCCCGTCGGCGGCGAAGCTGCGGGAATGTACAGGTCCACGGCGCTCAGGAACGGAAGGCCGAAGAACACGGGGATCGGTGCGCTGACGTCGCTCTGCCCGTCGGAGCCCTGGTCGAACGCGAACATCGCGATCGTCCTGTTGCTGATCGGGCTGGTCGCGGCGTTGATGACGTTCGTTCCGTTGACCGTGAGCACGTCGTTCTCCGAGCCCTGATCGCCCCAGAGCTCCTTGTACCTGGTCATGATCAAGTTGACGTGGTTCGGGCTGCGGGACTGGATCAAGTCGAAGCTGGTGCCCGGCACGTTCGTAAGCAGCCGGATCAGATGGTCGCTGCGCCGGAACGGCTCATAGAAGAAGTGATGGAACTGTCCCTGCTGCTGGAGGACGAACTCGTACCGCTTCCCGCTCTGGACCTTGACGGGTCCCCAAGACCCGTCGCTCGCCAGGGCGGGGGTCGCGACCGGGTGCGCGATCCGCCGGCCGTTTGAAGCCTTCACCCTCCAGATCGTCAGCGCGGTACCCGCGGGGACGCCGACGTTCTGCGGGAACAGCACCGCCCGTCCGGCGATCGTGATCTTGCCGTGATCGCGCACGATGTCGGTCGTATCCGGGACCCGGCCGGTGAAGAACCTGAACATCTCGGCGAAGGACTCCGCCGAGGTCGCCGACTGGACATGCGTCTGGTTGGGGACCGTGACGTTGATCGCCCCTCCGATCGAGCGACCTGGCGTCCCCCTGCCCGCCCAGATGGCCAGGGTCGGTACGCCGCCCGGCGGCGAGGCCGCCTGTGCACCGTCGATGTTCACGTAATGGGCGATGTTCGCGGCGTGTGCGGGAGAGCTGTTGAGGTAGGTCTGGGAGACGGCGGTGCCCAGCGAGTGGCCCAGGAGATCGACCTGGTCGCGGCCGGTCTCCTGCTTCACCTGGGTGATGAAGACATCGAGCCTCGCCTGGACATCAACCTGCGATTCGACGGAGAAGCTCGAGTCGTACTCGAAGACCCGAACGTAGTCGTCCGGATATCCGTTCTCCGTGAAGCGCATCTTCTGCGACTCGAATTGGCCGCCTGACCCGCTGCCACCGTGTACGAAGACCATCGGGTGGATGCTCGATTGGTCGAGGCCGGACCCGTGCTTCGCGACCGCTGCCGGTGCCGCAAAGAGCAGACCCAGCACTACCGCCAAGAACGTTGCGAGTCGAAGCGCAAACGGTCTCTTCATCTCTTCCACCTTGTGATCAAAGCTCGCGGACACATGATACAAATATCGCGGCATGTATCAAAGCCTGGCTCGCACTTGCGTGTCTCGAGCTGGCAGGGTGGGGGTCCTGGCGCTGAGCGTGGTCATGGCGCTGGTGGCGTCGGTGGCATCCTCGGCCGCGGCGAAGCAGGGCCCCGAAGGACCGGGTTGCGATCCATCGCGGCCCGCCGTTGCTCACTACGGCGGCGCGGTTCCAGCTCCCGGCGTGCGGGCCTCTGCCCCGGTGCCATGCATGGCTTTCGTCGGGACGACCAGCGAGGCGGGCTCGGTCGGGGTCACGCCCGCGGGATCACTCTTCTATGCGCCGCTGCTCGAGAACACCTCCCCGCCGCCGCAGAACACACTGCAGGGGCCAGAGTGGGTCGTCCGCTCACGGGACCTGGGAGCGACCTGGTCCAAGCTTGACTCCGGGGGGCCGACCACGGGCGGTCTGGTGCCACCCTGGATGAGCATCGACCCCGAGACGTCACGAATCTGGTTCGCCACTACGCAGCCAGATCTCTGCGGCGCACGGATCTCATGGAGCGACGACGATGGCGACCATTGGCAAACCAACCCCTCGGTCGGCTGCCCCGCCCAGGGAGGGGAGAAGCTGCTGGAAGGCCCGCCGCCTCCCTCCGGACCGCAGGCGGCCGGCTATCCCCACGTGGTCTACTACTGCGCGAACGCGACCGATATCGCTTCCAGCAACCTGTGGTGCTACAGGTCGCTCGATGGTGGTCTGAGCTTCAGCTTCACCGGCGCCTTTCCCGATCCCACGCCGCCGCCGGGCTGCACGGAGCGTCACCCCTCGCGACCCGGCGTCGCCGGTCCCGACGGGGTGCTCTACTTCCCGACCGAGCTGTGCGGAGCCCTAGGCGTCGCGATCAGCCACGACGAGGGTGCGAGCTGGCAGTTCCGCCCGATCGTCGGCTCTGGGCTCGAGGACATCTACACATCGGGAACCGCCGCCGACCTCCACGGCAACCTCTACTTCGCGTGGAGGGGCCCCGGCGCCCTCCCCTACCTGAGCACGTCGACCGATCACGGCGCCAGCTGGAACCCGCCAATGATGGTCGCGCCCCCCGGCGTGCAGAGCGTGCGACGCGTGGCGGTGGCGGTTCGCAGGCGCGGGGAGGTGGCGCTCTCATACCTCGGAACCACCGACGGCGCTCACTTCAATGGCTACATAACCGAGACTCACAACGTCTTCACCGGGCGACCGCGCTTCTGGAGCGCCTCGGTGAACGACCCCGCCGAGCCTCTGGTCAACGCCGCGGACAGCGAGACGTTCGGCGACCGCTTCTTCTACGGCACCGACACGATTGCGCCGGATGGCACCGCCTGGGCCGGCTTTCACTGCGCCAGGACCATCCCCTGTCCTGGCCAGCGGATCGGAGTCGTCGGGCGACTGGCCAAGTAACGGTCACCCCGGCAGCCACCCCACGCTCGTGACCGATTGTGGCGGGCCCCGCTCCCCAGAGCCGCATGGCGTCCGCCCGGGGCTTGTTCCCGGCGACGAACTGCTCAAAGTGCCGCTCTTGACTATCCGGTTCCTTCAGGTTCCACGCGAGTATGTTGCGCGGCACGCTCCCAGCGCAGCCGGGCGGAAAGGGCGCTGGGACCGGGCGCGGAACCTTGGTGGAGCTGGTCGATTGCTGACGATCGAGTGCCACCGCTTCGGGTCGAAAGCGGCAACTTCGCTGTGGCTGCCGCAGGTAGGCGGAGGCCGGCCGGCGCGGCCGACACGCAACCGCTTTGGACATGGACGTGAGAGGGCGGCCCGAAGCCGCCCTCTCACCGATTCCAGCTGTAGGGCCGCTTACTTCTTGGACTTCTTCTGCTTGCACTTCTGGACGCTCTTGGCGGTGAGCGACTGGCCGTCACTGTACGTCGTGGTCTCCGAGTTGACCCACTTCTTCTTCTTGCAGCGAGCCATCACGTAGTACGTCGTCTGACCCTTCTTCTTGCCGGATTTCTTCTTGTCGAGCGTCGTCTCGAAATGCGTGATCGCCGTGCCGGTCGGCGGAATCGACACGGTCAGCGTGTTGGCGTGTGTGTTGAGCACGCCGGTCAGCGTGGTGCTGAACGAATAGGCCCCGGACGGCAGGTACACGTCGGTGTGCAGACCGATAGTTGGGCTGCCGCCGCTCGGCACGCCGTTGTAGGCGACGACCACCCCGCGCAGTAGACCACCGTTGATCGTGGCGCTGCCGGTTCCGACCTTGCTGGCGCCACAGATGGCGTCCGACTGGGCCTGCGGCATGGTGCTGACCGCGCCGAGGTCGCACTTCTTGATCTTGCCGGGCGTGAACTTGATGTCCTTGGTGAAGCGCAGGACGGTCTGGGTCCCGAACGGGCTGAACCCGCCGGTGTAGTTGGTGTCAACAACGTTCTTGAAGGACTTGAGGGGACCGAACACCTTCTTCTGCTGCTTGGGCGATTTCGCCACCACTCTGTAGTACTGGCTGGTGACCGCCGCCGATGCGGTACTCGAGACGGCCAGCGCCCCGATCACACTCAGCAGCGCACCGACCAGGTACTTGCGCTTTGTCATACCAATCCTCCTCCTGTTGTCTTTGCCATTCTCGGCAAGCTCCTCCTTTCATCTGCAACACCCCGAAACGGGGAATGGAGCGCGGCTGGTGCCCGAGGCGCCCTGGCGCTGGAAGATCGCCTCGCGGCCCGGGAGCTAGGCCTTCGCGTGCTGCTCGGCCTCCTTGCCCGCGCTGTGGATCAGGCTGCGCCAGTCGGTGGTGCGGAAGACGAAGATCAGGGCGAGCGTGCCGAGGATCGCGGTCCAGGCGGCGACGGCGATCTGCTGGCCGACCGAGTAGGTGAGGACGGCGATCGGCCCCGGGCCGACCAGGGTGGCGACCAGCAGCGCCTGCTGGGCGCCGGCCCCGCCCGGCGTCAGGGGCAGGATGTTCGCCACGGCCTGGACGCTCATCACCAGCATCACGTTCTGGAAGGAGCCCCCGATGTGGAAGGCGTCGAGGAAGAACCAGAAGGAGAAGAAGCGCAGCACCCAGCCGAGCCCCTGCCAGGAGGCGACCGTCTTCAGATAGAGAACCGGGGTCGCCAGGACGATGGCGCCCTGCTTCACCCGGTCCCAGAAGGCCTCGACCCGCCGGGCCAGCAACGCAAAGACGACCACGATCGCGATGCCGAGGGCCGTCAGGGTGAAGACGAGGAAGCTCGGATGCTGCGCCCAGAAGGCGATGTCGAAGGCGGGCAGGTCGGGCAGCTCCGGCGGCTTCGGGAGCAGGCCCTGGGTGAGCGCGTAGATGAAGACGAGGATCCCGGCCGAGGTGTCGAACACGGAGCCGACGAAGAACGACGAGACGACGGTCGGGTAGGTGGAGCGGCGGATCGAGCGCTTGGCGAGGAAGATCTTCACGGCATCGCCGATCCGGGCCGGCACGACGCTGTTCATCCCGGCGCCCACCAGGTAGGCGGCCGCGATCCGGGGAAACGGCACCTTGCGGTTCGGATAGGCGGCCCGGAGGACGTTCTGCCAGGCGCGACTCCGCGCCAGCAGGTGGCCGAGGTAGAAGACGAGCGCGATCGCCATCGAGGGCCAGGCGATCTCCGAGAGGCGGTGGAAGAACTCCTGGGCACCGTGCTGGAAGCTGTCGAAGCTGGCGCCCAGGTCCACCCCGAGGGGGGCGACCATCAAGCCTTGTCCACGGCCCGATAGCCCTCGGCGTTGAAGAGCGCGCCGAGGAGGAATGCCAGATTGCCGAGCCAGAGCCAGATCAGCAGCGAGATCATCGCGCCGAGGGTCCCATAGGTCTTGTCATAAGAGCCGAAATGCGACACGTAAAGCGTGAAGAGAAGGGAAACGGCGAACCACAGGGCGGTCCCGACTATGGCGCCGGGCAGCACCGAGCGCAACGAGCGGTCCCCGGGCAGGGGCGTGCGGCGTGGCCCGAGCGCGTAGACGATCGCGAACGCGGTGAGCAGGGCCGCCACGCCGATCGGCCAGCGCAGGTAGCCGACCAGGCCCTTGACGAACGCCGGAAAGCCCGCGGCGTCGGCGATCGCCCCGAAGAGCGGGCCAGCGATGACCACAGACAGGAACGAGACGAAGACGAGGACCGTGACGAGGACCGTCAGCCCGAGGCGAACGCCGAGGTTCGGGAGGAAGTCCCGCCCCTTGTTCGCCCGGTTGATCGCTTCCAGCGAGCGCATCGCCGCCCCCATCGCGCCCGAGGCCGAGTAGAGCGAGAGCAGGATCCCGACGATCAGCAGGATCCCGGCGTTGCTCCGATTGGAGAGCGCGTCCCGTAGCCCGCTGTCGATCGTGTTGACCGCGGTCCCCGGAGCCGCGTCGCGCAGCGTGTTGACGATGCTGCGGTACGTGTCGGGATAGTGCCCGACCAGGGCGAGCAGCGAGACCACGACCAGCAGGCCGGGGAAGAGCGAGAGGATCGAGTAGTAGGTCTGTGCCGCGGCTCGATCGGTGACCTGGACCTCACCGAAGCGGCCGTAGACGGCCTTCGCCATTGCGATCCATTCCTGCCTACCAGACGGCATCGTGCGCCTCCATCACGCCGAGCGCCGACTCGACGGAGAGGCCCATGAGTGTCCCGCTGAAGGTGCCGAGCGGCGCCTCGTAGTCCGAGCGGGCGAGGAGCGGGATGCCCTCGTGGTGGGAGCGCTGTGTCTCGGCCGTGAAGTTGAGGCGCGACTCGTCCTCGAAGTGGATCGTGTCGAGCCCCTGGAACTGGACGGGCCCGGGCTCGGTCGGCTCGCCCGCCACCCAGATCGTGCGCTCGCTCGAGCTCGGAGGGTCGTTGATGCCGCTGACCAGGTTCCAGGCGAAGGAGCGGCCGTCCTGAGCGGTGCCGACGCCGGCCGACCACTTCCACGAGGTGTAGCGCGAGTGATAGCCCGCCGAATCATCCTCGACGCCCAGTCCCTCAAGCTTGTTCGTTCTGCGCCCAATGCGGATCTCACCGCGGACCGGCATCCCGGCCGCCTTTCTGGTCCACGTGTACCCGCCCTCGCCGTTCGGGCACATGCATTCGACCGGATTGCCCGCGGCGAACTCGAGGTCGAACTCGATGTTCCCCGCGCGCACGTGGACGTCGCGCCCGCGCATCTCGACCTCGCGGCGGCGGCCCGGCAGGCCACGCCGAGTGCGCTCCCAGAGCCGTCTGCGCTCTCGATCCCAGACGCCCCAGAAGGTCATCGACGCGGGACCGACCTGCGCGACCGCGGCAAACGCCATCAGGTTGCCTGCGAAGGCGCCGACCCAGCGCCAGCGCTTTCGGAACCTCCGGCCGTTCAGCAGTGGCATGGGCGCCGGGGGCACGGGCAGGCGCGGGCGGTCGTCCTCCCGGCCACGCCAGGGGAGCCGGTCCAGCTCAGGCGAAGACACGGAGGATCTCCCCCGCGATCTGCTCACCCCGGTCTTCTTGAAGGAAGTGGGCAGCCCCCTCGATCTTCACCTGGTCGGAGACGGTCGGGATCACCTCGACGAAGCGATCGCCCGCCTTCGGGAACGGGAGGACGGGGTCGCTGTCGGAGAACGCGACCAGAGCCGGCTTCTGCCAGCTGCCGAGCTCCTCCTGCATCTGACGCTGCTGGGCGACCATCGGATCGTCCTCGGACATCGGAACGAGCAGCGGGAATTGGGCTGCGCCGGCCTTCGAGTCCGGCGTCGGGAAGGGCGCCTCGTAGGCGGCGACGACCTCGTCCGGCAGTTCCGTGGTCGTGCCGCCCTGGACCACGAAGCCAACCGGAAGGTCGGGGTTCTTCTCAGCGAAGTTCCGCCAGGCGATGAAACCCTTCGAGACCCGCCCGAGGAACAGGCCGGTGTTGAGGATCACCAGGGCCCCGACGCGGTCTGGGTTCTCGGTGGCCCAGCGGAGCCCGACCGGGCCTCCCCAATCCTGCACCACCACGGTCGCGTCGGAGAGATCGAGCCCGGCCAGCAACCCGCCGATCAACTCGCTGTGACGGTCGTACGTGTACCAGTCGCGATCCGTTGGCTTGTCCGAGCGCCCGAATCCCGCCATGTCGGGGCAGATCACCCGGTTCCCGGCCTCGACCAGCGGAACGAGCATCTTCCGGTAGAGATAGGCCCAGGTCGGCTCGCCGTGGAAGCAGACGATCGGCCGGCCTTCCCCCTCGTCGACGTAGTGGAGCCGGAGGCCGTCGATCTCGACGTAGTTCGGCTCGAAGTCGTAGCCGGGCAGGCCCTCGAAGCGCTCGTCGGGAGTTCGAAAGACGTCCACGGCGGCCGACGCTAACATGCCCGCCTTCATGGCTGCCGTTCAAGCTCCGGCCATGCCTCCCCCCACGCACGATCCCGCCGACGAGGCGATGTGCCTGCGGGCGCGAGAGCGCTTTGCCGCCGATCGCAAGCGGGGCGGACGCGTGCCCAGACGCCGTCGCCGCCACGCCGCCCTGCCCAACCTGATGATCATCGGCGGGCTCAAGTGCGGCACGACGAGCATCCACCACTACCTGGGGCTTCATCCCGAGATCAACATGTCGAAGCCCAAGGAGCTCAACTTCTTCGTCGACGAGCTCAACTGGGACCTCGGCCTCGACTGGTATCGCGGCCGCTTCGACGCCCGTTTCGCGGTCCGTGGCGAGTCCTCCCCTCACTACACGAACCTCCCGTACTTCGAGGGCGTACCGCAGCGCATCGATGAGCACATCCCCGACGCCAAGCTGCTCTACATGGTGCGCGACCCGATCTCCCGGATCCTCTCCCACTGGGCTCACGCCGTCGGCGCCGGGTACGAGACCCGGACGATGGAGGAGGCCCTCGCCCGCAGCGACCAGACCTACGTGACCCGCTCCCGCTACTGGATGCAGCTCCAGCCCTACATCGAGCGCTTCGACCGCTCGCAGATCGAGATCATCACCCAGGAGGAGCTGCAGACCGACCGCGAGGGAACGATGCGCAAGGCGTTCCGCTTCGCGGGCGTCGACGAGGACTTCCACTCCGAGCAGTTCGACCGCGAGTGGGAGAAGTCCTCGGCGAAGGAGACCGACAAGTACCAGTTCATGGAGAAGCTCATCAAGCTCCCCGGCTTCCGCTCCTTCGACCGCAACTTCGACCGCCTTCCCGAGCGGATGCGCTGGATGGTCGAGAAGATCGTCCACGATCCGGAGGCTCCCCCCGCGCCCAAGCCCGAGATCCCGGAGTCGATCATGGAGACGCTGCGGCCGCAGTTCGCCGACGACGTCGCGGCCCTGCAGGGGTTCGCCGGTCGGGAGTTCGCGGGCTGGAAGCAGTACTGAGCCAGCCGTGAAAGTCGCCGTCGCTGCTGACGAGAGGGTCGGCGTCGCCGATGCCGTGCTCGAGGAGCTCCGGAAGCGAGGCCATGAGCCGATCGCACACGGCGCACTGGCGGAAGGGGAGCGCGACGACTGGGCCTGGGCGAGCGAGGCCGCGGCGCGGGACGTCGCCGAGGGCCGCGCTGAGCAGGCGGTCGTCTGCTGCTGGACGGGCACCGGCGCGTCGATCGCCGCCAACAAGGTGGACGGCGTCCGCGCCGCGCTCTGCCTCGACGCGCAGACCGCCGACGGCGCTCGGAAGTGGAACGACGCCAACGCCCTGGCGCTCAGCCTGCGAGCCACCTCGGAGGCCGAGCTCGCCGAGATCCTGGACGCCTGGTTCGGCGGCCAGCCCAGCGCGGAGGCCGAAGACGCCGCCAACGTCGAGCATCTCAGCGAGATCGAAGGCCGATGAGCAAGATCCCGGGTGAGACCCATCCCGTCACGCGGCTGCTTCCCGACGAGGCCGAGATCACGGTCGCCGAGCAGCTCGCCGGGCTCGACCTGAAGGAATCGGCGCACCCCGACAGGCCCTATCTGGTCCTCAACTTCGCCACCACCCTCGACGGCCGTGCCGCGATCTCCGGCCGCTCGGGCCCAATCGGCAGCGACACCGACACGGAGATGCTGCAGCGCCTGCGCACGCGGGTGGACGCCGTGATGATCGGCGCCGGGACGATGCGCGCCGAGCGCTACGGCCGCATTGTCTCCAACCCCGACTTCCGCGCCTACCGCGAGCGCACCGGGCTCGCCCACGACCCGCTCGCCGTGATCGTCTCCAATCGGATGGAGCTCCCCTGGGACGCCGGGCTCTTCACCGATGGCGGAGGCCGCGTCGTGATCTTCACCGCCTCCGAGGAGGAGCCGCCGGAGACGGCGACGCCGGTGACCGTTGTCCGGCATCCGGATGGCGTGGAGCTCGACCGGGCGCTCGCCTGGCTGCTCACCGAGCGCGGCATCAAGTCGGTCCTCTGCGAGGGCGGCCCGACCCTGCATGGCCGGCTCCGTGAGGGCGGCCTGGCCGACGAGCTCTTTCTGACGATCGCCCCGAAGATCGCCGGCGGTGAGGGGTCCAGGATCCTGGAGGGCGCGCTGCCCGACGTCGACCAGGTCGAGCTGGCCTGGCTGCTCGAGTCGGAGGGGGAGCTCTTCGCCCGCTATCGCGGGATGTCGTAGGGTCCAGATAATGGACTTCAAGCCCTCGCCCGAGGTCGAGTCCCTGCTCGAGCGCATCTCGGCGTTCATGGACGAGCACGTCTATCCGGTCGAGGCCGAGGCGATCCAGGCGATCGACGACGAGGTCAAGCCCGGCGTCCCCTATCCGCAGATCCTCGTCGAGCTCCGGGCCAAGGCGAAGGAAGAGGGTCTCTGGAACCTCTTCCTGCCCGACGGCGAATACGGCGCCGGCCTGAGCAACTGGGAGTACGGGATGCTCTGCGAGCAGATGGGCCGGAGCCCGATCGTCGCCCCGATGTCCTTCAACTGCTCCGCGCCCGACACGGGGAACATGGAGATCCTCGTCGACCACGGCACGCCAGAGCAGAAGGAGAAGTTCCTCCAGCCACTGCTCGACGGCGAGATCCGCAGCTGCTTCTCGATGACCGAGCCCGAGGTCTCCGGCTCGGACCCCACCACCCTGCAGACGCGCGCCGAGCTCCAGGATGGCGAGTGGGTGATCAACGGGCACAAGTGGTTCACCTCGGGAGCGACCGGAGCCGAGTTCGCGATCGCGATGGTCGTCACCGATCCTGACGCCGCCCCCTACACGCGGGCGAGCATGATCATCGTCCCCATCGACAACCCGGGCTTCGAGCTGATCAGGAACGTCTCGGTGATGGGCCATGACGGCGGACCCGGCCACTGCGAGGTCCGCTACACGGACTGCCGAGTACCGGAGTCGAACCTGCTCGGCGAGCGCGGAGCGGGATTCGTCATCGCCCAGGACCGCCTCGGCCCGGGCCGCATCCACCACTGCATGCGCGCCATCGGCACCGCCGAGCGGGCGATCGAGATGATGTGCGAGCGGGCCAACTCCCGCGAGTCGTTCGGCGGCCCGCTGGCCGACAAGCAGTTCGTCCAGGACTTCATCGCGAAGTCGCGGATGGAGGTCGACCAGGCGCGCCTGCTCACGCTCTACGCCGCGTGGCAGATGGACACCGAGGGCAAGCGCCGCGCCCGCCAGGCGATCTCGATGATCAAGGTGGTCGCGGCGAACGTCGTCATGGACGTGCTCGACCGCGCGATCCAGGTCCACGGCTCGCTCGGCATGTCAGACGACACCCCGCTCGCGGGCATGTGGCGCTTCAGCCGCATGCTGCGCGTGGCCGACGGACCCGATGAGGTCCACAAGATGGTGATCGCCCGCCGCGAGCTGAACCGCTCCGCGAAGCGGGCGGAGGCTCCCTCGGAAGAGCCTGCCAAGGCACCCGCCTAGCCCGACCCTTGCTCGTCCTTCCGGTGCTGTGTCAGCACCGCGTGCGCACCGCGATGGATCAGCAGGCGCGCAAGGGTGGTCGGCCGCAGCCCGTAGGCCCGCGCCGCCTCGAGTAGAGCGTCGTAACCCAGCGAGGTGAGCCTGACATTGACCTGTCGCTCCCGGCTGGCGCGGGGGCGAGTGGCGTCCATTGCCAGCGCGTCGAGATCGATTGGCGGCGGCGCGACGTCAGGAAGGTCCTCGGCTTTCGGCGCCTCCCTTGTCTGCACGAAAATGCTCGACAGTCCCATCGCCTTGCTCGCGAGCTCCTGCTCCTTGACGACCTCCCAATACGACTCGTAGCCGGCTTTGTTCCACCAGCCCTCACGCATGCTCTTCCACTGCTCGACAAGTGGGCGCAGCTCTTCATCGAACTCCTCGGCATCGTCCTCGTCTGTCGGCTCGGCCTCGTTTGGAGGGTGATAGCCATCGCTATCCAGCCCGCTATCGGAAGCGCTATCGATCCGATATCGATCGCTATCACCCGCGAGAGGATGGTCATCGCGAGACCCATCGCTCGTCATGTGCGATTGATCGCTCCACGGACGGGCGGCATGGCACGCGAAAAGCGTCGGAGCGGCTACGGAAGGCGATCAGCAGCGTCGCCAGCGGCGTCGGCGAGGCGCTCCACGATCTTCGCGAACTCCTGGAAGCCCTCGTCGGTCTTGCCGTACTGGCCGGACGCGTAGCGGGCGTAGACGCCCTCGAGGATGATCGCCAGCTTCCAGTAACCGAGCGCGATGAAGAAGTCGATCTGGCTCAGGTCGCGGCCGGAGCGCTCCGCGTAGCGCTCGCGGACGTCGTCGCGCCTGGGGAACCCGGGCGCGATCGTCGCGGGAGCGAAGAGCGGCATGAAGTCGTCGCCCTCCTCGGACCAGTAGACGAGCAGCATGCCCACGTCGGCCAGCGGGTCGCCGAGCGTGCAGAGCTCCCAGTCGACGACCGCGGCGACCTCGCCCGAAACGGTGAGGATCATGTTGTCCAGCCGGTAGTCACCGTGCACGATCGTCGCCGGGCCCTGCTCGGGGACTCGAGCCGAGAGACGCTCGTGGACCGCGTCGACCGCGGGCAGCTCGCGGGTCTTCGACTTCTCCCACTGGCCCTGCCAGCGCTTCAGCTGGCGCTCGACGTAGGCCTCCTTGCGACCCAGGTCGCCAAGGCCCACCGCATCGGGGTCGACCTCGTGGATCCGAACGAGGGTGTCGACGACGCGCTCGCCGATCGCGCGGCGCTCGTCCTCGTCGAACTGCTTCGCCTCCTCGGCCGAGCGCAGGATCGGCCCGTCGACGAACCCCATCACGTAGAAGGGCGCCTCGTTGACCGACTCGTCCTCGCACAGCCCGATCACCGGTGGGACCGGCACCGGGGTGTCCTGGAGCGCGGCGATCACGCGGTGCTCGCGGCCCATGTCGTGGGCGGATCCGAGCCGCTTGCCCAGGGGCGGCCGGCGCAGCGCCCAGGCGTGGCCGGCGGAATCCCTGACGCCGAAGGTCATGTTGGAGCGCCCGCCGGAGATCCGGTCGAAGCTCAGCGGGAGCTCGACGCCGGGGACGTTCGTCTCGAACCAGCCCTCGACGCCGGCGCGATCGATCCCCTCGATAGCCTCCTCCGCCATGGCGGGCAGCATATTCCGGGCCGTGCTCTTCGACTTCGGCGGCGTGCTCACCACACCCGTCTGGGACAGCTTCTCGGCCTTCTGCCGCGGCGAGGGCCTTGACCCGGACGCGATCAAGACCCTCTTCCGCAGCGACCCGGAGGCGCTCAAGGAACTGCGCGGCCTCGAGACGGGCGAGCTCAGCGAGGCCGACTTCGAGGCCACCTTCGGCAAGCGCCTCGGGCTCAGCAACCCGGACGGCTTGATCGACAGCATGTTCGCCGGCATGCAGACGCTCGAGCCCATGGTGGAGGCGGTGCGGAAGATCCGCGCGAGCGAGCTGCTCACCGGACTCGTCTCCAACTCCTGGAGCACGGCGCACTACGACCGGAGGCTGCTCGCCGAGCTGTTCGACGCGGTCGTGATCTCGGCCGAGGTGGGGCTGCACAAGCCCCAGCCCGAGATCTATCGCCTCGCCGCGGAGCGTCTCGAGGTCGAGCCCACCGACTGCGTCTTCGTCGATGACCTGAAGGAGAACTGCGAGGGAGCCGAGGCGGTCGGGATGACGGCGGTACGCTACCGCAGCGCTCCCGAGACGATCGCCAAGCTCGACGAGCTGACCGGCCTCTCGCTCGCCGTCTAGCTCCCGGCCGCGATCAGCGCGACGCCGATCAGGGCGAGCACGACGCCGGCCCACTGGATCCGGGCGAGCCGCTCGCCCAGCACGCCGTGCGCGAGCGCGATGGTGAATGCCGGATACATCGAGCCGCCCACGGCCACGACCGGAAGAACGCCCTTGGTCGAGGCCACCGCGAAGAGCGAATTGGCGAGCACGTCGAAGAAGCCGATCGTGAGGAGGACCGCGATCGAGCCCGACAGAGCGGCCAGGCGCGGCTGGGAGATGAGCAGGGCGATCGCGACCGTGGCGACCCCGCCGACGCGTACGGCCAGGATCGACCAGCCCGGGCGATCGGCGGCGGCCAGGTCGAGCCCGGTGAAGAAGATTCCGAACCCCAATCCCGCAATGATCGCCAGCAGGATCGACCGCCGGGCGACGCCGGCCTGGTCGGGATGCTCCTCATAGCCGAGGATGACCACTCCGGCGATCGCCGGGACGAGGCCGATGAGCTGAATCGCGGCGGGGGCATCCCCTCTGGCCAGGCCCACTGCCACCGGTACGACCACTCCCAGCGAGGCGATCGGAGCAACCACGCTCACGGTGCCCATGGCCATCGCCGCGTAGAACGCCCAGAGGCCGCCAAGCGATGCCGCGCCGGCCGCGGCGGCGATGCCGAGCTTGTCGGCCGAGATCGGATCGGCGCCGAACAACACGATCACGAGCCCGATCAGGACCAGGCCGGCCGGCTGCGAGACAGCCAGGACTCCGAGCACCGGCAGCCGCCGGCTCGTCAGGCCTCCCAGGAAGTCGGAGACCCCCCAGGAGAAGGCCGAAGCGAGGCTAATCGCGAACGCGAGCAACCTTGATCAAACGGGTTGGGCGAGAACTACTTGCCGAGGAGGCCGTTGAGGGTGTTGTTGACGCCGCCGAGCACGTTGTCGAGCGTGCCGTTGACGGAGTCGGTCGCCCCGCTGACGGCGCCGCCGGCGTCGGTGCCCGGCAGGCTTATGTTGGGCGTGGTCGGCGTGCTGATCGGCGCCTGGGTGCCGCTCGAGCTGCCACTCGTTCCGCTCGTGCCGCTCGTGCCGCCGCTCTCGCTCGTCCCGCTTGTGCCCGTCGACCCTCCGGTCGGGGCCCCGGTGGTGGCATTGCCCGACGCGTCCGAGCTGTTCGTCGTGGTCTGCCTGCTGGCGAGCGCGGCCACGGCCCGGTTCAGCTTGGCCGGCCCGGCCTGGGCCGAGGTGGGCACGGCTTCAGGTCCGTTCGTGACCGAAGAGAGCCCGCCGGCGACGCCTGCGAAGCCGCTGCCGAACCCGATGAACGCGGCCACGGCTACGGGAACGGCGAACAGCGCCGCTCCGGCCAATCCTCGCGCCACAATCCTGCGGCGCCACCAGGCAAGTAATCCTTTACCCATGAGATCCCCGTGGCCGTAGTGTACGCAAAGAACAGGGATCCCCAAAAAGAATGAGCTTCAACCCCTCACTAACCGCGCGCCTGCGAATCGGATTCCTGGTTCTGTTCGCGCTGCTGCTGGTCGTCTCCCTGCTCGGCGTGGGCAGGCTGTTTCAGATCCGGGTCAACTACGAGAACGACATCACCCGGTATTTCCAGCTCGAGCTGGAGAGCGAGCGACTCCGTTCGGCATTCATCCTCGAGCAGGCGGCCGCCCGCCCGGCGACCGCGCACCAGAAGCCCAGCCAGGTGGAGCTCAATCAGGCGGCCGCGAGCTTCTCGGACGCTGCCCGCCGCGCGCGCGACCTCACCGACGACGACACGATCCTGACGATGAAGCTCAACCAGCTGGTGGCGGGCGAAGCCGCCTGGCGCAAGGCGGTCGCCGAGCCACTGATCGACGAGAAGGTGCCTCCCGCCCGCGTCGAGCGCAGGCTCACGTCGGGCGTCACCAACAGCGGCGATGACCTGGCGAATGACACGCGCGCCGCACGCGACGCCGCACGCGACAACGCGCGCACCGACACGCGCAACACGACGATCCTGGTCGTTGCCGGTCTCGGCGGCGCACTGCTCGCGGCGCTCATCCTCTTCTCCGGCCTGATCAACTCGATGCGTGCTCCGCTCGGCCGCCTCGTCGAGGGTGCCCGGCGTCTCGCGAGCGGCGACCTGCGCACGCGCGTGGAGGTTGGTGGCCCCGTCGAGATCGCGAGCCTGGGCCGCGCCTTCAACGAGATGGCCAACTCGCTCGAGCGCGACGCCCGGGAGCGCGACCGAGTCGAGCAGATGAAGAACGACTTCGTGCTGACGGTCTCGCACGAGCTGCGCACACCCGTGACCGTGGTCAAGGGCTTCGCGGAGATGCTCACCGCGCAGCGTAAGTCGCTCAACACCCGGCAGTTCGAGGCCGCGGAGGTGATCGCGGAGAGCGCCGGCCAGCTGCAGAAGATGATCAACGACCTGCTCGACCTGGCCCGCAGCGACGCGGGCAAGCTCCGGATCGAGCCAGAGGCGACCGCCGTCCGCCCGCTCGCGAAGCGAATCGGCAGACAGATGAGACCGAACTTCGAGAACAAGGACCAGCGCTTCACCGTCAGCGTCGAGAAGGACCTGCCCGACATCGAGGCCGACGCCGGCAGGATCGGCCAGGTGCTCGCCAACCTGCTGACCAACGCGAACAAGTACGCGCCCGAGGGCGCGCAGGTCCGGCTGGCTGCCACCAAGGTGGGCGATGAGGTGGAGTTCGCCGTCTCCGACGACGGCCCCGGCCTGGACGAGGACCAACTCGAGCACGTCTTCGACCGCTTCTGGCGCGCGGACAGCAGCGAGTCGCAGTCCGTGGGCGGAACCGGCCTCGGCCTGGCAATCGCCAAATCCCTGGTCGAATTGCACGGCGGCGCGATCTCCGCGACCTCGTCACCGGGCGAGGGCGCTACCTTTCGCTTCGTGTTGCCGATTTCCAAGGATGGACGGCCGAAGCAAAAGGCGCCCGCCGGCAGGACGAAGGCGGGAGCCGCCGGATGACGCGCCTGCTGGTGGCCGACGACTCCGAGACCGTGCTGCTCATGCTCCAGCGCCGGCTGGAGATGGAGGGCTACGAGGTGGTCACGGCCACCGACGGAGTGGAGGCGCTCGATCGGCTGCGTGAAGACGGCGCCCAGGAGCCCGACGTCATCCTGCTCGACGCGATGATGCCCAACAAGTCGGGCACTGAGGTACTCGAGGAGATTCGGGGCGAGGGCTCCGAGATCCCGGTCCTGATGATCTCAGCTCACCTCGACGCCCAGGAGCCCGAGCGAATGCGCAAGCTGGGTGCGAACGACATCGTCCCGAAGCCGTTCGAGTGGGAGGACCTGATCGGGAAGATCGAGGAAGTGAAGGGCTAGCTTCGGGCGATCTCCATCCGGATCTGCTTGCCCTTGAGCTTCGTGCCGTCCAGGTACTCCACCGCGCGCTCGGCCTGATCGGCCGCGACCTCGACGAACGAGAAGCGGTCGAGGACCCGGATCGAGTGGATCGCCTCCTTCGGGAGGACGGCGCCCTCCGTCAAGGCCCAGTTCAGGTCCTCCTCCGTGATCCCGCCCTGCTTGCCGCGGTTGACGAACAGCTTGACCGTCCCGTTCGCCGGCACAGGCGGCGGACCCTCACGGTGCCGCGGAGTCGGGGCATGCTCCAGCCGCTCCTCAGGGGGCTCCCACTCGCCGATCGGAGCCTTCACCGTGCGTTCTATCTCCTTCAACTCGCCGGCCTGCTTGGCCGTGGCGAACGTGATCGCCCGGCCCGTGCGACCGACCCGGCCCGTGCGACCGATGCGGTGGACGTAGATCTCCGGGTTGTTCGGCAGGTCGTAGTTGATGACGTGGGTGACGTGCTCGATGTCGAGGCCTCTGGCCGCGATGTCGGTGGCCACCAGCAGCGGCGTCTTGTGCTCCTTGAAGGAGATCATCACCCCGTCGCGCTGGCCCTGGCTGAGGTCGCCGTGGAGGGCCTTGACGCGGAGCCCCTTGTCGGCCAGGTCCCTCCCCAGCCGGGACGCGCCGATCTTGGTCCGGACGAAGATGATCGCCTGCTCCGGCTCCTCCGCCTTGAGCACCTCGGCGAGGCGCTGGAGCTTCTGCTTGGGCTCGACCATCACGTAGGCCTGCTCGACCGAGTCGACGGTGAGCTTCTTCGGCGTAACCCGGATCGTCACCGGGTCGTACATGTAGGTCTCGGCGAGCCGCGCGACGGGAGCCGGCATCGTGGCCGAGAAGAGCAGCGTCTGGCGGCCGTTCGGGCACATCCGCAGGATCTTCTCGACGTCCTCGATGAAGCCGAGGTCGAGCATCTCGTCCGCCTCGTCGAGGACGACGTAGCGCGCCGCGGTCAGCACCAGCGACTTGCGCGAGATCAGGTCCATCATCCGGCCCACCGTCGCGACGACGACCTGGGCGCCGTGCCGCAGCCTCGACTGCTGCTCGCGGATCGGCGCCCCGCCGAAGACGGCGACCACGTTCACTCCCTCGAGATGCTCCGCGTACGCGCGCAGCGCCTGGGTCACCTGGATGCAGAGCTCGCGGGTCGGGGTGAGGACGATGGCCTGGGTCTCCTCGTTCTCCGGGTCGATGTGCTCGAGCATCGGTAGGCCGAAGGCGGCCGTCTTGCCGCTGCCGGTCTGGGCCTGCCCGATCACGTCGTGGCCGTTGAGCAGCTCGGGAATCGCCTGGGCCTGGATCGGCGTCGGCTCGGCGTAGCCGAGCTCATCGAGGGTCTGCTGCAGGCCCTCGGACAGGCCGAGCTCCTTGAAGGAGGTTGCCGTCTCCGTCTCGGCCATCTACTTCGAGGGGTCGAGCAGGAGCTTGCCGGTCGTGCCCCGGCCCTGCATCGCCTCATGGGCCCGGGCAGCCTCGCTGAGCGGATACGTCTCGCCGATGACCACCTCGAGCTCACCCTTCGCGACGGCGCCGAACAGATCGCCGATCATCTTCCCGATCAGCTGCCGCTTCCGGGCGATCAGCGCGATCAGCCAGAAGCCCAGCACGGACTTCGAGCTCTGCAGCAGGTAGCTCGTCTTCACGTCATGAAATTCCCGGGCGGCGTTGCCGAAGACGACGATCCGGCCGAGCATGTTGAGCGCGGCAAGCTCGGGCTCGAAGCCGGTTCCGCTCATGTGGAGCACCACGTCCACCTTTTCGCCGCCGTTGGCCTCGAGGATCGCCGCCTCGAGGTCATCGGCTCGCGAGTCCGCGGTGGCATCCGCGCCGAGCCGGGTGGCGAGCTCACGCTTCTCCTCGCTGGAGGCGAGCGCGATCACCCTGGCGCCCACGCGCTTGGCGAGCTGGACGGCGAGGCTGCCCGTTCCGCCGCCGGCGGCCTCGACCACGACGGTCTCGCCCTCCTCGACATGGGCGCAGTAGTGGAGCAGGGCGTGCGCGGTCAGGCCCTGGAGGAGCAACCCCGCGCCCTGGTCGTCTGAGACCTCATCGGGGAGCGGCACGAGGAACGCCTCCGGGACCAGCGCCTTCTGCGCGTAGCCGCCGTTGTTGATCAGCGCGGCGACGCGGCGGCCGTCCGCCGTGGTGCCCGCGATCTCGGCCCCCGGGACCAGGGGCAGCTCCTGCTCGGCCAGGTAGTCGTTGCGGATGGCGTGGGTGTCGGCCCAGTTGATTCCCGACCGGGCGATGTCGACCACGACCATGCCATCGGAGGGATCGGGGTCGGGCAGATCGACC
Organism: uncultured Solirubrobacterales bacterium; assembly: GCA_963800285.1. Lineage (GTDB taxonomy): Bacteria > Actinomycetota > Thermoleophilia > Solirubrobacterales > 70-9 > DASUPK01. Next base: position 87,190 of record CAWDAL010000009.1, read on the forward strand.
AGCTGTAGGTTCTCTGGCCCGCCGAACTCCTCGATCTGAATAGCCTTCACCACACAAGCTTATGTCGCTAACCGTCGTAGGGTCGATTGCCTTTGATTCCGTGCGCACGCCGTTCGGCGAGCGCGAACGGATGCTGGGCGGCTCGGCCGTCCATTTCTCGCTGGCCGCGAGCTTCTTCACCGAGGCTCGGATCGTCGGGCCGGTCGGCGACGACTTCGGCGACGAGGAGCTCAGGGTGCTCGAGGGACGCGGCGTCGTCACCGACGACATCGAGCGAGTCGAGGGAGGCGAGACCTTCTTCTGGCAGGGGCACTACGAGTACGACATGAACGTCGCGCACACTGACGACACCCAGCTCAACGTCTTCGCCGACTTCGACCCGAAGCTCTCGGAGGCCTCCCGCCAAGCCCAGATGCTCTTCCTGGGCAATATCCAGCCCGACCTTCAGCGAAGAGTTCGCGCGGGCTGTCGCGAGGCGGAGTTCTCCGCCCTCGACTCGATGAACCTCTGGATCGAAACGGCGCGCGATTCGCTGAAGAGCGCGATCGCCGAGGTCGACTGCCTGCTGCTCAACGACGCCGAGATTCGCGAGCTCACCGGCGAGCCCAACCTGGCGCGCGCCGCCCGGGCTGCGATGGACATGGGGCCCGGCGTGATCGTGGCCAAACGCGGCGAGTACGGTGCCGCGCTCTTCTCGCGCGACGAGTTCTTCGCGATCCCGGGCTTCCTCCTCGAGGATGTCCGCGATCCCACCGGCGCCGGCGACAGCTTCGCGGGTGGCTTCCTGGGCTACCTCGACAACCGCCGGGCGGCGGGCGAGTCGCCGCTCGACCACGCCGTCCTGCGCCAGGCAATGGCGTACGGCTCGGTGCTCGCCTCTTTCAACGTCGAGGACTTCGGGACCGAGCGCGTCAGATCACTGACCCGGGACGAGATCGATGACCGTCTTCGCGACTTCCGCCGGATCACTCACTTCGACGCGGAGCCCGCCCCTACCTAAATCAGGTCCCGAGCCTGGCCTCGTCCAGGTCGAGGTCGCGCTGGATGCGTCGGTAGAGGTCCTGCTTGATGCGGCCGTCATTCCGCATGCCGAGCAACGTGTCGCGCTCGGTCTTGATCAGGTCCTCGCGCAGCCTCCGGTAGCCGCTCAGCGGGTCCTCGATCGGCAGCTCCGAGTCCTCGCCCTGCAGGGCGGCGACACAGCGCGCGAAGCGGGCCTGGTAGAGCTCGCGCAGGCGCTCGAGGGCGCTCTCCGAGACCGGCGAGCCCTCTGATTGCAGCTCTTCGAGGCGGTCGAGCGCGGCCTGCGCCGCGGCGAGGCGCGCGACGGCCTCGTCCGGCGCCCACGGCTCCGACGTGCTCAGCCCCAGCGCCCGGACCAGCGCCGGAAGCGTCAGGCCCTGGGCGACGAGCGTCACGAAGATCACCGCGACGGTGAGATAGACGATCAGGTCGCGGGAGCCGAAGTTGGCCCCCGAGTCGAGCGTGAGGGGCAGGGCGAGCGCGGCGGCCAGCGAGACCGCTCCTCGCATCCCGGTCCAGCCGATCAGCAGCCGCTCGCGCCAATCCTCGCCACCTCCCGTGTCCCCGATCTTGGGCAGGAGCCTTCCGAGCGAGACCGGGAGGAACTGCCAGACGATCCGGACCACGATCACGACGGCCGAGATCATCAGCCCGTAGCCGACGATCTCGCCCGGTGAGAAGGTCTCCCCGACCTTGCGCAGGACCTCCGGGAACTGCTCTCCGACGAGGACGAAGAGGATCGCGTTGAGCGCGAAGACCAGCACCCGCCAGAACGACTGGGCGTTCAGGCGCATGTCGGCGTCGAAGATGATGTGAGAGCGCCAGCCCGAGAAGAGGCCGCTGCTGACCGCGGCGAGCACGCCCGAGGCTCCGACTCCGTCCGCCAGCGCAAACGAGGCGTACGCGGTGAAGACCGTGAGCAGGATGGCCAGCGGCGCATCGTCGAGGCGGCGAAGCGCCATCTGGGCGACGCCTGAGATCACGAGCCCGATCGCCACGCCCCCGATCACCCCGACGACCAGGTCGTCGATCGCCTCGCCGGCGGTGAGCGTGCCGGTGACCACGGCGGCGACGGCGACCTTGTAGGAGACCAGGGCGACGGCGTCGTTGACCATGCTCTCCCCCTCCACCAGGGTCGCGACCCGGTCGGTGACGCCGACCCGCCCGAAGGTCGCGATCGCGGACACCGGGTCGGTGGGGGCCACGATCGCGCCCAGCACGAAGCCCTCCGCCCAGCTGATGCTCGGGATCACCGCCTGGGCGATGGCGGCCACCGCGACCATCGTGGCCAGCGTGAGCCCGATCACGAGCCAGGTGAGCGGCACCAGCTCCGCGCGCAGCTCCTTCGGCGAGGCCCAGTAGCCGGCGGACTGCAGCAGCGGGGGCAGGAAGACCAGGAAGACGACGTCCGGCTGCAGCTCCAGGGTCGGGCCCCCGGGAATGAAGCCGATCCCGAGACCGCCGAGCACGAGGACGATCGGATACGGGATCGAGATCGCATCGGCGAGCCGCACCAGCACGATCGCCGCGGCCACGAGCGCAATCAGGATCTCGATGTCGTTCACGCCGCGAGTCTAAGCTCGCGATCCCGTGTCTCAGCTCACTCCACCCATCTCCGCCGAGGACCACGTCGACGGCCCCGACCGCGCCGAGCTCGAGCTCGTCATGTACGGAGATTTCCAGTGCCCGTACTGCACCGCCGCCTTCCCGATCGTCAACCGGATCCGGGATCAGCTCGCCGGGCGCCTGCTGTTCGCCTTTCGCCACTTCCCTCTGCGCGAGATCCATCCGGACGCCGAGCGTGCCGCCCAGGCCGCCGAGGCCGCCGCCGCGCAGGGCGCGTTCTGGCAGATGCACGACCGCATGTACGAGTCCCGCGGCGCGCTCGGCCGCGAGGACCTCATCCACTACGCGTCGGAGCTGGGCCTCGACACCGACCGCTTCACAGACGAGCTCGACTCGGAGGTCCACGCCCCACGGGTTCAGCGCGACGTGGACAGCGGTCTGGCCAACGGCGTCACCGGGACGCCCGGCTTCTTCGTCGGCGGGCGCCACCACGCCGGCTCATTCGACGCCGCCTCGCTGACGACCGCGCTCGAGGCGACCGCTCAGTAACGAATCACCACGAGGCCGATCGCAAGGACGACGACCGCCCAGGAGAGGCCTCGCAGCGATGCGTCGAGCGGCGCGGAGATCTCTGCGGCGGTCAGGGGGATCACCGTGCCGTCGTCGAGCCGCTGCTCGCCGGTGACCGAGACCGTCCTCCGCCTCAGCCTCCGGACCGGCGTGGAGAGCGTCCTCTGCACGCTGACCAGGCCGAAGCACCCGGCGGCCACCAGCACTCCGGCGACGTCGGTCTTCAGGGAGGCGAACGTAAGGGTGTTCACCCACCACGAGGTGAGTGCCGGGAAGGCGGCCCAGGCGAAGGCGAGCCAGAACGCCGTGTGAAAGCGGCCGCCGAAGAGCTCGAGGTTGTAGGCGACGACGAAGAAGCCACCGGCCAGCACGAAGGGGATCAGCGTCGCCGAGACGATGACGCAGCCCGCGATGCCGATGCCGATGGCACCCGCAAGCGAGAGGGAGGCGAGGGCGATCAGGGTCCGGTCGGACAGCTCGGTCTTCAGCGGGCGCCCGTTGAGCTCGTCCAGCGAATGGGCGCTGATCCCGAGTGCCAGGAAGAAGGCCGCCAGGGTGGCGATGAACCGGTCGGTGTGGATCTGCGTCGCCGCGGCCGCCCCGAAGCAGACGTTGGCCAGGTTCCATGCCGTGTACGGCAGGTGCAACAGGGTGACCAGGTCCCGCCATCCTCCATGGCCGAGCGCGTAGAACGCTGGACGCTGAAGCCGGTCGTCACTCACGCGTCCCCCAGATCACCACTCCCCCGCCGAAGCTCATCACCCGGGCGGTCACCCCCTCGATCCCCGCATCCCGCCAGAGCTCCAGTTGGCGAGCGAGCGGCAGCCGCGCGTAGAAGTCGGAGATGCTCCGCCCCAGAAAGCGCCCGACGACGTACCAGTCCCGGGAGATCATCCGGCCCAGGACCGGCATCGCCGCGCGCGTGTACGCGTGCCAGAGGGGGCGGGCGATGGGGTTGGGAGGGAGCATGAACTCGAGCGAGGCGATCCGTCCACCACTCTTCACTACGCGCGCCAGCTCCCGCAAGGTTGCCCGGGGGTCGTTCACGTAGCGGAGCAGGTAGGTGAAGGTGAGGTGGTCGAACTCACCGTCCGCGAAGGGCAGGGACTCGGCCTCGCCCTCGACCAGCTCGACGCGATCGGCCAGGTGGGGGTCGGCGGCGAGCTTCGCCCGCGCGCCGGCGAGCATCTCAGGACTCTGATCGAGGCCGACGACGGTGCATTCGTAACTGCGAACGAGGGCCGCTGCGACCATCCCGGTGCCGGTCGCCACGTCCAGGACACGATCGCCCTCGTTCGCCGCGACCCGGCGGACCATTGCGCGGCGCCAGCGCGGATCCTGGCCGAAGCTGAGCAAGGCGCCTGTCAGGTCATAGCGCCTCGGCAGTCCGGCGAAGAGGCGCAGCGTCTCCTGCTTGCTTGGCTTGTTTGCCGGAATCGCCACCGTGAGAAGATATGTGGGAAGCGCTGATGCGAGGGCGCGCCGCCGGGCGCGACCCGTTTTGCGAAGAAGGAGGGTTGATGGCGACGAAGCAGGAGACTCAGAAGAAGCCGACCGACGCGTCGCAGGACGGCGCCGCCGGCGACGACACGCTCAGCATCACCGACAACCGGACCGGCGAGTCCTACGAGGTGGAGATCAGCGACGGAACCATCAAGACGATGGACCTCCGGCAGATCAAGGTCTCGGACGACGACTTCGGCCTGATGGGGTACGACCCCGCCTTCACGAACACGGCTTCCTGCCGCTCGGCGATCACCTACATCGACGGCGAGGCCGGCATCCTGCAGCACCGCGGCATCCCGATCGAGCAGCTCTGCGAGCAGTCCACCTACCTCGAGGTCGCCTACCTCCTGATCTTCGGCGAGCTGCCCACCCCGGCCCAGCTCGATCGCTGGACCTTCGACGTCACCCACCACACCTTCGCCCACGAGGACATCAAGAAGTTCAACGAGGGCTTCCGTCACGACGCGCACCCGATGGGCATGCTGCTCGCCAGCGTCGGGGCGCTCTCCACCTTCTACCCGGACGCGAAGCACATCGACGACCCGGAGGAGCGCTATATGGCGGCGATCAGGCTGATCGCCAAGGTCCCGACCCTCGCGGCTTGGGCCTACCGCCACAGCATGGGCCTGCCCTACGTCTATCCCGACAACGAGCTCTCCTACTCCGAGAACTTCCTCTCGATGCTGTTCAAGATGGAGAACAGCTTCAAGCCGGATCCCCGGATCGCGAAGGCGCTGGACGTGCTCTTCATCCTGCACGCCGACCACGAGCAGAACTGCTCCACGAACGCGGTCCGTTCGGTCGGGTCGTCCGGGGTGGATCCGTACTCGGCCGTCGCCGCCGGCGTGGCCGCGCTCTACGGCCCGCTGCATGGCGGCGCGAACGAAGCGGCGCTGAGGATGCTGCGCCGGATCGAGACCGTCGACAACATCCCGGACTTCCTCGAGGGCGTGAAGAAGCGCGAGGAGAAGCTGATGGGCTTCGGCCACCGGGTCTACAAGAACTACGACCCGCGCGCCCGGATCATCAAGAAGCACGTCGAGGAGGTGCTCGAGGCGACGGGCGAGAACCCGCTGCTCGAGATCGCCACGGAGCTCGAGAAGCGCGCGCTCGACGACGAGTACTTCACCTCACGGAAGCTCTACCCGAACGTCGACTTCTACTCGGGCCTGATCTATGAGGCGATCGGCGTGCCGAACGACATGTTCACGGTGATCTTCGCGATCCCGCGCACCTCCGGCTGGATCGCTCAGTGGATGGAGCAGAACTCCGATCCGGACCTGAAGATCGCCCGCCCGCGGCAGATCTACACCGGCCGTCGCGACATCGACTACACGCCGCCGGAGAAGCGCGAAGGACCGGAGAAGATCACCGGGCCGCCGGCGAAGCGCCCGAAGCGCCCCCGCCGCGGCGCATAGGCGGTCGGCGGGCGGGTCTGTCGCCCGAGGGACGCATAGGCTCGCGGCGTGAGCTGGAAGGTCACTGTCCGTCATGGCAGCAAGGTCGGCAGGGAGAAGTTTGCGTCGCTGGACGAGGCGATTGCCGAGGCTCGCCGGCGGGTTGAGGAGGTCCAGCGCGAAGGCGGGCTTCCGGCGATCAGCGCCTTCCGGGAGCACACGCCCGGCCAGCGCGTCGAGGCTCGCATCGAGATCTCCGGCCCCGGCTTCCTGCGCTCGCGCGAGGGGGGTGTCGACGTGATGGGCAACGGCCGCGCGATCGCGTACACAGGGGCGATCCGCAAGGAGCAGATCGAGGCGGACACGCTTGACCAGGCCTTCGGGCGCCTGAAGGAGGCGCTCGGATAGGTTGTCGGCCGATGGGCGAAAGCTACGAAGCCGGGCGCCGCGTGCGCCTGCCGGCCGGTGCGGAGCGGCCGATCCAGGTCTTCATCAACGGCAGCGAGCAGCGCGAGGGATCGGACTTCTCGATCCACGACGAGCTGATCGTCTTCACTCGGCCGATCGTCAAGGAGAAGGTCTCCAAGAGCCGCTGGCTCGCGATGAGCCTCGGCCTGTTCGGCAGCTACGGTGAGAACGAGACGGTCGACGTCCACTTCAAGCACCGCGGAAAGGTTCGAGTCATCACCGACGCGGAGATACTTCCGGACTGATGCGCATCTGCCTGATGATCGAGGGGCAGGAGTCCGTCACCTGGGAGGAGTGGCTGGAGCTCGCCAAGGCCTGCGAGGAGGGCCCGATCGATGCGCTCTTTCGCTCCGACCACTACCAGTCGGTCATGGGGCAGACCCAGCGAAGCTCACTCGACGCCTGGGCGACGATCTGCGCCCTCGCGGCCGTCACCTCCACCCTTCGCCTCGGCACGCTCGTCTCCCCGGTGACCTTCCGCCATCCCTCGGTGCTCGCGAAGAACGTCGTCACTGCCGACCGGATCGCCGGCGGCGGGCGGATCGAGCTCGGCATGGGCTCCGGCTGGCTCGAGGCCGAGCACGACGCCTACGGCTTCCCCTTCCCGCCCACCGGCGAGCGCGTGAGGATGTTCGAGGAGCAGATCGAGATCGTCAGCCGCCAGTGGGACGATCAACCCTTCGACTTCGAGGGCGAGCACTACCGGATCGAGGGAGGGAACGCCCAGCCCAAGCCGCTCTCACGCCCGAACCTGATCGTGGGCGGCAGCGCCAGGCCGCGAACACTCGCCGCCGCCGCGCGGTGGGCGGACGAATACAACCTGGTGATGATGAGCGCGGAGCAGGCCCGGGAGGCGGTTCCCCTCGTCAGGAAGGCGTGGGAGGACGCCGGGCGGCCGGCGCCCGTGATCTCGTTGATGACCCACGGGATCATCGGCTCGGACCGGGTCGACCTGCAGGAGCGGGCTCACGCGGTCGCGGCGGTGCGAGGCGAGGACGCCACCGACCCGGAGGCCTACATCGAGGGTCTCAGCGAGAACACCCTGGTCGGCACCGTGGCCGAGATCCGGGAGCAGGTCGCCGAGCTGGAGGAGGCCGGCGTCGAGCGCCTGATGTTCCAGCACCTGACGCACAACGACCTCGACGGCGTGGACCTGATCGGGGAGCTGGCTGAATAGCTACACGGCTGCGGGCTCGCCGGCTCCCAAGCCGGAGAGGTCCGCGACGCGCTCGCGATGATCACGGGGGGTGCCGAGCATGCGGCCGGCCACGCGGCCGCGCTTGAGCCAGAACTGGAGGTCGTGCTCCCAGGTGAAGCCGATGCCGCCGAATACCTGCAGGGCGGAGGCGGGGACCTGCCAGCCCGCGTCGGCTGAGCGGGCGCCCGCCATCGCGGCGGCCAGCGGAAGTGACTCCGGCTCGGCGTCCGCGGTCCAGGATGCGTAGTAGGTGAGCGACCGCGACTCCTCCGTCGCCAGCAGCATCGCCGCGCAGCGGTGTCCGACGCCCTGGTAAGCGCCGATCGGCCGACCGAACTGCTGGCGCTCGCGGGCGTACTCCACGGCCATCTCCATGGTGCGCTGGGCGATTCCGGTGAGCTCGGCGGCGATCGCCACCGCGAGCCTGTCCCGTCCGCCGTCCACGTCGCCGTGCAGCCGCTCGCCGGCCGCATCGGAGACCAGCCCGTAGGAGCGGGTGGCGTCGAACGCCTCGAAGGGCTCGAACTCGACCTCCGAGACCGGCGCGATCAGGGCCCCCTCGCCGTCGAGGGTCACGACCACGTCGGCGGTGGGGAGGTCACAGAAGAGGGTGCTCGTCCCGCCCGCGAACCCGCCGAACGATCCGGTCGCCTCGCCCGAGGCGAGCTTCGGCAGCCACTCGGCGCGCTGCTCATCCGAGCCGGCGGCGGAGATGACCAGCGCGGCGCCGGCCGAGCCGAGCAGCGGGCTGGGGGCGCAGGCGTAGCCGGACTCCTCGAGCAGCGCCGAGAGCTCGACCATCCCGAGGCCCTGGCCGCCATCGTCCTCGGAGATCGCGATCCCGGGCCAGCCGAGCTCGGAGATCTCCTTCCACAGCCCCTCGTCGTAGGAGCGTGCCTCAGCCAGCTCACGGACCTTCTCGGGCTTGAAGCGGGAGGCGAGGAACTCGTGCGCGGTTCGCTTGATCTCCTGCTGCTCGTCGTTCAGGTCGAAGTTCACGGCTACCTCAGCCTCGGCAAGCCGAGCACGCGCTCCGCGATGATGTTCTTCAGGACCTCGGTCGTGCCGCCTTCGATGGAGTTGGCGCGAGAGCGCAGGAAGCGGTAGCTCCACTCGGTCCCGACGCGCATCCCCTCGGGCCCGAGCACCTCGTTGCCGAGCTCGGTGAGCGCCTGGTTGTAGTCGGCCCATTCCCACTTCGAGAGCGAGCCCTCGGGGCCCGGGATGCCCGTCTTCATGGTGGCCGTCAGCGCGCGCAGCGCTCCGAGGCGCATCGCCTCGATCCCGATCTGCAGGTCGGCGATCCGCTGGCGGATGACGGGGTCATCGTCGAGGCCTCGCTCACGGATCACGGCGAGCAGGTCCTCCATGGAGCGCTTCAGGCCCATCACGGCGGCGGCCCCGAGCCCGGCGCGCTCGAACATCAGCGTGGTGATCGCAACGGCCCAGCCGCCACCGACCTGGCCGATGACGTTCTCCTCCGGGATCTCCGCCTCCTCGAGGAAGATCTCGTTGAACTCGGCCTCGCCGGTGATCTGGCGGAGCGGCCGCACGTCCACATTCGGCTGATCCATGTCGAGGATGAAGTAGGTGATGCCCTTGTGCTTGGGGGCGTCCTGGTCGGTGCGGGCGAGGAGCATGCAGTACTTCGCCTCGTGCGCGTAGGTGGTCCAGACCTTCTGCCCGGTGACCTTCCAGGTGCCGTTGGCCTTGACGGCGCGGGTCTTGAGCGAGGCGAGGTCCGAGCCCGACTCAGGCTCCGAGAAGCCCTGGCACCAGATCTCCTCACCGGAGAGGATCGGCTCCAGGTAGCGCTCCTTCTGGTCCTCGTTGCCGTGCGCGATCACGACCGGGCCGCCCATCACCAGGCCCAGGACGTTGGCGGGCAGCGGCACGCGCTGGCGCGCCAGCTCCTCGTTGAAGATCGACTGCTCGATCAGGGTCGCGCCCTTGCCCCCGTATTCCTCGGGCCAGGACACGCCCGCCCAGCCGGCCTCGTGCATCTTCTTCTGCCAGGCGCGGCGGAACTCGAACTCGGCCTGATCGTCGCCCTCGGGCGAGGGGCCGGGATGGTTCTCCTCGAGCCAGCTCCGAACCTCGTCGCGGAAGGCCGCCTCCGAGTCGGTCAGAGTCAGGTCCACGTTCCGGACTCTATCTGACTGGTCGACTGGCCAGTCAGTGGCTGGACTGGGCAATACTCCGCACGTGGGCGCGCTTTTGGAGCGGATCGGCGTGGATCTCCCCGTCGTGCAGGCCGGCATGGGCGGTGGTCTCTCGCGCAGTCAATTGGCGGCGACCGTGTCGGCCGCCGGAGGACTCGGGACCATCGGAATCCTGGCGCCGGATGACCTACGCAGTGAGATCGCGCGGGCCCGGCGGCTGACGGATAGGCCGATCGCCGTCAACCTGCTGCTGCCCCTGGCCCGGACCGCGCACTTCGAGGCCGCCGACGACGCGGACGTCGTGGTCACCTTCTGGGGTGAGCCCAAGCGCCGCACCGCTCGCACCTGGATCCATCAGTGCGGCTCGGTCGCTGAGGCCCTCGCGGCCCGCGATGCCAGTGCCAATGCCGTAATCGCACAGGGGATCGAGGCCGGAGGCCACGTGCGAGGGTCCATGCCGGCGACCGAGCTGCTCGAGCGGACGAAGGCCGCGCTCGGAGATGACTATCCGGTGCTCTCGGCGGGCGGCGTCACCGACCGTTCGGAGACCAGGGCGCGGCTCGATGCCGGCGCCGAGGCGGTGGTCTGCGGAACGCGCTTCCTGATGAGCGAGGAGAGCGGAGCGCACACCGCCTACAAGGAGCGTCTGATCGACGCCGACGACACGGTCCTCACCGAGCTCTTCGGCTTCGGCTGGCCGGCGCCACATCGGGTCGTCCGCAACGCCGCCACAGACCGCTGGCTCAGGGGCGATCCGCGCGGGCCGGGCTGGCTGCGCGCCCTGCAGCAGGCGACCGCTCCAGCGCTGTCGCGGGCTCCGGTCCCCCTGCAGCTCCGGCTCGCTGCCACCCAGCGCCCAAGCCGACCGGTCTTCGGCCCCGCGGCCGCCACGGCGGGCGGACCAGCATCGCTGGTGGACGCCGGTCCGCTCTACGCCGGCGAGTGCATCGCGAGCATCGGCGACGTTCGCCCGGCCGCCGAGCTCGTCGCCGAGCTCAGCCCCGCGTAGCCACCCAATTCTGTCGAGCCCAGGTGTCCAGGGTGGGGGCGTCCATTCAGGCACGCTCGCGAGGGCGCCGATCCTTGGCGCGAGATGCCAACTGGACGAATCCGCCTCCTGATCGTCGCGGCGATTGCCGCGCTGGCCTTGATCGCGATCCCCTCGAGCGCGAATGCCGGTCTCCGCAGTTGCGGCGGCGGCGTGCGCGCGGCCGTCGTCCCGTGCTCCAAGGCCAAGCGCATCGCGCACGAGTACGCCAAGACTCAGGCCAAGTCGCTCCAGGGCTACAGGTGCAAGTCGCGTAGGTCCCACGGACGCTGCGTGCTCGACCGCAAGATCGTCACCTTCCGGCTCTGACGCGCGGGTCGAGCGCCGCCGCGCTCAGTGACGCTTCGCCGTCGGGTCCCCGATCACTCCGATGCGGAAGCCGAGCCACGGGTAGACGGCGTTGTAGAACTTGTTGTCCTGCGGCTGCAGGCCGATCGCGGAGAGCCAGAGCTGATAACCGGGCGCGTTGGGGACGCCACCATGCAGGCGCCGCCAGACCCGAGCCCCCTTTTTGCCCGCCGGCGGAGGCGTGATCGTGTCGGTCCACTCGACCGCGTTGCCGCCCTGGTCCAGGGTGCCCCATGGCCCGAGGGTGCCCGCCTGGCCCACGGTGCCCACGCTGCCCTGGTAGATCTTCTGGTACGAGCTGGCGCTGAGATGCAGCGGGTTGACCGAGTTGCAGTCGCTCTGTGAAACCTGCGACGGACACCAGGTCGGGAACGAGGTGCCGTGATAGATCGCCAGCGGCTGCGTCGATGAGTTGGTGACATCACCCGCCGTGGGATTGAGCGTCGCCGTGTTCGGCGCCGTCGGATCCGGCGAAAGCTGAGTCGGCTGGTCGAAGAAGGTCCCCGGGTTCGTGGGGTACTTCCAGTAGGAGTACATCCCGCCGCCGTTCGGGTCGAAGTAGGCGGACTTGATCCATTCGTCCTGGCTGGGGACGACGAAGCCCCTGGCCCGTCGCCGGGTCGTCTTCCGTTTGCGCAGGTCGTACATGCCGCGTTCCGACTTGGGCGAGAGCCGCACCTTGTAGATCACGTAGCTGAAGCCGTTCCGGGACCTCGGCTTCTTCGAGAGCACGCGGCCGTTGCTGAGCGAGTTGGCGAAGCGCGCGGTGCGCAGGAAGTTCGCGAAGCCGTAGGGCTTGTCCGCCCATTCCGGATAGGCGATCCGGTAATGCCGACCCGGCGCCGCCTTCGTCTTCAGGGTGATCTGCCCGTACTTGGGCCACGCCGACGAGCTCTCGTCGGCGCTGAACAGCTTGTGGCGGTTGCGCCCGGCCGGGTCGACGGTGTTGAGGAAGACCACGTACTGCCTCACCGTCACCTCGAGCTCGCCGATCCCGTAGGGATACCCGACCGAGCCCACGGTCTGACAGGGGGGAGACGGCGGTGCGACCGAGCAGGACTGGTAGATCGCGTCCGTGAACGGGGTGATCGCGGCGCCGTGATTGCCCGGTTGCCCGATCTGGGTGATCGGAACCGTGACGACGGCTCGCTTCGCCGCCTGAGCGGCGGCCGGGGCCGCGAGGACGGCGACCGCGCCCGCGAACAGCAGCGCCCGGCTCAGGCTCCTGGGCATATTGGGCATGCCGTAAACAGTAGGCGCGGGCCCGGGGGCCGCACATCCGTAATAGCTACTAGTGGTAGATCGCGAGCAGGATGCCGACGCTCGCGACCCAGGTGACCGCCGCGCCGATCATCCCGTAGTCGTCCAGCAGGATCTCGTCGGTCGACCGCGTGTCCTTGCGGTCGTAGATCAGATAGAGGTAGCGGAAGATCCCGTAGATCACCGGCGGCAGGGTGCCCAGCATCTTCGAGCCGATCAGCGGCGAGTTGACCGCGTAGATCGCGTAGCTCATCACGGTCGAGGCGGTCACCATCGCCACCATCTGGTCCAGGAAGGGGATCGAGTAGTGCTCGAGCACAGGCCTCGACGAGGTCCCGGAATGGAGCTCCGAGGTGGCCTCCTGGCGGCGCTTCGTGAAGCCGAGGAAGAGAGCGACCATGCCGGTGCAGAGCAGCAGGAAGGCGGAGGCGTCGGCGCCGACCGCGACGGCGCCCGCGAGGACCCGCAGGACGAAGAGGCCCGCGATCGTCATCACGTCGAGGATCACCTCGTGCTTCAGGACATAGGAGTAGAGCGTGGTGCCGACTCCGTAGGCGAGTACGAGCCCGCCGACCTCCAGGCCCTCGAGGATGGCCGAGCCCGCCAGAGCGACGACGGCGAGCACCACCGCGAGGGTGATGGCGGTCGGGATGCTGAGCTCTCCCGCGGCGATCGGGCGGAACCGCTTCGTCGGGTGCTGTCGATCCTCGGCGACGTCGTGCGCGTCATTGATCAGATATCCAGCCGACGCGACCCCGCAGAACGCGGCGAAGGTGACCGTGGCGGCGGCGACCGCGTCGAATTCCTTGAACTTCGCGGAGAAGAGCAGGCCCGCGAAGACGAGGGTGTTCTTGACCCACTCCTGGGGCCGCATCGCCTTGAGAGCAGCGCGAAAGGGCCCGCGCCGGGGCCTCACGGGAGCGCCGTCGGGGGCAGCCTCTGCAACCTCCGGCTCGCTCCGCTCCTGGAGAGCATCGGCCATGAAGCGGGAAGGGTAGTGGCGAACGACTTCGGGGTCAGGTCTTGCATTGCAACATCGCGATGTGCGCTTGCAAGACCTGACCCCGGTTACGGGTCGATCAGAACGCCGGGATTGAGGACGGCCTTCGGGTCCAGCTCACGCTTCGCGGCCCGCAGGGCGTCGGCGAAGGGGCCGGGCCGCTGCCGGTCGTACCAGGGACGGTGATCGCGGCCGACCGCATGGTGATGGGTGATGGTGCCGCCCGCGTCGATCACCGTCTCCGAGACCGCCGCCTTGATCTCGTCCCACTGAGCCACCTCATCCCCGCGCCGGGCCGGGGCCAGCACCGTGTAGTAGGGGGCGGGCCCGTCGGGATAGACGTGCGTGAAGCGGCAGCTGATCCGCGGCGAGCCCCGGCCCTCGGCGCTGCCGCCGCCGGCCTCCGCGACCGCCCGCTTCGCCGCCTCCATCACCTCGACGTGGAAGTCGGGGAAGCGATCCCAGGTGATCGCCGTCTCGAACGTGTCCGAGAGCACGCCGCACGCGATCAGCGAGTCGCGCAGGTACGGTGCCGAGAGAAAGGCGTTCCGCCACGCGCTGACCGGGTCATCGCCGCCCTGCTCGGCCCTCCCTCGCCTCAGCTCGCCGACGTCGCCGCCATGGTTGCGGGAGATGTCGAGGGCCAGCGCCATGGGCTCCTCCACCGGGATGCCCGCGGACTCGAACCCGAGCACCAGGAGCGCCTTGCCGGGTGGTCCCGCGGATGTCAGCTCGGACTCGGCAGGGTCGAGCAGGCGGCAGTTCGAGGGATTGAGCCCGGACTGGGAGATCTCGCGCACCGCCTCGGCGCCCGCCGCGAAGTCGTCGTATGCGATCCCGCAGGAGACCTTCTCGGTGGGCCGCTCGCGGACCCGAACCCACGCGTCCGTGATCACGCCGAGGATTCCCTCCGAGCCGACCAGCATCCGGTCCGGGCTGGGCCCGGCGCCGGATCCCGGCAGGCGGCGGCTCTCCCAGTCGCCGTCGAGCGTCACCGCGCGCACCGACTCGACCAGGTCATCGATGTGGGTGTAGAGCGTCGCGAAGTGGCCGCCGGCCCGGGTCGCGATCCAGCCCCCCAGCGTCGAGTACTCGAACGACTGGGGGAAGTGCCGGAGCGTGAGGCCATGCTCGCGCAGCTGCTCCTCGAGGACGGGGCCGGTGGCGCCCGCTTGGATCCGGGCCGCCTTCGAGACCGGGTCGACCTCCTGCACCCGGTCCATCCGCTTCAGGTCGATGCTGACGACGCCCGGGTACTGGTCCCGCATTCGCGGCTCGACGCCGCCGACGACGCTGGTGCCTCCCCCGTAGGGGATCGCGGCGGCCCCCTCATCGGCGCAGTAGCTGAGGACGATGTCGACGTCCTCCGCCGACTCGGGATAGGCGACCAGATCCGGCGGATTCGGGAACTTGCCCCGGAAGCCGCGCACGACGTCGCGATAGGCCTTGCCGAGCGAATGCGACACGCGCTCATACCGGTCGTCGGAGAACATCTCGGCGAAGCCCTTCGGCGGCTTGATGCGGGGCTGGGGAAGCTCCACCTCCTCGAGTGGAACCGGCTCCTCGATCTGATCCACCTCGAAGCCGAGGCGGCCGGTCAGCGCCTTGGCGAGGCCCTCGACCTGATCGCGCGGGGGCTGCTGGTCCTCGTAGCCCCAGCCCCAGTGCTTGAGCCGCCTTGTCGCGGCCCCCATGGCTACCAGTGAACGCCGCGCATCAGGTACGCGAACGCGACGCCCTCGGTGGAGAGCTCCTGCTCCTTCTCCGCCGCCTTGCCGTCGTCCTTGCCCTTGCCCTTCGCGGCGCTCGACTCCGGGAAGAGCTTGTAGGCGGTGTTGAGGATCGCGTCCGAGGCCTTCGGCGCGACGTTGTAGAGGAGCTCGCCGAAGTTGCCGAGGCGGGTCGCCACCTTCTTGGGCTTGGTGATCATCGCCGTGGTGATCATCTCGGCGGCCTGATCGGGCGTGATCGTGGGGAAGGCGTCATACATCTTGGTCGGGGCGATCATCGGCGTCCGCACCAGCGGCATGTGGATGGTCGTGATGCTGACCCCATCGTCGACCACCTCCGAGGCGACGCAGCGCGACCAGGCGTCGAGCGCCGCCTTGGAGGCGACGTAGGCCGAGAACCGAGGCGTGTTGGTCTGCACGCCGATCGAGCTCACGTTGATGATGTGCCCGCCCCTGCGGCCCTTGGTGCGCTTGCGCATGCTGGGCAGGATGCTGAGGATCAGCCGCAGCGCGCCGAAGTAGTTGAGCTGCATGGTCCGCTCGAAGTCGTGGAAGCGGTCGTAGGAGTTCTCGATCGAGCGCCGGATCGAGCGGCCCGCGTTGTTGACGAGGATGTCCACCCGCTCGTGCTGCTCGAGCACCTCCTTCGCCATGCGCTCGACGTCGTCGAGGTCGGAGAGGTCGCACTGGTGGATGTGAGCGGTCCCCCCCGCCTCCTCGATCTCGGCGCTGGTCTCCTCGAGCTTCTCGGGGGTGCGGGCGACCAGCAGGACCTCGGCGCCGGCCTCGCCGCATTTCACCGCGCAGGCCTTGCCGATCCCCGACGAGGCTCCCGTGATCAGGACGACCTTGCCTCCGATCGCCCCCGACAGCGACCGGTCCTTGAAGAGATCGGGGTCGAGGTTGCGCTCCCAGTAGTCCCAGAGCCGGTCGGCGTAGCTCGGCAGCGGGGGAACCGCTATGCCCGTCCCTTCGAGCGCCAGTTGTGCCTTTGTGGAGTCGAAGTCGGTCGGGTAGTTGATGTAGACGAGCACTGAGCGCGGGATGCCCAGGTCGGCGAGCACCTGGTCGGTGATCCGCTTCACCGGTGGCAGCATGGTCAGCCCGCCCCGGACCTGCTTGGGGATGAAGTCGAACATGCGCGAGTCGATTCGCATGACGGCCTCGGGCGCGTGCGCCGCCTTCGCGAAGGCGTTGATCACCTGGCCCGCCGACAGCGGGTTGGGGTCGGTCAGGTGGAAGGCCTGGCCATCCAGCCCCTCGAGGTGGGCGATGTGGTCCATCGCCTTGGCGACGAAGTCGACGGGGACGATGTTGATCCTGCGCCCCTCGATGCCGATGCCTGGGAACCACTGCGGGACGGCATTCCGGGCGCGTTGCAGGAGCTTGAAGAAGTAGTAGGGCCCATCGACCTTGTCCATCTCGCCTGTCTCCGAGTGACCGACGACGATTCCAGGCCGGTAGACGCGCCAGGGGACCTCGCACTCCTCCCGGACCACGGCCTCCGACTCGTGCTTGGTCTGGAAGTAGGGGTGGTTGTCGACCTTCTCGGCCTCATCGAACATGTCCTCGGTGAAGGTGCCCTTGTATAGACCGGCCGCGGCGATCGAGCTGACCATGTGGAAGTGCTTGGCGTCGAGCTCCTTGGCGAGCTTGACCGCCTCTCGGGTGCCCTCGACGTTCGCAACGCGCTGGCTCTCCGCGTCGGCGGTCATGTCGTAGATCGCGGCGAGGTGGAAGAAGTGGTCGATCTTCCCCCGGAGCTCGTCGATCACCTCTCCGCAGCCCAGACGCTCCTGGGAGAGGTCACCGATCACGGGCACGATCCGGTCCTCCTCGGCGCCCCAGCGGCTGCGAAGCTCCTCGAGCCGGCCGCGGGATCCCTCTCGCACCAGGACGTAGATCGTTCCGTCCCGCTCGAGCAGCTGCTCGACCAGGTTGCGGCCGATGAAACCGGTTGCACCGGTGACGAAATAGCTCATCTGACCCCTCCTCCATCCAAACTGGGTGGAACTTACACCGACCGCCACTCCCGCGGCTGAGCCCGCGTCGGCACAGCGCAATAATCAAGACGTGGGGCTCTTCTACGACCCGGCCAGCAACATCGATCCGGAGCGCGACGAGCGGCTGCGCGCCGCGGCGGCCCGGGTCGAGATCCGTCCCGCGGAGCGTGCGGCCTGGCTCGGGATGCGGTCCCTGGCCTGCCCGGAGTGCGACATGCCGCTCACGCTCTCCGGTCCGGTCGGCTTCTCTGACCTGATCGCCTGCGCCTTCTGTGAGACGACCGCGCCGACGCGCGAGTTCATCCGGGAGCACGGCTGGCCGGCCGTGGATCTGATCGCTCGCATTGGTTAGCCGCGTTCCTGCAGGGCAGATTTAGGGAACGTCATACAGTTAGTAGAGGGGAATGGCCACTCAGCAAAAGGTTCAGCTCTTGATGCCCGAGATGGGCGAGTCGGTGACGGAAGGCACCGTGCTCGAGTGGCATGTCGCGGAGGGGGATTCGGTCGAAGAGGGCCAGACGATGGTCGAGGTATCGACCGACAAGGTTGACGCCGAGGTCCCCGCCCCGGCCTCCGGAACCGTGACCAAGCTGATGGTCGACGTCGACGACACCATCGAGGTCGGCAAGCCCATGGCCGAGATCGACACGAATGGCGGTGCGCCGACCGCTCCGGAAAGGGAGGTTGAAGCGCCCGCAGGAGCCGGCGCCGAAACAGCTTCGGGTCAGGATGGCGGCGGCTCCGAGGACGCTTCTTCTGATGGGGAAGCCGGGTCGAATGGCGCCGGAGGGTCCACCACCGCGACCTCCGACGACGCCTCCGTCTCGGCCGGCAAGGCCCTGGAGGGCGGCGGCCTCGAGATCGTCATGCCTGAGATGGGCGAGTCCGTCACCGAGGGCACCGTGCTCGAGTGGCACGTCTCGGAGGGCGATCAGGTTGCGGAGGGCGACACCGTCGTCGAGGTCTCAACGGACAAGGTCGACGCCGAGGTGCCCGCGCCGGCCAGCGGGACCATCACGAAGATCCTGGTCGGCCCCGACGAGACCATCGAGGTCGGCAAGCCGCTCGCCGAGATCACCAAGGGCGATCCGCCCAAGGAGGTTGAAGCGCCCGCAGGAGCCGGCGCCGAAACAGCTTCGGGTCAGGCGAGCGCCGGCTCCGAGGACGCTTCTTCTGATGGCGAAGCCGTCAACCAGGACGCCCGCGCGACCCCGCTGGCCCGCCGCGCCGCTCAGGCCAACGGCGTCGATCTCGCGGGAGTCAAGGGAAGCGGCCCCGGCGGCAAGATCACCAAGTCGGACGTGCTCTCGGGCGGAGGCGACGGTGCCGCTCCGGCGAAGGCCGCCGAGGGCGAGGCACAGCCTCTTCGCGGCCCGGCCGCCACGCTCGCCAAGGCGATGAACGCGAGCCGCTCGATCCCGACCGCGACCTCGTTCCGCGAGCTCGCCGTCGACACGCTCGACGCCAAGCGCAAGGCGCTCAACTCGATGCTGAAGGAGCGCGGGATGAAGGTGAGCTTCACGCACCTGATCGCCTGGGCGATCGTCAAGGCGGCCCAGGAGTGGCCGGTGATGGGCCGCGCCTTCGAGGAGCGCGATGGCAAGCCCTTCGTGATCGAGCCGGGCGGCGTCAACCTCGGCATCGCCGTCGACGTCGAGCGCAAGGGCAAGCGCTCGCTGATGGTCCCCTGCATCAAGGGCGCGGACCGTCTCGACTTCAAGGGCTTCCACTCCTACTACGAGGAGCTGATCACCAAGACGCGGGAGAACAGCCTCACCGCGGACGACTTCCAGGGCACCAACGTCAGCCTCACCAACCCGGGCGGGCTCGGCACCGTCGCGTCCGTGCCCCGCCTGCTGGAGGGCCAGGGCACGATCGTCGCGTGCGGCTCGCTCGCCTATCCGGTCGAGTGGCGCCACGCGCCGCCCGAGAAGATCAAGGCGCTCGGGGTCTCGAAGGTGATGACGATGACCTCGACGTATGACCACCGCGTCATCCAGGGCGCGGAGTCCGGCTCCTTCCTCCGCCGGATCGAGGAGCTGCTCCAGGGCGAGGATGACTTCTACGAGTCTGTGGCGCGCGACCTCGAGGTCGATCCCGACTCCATCACCTCAGCGCATGCGGCCTCGGCATCCGCGCCGCCCCTCGCCGCTCCCGGCGCGCCGGGCGGTGCGGCCGCACCCAGCGTCGCCGGCAAGCCCGACATGGAACTGCTCCAGGCCGTGCAGGCCGCGACCTCGCTGCTGAAGGGGTACCGGACCCACGGTCACCTGGCGGCGCGGCTCGACCCACTCGGCTCGGAGCCCAAGGGCGATCCGGCGATCCAGCCCGAGACACTCAACCTGACGCCCGAGCTGATGGCGCAGATCCCGGCGGAGATCCTCCGCATCGGCGTCGAGGGCGAGACGCTGCTCGAGGTCCTGCCGCGGATGCGCGAGGCCTACTGCGGGACGATCGCGTACCAGATCGAGCATCTCTCCTCGCACCAGCAGCGGATGTGGCTGCGCGACATGATCGAGACCGGCTGGCATCGCAAGCCGCTCGAGCCCGAGGAGAAGCAGGGCCTGCTCGACCGGCTGATCCACGTGTTCGGCTTCGAGCGCTATCTGGAGAAGGCGTACCTGGGCCAGAAGATGTTCTCGGTGGAGGGGCTCGACACCGTCGTGCCGATGCTCGACGAGGTCTTCGAGATGGCCCACACCGAGGGCGCCCACGACGTGGTCATCGGCATGGCCCACCGCGGCCGGCTCGCCGTGCTCGCCCACAACATCGGCCGCCCGGTCGAGGCGATCCTGGCCGAGTTCGAGGGCGCCAAGGCGATCGAGGCCGTCAAGTCACTCGCCGCGATCCCGACCGGAGGAACGGGCGACGTCAAGTACCACTACGGCCACGGCGGGGTCTACAAGACCCGCGACGACTCCGAGATCGGGGTCCGCCTCTATCCGAACCCGAGCCATCTCGAGTACGTCGACCCGGTGGTCACCGGCGCCGCCCGCGCCTCGCAGACCAGCCGGCAGAACGGCCGCCTCGAGCATGACCCGATGGCTGCCGTCCCGGTGCTGCTCCACGGCGACGCCGCGTTCCCGGCGCAGGGCGTGGTGGCCGAGACCCTGAATCTGCAGTCCCTGAGGGGCTACGCGACCGGCGGGACGATCCACATCATCCAGAACAACCAGATCGGCTTCACCACCGATCCTGAGGAGGGCCGCTCCACCCCATATGCCGCCGACATGGCGAAGGGCTTCAACGTCCCGATCATCCACGTCAACGCCGACGATCCGGAGGCCTGCTTGGCGGCCGTCCGGCTGGCGATGGCGTACCGGGAGCGCTGGGGACGCGACGTCGTCATCGACCTGATCGGCTACCGCCGCTTCGGCCACAACGAGACCGACGAGCCCGCCTACACGCAGCCGCTGATGGCGGCAAAGATCAAGGAGCACCCGCCGGTCAGCCAGCTCTACGCCGAGGAGCTCGTCAAGGAGGGGATGGTCACCCCGGACGAGGTCGAGGAGCGAAACAACGAGCGGCAGAAGGCGCTGAGGGCCGCGCACAACGAGCTTCGCCAGAAGATCGAGTCCGGCGACTACGCGGACCCCACCGCCACCGGCACCGGGGAGCTCGACCGCACCCGCAGCCCGAGCGTGGAGACCGCGGTCCCCGAGGAGCGGCTCCGCAAGCTGAACGAGGAGCTCCTCCGGGTCCCGGACAGCTTCACCATCCATCGCAAGCTGCGCAAGCCGCTGTCGCGGCGACTCGACGCGATGAACGACGGTGGGATCGAGTTCGGACACGCGGAGGGGCTCGCCCTTGCCTCTCTCCTCACCGAGGACGTCCACGTGCGCTTCACCGGTCAGGACACCGAGCGCGGCACCTTCTCCCACCGCCATCTCGTCCTCCACGACGAGAAGACCGGGCTGCGCTACGCCCCGATCCAGAACCTGCCCGAGGCCACCGCCCCCCTCGAGCTGCACAACAGCCCACTCTCCGAGTCGGCCTGCCTCGGCTTCGAGTACGGCTACTCGGCGGCCGCCCCGGACAGCCTGATCCTCTGGGAGGCCCAGTTCGGCGACTTCGGCAACTCGGCGCAGGTGATCATCGACAGCTTCATCGTCTCGGCCGAGGCGAAGTGGGGCCAGACCTCACGGCTCACGCTCCTCCTGCCGCACGGCTATGAGGGCGCCGGCCCCGAGCACTCGAGCGCCCGCATCGAGCGCTTCATCCAGCTGGCCGCCGAGGGCAACATCAGGATCGCCAATCCGTCGACCGCGGCCCAGTACTTCCACCTCCTGCGGCGCCAGGCGCACATCCAGAAGGCGCGCCCGATGGTCGTCTTCACGCCGAAGGGCCTGCTCCGACTCCCGCGCGCGACCTCGACGCTCGAGGACCTCACCTCGGGGTCCTTCGAGTTCGTCCTCGACGACCCGCTGGCCCAGGACCGCAAGGACGAGGTCGAGCGGCTCGTCCTCTGCAGCGGCAAGATCTACTACGACATCGACGCCGCCCCCAAGCGGGAGGAGACCGAGAACGTCGCGATCGCCCGCGCAGAGCTCCTGTATCCCTTCGCCAAGGAGCAGCTCGCGGAGCTGATCGCGAGCTACCCGAGCCTCAAGGAGATCGTCTGGGTCCAGGAGGAGCCGCGGAACATGGGCGCCTGGTCGGTGATGCAGCGCCGTATGCCCGAGCTGGTCCCCGAGGGCGTCGAGCTCGGCTACATCGGCCGTCCGCCGCGAGCGAGCCCGGGCGAGGGCTACGCGGTCGCTCACACCAAGGAGCAGGAGCGCATCGTGCTAACGGCCCTGATGGGCCGGGCGGATCCTGCGTAGGTTCTGCCGGGCTTCGCCATGAGGTCGCGGCCACAGGCGGCCGCCCCACATAAGTCGCTACGGGCTTCGCCCTCCGCTCCGAGGTGGAGCGGCCTGGTGGCCGCTTGGTGCCGGCCTGAGTGAACCGCCCGGCCGGCCATCGCCCCGGCCGGACGGTTCACGCTGGCGGTTCAGACCGGCCCCGTGAGCGCTGCCCGTCTGATCACGGCCACCGAGAGGGAGCGGCCGCAATCGGGACAGGAGCTGAGTCGAGCCCAGGAGTGGTGTTCTGCGTCGCAGCTCGCGCACCGATACGAGCGCTGCAACCGCACGAGCCTCCTCATGCTCACGTTGGAACCTTGATCTTCGTGGAATCGCTCCATGGCGGCATCTTGCCGGTCGGCGGTCGGCAAAACCATGGACCGCCGGTATGAGATCGCGCTGCCGGGATCCGACCAGGTGTCGAGGCCATGCACCCGCTAGTTTCGATGGATGGCCAAGCCTGACCGCGCAAATCCCCTGCCCAGGCCGGTTCCGGGCCGACTGTTCCGCTGGGTGAAGATCGCCTCCTGGTTCGAGCTCGGCCTGTTCACCGCGCTGCTCTTCTTCTGGATCGCGCCGGGCTATCCGTCGGAGACTGCACTCTTCGGCCTGCTCCACGGGATCGGCTATCTGGGCCTCTGCGCGTTGATTCTCTGGGCCATCGTGCGGCGCGAAGCGCCGTGGCCGTTGCTCGCGGCGACCCTGACGCCGCTCGGCCCGGTCGGCGCGGTGGTCGGAATCGAGCTGATCGAGCGTCGCGGCTGGGGAATCGAGCCGCCGAGGTTGACACCGCACGACGAAACGGGGAATAATCAAATTAGGCGGGAGGACGTACTAACTTGAAAGACTCGTTCCCGGGTCAGTCCCGCCTCCGGGAACGATCGCGTCGGAAATCCCTCCCTGGCTACCGACGCGCAGGCGTGGCGCGGGCCGTGTGGACCCCCTGCCTCCCGCGGCCCCGCCACGCCGCTCTTTTCGTGCGCCCAATCAGGGGAAACGCGAGAAGCGGACCGGAGCGTGAGGCTCAGAGCTAAGCGCGGTCACGCAGGTCGCGCAGCACGCGGTGCAGGATGCCGCCGTTCTGGAAGTAGCTGACCTCGTTCGGCGTATCGATGCGGACCGTCGCCTCGAAGGTGACGTCCTCCCCGCCGTCGCGATGGGCGGTCACCTCGACCGTCTTCGCCTCGCCGTTCTGCAGGTCGCCGACGTCGAAGGTCTCCTCGCCGGTCAGGCCGAGCGAGTCGATCGACTCGCCCCGCGGGAACTGCAGGGGCATGACGCCCATCCCGATCAGGTTGGAGCGGTGAATCCGCTCGAAGCTCTCGGCGATCACCGCGCGGACGCCCAGCAGGTTGGTGCCCTTCGCCGCCCAGTCGCGTGAGGAGCCCGAGCCGTACTCCTTGCCGGCGAGTACGACCAGCGGGACGTGCTCATCGGCGTACTTCATGGCGGCCTCGTAGATGGTGGTCTCCTCGCCATCGGGGAAATGGCGGGTGAAGCCGCCCTCCCTCTCCACCAGGCGGTTGCGCAGGCGGACGTTGGCGAAGGTGCCGCGGATCATCACCTCGTGGTTGCCGCGGCGCGAGCCGTAGGAGTTGAAGTCGCGGACCTCCACGCCCTGCTCCTGGAGCCACCTGCCGGCGGGGCTGTCCCTCTTGATCGCTCCGGCGGGTGAGATGTGGTCGGTCGTCACCGAGTCACCCAGAACGGCGAGGACCCTCGCGCCCTCGATCGGCTGCACCGCTTCCGGCTCGGGATCCATGCCCTCGAAGAAGCTCGGCTTGCGCACGTAGGTGGAGTCGGGCCAGGTGTAGCGGTCGCCCTCCGGGACCTCGATCTCCTTCCAGCGTTTGTCACCGGTGAAGACGTCCGCGTAGCTCTTGGTGAACATGTCCGCGCGAACCGCCTCACCCACGACCTGCTTGATCTCCTCGGAGCTCGGCCAGATGTCCGAGAGGTAGACCGGCTGGTCATCGGAATCGCGGCCGAGGGGCTCGCTGGTCAGGTCGACGTCCATCCGGCCCGCCAGCGCGTACGCGACCACCAGCGGCGGCGAGGCCAGATAGTTGGCCCGCGTGTCGGGGTTGATCCGGCCCTCGAAGTTCCGGTTGCCAGAGAGGACCGAGCAGACGACCAGGTCGTTGTCGTTGACCGCCTTCGAGATCTCCTCGGGAAGCGGACCCGAGTTGCCGATGCAGGTGGTGCAGCCGTAGCCCACCAGGTTGAACTGGAGCTGGTCCAGGTACTTGTCGAGGCCGGACTTCTCCAGGTACTCGGTCACGACCGTCGAACCCGGCGCGAGCGAGGTCTTCACCCACGGCTTGCGGGCGAGTCCCCGCTCCACCGCCTTCTTGGCGATCAGCCCGGCCCCGAGCATGACCGAGGGGTTGGAGGTGTTGGTGCAGCTGGTGATCGCGGCGATCACGACCATGCCGTGATCGAGCTCCACGGTCTGGCCGCCCTCGAGCTGGACCGGGACGGCGTCCGAGGTCTTCTTCTCCTCCGCGACCGCGGTCAGCCCGGCCTTTCTCGGCTTGCCGTTCTCGCCGTCGTGGTCCTCGGCGGGCGGGTCCGAGGCCGGGAAGGAATCGTCGATCGCGACGTCGAGCATGTTGCCGAGCTCGTCGCCGGCCTCTGGATCCCACTCCTGCATCGCCTCCAGGAAGGCGTTCTTCGCGTTGGTCAGCGCGATGCGGTCCTGCGGGCGCTTCGGGCCGGCGATGCTCGGCTCGACGTCGCCGAGGTCGAGCTCGAGGGTGTCGCTGTAGGTCGCCTCCTCCGAGTCGGGCTCGTGGAAGAGGTCCTGCTCGCGGGTGTAGGCGTCAACCAGCTCGATCTGCTCGGTGGGCCGGCCCGTGAACTCGAGATAGCGGAGCGTCTCGGCGTCGATCGGGAAGATCGCGCAGGTCGAGCCGAACTCCGGCGACATGTTCCCGATCGTCGCCCGGTCGGCGAGGCCGAGGTCGGCGATCCCGGGGCCGAAGAACTCGACGAACTTCGAGACGACGCCCTTCTCGCGGAGCATCTCGGTGACGGTGAGGACGAGGTCGGTCGCGGTGGCGCCCTCCCGCAGCTCGCCGGTCAGCCTGAAGCCGACCACCTGCGGGAGCAGCATCGAGATCGGCTGGCCGAGCATCGCCGCCTCGGCCTCGATCCCGCCCACGCCCCAGCCGAGCACGCCGAGGCCGTTGATCATCGTCGTGTGGGAGTCGGTCCCGACCAGGGTGTCGGGATAGGCCTGGACCGTCCCGTCCCGCTCCCGCGTGTAGACGCACTGACCGAGGTACTCGAGGTTGACCTGATGGCAGATCCCGGTCGCGGGCGGCACCACCCGGAAGTTGTCGAACGCGGTCTGACCCCAGCGCAGGAACGCGTAGCGCTCCCCATTGCGCTCGTAGTCGCGCTCCTCGTTGATCCCGAACGCCTTCTGATTGCCGAAGGCGTCGACCTGGACCGAGTGGTCGATGATCAGGTCGACGTCGACCTGCGGGTTGATCGCGCTCGGGCTGCCGCCGAGGTCCTCCATCGCTTCGCGCATCGCCGCGAGATCGACGACGGCCGGCACACCCGTGAAGTCCTGCATCAGTACGCGGGCGGGCTGGAACGGGATCTCGATGGAGGGATCCGCCTTGGCGTCCCAGGCCGCGATCGCCTCGACGTCGTCGGAGGTGACGGAGGTCCCGTCCTCCAGCCGCAGCGCGTTCTCGAGCAGGACCTTGAGCGAGTAGGGAAGGCGGGCGACATCGAAGCGCTCCTGCAGGGCGTCGAGGCGGTGGATCTCCACCGTCCGGCCCGAGACGTCGAGCTCGGCCCGCGCTCCGAAGGAATCAGTGCTCACATGGTCAGTATGACCGCTGCCACTCGCCGCCTAACCGCACGCGCCGGGCTCAGTGGTGCTTCTTGTGGTGCTTGTGGTGGTGCTTCTTGTGCTTGAGCTTCACCTTGCTCACCTGCACGGTGTTGCCGGCGGCGTCGATCGTGGTCACCTTGATTCGGAGCTTCCGGTGGTGCCTCACAGCCGCGAGGCCGTGTTTCGACAGCTTGACCTTGACCGTCTCGCTCTGACCTCCGGCGATCGTGACGGTGCGCCGGCCGAGGACCTTCGACTTCTTCTTCTTCTTGTGCTTCTTCGCGGCGCGGCCCTTCTTCTTGCCCTTGCCCTTGCCATTCCCTGAGCCGAGCAGCTGCACCTGGACCCGGCAGGGGTTGGCGCCGGGAGCGGAGTCGACGGGAACCTTGACCTTCTTGCCCTTGATCTTGACCTTGCCGCTCCCCAGGGAGGCGCGCAGGTATGACGCGGAGGAGTACTCGGGCGCGATCGCCATCCCGCAGGGAAGGGGCAGCGGCGGCGCGGCGGCGACCTGGCCGCCCCCCGCACCGGCGCCATCGGCCACCGGTAGCCGCAGATCGAGGTTCGAGACGGTGATGTCGCCCTGGCCGTTGGCCGGGCGCCCGTAGCTGTTGAGCGTGCCCCCGCCGGCATCCTTCGGCAGCAGCTCCAGTTTCGCGACGTGGCCGGGCGCGAAGGGGTGTCCGCTCGGGTGGAGCTGGAAGACCTGCCGGGCCGTCCCGACCTGCGGCCGGTAGAGCTGCCGCGCGACGAGCGTCTCGGTGTTGGCGCCGGTATTGACGTCAAGCAGCCGGACCGCGATCTCGGAGTTCGCCACCGGGTTGGCGATCGTCGCCACGACCATCGGTGAGCCGAGCAGCGTGTAGCCGTCTCCGGCAGCCGGGGGGAGCCTGTAGGTGGCGACGCCGTTCACGTCATCGCCCGGCGCCGTCTGGCATGCGTTCCCGCCGCTTCCGTTCTGAATCGGATCGAAGGTCGCATCGACGCTGGGTGATCCGCCGCCCGCCGAGATCGTCTTGCTGCCGCTGTCGAGGAAGCGGACGACGCCGTGCGAGAGCCCCGCCCAGCTGCCCGCCTGATAGGGGCCCCCCGACGCCGCGGACGACGGACAGGTGAGCGTGTAGGCGGTCGCGCCCTGGAACGGCTGGGGGCCTGTGCCCTTCACGTAGTAGTCGAGCCAGGCGTTGTCCGCGTCGTCGAGCGCGTTGGAGACGTCCGACTTGTTGAGCGCGCGCGGGTGCCCGAAGTCGCCGAAGAACAGCGAGATCGGCGCGCCCGGGTACTGCGAGCGGATCCGGTTGTAGTAGCCGATCGCCTCGTCCGGGGGGAAGAGATCGTCGTCGAAACCGTTCGAGATCAGCGTCGGCGCCGGCGACTCGGATTGGTCGATGTAGTAAGCGGAGTGGTGCGCCTTGATCTCGTCCAGAATCGCCTGCGCGGCCGGATCGCCGTCGTAGGGCTCCCCCTGCTCGATGCGCGTCTTCCACGCCGTCACGTCAGCCGCGAAGTCGTTGCACGGTGACGGGAAGGGGGCTTGACCGCAGTAGAGGCCGGCACCCAGCGTGACGGTCGCGTACAGACCGTTGTTGAACGACTCCTTCTCGATTCCCATCCGGCCGGTGTAGGCCGGATCGGCGACGTAGTCGAGCTTGTGCCCGTTGGGGGTGAGCGAGTAGGCCAGGTCGCTCCATGGAATGTCCGGTGCCGCCCCGGCGATCCGCATCGAAATGCCGTTCACCGGGCTCGTCCAGGGCACCAGGCTGCCGTCGGGCATCATCACACGGTCCTTCAGCGTGGCCAGCTGCAGCGAGAGGCCACCGCCGTAGGAGCCACCGACCGCTCCGACCCGCTGGCCGTCGGCCACGCCCTCGTCGGCGAGCTCACCGGCGAAGAACTGCGCGTCTCTGATCTCGTAGCGGTCGTCCATCAGGTGGATGTAGCCGTTGTCGCACGCCGAGCCGCCGGCACCCACCGACGCAGTCGAGCCGCAGGACTCGTGGAACCCCCGGTCGGTCATGCTGAAGACCGCGTAACCGCGGTCGGTGAACCTCTCCATGTCGGCGAAACTGAGCTTGGAGCCGCCGTAGCCGTGGCCCCAGATGATCAGGGGGAATGGCCCGTCGCCCGCCGAGGCGTCCGGGAAGGCGAGATTGACGTCGATCGGCGTCCCGTCCCAGCTCGGTGAGGTGCTGCGCGGGCTCGTGTTGCCGCACTGGCGCTGATCCCCCACGGCGCTGCAGCTGATCCCCAACGCCGTCGTGATGTCAGCCTGCGCGTTCGACGCAGCCA
Source organism: uncultured Solirubrobacterales bacterium (assembly GCA_963800285.1). Classification (GTDB taxonomy): domain Bacteria; phylum Actinomycetota; class Thermoleophilia; order Solirubrobacterales; family 70-9; genus DASUPK01. The sequence continues at coordinate 115,452 of CAWDAL010000009.1, forward strand.
CCAGCGACCCGACGATTGCCGACACCAACACGAGCTTCCGCATTACCTCTCCTGTGCCGCGAAACGACGGTGGCACGTCCCTCGGCGCGCCGCGCGTCCTCAATGACGCGCCCCGAAAGAATAGCCCGAGCTAGCGCTTGTCGGCTTGCCCCGCGGCGAGCTCGGAGGCGATCTGCTCCGCTCCGCCGCGGCGCTGCACCCGGGCGGCGAATTCGGGATGGCGGTAGCCGATCTCAGCGATGAAGCGCTGCCGCCGCGGCGCCACGGTGATCTCGTTGCGGTTGCGTTCGATCGCCCGCGCGACGGCCTTCGCGACCTTCGCGGGAGTCGTCGTCCCGATCATCGGCGGCGGCTCGACCTCGGCGTCGGCCCACATGCCCGCTCCGCGCACGAACCCGGGCGAGACGATGGAGACGCCGACGCCATGAGGGTGCATGTCCTCCCTGAGCCCGAAGGCGAAGCCCCGAAGCCCGAACTTGGTCGCGCCGTAGAGGGCGGCCCGCGGCGAGCCGACCTTCCCCGAGAGCGAGGAGATGAAGACGAGGTGGCCCTCCCCCTTCTTGGCGAGCTTTGGCGCGAGGGCGCGGGCCATCAGGATCGGGGACTCGAAGTTGACGCGGATCGCTCGCTGGACCTCGTCGGAGCTGAAGTCATCCAGCCTGCCGCTCGCCGGCAGGGCGGCGTTGGCGACCAGCCCGTCGATATCGCCGGCGTCCTCGATCAGCTTCTCGGCAGCGCCGGACTCGGCGAGGTCGGCGACGACCACCTCGTGCCGCTGGGCGCCACCCGGCAGGGACCCGGCGAGCCGCTCGAGCTCCTCCTTGCGCCGGGAGCTCAGCACGAGCTTGGCGCCGCGGCCCGCGAGCTCCTCGGCGATCGCGCGGCCGATTCCCCCAGTGGCGCCGCTGACCAGCACCCGCTTCCCCTCGAGATCCACGCGGTGAACCTACCTGTCCAGCTCTGTGAGCGCTCGCTCACAAACGGCCCGCGCTCTGCTACGGTCATTTGCAGGGAAAAGGAGGGATTGTCCCTGTCTCGCTCGAGTCGCCGAACGCGCAGGATCGGACTTGCCGTAGCTCTCTTCGCGGTCTCGCTGATCGCCGCGGCGCCGGCGGTCGGCCAAACCGAGAGCACGACGACCACCCCGCCGGGTGCCCCGGTGGGAACGACGGGCCCGACCAGCGCGGCGACCATCCTGCCCGGAGGCAAGGCGAGCATCCCCGCGGGCGCCCCGTACGCGGTGGTGCGCGCGATCCAGGCGGCCAACCGGATTCACAAGAAGACCTACATCTGGGGCGGCGGCCATCGCCGCTTCAAGGCGAAGGGCTATGACTGCTCCGGCGCGGTCAGCTACGTCCTGCACGCCGCCGGGTTGCTGAGCTCTCCGCTGGTCTCAGGGCAGCTCGCCTGGTGGGGAGTGTCGGGGCCGGGGAGCTGGATCACGGTCTTCGCCAACAAGACGCACACCTACATGTACATCGCCGGCCTCCGCTACGACACCTCGCCGCGCGGCGAGTCGGTCAACCAGGGGCGCGGTCCCCGCTGGCGCTACACGCTGCGAACCGGCACCGGCTTCGCCGTCCGCCACTACGCCGGCCTCTAGGGCTTTCTGCCCAGATTCCGGCTTCCCGTGAGTACCCGCTCACAGTTCCGGCGACCCTGCTAGGCTGCCCCGCGAATCAAACGCCGAATCCCGGCCCCGCCAGGGCGGACCGGGAGCGGGGGAACCAAGCAGTTGGGGCGAATCCACCCGAGAGGTGGAGCCGCAAGCTCCTTTAGCGGTAGCCCGTCAGCTAACCCCGTAGGCCGACGAAGGAGAACGGTTTGCGGTCAGAAACTCTCAGCAGGAGCAGGAAACTCGCCTTCGCAGGGCTGCTGTTGGTCGCTTCGCTCGGCGCGGCGGTGCCGGCCATGGCCCAGACCGGCGGGACCGGCTCGCCGGGCAGCGTCAGCACGACGACGCCGACCCCGACGGCCCCGAGCGGGACGGCGCAGATCCGGCCCAACGGCAAGGCCATCCCGCCCGCCAACGCGCCGCGGCAGGTCCGCAAGGCGATCAAGGCGGCGAACAGGATCCACAAGCGCCACTACATCTGGGGCGGCGGGCACCGCAGCTTCAAGTCCAAGGGCTACGACTGCTCTGGCGCGGTCAGCTACGTGCTGCACGCGGCGGGACTGCTCAGGAGCCCGATGGCCTCCGGGCCGCTGATGGCCTGGGGGGTCCCCGGCATCGGCTCCTGGATCACGGTGTACGCCAACCGGACCCACGCCTGGATGACGGTCGCCGGCCTGCGGTTCGACACCTCCGCGGCCGGGGAGTCCCTCAGCCAGGGCTCCGGACCACGGTGGCGTTTCAACATGCGCACCGCCACGGGCTATTCCACCCGCTTCTCCCCAGGCCTCTAGCCGCCGCGCGGCGGCTCCCCGAGGCCACCTCTCCTCCCCTAGGTACGCCGCGTCGCCTCTCCCGGGGCGGCGCGGCGTTGTGCCGTTTCAGGGCCGTTCATTCGCATCCGCCGCGGGAAGGAGCCTGACTCGCGGGCGTCGAATCCAAAGATCGTGCCTGAAATCACGAGCAAACGGTTGTCGATTGCAAGGGATCTCTCACGTTTGGTAAGGTCCCGCGCCAGTTACGCCGAGTCCCATCCCCAAGAGGCGATGGGAGCGGGGGAACCAAGTTTTGGGGCTAACCCACCGCAGTCGAAGGGTGGGGGCGCAGGCTCCTCGAGCGCCAGCCCGTCAGCTAACCCCGCAGGCCTGCAAAGGAGAACTGTCGATGCGAAGCACACCTAGCTCCAAGCGTCGCCTCGCAGTGGCGGGGGTCACAGCGATTTGCGTTCTGGCCGCGGCAGTGCCCGCCGCCGCCCAGACCGGCGGCGTCGGCTCGCCCGGCGACACCACGGCGCCGACCACCACGACTGCGCCCGTCGGCCCTCCCGGGCACGCGAAGGTGCGCAAGGACGGCACCGCCGTGGCGCCCGCAGACGCGCCCGCCAACATCCAGGCGGCGATCGCCGCGGCTAACGCGATCCACACCTATCCCTATCACTGGGGTGGTGGGCACCGGTCCTTCACGGACACCGGGTACGACTGCTCGGGCTCCGTCAGCTACGTGCTGCATGCTGCGGGCCTGCTGGCGAGCCCAATGACATCCGGCGGATTCGCTTCGAGCTGGGGCCTGCCTGGGAAGGGACGCTGGATCACCGTCTACGGCAATTCCAGTCACGTCTACATGATCCTTGCCGGGTTGCGATTCGACACCTCCTCCGGCGGCGATCGGTGGAACCAGGGCAGCGGCCCACGCTGGCGCAAGAAGAAGCGCAAGCCGCGCGGCTTCACCGCCAAGTACGCCCCCGGCTACTAGCCCGAACGTAGATAGCGGGATGGCCAAGGCTTCCCGGCAAGATTGTCCATCGCGTCCTCGCGAGGCAGGGGGCGCTCGGATATACCTATGTCCTGACCGGGGGCGGCGTTGTACGGTGCGCACAGCCGAGCCGGTTCAGGGAAGCCAGCGAAGGAGACGCAGTAGCCTCGACCCAGGCAACCACGAGTGAGGAGAAGTCCGGCGCGGCTCCCGGCGAGGCCGACGTCCGCCTGGTCGGCGTGAGCAAGCAATACGGCGAGGTCGCCGCGGTGGCAGACCTGGACCTCGAGGTGAAGCGCGGAGAGTTCTTCACCCTGCTCGGCCCGTCCGGATCCGGCAAGACCACCACCCTTCGCATGATCGCCGGCTTCGAGGAGCCGGACGCCGGCCGAGTCGAGCTGGGAGGGAACGACGTCACCGGCCTGCCGCCCTACGACCGCTCGGTCAACACGGTCTTCCAGGACTACGCGCTCTTCCCCCACATGACGGTGGGGGACAACGTCGCCTACGGGCTGCGCGTGAAGGGCGTCGAGAAGGCGGAGCGCCGGAAGCGCGCCTCGGAGGCGCTCGCGACGGTGCAGCTCGCGGGCTACGAGGGACGCAAGCCGAATCAGCTCTCGGGGGGACAGCAGCAGCGCGTCGCGCTGGCCCGGGCAATCATCAACGAGCCTCGGGTCCTCTTGCTCGATGAGCCGCTCGGCGCCCTCGACCTGAAGCTGCGCGAGCAGATGCAGGTGGAGCTGAAGGCGATCCAGGGGCAGGTCGGGATCACGTTCATCTATGTGACCCACGACCAGGAGGAGGCGCTGACGATGTCGGATCGCATCGCCGTCTTCAACGATGGCCGGATCGAGCAGATCGGGCCGCCGACCGAGATCTACGAGCGGCCCCGGAACGCGTTCGTCGCCGGCTTCGTCGGCGTCTCGAACCTGCTCGAGCGCGACGGCCGGCGCTTCACGGTGCGCCCCGAGAAGATCTCGTTCATCGCGAACGGGAGCGCGCCGCAGGGACTTCACGTCGAGGAGGGGACCATCAAGGATGTCTCCTACGCCGGGATGATCACTCGCTATCTCGTCGACCTCGAAGCGGGGGGGCAGCTCCAAATCGTCCGCCAGAACCTGGAGACGACCTCCGCGGAGGTCCAGGCAGAACGCGGCCGCAAAGTGAAAATTGGATGGCGAGCGGATCAGACCGTCGCCGTAAAGGGAGAGGAGGAAGGAAAGTGAGCAGATTCAGAGCTCGCTCCGCCTGGCTGCCCGCCGCGATCGTCGGAGGGCTCGCCGCCACGATGTTGGTGGTCGCCGGGTGTGGTGGAAGCAGCAGCAGCAACGACAACGGCAGCGCCCAGAAGTCCGTGGGAGCCGGTGAGGGGCAGTTGAACCTCGTCGCCTGGCCCGGATACGTCGCCGACCCGTGGAAGTCCGACTTCGAGAAGCAGACGGGCTGCCAGATCAAGCTGAAGGAGGCCGGCACCTCGGACGAGATGGTCGACCTGATGCGAACGGGTCAGTGGGATGGTGTCTCGGCCTCGGGCAACGCAACGGCGAAGCTCGTCTCCGGGGGTGACGTCGCGCCGGTCAACACCGATCTGGTGCCGAACTACGCGACGATCTTCGACGACCTCAAGAACCAGCCCTACAACACGTTCGACGGGAAGCCCTACGGGATCCCGCACGGGCGCGGGGCGAACCTCCTGATGTCGAACTCGAACGACGTCAAGCCGAACCCGACGTCGTGGTCGGTGATGCTCGATCCCGCTCAGGCGGCCAAGTACAAGGGCAAGATCAGCGTGTACGACGATCCCATCTACATCGCGGACGCCGCCGTTTACCTGAAGGCGCACCAGCCCGACCTGGGGATCACCGATCCCTATGAGCTCGACGACAAGCAATTCAGTGCGGCCGTCGACCTGCTCAAGCAGCAGCACCCGAACGTCGGTGAGTACTGGTCCGACGCCGCCAAGCAGATCAACTCGTTCTCCAACGGAGACGTGGTGGTCGGGACGACGTGGCAGTACCAGTACTTCGCGCTGCTGGCCGACAACCAGCCGATGCAGGCTCCTGGGGCCGACACCGGGTTCCAGCCGACCGAGGGCGCGACGGGCTGGTCCGACACGTGGATGATCGCGAAGAACGCGGCTCATCCGAACTGCATGTACAAGTGGATGGATTTCATCGTCTCGCCCGAGGCCAACGCCGAGGTCGCTCAGTACTTCGGTGAGGCGCCGGCCCAGAGCAAGTCGTGCGATCCATCCACGCTGACCGCGGCCGCGAAGGCCGACGACCTACCGGCGGATCCGAAGTTCTGCGACGAGTACCACGCAGCGGATCCGAACTTCTGGAAGAACACGTACTACTGGAAGGTTCCGGTTGCGGACTGCGGCGATGACCGCGGCGACACATGCAAGGACTACAACGACTGGTCCGCTGCATGGACCCAGATCAAGGGTTGATTAGCGAGTCATGGAAGCGGCCGGCCTAACGACCGGCCGCGGAAGGAGGTCGGCGAGCCGCAGGCTCGCCGACCTCTTCCATGGCCGCTCCCGCCTGCAGGTCGGGGCGCTGCTGAGCGGCCCGCTCGCGTGGCTGGTCGTCCTCTACCTGGGATCCCTGGCGGTCCTCCTGATCGCCTCGTTCTGGAGCGTCGACGCCCTCAGCGGCGAGCTGATCAAGGGCTTCACGTTCGACAACTACAAGGAGCTCTGGAACACCGACGTCTACCGGACGGTGGCTTTCCGCACGATCGGCATCGCCTCGGCCGTGACGGTGACCGACGCGATGCTCGCCTTTCCGATCGCCTTCTACATGGCGAAGATCGCCTCACCCAGGGCCAAGGGCTTCCTGATCGTTGCGGTGCTGATGCCCCTCTGGTCGTTCTACCTGGTCAAGGTCTACGCCTGGCAGACGATGCTCGGCGCCAACGGCATGATCAACTGGGCGCTCGACCCGCTGGGCATCAACGGCCCGGGTTTCGGGGCGACCGCGGTGTGGATCGTGGAGAGCTACCTGTGGCTCCCGTACATGATCCTCCCGATCTACGCGGGGCTCGAGCGCATCCCTGACTCCCTGCTCTCGGCCTCCGAGGACCTCGGGGCCAAGCCGCTCCTCACCTTCCGGCGAGTGATCCTGCCCCTCGCCTTCCCCGCCATCGTGGCGGGATCGATCTTCACCTTCTCGCTGACGATGGGCGACTACATCACGCCCTCTCTCGTCTCCCCGGACACCCAGTTCATCGGGAACGTCGTCTTCACCAGTCACACCAACAACCTGCCCCTGGCGTCCGCGTTCGCGACCGTCCCGATCGCCGTGATGGTCGTCTACCTGCTGATCGCCCGCCGTCTCGGGGCCTTCGAGCACCTCTAGTCCGATGACGCTCTCCCCCAAGTACAGGAACCTGCTGCGCGTCGGCGTCGGGATCACTCTCGCCTTCATCTACATCCCGCTGCTGGTGATCGCGATCTACGCGTTCAACGGCGGGACGACCCTGAAGTGGCCGCTGGAAAGCGTCACGACTCACTGGTTCGGCGACGCGATCCGCGACCATGCCGCACGCACGGCCTTCTTCACCTCGATCAAGGTCGGAGTCGCGGCCACGGCGATCGCGCTGGTCCTCGGCACGCTCGCCTCGTTCGCGGTCGCGCGCCACCGCTTCTTCGGGCGGGAGACCGTCTCGTTCCTGGTGGTGATCCCGATCGCGCTGCCGGGCATCGTCACCGGCCTCGCCCTGAGCGACACCTTCACGCAGGTGCTCGGCGTGACGCTCGGGCTCTTCACCGTGATCGTCGCCCACGCCACCTTCTGCATCGTCGTCATCTACAACAACGTGATCGCCCGCCTGAGACGGGTGTCGGCCAACCTCGAGGAGGCTTCCGCCGACCTCGGCGCCCACACCTGGCAGACCTTCCGTCACATCACGCTTCCCAACATGCAGACGGCCCTCGTCGCCGGCGCACTGCTCGCCTTCGCGCTCTCCTTCGACGAGATCATCGTCACCACGTTCACCCTCGGCGGTGGCCAGCAGACCCTGCCCGTCTGGATCCTCGACAACCTGTTCCGCGGCCAGCAGCTGCCGATCACCAACGTCGTCGCCGTGATCGTCGTCCTGATCTCGATCATCCCCGTCTACATCGCGCACCGGCTGACCCGCGAGGAGTCGATCAGCGCGCGGGGAGGCGGCGGAGCGGAGCCGGCGACCTCCGCTGAGGCCGCGGTCGTCGTCAACTGATCTCGCCGTAGACTCACCCAGCCATGCGGGTTCGCCAGGGAGCCGTCGCGGTGGTTGCGCTCTGCCTGCTCATCGGGCTGGGTTCCCAGGCCCATGGGGCGGGCGAGCCGGCATTCGGCTGCAAGGAGGTCCATCGCGGCAAGGCGACGATCGACCCGAACCCCAAGGGAAGGGCGCCGGTCGCGATCGGCGACTCGACGATGATCCTGCCGATCCCGAACCTGGACGCGGTCGGCTACTCCGTCAATGCCCGTGGCTGCCGCGGCTTCCGGGAGGCGGTCAACATCGCGAGGAAGCTCAAGGCGAAGCGCCACCTCCCCCACCTGGTCCTGATCAATGCCTACGGCAACGGCGGCGTGAACCCGGAGCTGATCTCCGAGGCGCTCGACGTGCTCGGGCGTAAGCGCGTCCTCGGCCTGGTCACCGCCTACAACGCCGACACCGGCCATCCGCCGGCCCCCGACACCGACGCCCTCTTCAAGGCGGCCAGGCAATACCGGCACAGGATCTTCGTCCTGGATTGGGTGAAGTACAGCCGCTCACACCACAAGGCCGAACCGAAGCCCGGCGCCTGGTTCCTGCCCGACCTCTACCACCCGAACTACACCGGCGCCGACGCGTACGCGACGTTCCTGACCCGGGCTCTACCGCTGGCGAAGAACGGTCACTTCCCGCCCTTGCCCTGACCCTTGCCGCCGTTCGGGGGCTTCGCGAGTGGGATGAGCTTCTTGAGCAGCCGGGCGAACGCCTTCGCGCCGCTGAAGGTGAGGTGCAGGCCGTCCGGCTGGAACCAGCTCGAGTGCCCCGCGCTGTAGCGGACCCAGTCGAGGACCTTGACGCGCTCGGGATCGCGCTGGCCCGCGTTGCGGATCACCTTCGCGTCGTTTGACTCGCCTCCACCGAGCTCGCGCGGCGTCACCAGGCCGAGCTTGCGCTTCGGCCCGAGGATCTTCTTCGCCTGCTGGATCTGGCCGGCGGTGACCGACGCGTCCGCGCCCAGCGCCAGCACCACGAGGTGCGGGAGCTCGTGGCGGCGCCGGCTGTCGCGCAACAGCCGCAGCCCCTCCGCGAACTGACGGCAGCCGCGAGCGTTCGCCTTGTAGCCCACCCGGGCGAGGGCGGGCAGGGCGAGGAGCATCGAGGAGTCTCCGACCGCCAGGGGCGGCCGGGGCGCGACCTTGTGCTTCGGAGTCGCGACCTCGACCCCGCCGCAGCCCGCCCGGGCCGCCGGCGCCGACAGAGCCGCCACGACGGCCACGAGGGCGGCGCCGAGCGTGATCCGTACTCTGACGCCCGTGCTCTTCCCGACAATCGAGTTCGCGATCTTCTTTCCCATCGTCCTGGCTTTGTCCTGGGCGCTGATGCCCCGGCAGCAGCTCTGGAAACCTTTCATCGTCGTCGCAAGCTATGTGTTCTACGCAGCGGCCGATCCGCGCTTCTGCCTGCTGCTCGCCTCGATCACGCTGGTCAGCCAGCTCGCTGTCGTCGCCATCCACCGGACCGAGGACGAGCGCCTGCGGAAGTGGTTCACGGCGGGCGGAGTCGTCTTCGACCTCGGCATCCTGGCCGTCTTCAAGTACTACGGGTTCTTCGTCACTGACGTCTCCGACGTCCTTGACTCGGTCGGGCTCGGCATGCCCCTGCCGCTGGTCACGATCGCCCTGCCCGTCGGGGTCAGCTTCTTCAGCTTCCAGGCGGTCACCTACGTCGTCGACGTGAAGCGCCGTCAGACCGAGCCGGCCTCACTGCTCGACGCCGCGATCTACCTGAGCTTCTTCCCCCACCTCGTCGCCGGGCCGATCGTCCGCGCGAGCGAGTTCCTGCCCCAGCTGAAGAAGCCCAGGGATCCGGACCGGGTGGCCGTCGGCGCCGGCCTGACGCTGATCGCCCTCGGGCTGATCAAGAAGGTGATGATCGCCGACTACCTCGCCCGCGAGGTGGTCGACAAGGTCTTCGCCGTGCCGCAGGCCTACAGCGCGCCGGACGCGATCCTCGCCGCCTACGCCTACGCGGCCCAGATCTTCTGCGACTTCTCGGGCTACACGGACATGGCGATCGGCCTGGCGCTGCTGATGGGCTTCGTCTTCCCGCAGAACTTCAACAGCCCCTATCGGGCCACCGGCTTCCGCGACTTCTGGCGACGCTGGCACATGACCCTGTCGCGCTTCTTGCGCGACTACCTCTACATCCCGCTGGGGGGCAACCGGAAGGGACGGGTCCGTACCTACATCAACCTGATGCTGACCATGGCGCTCGGCGGCCTCTGGCACGGCGCCGCCTGGAACTTCGTCGCCTGGGGCGCCTACCACGGCACCGGCCTCTCGGCCGAGCATGCGATCAACGGCCGCCTCGGCCGGATCTTCCCCGGCTGGCTGCGTTGGTTCGTCACCTTCAACCTGATCGTCGTGGGCTGGATCCTGTTCCGCTCGACCGACCTGAGCATCTTCGGCGACTACATGTCCGCGCTGGTCCGCTCCGGGCCGGCGACGCTCTACTCGGTCCCGGTGGTCGGAGCGATCCTGCTCGTGGTCGGCCTCCAGCTGCTGCCCGAGCGCCCGATGGAGGGCATCGAGCTCCGCCTCGGGCGGCTCCAACCGCTCCTGCTGGGAGTCCTCCTCGCCTTGGTCGTGATCGTCGTTGGGGCGACGGTGCCGAGCCAGGGTGTCCCCCCCTTCATCTACTTCCGCTTCTGATGGCCGACACAACGAAAAGACGGTCGCCAGCGGAGTCGGGCGGATTCGAGACGATCGCCGAGATGGAGGCCGAGGCCCACGCCGGCCGGGACGGCCAGCCGCACGGCGACGACAGCCTGATGGGGCGCTTCGACCGCTGGGGGCTGCGCCGGTTCAGCGGCTGGGACGCGGTCAAGGCGGTGACGCTCATGACCGTCCTCCTGCTGATCTTCGCGGGCGGCTCCGTGCGCAAGGCGGCCGACGAGCTCAAGCCCGGCCTCGGCAGGGACATCGTCAGGGCGATCGGCGGTCCCGCGGGCTGGATCTCCGATCAGCTCCCGCTCGCCGACACCCGGCGCGACCTGACCTCGTGGCTCTCCCCGGACCAGCAGCTCAGCGGCCAGGGCTTCCGCGCCGGCCCCGGCGGAGCGGGCAGGCCAACGACATCCGTCTCGACGACGCCGCAGCCGCTTCACAACCTGCTCGTCACCGGCGACTCGCTGTCGACCCCACTGGACATCGAGATCGCGCGCAAGCTCGCCGACCAGGGCGCCGGCGTCCAGGTCACCAGGGATCCGCACCTCGCCACGGGCATCTCGAACACGGGCCTCGTCGACTGGGGACAGCTCTCCTCCAGTCAGGCGGCCAACGACGACCCCGACGCGGTCGTTCTGTTCATCGGCGCCAACGAGGGCTATCCGATGCCGGGGCCCAACGGGCAGCAGGTCAATTGCTGCGGACCGGCCTGGGAGGCGATCTTCCAGTCGAGGGTCGGCCAGATGATGGACAACTACCTGAGCGGCGGGGTCGAACGCATCTACTGGCTCACGGTCCCGACCCAGCGCGATCCCGCCCGCAAGCCCATCGCCGACGACGTCAACCAGGCGGTCCGCGAGGCAGCGGCCGAGCGCGGCGCCGCCGTGCGAGTCGTCGACCTGATCCCGACCTTCACGCCGGGCGACACCTACCGGGACTCGATTCCGATCGACGGCAAGCAGACGATCGTCCGCGAGTCCGACGGCATCCACCTGAACGATGACGGGTCCTCGGTCGCGGCTGATCTGGTGCTCGCCGCGATCGACAGGGACTTCGACTACTAGCGGCCACCAGGCCGCGCAACCTTGGAGCGAAGGGCGAAGCCCGTAGCGACTTATGCGGGGCGGCCGCCTGTGGCCGCGATCTGATGGCGAAGCCGGGTCGAACGAGCTACGTGTTCTGGGTGTAACGGCTCTTCACGCGCTTGGACGCGTTCGAGACCTTGTGGCACTTGGCCGTGGCGTTGTACTGCACGTTCGGCACGCCGGTGCGCTTGCCGTCCTTGCACTTGAAGCCGAGCAGCGTGTCGCTGCAGGTGCCGGCCGGGCCGCCCGTCTGATGGCGGCACCGGTGATAGGCCCTGATCACCTTCTTGCCCTTGGCGCAGCTCACGCCCTGAACCTTGAGCGAGGTGACATAGGAGGCCCCGAGGTTCTGCTGCTGGCCGCCGATGTCGCACGGAGAGAAGCTGGCCGTGTGCGCGACCGGGGAGGCGCTGCCGCTCGAAGCCAGCAGCGCGGCCATCAGGCCCGCGAGCGCGAGCGCCCCTGTCAGCGACTTCCTCAAGATGGGCGCGATCCTACCGCTACGACCCGCGGAGCAAGCACTCGGTGGCCGCGAGCGCAACTAGACTGGCGCGACCTTGAAGCGGCTCGCCCTCCTCATCCTGCTCGGCGCCGCGGCGCTCGCCGGATGCGGCGGCGGTGGCTCGTCGGACACAACCAGCACGGCGGCATCCCTCACCTCCTGCGACATCAACGGCAAGCAGAGGGACTTCAACGCCTCCTACGTCACCTCCATTCAGGTGTCCGGAGCGACCTGTCCGCAGGCCGAGGAGATCGTCGCCATGTATCACCACTGCCGCAGCCAGAACGGTGGCGCGGGCGGGACCTGCGACTCGCCCCTGCGCGGCTTCAAATGCACGGAGGGCGCGCGCCAGTCCGTGCCGGGCGTCCAGTACAACGCCACGGTCGACTGCACCAACGGCGACCTCGAGATCAAGAGCACGTACACGCAGAACCTCTAGGCCCGGGTGAAGTCGATGAGCAGGTATTCGGGAGTTTTCGCGCTGCTGGGCTTGGTCCTGATGTCTCTATCGCAGGCGTCGCCCGCCGCCGCCGGGCGCGTGCCCCTCGACTGCGGCAAGCAACACACCGGCGAGGCCAAGTTCAATCCATATGGGCCCAGCGCCGGACCCCCGCCCATCGCGATCGGGGATTCCACGATGCTGTTCCCGATCCCCGATCTGAACAACGCCGGCTTCGACGTCAACGCAAAGGGCTGCCGAGGCTTCAAGCAGGCGGTCTGGGTCGCGCGCGACATGCGCAACCGCGGCGTCCTCCCCAAGCTGATCCTGATCAACTCCTACGGCAATGGGGGCGTCAACGACGACCTGATCAAGTTCGCGCTCAAGGTGATCGGGCCGAAGCGGACGCTGGTGCTGGTGACGGCATATGACGCCGACACCGGTCACCCTCCCGCGCCGGACACGGACGTGATCAAGCGCGCCGCCCGCGACCACCCCGATCAAATCAAGCTGCTCGACTGGGTTCGCTACAGCCTCCCGCACCACAGGATCGACCCGGAGCCCGGCGCCTGGTTCCTCCCGGACCTTTTCCATCCCAACATCGCCGGCTCGGCGGCTTACGCGCACTTCCTGGGCCAGGCCCTACCCGGGGGAGGCCCACAGGCCGAGGCGAAGTCCTCGGGAGGTGGCGTACCGTGGTGGCCGTTCGCCGTGGGGGGTGCGGTGCTGCTGGGTGCGCTGGCGCTCTTTACCCGTCGCGGGCGTGTTCAAAGCCAATCGTGACCGCGAAGAAGGCCCTACTCCCAGTCGTGCTGCTCATCGCCCTGCTCGCCTGCTCGGGCGCGGCCCAGGCACGCGGCGGCGCGGGACACAACCCGGCGACCAAGAAGCTCGAGGACGCCTTCAAGGTCGCGCTCTACGTCCGCTCGGTGAGCACGGACGGCTGCTATCCGCCGGCCAAACGGCTCGCCAAGGCGATCGGCCGGACCAAGCGGGGCCTCCACGTCCGCGTCGCGAAGGGGCCGAACTCCATCCACCGCTTCAACGTGGTCTTCGTCCTCAAGCACGGCACGAACTGCAACAAGGTGATGATGGCCCTGCGCGCGTCCTCGGGCCTCTACATCCTCAATTCCGCCAAGGGGACGATCCGGGTAAAGGGCCGTGGCGGGCCCAGGGTCGTCCCCGGCGAGCCGGGGCCGCCGAGGCAGGTCCAGCTCGTCTCGAAGACCTTCAAGATGTCGGCGCCGGATCAGCTCACCAGGCACGAGGTGCTCTGCCCCGGCGGGAAGTACCCGATCGGCGGCGGCATGCTCGCGAACCCGGGGCCCGGCGCGGACGGGGAGGGCATCTACCCCCACTCCTACGAGCGGCTCGGCGCCCAGCGCGGCTTCCACATCAGCGCGGTGCTGTTCGATGCGAACTGGGCCTCGACCACACCGCGCAACATCACGATCCAGGCGGTCTGCGCCCGCGGGCAGCTCCCGCAGAACCCGACACCGCACAAGACGGTCTTCATCCTGCCCGGTCAGGTGAAGTCCGCGACCGCCCGCTGCCCGAAGGGCCAGCGGCTGATCACCGGGGGCTTCCAGCGAACCAACTTCGCGAGCGACGGCGGTAACTACGTGACGGAGTCCCGGGCCGTCGGGACCAATGCCTGGAAGGTGACCGGCAGCGCCTACATCGGGAGCGGCACCACCGGCGGCGGCGAGCTCACGGCGATCGCCTACTGCTCGAAGGCGAAGCGCCGGATCCTCACCGAGGTCGCCTCCACCCCGGTCGCGGTGTCCGCCGGCATGAACGCGGCCGCGACCACGCCGAGCTGCCCCGGACGCCTGCGGCTCACCACCACCGGCTTCGCGCTCGACTCGCCCAACGCCTTCTACTCGGGCAATTCGCTGAACGACGACGGCAGCAGCACCGCGAACGCATTCGGCTACTTCGGCCCGGCGAACCTCACCGCGTACGGCTACTGCCAGCGGACGAAGTAGAGACGAGTCTCGGTTCGGCTGTCCGGAGTTGTGCCCCGTATAGGGGGCGAAGTCCGACAGCCCCAGCGCGGCTCAGCTGATGTTCGCCATCACGTGCTTGACCTGCGTGTAGTCCTCGAGCCCGTACATGGACAGGTCCTTGCCGTAGCCGGACTGCTTGTAGCCGCCATGCGGCATCTCCGAGACGACCGGGATGTGGTCGTTGATCCAGACGCAGCCGAACTGGAGCGCCTTGGATACCCGCATCGCGCGTCCGAGGTTCTGAGTCCAGACCGAGGAGGCGAGGCCGTAGCGGGTGCCGTTCGCCCACTGGATCGCCTTCTCCTCGGAGGTGAACGGCTGCACCGTGATCACCGGGCCGAAGATCTCGTTCTGGATCATCTCGTCGTTCTGCTTCAGCCCCGCCACGACCGCCGGCTTCATGAAGAAGCCCGGCCGGCGCGCCTTCTTGCCGCCGGTGACGATCTCTGCGTTGTCGGGACGGCGCTCGAGGAATCCCTCGACCCGCTCGAGCTGCCGTTCGGAGTTGACCGGGCCGAGGGTCGTGCTGCCGTTCTTGGTGTCGCCGATCTTGAGCGCCTCGGCCTGCTCGGCGAGACCGCTGACGACCTTGTCGTAGACCTTCTTCGAGGCGAGCACGCGCGTCGCCGCGGTGCAGTCCTGACCGCTGTTGTAGTAGCCAGTGCCCGCGATCGTCTCCATCGCGGTCGCCATGTCGACGTCGTCGAAGACGATCACCGGCGCCTTGCCGCCGAGCTCGAGGTGGACTCGCTTCAGGGTGTCCGCGGACTCACGGGCGATCCACTTGCCGGTCTCGGGCGAGCCGGTCAGCGAGACCATGCCGATGTCGGGATGCCGGACGATCGCGGCTCCGGTGGGGTCGCCGTGCCCGCCGACGAAGTTCGCCACGCCGGGCGGGAAGATCTCCGCGCAGAGCTCAGCAAGCACGGTCAGCGTCGACATCGGCGTAGTCTCCGCCGGCTTCAAGACGAGCGTGTTGCCCGCGGCCAGGGCCGGAGCGATCTTCCAGATCGCCATCATCATCGGGTAGTTCCAAGGCGTGATCTGGCCGACGACGCCGATCGGCTCGCGCCGGATCCAGGACGTGTAGCCCTCCAGGTACTCGCCCGTGGCGCGGCCCTCCATGTTCCGGGCGGCTCCCGCGAAGTAGCGGAGGTTGTCGCACATGAAGGGGATCTCGTCCTCGTAGAAGGCGGAGCGCGGCTTGCCGGCGTCCGCGGACTCGATGTCGGCGAGCTCGTCGGCCCGCTCCTCGATCCGGTCGGCGAGCTTCAGCAGCAGCGCCATGCGGTCGCCGGGAGTGGTGACGCCCCAGGTCTCAAACGCCCTCTTGGCGGCCTTGACGGCGTCGTCGACGTCGCGCTTGCTCGACAGCGGCGACTTGGCGATCACCTCACCGGTCGCGGGATTGATGACGTCCTCGCGCTTGCCGTCGGCGGGCGGGACCTGCTTGCCGTCGATCATGTTCTTGAGGGTCATCGCCCTCGGCTTCCCGTTCCGGCTCGCTCGGGAGCTTCGCGAGTTTCGCTTTGCGGTGGCGGTGGCCATCTCTCCTCCTTGTTCAGA
Organism: uncultured Solirubrobacterales bacterium; assembly: GCA_963800285.1. GTDB lineage: Bacteria > Actinomycetota > Thermoleophilia > Solirubrobacterales > 70-9 > DASUPK01. The sequence goes on from CAWDAL010000009.1 coordinate 131,349, forward strand.
CTTTCTCTTTGCTGCCGAGCACGTCCTCGACCGGCGTGTGGTCCACCCCGACGGCTTCCGCGACGGCGGGATGAGTGACAGTAGCGCCGGCGACGTTGATCCCGAGTCTCAGCCCGGGGTCTCGGCGGGCCGCCCCCGCGACGCCGTGGTCCGCGAGGGCCAGGACGTACGGAAGCGTGGCGTTCGTAAGGGCATAGGTCGACGTGATCGGCACCGCGCCGGGCATGTTCGCGACGCAGTAGTGAGTGATCCCGTCGACCTCGAAGACGGGGTCGCGATGAGTGGTCGGATGTGAGGTCTCGAAGCAGCCGCCCTGGTCGATCGCGACATCGACGAGGACCGCGTTCTTCTTCATCAGCTTGAGCTGCTCGCGGCGAACGACGTAGGGCGCCTTCGCCCCGTGGACGAGCACCGCACCGATCACCAGATCCGCGCGAGGCAGCATCTCCTCGACCGCCAGGGTCGAGGAGAAGACGGTCGACGCGCGCCCGCCGAAGGCGATGTCGAGCTCGCGGAGCTTGTCGATCGAGACATCGAAGACGAACACGTCGGCCTCCATCCCGATCGCGATGAAGGCAGCGTGCATCCCGACCGCGCCGCCGCCGATGATCATCACGTTCGCCGGCGCGACGCCGGGGACCCCGCCGAGCAGGATTCCCCGGCCGCCCAGAGGCTTCTCGAGGAAGAAGGCCCCCGCCTGGGTCGCGATCTTGCCGGCCACCTCGCTCATCGGGGCGAGCAGCGGCAGGCGGCCCTGAGAGTCCTCGACCGTCTCGTATGCCACGCAGGTGGCGCCGCTCTCCTGAAGCGCCTCCGTGAGCTCACGAGACGGGGCCAGGTGCAGGTAGGTGAAGAGGGTGTGCTCCGGCCGGAGCAGGCTGACCTCCTCCGGCTGTGGCTCCTTGACCCCGAGGATCATCTCGGACTGCTCGAAGACCGCGTCCGCGTCCGGGAGGATGGTCACGCCCTGCGCGGCATAGGCATCATCGGGGATTGCGCTGCCCTCTCCCGCGCCCGTCTCCAGCACCACCTCGTGGCCATGCTCGCGAAGCTCACGCGCCCCGGAGGGCGTCAGCGCGACGCGGTACTCGTCCTCCTTGATCTCCGCGGGGACCCCGACCCTCATCAGGCTGTCCTCGTCGAGAGGGTTGAGGCCTTCTCGAGCGGCGAGGCTGAGAAGTCGAAGCGCACACCGCGGGTCTCAAGCTCGGCGAACATCTCGTCGGGGTCGACGCAGCTCTCCGGCGGCAGGGCGCCGCGCCCGGTGATGGAGCCGCGCGCGAGCAGCCTGACCGCCGCCGCCGCGGGCGTGGCCGTGGAGACGATCCCGCCCCCGAGGCCCCAGGCCTCGTTCGGCGGGGTGACGCTGCGCGCGCGCATCACCGTGTCGGGACCCGTCACCTCGACGATGTGGATCGAGACGGTGGTGGCTGAGGGGGGCGATGCAGAGCGTGCGACTTCGGCAATCCGCTCCTCGCTCGCCCCCGCCAGCTCCTTGAGGCTCTCGAGCACCGCAGGCGGCAACGAGAGCGCAAAAGTCACGTTCGGCGCGCCGAAGCTGTCGCCGAAGGTGAGGACCTCGGAATGAAGGGTGAAGATCGTCTCGGCCTCGCCGATCGGGTCGCCGAAGTCGGCGCGCGGGCCGTCCTGCAGAGGCTTCATCTCCTGCGGCCTGCCGTTGATGATCGCCATCGGCGGCATCGTGATCTCGTCGAGCAGCGTTCGCAGGGCATAGGGGAAGCTGAGCTCGCCGGTCGGCTTCAGGTCGCGCCCGCCGGCGAGCACGGACATCGAGATGGGCTTGCCGGGCAACTCCCTCACGGCCCGCGCTGCCAGCAGGTTGGTCTTGCCCGGCGCGGACCCCATCCCGAGCAGGGCGAGCAGCCCGCGCTGCTCGAACTCGCCGGAGAGCTCGAGCTGCTCCCGGGCGACGTGGTAGAGGCCGCCCAGGTCGATGTAGTGGCAACCGGCGTCCAGGGAGGCGCGCATCGCGGCGAGATTGATCCGGTACGCGGCCGAGTTGACGAGCACCTCCATGCCCTCGAGCTGCTCGGCGAGATCGGAGGTGGCGTCAGCCTGGCGAGCCTGCGCCTTCCCTCCTCCGTGCTCCATCGCGACCGCCTCCGCCTTGCGCAGGTCGATGTCGAGCAGCCGCATCTCGGTGACCTCCTCGGACTCCGCGAGGTCCCGCACGATCGCCGGAGCGATGGTCCCGCCCGCTCCGAGCACCGCCACCCTCACGAGATCAGCTCCCGCGCCCTGAGGGCGAGCCAGAGCTCGACCCGGTCGTTGGCCCGGCTCAGGTCGCGGCCGGTCAGCTCCTCGATGCGCTTGATCCGGTAGCGGAGGGTGTGCCGGTGGCAGTAGCAGTCGCCGGCGGCGCGCTCCCAGTGCCCGTTGCGGTCGATGTAGGCCTCCAGCGAGCGGAGCAGCTCGCCGGCGTAGCGCTCGTCGGAGTCCTCGATCGGACCGAGGACCGACTCGCAATAGAGGCGGAGCGCCTCGCCGTCCTGGACGGAGAGCAGCAGGGTGAAGGCGCCGAGATCGCGATGCGACGCCACGTCGGGTGCCGCGCCGTTGGCGAAGGCGGTCGCCTCGAGCGCGCAGCGAGCCTCGTGGAAGGAGTGGCGGACCCGCTCGGTGGGCAGGGAGCGGCTGGTCGCGGCCCGGGTCGTCCCGTGCACCTTCTCGAGGGTCTCCCGAGCTTGGGTGGCCAACTCGAGGGGATCCCCCTTGGCGCCGTCGACGACCGCGCAGAGCAGCTCACGACGGCCGGCTGGGTGGGGCGCCACCAGGGCCGCGCGGTTCTGGCTCGCGAGGTGCTCGGCGAGCGTCGGCTCGGCCGCGGCCGGGTCGCCGAGCTCGAAGGCGAGCACCACGACCCGCTCGCCGATCCCGAAGGGCGCCAGCCGGTCGCGGATGTCATCCGGCGCGAGGCGGCCGGAGAGGGTCGCCGCCAGGACCTCGCCCGAGAGCCGCCGCTCGGTCTCCCTGGCCACCCGCTCGCGCATCAGCTCGAGCGCGACCACGATCGCCGCCTGCTGCACGCAGAGGCGCTCGAAGTCCCCGAGCTCGCCCGAGCGGCGCACCACCACGAGCCAGGCCTCGGCGGCGCCGGCACGGGGGGAAACGGGATGGGCGAGAGCACGGCCGCGAAGGTCGGGCTGATTCGGCACGAAGGGCGCGGCGGCGGTGCCACGCGGGACGACCTCGGCGCGGACCTCCTCGAGCAGGTACTCGGGCAGCCGCCTTCCGCCGTCGGCAAGCACCTCGCCTCGGGCGTCGAGGACCACCGAGCTGCCACCGATCGCCGCGGCGATCTCCTTCGCCACCTCGTCGAGGCCGCCGCCCTGCAGGACCAGGCGCTCGAGGCGCTCGTTGACTGCGATCCCACGGGAGAGCACGTCGTACTGCTCGTTGACGAGGCGGCTGAAGGCGGCCTCGGTGATCGCGATGAACGGAGTCTCGTAGGGGACCTCGAAGACGGGGAAGCCCGCCGCGTTCGCCTCTGTGAGCACCGCCTTCGGAACCTTCGCGTGATCGAAGCCCGTGCCGAAGCCGAGGCCCGCCACGCCGGCGTCAGCCAGGAGGCGGATGAACTTGCGCTGCTTGTCCGCGTTCTCGAGCCTGATGCCGGTCGTGAGCAGGAGCTCACCGCCGGACAGCCAGGGGGTCGGGTCGAGCAGCTCGGTGATGTGCACCCAGCGGATCTCGCGGTCGGCCGCGCCGTCACCCCCAGCGGCGACCTTGAGGCCGAGCTCGGAGGTGAGGCTCTCGACGGTGAGCATCAGCGTCCTATGCGGCGGGCTGCCTCTTCGAGGACCGGGCGCAGTACGTCCACGATCTCCTCGAACTGCTCCGTATCGGCGATCAGCGGGGGCGAGAGCTGGATGACGGGGTCACCGCGGTCGTCGGCGCGGCAGATCAGGCCCCGGCGGTAGAGCTCACCGGAGAGGAAGCCGCGGAGCAGCTTCTCGGACTCCTCGTCCTCCATGTGCTCCTTGGTCTCCTTGTCCTTGACCAGCTCGATCGCGAAGAAGTAGCCGTCCCCGCGCACGTCGCCGACGATCGGGATGTCGTAGAGCGACTCGAGCGACGCCCGGAACTCCGGCTCCTTCTCGAGGACGTGCCCGCAGAGGTCCTCGCGCTCGAAGACGTCCAGGTTCGCCAGCGCGGCCGCGGCCGCGACCGGATGGCCGGCGAAGGTCGAGCCGTGCGCGAACATCGAGGTGCCCTCCTCGAAGGGCTCGAAGACGCGGTCCGAGACGATCATCCCGCCCATCGGGACGTAGGCGGAGGTGAGCGCCTTCGCAACGGTGATGATGTCCGGCTGGTAGCCGTAGCGCTGGCAGCCGAAGTAGTGGCCCAGCCGGCCCCACGCGCAGATCACCTCGTCCGAGATCAACAGGACGTCATAGCGGTCGCAGATCTCCCTGACCTTCTGGAAGTAGCCCTCCTGCGGAGGAATGCACCCGCCCGCGTTCTGGAGCGGTTCGAGGATCACCGCCGAGACCGTCTCCGGACCCTCGAACAGGATCCGCTCCTCGATCTGGTCGGCGGCCCAGAGTGGATCCCGGTCCTCCGGCCAGCGATAGCTGTTGGTGTTCGGCACGTGGACGCCGCCCGGCGCGAGCGGCTCGAACTGGCTGCGCAGCGCGGGGATGCCGGTGGCGCTGAGCGCTCCGAGCGTGGTGCCGTGGTAGGCGATCTCGCGGGCGACGAGCTTGTGCTTCTGGCCCTTCCCCTGCGCTCGGTGATAGCTCCGCGCCAGCTTGATCGCCGACTCGACCGCCTCCGACCCGCTGTTGGTGAAGAAGACCCGGTTCAGGTCGCCGGGGGTGAGAGTGGCGATCCGCGTCGCCAGCTCGATCGCGCGCGGGTGGGCGTAGCTCCACACCGTGATGAAGTCGAGCTCGCGGACCTGGGCCGCCATCGCGTCGCCCAGCTCGCTGCGGCCGTGGCCCGAGTTGACGCAGAAGAGCGCCGACAGACCATCCAGGTAGCGGTTGCCGTGGTCATCCCAGACGTAGCACCCCTCGCCGCGGACGATGATCGGCACATCGTGCTCGGGCCCGAACGACCCCATCCGCGTGAAGTGCATCCAGAGATGACGTTGTGCCTGCTCCTGGAGCGTATTTGCCTCAGTCTTGGCGGTCTGCATGGCGCTGCTCGCTGCCATCCCTCACCTCCACTCTCTCTAGCCTCACCGTACAACGCTACCCCCCGGCGGTCGGCCCTACAAGCGGAGATGTGTGAAATCAGCCCCGCGGGGCTTGTACAGGCTGTATAACCATGGCGCCCGCTTTTAGGGCTTTCGCCCCTTGCGACAGATCGGCGTGCTTCCTAGGCTCGGGCATCCGCCGTGGCCAATACCGGCCGGTACGGGAAGGAGAGAACTTGGAGAACAGCGCGACCGCAGCCGGCGCCGGGCCCGGCGGTGGCAACTGCGTCGTCCTCAACTCCGTCACGAAGCGATTCGGCGAGCTCACCGCCGTTGACGCGATCGACCTCGAGATCGAGGAGGGCGAGTTCTTCACGATGCTCGGCCCGAGCGGCTGCGGCAAGACGACGACGCTGCGGATGATCGCCGGCTTCGAGGAGGTCACGGACGGCAGGCTGACGATCGACGACGCGAACATGGTGGGGATCCCGCCCCACAAGCGGCCCACCAATACCGTCTTTCAGAGCTACGCCCTCTTCCCCCATCTGAGTGTCAGGGACAACGTCGCCTTCGGGCTGAAGCGAAAGGGCGCGGAGAAGGGTGAGATCGAGCGGCGCGTGCGCGAGGAGCTCGAGCGTGTCGGCCTCGCCGCCGAGGCGAACCGCCGCCCCGCGCAGCTCTCGGGCGGGATGCAGCAGCGCGTCGCGCTGGCGCGGGCCCTGGTCAATCTGCCACGCGTCCTCCTGCTGGATGAACCCCTCGGCGCGCTCGACCTGAAGCTCCGCAAGGGCCTGCAGGTGGAGCTCAAGAAGATCCAGCGCGAGGTCGGAATCACCTTCGTCTACGTCACCCACGACCAGGAGGAGGCGCTGACCATGTCCGACCGGATCGCGGTGATGAACCGCGGCCGGATCGAGCAGATCGGCGGCCCCGAGGAGGTCTACGCGCGACCAACCACGACCTTCGTCGCCGGCTTCATCGGCGTCTCCAACCTGATGCCCGGGGTGATCCGCAAGTCCGGCCGCAGCGGCGAGGTCGAGCTCGACAGCGGCGTCAAGGTGGCCACGAACGCCGAGGGCTTCTCGGTCGGTGAGGACTGCCATGCCGTCGTGCGCCCGGAGAAGCTCGCGATCGGCGCCGAGGGCCGCGGCGACCCGAGCGTCGAGGGCCTGGTGGAGAGCTCGCTCTACCTGGGCACCGCCACCCAGCTGATCGTGAAGCTGACGGAGGACGTGCGGATGACCGTGCTCGTGCCGAACACCGACGAGGCCGAGCGGCAGCGCCTCCCGGGCGGCGGGGCGAACGTGAAGCTTTCATGGAGCCCTGACCACATGCACGTGGTCAAGGAATCGGCGGGGGGAGACGGGGCAGCAGCCGCACCTGAGGCAGTCGAAGCGGCTTGAACAAAGTGGACAGGAGGAACAAGTGACGAGCAAGAGGAGATTCCGCGGACTGGCCGCGGCGGCTGGAGCGTTCGGCGCCGCGATCGCCCTCGCGGCCTGCGGCGGCGGCGGCGGCATCGAGGGCGGGTCGAACTCCGCCAACGTGACTACCGTGAAGTACCAGCCGCCGCCGAGCGGCAACCTGACGATCTCGAACTGGCCGCTCTACATCGACAAGAACACCGTGTCGAACTTCGACAAGGCGACGGGCGTCCACACGAACTACATCGAGGACGTCAACGACAACCAGGAGTTCTTCGCCAAGATGCAGCCGCTGCTCTCCAAGGACCAGTCGGGCGGGCGGAGCATGATCGTCGTCACCGACTGGATGGCCAAGAAGATGCACGATCTCGGCTACGTCCAGAACCTGGACAAGGCCGGCATCCCGAACGTCGAGGCCAACCTCAGGGACGACCTCAGGCATCCCACCGGTGATCCGAACCGAGATTTCTCGGTTCCCTGGCAGAGCGGGATGACGGGGCTGATCGTCAACACGAACCTGGCCCCGAACGTGCACTCGATCAACGACCTGTTCGACCCGCAGTACAAGGGCAAGGTCGAGATGCTGACGGAGCTGCGCGACACGGTGCCACTGGTGATGAAGGCTGACGGCATCGATCCGAACAAGGCCACGCAGCAGCAGTGGCTCGACACGATCGACAAGCTCAAGTCCGCCGTGTCCTCGGGCCAGATTCGCCGGTTCACCGGCAACGACTACACGCGCGACATGGCCAACGGCGACGTCGCGGCGATCATCGGTTGGTCAGGTGACGCGGTGCAGTTGCAGGCGGACAACCCGGCGATCGAGTTCCGCATGCCCACCGAGGGCTGCATCCTCTGGTCGGACAACATGGAGATCCCGGTCGGCGCGCCGAATCCGACGGCGGCCGAGGCGTTCATGAACTACGTCTACGACCCGAAGAACCAGGCGCCGATCGCGGCGTACAACAGCTACGTCACGCCGGTTGACGGGGTCAAGGAGGTCTTCCAGACGACCAACCCCGACCTGGTGAACGACCCGCTGATATTCCCGACGGATCAGTTCACCAGCAAGTGCTCCAACCAGCCCAACATCACGGGCCAGGAGGAGCAGACCGTGACCAGGGCGTTCGAGGGCGTCCTGAACGGCTGATGCGAGGGTGCTCCGCAGGCGAAGCCGAGGAGCAACCCGTTTCATGATGCCGATGAGTGGCGGCGGAGACGACTGATGCGTGACCAGCGCCTGGTCGTCCTCCGCCGCCGGCTCATCCCGTATTTCCTGCTGGGCCCGGGGATCCTCTGGCTGATCCTCTTCTTCGTCGTGCCCATGTACTTCATGGGCCGGCTATCGCTCGACACGGGGATATTCCCCTCGTTCCGCTTCAACTGGCAGTTCTCGAACTACACCGACGCGCTGAGCGCCTACGACACGCAGTTCTTCCGCGCCTTCAAGTACTCGGCGATCGCCACCGTCCTCGGGCTTCTCATCGCCTACCCGCTCGCCTACGCGATCGCGTACCGCGGCGGGCGCTGGAAGAACGCGATGCTGCTCGCGGTGATCGCTCCCTTCTTCACCACCTATCTGATCCGGACCCTCGCCTGGGAGACGATCCTCTCCGACAACGGCTTCGTGGTCAACACCCTGCAGACGCTCGGCCTGGTCTCGAATGACGGCCGCGTGCTGGCGACCAGCGGCGCGGTGATCGCCGGGCTGACCTACAACTTCCTCCCCTTCATGATCCTGCCGATCTACGCCAGCCTGGAGCGGCTGGACACGAGCCTGGTCGAAGCGGCCAAGGACCTGTACGCGTCCTCGCGGCAGGCCTTCCTGCGGGTGACGCTGCCGCTCTCGATGCCCGGGGTCGTCGCCGGGACCCTGCTCACCTTCATCCCGGCGACCGGCGACTACATCAACGCCCAGTTCCTGGGCGGCGCGCAGCAGGCGATGATCGGCAACGTCATCCAGTCGCTCTACCTCAAGCAGACCGACTATCCGGCGGCCGCCGCCCTCTCCTTCACGCTGATGGCGGCGATGCTGGTGATCGTCTTCATCTACATCCGGATTGCGGGCTCCGAGGCGCTGATGGGTGAGGAGATCGGCGGCGCCGACGTGGTGGAGAGCTGATGGAAGCCCATGCCGCCACCCTCCCGCAGCGCCGCGAGTCCGCAGGCTCCCGCGCCTGGAAGTGGCTGAAGCGCAACGGCATCATCATCTACGGCGGCCTGGCGCTCGCCTACATGCTGGTCCCGATCGTCCTGATCATCGTCTTCTCGTTCAACGACCCGGCGGGCAAGTTCAACTTCACCTGGCAGGGCTTCACTCTCTCGCACTGGGCGCATCCGTTTCAGATCTCGGAGCTGACCGACGCGCTGCTGCTCAGCCTCAGGCTCGCGCTCCTGGCGACGGTGATCTCGACCGTCCTCGGGACGATGATCGCCCTCGCGCTGGTCCGCTACGACTTCTTCGGCCGCCGCGCGTCGAACTACCTCATCGTGGTCCCGACGGCGACGCCCGAGGTCGTGCTCGGGGCGTCCCTGCTGTCGATGTTCCTGATCTACGGGCTCGACCTGGGCTTCTCGACGCTGCTGATCGCCCACGTCATGTTCTGCATCAGCTTCGTCGTGATCGTGGTCCGCTCACGGCTAATCGGCTTCGACCGCAGCCTCGAGGAGGCCGCCCAGGACCTGGGCGCCGACCCCTTCACGACCTTCCGGAAGATCACCCTCCCTCTGATCTGGCCTGGGATCATCGCCGGCGCGATGCTCGCCTTCGCCCTGTCGATCGACGACTTCGTGGTCTCGAACTTCACGGCTGGGACGGAGGTGACATTCCCCCTCTACATCTTCGGCGCCGCCCAGCGCGGAATCCCGGTTCAGGTCTACATCATCGCCACCATGCTCTTCGCCACGACGGTGTTCGCGATGATCTTCACCGTCTGGCAGCAGCGCCGGGCGGACCGCCTCGCCTCTGTTCGTCCTGAGCAGGAGGTTTGAGTGCCATCAGATCGAGGTAGTTTCGGCGTTGTGCGGACGGGGGAGCTCGCGCTCGAGCGCAACGACGCAGGATTGGCAGTGCTGACCATTTCAGGCGAGCATGACCTGAGCACCGCGCCCACCCTCAGGCGGCGGATCGACAACCTGCTCGACGAGGGAACCGCCACCGTGATCGACCTCTCCCCCGCCACCTTCATCGACTCGTCCATCCTCGGAGTGGTCCTCGACGGACGCCGGCGGGCGGCCGATGCCGGCATCGGCTTCGCGATCGTCCACGCCAATGGCGCCGACGCCGTGGATCGAGTGCTCGACGTGACCGGCCTGCGGACCGAGTTGCCCGTGCACCCCCGGCGGGAGGAGGCCTTCACCGAAGCCGCGGGGTCCGGAGAGCCGGCGAAGTGAACAGCGGCGCCCTCGAGCTGACCCTTCCCGCTACGGCGGAGAACGTGATCGTCGTTCGCCAGGCGATCGCGGGAGTCGCCGAGGCGCTCGGCCTCGGGCCCCAGCGCATCGCCGACCTGAAGACCGTGGTGACCGAGGCCTGCAACAACGTCGTCCTGCACGCGTATGAGGACGCCGCCGGGCCCCTGCAGGTGACCGCCGAGCCGCGGGAGGACGAGCTGGTCATCGAGGTCGCGGACCAAGGCCACGGGTTCCGTCCTAGGGCCAACGATGGGGACGCGTCGCTCGGACTGGGTCTGCCCCTGATCGCGGCTCTATCCGACAGCTTCGAGATCACCGGCGGCGCTGGGCGGGGCAGCAGGACGCGGATTCGGTTCGGCTATTCGCCTCAGGAGGCCCGGCCCAACGGCATCCCGACGGTGACCCCGCAGGAGCTCGAGATCGCGCTGGAGCCCGGCGTTCTGGTGAAGCCGGTCCTCGCCCGTGTGATCGGGGCGCTAGCCGCGCGGGCCGAGTTCTCAGTGGACCGGCTTGCCGACACGGTGCTGCTCGGAGATGCCGTGTCGGCAAGCGAGGGTGGCGAGTTCTCAGACGGGCGGGTCGGCATCGCGATCAAGGACGGAAGCGGCACGCTCCAGGTCCGGGTCGGTCCACTGGTGGAGGGCGCCGGTGACCGGCTGCTCTCCGAGATGGACGTCCCCGGTGCCGGATCGCTCCGCAGGCTGGCCACCACCATGGAGGTCACCAGGGGCGAGACCACGGATGGTCAGGCTGCCGAGTTCCTCGTGTTCGAGGTCAGCAAGTAGCTCTCTAGAGCTCTTCTTCGGGGATCCGCTGGCGCAGCTTCTCGATCGTCGCGCGGAGAATCCGTGAAACGTGCATCTGGGACACGCCGACGCGCTCGGCGATCTCGCTCTGGGTGAGGTCCTCGACGAAGCGGAGATGGAGGACCTGGCGGTCTCGCTCCGAGATCTCCGCGAGCACCGGTCCGATTGCCTCGCCGTACTCGACCGTGTCGAAGGAGAGATCCTCGGAGCCGATCCTGTCGCGGAGCGGCCCCGGCTCGTCACCGTCACCCATCGTCGACGTTGCGTCGAGCGAGACGGCGTGATGGCCCTGTGACGCGTGCATCGCCTCCAGCACCTCTTCGTCGGTCGCCTCGATTCGCTGGCCGATCTCCTGGATGGTCGGCGAATGGCCGAGCTTCGCCGGCAACTCCGCCATCGCCTTCTCGACCTTGAGAATGCGCTCCTGGACGTCTCGCGGGACGTGAACGGACCAGCCGCGGTCGCGGAAGTGGCGCTTCAGCTCACCGAGGATGGTGGGAACGGCGAAGGTGGAGAAGGCCGTGCCGCGCTCGGGATCGAAGCGGTCGATCGCCTTGACGAGACCCACGCTCGCGACCTGCACCAGGTCGTCGAACGGCTCCGCGCCGCCGGCGTAGCGCGCGGCCAGGCGCCGAGCGAGCGGCATGAAGCGGTCGACGAGCTCCTCGCGCACGACCGGAGAGCGGTCCTTGGCGTAGCGCTCCAGGAGCCGGCGTTCACCGACCAGCTGTTCCTCAGGCCCCGGTGAGGGCGTCTGATTCATTTCGATGTCGGCCAAGGCAAGTTTGGTCAATGATCGGCTCCTCGGTACCCGTGGCTAGTTCGCCCCTGGGGAGCCCGAGGTCAGGCCGCCCACCTACGTTAGCTACCCACGATCAAGGGACCGGGAAACCCCGGTTTCACGGGATGTCCGCCGGGTAGCGCACGCATGAAACCAGCTGAAGGAGGGATTCAGATGCCACCGCGTGGCGTTCAGAAGGGCACGAAGCGTGCCCGGCAGTACGAGAAGATCAAGCGAGGCGCGCGGAAGCGCGGCGCGTCTGCCGGTCGGGCGAAGGAGATGGCCGCGCGCACGGTCAACAAGAACCGCGCCCGCTCGGGTGAGTCCCAGAGCCAGTCGCGGAGCTCGACTCGCGGGTCATCGCCCCAGCGGCGAGGCGGGCAGCGCTCCGGCACCAACAGGCAGAAGGGCCAGACGAAGGAGCAGCTCTACAACCAGGCGAAGCGCCTGCGGATCGACGGCCGCTCCAACATGAACAAGGGCCAGCTGCAACGAGCCGTCGCCGCAAAGAGGGGATGACCGCAAACTCGACGAGACGCAGGTTTAGGTACCCAATAGAGGGGTAATCTTGCCCTGAGTCGAGGCAGCGGGCGGGCGTTCGGAGACCCCCTACTCCGGCGCCCGCCCACATATTGCATGCCTCGCCTCCGCCGGGTTTTCAGCCTCGGCGCAGGCGGGCGGATAGGGCGGCCGGTTTCCTTCTCCCCCTGGCCGTCCTACCCCGCCTGCCTCTCTTTGGGACGTGCCGGTCGCCCGGCGTAGCTCCTCAATACGATCGGGGTGTGGCGGAACTCGAGAGCCGGATGCTCATCAACGGAGAGGCAGTGCTCGGCAACGGGACGCCGCTCCAGGTCGAGAATCCGTACACAGAGGAGACGGTCGCGTCCGTGGGGACCGCTGACGACGAGCAGCTTGGTGCCGCCTTCGCCGCCGCCCGCGAAGCCGCTCCGGAGTGGGCTCGGACACCGGCCGTCGATCGGGGCGAGCTGCTCCGGGAGGCTGCAACGCGCCTTCGTGCGCGCACTGACGAGCTCGCGGAGGTGATGACGCTCGAGGGCGGCAAGCCGCTGGTCGAGAACTCCGACGAGGTCGGCTGGGCCGCCGCGTGCTTCGACTACTACGCCGAGATCGGGCGGGACTCCGCCGGCCGCGTCATCCCGTCGATCGAATCGAGCCAGCTCTCGCTGGTGCTGAAGGAGCCGCTCGGCGTGGTCGGCTGCATCGTCCCCTGGAACTACCCCTTGCTCCTGCTCGCCTGGAAGATGGCGCCGGCGCTGGCGGCCGGGAACGCCCTGGTCTGCAAGCCGTCCGAGCTCACGCCGCTCTCGACCCTGATGCTGGCCCCCTGCCTCGACCACCTGCCGGCGGGCGTCGTCAACCTGGTCGCGGGCGGCCCCGAGGTCGGCGCGGCGATCGCGTCCGAGCCGCGGGTCGATGGCATCGCCTTCACCGGCTCGGTCACGACCGGCAAGGAGGTCGCGCGGGCCTGCGTCGACCGGATGGCCCGGGTCAATCTCGAGATGGGCGGCAAGGACCCGTTCATCGTCTGCTCGGACGTCGCCGATCGGATCGACGTCGCGGCCAAGGGCGGCGCCTGGGCCGCCTTCCTCAACTCGGGGCAGGTCTGCACCTCCGCGGAGCGCTTCTACGTGATGGAGGACGTCTACGACGACTACCTGGCCGCCTTCGTCGACTACACGAAGAGCCTCGTGATCGGCGACCCGATGCGCAGCGACACGGACATCGGGCCCATGGTCTCCGAAGTCCAGCGGGGGAAGGTCGCCGCCCAGGTGGAGGCCGCCGTCGGCTCCGGCGCCGAGGTCATCACCGGCGGCGATTCCGGCGGACAGGATCGAGGGCACTTCTTCGCTCCCGCGGTCGTCACCGGCGCGCCCGCCGAGACCGACCTCCTGCGCGAGGAGACCTTCGGGCCGGTCGCACCGCTGGTCCCGGTGAAGAGCCTCGACGAGGCGATCGAGCTCGCCAACTCGACCCCGTACGGGCTCGGCGCGAACATCTACACCGAGGACTTCAAGACGATCCTGCGCTGCATGCGCGAGGTGAAGGCCGGCACGGTCTGGTTCAACGATCCGCTCACCGACAACGACGCCGGCCCGTTCGGCGGCTTCAAGCAGTCGGGCCTCGGCCGCGAGCTGGGTCGCGAGGGGCTCGAGGCCTTCCAGGAGACCAAGCACGTCCACATCGAGAGCGAGGTGGCGCCGAAGGAGTGGTGGTACCCGTACTCCCGCTACACCGGCGGCGAGCCGCCGCACGGGGCGTAGCGGCCACCAGGCCGCTCCACCTTGGAGCGAAGCGCGAAGCGCGTAGCGACTTATGTGGGGCGGCCGCCTGTGGCCGCGTTCTGATTGCGAAGCCGTGGATACGATCGGGCCATGGCTGACCAAAACGAAGCCCCCTACCTCGACGCGGTCGTCTCCTATGTGGCGCGCAACCCGGGCCGCTTCCACATCCCGGGGCACAAGGGAACGGGCGCAGACCCCGCGCTGATCGCGGCGCTCGGCGAGGCCGCCGTCCTGCACGACATCCCGGCCGGCATCGAAGGCGTGGACGTCGGCCCGGAGCCAACTCCGTTCCAGCGCGCCCAGCTTCTGGCTGCCGAAGCCTGGGGCGCACAGCGCAGCTGGTTCCTCCTGAACGGGGCGTCCGGCGGCAACCACGCGATCTGTATGACGCTCGCACACGCCACCGGCAAGCTCAGAAAGGGTCCCCCGGATCGGGGACCGGTCGTGGTCCAGCGCAACGTCCACTCGTCGATCATCGATGGCCTGGTCCTCTCCGGGCTTCGACCGACCTTCGTGGCACCGGAGATCGACCCCGAGCTCGGCATCGCCCACTGCGTCACCCCGGAGGCCCTCGACGCCGCCCTGGACGCGGAGCCGGACGCGGAGGCGGTGCTGCTCGTCTCCCCGACCTATTTCGGCGCCGTGGCCCGCGTTGGGGATCTCGCCGAGGTCGCCCACGCCCGCGACATCCCCTTGGTGGTCGACGAAGCGTGGGGCTCGCACCTCTACTTCCACGCGGACCTGCCCCCGGGGGCGCTGCGGGGCGGCGCCGACATGGTCCTGTCCAGCACCCACAAGATCGTCGGCAGCTTCACGCAGTCGGCGATCCTGCACCTGGGCGAGGGAGACAGGGTCGACCAAGATGTGATCGACCGCTCGGTGACCCTGGTCGAGTCGACCAGCCCCAACGCGCTGCTGACCGCGTCGCTCGACGCCGCCAGGCGCCTGGCAGCGACCCAGGGCCACGAACTGCTCGACGAAATGCTCCCCACGCTGGAGAGGACCCGTGAGCGCGTCCGTGAGATCCCCGGTCTCGACGTCCTGGACGAGAGGCTCGCGGGGAGGACCAGCGTCGCCGCCTGGGATCCGCTGCGGCTCTCGGTCGACGTCCGGGGGACGGGCGCAACCGGCCACCGGATCGCCGAGCTGATGCGCGAGAAGGACGACGTCGTCCTCGAGCTCTTCTCGGAGAACGTGATCGTCGCCGTCTTCGGCATCGGCGAGACGCCCACCGCCACGGCTGACCGGCTGGTGGAGGGACTCCGGCACGCGGTCGAGCAGATCGGGGCCGCCGACCTCGAGCGGCGTCGCGCCTTCGCCGAGCCCCCGCCCTGGGGCCCGCTGGAGCTGGCTCCCCGGGACGCCTTCCTCGGGCCTCAGGAGGTCGTCCCCTTCGAGCAGGCCGAGGGGAGGATCGCCGCTGAGTCCCTGGCGGCGTACCCGCCCGGCGTCCCGAACGTGCTCCCCGGCGAGAGGCTGACCGGACCGACGATCTCCTACATCGCCGACTCCCTCGCGCACGGCGGCCTCGTCCGCGGGGCGAGCGACCGGACGCTCCAGACCGTCCGCGTGGTGATCGAGTGAGCGCGGCCGAGCCCGCCTGGGGTGTCGACTCCGAGTACGGACGACTGCTCGACGTCCTCGTCTGCAGGCCCGACAACTTCCGCTGGCGGACGACCAGCGCGATCACCCAGGCGACGCTCGATGCCGGTCACCGCTTCGACGCCGAGCTGGCCGCCTCCCAGCACGCGTCGCTGGTCAGCGCCTATGAGGACGCGGGTGTCCGCTGTCACCTCCTGGAGTCCGACCCCGCCCTCCCCTACCAGGTGTTCACGCGCGACTCGAGCACGATGGGCCCCTACGGGACCGTGGTCACGCAGCCGGCCCAGTGGTGGCGCCGGGGCGAGTACGCGCCGGTGATCCGCTTCCACCAGGAGGCCGGCATCCCAATCCGCGGGATGATCACCGCGGGATCGCTGGAGGGAGGCGACGTGATGATCGTGGAGCCAGGGAGCGTGCTGATCGGCGCCGGCGAGACCCGGACACAGGAGCACGCGGCGAGCCAGCTGGCGGAGTGGTTCCGCGAGGACGGCTGGGAGGCGCGCGTGCAGCCCTTCCCGGAGCGCTACGTCCACATCGACGTCCTCGTCGCGGTGCTCGCCGAGAAGCTGGCCGCCGTCTGCTCGGAGGTCCTGCCCGCCGCGGCCGTGCAGTGGCTGCGCGACAAGGGCTTCGACCTGATCGAGGTGAGCGCCGAGCAGGCCTTCAGCCTCGGCGTCAACGCGATCTCCCTGGGCAACGAGCGGGTGATCTCGGCCGTGACGGCCGTGGAGCTGAACGCCGCCCTGCGGGCCCGTGGCCTGGCGGTGATCGAGATCGAGCTCTCGATGTTCACGCTGGGCGGAGGTGGCCCTCACTGCCTGAGCCAGGCGCTGCGCAGGGAACGCGAGGGTGCGCGTTAGCGCAACCGATCCATGGCGAAGCCGAGAGCCATTGACGCGGAGCGGGTGATCGCCGACCTGCGCGAGCTCCAGCGCCGCACCGGCGACGAGCACGGCGCGCAAAGGCTCTGCTGGGGCGAGGGCTGGCGAACCGCCCGAGGGTTCCTCGGCGAGCTGCTCGGCGAGATCGGCCTCGAGTACGAGGTCGACGAGGCGGGCAACGCCTGGACGTATCTGGCCGGCGACTCGGAGCCGGCGCTGGCGATCGGCTCCCACCTCGACTCCGTCCCGAACGGAGGCTGGCTGGACGGCGCCCTCGGAGCGATGAGCGCGCTCGACGTGGTGCGGGCCTGGGCGACCGCGGACGAGAAGCCGCCGAGGACGATCGCGCTGGTCGACTGGGCCGACGAGGAAGGGGCCCGGTTCGGGCGCAGCCTGTTCGGCAGCTCGGCTGCGGCGGGCACTCTCGATCCCGCGGAACTGGCGAACGCCCGTGACTCCGACGGCCGCCGCGCACCGGGCGTTCTGGCGGAGAACGGGGTCGAGCTCGAGCGCGTGCTCGAATGCCGCTCCCGCCTCGACCGAATCGGCGCCTGCCTCGAGCTGCACATCGAGCAGGGACCCGTGCTGGAGGCCGAGGGCATCGGCGCGGCAGCCGTCAGCGGCTGCGCCGGGGTCGAACGGCTTCGCTTCCTGATCTCCGGACAGGCCGCGCATGCGGGCACCACCCCGATGGACGCGAGACACGATCCGGGCCTCGCCGCGGCAGCGGCCTCGCTCCGGATCGAGGAGATCGCGCGAGATCAGGGCGGAGTGGGAACGGTCGGGGCCATGGCGTTCGAGCCCGGCATCCCGACCGCGGTGCCGGGCGAGGTCTCGATGCTGGTGGACCTGCGTCACCGTGACGCCGAGCCCCTCGCGCAGATGCTCGAGGGGGCGCGCAAGGCGATCCGCTCGAGCGGCGCCGCACGCGGCTGCGAGGTGACCGAGGAGCCGGTCTGGCGAATCGAGCCGATCTCCTTCGACCCGGAGCTGGTCGCGCTCGCCCGTGAGGCTTGCGAGCGGGTCACGGGGACCGGCTACGAGCTGCCCAGCGGCGCGCTCCACGACGCCGCGTCGATGGCCCCGCACGTACCGACGGCGATGGTCTTCTCTCCTTCGATCGGCGGAATCAGCCACGCCCGCGAGGAGGACACGGCCGAGGCGGATCTGGTCGCGGCGATCGAGAGCTTCGGGGCGCTGGCGAACCTGCGCCTCGCCTGATCCGCCGCGACTGCAACGGACTTCGCGTGTTGAGGAGGTGAGCGCCTTTAGCTTGGCGTTATGCGAGGGCGCGCCGCAAGGCGCGACCCGTTTCGCGCCGGACACATGGCAGGAGTCGCACAACATCCGCATGGGGGCGCGTTTCGGCGCACCCGCACCGCGATCGTCCTGATCGCGGCCGCCGCCCTGCTCGCGGCGCTGCTGATCGCCGGTCGTTCGGCGGCCCCGGACTCGGCCGCGGCCGCCAAGGCGTCCGCCGGGTGTCCTCCGCCTCCCTTCGGCCTCGCCCCGACCGGCCCCGGCCCGACCCGGTTCACGATGATGATCCGGATCAACACCCAGGGGAACGTCGACACCTACACGAAGCCCGACGGCGGCATGGGCGGCCGGATCAGGCCGCAGGACATCTTCGTCCTCAACTCCCGCTTCGGCGGCAGCGGCAGCTTCCCGGCGATGACGCCCCCGGTCGCGGCCGGCCTCGCCGCGAACCTGCGAGCCACCTTCCCCTGCAACCGGATCGTCGCCCTCAACGGATTGAGCTTCGACCCGGCGAACGCCGGCTACGCCTTCACCGGGATCGACGACCCGAACGTCTACGCGCTGCTCAGCGATTACGAGCGCGACGACTGGAACGAAGGGCGCTCGACCGACCCGATCCGGCCTCCGTGGAAGGACAACTACAAGAAGGCGTTCCCGCTGCTGCGGGGGTGGAACTTCGGCTTCGCCTCCACCCTCGCCGCCAACCCGGCGGGCGCCGGCAAGAAGACCGGGCTCGCCCCGCAGGACGTCGCCGACTGGAACTACGGACAGATCGCGCAGAACCTCGACAAGCAGAACCTCCGGCTCGGCGCCAGGCACCTCGGCCCGCAGAGCGTCCAGACCCAGGACGCCTGCGCGGATGGAGCGGGCCCCGGCTTCGGCGCCCGGGCCAAGGCGCTCCGCCTGCAGTACCACTTCAAGTACTTCACCAAGAAGGTGCACGTCAAGGGCAAGCGCAAGAAGGTGAGGAAGACCTTCCGCCGGCCGCTCCACAAGAAGGCGAAGCCCAACATGAGCAACCTGGGGATGGAGATCTCCTTCACGGGCAGCCCGGAGGCCTCGGCGAGCCAGGCCATCCTCAGCACCTCGGCGGCCCAGGCCGCGTCCTGCGTCCAGCCCGCCCTCAAGCAGGGCGTCGGCGCCTTCTTCTTCTTCGCCTCGGATGACTCGATGAAGCTGCTCTTCCAGGAGCCTCTGATCAACGCGCTACGGCCGGCCCAGGCGGCGGCCAGCGGCAGCACCGGCGGCGTCGGCGCGCCTCACTAGGGCTCAGGCCGCGCGGGACACCACAGTCTTCGCGCGCAGGTCCGAGAGAGCCTCTTGCGCGTCGTCCCAATCGACCCTGTTCACCGTCATCGGGTCCGGGTCGAACTTCCCCTCGCGGATCAGGTCGAGCACCTCGGGCATGATCGTCCGCACGTGCGGGCGCCCGGTGACGAAGGTGATGCCCTGGGTGAACATGTCGAGCAGCGGCAGCGGGGTGGGCTCGAGATAGATCCCGATGCTGGTCGAGTAGCCGTCGGCATCGGTTGAGCGCAGGACGCACGCGATCCCGTCCGGATCCGCGCTCGCGTCGACGGTGATCGGATAGAAGCCGACCCGGTGCGGGAACTCCTCGTCGAGGACGTTCGCCCCGAGCTTCGCCGCCAGCTCGCGGTCGCGCTCACTGCCGCCCACGACGTCGACCCGCTCGGCGCCCAGGGCGAGCGCGATCGCGACCGAGTACAGGGCGATCGACCCGGCTCCCATCGCAATCAGCACCGGCGCGCCAGGCCGCTCCGCGAGCGCGGGCGCGACGCACCGCCAGGCGTCCGGGATGTTGTCCGAGAGGCTCGCGACGGTCGTGGGGCTGACCCCCTCCGGGATCGGGACCAGCATCGCGTCGGGATAGGGAACCCCGACCGAGTCGCTGGCGAAGCCGCCGTAGTCCTCTCCGATCGGCAGGCCGTAGGTGGAGAGGCGCGGCACCGACTCGCAGTTGCCCGTCCTGCCGGCGCGGCAGGCGGCGCACTCGCCGCAGGAGATCTGGAAGGGGACGCTGACCAGGTCGCCGGGCGCAACCGTTCGGACCGAGTCGCCGACCTCCGTCACCTCGGCGACGCACTCGTGGCCGAACGAGAACGATTGAGCCGGGAAGCGCCCCTGGACGAACGCGACGTCGATGTCGCACGTGGCGAGCGCCACCGGCCGCACGAGCGCCTCGCCGTCGCCGCCGAGCTGGGGCTCCGGCGCGTCGCGCCACTCGAGCTTCCCCTTCTCGACGAACTGCAGCTGCCTCATGCCGGGACCTCCTTGGGCTCGGTCGCGGCCGGGACCTTCTCCCTCCCGGAGCCCTCCTGCTCGCGCTCGGCCTTGGCGGCCTCGCGGAGCTGGTCGAAGCGCACGACCTGGCCGGCAGCGCCCCAGTTGCCGTCGGGGACCTCGTGAATCAGCGTCCAGACGCGGACACCGGCGCCTTCGCCCCAGCCGGTCGCCTCGAGCACGAGCCTGGTGGTGTCCTCGACCAGGCCGGCCTTGCGCCGATCGTTGAGCGCTCCGCTCGGGATCGTGACCTCGACGACGGCGTGCGGCTCCGCGACCCCGTCCGGCGTCTGGATCGACTCCGCCGGGAGCGCGTGGACGTGAGCCCAGGTGATCGAGCGGAAGAACTCGGTGTCGGGCGCTCCCTCCCAATGCAGGAGGGTCGCGCCCAGGTCGCGCGCCAGCTGCTGCTGGGACTCCTCCGAGAGTGCGTCGGCGGGGATGGTCAGGTCGAGCTTCGGCATCGTGTCCTCCTCAGGAGAGCCTGGGTTCGAAAGATGGACGCAAGCCTATAGGGTTCGGATTCCGAACGTAGCCTCGCTATGCTGGCCTGCGATGCGCGCCGCCGAATTGGCAGAGGAACGATGCTCGATCGCCAGGCCGGCCTCCCTGCTGGGCGACCGCTGGACCCTGGTGATCCTGCGCCAGTGCTTCAACGGCATCAAGCGCTTCGAGGACTTCCAGTCCACCCTCGGCATCTCCCGGTCCCTGCTCTCCGAGCGGCTCGGCCGCCTCGTCGACTCCGGGGTCCTCCGCCGCGAGCCCTACAAGGACGCCGTCCGCACCCGCGACCGCTACCGCCTCACCGAGATGGGCCTCGACCTCTACCCGGTGCTGATGGCCCTGCGCGAGTGGGGCGACCGCTACATGGCCGAGGAGGGCCCGCCGATCGAGATCCGCCACAAGGGCTGCGGCGGGGAGCCGACCCTCGAGCTGCGCTGCTCGGAGTGCGGCGAGGAGGTCGGGGCCAGGGACGCCGAGGCGGTCCCGGGGCCCGGTCTCAAGGCCGTGTAGCTCGGCCTAGGGGAAGTTGCGGCAGGGCTCGCCGCGGAGCCCGGGACACGGGGGCAGCGGCGTCGGCGCCGATACTCCCGGGACGAGCGGGAGGATCAGCCTCGAGGGGTGTTTCTGCGAGAAGGCGATGGTGACGTTCGCGCCGTGGGACGGCACCAGCTGGTCGAAGGCCCAGACCGGCTGATCGCCGACCGGCGCGCTGACGGTGACGCGAATCCGGGAGCTGGCCCGGTAGACGTGGCCCTCGTAGTAGAGCGGGACGATCAGCTTGGCCAACCGGCCCTTGGGCAGCTTGGCGGCATCGTCGCGGCGCAGGCTGAGGACCGGCTCGAGCAGGGTGCTGTGCTTCGCGTCGAGCTTGCGCAGGCTGGTGCGCAGGTAGCCGCTCTGCACGTAGGTCTCCTTGCCGTCCGGCCTCACCTCGGAGACTGTGACCTGGAGGTCCACATCGGGCACCGAGGCGCGGATCCAGGCGTGCACCGCGCCGGCCCCGATGATTGCGGTGTCGGCGCCCAGCGGCGGGCTGACGAATGAGGCCGCGGTGCCCGCCGGCGGCTGGCGCCAGTCGAAGCTCGGATGGGCGGTCCAGAGATCCCCGCTGCCGGTGTCGCTGCCCGCGAAGTCGGTGGGCGGGCGAGCCTCCCGGTCCCACCTGAAGCGCTGGCTTCCCCCCTTGCGGCCCTTCTTCGGAGGCTTGCCGGCGAGGGCGCCGCTGGTGCGGAAGAACCAGGAGCGCGGCTTGGTCCCCGGGATCGGGAAGCGCTTGAAGTCGCGCTCGAAACCGGGCACCGGAGCGCCCGGCGCACCGCCGCCGCCGTTGTCGAACAGGATCCTGATCGACGGCTGGGCCTCGAAGGCGCTCTTCGCCGTCTCGTAGCTGGGCTGGCCACGGATCGGGTCGGGGGGCAGGGTGACGCCGGGGACGCCCATCGCCTCCGCGTAGAGCAGCGATGCCGCCGAGGTCACCGACGGCGACAGGACCGGTCTTCGCTGTGCCACGTAGAGCTCGAGGAAGTCGAACCACCGGTTGAAGGTCTCGGGGTCGAGCGAGTCGATATGCAGGCCGTTGGTGAAGGTGAACCACTTGCGCTTCGTGCGGGTGAAGCGGTCGGCGAGGTTGGGGCAATGGGCGCCGGTCTGCTCGTCGTTGAACTGGCAGGCCACGAAGACCGGGACCCGGACCTTGTTGACGAAGCTAGCCGGGGAGAGCGGGTTGGCGACCCGGGGACGGAAGTAGCGGTTCTTGGCGATCTTGTTGATCAGGTCGGCCGCCGCGGTATGCAGCGTCTGGTTGGCCTTGCAGATCTGGTCCCCTTCCTGGATCCGCTTATACGCCCACTTCTGCCCCTCGGTCGCCGAGGCGGGCTTGGCGTCGGCCACCCGGTCCTCGACCCATTGCGACGCGAAACCGGTGTTGAGCAGGCCGCCGGGGTAAAGCCACGTCGCCACGTTGTCGATCACCGACAGCGGCGTGATCGCCGCCAGGTGCGGCGGCCGCGTGGCGCCGACGAAGAGCTGGCTGAGACCGCCGTAGGAGATGCCGGCCATCCCGACCCGGTTGTGGAGTACCCAGGGCTGACGAGCCGCGGTCTCGACGACGTCGTAGCCGTCCAGGCTCTGCAGCCGCTCGAAGGAGTCGAAGGCGCCGCCGGAGCAGCCGGTGCCGCGCATGTTGACGTCGATGACCGCGTAGCCGAGCAGGTTGAGGACCTGGCTGATGCCGCTCTCGGCGCCGGCCGGGTTGGCGTAGCCGTAGCCGGAGTACTCGACCAGGGTCGGATAGGGACCGGCCGAGGCGGGTCCGGGCAGCCGCACGTCGATCGCCAGGCTGGTTCCGTCGCGTGTGTAGAGGTAGCCGTAGCCGCCGGCCGGCAGGGTCTGGTTGTAGATGCCGGGGTTCTTCGGGGCCGGCCTGTCGTTGAAGACGTTGACGCGCGCCGAGAGCGAGCCGTCCGCCGCGCGGACCCGATAGCCCTTGCCGGGGGGGATCCGGCGGAAGACCACGCCGCCCAGCGGGCCGACGGGCTTCTTGGAGACCCTCTTCCGCTTGCGGTCTAGCAGGCGCAGGCTGGTCCCGGGCTGGGCGCCGGTGACGTAGACCTGGTTGGCGCTGGCGTGGACGTTGAGGCCGTTCACCGCCGAGGCGCCCGCGGGTGCGAGCGCGCCGACCGTGAGCGCGGCCGCCAGCGCCGCCGGGACCAGCCATCTCCTCTTCCTCGCGCTCCCCGCGGAGCTCAAACCGGACCTCTCCTTGGTCGGCATCCCTCTCCTGCAGGCTGCAGCATATGCCGCCGCGGATTCGGGGCGTACCGATTCCTGCCGCGGGCCTCGGCTCAACCGGTGTGAAGCGCGTCCCCGCCCATCTCCTCCAGAGTGTTGCCGATCGGCGGGATGGGGTTGTCGCGCAGGATCCGCGCCATGTGCAGCAGGTTGTGGGCGCACCATGAGCTGGTCCGCTGGGTGTAGGGATGGTCCGGGCCCCCGGCGTCGAGGTACGACGGCCCCGGACCGGCGTCGCCGACCCAGTAGGTGTCGGCGTTGGGGGGGACGACGCAGCCCAGGTGGGTCATGTTGAAGAGGGTGGTCTCCGCGCTGGCGTGAGCGCCGTCCTCGTTGCCGGTGACGACCACGCCGGCGACCTTGTTGTAGAGCGGGTACTGGCCGACCGCGTTGCGCTCGTTGTAGGTGCCGTCGAGGCGCTCGATCACCATCTGGCAGACGGAGGAGCGGACCCCGAACCAGATCGACATGCCCATCAGGATGACGTCGGCGGCCTTGAACTTCTCGAGCAGCTGCGGCCACTCGTCTCCGTCGCCCTCATCGGAGCTGACCCCGAACTTGATGTCGTAGTCGACCGGCCGGAAGAGCTCGGTCTCCACTCCGTGCTCCTCGAGGATGCCGAGGACGCGCTTCATCAGCGCCTCCGTGTGCGAGCGCTCGGGAGACTTCTTCAGCGTGCAGTTGACGCCGAGCGCCTTCAGGCCGGCGCCTGCGTCGGCGCCGAGTGACTCAGCCATTCCTTCTCCTCTCGATTCGGACGATTGACGCCCCTTCGTCCCCCTCCGGCCCGCAACGTTACGCGAGGCCGGGAGCCGAGATCGGCCGGTCGGTAAGGTCCGCCGCCGTGAGCAGCTACGACGCGATCAAGGACCTGCCGCTCGAGATCGAGGGCTATGAGCTCCAGGGACTCGAGTTCCACCCCGAGGGCGCCGACTTCGAGCGGCTCACCACGATCATTCACCTGAAGGGCGGCGGCCACGAGGGCCTCGGCGAGGACGTCGTCTACGACGCGCTCGATCACGTCGCCTTCCAGGACGCCGGCCCCGTGCTCGAGCTGGCGGGCAAGCACACGATCGAGTCGTTCTCGGAGCTGCTCGACGGGCTCGAGCTCTTCCCCAGCCCGCCCGAGCGCGAGGTCTCGGTCAACTACCGCCGCTGGGCCTTCGAGAGCGCCGCGCTCGACCTGGCGCTCCGCCAGGCCGGCAAGTCGCTGCACGAGGTCGTCGGGCGAGAGCCCAAGCCGGTCACCTTCGTCGTCTCGATGCGGCTGATCCCTCCGGGCTCGGACGAGGTCTCGACGATCGAGCCGGTCCGCAAGCGCCTCGAGATCTACCCGACGCTGCGCTTCAAGCTCGATCCCACCAACGACTGGACCGACGAGCTGATCGGCCAGCTCGCCGAGACGGGGGCCGTCGACTCGCTCGACCTGAAGGGGCAGTACAAGGGCACGCCGGTCGACGTGGAGACGGATCCGGAGCTCTACCGCAAGCTGATCGAGACCTTCCCGGACGCCTGGCTCGAGGACCCGGACGTGAACGACGAGACGAAGCCGATCCTCGACCCGGTCGCCGATCGCGTCACCTGGGACGCCCCGATCCACTCGGTGGCGGACGTCAAGAGCCAGCCCTGGATGCCGAAGATGGTGAACATCAAGCCCTCGCGATTCGGGCCCCTGCACGAGCTCTTTGCCGGTTACGACTTCTGCGATCAGAACGGCATCGGCGCCTACGGCGGCGGGCAGTGGGAGCTCGGCCCCGGGCGCGGGCACATCCAGTACCTCGCTTCGATCTTCCATCCCGACACCCCCAATGACGTGGCGCCGTCCGGCTACAACACGGCCGGCACGGAGCCGGGGCTGCCATCGAGCCCGCTCGAGCCGATGCCGACGGAGACGGGCTTCAGGTGGGGCGAGTGACCGCGGCTCGATAGGCTGCCGACCATGGCCGACCAGAGCTTCGCCGACGCCCTCAACGAGCAGATCTCGAACGAGTTCGCCGCCCAGCAGCAGTACATCGGGGCGGCCGTCTACTACGACTCCGAGACCCTGCCTCGCCTGGCCGCCTTCTTCTATCGCCAGGCGGTCGAGGAGCGGAATCACGCGATGATCATGGTCCAGTACCTGCTCGACACCGATGAAGAGGTGAAGATCCCCGACATCACCTCCCAGCAGACGCGCTACGACGACGTCGTCGGACCCGTGAAGATGGCCCTCGAGCAGGAGAAGCGGGTCAGCGACGAGATCAACGACCTCTTCAAGCTCGCCCGCGATCAGGGCGACTTCCGGGCCGAGCAGTTCCTCACCTGGTTCGTCAAGGAGCAGGTCGAGGAGGTCTCCTCGATGAACGACCTCCTCAACGTCTGCGAGCAGGCCAAGGACAGCCCGCTGCTGATCGAGGACTTCCTCGCCCGGGAGCAGGTGGGCGACGAGGGCGACGATCCCTCGATGCCGCCCGCCGCCGGCGGCGCGCTCTAGGGCGCCCGACGCCGGTCCCGTCGAATCGTTCGAGCCCTGCGGGTGGGGCGCCCGCCTGATGGGATGCGGCTCGCCAGTGTCTGGCGCAGCTCGAGGATGTCCGCACGCGTGCCGTTGATCGGCGGTCGGCTGTCCTCCAGCTGCCGTGAGGAGAGCTCCACTTCGCGCGCGCCTGCGTTCTCCGCAGTCACTTCCCAGGCCGCGGCGCCCTCGCGGGCGCTGATCGTCTCGCTGAGCTCCGTGTCCTCGAAAAGCGCGCCCGTCTGATCCTCGAGCCCCAGGCCGGGCTCCAGCTCTCCACTCGCGATCGCGCGGAGGAAGCGGCGCCGGCGCACCGGCTCGCTCAGGTAGTGGACGCAGAGGCTGCCGGGCAGGGCGCCGAAACCGCTCGCCACGTCGGGGTCGCCCTGGGAGCTCGTGATGCCGCCGGCGAACCAGCACATCGCCCCGGCGCTCTGGCCGACGATCAGGATTCCCTCGGACCAGCACTCGCGCAGGATCTCGTCGAGGCCGTGAGCCCGCCAGATTGCGATCAGGTTCACCATGCTCCCGCCGCCGGCGTAGATCACGTCCTGGTTGAGGAGCTCCTCGCGCAGGTCGACAGGGTTGTCGCCGAGGCGGAAGAGCGAGATCGCCTGCGGCACGCAGTCGCGCTCGGCGAAGGAGCGGCGGAAGCGGGCGATCTGATCCTCCGGGTCGCCGCTCGCCGTGGGGAGCAGGCAGATCTTCGGGCGTGGAGAGTCCGCCAGCTCCACGATCAGGTCGCAGATCGCGTCGTTTCCCGCACGGCGGTCGAAGTCGTGTCCGCCGAGGGCGAGGATGCGGCGCCGGGCCGTCACGTTGTTGACTCTACGCCGCGGCCTGGCGCACCGGCATCAAACGGGTTGCGCCTGCGGCGCACCCTCGCATGATCATCTCCGGCGCTTCCGCGCCCAGGTACCGGGTGGCCAGCCTGGTCTCGAGGACCTGGCTCCCTCGCCGTTCCAGCTTGTAGGCCCGCGCCTCGGGGCGGGAGGCGACGACCTCGACCAGCTCGTCCCCCACGAAGCGCAGCGCGGCGCCGTCCTCGGCCGCGAAGCCCGAGGGCATCCCGTCGAGCAGATGGCGGTGAAAGGCACCCCGTCGCTCGCCGTCGCAGTAGTGGACCGCGTTCGAGTGGCGCAGGAAGCCAAGGCCGGGAACGCGGTTGACCTCGCCGTGGTAGCCGCTGACCGCCTCCGCGAACCAGCAGAGCGAGCCGGCGGAGAGCCCACACAGGATCACACCGGCCTCATAGGCCTCGCGGAGCATCGAATCGATGCCGTGCGCCCGCCAGACGCCCAGCAGGCTGATCAGGCTGCCGCCGCCGACGTAGATCAGGTCCTGCGTCAGCAGGTGAGAGCGGACGTCGGACACGCCCCGGTCGCGCCGGAACAGGCTGACGTGCGAGGGGCGCCCACGATCGCGAAAGCAGTTGTAGAAGCGGACCAGGTAGTGGTCGGCGTCCCCGCTCGCCGTCGGCAGGAAGCAGACGCGCGGGCTCGCCGTCCCGGTCAGGCCGAGTACGTAGTCGTCGAGGAGCGGATTGCCGGACTCCTGCGAGAACCCTCCGCCCCCGAAGGCGACGATCTGCCTCATCGCTCCCGTCATGCCCGAAATTGTCCGCGCGGTGCGACCTTCGATCCTTGGACCGATGTCGAAAGATCGCCGAGGCCCGCTCGACCGCCTGTCGAAATCCGTGCCTACGGGCGCCGGATCGCCGGCTCGGGGCCCCTGCGCTGCGCGAACACGGCCAGCAGGACGAGCGGGGCGAACCAGGTCACGTACGGATAGAACCAGTGGTTGGCGGTCACTTGGACCGCGATCAGCAACACCGCAGCGAGTGCCGCCACCTGCAGCGTCGTGCGCCGCCCGGGCACGAAGAAGAAGAGAGCGGCGAGGGCCAGCGCGAACACCTTGCTGACGGTCTGGAGGAAGTGCAGCGACGGTGCCTGGCCCCAGACGCTGAACGGCGAGCCGCGCGAGGCCTGATAGCCCAGGGTGCGGTCATAGAGCTCGCGGAAGCCGCCGTCTGGGAGCAGCGGAATCGTCACGATCGCGGCGGTGGCGAGGAAGGCGACCGTGAAGAGGATCAGCGGGCGCGGGCGCCGCTCGCCGTGACCCGCGGCCAAGAGCGGCGCGAGGATCAGCGGCCCGAACTTGGTCAGCCCCGCGAGCGCCGCAAGAGCGCCCCGGGCGGGCGGCGAGGAGATCACGAGCAGGCAGCAGACGACGAGCAGAGCCACCAGCGAGTCGTTGAAGCTCGAGCCCAGGGTGTACATCGTGAACGGGAAGGCGAGCCAGGCGTAGGCCAGGGCGACGCCGAGGGTGGTCCCCTCCGGGCCTGCGCGGACGCGGCGTCCGAGGGCGAACAGCGCCAGTGCCGTGAGCAGCTCGAAGCCGAGCGCGGCCGCTCGCGCCGCGGAGACCTCATCCCAGTGCCCGCTCCACGGGAGGGCCTGCTCGAACGGGACGTATGCCAGGTAGTTGACCGGCCCGTAGACGTCCCCGCGGATGGGCATCCCGGATGACGCTCCCGGGCCGTACACCTCCTCGCCGTTGAGGAGCCGGTCGGCCCCGATCACGCCGGCCAGCCCGACGTCGATCACCTTGCCCTCGCGCGCGACGTAGGCGGTGTGGAAGGCGACCAGCGCGACGATCCCCGCGACCAGCAGCCCACGCGGCGCGAACGGCAGCAGCCGGTCGCGCGCCTCGGTGGGCCGGAAACCCGCGATCAGCATTCGCAGGAAGACGTAGGCGAGGACCGGATACACCAGCGCCACCGAGGCCTCGATCTTGGCGTGGTTGAAGAACGCGAGCGAGACGCTGAACCCGAGCAGCGCCAAGAGGTCCAGGTGGATCAGCCGCAACGGCTTGCGGGGATCGACGAAGGGCGCCAGGAAGAGGAGGCAGAGCGGCAGCCAGATCCAGAGGTGGTTGACGTCCCCCGACACGGCCCCCGGGTACCCGCGGGCGAGCTTGGTGTCTACCTGGGTCCCGGTCCAGGTCTCGACGGCGCATCCACGGGCGTCATCGATCACGACCTGACCGACATCGTCACCGCTCGCGTCGAAATAGTCGACCTGCCACTGACGGGCCGATCCCGCGCCGGTTCGCGTGCGGGTCTCGAAGCGGCGGACCGATCCCTGGGGCGTCAGGGCAGCGGTGGCCATCGCCGTCGCTTGCCCGGGAGTGAGAAGGAACCCCTGGACTCGAGCTGCTTGTGCGAGCGGCCGCGAGAGCGTGGTGGTCTGCCCCCCGAAGGGCGGCTGATCGGCTGGGTCGAAGGAGCCTGCGTCGCACGCATCGGCCGCAGCCGGCGCCAAAGCCAGAATGGGCAGGGCGAGCAGCATTGCCCACGACAGCCGTCGAAGACGCGAGTGCATTCGCAATGGCTATCGGATTACGCCGATCGAAAGCACCGGGCCTCGAGGGTCGGGAAGACGTAGGGCTCTATCGCGACTGCTTGGCGAGCGCCGGAGCGCAGGCCGCGAACTCCTGTCCGCTCGGCATGTCACGTCGCAAGAGGGCGAAGGCGACGCCGCCCACGACCAGGGGCAGCCAGAAGAGGATGATCCGGTACGCCAGCACGGCTGCCGCCGTCGCCGCGGCGGGGGCTCCGTAGACGATCAGCGTCCCGATCAACCCGAGGTCGATGCCGCCGATCCCGCCCGGAAGCGGCAGCGCCCCGCCTAGCTGGCCGATCAGATAGCCCATCAGGATCACCGTGAGAGGCGGCGAGACGCCAAATGCGTGAAACGTCGCCCAGAGGACGAGGTTGTCGAAGGCCCAGTAGCCGATCGCCCCGGCGATCACGGCGGGATGTCGCCTGTGCAGGATCAAGCCGGCCTCGACCGTGCCGTCGATCACCGCCCGGCGCGTCCCACTGAGCCACCGCCGCACCCGGGACGCGCCCGGCTCGGGGCGGTCGCCGGGACCGAGGCGGGGCAGGACGGCGACCGCGCAGATCGCGAGCGCAGCCAGAGAGGCCGGGAGCGCCGTCAGCCAGAGCGACAGATCCGGGCCGAGCAGGCCCACCGCGAGCGCGAGCCCCAGCAGGGCGACGGCGACGAAGTTCACACCGCTCTTGATCAGGAAGAAGGCGACGGAGCGGCGGGCTATGCGCTCGCCCCCCATGCCGCCCCGGTGAAGGACCCACGCGCCCAACGCCAGGCCTCCGGCCCCGCTGGCCGGGACCAGCGAGCCCATCGCGAGCTCGGAGCCGCCGATCTGCCAGCTGCGGCGCTGGGTCAGCCCGGTGCAGAAGATCGGCCCGAACATGAACAGATAGGAGGCGAATGACAGCCCCTCGAGAGCGAGCGCCACGACCAGCCACCCCGGCTTGGCCTTGACCAGCAGGTCGCGGACCTCGCCGAGGCCAGGAGCGAACACGAATACGGCCACGAGCACCACCAGCGCGGCGACCGCCTGCAGCGCGCGCTTCTCGAGGTTGCGCGACTGGAACTCCTGCGGCAGTTCCTCCTGCTGGGGCTCCAGATAAATGACCTGGGCTTCGTCGACGATGCTCTAAGCATCGCTGAGAGACGATCCCGGCGAATGCCAGCCCGACTTAGGTGGCGATCAGCCGGGCATGGGAGGATGGGCACCGGTGGGATGCAACAGACGCAGGTGAAACCAGTCACGGATGACCGGCTCGCCGGACTGCTGGCGGACGCCGGCGAGTTCTTCGAGGACTACCTCTGGGAGTCCGAGGCGGCCGCGGCCGCGCGCGAGATCCTGGCCGGCCACGGCCTCAATGAGAAGGTGATCCGCCTGTTCGGCGTCGGCTACGCCCCGGTTGGCCCGGACGAGCTGATGGCGAACCTCCACGAGGGCGGCTATTCGACGGAGGAGATCATCGCCGCGGGGCTGGCGCGCCGGTCTGAGCGGGGCCGGGTGCACGCCTACTTCCGCTCCCGGATCATGTTTCCGATCCGGGACCGCGACGGCCGCATCCTCGGCTTCGCCGGGCTCGGCACCCACCTGGGCCCGTCGTGGCCGATGTGGGTGGTCTCGCCCGATGTCGGCCTCTATCGCCGCCCCGGGGCGGTCTTCGGCCTGGACGTCGCCGCGAACCGAATCGCCTCGACCAAGTCGGCGGTCGTGCTCGGCGACTGCGTCGAAGTGCTGGAGGCACACCAGGATGGGCGCCCAAACGCCGTCACCGTCCACACCGGTGGAGTCACGTCGGAGCAGATCGAGGCGATCGCCGCCGGAGTCCCCGGCGGGGAGAGCGCCCTGGATCTCGACCTCGAGGCGATCGGGATCGAGCCCGAGTTCGATCCGCGCGAGCTGGCGACGGCCGGCCGGCCGGCGCCCGTCGTGCATCGGGAGCCGCCTCCGCATCTCGAGCTCAAGCGGATGTTGCTGGTCGCGGCGACGGCGCTCGTCGGCGTCAACACCTTCACGGGCGCTCCGCTGCTCGCGGTCTGGCTGGGCGCCCACGCGCAGAACGGCAGGGTCCTGAGCCTCCGCGGAGTGGTCACGGTGCTCGTCGCCCTCACCGTGCTGGAGTTCCTGCTCGGGCTGGCCCTGACCTGGCTGAGCGCGAGGTACGACCGGCTCACGGGGCGGCCGAGGTTCGCCGGGGAGACCTCGCCCTGGCAACGCGCCAAGCGCGGCGACCGGGTTCAGGACATCAGGAGCCGATTCGGGATGAGCGCGCCCGAGCGAGTCGTCGCGGGGTGCGTCGTCCTCGGCGTCCTGCTCTTCGAGGTCTGGTTCTTCTTCCTGGCGGGATCCTCACTACCGCACCAGTAGAGAACGGGAGCGACGGGACTCGAACCCGCGGCCTCCGGCGTGACAGGAGCGGTCGGGGGGAGGGGTCAGAGGGCCTGATTCCCGCATTCCCATGCGGAATGACCCACCTGCCGCCGCCGCTCTGAGGCCGCTCCAAGTAGCCGCAATTTGCGGGCGATTACAAGCCGTTTGGGCACTGGTGCCCAAACGCGAGGGCTTGCAATCCTCCGTCGGATTCTGCGGGAAGGGCTAGGGTGAAAATACTGGCGTGCCACGTCACATCACCACCACAGGGCTGGCTCTGCGTCGGTGATCGACCAGCCCACCTATCTGGCTTTGCGCGACCGGTACCGGAGCTCGGGCGAGATTGACCAGCAACTGTACGAGCTCTTGCTGAACCTCACTCGCGTTGTGATCTTCAACGGGCACCTGCCGCCCGCCTACTCGCCAACGGGCTCGTGGAGTCCCGAAGCGGCCGAGGACGCTGCACATGGTTGGATTGAGCGCCGCCTGCTCCGCACTAACGCCCTTTTGGCGGCCTTCGACCTCGGCCAGCATCACCGCCCGTTCCTGAACTCCCTGGAGCAGAACTTCCGCCACCACCTCCAGAACGAGCGTGAGCGCGCCGAGCTGCCGAACCTGCTCAGGCGCACCGGCGCCCTTCTTCGCGACGATGCGCGGTTTCGCGACTGGCTCCCGCAGCGGCGGCCTTTCGACACCTGGTGGGGTCTGGTCTCGTGGACGAACCCCGTAGCCTTTCAAGGCGGCGACGACATTCTCGTCGCCCATGCGTGGGCGCTCGGGGAGATCACGCTGTTCCGATACGCGCAGAACGTCGATCGCGCCAGCCCGGTGCTCTCGACGGAAACGCTAGGGGAGTTCCTTACGGGCCTCTTCACAGGCGTCGCCGCCCTATTAACGCTTGCCCACCTTGCGGCCGTCTATGAGGGCCGGTTCGATCTCGGGGCCACCGAGATGGTGGAGCTCGAGCCCGAGACGGCAGACGAATTGGCCGCACCCGAGGCGCCCCCCGACGAGGAGGTCAGCGCAGCTGCTGTCAACGTCGCCGCCGAGCTCAGCGCGCGCCAGTTCGAGGTTCTGCTCAGACGCTCTCAGGAGGAGACCCTCGAGGTGATAGCCGCCGCACTCGGCGTCTCCCGCGGCACTGTCGACAACGACCTCCGCAACTGCGCTCCCGCAATAGACCGCTACTGCGCCGGCGGGATTACCCGGGAGCAAATCTTGGAAAAACTGCTCGACAGCCTGTCATGAGTCAGTGGAAAGGCAATCCATGACGATGAAAGGTGACATTTGGCTGACATCTGCCCATCATTGACCGTGCTGCTCGACCCCGATGCTGAAGTCGCCGAGCATCTCGACGGATGCCGGCGCTGTCGCGCTCTTGTCGCGCTCGCCAAGCGCGCCAAGACGCCTGATCACCCAGATCCAACGGCCGAGCACTTTGCTGCCGCTGAGCTTCCTGAGCGGGAGCCGCTCAAGGCTCGCGCTCCCGGAGAGGTTGTGTCCGCTGCCGCCGCCGATGTCGGCTCCGGCGAATACCTCATTGTTGTCCTCCTCGACTGCTGGAGCGTGGGCACAAAAACGCAGCTGCGCAGCGCGCCGGTTTCGACCGCAGTCCAATCTGGCGCCGAATGGGACCTGCTCCTCACCGAAGCGCCGCCTCTCGGCTACGCCGCGATGGTGGAGGTCTGGAACCACGGCGTGATCGGCGCCGATCAGGTAGTCGAAAGCTTCGGGCGCTTGAGCCAGCCAACGGCGGGTCAGCTTGGTTCTCTCTATAGCGGCTTTATCGAGGGAGAGTCGGTCACGGATCTGCCGACTGGGCCCCCCGTGCTCGCCCAGGAAGACCCGCGGCGTGCCTTCCAACGATCGGAGTTACATCGCGTCGCCCGCTACTGGTTCTCGCTTACGCTCGGCGATCGCTTGGCGGACTGGCTCGATGAGAGCGGCAACGACACCGGCGACCTCGCCCGGGAGGCGGGCTGGGTCGAGAGCAACGTCGAGCGCCTGCTCGACGACAGGATCGATCCCGCGAAGCCGGCATTCGGGCCCGACAAGGTGGCCGCGCTTCTCCTGCAAACCGACATCGAGGAGAGCGAGGTTGAGGAGTTGATCCCATTTAGCGTCCCCGCGCAACTGATCCTCGAGGCCCCGAAACCCGTGCAGCACCAGGCCGCAATGCGTCGAGCCCCGGGCCTCGAGCCCCCCGGCGCCGCCCGGCGCCGCCGGGCCGCAAGACCCACGGCCGGGGCAACCGACGCCCAGCACGACGCCCTGCGCCAGTACGCGCGGGACGTCGCTGCTGCCCTAGATGAGCTGCGCGGCTGATGCCGGTTCTGGTCTGCTCCGAGTGCGGGCACCGCTTCTCGCCGCGCTCGCGTCTGGAGGAGCTCAGTCCATGCCCGGAATGCGGGGAGGAGGATGTCCTCGGACCGGACGATGACGAGCCCGAACGACCGACGCTCCCGGTACCGACGCTGGACCCGCGGGTCGAGGCGCGGGCGGCGGCGGCGGAACTACTGAGCGAACTCTCGATCGCCGCGCCACCGGTCAATGTCGAAGCAATCTGCGACCAGCTCGGCCTGCGGGTCGAGCGCCGCCCCCTCGGGGAGGTAAGCGGCGAGTTGCGAAACGGCCGCGTCATCGTCAATAGTGCTCATCATCTCGTCCGGCAGCGCTTCACGATCGCGCACGAGATCGGGCACCACCGGCTGCACACGCGCCACGGCAACCCCGGCAGCGAAGCCGAGCGCCAGGCCGACGCCTTTGCCGGTGCCCTGCTGGTGCCACCGGCCATGCTGCGCGCGGCGGTCGCCGAGGACACCGACTTCGACGCCCTACGCAGGCGCTTCGCCGTTAGCCGCCCGGCTCTCAGCATCGCCCTCGACCAGGCCCACCTCAGCTCCCGCGTCAGTTCCCGCTGAGCCGCCTCGCTGCCATTGGAAAAGGATCGCGGGTAGCGGTCTTGAGTAGTTGACGGGGCCCAAAGGGCCGAACCAACGCGCTCGGGAGGCGCCAATGCAACCGACACCCACACATGGCCGATTCGGCCACTTCCTGCAGGCGGTGAGCGAGTGGTCCTGCTGATCTCCTACGACCTCAACGGCCACGAGCGGCCCTCCAGCTACACCCGTGTAAAGAACTACATCGAGCAGCATGCTGACTCGTCGATCCGACCGCTCTACTCGCAGTGGTTCATCGACACGCTCTCCACGCCGCAGCAGTGGGTCGATGCTCTGCGGAATAACAACCTGATCGACGCCGACGACAAGCTGTTCATCTGCCGTGTGCAGCGTCCCTATCAGGGGTGGCTCTCATCGGGGCATTGGGATTGGCTCAACCCCAGGATTTGACTTCAGGCAATGAACATCGCGAACGGGCGGTGGACGCTCGCTTCCAGATCCTCTCCCTCGACGGGGGCGGCTTCAAGGGCATGTTCCCGGCCGCCCTGCTTGCTTGCCTGGAGGCCGATCTCGGCATCTCCATCCTCGACCACTTCGACCTTGTCACCGGCACCTCCACCGGCGGCATCATTGCCCTCGGCCTCGCCGCCGGCCTCGAACCGGCCGGGATCACCGACTTCTACGTCGAGCGAGGTCCCGCAATCTTCGCGCACCCACGTCTGCGGGCGCTCCGGCGCCTCCTCCACAGCAAGTACCCAGCCGCCCCTCTGCGCCGAGCGCTCGAGGAGTTCTTCGGCGAGACCACCCTCGGCGAGAGCAGGGTGCCCGTGGCGATTCCGACTTACGACCTCTGCAACGACGGCGTCTACTTGTTTCGCACGCCGCACTCGCCCCGCCTGCGTCGCGATCGACGCGAGCGCATGGTCGACGTCGCCCTCGCTACCTCTGCGGCGCCCACCTACCTGCCTGCCCATGAGCTCCGCGGGCTGCGGCTCATCGACGGCGGCATGTGGGCCAACAACCCCACCATCGTCGGGATCGCTGAGGCGGTCAGCACCTTCGGTCGTGACCTCTCCGAGATCAGGGTGTTCAGCCTAGGCACCACCGCCGAAACGACCTACCGTCGGCCGCGCCTCGATCGCGGCGGCCTGGCCGGCTGGGCCGCCGACGGGATCGACGTGGTTCTCCGCGGACAGAGCCTCGGCGCCACCAACGCCGCCTACCACCTGCTCGGGGAGGAGAATTTGCTCCGAGTCGATCCCTCGGTTCCCGACAAAGAGCTGCGGCTCGACGGCGTTACGCCCGAGCAGCTGCGCGGCCGAGCCGAGCATCACAGTCGCCACGTCAGCGACACCTTCCGCCAGCGATTTCTCGATCACCGTGCCGTCCCGTACGTCCCCGAGCCCATTGCCCTCCAACCGAATTGAGGACACGCATGTTCTATGACACCGAAGCCAACCCCGTCAGCCAGCTGCTCGACGGAACCATCGAGAGCCTCGATATCCCGGAACACCTCCATCGCGCCGCGGTCGCCGAGTACCAGGCCGTCGGCGCGTGGCTGTCCCAGCACGCCGAGCCCAACGGGGCTGGCTGGCAGGTCTACCCGCAGGGTTCGATCGTCCTCGGCACGGTCGTGCAACCTCTCGGGCGCGACGAGTACGACGTCGACTCGGTTTGCCAGAGAGACATCGCGAAGGAGGACACGACCCAGGCCGAGCTCAAGGCCTCTGTCGGCGACGCCCTCGGAAACTACGTCGAGGCTCGAGGCGGCAAGGCCGGCGCCCCGGTCCGATGCGGAGAGCGCAAGCGCTGCTGGACGCTCTCCTACGAAAAGCCGTTTCGCCTTGATGTCCTGCCAGCGATCCCCGCGCCCGACCGCGGCCCGACGGCAATCCGCCTTACCGACCGCGAGCTCTTGCGCTGGGAGCACTCCGACCCGAAGGCCTTCGCGGATTGGTTCCGCAGCGCCATGGCTGAAGAGCTGATCTCCAAGCGCAGCCGCCTCGCCGAGGCCGAGCACATCCCCCCCGAGGAGATCCCCCATACCGCTTGCGGACCACCCTGCAGCGCGTCGTCCAGGTTCTGAAGCATCACCGGAGCATGTATTTCGCCCGTAACCTTGATCTCCGCCCAGCGTCAATCCTGGTCACCACCCTGGCCGCGCACGCCTATCGGGGCGAGCAGGATCTCTACTCGGCGCTGTTGGAGACGGTGGAGTTGATGCCCAACTACATAGGGCGCGAGGGCGGGGTCTGGAGCGTGCCCAATCCGGTCAAGGAGCGGGAGAACTTCGCGGACAAATGGAACACCGAGCCTCGGCTCGCTCATGGCTTCCATGAATGGCTCCGTCAGGTCGAGGTCGATTTGCGCGGTGCAGATGAAGCTCGCGGCCTCGACCGCATCGCCGACCGACTCTCGGAGAGTTTCGGCGCGGACCACGTCAAGAAGGCCGCCCGCCGCATCGGGGAGGGGTACCGCGGCGAGCGTGGACGGCGCTTCGGTTTGCCCCGCCACCGGCGTTCTCTCCGGTGCCGGCGCGAAGAAGGTCAAGGACCACGATTTCTATGGCCAGAGCGGGAGCTAAGACACCGGCACAGCAACTCTTTGTGTTACGGCAGCTTCCGACGACCACTGTCGCGACCGTCAAGAGTGGACGCCTTCGCTGGGAGGGCCGCCTCCAGCCGACCGTGCGCAGCAATACCTACTTCGTGCGGATCGACTACGCCGTACCCCTCTATCCAGCGGTGACGATCGTCGCGCCAAAGCTCGAGATCCCGTCGGGCGCCGCACTCCCGCATACCTATCCAGGCGAGCGCCTCTGTCTCTACTACCCCCGGCAATGGGACAGGACCATGCTGATCGCAACGACAATCGTTCCTTGGAGTTCCGAGTGGCTCTTGCACTATGAAATCTGGAAGATCACCGGAGAGTGGCTCGGCGGAGGACACGAACCCATCAGCGGATCTAAGCGCGAGCCGGACGAGCCGGCGGAGAATTTCTCCCGTCCGAATCGACCTCCTGGAGAAGATCTCCTGCGGTCAGCCTCTTAGAGAGCGTACAGTCCCGGCGAGCAGACGAAGGGACCGGTGCTAGGCACCAAAGTTGCGAGAAAATCCTGGTTTGCTGAAACCTTAGGTGCTCCCTAAAGTTGCAAGAAAACCGCTATTGATTGAAACTTTGGCTATGTATTCTTCTAGTAGACATGAAATCCGAAGCAAAAAAAAAGCTGTTTGAGAACATCGTCCGA
>CAWDAL010000010.1:0-353185 GCA_963800285.1 uncultured Solirubrobacterales bacterium
AGTGCTCCAGCACCTGGCCGAGGAAGCGTTTGGTGCGCTCCTCCCTCGGCTTGTCGATCACCTGCTTGGCGGCGCCCTGCTCGACGATCACGCCCTGATCCATGAAGATCACCTCGTTCGCCACCTCGCGTGCGAAGCCCATCTCGTGGGTGACGACGAGCATCGTCATGCCCTCGCTGGCCAGCTCCCGCATGACGTCCAGGACGTCCTTGACGAGCTCCGGGTCGAGAGCGCTGGTGACCTCGTCGAAGAGCATCAGCTTCGGGTCCATCGCCAGCGCCCGCGCGATCGCGACCCGCTGCTGCTGGCCGCCCGAGAGCCGCGCCGGGTACTCGTCGACCTTGTCGCCGAGCCCGACCCGCTCGAGCAGCTCGGTGGCTCGCCGGCGGGCGTCGCTTGGACTCCGACTGAGGACGATCCGCTGTGCCAGCGAGATGTTTTCGATTGCGGTCATGTGCGGGAACAGGTTGAAGTGCTGGAAGACCATCCCGATCTTGGCGCGAGAGGCGACGATCTCTGATTCCCGGATCTCGTGGAGTTTGTCTCCGACCTCCCGATAGCCCATCAGCTCCCCGTCGACCCAGATCCTGCCGCCGTTGATCTTCTCCAGATGGTTGATGCAGCGCAAAAGGGTCGACTTCCCCGATCCCGATGGGCCGAGCAGAACGAACACCTGGCCCTGGTCGACTTCCATGGAGATCCCCTTGAGGACCTCGAGGCGCCCGAAGCGCTTGCGGACGCCTTCCGCCTTGACGACCGGCCCGGCCATCAGCGTGCCCCTCCTGACTCGGCGGCGCCTCGCTGGAGCAGCTCTTCGGGGTCGGCGCGACGGCCGATCCACCCCGAGCGGATCTGCTCGAACAGGCTCATCGGCTCGTCCCGGGTGCGACCACGTCCGAAGCGACGCTCGAGGAAGAACTGGCCGATCGAAAGAACGGTCGTCATCGCGAGGTACCAGATGGACGCCACCAGCAGGAGTGGGATCTGCTGGAAGCTCTGCGAGTAGATCAGCTGCACGGAGTACGTCAGCTCGGCCACGGCGATCACACTGACCAGCGACGTGTACTTCAGCATCGAGATCGTTTCGTTGCCCGTCGGCGGGATGATCACCCGCATCGCCTGTGGCAGCACGATCCGGCGCATCGTCTGCATCCTCGTCATCCCCAGCGCCTTGGCCGCCTCGGTCTGTCCCTCATCAACCGAGATGATCCCGGCGCGGACGATCTCCGCCATGTAGGCGCCTTCGTTGAGACCGAGGGCGAGCATCCCGGCGATGAACGGCGTGATGAAGTCGTTCGCGTTCAGGTGGATGAAGGATGGGCCGAACGGGATTCCCAGGTCGATCGTCGGATACAGCGCGGCGATGAAGTTCCAGAACAGGATCTGAATGAGGACAGGGGTTCCGCGAAAGATCCAGATGTAGAACCAGCTCGAGCTGCGAATGAGCGGATTCGCTGAGAGCCGCATCACCGCGAGCAGGACGCCGAGCACGATCCCGATCGCCATCGCGAGCACCGTCAGCTGGATCGTCTTCACGACCCCGTCGAGGACTCGCTGGTCGAACAGATACTGGCCGACGACGTCCCACTCGAAGTTGGGGTTGTCGATCGCGGACCGGATCACCGAGGCGGCGATCAGCGCGACGATCGCGGCCGCTATCCAGCGGCCCGGATGACGAACCGGGACCGCCCGAATCTCTTCGGGCGATCCCGGCTGAATCGCTTCCTCGTTGCCAGATGACGGAGTCACCGGCGAGACATTCTCTTCCTAGCTGGTCGCCCCGTTGATCTGGGGGTTGTCGATCGCCGCGTCCGGCAGCTGCCAGTAGTCGAAGATCTTCTGCATGGTGCCGTCGTCATACAGAGCCTTCACCGCGGCGAGCACGGGCTGCGCGAGCGCGCTGCCCTTCTTCATCGCGATCCCGTAGGGCGCGACGCCATACGCGGAGCCGAGCTTGAACTGGCCGTTCGACTGCTCGACGATGTATGCCGCGACCGGCGAGTCCGCCATGCCGAGTTCGGCACGACCACTCGAGATGGCCAGATTGGCGCCGTTCTGGTCCGGATAGACCTGGACGTCGACGTTGCACTTGTCGGCCTGTCCCTGGGCGTCCTCCTGCTGCGTGGTGCCCTTCTCGACCGCGACCGAGTGATCGCAGAGGTCAGCCAGGCTCTTCGGATCGAGGCTGGCGCTCGCGGCGGAGTAGAACGACGTGCCCGCCTGGGCATAGGTGACGAAGTCGTTCGTCTTCTGGCGATCCAGTGAGTCGGTGAACGACGAGATGCCGAGGTCGTACTTGCCGGCGGTGAGGCCCGGCAGGATGCTGTCGAACGGAGTGTTCTCGACCTTGGGAGTGAGCCCCATGATCTGGCCGAGGGCCTTCGAGATGTCCGCGTCCGCCCCGATCACCGTCGAGCTGTTGTCCTTGGCGAAGAACTCCATCGGCGGATAGGTCGCATCCGACGCGATCGAGAGCTGACCGCTCTGGGTGACCGCATTCGCCGCCTGACTGGCGATCTGATCGTCCTTGGCGACGTCGATGCCGGGCGTCGCGGTCAGCTCGCCCCCGGCCGCGGTCGTGCCGGTGCTGCTGCTGTTGTCGTTGTTGCTGCTGCCGCAGCCCGCTGCCACCGTGACGGCGGCGAAAGCGATCACTGCGATCAGAGCGGTAAGTCGGGATCTCATTTGTCTCCTCCCCTGTGGGGCTCGGGTACAGGGACGGACCCTATCTGAGCATTGCTAAGCGCAGGTTTCGCGATCAGCCTCGCGGGGCACCTGCCGCATGTGTCCGGCACGCGTGCACCCATACTTCACTTTCTGAAGTATGCTCTTGCGTAGATGAGCACGGAGCCGCTCCTCAATCGTCCCTGCGGCGGCCACTTCGAGAACGTACTCGAGGCGATCGGCAACACGCCGCTCGTCGAGCTGCCGCGCCTGACGCCGAAGCCCGAGGTCCGCCTCTGGGCGAAGCTCGAGGGCCGCAACCCGACCGGCTCCGTCAAGGACCGGGTCGCCAAGTACATGATCGAGGACGCCGAGGAGCGGGGCGCGATCCAGCCGGGCCACACCATCTTCGAGCCGACCTCCGGCAACACCGGCATCTCGCTGGCGATGATCTGCCGCCGCAAGGGCTATCCCCTCAAGGTGGTGATGCCCGACAACGTCACCGAGGAGCGCACCCAGCTGCTGCTGATGTACGGCGCCGAGATCGTCTATTCGGAGGGCGCCAAGGGATCGAACGGCGCCGTCGAGCTGGCGCTGGAGATGGCTGAGGCCGACGCCTCGTACTACATGCCCTACCAGTACGGCAACGAGGCGAACCCTCGCGCTCACTACGAGGGCACGGCCAAGGAGATCCTCGACGAGCTCGACGAGGTCACGGCCTTCGTCGGCGGGCTCGGGACCGGCGGCACCCTGATGGGCAACGGCCGCCGCTTCAAGGAGCACAACCCCGAGACCAAGATCGTCGCCGCGGAGCCGATGCAGGGGGAGCTGGTCCAGGGACTCCGCTCACTCGACGATGGCTTCATCCCGCCGATCATCGATCTGAGCCTGCTCGATCGGAAGATCATGGTCTCGAACATGGACGCGATCCTCTGGACCCGCAAGCTGCTGCACGAGGAGGGCATGTTCGCCGGCGTCTCCGCGGGGGCCATCGCCTACGTCGCCCACCGGATCGCGAACGAGCTCGACGAAGGCAACGTGGTCTTCCTGGTGCCCGACGACGGCTGGAAGTACCTCTCGAGCGGCGTCTACACCAAGCCCATCGAGGAGCTCAAGGACATCGACTCCACCGTCTGGTGGTAGCCGGCTTCTCGTAGCCTCCACCCGTATGCCCGCAGACCCCGATGCACTGAAGCGCGTCGTCACGCGCGTCAAGAAGCTCGCCAAGGATTTCGAGCCGCCGAGCTTCGACCACGTCCCGCATCCCGACGCCGCCCTCTTCCTCTCGGCGATCGACCACCAGACCGGCTACACCGAGCCGCACACGGTGGACGGCGAGGGCCCGTACGAGGGGAGCGACCTGCTCTGGGCCCTCGGGCTCCGGGCGGAGCGCCGCGCCCCGGGCGCCCTCACCGCCCGCTCCCTGATGGGCGTTCCGGCCGAGGCGATCGCGGCGGTCTTCCGCGCCGGACAGGACAACCTCCACGACCCGGAGCGGCGCGCCAAGCTCTGGGACGACCTGTCCAAGGGGATGCTGAAGAACTACGCCGGCCAGGCCGAGCAGCTGATCGATGCGTCGGGGGGCAAGCTGGCGGGCCCGGGCGGAGCACTGGTCCGCCTGAGCGAGTTCGACGCCTTCGCCGACCCGCTCCGCAAGAAGGCCTTCCTGGTCTGCAAGATCTGGGAGCGGCGCGGCTGGTTCGAGGTCTCCGACCCGGAGAGCTGGGAGGTCTCGGCGGACAACGTGCTGATGCGGCTCGCCCTGCGTTCCGGCCTCGTGCCCGAGGGTGACGTCGACGAGGTCCGGGAGGCGACCCGCGAAGCCTTCAAGCAGGTGGCGGATCAGTCGAAGATCTCGCCGCCGGTCCTCGACGACCTGCTCTGGCAGAGGGGCCGCGAGGATCCGGACCTGCTCGGGAACGAGGGCGGCGATCTGACCGAGCCGCCTCGCCGCGAGGGCGTCGTCTTCTACTAGGCCGGACCACTAACTTCAGGGCGATGAAGATCTCGAGGCCGATCTACGACGAGCTGCTCGCGCACGCGCGCGAGGATGCGCCGAACGAGTGCTGCGGCCTGATCGGCGGCAACGACGGCGTTGCGAAGACGGTCTATCGCGCTCGCAACGCCGAGGCCAGTCCCCTCCGTTACAACCTCGACCCCCAGGACCAGTTCCGGATCATGACCGCGATGGACGAGAGGGGGGAGGAGCTCTCGGCCATCTACCACTCCCATACGGCGAGCCCCGCCTATCCGTCGCAGACGGACATCAACCTCGCCGCCTATCCCGACGCCCTCTATCTGATCGTCTCCCTGGCCGAGGGCGAGGAGCCGCTCCGCGGCTACCGGATCGAGGAGGGGAAGGTCGACGAGGTCGAGCTCCAGATGGAGTGAACGAGTCTCTCGTCTGCCCGCGCTGCGCCCTGCCCCATCCGAGCAGTGAGCGGTTCTGCCGCGACTGCGGGATGCCGCTGGTCTACGCCGGTACGCGCGAGGAGGGACCGATCACGGACGCCCACGAGCGGGCGCGCAAGGTCCGCCCGCAGTACGCCCGCGGTGACCTGGTCCGGGTAACCGGCGCCAGGAACATGGCCGACGGCGAGCTGATCCAGTCGATCCTGCTCGAGCACGGCATCCCCTCGATGCTCCGGCGGGCACGCGGATTCGACGTGCCGGACTTCCTGGCGGCCGGGCCGCGGGACGTGCTGGTCCCGGAGTCGGGCTACGAGACGGCGCGCGAGGTGCTCGCCGGCACCGACATGCTCACCGCGGAGGCGGCGCCTGGCTCAATGCCCGGGATCGGATCTCCAGCCCGGCTCGCGGTGGGCCTGATCGCGGCCGTTGGTGCTGCCGCCGTGATCGTCTACCTCTTCTACCTCGCGTTCGGCTGAGCGCCGCCGGTTGGTCGTGGTCGGGTCGAAGCTGAACTCGGGCGGCGTCCCCAGCTCGAGGTCGAAGCCCGGCCGCTCCAGCGCGTCGCTCAGCGACGGCGCCTCGAGCGAATCCGACTGCGGATACAGGATCTCGTCGAGGTGCGTCCGCCAGGCGCGCTCGATCTCCCGCATCCGCGCCTCGAAGGCGAGCTCCAGATTCCCCTGCGGTCCCTGGCGGTGCAGGCGCGATGCCATCCGCGCGCAGGCATCCGGCCCGGCGTGGCGGTCGAGCAGGTCGAAGATCGTGCCGCCCAGGATCAGCGCGTCGCGCCGTGACGGCGGGAAGGACGGCCGAACGCCCTCACGCAGGCGGGTGATGACCGCGGCCCGGTAGAGGGAGGTCTGACCGGTGAAGTACTGGGCGGCGCCCTCGATCAGCCAGGCCCAGCGCAGGTAGGTGATGAACCTGCGCGGGGTCCACATAGGCGGCAACGCCGTGTTGTTCTGAGCCAGGACGATCTGGCAGTACATCCGCTCGGCGGTGCCCCGCAGCGCGCGCAGGGAGTCTTCCCCAGCCGAGCGTCGCTCCATCCAGGAGTCGTTCAGGGTGTGGATCTCCCCATCCATCGGCCAGCCCGCCAGGTAGCGGCGCGCGGCCGGGGCGGCAGACCAGCGCACCGCGGGCAGAAGCGGATGCGCGGCGGAGAGCCAGGCGGGGTTGTCATGCAGGATCACGGTGACGTTCCCCGGCACGGCGTCGAAGCGGTCCTCGAGGCGCAGCCGCACGTCCTCCAGCGCGTCGAGCACGCGGTGGGCGCAGGCGAGGTCGGCGTCGTCGTGACGCGCGGTGAAGCTGAGCGAATCGGTCTCTATCCAGGTGATGGAGCCAGGCTACTGGCGGGCTCGGGCGCGCTCCCGCTCGAGCTCGAGCTCCGTCTTGACGCCGATCGCGTTGAGCGCCTCGCGGGCCTCGTCGAGGCCGGCGGCCGGGGAGACCGCGGTGGCGAGCGGTACCGCGGACTTGGCGGCCGCCACCGGGTCGAAAAAGAAGGTGAGGGCCCCCAGCGGGGTGAGCTCCACGCTGCGCCGGCCGCCGCGGATGGGGCTCTCTCCGCGCTCACCCCGCGCGCAGCGCACGGCCATCAGGCTGGCCTCGGTCGGCACCACGGCCGCGGCGGACTCGACCAGCTCGCAGGCGTGGGGCGTCAGACCCCAGGCGCCGAGGAGCGCATCCGCCGATTGCAGCGCGGTGATCCTCTGCAGAACCTCGTCGGGGGTGAGCTCGCCGTCGCAGCCCGGCCCGTAGACGGCGCCGATCACCTCGGTGGAGCGGGCGAGGAAGAGACCGGCGGCCAGCACGATCGCGTCGCAGAGTGGGCTGGCGAGTCCGGGCTCGTCGCCATGGGCGAGTAC
Source organism: uncultured Solirubrobacterales bacterium (assembly GCA_963800285.1). GTDB lineage: Bacteria > Actinomycetota > Thermoleophilia > Solirubrobacterales > 70-9 > DASUPK01. The sequence goes on from CAWDAL010000010.1 coordinate 6,948, forward strand.
ATCGCCGCCGACGTCGAGCAGGACGATTGCGTCGCAGCCGAGCTCGGCGGCCGCCTCCGCGATCCCGCCGGCGAGCGCCTGCGGGCCGCGCGTGATGTCGAGCAGCAGGACCGGCCGACCCAGGTGCGAGGCCATCTTCGACTCGGAGAACTCGACGCCGTCGAGGGTCGTGGTTGAGCCCTCGGTGAGAACCGCGGCCGAGCCGCACGGGCGGCCGCCGCGGATCTCGTCCAGCGAGCGCGGGCCGGGACGCGGGTCGATCGGCGAGCGCTCCCAGGCGATCCCGCCGAGCACCCATTCCGTGTCCAGGCCGGCGAGCAGGTCGGTGATCGCCGAAGCGCCGACGACATCGCCGCCGCCGCCCATGCCGATCAGCAGGGCGCGCTCAGAGTCTTTGAGTGCCTGGAGAGCCGAAACCTAGGCGAGGACGAGGTCGCCCTGGCAGATCTCGCGGATCGAAGCGGCGGCGCGCTCGAACTCCTCGTCGGCCATCACCGGCGTCCCCTCGAAGGGCAGATCGCGGTCGATCTCGACCCACGAGCGGCAGCCGTGGTGCTCGTCCTTGACGCGCACCGTGACGGGCCGCGGGATCCGATGGACCCGCAGGAGCAGCACGTGCAGCGGATGGGTCCGCTTCCACGCCAGGCGCTTCTGGGCGTAGTCCGAGGTCCAGATGTGGAAGGGCGTCAGCGCCTCGACCACGCGATGGTCCTCGGTCGTGAAGTGATCGGTGATCTCGGCCCAGCTGCGGATCCTCACCCGATCGGGCTGGGGGATGCCGCCGTCCTGGAGCAGCGCCCTCGGGGGCGGCTCCTCGTCGGGCCAGACGCCCTCCTCGAGGGCGCGGCGAAGCTCAGGGTGATGGGACTCGCGAACCAGGTCGTTCCGCTGATGGTCGAACGTCGGGTAGAGGAAGAACTGGTCGTGCTCGACCTCGAAGTGCTTCTCGTCCTCGCGGATGCCGCCCTTCCGCAGGGCGACGAGCTGCTCGCCCTCGGCCAGCGCCCGCACGGTCACGGCCCACTCTTTCAATGCAATCGGCATAAGGAATTAGGGGGTAGTCAATCGGGGTTCGAATCCGGGGGCGGGGCCTCGAGTCTCGGGCCGGAGCCCCCTCGGAGGCGAGCAGTCTAGAGGACGAACCCAGTTTTGACAACCCTTGTGCCGCTTTGTCACAAAGCCAGAGGCTTAGTTGTAAGTGCCAGATAGCCCATTCCCATGCGGTACTTGTCCTGGTTGACCGGCCAATCGACGCAAGATGCGCCATTCGCGAACCGGGGTTAGGAATTTCGTTCGGAGCCGTACCCACCGCCCCCCGGCGTCTCGATTCGCAGCCGGTCGCCGGCGGCGAGCTCGCCTTCCGTCTTCGCGGGGACCGGCTCGCCGTTGAGGAGATCCCGTCCCGCCTCGCCGGGATCGCCGCCGTCCCGGCCGTGCGGGGAGTGTCTGCGGCGCTCGCCGATCAGCGTGAAGCGCATCGGCTCGCGGGCCTCGAGCTCGCGCACGATCCCCTCCCCGCCCCGGTATCGCCCGGCTCCGCCGCTGCCGCGCCTCACCGAGAGCTCCCTGACCAGCACCGGATAATCGGTCTCGAGCGCCTCGACCGGGGTGTTCAGGGTGTTCGACATCGCCACGTGCTCGGCGCTCGGCCCGTCCGCGTCGCGGCAGGCTCCCTGGCCGCCTCCGATCGTCTCGTAGTAGGTCCACTCCTCGCCGGAGAGCGTCAGGTTGTTCATCGTGCCCTGGCCCTCGGCGCCCACCGGTGCGAAGTGGGCGAGCGCCGCGAAGACGAGATCCGCAACGCGGCTCGAGGTCTCGACGTTGCCGCCGACCACCGCCGCCGGGGGACGGGCGTTGAGCAGTGAGCCCGCCGGCGCCGCCACCGTGACCGGCCTCCAGGCTCCCGCCGAGGGTGGCCCGTCCGGGTCGCAGACCACGCGCACCGCATAGAACGAGGCCGCCTTGGTCACCGACAGGGGGCAGTTGAGGTTGCCGGCGACCTGCTCGCCGCTGCCGGAGAAGTCGAGCTCAAGCTCGTCGCCGATGCACGGTCGCCTTGACCCGCAGGGTTATGTCGCCGTCCCGGCCCTCGAGCACGTCCTCCGACGAGCTCTCTCCGTCGGGCATCTCGGAGAGCGCGGCGCGAGTGCGCCGCTCGGCGTAGTCGAGGATCTCGGCCGTCGCCGTCGCGAGCAGTTCGCGCCCGTGCCGATCGGCGAGCTGGCGCAGGCGGAGGATGCCGGTCAGGTTCGCGGCCCGCTGCGCCCGCAGGTCCGCCAGCCGCTGCTCCGGATTGCGCATCTGTCCCGCCAGGTCGCGGAGGACAGCGTCGTCCGCCCGGGTGGGCGGGATCACCACGCCCTCCTCGTCGAGGGTCACCGAGAGGGCCGGCATGCCACCGGGCGTGGGGCCGCCGATGTCGGCGTGGTGGGCGCGCGAGGCCGAGAACCCGACCAGCTGCCCCCCGCCGAAGACCGGAGAGATCAGGGTGATGTCGGGGAGGTGCGTGCCGCCTCGATAGGGGTCGTTGAGGATCCAGAGATCGCCGTCACGGTGCTCCTCGTCGACGATCGACGCCACCGCGTCGGGCATCGAGCCCAGGTGCACCGGGATGTGCTCGGCCTGCATGATCAGCTCGCCGGCCGGGTCGAAGAGGGCCGTGGAGCAGTCGTGCCGTTCGGTGATGTTCGGCGAGTGGGCGGAGCGGATCAGCACCGCTCCCATCTCGTCGCAGGCGGCCCGCAGCGCGCCGGTCATCACCTGCAGCGCGACGGGATCCAGCCCGGTCATCGGCTCACCGCCGTGACGGTCCCGGACTCGTCCACGCCGGCGCTCCAGCCGGGCGGGAGCACCAGCGTCGCCTCGGGGAGCTCGAAAACGCATGGCCCCGCCACCTCGAAGCCGGCCTCGGGCTCGCCCCTGAGCACGCAAGTGCTCATCCACTCGCCGCCGAAGCGAGCCTCGCGCTCACTTTCGGCCAGGTTCCCATCGCCGGCGGCCCGCGGCCGCGGCTCGGCCCCGGGCTCGTAGGCGGCGACGCGGATGGTGACCAGCTCCAGCGCGCCCTCCGGGTCTCGATACCCGTAGCGGGCCTCGTGCTCGCGGGCGAAGTCCTCCGCCAGGCGAGCGGGGTCCGGACGGGGGGAGCCGGGGATCGGCAGCTCGAACGCCTGACCTCGGTACCGCAGCTCGTAGACCACGTCCAGCTCGGCGCTCTCCATGCCGCTGAGCAGCGGCCGGCTGAGCGCGTCCACCTCGGAGACGATCCGCTCGGCGGTGATCTCGTCCCCGGAGAGCAGCACGGTGCGCGCGGTGTCCCGCCGCCGCCCGGCGGCGATCAGCCCGAGCGCGGAGAGCACGCCGCTGGCGCGGGGGCAGACGATCCGCGAGATCTCGAGCTCTCCGGCAAGCGCCGCGGCGTGCATGGGCCCCGCGCCGCCGAACGGCAGGAGCGCGTAGTCGCGCGGATCGACGCCCCGTTCGACGGTCATCACCCGGAGCGCGCGGATCATCTCCTGATTCGCCACCCGGACGATCCCCTCCGCCGTCTCGGTGGCATCGAGGCCGAGCTTCTCGCCGAGGGACTCGATCGCCCGCCTCGCCGCCTCCTCGTCCAGCTCGACCCCGCCCGCCAGCTCGGAATCGGGGGAGAGGTAGCCGAGCAACAGGTTGGCGTCGGTGACCGTCGGCTCGGACCCTCCGTGCCCGTAGCAGGCTGGGCCGGGCTCGGCCCCGGCCGACCGTGGGCCGACGCGAAGGGCGCCGCCGGCATCGCGCCAGCCGATCGACCCGCCGCCGGCGCCGACCGTGTGCACGTCGACCATCGGCAGCTGCACCGGGCGGCCGTCGATCTCGCGCGAGTCGGTCCGTCTGACCTCGCCCGCGTCCACCACGCAGACGTCGCACGAGGTGCCGCCCATGTCGATCCCGATCGCGTCGGGGCTGCCCGCCGCCTGCGCCAGCAGCGCGGCGCCGACCGCGCCCCCGGCGGGGCCCGAGAGCACGCTCCAGGCGCCGGCGCGGGCCGCCTCGTCGGCCTCGGCAGTGCCGCCGGACGAGCGCATCACCTCCGGCTCGGGGAGGCCCCGATCGCGGCAGGCGCCCGCCAGTGCGGTCAGGTAGCGGCCGAGCAGGGGGGAGAGGTAGGCGTCGATGACGGTTGTGGAGAAGCGCTCGTACTCGCGGAAGGCCGGCAGGACCTCGTGCGAGGCCGAGACGTGCACGCCGGGAAGCGCCTCGCGCAGGGCGGTGGCGAGGCGGCGCTCGTGATCCGGATCCCGGAACGCGAAGAGCAGGCAGACCGCGATCGACTCGACGTCGCCGCCGCGGAGCTCGTCCACCAGCCGCTCGATCTCGCCCTCGTTCAGCTCCTCGAGCACGCCCGACGCGCCGATGCGCTCCGCCGCCTCGAACCGATCGCCGGGCTCGACCAGCGATCGCGGCCGGCCCCGGCAGGGGTGGTACAGGCTGGGCCGGTTCTGGCGCCCGATGTCCAGCAGGTCGGCGAAGCCCCTTGTCGCGACCAGCGCGGTCCGCGCGCCGCGCTCCTCGAGCAGCGCGTTGGTTCCCACGGTCATCCCGTGGGTGAACCCCTCGACGGCGGCGCTCTCGGCGCCGGCCCGCGCGAGGACCTCGTCGATCGCCGCGATCACCCCGCGCGACTGGTCCTCGGGCGTGCTCGGGACCTTGGCCGTGTGCAGGCGCTCGCCGTCGAGCAGCGCGGCGTCGGTGAAGGTCCCACCGACGTCCACGCCGAGCAGCATGGCGGGAAGTTATCTCGGGACGGCTTCGCTACATAGCCGCGGTCAGAGGCGGCCGCCCCACATGAGTCGCTTCGGGCTTCGCCCTTGATGCGAGGGCGCGCGTCAGCGCGACCCGTTTGATGAGGTGGAGCGGCCTGGTGACCGCTACGCCTGCGCCCTCCCGAATGCCAGGGGGTGGACCAGCGCCGGCATCCACGACCAGCGATCGCGTTCGACGGCCTCCACCTGCAGCGAGCTCTCGCGCAGGAGCTCGACCGTCGGGCGGTTGGCGTGGCACCCCGCGGCGAATGCGTGCCAGGGCCTGTGGAGCCGGTCCTGCCAGCGCGCGAGGCGCCGCGTCTCCGCGCGGACGTGCTCCAGGAACAACAGCTTTCCCCCGGGCCTGAGGACCCTGGCGGTCTCGTCGATCGCGCGCCGAGGGTCGTCGACGGTGCAGAGAACCAAAGTGGAGACGACGGTGTCGAAGCTGTCGTCGTCGAACGGGAGCTCCTCAGCCGTTGCCACCACCACCCGGCCGTCGCGGCCGAGCTTTCTCAGGCGCCGCTCGAGCCTCGGGAGCATCGGAGCGGCCGGCTCCGTGAGCGTCAGCTCCTCGATCTCATCGGGGTAATACGGGAGATTGAGCCCGGTCCCCGCGCCGAGCTCCAGCACCCGGCCGCTGGCCTGACTGAGCAGGTCGTCTCTCCGTTTCGCCATCCCGGTCCGCTCTCCGATCCACAGAAGCGGGTCGTACAGGGCGCTGAACACGTGTTCCCAGGCCTTCGCCATCGGCACTCCTTTGCTCGGTTGACTGGACACAGGGACCTACGGGCAGCCAACCACCAGGGATGCGCTCTGAGTGTGAGGTGGAGCACGGTGGAGGCCCCTTGCCCGGGGCCTCGACACCGCTGTCTCTCCCCTTATGCCCTTATGCCGCGGCCGCTTCCTGCACCAAACGGGTTGCGGCTCGGCCGTCGCCTCCCCGCACCCTCGCATCTTCCTCGAAGGACTCCTCGAGATGCTTGTGCGAGGGGCAGTAATCCATCCCCGGCAGCGGCTCGCGCTGGCAGGGAGTGCCCTTGCGAGTGCTGGCCAGGCAGTTTCTCTCCTGGCCGTCCAGCGTCACGTCCGCGGGCAGCGAGTCGAGGAACTCCTCGATCAGCCCGATGTGCCGCTCGATGACAATGTAGACGCGCACCTGCTCGGCAAGAGCGAAGTACTCGCGTACCTCCGTGAACAGCGTCTTCGCAGGACGGGCGAAATAGCGCCGGTCGGAAACGAGGCGCTGAATGGTGGCCTCGCACGCCTCCAGCAACTTCTGGCGGGCGGCGAATGTCCTCTCCACACCCTCCGAGGTGTCGATGCGAGGAGCCAGGTCCCTGTAGATGGAACGACTGAATTGATACATCCGTGATCTCTCCTATCCCCCCTGAAGCCTCGTCCTCGGGCTCTTCCTGCCGTCGGACCCTCCAGGCGGTCCTGATTGAAGCACGGCATACCCAATTTTTGGGTTAAGCACTGATTAAGCAGTATTAAGTAGGCACAAACCAGTGCTTTTGAGTAGCCGCCGGGCTACTCCCACGCCTGCCAGGCGAGCCTCTCCCCTTTGCAGACCAGGTGTTGCCCGTCGAGCTCGGGGTTCGCCAGGGGGAACTCGAGCCGGCGGTGGGAGCCCCGCGATTCCTCCCGCTCGAGCGCAAAGCGGGCGATCAGCCGGGCGAGCGGATAGGGATCGGGGAGCAGCTGCTCGAGCTCGCCGGCGGTCCGCAGCGGTCCGGCGAGCCTCCAGACCGCCTCTCTGGTCTCGGCGGGTGGAGGTTCGAAGCGCCCCGACGGTGGCTCGGGCGGCGAGCCGGGGTCCGGCTCGGCGGATGCCGCGGCGGCCGCTCTTGCCCCGAGCACGAAGCACTCGGTCAGCGAGTTCGAGGCGAGCCGGTTCGCGCCATGCAGCCCGGTGCAGGCACACTCGCCGACGGCGTACAGGCCGGGCAGGGAGGAGCGGCCCTCGAGGTCGGTCGCGATCCCGCCCATCACGTAGTGCGAGGCGGGGGCGACGGGGATCGGCTCGGTGGCCGGATCGTGGCCTGCCTTCCGCAGGGCCTTGAACACACTCGGGAACCGCGTTTCGCTCAGCTGCCGCATGTCGAGCAGCACGTGATCGGTCCCGTCGACCTTCATCCGGTCGAGAACCGCCAGCGTGACCTGGTCGCGCGGGGCGAGCTCATCCGTGAAGCGCTCGCCCTTCGCGTCGAGCAGGGTCGCGCCCTCGCCGCGGACCGCTTCGGTGACCAGGAGCCCGTCGTGCTCGGTTCCGGGCGCCGCCAGAGCCGTCGGATGAAACTGGCAGAGCTCCAGGTCGGCGATCGCAGCGCCGGCGGCGTGCGCCATGACGGGCCCGGCGCCGATCGCACCCCACGGGTTGGTGGTCCGTGACCAGAGCGCGGCGGCGCCCCCCGTTGCGAAGATCGTCGCGCGGCCCAGGATCTCGCCCTGATCGGTGATCACTCCATGGCAGCGCCGGACGTCGCTCCAGACGGCGACGGCGGAGGTCTTCTCGATCAGCTCGATTCGCTCGTTCTCCGCCGCCAGCTCGGTGAGCCGCTCGGTGATCCGGCGGCCGGTCGCGGCGCCTCCCGCGTGGACGACTCGCCTGCGGGAGTGACCGCCCTCCAGCGCCAGCGAGAGGGCCTCGTCGGGTTCCCGGTCGAACTTGACGCCGCGCCGCTCCAGCTCCCAGACGACGCCCGGTGCCTCGGCCGCGAGGAGCTCGGCCGCCGAACGGCGGCAGGCCCCGCGGCCGGCGGTCAGCGTGTCCTCGACGTGCTGCTCGGGCGAGTCGTCGGGGCCGATCGCCGCGGCGAGCCCGCCCTGCGCCCAGAAGCTCGAGCTCTCGCTGAGCGGCTTCCGAGACACCATCGCGACGCGCGAGCCCGCATCGGCCGCGGTCAGCGCCGAGTAGAGGCCGGCGGCGCCGCCACCGACCACCACGACGTCGAATCGGTCGCCCAGCGTCATCGAGCCGCGAACCGTACTGTGCGCTGATCTCAGGACTATATCTGCGACACCCGAGCTCCTTCCGGCACGACACGGGCGGGCACCCCGAGAACGCCAGGCGCCTGACCGTGATCGAGGAGGCGCTGTCCGAACGCGACTGGCTCGGGCTCGAGCTCGTCGAGGCGCCCGCCGCCACCCGTGGCCAGCTGGAGCGGGTCCACGGCGCCGCTCACGTCGACACGATCGAGGCTTTCTCGGCGAAGGGCGGAGGCATGATCGACATCGACACCATCACGAGCGAGGGCTCTTGGGAGGCGGCCCTGCATTCCGCGGGCGCGGCCGTCCACGCGACCGAGCGGCTGCTGGCCAAGGGGGGGTTTGCCTTCTGCGGGCTCCGGCCGCCGGGCCACCACGCCGAGCGCGACCGGGCGATGGGGTTCTGCCTCTTCAACAACGTCGCCGTCGCGGCGGCTCACGCGATCGCGGAGTGCGGCGCGGAGCGGGTTCTCATCTTCGATTGGGACGTCCACCACGGCAACGGGACCGAGGCGATCTTCTACGGCTCCTCGGAGGTCCTCTATTCGAGCGTTCACCAGAGCCCGCTCTACCCCGGCACCGGGGCGGCCACCGACTTCGGCAGCGGCGAGGGGGAGGGCTACACCGTGAACCTGCCCGTCCCGCCGGGCAGTGGCCCCGACGAGTTCCTGTCTCTCACCCAGCACGTGGTCGCGCCGATCGCCCGGGAATGGCGGCCGGGGCTGCTCTGCGTCTCGGCCGGCTACGACGCCCACCGAGACGATCCCCTCGCCAACTGCGAGCTCGACGACGCGGCCTACGCGGACATGGCCGCGACCATGCGCGAGCTCGCCCGCGAGCTCGACGTGCCGCTGCTGATCTGCCTGGAGGGCGGTTACTCGCTGGCGGCATTGGCGCGCGGCGTCGTCGCGACCCTGGAGGCCGCCGGAGACGACCGCGCGCCGCGCGAGGCGCCGGTTGAGCCGTCGGCGGACTACCGGGACCGGCTGGCGCGGTTCTGGCCGGGCCTAGCGGCCGCGGAGTAGGCGGAGCTCCTCCTCGGTCTGGCGACCTCGGCGGCCAGGCCCATCAGGAAGCCGGTGTCGATCTCGTCCTTCTGGTGCATCTCGAGCGCGATCGCGCCGAGTCCGAGGAGCTGCGCCCGATGCTGCTTCTCGAGATCGTGGAGCTCTCGGGTTGTGGTCGAGGATCCGTCCTCAGGGTTCTTCAGTCCGCGGCGGCCCGCGTCTAACAACCCACGGGTGTCCCTGGTCGGTCATGCGGTCAGCTGGTCCCTGATCTCGTCGAGGAGCTTCTTCGGGATGCCGGGCACCGTGTCGAGGTCGTCGACGGCGTCGAAGCCCTCCTGGCGCTCGCGGTAGGCGATCACCCGGGTCGCCTGGGTCACGGACATGCCGAGCTCACGGAGCTGCTCGAAGGTCGCCTTGTTGACGTCGAGCAGGCCGCTTCGCTTGCGTGAGCGGGTCGGCTTCGGCATCGGCGCGGGCTTCGCATCCTCGGCCTCCGGCTTGGCCGACGCTGTGGTCTTCGACTCGTTCGCCGTCTTCGAGGCCGAGGCCTTCGAGGCGCGCTTCGCCTGTGCCTGCTTCTTCGCCGCGGCCGCTTTCTTCTTGCGTTCCTGGGCGGCCTTGGCGCGGGCGTCCTTCTTGGCCTGGGCCTCCTGCTCGCGCGCCGCCTTCTTCTCGGCAGCCTCCTGCTCCGCTTCGGACTTCTTTCGCTCTTCCTCGACCCTCTTCTCCTCGGCGGCCTTGGCCTCCGCGGCGGCCTGCTCCTTCTCGGCCGCCTTCTCGGCCCGCTTCGCCCGGCGCCTGCCCAGGAAGCCGAGGCGCTCGGCGGCGGGCTCGACGGCCTCCTGCTCATCGGTCTCCGGCTCCTCGGGGACCTGCGGCTCCTCGACCGTCTCCGCCGGCTCCGGCTCCGGCTCGGCCTCGGGCTTCGGCTCCGGCTCCGCCACCTCGGCCCCGGCCCGCTCCGGCAGCTCGATGCCGACCGAGGCGGCGTGCGCCTGGGCGTTGCTCGCCCGGTCCGTCACCGACTTGATCCGCTCCTCGAGCACCCGGAAGCGACCCTCGCGCTCCTCGGTCGCCCTCTTGCGGTCCTCATCGCCGACCTGACCGAGCTTGCTCTCCGCCGACTCCGCTCGGGTCTCGGCCTCGCGGAGCTGGTGCTCGGCCGACTTCAGGGCGCGGCCGGCCTCCTCGAGCTCCATCGCCAGGCCCTGCTCGCGCTCGGCGAAGCGGCGCTCGGCCTCGTCCTCGGCCTCGCGGCGGGCCGCGGTGACGGCGCGCTTGAGGCGCCCGTCGCTCTGCTTCTGCAGCTTGTCGATCTCCCTTTGGTGCGCGCCGATCTGGCCGCGGACCCATTCTGCGGCCGCGGCGCGGGCCTCGGCCTCGGAGTCGAGCCTGGCGGTCTCGGCGTCCTCGACCTTCTGCTCAGCCCGCTTCGCCCGGTTGTCGGCCTTCTGGATCAGCTGCTCGCGTGACGAGCGCTCCTCCTCAAGCTGGGCGCGGAGCGAGTCGAGCTCCTTCCGCAGGCGGCGCTCGGTCTCCTCGCGCACGGTCTCGCGGGTGACGCGCACGCGCTCCTCGGCCTCGGCGCGAAGAGCTTTTTCCTGCTCCGCCAGGCGGCGCTCGGCCTCCTTCTCCACGCGGGCCTGGGTGTCGGTCTCCACCTTGGCGAGCGCCTCCGCGATCTTCTCGTCTGACTCGGCCTGCAGGCGGCGCAGCTCGGCGTCGAGGCGCTCCTCGGCCTGCTCCTGCAGGCGCGTCTGCTCCTCCGCGAGCTTCGCCTCGGCGCCCTCGACGCGCTTGCCCGCGGCCTCGATCTGCTCGGCGATCTCGTCAAGCCGGCGCTGGGCGGCCTCGGCGGCCTCGGTCGCGGCCTCGCGCTCGCGACGCAGCGACTGCTCGCGCGTCTTCAGCTCCGACTCGAAGCGAAGCTCGGCGGCGCGGCGGGCGGCGTCGATCTCCTCGCTGGCGCGGGTGTCGGCGTCGGAGCGGATGTCCGCGATCCGCTTGGCGAGCTCCTGCTCGAGCTCGCGACGGATGCCGCGCTCGATCTCGGCGCGGGATTCCTCCAGGCGCTCGCGCTCCTTGGCGGAGATCAGCTCCTCGGCCTCGGCCGCGGATCCGGTTGCCTCCTCCGAGAGCTCGGCGCGAACCCGCTCCTCCGCCTCCCGGCGGGCCCTCTCGACGGCCACCTGGATGCGGGACTCGGTCTCGGCCTCCATGCTCTCGATTTGCGCCTGCAGCTTCTCGGTGTGCTCGCGTAGGCGGCGGTCGGCCTCCTCGCTGACCTCGCGCTCGGCCTCGGCGCGAGCCTCGTCGTCGCTGCCGCCGGCGCTCTCGGCCCGCTCGAGCCGCTCGCGCGCGTCCTTCAGCGCTGCTGCGGCCTCGTCGCGCTCGGCGATCAGCTCCTTCTCGCGAGCGAGCATGCGCCGCTCGAGCTCCGCCTCGAGCTCACGGCGGACGTCGCCGCGTTGCTCGCCCAGCCAGTCGGCGGCGTCCTCGCGGGCCCTCGCGTCGGTGACGGTCACGCTTCCGGCTGCGCGGGCCTCGGCCTCCTCGAGCCGGCGCTGGACTTCCTCGAGCGACCTGGCGGCGCGCTCGCGCTCCTTCTCCAGGTCCTCCTCGAGGGCGAGGATCTCGGCGGTGGCGCGCTCCTCGGCCTGTCGGCGGGCCGACTCGACCGCCTGCTTCATGCGCTCGTCGCGCTCACCGTTGGTGGGCGGCTCGGGGCCGGCGCCGGGAGCGTCTGGGGTTGCGGGCCGGTCCTCGGCTCCCATCACCGGGCGAACCACCGGCGGTCGCTTCGCGGCCCGGCGGGGGCGCGGCTGGGGTGCGGGTCGCCGCGGCGGGTCCGCACGCGGGCCGGTCTCGCCGCGCATCGCGCCCTCGAGCTCGGCCGCGCTTCTCTCGAGCTCGTCGAGCTTCGCGGCGTCCTCGCGCACCTCGTCGGGGTCCACCTTGCCCTGGTGGTACATCTCGAGGACGCGGGCCCCGAGCTCTCGCATGCCTTCCTCGGTGCGGCGGTGAAGCGACTCGAGGCGCCACCTCATCGGCCCGCGGTCTTCCGCACCGTGGCCGGCGCCTTCGTTTTGGCGCTCGGTCATCGAGGCGATGACTTTACGCGACGTGCAGGCCGGAGCGCGGATTCGGCGCGGAGCCGTACTCCTTCGGCCACACCGCGGTCCCCTCGCGTGCGATCTCGCGAGCGAGCCTTCCGGAAACGAGCCTGAGGAGGTTGCTGATGCGAGAACTCGTCACCCGGCGGCTGGTCGGACTGTCGGCTCGGAGCGGCCAGGGAACGGTCGAGTACGTCGGCCTGATCCTGCTGGTCGCCCTGCTGATGGTCGGCATGGTGGCCGCGATGAAGGGCTTTCAGGGCAAGCAGGGGGTGGAGCTGGCCCAGACGATCGTGGACAAGATCCGCGAGGCGGTCGGCCAGGTGAGCTTCAAGTGACCCAAGGCCGCTCCACGTGGGGAGCGAAGGGCGTAGCCCGGAGCGACTTGGGTGGGGCGGCCGCAGTGGTCACTGCCCGATGGCGAAGCCGTCCCGCCAGTCGTGGCAGACTGGCGCGGATGGCCGCCTCTCGCAGCTACGACCGCGCCCCCGCCGATCTGCGCCCGGTGACGATCGAGCGCGGCTTCGTGCGGACCGCCGACGGCTCCGCCCTGATCTCGGCGGGAGAGACCCGGGTGATCTGCACGGCCTCCGTGAACGACTCGGTGCCGCGCTGGTTGGAGGGCAAGGGCCGCGGCTGGGTCACCGCCGAGTACGCGATGCTGCCGGCCTCCACCGGCGACCGGAAGGCCCGCGACATCAGCCGCGGCAAGCAGGACGGCCGCGGCGTGGAGATCCAGCGGCTGATCGGCCGCTCGCTGCGCGGCGTGGTGGATTTCATGGCGCTCGGCGAGCGCTCGGTCTACGTCGACTGCGACGTGCTGCAGGCTGACGGGGGCACCCGCTGCGCTGCGATCACCGGCGGCTTCGTCGCGCTCCAGGACGCGCTCGACAAGCTCGTCGAGGCCGGGACGCTCGAGACCCTGCCGCTCAACGAGTCCGTCGCAGCCGTGAGCGTCGGGATGGTGGAGGGGAGAGCGCTCTGCGACCTCGACTACAGCGAGGACTCGACCGCCGAGGTCGACGCCAACGTGGTGATGACCGGCGACGGTGGCCTCGTCGAGGTCCAGGCGACGGCGGAGCGCACGCCGCTCTCACGCGCCTCGCTCGACGAGCTGCTCGCGCTGGCCGAGGGCGGGATCGCCAGGCTGCGCGAGTCACAGGAATCCGCGCTCGGGTCGCTCCCCGCCTGAACCTTGGATCACGGATCATCTGGGCCGGCAATGTCGGCGCTCGTCCTGGCCACCCGCAACGACCACAAGCTGCGCGAGCTTCGCGAGGCGCTGCCTGGTTTCGAGATCGACCCTCTCCCGGAGGAGGTAGAGCTGCCACCCGAGACCGGCGAGACCTTCGCCGAGAACGCCCTCGGCAAGGCGCGGGCGGCACAGGCCGCGACCGGCCGGACAGCCATCGCGGACGACTCCGGGATCGCGGCCTACGGGCTCGGCGGCCGGCCCGGCGTGCGCTCGGCCCGCTACGCCGGCGAGGACGCGACGGACGAGGAGAACCTCGCGAAGCTCCTCCGAGCAGTCGGGACGCAGGACGACCGCCGGGTCGCCTACGTCTGTTCGATCGCCCTGGTCGGCGAGGACGGCTCGGAGTCTCTTTTCGAGGGCCGCTGCGAGGGCGTCCTGGCGGATCAGCCGCGGGGGACCGGCGGCTTCGGCTACGACCCGGCGTTCGTCCCGGACGACACCGGCCCGGAGGACGACCGCACCATGGCGGAACTGGCGCCCGAGGAGAAGCACGCGATCAGCCACCGGGGCAGGGCCGCGCGAAGGCTCGCGTCGCATCTCGGTGTGGAAGTGACGACGTGAGCTCGGTCGGGCCGGTGGGCCACGGCCGGATCACCAAGCCACGGGCGGCCGCGGTCTCGATCGCCTCGAACTCGGCCCTGATCGCCCTGAAGCTCGCGGCCGCCGCGATCACCGGCTCGGTCGCGATCCTGAGCGAGGCGCTTCACTCGATGATCGACCTGATCGCCTCGGTGATCGCGTTCGTCTCGGTCCGGCGCGCCGACGAGCCCGCCGACGTCGATCACCCCTACGGCCACGAGAAGCTCGAAAGCCTGGCCGCCTCGATCGAGGGGATGCTGATCCTCGCGGGCGCCGGGCTGATCGTCTACGAGTCGGTCCACCGGCTCGCCACGGGAGCCTCGGTGGAGAAGCTCGGCGTCGGCATCGCGGTGATTGGCTTCTCGGCGCTGGCGAACGGCGGCGTCTCGCTCTTCCTGCGGCGGCAGGCCAAGCGCCACCGCTCACCGGCGCTCGCCGGAGACGCCGCCCATCTCGGCACGGACGCGCTCACTTCGCTCGGGGTGCTCATCGGCCTGGTTCTCGTCCAGATCACCGGAGCCAATGCAATCGACTCGATCGTGGCGATCGCCGTGGCGATGGTGATCGTCTTCGCGGGGGTTCGGATCCTGCGCCAGTCCGCGTCGGCGCTCATCGACGAGGCTCCGCCGCCGGAGCAGATGGACCGGGTGGAGGAGGCGATCGGGCGGGCCCGATCGGGTACCCCGGAGATCGTCGGATACCACAAGCTCCGCGCGCGGACCACGGGGCGGCGCAGCTACATCGACCTGCACGTCCAGTTTCGCCGCGGGACCACCCTCGAGCGGGCCCACGAGCTGGCGCACGAGCTCCGTGACGCGATCGAGTCGGACCTCGGTGACGCAGAGGTGCTGATCCACGTGGAGCCGGAGAGCTCCCGGCGGGATCCGGCGGAGTCGCCGAGCGCCTTCAGGGCCGGCTAGGCAGCAGGTTCACGGCGGCGGCAAGGCCAACCGCGCCGACCACGATGCTGTAGCCGGTGTAGCCGCCCACCGCCAGGAGGATCACCGAGATCCCGCAGATGACGACGACGGTGAGCCAGGAGCTCTGCTGCAGAGTCACGGTCGCTATTTTGGCCTAATGCCGCCCGCAGCCGTCCCGACCCTCACCGATCCCGGCGGGACGGTCGCCTATCTGCAGGAGATCTCGCCGGAGATGCGCGGCTGCGCCGTTCTCTCAGAGAGCGGCGAGGTGCTGGCCGCCACCGGCAACATCGAGCGCTGGGGCGAGGCCGGACGAGATCTGGTCGCCGCCGCCGACGCCGCAGGCGACGAGCCGGTCGCGCACGCGCACATCGCCACGGGAGACGGGGAGGCGTTCTGCGTCAGGGAGTCCGGGCTCACCGCCGTCGCGGTGGCCGATCGCTTCACGCTCTCCTCTCTGATGGTCTTCGATATGCGCAACGCGCTCCGCAAGCTGGCGGCGGGACGCGGCGGGTGACGGCCAAGCCCCACCGCCTCCTGCTCGAGCGGGTCTCCGGCTACGCCGACGAGGCGGCCGCCTTCCTGCGCCGCCGCCGCCACCTTCGCAAGCCATTCGCAAGGACCTACTACCCGGGCGGTCGAAGCTCGGCATTCGCGGCGGACTCGGAGGAGGGCCGGGCGCTCTTCCTCGCCGCCTCGCGCCTGATCGAGGTTGCGGGCCCCCCGCGGCGGGCGAAGAGCACCAAGTAGATGCGAGGGCGCGCGACAGTGCGACCCGGGAGATGGGGAACCCATGCCGCTGGTCGATAGAGAAATCGCTTCCAAGGTCCTGGAGCGCGCGCTGGCGCGCGGCGGCGATTTCGCCGAGCTCTTCTGCGAGGAGCGCCAGGGCTTCACCCTCTCGATCGACGAGTCCCGCGTGGAGCGGCCGCAGTCCGGCAGCGAGGGCGGCGCGGGCGTCCGGGTGATCGACGGCGAGGTGACGCGCTTCGCTCACGTCGACGGCCTCGCCGAGGAGGACCTCATGCGCGCCGCGGATGGCCTCGCCTCGGCGCTCGGGGGCGACGCCACCGAGCCCGTTGCGCTGAAGGCCGCGGCACCGCCGCAGCTCCAGGAGATCGAGGTCGACCCGGCGGGCGTCCCGGCCGACCGCAAGGCCGGGGTGCTGAGGGAGCTCGACGAGCGGGCGCGCTCGGCTGGACCCGAGGTGGCCCAGGCCTCGGCGAGCTACAGCGAGGGCCGGCGGCGGGTCGCGGTGTTCAACTCGGAGGGCCTGGAGGCGAGCGACGACCGCACGCGGGTGCGTCTCGGCGTGCAGGTCGTGGCGCGCAGGAACGGCACCGTCGAGACCGGCTTCGAGACCCTCGGCGAGCACCGCGGTTTCGAGCTGCTCGACGACGACTCGGCCCGGATTGCGGATGAGGCCGCGAGCAAGGCCCTGAAGCTGCTCGGCGCCGACCCGGCCCCGGCCGGGGAGATGACGGTGGTGGTCGGCGGCGGGTTCGGAGGCGTCCTCTTCCACGAGATGACCGGCCACGGCCTCGAGGCGGACGCCGTGCAGAAGGGAGCCAGCGTGTACGCCGGGAAGATGGGCCAGAAGGTCGCTCAGCCGGTGCTCAACGCCTACGACGACGGCGTCATGCCGCACGAGTGGGGGACCGGCGCGATCGACGACGAGGGCACGCCCTGCCAGCGGACCGCCGTGATCCAGGAGGGCGAGCTCACCTCCTACCTCTACGACCGCCTGCGCGCCCGTCGCGACGGAGTCTCCTCGACCGGGAACGGTCGCCGCGCGAGCTTCCGCGACCTGCCCATCCCGCGCATGACCAACACCTACATCCAGCCGGGCGATGCGGACCCGGAGGAGATGATCGCCGACGTCGAGAAGGGCTTCTACGCCGTCTCCTTCGGCGGCGGCCAGGTGGAGCCGGCCACCGGCGACTTCGTCTTCGGCGTCTCCGAGGGCTATCTGATCGAGGGGGGCAAGGTGACCAAGCCCTGCCGCGGCGCGACCCTGATCGGCAACTGCCTCCAGGCCCTGGAGCGGATCGACGCGGTCGGGACCGATTTCGAGATGAAGACCGGCTTCTGTGGCAAGGCGGGCCAGACCGCCCCGGTCGGCACGGGCCAGGGGCACGTCCGGATAGCGGGCATGACGGTCGGCGGGACCGCCGTATGAGCGAGGCCCTGGAGGACGTCGCGCGCCGCGCGGTCGAGGCGGCCACCTCGGCCGGGGCGAGCGACGCCGAGGCCTGGAGCGAGGGCTCCCGCAGCCGCGAGGTGCGGGTGCACGCCGGGGAGGTGGAGAGCCTGACCGAGGCGAGCGGGCGCGGCCTCGGCGTCCGCGCCTGGATCGGGACTCGCACGGGATACGCCTACGGCACCGATCTCTCCGGGGCCGGGCTCGCCGAGCTGGCCGAGGCCGCCGTCGGCGCGGCCCGCGTCGCCGATGAGGACGAGAACTCCGCCGCGCCCGAGCCGTCGGGCGAGCCGGCCGAGATCGAGGGGCTGCGCGACCCTGGGGT
This sequence comes from uncultured Solirubrobacterales bacterium, assembly GCA_963800285.1. GTDB lineage: Bacteria > Actinomycetota > Thermoleophilia > Solirubrobacterales > 70-9 > DASUPK01. The sequence continues at coordinate 24,122 of CAWDAL010000010.1, forward strand.
GGCGGGCACCGAGACCGCCGAGGTGATCGAGCTGGCGAAGCGGATCGAGCGCGTCGCGCTGGATCGCGACAAGCGGGTCGGCGCCGTGGAGGAGGTCATCTACGTGGACGAGGACGGTGACGCGGCGATCGCCACCTCGCGCGGCGTCGCGGGCAGCTTCGGCGCCTCGGTCGCCTACTCCTTCCTGCAGGCGATGGCCACGCAGGACTCGGAGGTCCAGACCGGACTCGGCTTCGGCGTCGGCCGCTCGCCGAGATCGCTGGATGCCGAGGAGATCGGGGCCGAGGCGGGAGACGAGGCGGCCTCGATGCTCGGAGCGAGCAAGCCGGAGTCCCGCACCTGCCCCGTGGTCCTCTCCGAGCGGGTCACCGCCAGCTTCGCCGGCTTCATCGGCGGAGCCGTGAGCGCGGATGAGGTGCAGCGCGGCCGCTCGCCCTTCGCCGAGCGGCTCGGAGAGGAGGTGGCGTCGTCCGCCTACGTCCTGGCGGACGACGGGATCGATCCGCATGGCCTGGCCAGTGCGCCCTTCGACGGGGAGGGGACCCCGCGGGGACGGACTCCGCTGATCGCCGGCGGCAAGCTGCTGGCCTACCTGCACGACTCCTATACGGCCCGCCGCGGCGGGGCTCGCTCGACGGGCAACGCCGCCCGCTCCTCCTACCGCTCGCCGCCGTCGGTCAGCGCGTCCAATCTCGTTCTCGAGCCGGGCGACTTGACGTTGGAGGGGCTGCTCGAGCGGGCGGGCGACGGCGTCTACATCACGGAGGTCGCCGGGCTCCACTCGGGCGTCAATCCGGTGACGGGCCGCTACTCGGTAGGCGCGTCGGGGCGGGCGATCAGCGGGGGCGAGCTCGCCGAGCCGCTTCGCGAGTTCACGATCGCGGGCGACCTGCTCGGCACGCTCGCCGCGGTCCAGGCCGTGGGCTCCGAGACCCGCTGGGTCCCGTTCGGCGGCTCGGTGAAGACGGCGCCGATGCTGGTCAGCGAGATGGCGATCGGTGGTTTCTAGACGGGATTCGCGCTACGACCGCATGCTCGCCACCCTGACCGGCTCCTGGGAGCCGCATCGCCGAGGGATCCGAGGGGGCCTCGGTCGAGCCGGTGGCGGGTGGCGTCGTCGCGGTGTTCCCGGCCGGCCCCGAGCGGCTCTTCTACAACAACGCGGTGCTCGCCCGGGGCCTCGATCGCGCGGCCGCGGGCGAGGCGACGGAGGCGATCCTGGCCGCGTATGCGGACGCCGGGGTCGACCGCTACGCCGTCTGGGCGCATGAATCCGATCAACCGGGCATCGCCGAGCTGGAGAGCCGGGGTTTTCACATCGACACCACCACGCGCGCGATGGCGATGTCGCTGGACGAGCTCGCCGTGCCACGCCCTGACGTCGAGCTGGGACCATCCGACTGGAACGAGTATCTGAGCACCGTCGAGCTGCCTGAGGGGACGCTCGCGGGCGTCGATCCGTCCGCCTTTCACGTGCTTGTCGGCCGGCTGGGCGGTCAGAGCGTCTCGGCGGCCATCGCCTACGACCGGGACGGCGACTGCGGCATCTTCAACCTCGGGACCATCGCGCACGCCCGGCGGCGCGGCCTGGGAACGGCCCTGACGGCCCTGCATCTCCACCTGGCGCGTGAGCGCGGCTGCACGACCGCCAGCCTGCAGTCGACCGAGGTGGCCGAGGGCGTCTACCGCGCCGTCGGCTTCGGGGACCTGGGCCGGTTCATCGAATACGTGCCATGAGCCACAAGCGCCCTGTTTGGCCTCAGGGGCCGCTGTTACGCTCGGCCGGAACTCCAATGACCAGGAGGAGATGACGTGACCAAGGCTGAGTTCCTCGACGTGCTTGCAGGCGACAGCAGAATCGGCAACAAGAAGGAGGCTGGTCAGGCCGTCGATGCGGTCCTGGACGCCATCACCAGCGTCCTCCAGGGCGGGGGCGAGGTGAACTTCACCGGCTTCGGCAAGTTCGCCGTGGCCGAGCGCGGCCCGAGGCAGGGCGTGAACCCGCGCACCGGAGAGCGGATCTTCATCCCGGGCGGCAAGGTGCCGCGCTTCTCGGCCGGCTCCGGATTGAAGAAGAAGGTCAAGGGCGGATAGCTAACCGGCCCTTCGCAGACAGGCTCGCGGCGCTCGTCGACGAGCGCCGCAGCCAGGTGTGCCTGGGGCTCGACCCTGACCCTGCCAAGCTCCCGACCGAGGCGGCACCCGACGCGTCCCTGACCGACGTCGCCGACCGCGCCGCGACGGCGGTCTACGAGCACTGCCTCTGGCTGATCGAGAAGGCCGGGCCCGCTTGCGTGGCCGTGAAGCCGCAGCTCGCCTGCTTCGAGCGCCTCGGGGCGCCCGGTTGGCGGGCGTTGGACCAGGTCTGCAGGGCCGCCCAGCGAGCCGGGCTGCTGGTGGTCGCCGACGGCAAGCGGGGCGACGTCCCGGTCACGGCGAAGGCCTATGGGCAGGCGCTCGTAGGCGAGACCGAGACGCCCTGGGGCACCGTTGCCGGGCTTGGCGCGGACGCCTTCACCGCCAACCCGCTGCTCGGCGAGGATGAGATCGAGGTCCTGGTGGAGGCCGCCGAGGGCGCCGCCGCCGGGGTCTTCCTGCTCGTTCGGACCTCGAACCCCGGCGCGGCGCGCCTCCAGGACGCGAGGCTGGGGGACAGGCCCATGCACGAGGAGCTCGCCGCACTCGTGGCGGAGGCCGCCCCGGGGCTCGCCGGCGAGTCCGGGCTGTCGGGACTGGGAGCGGTGGTGGGCGCTACCGCTCCCCAGCACCTCGGGCGCCTGCGCGAGCTGATGCCCGATTCGATCTTCCTGATCCCGGGAATCGGCGCGCAGGGCGGCAAGCCCGCGGACCTCGGGCCGGCCCTGGCGCCGGGGAAGCCGGCGTCGGTGCTGGTGGCCGCCTCACGGAGCATCGCCGGAGCGGACGATCCGGCCAAAGCCGCCGATCGGCTGCGCGAGGCTGTCTGGAGCCTGGTTAAGTAGTCGTCGCCAGTACCCTGTCGAGCCTTCGAATGCCGGACTACAAGCCGAATCAATTCGTCCGTGCGTTCGCCGTGCTGGCCCTGATCGCGGCCTTCATCCTGGTGATCGCCGTCGTGGCGACCTCGGGCGGAGGAGGCGGGAGCGGCCACAACGGCGACTCGCAGAAGAAGGCCCACATCGGCAAGACGGGGCGGAGGGCGTTGCACAAGGGTGTCTGGATCGTTCAGCCCGGCGACACGCTGGGGGAGATCTCCCTGAAGACCGGCATCGACGTGGCCACGCTTCAGGCTCTCAATCCGGATCTCGATCCGCAGACCCTGCTCGAGGGACAGCGGATAGCGTTGCGCTGACGGTGCTGGGAATCGAAGGCAGGCGGGGCAGGGGCTGGGTGCGCGCGTGCGTCGCGCTGGTCCTGGCGATCCTGCTCGTCGGGCCGGCCGCCTCGGCGGTGGCCTCCACCGGCCCGAAGCTCGACGCGAAGGCCTGGATCCTGGTCGATCCGCGCGACGACTCCGTCCTGGCGAGCAAGGCCCCGAACAAGCACCTGCCGATCGCCAGCACCACCAAGCTAATGACGGCCTACCTGGCGCTGAAGAACCTGAAGCCGAATCAGATGATCGCGGCCCCGACGTATCACCCGAGCGCCTCGGCCGAGATCACCCTGGGCCTCCGTCCCGGCGAGCGCATGCGGGTACGCGACCTGCTCTACGGCCTGCTCCTGCCGAGCGCCTCCGATGCGGCCGAGACGCTGGCGGTCGGGGTCTCGGGCTCCGTGCCCGCCTTCGTCCAGCGGATGAACCAGACGGCCCGGCGGCTCGGGCTGACCGACACCAGTTACGCCAACCCGATCGGCCTGGACGATCCGGACAACTACTCGAGCGCCCACGACCTCGTCACGCTCGCCTCGATCGACCTCAAGAACCGCCTCTTCGCGCGAATCGTCAACACCCCTGCGGCAACGCTCCACAGCGGGGACCACCCGCGGACGGTGACCAGCCGCGACACGCTGCTCAACACGGTGCCATGGATCAACGGGGTGAAGACCGGCCACACCCTCGGCGCCGGCTACGTCCTCGTCGGCTCCGGGACTCGGGACTCGACGACCCTGATCTCCGGGGTGCTCGACACCGCGGACGAGCCGACCCGCGACGCCACCACCCTGAGGCTCCTGCGGTACGGGTTCTCCCTCTATCACCCGGTTCAGCCCGTCAACCGAGGTGAGCAGCTGGCCGACCCGAAGCTCGACTACCGCAGCGACCACCTCTCCCTGATCGCGCAGCGCGCCCTGCCGGTCAACGTCCGCCGCGGCCAGCTCGTCACCACCCACGTCACCGCGCCCGATGAGATCAGCGGAGCCGTGAAGCAGGGCCAGGTGCTCGGCCACGTCACGGTGAGCGTCGACGGAAGGCCGGCGGCCGGCAGCCCCCTGGTGGCCGCCCACGCGGTGGGCGCCGCCACCGCCTTCGACAAGGCGACCGCCTTCGCCAAGAACCCGATCATTCTGTTTGTCGTGGGAGCGATCGTGATACTCCTAGGTGTGCTGCTGACGAGACGAGGACGCAGGCCGAGCGAGACCAAGGTGGCCGCCCCGCAAGCTCTCGGAAACGGCAGCCGGAGTCAGGCCCCGAGACAGAGGACCCCGGAAGAGAGGCGCAGGATGCACGAGGAGAGAATGCGCAGGAGGCGCGAGCGAGCGGAGCGAAAGGGAGGCGGCGGATGATCCTCACCGTCACGCTGAACGCGGCGATCGACCGCACCGTCGCGGTCCCGAGCTTCCGGCAGGGCCATCGCCACCGCGCCGTCGAGGCCAGCACCGTCGCCGGCGGCAAGGGCGTGAACGTCGCGCGCGCGCTGAAGCTGCTCGACCGCCCGGTGATCGCCACCGGTCTGGCCGGCGGACCCACGGGCGCCCGGCTGATGGAGCGCCTCGCCGAGGAGTCCATCCTGACCGACTTCACCTGGATCGCCGGAGAGTCCAGGACCAACCTCGCGGTGGTCGACCCGACCTCCGGCGAGCAGACCGAGATCAACGAGCGCGGCCCCGACGTCAGCCCCGAGGAGCTCGAGCGCTTCCTCGAGAAGCTGCTCTATCTGGCGCGCGGCGCGCGGATCTGCGCGATCGCCGGCAGCCTGCCCCCGTCCGTGCCGCCCGCGTTCTCGGCGCGGATCGTCGAGGAGCTCAAGGCGATCGGCGTCGAAACGATCGTCGACACCGAGGGCGAGCCGCTGCTCGCCTCGCTGCGGGCGGGCCCCGCGGCGGTGACGCCGAACGTCCGCGAGGCAGAGGGCGCGGTCGGCCACGAGTTCAACGACCGGGAGGACGCGCTCCTCGGATTGCGGAGCCTGGTCGAGTTGGGCGCCGGCGACGCGGTGATCACCCGTCCGGAGGGATGCCTCGCTTCTCTGCTCACCTCAGATGACGACCAGCGGCATGCCTACGAGGTCACCGCGCCGTCGCTCGAGCCGGTCGCGACCGTCGGCTCCGGGGACGCCTTCCTGGCCGGCTTCGTCGCGGCCCGCTACGACGGCCGCCCACCCGAGGAGTGCCTGCGCTTCGCGGTCGCCTGCGGCGCCGAGTCGACCCAGCACTTCGGGGCGGGGAGCATCGATCCGGCCGAGGTCGAGCGGCTGCTGCCGGGCGTCGAAGCGCGCGAGCTCGAAGCGCCGGCGACGGTCTAGCTTCCCCTCTCCTCGGTAGAGGTGCTGTCTCAAAACCGCTGCTTTGCATGGAAAGCAGTAGTTGCGCGCGAGATACTGCGTGGCGATGTCGGAGGAGAACGTCGAGGTTGTGCACAGGACGTTCGACGCATTCAATGCGTTTATGCGGAACGACCTGAGTAGTGAGGCCTATGCCGAGTCTTTCGATCCGCAGGTCGAGCTGCACTGGGGTGACCAGCGAATCTATCCCGACGCCCCACAGCACCTTCGCGGCGTGGCTGAGATCGTCGCGTTCACTGAGCAATATCGGGACGGCTGGGCCGAACTGGCCGAGGAGGCGGTTGAGATCATCGAAGCGCCAGGCGGTCGCGTGCTGGCTTTGGTTCGCCAAAGCGGCCGAGGGCGGGAAAGTGGCGTCCCGATCGTCATCCACTTCTTTGGGGTGTGGACGATCCGGGACGGACAGATCCGCCAGATCGAGTACTTCCGCCATCGCGCGGAAGCCCTCGAAGCCGCCGGGCTGCGGGAGTAGGCGACGCGGTATTCCGCTTTTCCTCGCGACGAGGCAAATGCCTCTCGGCTCGTTGAATAGAGTCTTTCTCGCGCAGAGCCACCCGAGCCGTCCTATGAACCGGTGGCGTAGGGCTCGGCCCTCCCCACCCGTACCCATTTGACGCGCTAAGGACGCTTTCTCTGGGTAGAGGCGAAGGAACGCGTGTAGAGGCGAAGGAAGAGATGGGTTTCCAGAGCAAGAAGCAGTCGGCGAACGCCATGCACCGCTGCCCGAACTGCGACTCGATTCTGGTGCAGCCGGTCAACTGGCACGAGCAGGGCGACGGCCACTGGAATGTCGAGCTTCGCTGCCCCGAGTGCGAGTGGTGGGGCAGCAGCAGCTACTCCCAGGACGAGGTCGACCGCTATGACGAGGAGCTGGATCGCGGCGGCCAGGAGCTGATCGGGGACCTTCGCGCCCTCATCCGGGCCAACATGAAAGAGGAAGCCGATCGGTTCGCGACCGCCCTCGCGACCGACAGCATCCTCCCCGAGGACTTCAATGCTGGTGGTGGCGTGGCCTGCGCCGATTGAGAGAGGTGCCGCTTTGGACAAGAGGCAGCGGTGCCGCTTCGCATATTGACCTCAACCGGTCAATATGGAAAGCAGCGCTCGTGAATATCCGGTTCCGTCAGGTTCGGGTGCGTCGGGGGCGAGCACGCCATTCATCTTGGGGGCCCCGGAGGGGCGGAATCCCGCGTCGCTAAACCGTTTGGTAGCCCATGGACTACCAAACCCTTCACCCCTTGAGGTCTATCGATCCAGCGCGCTCGCCTGCCTGGACCTGAGCCAAGCGGATATTCACAAGCAGCGCTTTCGAGTGGGCGCTCCCTTTAAGAGCGGCGCCCGTAAGTCTTCCTTCGTCCGCAGTTTGCTCGGGTTCGCACGAGATTCGTGGAGGACTACGGATGGCGCCCGGGTCCGACTGGCCTACCTTTCCGCGCTGTCGCATGCGAGTCCCTGTCATAGGCACCTCAGCCGTCCTCGACGACCTGATGGTCTGCCTGATCCGGCTGGCTACGTGATCGTGGCTTTCATCGCCGGGATGCTGTTCGGGCTCGGCCTTGCGCTGTGGCTGATGAGCTGGGCGTTGTCGGCACGCCCTGCCGGGGTGGAGGAGAACACCCCGAGGTCGGGCGGGGACAGCCCGTTCGCCAGTCAACGAGCAACTCGATCGACCCGGGCGATGCGGCTAGGCAGAGGCCGGGCTGACGGAGATAAGCCCTCCGGCCTCGTCCCGGATCGCTAGGGAAGACCGTCTAAGCATCGAAGTTCGCCTGTTGCCTCTCGATATCCGAAGGCGTGCTGAATAGCCGCTTTGGACGAAATGCGCTGCTTTCATGCCGAGCTGTCCGGACTTGTGGGTACATAGCAACCACAACTCCGGACACCACCCGCCTTGGACGAGAAGCTCTAGACACCCTGGATCATCGTGAGCCCGGGCCGGGTTTGGGGAGCTACTCCGGAAGCGCTCACCGATCTCTGAGCGGTGAGCAGCATTTCCCCGCGCCGAGCGGGGTTCTCCTCGAGGAGCGCGTGTTTACCGCTGTTATCCTCAGTGGGGCGTTGGTGTGTGACCTCCGAAACGCCGCTGGCACCGCATTTCCGGCCCCGCGACGCGGGGTTTTTTCGTCCGCGAACGAACGTAGGGTGAGCAGATGACCGACCTCCCGACGCCGCGCACCTGGATGACGCGCATGACGCGGCGCATCTCTTCGTCCTCGGACTCGCCTTTGCAACCAGCAAAGGCTTCGCCCTCGATCCTCGATCTGCTTGGTCATGCGCGTCCCCAGGCAGACGCCGCCGGGAGGTCGGCCATCACATGGAAGTAGAGATCGGCCGCGGCAAGAAGGGCCGCAGGGCATACGGCTTCGATGACATCGCGATCGTCCCCTCACGGAGGACACGCGACCCCGACGACATCGACATCACCTGGACCCTCGGTCCGTACCGCTTCGAGCTGCCGCTGCTCGCCTCGGCGATGGACGGCGTCGTCAGCCCGAAGACCGCCGGCCTGATCGGCCGGCTCGGCGGGCTCGGCGTCCTCAACCTCGAGGGCATCTGGTCCCGCTACGAGAACGCGGACGAGAAGCTCGACGAGATCGCCGCGGCGCCGAAGCCGGTCGCCACGAAGATCATGCAGGAGATCTACTCGGAGCCGGTCAAGGCCGAGCTGATCGCCAAGCGCGTCGAGGAGATCAAGGCCGCGGGCGCGGTCGCCTGCGGCTCGCTCACCCCGCAGAAGGTGGACGCCTACTACGAGACCGCCCTCGAGGCCGGGCTCGACATCCTCGTCATCCAGGGCACCGTGATCTCGGCCGAGCACGTCTCCACCCAGACCGAGCCGCTCAACCTGAAGCAGTTCATCGCCGACCTGGACGTGCCCTGCGTCGTCGGCGGCTGCGCCTCCTACAACACCGGACTTCACCTGATGCGGACCGGCGCCGTCGGCGTCTTGGTCGGCGTCGGCCCCGGCGCCGCCTGCACGACCCGCGGCGTCCTCGGGATCGGCGTCCCGCAGGCGACCGCGATCGCCGATGTGGCCGCCGCCCGCGGGCAGCACATGATGGAGACGGGCAACTACTGCAACGTGATCGCCGACGGCGGCATGCGCACCGGGGGCGACATCTCCAAGGCGATCGCCGTCGGCGCCGACGCCGTGATGATCGGCTCGCCGCTGGCCCGGGCGAAGGAGGCTCCGGGCAAGGGCTTCCATTGGGGCATGGCGACCTTCCATCCCTCACTGCCCCGCGGCGCGCGCGTCGCGACCCACCAGGACGGCACGCTCGAGGAGATCCTCATGGGCCCCGCCCAGGAGAACGACGGCACCTTCAACCTGATGGGCGCGCTGCGGACCTCGATGGCGACCACCGGCTACGCCGACATCCCCGAGTTCCACCGCGCCGAGGTGATGGTCGCGCCGGCCCTGATGTCCGAGGGCAAGCAGCTCCAGCGCGAGCAGTCGGTCGGGATGGGCTCCAACGGGCGCGCCACCGTCGCGGCAGCGGTGGCAGTCAGCGATGACTAGGACGCCTCAGAGGCCCCGACCGCATCTGCGGCGGCGCCCTGACGGCTGCGGATCATCGCCTGGCTTCGTCCTCGGTCGGTCGAATAGCGCTGCTATTCGACCTCCCTGCGTCCTCGCCATGCTCGATCCTTGCTCGTCAGACCACCACCGCAGTCGCGATCGTGGCCTCTGACGCGCCGCTGGCTAGCGCCGCCTCCGACGACACCCAGGCTCGGGTTCACGTCCCCGAGCGCACCGTTTCCGGCTCCGAGCCGGAGCTGCGCGAGGTCGACAAGACCGCGCCGGCACAGGCGACCGAAGAGGTCCTCGTCCTCGACTTCGGTGGTCAGTACTCGCAGCTGATCGCCCGCCGCATCCGCGAGTGTGGGGTCTTCAGCGAGCTGCTCCCGCACGACACGCCACTCGAGCGGATCAAGGAGCGGGGACCCAAGGGCCTGGTGCTCTCCGGCGGGCCCGCGTCGGTCTACGCGGAGGGAGCACCCGTTCTGCGCAAGGAGCTGCTCGAGCTCGGCATTCCTGTGCTGGGCATCTGTTACGGCATGCAGCTGATGGTCCACGAGCTGGGCGGACGGGTGGAGCAGGCGCCCGCTGGCGAGTTCGGTCGCAGCCAGCTCACCCTGACGAATGGCGGCGGCGCCCTCCTGGAGGGCACGCCGGCTGAGCAGCAGTGCTGGATGAGCCACCGCGACACCGTCTTCGAGCCGCCGCCGGGCTTCACCGCGCTCGCCTCGAGCAGCGAGTCGCCGGTCGCGGCCTTCGAGAGCACCGAGCGTGGGCTCTATGGCATCCAGTTCCACCCGGAGGTCGTTCACACGCCGTACGGCACCGAGATCCTCACCCGTTTCCTGCGCGACGTGGTGGGCGCCAAGGAGAGATGGTCGCCCGCCTCCGTGATCGAGGCGCAGATCTCGGCGATCCAGGCCCAGGTCGGGGACGCCAGCGCGATCTGCGGCCTCTCGGGCGGCGTCGACTCGGCCACGGCCGCGCTGCTCGTCCACCGGGCGATCGGAGACCGTCTCACCTGTGTCTTCGTGGACCACGGGATGATGCGGAAGGACGAGGCCGAGCAGGTCGTCACCGCCTTCCGCGAGCAGCACGGCATCCAGCTCGTCCACGTCGACGCCGCCGACCGCTTCCTCGACCGCCTCGCCGGCGTCGACGACCCGGAGACGAAGCGGAAGATCATCGGCGAGGAGTTCATCCGGGTCTTCGAGGAGGAGGCCGGCAGGGTGGAGGACGCGCGCTTCCTCGTTCAGGGCACGCTCTACTCCGACGTCATCGAGTCGGGGGGAGACGGCCGCGCGGCGGCGACGATCAAGTCGCACCACAACGTCGGCGGCCTGCCCGAGGAGATGGAGATGGAGCTCGTCGAGCCGCTGCGGATGCTCTTCAAGGACGAGGTCCGCTCGGTCGCCGCCGAGCTCGGCCTGCCCGAGCGCTTCGTCTGGCGCCAGCCCTTCCCGGGTCCAGGCCTCGCGATCCGCGTCGTCGGTGGTGAGGTCACCCGCGAGCGCCTCGAGATCGTCCGCGAGGCCGACGCGATCCTCCAGGAGGAGATCCGCGCGGCGGGCCTCTACCGCGAGCTCTGGCAGTCCTTCTGCGTCCTCCCGGTCGTCCGCTCGGTCGGCGTCCAGGGCGATGAGCGCTCCTACGCCCATCCGATCGTGATCCGCGCCGTCACCTCGGACGACGCGATGACCGCCGACTGGGCCCGTCTGCCCTACGACCTGCTCGAGCGCGTCTCGAATCGGATCATCAACGAGGTCCGCGGCGTCAACCGCGTCACGCTGGATCTGACCTCGAAGCCGCCGGGCACCATCGAGTGGGAATAGAGCCGGGCACCTCCCGCCGCGGCTCCGCTTGACGGCAGCCGGGCACCGCCTTTAATAGGCTCAGCCCCACGATTCGAAAGGGAGACGAGTAGGCAAGGAGGCCTCTGCGACGGATCGATGAGATGCCGCCCGACGGACCGGTTTGAGGCGACCGGTGAGGTCGAGGGCGACGACTGGAGGAGCAGGTCGAGCAGCCCTTGCTGCGGCGATACGAAAGGGAAGAGGATTGACATGAGCAAGCGCAACTACGTGTTCGCGGCGACGCTGGGCGTGATCGGTGCTCTGCTGGTGTGTGGGACCGCCTCGGCGGCCGTCACCGGTTTCACCTACACGGCCAGCGTCTCGCCGAAGAAGCAATCGGCCAAGACGTTCGGCGCGGGGTCGATCACCAGCACGCTGGACACGTTCTTCACCGGCGGGTTCACCCCCACGCCGACCACCACCGTCGTTCGGTTCAGCAAGGACATCAGGTTCACGCCGGGCAAGCTGCCCCAGTGCGACCTGAACTCGATCAGCACCGTGCCGGACTCTACGGCGATGAGCCGCTGCGGCAATAGCAAGATCGGCGAGGGCAGCGTCCTGGTCAATGGTGGTTCCCTCACCGGGAGGGTGACCGCGTACAACGGTGTTCCCATTGGCGGCGGCGTTCCGCCGATCGGCTTTCACACCGACCTGTTCCTGGCGTCCGGGGCCTATTCGTTCAGCACGACCGGGATCGGCACCCTGAACACCAAGACCAACACCCTGACCACCCCGATTCCGCCCACCGGGACGTCGCTCACGCATTTCGAGGTGGCGATCGGCAAGGTCAAGACCGGCAAGAAGAAGGGCAAGACGACCTACTACGTCATGGCCCGGTGCAAGAAGAAGAAGTGGACCGACGCGGCGACGGAGACCTTCGCCGACGGCTCAACCCTGAGCTCGACGTCGGTCCAGAAGTGCAAGGCAAGAAGAAGAAGAAGAAGAAGTAGCCGACTCCGTCAGCTGAATGCGCCGGGGCGGCGCTCAGGCCGCCCCGGCGTCCGCGGTTCGTCCGGACGCGCGAAGGTGTCCGGAGTTGAGGTTCCTGGAGGCCCAAAGTCCGGACAGCTGGGTCCGATGCATGCGGCGCTTTCGGGGCAGCCGCTACAGGAAGCCAGCCACAAGGGCACGCCCAGGTGGCGGAGCTCGCGGGCCGGTACGAGGCCTAGTCCCGGCTCACTTCTTCTTCGCGCCCCGCGGCTTCCCGCCCCGCTCGTACGCGCCGATGTCGGGTTTCTTGTACCGCCCGAAGCCGCGCTGGTCGTAGGTGTCCGAGACCGTCCCGGCTGCGTCCGCACGGCCGATCGCCCTGGAGCCCTTCCCCAGAGCGATGGTCTTGGTGGGACCCCCGTTCTTGGCAAGCTTCCCGAGGTTGAGCTTCCCGCCGAAGAGATCGCCGGGGGCGCCGAAGCCCGGGCAGCCGGTGGCGTTGCCGATCAGGTTGTGTCCCTGCGATTGGAAGGGATTCCCGAATCCGGTTGCGCAATCGGAGGGCTGGGGCGTCTGGAACGTCGCGACGGTGTTGAGCGCCACGATCGTGTTGTGAACGAAGAAGTCATCCCTGTCCTCCTCGTAGATCCCACCGCCCAGTCCGGCGCGCTGGGCCCCTGATTCGAGCGCCGTGTTGGCCTGATTGCGGGCGATGGTGTCGTGGTTCATCGAAACGGTCGCGTGGCTGCCGAAGCCCACGGCGGCATCGGCGGTGCCGATGCCGCCCGCGTCCCGGCCCGCCGCGTTGTTGGCGAGCGTCGAGTTCAACATGGCCAGACTCACGCCCGGCTTCGCGGTCGGGGCGTTGATGCCGACTCCGCCCCCGCTTGCCGTCGTGGCGTTGCCTGAGATGGTCGAGCTGCTGATCTCTGAGGACTGCGACCCGGCATCGAGAGCAACGCCACCGCCGAATGAACGGGACCGGTTGCCGGTGACGGTCGTCCCGGACATCACCACTCGCGACCACCACTGGCTCGGGTCCCGGGTGATCGCCTCCGGCGAGATGGCCGAACCCGGGATGAAGATCCCTCCGCCGGCTCCCCCGGCTGAGTTGTCGCCCACATGGGAATGGCTGAGCCATGCGGTGCAGTAGCTGAAGATCGCGCCGCCGTTCCCGCCGGCGCTGTTGTGCGCCGCGCGGCTGCCCCAGAACGTCAGCGGGCCACCCTGAGCCGAGCATGGCCCGATGAAATACACGGCGCCGCCGTCGCTCGCGGCATGGTTTTTCTTGAAGCGGCTCTTCCGGACCTGGCCGGCGCCCGCACCGTAGGTGAAATAGATGGCACCGCCACGGCCGTCCGCCGTGTTCTTGATGAAGCGGCTGTCGGTGACCACGGGCCTGCCGAGAACCGCCCCGCCGTTGCCATTGTCGCCCGGGGTGACGGGAGCGTGCCCGTCCCGCAGGATGACCCGGTCCAGAACCGGCGAGCCCTCGAAGACGCGATCGATCCCGTTCGCGTCGATCGTGGCCGGATCGCCGTGTCCCTTGGTCCTGACCTTGATCGATGCCTTCAGGTCCAGGTCCCCGGTGAGGGCGGCATCCTCGCCGGCGCCGCTCCGGGTGAGCGTGTAGCGCTTGCCGGGGCGAAGCAGGATCTTTCCCCCGCCGGCGTCATTGGCGGCGATCACCGCCTCGCGCAGCGAGCAGCTCTTCTTCGTGCACCCGTTCGGCGCCGGGTCGTTGGTGCGGGTCGGCTGGTAGGTCTTGGCCGAGGCGGTCGAAGCCATGGCCGTCAGGGCGACCGCCAGCAGGCAGGCAGCCGCCGAACCTCTCAGCGCGATGGACAGCCGGGCCGTCCGGCTCTTTCGGTGGTTCATACGAGTCCCCTCATTGCACTAACCCGAATTTAGGTTCGAAAGCTCGCTCCGGGATCAGCGCTGACGGCGTGAGCCGGGTCGGTGGGGAACACCGATGCCCTGCGTGGACCGGCTGCCTTCGTCAGCTCGCCTGGCCGAGCACGTCCCGGAGGCCGGCGAGGTCATCCGAGCCGAAGACGATCCGGTTCTGCGTCGCGACGTAGACCAGGTCGAGGTTGATTCCGGCCTTCGCGATCTTGCGGGTTAGGTCGGCCAGGACGCCGGGGCGGTCCTGGGCCTCCACCACGACCACCTCGCGCTCCCGCGTGACGGCGAGGTGGGAGATCGCCAGAGCGTGCCTCGCGGCCTCCGCGTGTGGGACCAGGATGTGAAGCTCGGCCCGCTCGCCGGGGCCCACGCAGGTGACCGCCGCGATGTTCACGCCCGCGTCGCTGATCGCCGCGGCCACGTCGGCAAGGGCGCCGGGGGTGTTCTCGATATCGATGTCGAGATCGATCGCCAGTGCGAGATCAGCCTACTCAGCCGCGTCGTAGAACAGCCGCTTGCTGACCGAGTACTCCCCGGGCGGCGGTGCGGGCTCGGTCTGCAGCGGCCCGCCCGAGAACCTGTCCCAGACTCGCAGATGGGGCAGAGGGTCGGTGCGGCTGCCGCCGGCGAACCAGCGGCCCTTCCAGAGCTCGAAGTGGAGGTGGCAGACGCCGCTGTCCGAGCCGGTTTCTCCCACCGAGCCGAGGCGCTGGCCCACCCGGACCTTCTTGCCGGCGCGGACCCGTGAACGGCCCTTCATGTGCCCGTAGACGAAGTCGAAGCGGGTGTCCTTGCCTCCGAGCACCACGTAGTTGCCGTAGCCGTCGGAGTATCCGGCCGACTTCACCACGGCGTCGTGCGCCGCGACGATCGGGGTGCCGCAGTCGGCGATGATGTCCTGGCCGAGGTGGGCCGTCCCGTTCGCCCGTTTCACCCCGAAGCCGGTGACGGCCAGGTTGCCGTAGTTGTGCACCCCGCGAAGCGGATAGCGGTAGTGCTGGGTGGCCGACGCGGGGGGGGCCAGAACCGCTGCGGCGAGGCCCACCGCGAGGGCGGCGGCGACTGCTCGGCGGGGGTGCATGCCTCGGTCAGAACACGCCAAGGGCTCGGTTGTAGCACCTGCCCACGGATGGACCGCGGACGGACTACTTCTTCGCGGCGTAGCCCTGATAGGTCCGCAGGTACGGCATCGGATCGACGGGGTGGCCGCCCCGGTACCACTTGCCGAGCCAGAGCTCGAAGTGGAGGTGGCACGCGGTCGCGTCGCCGGTCTGCCCGACGATGCCGATCTGCTGCCCGGGCTGCACGACCGTGCCCTTGGCGACGGAGGCGCGCGCCGCCAGGTGCGCGTACATGTAGTCCTGGTGCAGCTTCTTGTTGCGGATCACCACGTAGTTGCCGGCGGCGGACTGGTGCGCCACCCACTTGACCTTCGCGCGGCTGACCGCGACGAGCGGCGTGCCGCAGGCGGCCATGATGTCCTGGCCCTGGTGGGTGTGGCCCTTGCGGGCGGCTCCGATGCCCTGCCCGAAGGTGTGAGAGCCGGCCACCGGGAAGATCATCGATCCGGCGGGAGCGGGGGTGGTCGTCGTCGGGTCGGTCGTGGTGGTGCCGCCCGGAGCCCCGACGCCGCCGCTCTGGGCGGAGGCGGTCTGCGCGCCGATCACGGAGAGAGCGAGCGCCGCGGCAGCGATCAGCGCCACCTTGCGAGGCTTGGGTCCAACCGGCTTGTCGTTCGACATGCTCCGCACTCTCTCTGCGGCCTACGGAGTTAGCTGGCGGGCTCGCGCCGAGAGCGGCGCTACGAACCAGTTGGTTGCGATTCGCCCCTGGGGTGTGAACCCCTTTGGGTCCTCCGTTCCCCTCGGAATACCGAGGGAACTTGGCCATGCTGGCGCGGCAGTATAGCCAGCCGCTCAGGCGTGACGCGCAGTAGCCAACTGGCGAGCCGCACGCGGAGGAACCAGCTGGTCAGCCGGTACGCAGAGGACGGGGCGTGGCCGGTGGCCGGCAACGTGGCGCCATTCGAACCGCTTGACGCCCTGCACCAACTGTGGATGGTGCGTGTTGCCGGACGGCGGCCTCGCCCCGTCCCAAATCGGCGTGCCTATTGGATGTAGCCGTCCTCCTTCAGGTACTGCGTCGCGACGGCGGCCGGATCCTGCTTGTCGATGTCGACACGGGCGTTCAGCTCCTGCATGACCGGGAGCGTCAGGCCCTTCTGGACCTTCTCGATCGTCGCCTGATAGTCCGGGCCCGCCTTCTGGACGGTGGACTGATCGGTCACCCAGATCGGGTTCCCGGCGGGGAAGATCCCCTTGTCGTCCTGGAGCAGGACGTACTTGTCCGGGTTGGCGGACAGCTGCGCGTCCGAGGTGAAGACGATCGACGCGTCGGCCTGGCCCTTGTCGAGCACCGTGTAGCGGAGCCCTATGTCGACGGGGTTGAACGACTTGAACTGGAGGCCGTAGACGTCCTGCAGCCCGACCAGGCAGTCCGCCCGCTGACGGCACTCGGGCGACCCGTACAGGGACAGGTCCTGTGACTTGCCCTGGAGGTCGGAGATCTTGGTGACCCCGAGCTCGTCGGCCTTGCTCTTCAGCATCCCGAACGCGTTGGAGTCCGCGAACGGCGTCGGGGCGAAAGCGGTCTCGCCCTTCGGCTCGAGCTGGGCCTTGGCCTGTGTGTAGGCCTGCTGAGCGTCGGCCGGAACCGACTTGGCGCCGAAGATCGACTCGAGCAGCGTGGAGGTGTACTCCGGGTAACCGCTGATCTCGCCGTCCTGGAGCGCCTTGTAGGCGATCGTCTCCGAGCCGAGGTTCAGGTTGGTCTTGACGTCGTAGCCCGCGGCCTGCAGGGCCTGGGCGTAGATGTTCCCGAGGATGTACTCCTCGGTGAAGTTCTTCGAACCGACGGTGAGCTGGATCCCCTTGTTCGCCGGGTTCGACTTGATCAGGTTGGCGGAGTTGCCCCCGCTGGTCCCCGTGTCGTTGTTGTCGCTGCCGCCCCCACAGGCGGCGACACCGATCGCGAGCACCAGCGCCGCAATCAGCGCGAAGCCTGCCCTTACTCGCGTATGACTCCTCATCACGTGATCCTCCTCTTCGCCGGGGCCCACAGCACCCCCTGGAATGGACCGGGTGATCCTATGCGGCCGCACCGGCGCGCGCGAGCTTCAGGCCGCGCGGCGTCAGCAGCCACTGCACACCGGCGAGCGTGAGCTCGAGCGTCAGCGTGAGCAGGGCGATCAGGATTGCGCCGGCGACGACCCCCTCGTCGCCGTAGACGTTCCTCCCGAGGATGTAGTCGCCCAGGGTGCTCACCCCGGCGAGCGAGGCCAGCGCGACCGTGGCGATGATGTTGACCGCGGCCGTCCGGATCCCCGCCATGATCGTCGGCACCGCGAGCGGGAGCTCCACCCGGAGGATGATCTGGAGGGCGTTCATCCCCATCCCACGGGCGGCCTCCACCGCGTTTCGGTCGACCTGGCTCATCCCCACATAGGTGTTGGTGAGGATGGGCGGGATCCCCAGCACCGCGAAGGCGATGGTGACGTTGCCGAGACCGACGCCGATGAACGCCGCCACGAAGGCGATCAGGGCGAGCTCGGGTACCGCCCGGCCGGCGTTGCCGATCGCGACCGCGAGCGTCTCGCCGCGCCGCAGATGGCCGAGGATGATGCCCGCGGGCAGGGCGACGGCGATCGCGGCGAAGAGCGCCAGAAAGGTCACCTTGAGGTGCTGGCCGACCAGGTGAAGCGTCTGATCGGGCCCGCCGACCAGCACCCCGCCGGTTCGGGCCGGCTGCTGGTGGAAGATGAAATCGATGGCGTCGGGGAAGACGCTCAGGAATCCGAGGTGAACGAAGGTGGGGCTCATGCCGTCATCCCCCGGCGGCGCCACGGCGCGAGCAAGCGCTGCGCGCCCAGCAGGGCCATGTCGAAGACGAGCGCCATCAGGATCGTCAGCCCGCCGGCGATCACGATGTTCGTCTTGAAGGTGATCTGCTGATAGAGCGGTCCGCCGAGCGTGTTGACGTTCGCGAAGACCATCAGGCTGGCGATGGCGACCGTGGAGACCGTGGCGACCCGCAGGCCGGCGATGATCTCCGGGACCGCCAGCGGCAGCTCGACGCGCCAGAGGAGCTGGCGAGGGGTCATCCCCATACCGAGGCCCGCCTCCTTGCTCTCGGCCGGGACATTGGCGAGCCCGGCGACGATGTTCCGGTAGATGATCTGCAGCGTGTAGACGCTGAGGACGATGATCGCCGTGGTCCAGCCGAGTCCGGTGATCGGCAGCAGCAGGAAGATGAAGGCGAGGGACGGGATCGTGTAGAGGATGCCCGTCGCACCGGTGAAGGTCGGGACGAGCCAGCGGCGCCCGTGAGAGAGCAGCGCCATCGTGAACGCCACCGCGAACCCGATGGCGACCGCGATCAGCACGAGCACGAGATGAGTGAGCAGAGGGCTCGTATAGCGGTCGAAGTTGTCGATCGCCCAGCCCAGGCAGAAGGCCTTGTTCTGGGCGACGCAGCTGCCGTTGCCGCCGGTTCGATTGTGGATCTCGACCGCGCCGAGCAGGGCCCCCGGGTCGGTGGGCGCGGCGGTCATTCCCCGTGCGGCCGCTCGACCGCGGCGTGCTCCTCGACCTTCGCCTCGGGCGAGGCCAGGAACTCCGAGATGATCTCGACGGAGAGCACCCCGGCGATCCGGCCCTGCGCATCGGCCACCGGTGCGTACTGCGTCTCGGACTGGAGGAGGTCGGCGAGCGCGTCGCGCATCACGTCGTCGAGATCCAGGATCGGCTCGGGCCCGGTGTCGGGCTTCTGCGGAACCGTGTCGAGCTGCAGGTCGGTTTCGGAGAGCCAGCCGATCGGCCTCCGCTCGGAGTCGACGACCAGAGGATGGGGGACCTCGGCACCTTCGAGCTTCCTGCGCACCTCGGCCGTGTCCTGTCCGACGTACGCGAGGGGCGCCTCCCAGAGGTTGATGTCACTCACCCTCATCAGGGCCAGACGCTTCAGCGCGCGGTCGGCGCCGACGAAGTCCTCGACGAAGTCGTCCGCCGGATCCATCAGGAGCTCGGCGGGGGTCGCGTACTGCGCGAGATGACCACCGGCCTTCAGGATCGCGATCCGATCGCCCATCTTGATCGCCTCGTCGATGTCGTGGGTGACGAAGAGGACCGTCTTGCGGATCTCGGCCTGGAGGCGGAGGAATTCGTTCTGGAGGCGCTCCCGGTTGATCGGATCGATGGCGCCGAACGGCTCATCCATCAGCATCACCGGTGGATCCGCCGCCAGCGCTCGGGCGACGCCGATGCGCTGCTGCTGGCCGCCGGAGAGCTGGCTCGGGAAGCGGTCCCCGAGCGCCGGGTCGAGCCCGATCACGTCGAAGAGCTCGCGAACGCGCTTCTCCGTGCGGTCCCGGTCCCAGCCGAGCAGGTTGGGCACGGTGGCGATGTTGTCGGCGATCGTCTTGTGGGGGAACAGGCCGGTCTGCTGGATGACGTAGCCCATCTCGCGGCGCAACTGCGTCGCGTCGCGGTCCCGGACCGAGGTGTCGCCGATCAGGATGTCGCCCTCGGTGATCTCGACGGTCCGGTTGGCCATCCGCATCGCGGTCGTCTTCCCGCAGCCCGAGGGCCCGACGAGGACGCAGATGTCGCCGGCGGGGACATCGAGCGTGAGGTGGCTGATCGCGGGCTCCGTCTGTCCCGGGTACTTCTTGGTCACGTCCCGGTAGGAAACGGACGCGGCTTGGTGCCCAGCCTCCACTGCGGGCGATCCTACCCCCGCGACCTGGCTATCATGCGCCGGCCGCGACCCCCCTCAAACGGGTTGCGCTGACGCGCACCCTCGCATCACAGCTCTTTTTATGGCCACAGCCACAGCGATGAAGACCTACCAGGCGAATGCCCAGGACCGCGAGCGGGACTGGTACGTCGTCGATGCCGAGGGCAAGACGCTCGGCCGGCTCGCGACCCAGATCGCGAACGTGCTGCGAGGGAAGCGGAAGCCGACCTACACGCCGCACGTCGACGTCGGCGACTTCGTCATCGTGGTCAATGCCGAGAAGATCGCGGTGACCGGCAAGAAGCGCGAGGACAAGCGCTACTGGCGGCACAGCGGATACCCGGGCGGCATCCGCTCCCGGACCCTCGCCGAGCTGCTCGAGCAGCGACCCGAGGAGGTCATCCGCAGGGCCGTCAAGGGCATGATCCCCCGTAACCGGCTGGGTCGCCAACAGCTCCGCAAGCTCAAGGTCTACGCGGGCCCTGAGCATCCGCACCAGGCCCAGCAGCCCAAGCCACTGGAGATCGAGACCTAGATGCAGGACGACGAGCAGCAGAAGCCAGCCGAGGAGAGCACTCCCGAGGAGCAGCAGGCCGACGAGCAGGCGGGTCCCGAGCAGCACCCGCCGTCTGAGGGCGGTACTCCCGAGCGCGGCGAGACCGAGCCCGAGACGCCCCCCGCCGAGGAGGGCCTCGCGGAGGACGCCGCCACGGAGGACGATGATGCGAGGGCGCGCGACAGCGCGACCCGTGATCCGGATCAGGAGGCCGCGGCTCCCGCCACGGACGCTCCAGCCGAGCCCGCCAAGGCCGAGGGCAAGCAGAAGAAGGAAGACGTCGTCCCCGGCGCCGAGCTCGACCCGATCGCGATCGAGCCGGAGCGCCAGCTGGACGCCGAGGAGCGCGCCCGCCAGGAGGCCGAGGAGGAGGAGCGCGCCCGCCGCGAACGTGAGCTGATCGGCGATGAGGACGACTCCGCGCCGCTCGCCGCGCAGCCGGCCAAGCTCTCCGGCGATGCGAGCTACTCGGCGACCGGCAAGCGAAAGTCCTCGGTCGCTCGCGTGATCATTCGCCCCGGGGACGGCACGATCCAGATCAACAAGCGAACGCTCGAGGAGTACTTCCCGCGTGACTACCTGCAGTCGGTCGCCAAGCAGCCGCTCGTCCAGAGCGGTTACGAGGCGAACGTCGACGTCCGGATCCGCGTGCACGGAGGCGGCATCTCCGGCCAGGCGGCGGCCGTCCGCCACGGCATCGCCCGTGCCCTGACCGAGATCGATCCCGCGCTTCGCCCGGAGCTGAAGCGCCGGGGAATGCTGACCCGCGACGCTCGGGTCAAGGAGCGCCGCAAGGCCGGCCTGAAGAAGGCCCGCAAGCGCCCGCAGTTCAGCAAGCGCTAGCGTCCGCCAAGCGTGGCGGAGAGGAGATTCTTCGGGACCGATGGGGTCCGTGGCCCCGTCGGCGAGTTGCTCACGCCCGACCTAGCGGTGCGGCTGGGCCGCGCCGCGGCGCTGCGGGACGAGTCCGAGCGCCCGCAGGTCCTGATCGTCCGCGACACGCGCGAGTCCGGCCCGATGCTGGAGGAGGCCCTCGCCGCGGGGATCGCGGCCGGGGGAGGCGACGCGATGCTCGGCGGCGTCCTGCCGACACCGGCGGCCTCGGTGCTGGCCCGACGCCTCAGCTTCGACCTGGCGGCGGTGGTCTCCGCCTCCCACAATCCCTTCGCCGACAACGGGATCAAGTTCTTCAACTCGCGCGGCACCAAGCTCGACGACGACGTGGAGCTCGAGATCGAAGGGTTGATGGAGGAGGAGACCGGGGAGCGGGTCGGCGGCGTCCGGTCGCTCGAGGGCTCCTTCGATGACTACATCAGGGAGCTCCGCACCGCCTTCCAACTCGACCTCTCGGGGATGCGTGTCGCTCTCGATTGCGCGAACGGCGCCACCTTCCGGGCTGCTCCGGTGATCTTCCAGGCGCTCGGCGCCGACCTGGTGCTGACCGCGGTGGAGCCGGACGGCCGCAACATCAACGCCGACTGCGGATCGACTCATCCGGAGGGCCTGGTCGAGGTCGTGCGGTCCTCCGGCGCCGACATCGGCTTCGCGTATGACGGGGACGGCGATCGCCTGATCGCCGTCGACGACAACGGGCGGCTTCATGACGGAGATGACCTGATCGCTCTGATCGCCCTGGATCTGCAGAAGCGAGGGGAGCTCGAGGGCGGGGTCGCGGTGACGGTGATGACCAACTACGGGTTCATGACCACGATGGAGAAGGCGGGGATCGAGGTGGTCCAGACGCAGGTCGGCGACCGCTATGTGATCGAGCAGCTGCTCGAGCGCGACTGGCGGCTCGGCGGCGAGCAGTCCGGTCACATCGTCTGGACGGACTTCACCCCCACCGGCGACGGGATCGCGGCGTCGCTGCTCACCCTTCGCGCTCTCGGCAGGCGCCGCCTCCAGGACGTCGAGCCGTTCGAGCGCCTGCCCCAGCGGCTGGAGAACGTCCAGGTCAGGGATCGCGGCGCGATCGAGGGCGCGACGGAGGTCTGGAGAGCGGTCGACGAGGAGAACTCGAAGCTGGAGGGCCGCGGCCGCGTCCTCGTCAGGCCGTCGGGCACCGAGCCGCTGGTGCGCGTGATGGTCGAGGCGCCCGACGAAGGCGAGACCGAGGCGATCTGTGATCGCCTCGCCGAGCTCGTCCGCCGGGAACTGGCATAGATCCGGCTGCGACATTTGTGGCAGCCGCTGATGACGAAGCCGTCTGCCTCTACCCTGTAGCTCCCTTAT
Organism: uncultured Solirubrobacterales bacterium; assembly: GCA_963800285.1. Taxonomy (GTDB): domain Bacteria; phylum Actinomycetota; class Thermoleophilia; order Solirubrobacterales; family 70-9; genus DASUPK01. Next base: position 46,610 of record CAWDAL010000010.1, read on the forward strand.
GTGCGGCATAGTCGGATACGTAGGTGACCGACCGTGCCGGGACCTGCTGATCGCCGGATTGGAGAAGCTCGAGTACCGGGGCTACGACTCCGCCGGCATTTCAGTGCTCTCGGACGGCGAGATCGACAGCGTGCGCGCTGTCGGCAACCTGGCGAACCTGCGCGCCGCCGTCGAGGAGCATTCATCCAATGGTGATGGCGGCTCGGTCGCGGTGGCCTCGATGCCGGCCACCATCGGCCTCGGCCACACGCGCTGGGCCACCCATGGCCGGGTCACCGAGGAGAACGCCCATCCCCATGGCGACTGCGAGGACAAGATCCACATCGTCCTCAACGGGATCGTCGAGAATCACGCCGAGCTGCGGCGCGAGCTGATCACCGAGGGCCATGAGTTCACCTCTGAGACCGATGCCGAGATCGTCGCCCACCTGATCGAGCGCCACTACGACGGCGATCTGACAAGAGCTGTTCGGGAGGCCTTCGACGACCTCCGCGGCCACTACGCATTCGTCGCCATGCACAACGACCATGAAGACACGCTCGTTGCGGCGAGGAAGGAATGCCCGCTGATCATCGGCCTCGGCGAGGACGAGAACTTCGTGGCCTCCGCCATCCCCGCCTTCCTGGCCCAGACGCGGCGCGCCCTGGGCATCAAGAACGACGAGATCGTCACGCTCCACAAGAGCGATGTCACCGTGATGGACGCGGACGGCAACGTCGTGGATGGCCGCGAGCCGATCGAGGTGACCTGGGACGAGGACGCGGCCGAGAAGGGCGGCTACGAGACCTTCATGCTCAAGGAGATCCACGAGCAGCCCGACGCCGTCGCCGAGACGATCACCGACCGGCTGCCGACGCTGTACGGGGTCGATCTCACCGACGTCGACCTCGACGACGACTTTCTGAAGGGGATCGAGCGAATCGTGATCGTCGCCTGCGGGACCTCCTACCACTCCGGTCTGGTCGGTCGGTACGCGATCGAGCAGTGGGCGCGCGTCCCGGTGGAGATGGACATCGCCTCCGAGTACCGCTACCGCGACCCGGTGCACCGGCCCAACGACCTGGTCATCGGCATCACTCAATCCGGCGAGACCGCCGACACGCTCGCGGCGATGCGGCTGGCCAAGGAGGGTGGTTCGAAGGTTCTCGCGATCTGCAACGTGATGGGCAGCCAGGCGACCCGGGACGCCGACGCCGTCCTCTTCACCCGCTCCGGGATCGAGATCAGCGTCGCCGCAACGAAGACGTTCGTCAGCCAGGTCGCCGCCATGTACCTGCTCGGGCTGCGCCTCGCGGAGCTGCGCGGGACGATGGAGCCGGAGCGGCTCGCGGAGCTCGTCGCCGAGCTCAAGTCGCTGCCCCACAAGATCCAGGAGACGATCGTCTCCTGCGACGAGCGCGTCAAGGCGATCGCGCGGGCCCAGTACCAGCAGCGCTTCTTCATGTACATCGGCCGCCACATCGGCCTATCGGTCTGCCTCGAAGGTGCCCTGAAGCTGAAGGAGATCTCCTACATCCCGGCCGACGCGTACGCCGCCGGAGAGATGAAGCACGGCCCGATCGCGCTGCTCGACGAGTCGACGCCGGTGGTCGCGGTCGCGACCGACAGCCCGGTGGTGGAGAAGATGCTCTCCAACATGGAGGAGGTCCGGGCCCGCGGCGCCGATGTGATCGCCGTGGCCACGGAGGGGTCAGCGTCGGTCGAAGAGGCTGCGGATCAGACGATCTTCGTGCCGCGCACCGACTGGATCGTGCAGCCCATTGTCGCGATCGTGCCGTTGCAGCTGCTCGCCTACTACATCGCCCGCGAGAACGGCCTCAACGTGGATCAGCCCCGCAATCTGGCCAAGACCGTAACCGTCGAATAGCCACGCTACGATCCCGCCCCTCGTGAGTCGTCCCCGAACTCCTGCGCTTCTCCTTGCCTGCGTCGCCGTCCCGGCCGCGGTCCTCGCCGGCTGCGGCGGTGGTGGCAGCAGCAACGTCGACGTCGGCCCGGCGGCCGCCGTCCCGGCCAACACGCCGATCTACCTCGACGCCACCGTCAAGCCGACGGGCAGCGCGCAATCCGACGCCACGGCGGCGCTCGGCAAGATCCTGGGCACCGCCGATCCGGGCGGCAAGATCGTCTCGCTGATCGACAAGCAGAAGACCGCGACGGGTCAGCCGGTCGACTACCAGACGGACATCGCTCCCTGGCTCGGCCAGAAGGCGGCTGTCTTCTTCACCACTCTCGGTCAGAACTCGCAGGGGGCGTCGGTCATCGAGACCACGAACCCGAGCGCCGCCCTCGCGTTTGCACAGAAGGCCAACGGCGCGAGCGGCCAGCCGAAGAACATCGACGGCGTCTCGGTCCAGACGGCCAAGGATGGGACCACGGCGTACGCGACCGAGGGCGACTTCTTGTTCGTTGGCGACGAGGCGGGCGTCCAGGCCGCGATCCAGGCGGACAAGGGCGATTCGCTCGGCGACTCCGGTGACTTCAAGGACTCGATCGGTGACCTTCCCGGCGACCGGCTCGGCACGATCTACACGGTCCCGAAGACCTTCATCGACTCGCTCGGCAGCCAGTTCGGCGCGAGCAGCCAGGCCGCAATCGAGAAGAGCGCCGGCGCCAACCTGAACGAGCCGGTCGCGGGCGCGCTGACCGCCTCGGCGAACTCCGTCGAGCTCGAGGCGACGGGCGGCACGAACGGCGTCGAGACGCCCGAGAGCTCGCTGATCGGCGATGTGCCGGGCCAGTCCTGGCTCGCGCTCGGCGTCGGGAACCTCGGGGACAACCTGAAGCAGAGCCTCGACCAACTCAAGCAGCAGATCCCCAACTTCGACTCCGTGCAGCAGCAGATCGAGCAGACCACCGGGTCGTCGCTCGACCAGCTCACCGGGGCGCTCGGCGATGCCGTCATCTACGTCCAGGGGACCAAGCAATCGACCCTGACCGGGGCGCTCGTCGTGCAATCCAAGGACCCCGAGCTCACCGGACGCCTTCTGAGCCAGCTCCAGGGGCTGCTGCAGCTCGGTGGGAAGATCAAGCCGCTGCAGCTCTCCGGCGGCGGGACCGGCTTCCAGCTGTCGGATCCGAGCTTCCCTGCGCCGATCGAGATCGCGCAACAGGGTGACAAGCTGGTGATCGGCTATGGGGCCAATTCCGCTGAGACGAGCCTGACGCCGGCCCAAACGCTCTCGGACTCGCCCGCCTTCAGCGCGGCGCACGATCAGGTCTCCTCGCTCGGCACGGATCTCTTCCTGAATCTCCAGTCGGTGTTCGCTCTGGCGGAGTCCCAGGGAGCGAAGTCGGATCCGAGCTACGTGCAGGCCAAGCCCTACCTGGACGCGCTCAACTACGTCGTCACCGGCTCGGGCGCGAGCGGCGACAAGGCCGAGTTCAAAGCGGTCCTGGGCCTCAAGTAGGTCCCGCGCCGTGGCGCCCGCCGTCGGCATCGACCTGATCGAGATCGAGCGCGTCGAGCGTGCGCTGGAGCGCCGGCCGAGGCTGGCGGAACGGCTCTTCACCCCGGGAGAGCTCGCCTATGCGCGCGATCGCGCCCGTCCCGGCCGGCACCTGGCCGCTCGCTTCGCCGCCAAGGAGGCGGTGATCAAGGCGCTCGGCACCGGTGTACCGCCCAGGCAGATCGAGATCGTCGCCGGCGAGCCGCCGCGCGTCGAGCTGCACGGCCGCGCCGCCGAGGTCGCGGCTGGCGCGCAGATCGCGATCTCGCTCACGCACTCGCGGGAGAGCGCCGCGGCCGTCGCGATCGCGGCCTAGCGGCTACTTGCGGCTGTGGCGCTTCGCGCGCCGCTTCAGGTACGCCTTCGTCTGGCTGCGGACGTCGGCGATGAGGTTGCCGAGCGCGATGTTCGCGTCGGAGAGGTGCAGCCCCCAGCGCTTGTCCGGAGTCGGGGTGAGCTGCCGGGCGCCGTCAACCGGGGAGATGATCAAGACGTTGGTGCCGTTGGGGCTCTGCACGCACGCACCGGTGAAGTGGTCCTGGGGTGTCACCCACGGCGTCGGGGCGGTCGGCGGCGAGCCGTTGTAGAGGACCCTCACCCCGAGGCCGATCGTGCCGGGGAAGGGGAACGTCGGGACCAGCGTGTCGAGCGGCGCGGAGCCGCCGCGCAGCGCCGCCGGATTGGTGCAGAGCACCTGCAGGTCCGGCGATTCGGGCTGATTGAAGGCCTGCGAGAGGACCCCGGGCGGCTTGCCGAAGATCGCGTCGTCCGGCGGCGTCTGGTTGAAGGTCGAGAAGGCGATCACGCAGGAGGTCTGGCGCGGGAAATGGCAGGCCCGCACGTGGCGGAAGACGCCGCCGACGCCTCTGCCCCGCTTGACCGTGACGTTCCCGCCGAGCAGGATCGCCGAGACGAGCCGCCGACGCGCGGCTGGGAAGGGGTCGATCTTCCGGCGCACCAGCTCCTCGAGCATCCCGGAGCCCTGCGAGTGCCCGATCAGGACCACACCGCGCCCCTTGTTGTAGCGGCGCATGTACTCCTTCCAGGCCGCGCGCACGTCGCCGTAGGCCATGAGCAGCGCCTCGGGTGGCGGCGTGGATCCGAGCCCCTGGAGCGTGAGCTGCCGGTACATCGGCGCGAAGACGCGGCAACGCTGCGAATAGCGGGCCGCCTGGTACTGCGCGATCGCGATCTCCTCGGGGTCGATCGAGAGGTCGGAGTTCTCGGTCTTGTCGTCGCTGACCGTGGGATAGACGTAGAAGCAGTCGATCCGCGGCTTCTTCGCGTTCGCCGGATTCTCCACATGGCTCTGCCCGGACGGGTCGATGACCGTCGTCTGCAGGCTGCCGAAGCACGGGTCCGGGGTCGCGCCCGGCTTGCAGAGCCAGGTCGTGGCGGCATTCGCTCCGGCCGGCAGCAACAGCGCGACGAGGAATGCCGCCAATGGCAGCGCCAGCAAAGCCAGGCGATTGCCTCGTCCCTCCATGGACCTGCGGGGAGGTTATCCCAGAGTAGGCTCACGCCGATGGAGGACTGGCTCGATCCATGCCTGGACGCCGAGGAGATGCGCGCCACCGACGCGTGGGCGATCAGGGACCAGGGAGTGCCGTCGCTGGAGCTGATGGAGAGCGCCGGGCGCTCGCTCGCCGAGGCGGCCGCTCAGACCGCTACCTCGAGCCGTGCGGCGATCGTCTGCGGGAAGGGGAACAACGGCGGCGATGGGCTGGTCGCGGCGCGTGCTCTGCGCGAGACCGGCCTCGAGGTCGACGCGCTCCTGCTCGCGGCCCCCGACGAGCTCTCCGAGGACTCGCGGGCCAACGTCGACCGATTCGAGGGCGCTCGTCAGGTCGACCCGGAAGAGCTGAGCGAGGCGATGCGCGGCGCGGGCGTCGTCATCGATGCGGTCTTCGGCACGGGTTTCGCCGGGAGCCCGCGCGGGCCGGCGGTAGCGGCGATCGAGGCGATCAACCAGATCGATGCACCGGTCGTCGCGGCCGACATCGCCTCGGGGGTGAACGCGTCGACCGGTGAGGTCGAGGGGGCGGCCGTCTACGCGGACGTGACCGTGACCTTCCACGCGCCGAAGCTGGGCCACTGGATCTCGCCGGGCAAGGAGCACACGGGTGAGCTGCGGGTCGCCCCGATCGGCATCCCGGACGGTGCGCCGGTCGAGCCGAAGGCGGGCCTGATCGGCATGCGGGTCCTCGCGCTTGCGCCCGCCCGAGCCTCCGGCTCGACGAAATTCAGCTCCGGACAGGTGCTGATCGTGGGCGGCTCCCGCGGGCTCACGGGTGCCGTCAGCATGGCGGCGCTCGCCGCGATCCGCGCGGGCGCCGGATACGCGACCGTTGCGGTCCCGGCGGACCTGGAGCAGGTCTTCGAGATCAAGCTGACCGAGGTCATGTCCATCGGCTGCGCGAGCCGCGACGGGAGGCTGCGCCCGGCCGCCTCCGAGCAGATCCTCGGCGCCGCCGAGCGAGCCGCCTGCGTGGTGCTCGGTTCCGGCATGGGGCGCGAGCAGGGAACGCAGCGGCTGATCCAGGAGCTCACCGAGAGGATCGAGGCCCCGCTCGTGATCGATGCCGACGGCCTCAACGCCCACGCGGGGCGCATCGAGAAGCTCGCCAGGCGCAGGGCGCCCTTCGTGCTCACGCCGCACGCGGGCGAGATGGGCCGGCTGCTCGAGCGGGACTCCGAGGAGATCGGGGCCAAGCGCGCCGAGAGCGCCCGGGAGGCCGCGGCGCGAAGCGGGGGGATCGTCCTGCTGAAGGGCGACGACACGATCGTCACCGACGGCGAGCGCCTCGCGGTCAACGCGGTCTCCAGTCCACAGCTCGCCACCGCCGGAACGGGCGATGTCCTCTCCGGGATGATCGCCGCACTGATCGCTCGGGGAATGGAGCCGTACGCCGCCACGTGCGCGGCCGTGGTCGCTCACTCCCGGGCCGGGCGAGAGGCCGGTCACCGCGTCGGCCACGACTCGGTGATCGCCGGCGACGTCATCGAGTCGATCCCCGCGGGGCTGGCGCTCTGAGCACGCCCGAGACGACAACCCGGGCACAGGCGACGATCGACGTCGGGGCGGTCGAGCGGAACTGCCGGACGCTGAATGAGCGGGTCGGCGACGGGGTGGAGCTCTGTGCCGTCGTCAAGGCCAACGGCTACGGGCATGGCGCCGCGGTCTGCGCCGCTGCCGCACTTCGGGGCGGCGCGAGCCGGCTCGCGGTGGCCGCGGCCGCCGAGGCGGAGGAGCTCCGGCTGCACTTCCCAGATGTCCCGATCCTGGTGATGGGCGCGCTCACGCCCGGGGAGCTGAGGGCGGCGCTGGAGGCGCGTGCCGAGGTCGCCGTCTGGCGGGAGGGCTTCCGGGAGGCCTGCTCCCGGATGGCGGAGGACCTCGGCCGCATGATCCGTCTGCACGTCAAGCTCGACAGCGGCATGGGCCGGCTCGGCGAGCGCGACCCCGGGAAGGTGATCGAGCTGGCTCGGGCATGCGTCGAGGACCAGCGACTCGACGTCGGCGGCGTCTGGACCCACTTCGCCACGGCGGACGAGGAGGGCGACGCCTACCTCGGCGAGCAGCTCTCCGCCTTCGCCCCGGTCGCCGAGGCGGTCAGGGAGCTCGCCCCGGAGTGCACGGTCCATGCAGCCAACAGCGCCGCGACCCTGCGCGACCCCGCGACCCACTTCGACATGGTCCGCTGCGGGATCGCCGTCTACGGGCTCGATCCCTTCGGGCGAGACCCCTCCGAGCGGGACCTCGAGCCGGCGCTGGCGCTGCACTCCTACGTCGCCGACGTGAAGCGCTTCGAGGGCGGGGCGAGCGCGGGATACGGTCGGACCTGGTGGGCGCCCGAGGACACCTGGGTCGGGGTGCTGCCGATCGGCTACGGCGATGGCGTGCGGCGCGGCCTCTCGAACAACGCCGAGGTCCTCGTCGGTGGCCGCCGGTATCCGCTCGTGGGAACGGTGTCGATGGACAACATCACGATCGACCTCGGCCCGGAGACCGACGTGCAGCCGGGCGCCCCGGCGGTCGTGATCGGCGCCCAGGGAGCGGAGCGCATTTTGGCCGAGGAGGTGGCGAGGCGACTCGACACCATCAACTACGAGGTGACCTGCGGAATCTCCCAGCGCGTGCCCCGGGAGGTCGTCGAGTGAGCGCATCGCTCGAGGATGCCCTCGGCGCCGCGCCATCGATCGCCGCCGTCCGGACGGCGCTCGAGGAGCGCTCGAGCCACGTCTGGATCGTCGGCGGCGCGATCCGCGACGCGCTGCTCGAGGAGCGGGTCGCCGACGCCGACCTGGCGGTGGAGCGCGGCACGGAGGAGGAGCTCGCCCGTGCGATCGCGGGAGTGGCCGGCGGCTCGGCCTTCAGCCTCTCGGAGGAGTTCGCGACGTGGCGAGCGGTCGCGCCGACGGATGGCTGGCACGTGGACGTGTCCGCCCTGCGCGCGGATTCGATCGAGGGGGACCTGCGCGCTCGCGACTTCACGGTCAACGCGATCGGGATGCCCCTCGCCGGCGGGGATCCGATCGATCCGACGGGCGGCGTCGCGGACGCCGAGGCGAGGGTCCTGAGGGCGGCGTCGGAGGCCGCGTTCGAGGATGACCCACTTCGCCTGCTGCGCGCCTGCCGGCTCGCGGCCGGCCTGGGCCTGACCATCGAGCCGAAGACGAGGGGGCTCGCCCACGGACGCGCCGCCCACGCCGCCGACCCGGCGGGTGAGCGCCAGTTCGCCGAGCTTCGCGGCATCCTCGCCGGACGAGACCCGCTGGGGGGCCTGCGGCTGATGGAGGAGCTGGCCGTGCTGCCGGTCGTGCTGCCGGAGCTCGAGGCGCTTCGGGGCGTCGCCCAGAATCCCAACCACCACCTGGACGTGCTCGGGCACACGGTCGCGGTGCTCGAGGAGTGGCTCGGCGTCGAGACGGACCTGCCGGGCTTCGCCGGGGACCTCTCACCCGAGGTGGAGCTGTTCCTCGACGAGCCGTTCGCCGATGAGCTCAGCCGCCGAGGTGCGCTGCGGTTCGGAGCCCTCTTTCACGATCTGGGGAAGCCCGACACCCGGGCGGAGGGATCCGGGTACGTGACCTTCATCGGTCACGACGAGGTCGGGGCCAAGATCATCGCCTCGATCTGCCGGCGGCTCCGCACCAGCCGAGCGCTGAGCGGGCATCTGCAGGGCCTCGCTCTCCATCATCTGCGGCTGGGGTTCCTGATCCACCAGAGGCCGCTTTCGCGGCGCGCCGTCTACGACTACCTCGTCGCCACCGAGCCCGTGTCCGCCGATGTCACGCTGCTGACCGTCGCCGATCGCCTCGCCGCGCGTGGCGAGGGCCCGCTGGCCGGCCCGGAGATGATCCAGGCCCACCTCGACCTGGCCCGCGAGATGCTCGGGGAGGCCCTCGCCTGGCATCGAGACGGGTCGCCGCGGCCACCGCTGACGGGGGATGAGCTCTCGGAGGAGCTCGGAGTCGCGCCCGGCCCCGAGATGGGCCGGCTGCTCGAGGAGCTGCGGGCCGAGGCGTTCACGGGCGAGATCACCAGCCGCTCGCAGGCCCTGGAGCGGGCCAGGCAGCTTCGCTGAGGTGCCGTTCCGCTCGCTTTTCAGGGCTCCAATAGCCTCTCGCGCCCATGGCGGATGCGGATTGCCTGTTCTGCGGCATCGTCGACGGGTCGATCCCGAGCGAGACGATCGATTCCGACGAGCGCACGGTCAGCTTCATGGACATCAATCCGGCGACCGCGGGACATGCGCTGGTCGTGCCGCGGGCTCACTCGGCGGACCTGCTCGAGATCTCACCGGAGGACCTGTCGGCCACGGCGCTGGCCGCCCAGCGCCTGTCCCGGCAGATGAAGGACGTGCTCGGCGCGGACGGGATCAACCTGATCAACGCCTGCAGGGCGGCGGCGTGGCAGACGGTCTTCCATTTCCACATCCACGTCGTGCCGCGTTACGAGGATGACCCGCTCAAGCTGCCCTGGATCCCGGAGCCCGGGGATTCGGACCAGATCGCACAGATCGCCAACGAACTGCGAGGAGAAGATGGCTGAGACGAAACCCATTCGGCTCGAGCGCGACCGCAACGTCGCCTCGATGGTGCTCTCCAACCCGCCGCTCAACCTGTTCGGCGACGACGCCTGGGGAGCGCTGATCTCCTGCATCGACGAGGTCGAGGGCTCCGACGCGCGCGCCCTGGTCTGGCGCGCCGAGGGGGACATCTTCACCGGCGGCGTGGACGTGCACAGCTTTCAGCGGGTGGTCGAAGAGGGCGCCGCCTCCGACGCGTTCGGCTCGCTGATCCCGGTCGTCCGTCGCCTCGAGGAGCTGCCGATCCCGACGCTCGCCCTGGTCCACGGCCTCTGCCTGACCGCCGGCCTGGAGATCTCGCTCGGCTGCGACATGATCTGGGCGACCGAGTCGGCGCGCTTCGGCCTCGTCGAGGCCGTCGTCGGCCTCACGCCGGGCGCCGGCGGCACGCAGCGGATGGCCGAGCGGGCGGGGCCGGCGCGCGCGGCGGAGTTCGTGATGAGCGGTGGCCTCTACGACGCGGCCACGCTGGAGCGCTGGAACGTGGTCAATCGCGTGGTCCCCGACGATGCGCTGCTCGAGAAGGGCATGAAGTTCGCCCACAGGCTGGCGGACGGCCCGACCGTCGCACACGGGGCGACCAAGAAGATCATCCGCGGCTACCGGGCCGGCGGGGTCGAGGGGGCCGATGAGGTGACCCCGGGTGTGTTCGCCGACCTGTTCGCCTCGGAGGACCTGCAGAACGCCGTGGCCAGCTTCCTGAAGGACGGGCCCGGCAACGCGACGTTCGAGGGCAAGTAGCTCCAGCCGCTACCCTGCCCGGTCGCATATGGCGAAGGAAGAGAAGATCGAGATGGAGGGCGAGATCACCGAGGCGCTGCCCAACACGATGTTCCGCGTCAAGTTGGACAACGACCACGAGGTCCTCGGCCACATCTCGGGCAAGATGCGCCGCCATTACATCCGCATCCTCCCCGGGGACCGGGTGAAGATCGAGCTCTCGCCTTACGACCTCGACCGCGGCCGAATCACCTACCGCTACAAGTAGTCACGGCGTAGGCTGGTCCTCCAACCAACCGGAGGAGGAGTCAGATGAGGGCGGGAAGGTTGATCGCCGTGCTCGCGGTGGCACTGCTGGGACTCGGCCTATTCAGCGCCGGGGCGATGGCGTCAGGCAAGAAGAAGAAGAAGACGAGCGTCATCTACTTCAGCGGCAGCCCGAAGGTAAACAACGGCGGCAAGGTGAGCGTCAAGGGGGCGCTCAACACCGTCAAGGCGTGCCGGATCTCGCGCGGGGTGCGGCTCCAGGTGCTGGATTCGACGGGAACGGCTATCTCGACGCTCGCCGGCTCGAGCACCGACTCGAGCGGGAACTTCTCGATCTCGGGCCAGCTGCCGAACGCGCTGCCGGCCGGTACGAATTCGGTGCGGATCAAAGCGCTCAAGGAGACCGCCGGCAAGTTCGTCTGCAAGGCCGGCTTCTCGACGCCGGTTGCCGTTCCGGCGACCAAGTAGTCCGGCACAGAGTTCCTAGAGATAAGACCCGGCGGCCGCCGGGTCCGGATCGGCGAGCTCCGCGATCAGCGAGGACCAGCCGAACTCCCTGGCCCCGAGCCCCTCTCCCGAATACGGCTCGTAGAACTCGCGCAGCCGCTCCTCCGCGATGGCGCCGCTCAGGCGCTTCGCCATCTCCATCGCCTCGGCGTCGTAGCCGAGCCGGGTCAGGCCCATCCAGATCAGCCAGGCGGAGTTGACCCAGGTCGGGCCCCGCCAGTAGACCCGGCGCAGCGGCCCCTTCCACCTGCGTGGCTCGAAGGCCGGCTCCTGCGCCGAGACGGACGTCGGCGGGAAGGGCAGCCAGTACTTTCGCTGGTCGAGAAGGTGGTCCTCGACCAGGCGGCGGCCGATCTCCTCCGGGAGGTCGGGAAGGGCGAGCGGGGCGAGGGCCGACCAGGTCGAGGTCCGGAGGCGGCGGTCGCCGTCTCCAACGGGATCGGTTCTGCCCTCGTGGGCCAGATTGCCTCGCGCGAGGTCGAGGAAGAGGCACCCTCGCTCGTCCCAGAGGCGCTCGATGATCCGGGGCGTGATGGAGGGCTCGCCGGCGGCCATCCGGGCCAGGCACCAGAGCACGTTCGTGACCACCTCGCAGAGCACCGGGCCGCCAGCGGCGGCCACGCGGCGCGCGTCCCAGCCGAGCCGGCGGTTGCGCGCGATCAGGAACGGGAACAGGGGCCGGGCATGTGCGCGCAGGCCCCAGACGGGGTCGAACTTGGGCGAGGAGTCGAGGCCGGACTCATCCGGCTGCACGATCCAGAGCAGGCCGTCGCCGTCGAGATCCCGGTTCGCCTGGAGCCAGCGGTGATGGGCGGCGATGCGCGGCTCGTCGGCCGGATCTCCCACCGCGATCCGCCACGACCAGGCGAGCAGCGGCGGCTGGATGGTCGAGGTGTTCCGGGCCTTGCGCGAGGTGACGTTGTAGGTCCAGCGGCGCTGCCAGTCGACGTGGCCGTGCCAGAAGATCGTGTGGCCGATGAAGCCGTCGTCGGAGCCGCCTGCGAGCAGGCTGCGGAGCTCGCTCTCCGCGCGGCCCCGGTCGAAGCGGCGCCAGACGATCGCGTGGAAGCAGGAATCCCAGTACCACTGCCACGGGTAGTGGCCCGGACTGGGCCGGGAGTATCCGTAACTGACGCCGTCGCGCGACCCACTGGTCCAGTTGCCGCGCAGGGTCTCCTCGGCGATGCCGAGGACGCGATCACGGAGCTCCGGGACGACGGCGGTCTCCACCGTCACGCGGTCATCCGCCTCATCCCTCTGAGCGCGAAGAAGCTGAGCAGCGCCGCAAGCCCGATCAGGGTGACCAGGCCGGGCCAGGTATCGGACCAGGTCACCGTGCCGACGAAGCCCTGACGCGCCGCGTCGACCACCTGGGTGACCGGGTTGTACTTGGCGACGGTCTGCAGCCAGCCGGTGAGCAGGTTCTGCGGCGCGTAGGCCGTCGTGGTGAGCACGGCGAGCAGCATGCCGATCTGCATCAGGGGCGCCGCCGACTGCGTCTTGAAGCGGAAGGCGAGCGAGGTGCCCCAGGTCGCGGCGACGACCGCCATGCCCATCACCAGGAAGAGCGCGAGCAGCAGGCCGACCAGCCCCGGCCAGTGCACCCCAACGGCGAATCCAACCCCCAGCAGGAAGGTGGCGGGCAGCAGCGAGCGCAGGCTCGCGGAGAGCACGAGGCCCGCGAGCAGCACCGGCCGCGGGGCGGGGGCGGCCAGGAGCCGGTCAAACCAGCCCTGCTCGATGTCGCGAGCGAGGTTCACGCCGGTCGCCGCGCCGGTGAAGCCGGCGCCCTGCAGCATGCTCACCGGGATCAGGAAGCTCTGGTAGCTGGAGGTGGTGAAGCCGGGGAGGAGGGTGAGGCTGCCGAAGACACTGGTCAGCCCGAGAAAGAAGATCGCGGGGGCGAGGATCCCCGGGATCGCCGCACCGGGCACGCGGAAGATCTCGTTTAGGGCGCGGCGGACGAGTGCGAGCACCATCGCGGCCCAGCTCCGCCACATCTCCCGCAGGTGCCCCATCAGACGCCCCTCCGCACCCGGCCCACGAGCGCGAACCGGCAGAGCGTCAGCCCCATGGCACCCACCACGATCACGGCGCCGATCGCCTTGAGCTGGGTGGTCAGGTCCCAGCCGGCGATCACCGGCTCCCGGATCCCGTTGACGATGAAGCTGAGCGGGTTGTACTGGGCGACCCATCCCGCCGGGTCGAGCATCAGGTTCGCCGGGAAGAACGCGTCGGAGAGAAAGAGGATCACGAAGACCAGCGGGAAGATCCCCTGGACCACGCTGGCGCTGTTGGTCCGGAGCGCGATCGAGGCGCCGATCGAGCCGAAGGCGAGCGCGGACACCGAGGTGAGGAAGACGATCCAGATCGCGGCGGGGACGCCCTCGTTGAACGACGCTCCGAAGATCAGGCCGAGCACGATGAAGTAGATGGCGATGATGCCGCCGAGGACCGCGGTCGCCACGAGCCTGCCGAGCACCACCGCGTAGCGCGAGATCGGCGCCGCGAAGAGGCGGTCGGTGAAGCCCATCTCGATGTCGATCGCGAAGGCGATCGCGCCGGAGTTCCCGGTCATCATCACCGACTGGACGATCGCGCCGGCGAGCATGAACGAGAGGAAGTTGTCGACCGGGGGGAACCCGGGGAGGTGCACGGCGTTCCCAGCGCCGGCGGTCTGGATGGCGAGCAGGGCGGTGGGGAAGAGGATCAGCGGCGCGGCCAGCTGGGGCCGGCGGAGGGTCTGCATCACAGACCGTCTCCCGAGCGCGGAGACCACCCGCGCGTTCGTGGTGAGGCTGTCGATCATTCGGCGATCGCCTCGGTCTCGCCGGTCTCGTCCTTCGAGGCGCCCTCCAGGTGCTGCCCGGTCTTGTTGACGAACACGTCGTCCAGGGTCGGCTGCACGAGGTCGAGCGACTCGACGTCGAGCCCGGCCTGGTTCAGGGCCACCACGATCGGCCCGACCTCGGAGGTCCCGTGCTCGAGCTCGACCATCAGCGTGCCGTCACGGGCGGGCAGCGGCCGCCCGAACCGCGCCAGCACCTCCTCGGCCCGGGACTCCTTGCCGGCCTGCTCCACGAGCGAGAGCTCGAGGTGCGGCTTGCCGACTTCGGCCTTGAGAGCCCCGGGCGTGCCCTCCGCGACCAGGCGGCCGCCCGAGATGATCCCGACTCGGTCCGCGAGCTGGTCGGCCTCCTCCAGGTACTGGGTGGTCAGGAAGACCGTGTTCCCCTCGGCGTTCAGCTTGCGCACCTCCTCCCAGATCGCCCTGCGGCTGACGGGGTCGAGGCCGGTGGTGGGCTCGTCGAGGAAGAGCACCTCGGGCCGGTGGATCAGGGCGGAGGCCAGGTCGAGCCTCCGCCGCATGCCCCCGGAGTAGGTGCCGACCCGCCGGTCCGCCGCCATGGTCAGCCCGACGCGGTCCAGCAGCCACTGCCCGCGCTCCGCTCCCTCCGACTTCTTGATCCCGTGCAGGGTCGCCTGGAGCTGGAGCAGCTCCCGCCCGGTCATCAGCGGGTCGAGCGCGGCCTCCTGAAGGGCCACGCCGATCTTGCGCCGGACGGCGCCCGGATCCTTCGCCACGTCGAACCCGGCGACGACCGCCCTTCCGCCGGTCGGCTGGAGCAGCGTGGTCAGCATTCGCACGGTGGTGGTCTTCCCGGCGCCGTTCGGCCCAAGGAACCCGTAGATCTCCCCCTCCGCGACGGCGAGGTCGACGCCGTCCACGGCCTTGATGCCGCCCTCGAACTCGCGAGCAAGCTGCTGCGTCTCGATCGCGGCCACGGTGTCCCGGACGATAACCGGCGGCCGGGACCCGCCCCGGAGGACCGTCACAGAGCTAGGCGGTGCTGCGGACCGGGAGGGGGGGCTCGGTCCGTGGTGGCAGTCGCCGCCCGCGCAGCCGCGTGACGATCGCCGTCGGGTTCGGCGGCAGCCGGTTGTCCGTCGAAAGCCAGGATCCCGCCAGGATCAGGAGGAGTCCGGCGATGGCTCCGGCGCCGGGGCTCTCGCCGAGGACGATCACCCCGAGCGCAACCGCGACCACCGGGTTCACGTAGGTGATGATCGAGGCCCGGCCCGCGCCGACCTCGGAGACCAGCACCATCAGGATCACGAACGCGGTCGCGGTGCAGAGGACCCCCAGGACGATCAGCGAGGCGAGCGCGTCCGCCGGTGGGGTGGTGCCGGGGAACGTGATCAGGCCCGCGGGGGTGAGCAGCACTGCTGCGACCGTCAGGCTGGCGGCCATCGTCGCGCGCGGGTCGAAGCTGAGGAGGTGGCGCTTGATGATCATCGGGCCCGCCGCGTAGCCCAGTGCCGCGACCAGGACGGCCGCGGCACCGAGGACCTCGCTGGGGTTGGCGCTCAGATCGATGCCGACGAGCGCGACCACCCCGCCCAGCCCGACCAGCATCCCGAGCATGCGGGTCCGGGTGGGGCGCTCGGTGTGATCGAAGCGGAGCGCCAGCAGAGCGATCAGCAGGGGAACCGTCGCAATCACGATCGCGGCGACCGACGAGTCCACGTGCTGCTCGCCGGCCGCGATCAGCGGGAACGGGATGACCATCTCCGCGGTCGCATAGGCGAGGATCCAGCGGCGTGGACCCCGTCGCAGCATCTCGAGGCCCTCGCGGGGGACGAGGGTGAAGAGCAGGCAGGCGCCCAGCAGCAGCCTCGCCCAGGCGAGGAAGAAGGGGGACACTCCGCCGTCCACGGCGACCTTGATGAAGAGGTACGGGACGCCCCAGATCAGCGACAGCGCCGCGAAGGCAAGCCAGGCGCGCCGGCTCATGACTTTATGCGAGGGCGGGCCTCAGGCGCGACCCGTTTCATGAAGCGCGGGGCGCAGCTCGACGAACTCGCGGTTCGTTGCCCGCTCCAGCGCCTCGGCGGCGTCGAGCAGCAGGGAGTCGGAGCCCCAGGTCCCGAGCAGCTGCAGCGCGGCGGGCATTCCGCCATCGAGTCCGACCGGAACGCTCACGCCGGGCACCCCCGTGAGGTTCGAGAGCACGCCCTGGCGTGCATTGCCGCCATCCGCCGACTCGACTCCCGAGGGGAGCTCGATCATCGGCTCGGTGAGCGACGGCGCGACGGCGGGGACGGTCGGCCAGGCGAGCAGGTCGATCCCGTCGAAGAGAGCCGCCAGGTCGCGCCGAACCTTCGCGCGCACCTTGAACGCCCGAGCCGTGAGGATGAGCGGCAGGAGCGCGCGGAGCTTGAGCACCCCGCGGTTGATCACGCCGAGCTCCGGGCTGAGCTCGTTGAGCACGCTGGGAACCAGGTGCGCGGCCTCCTCCGCCTGCGCGACCAGCAGCGACGCCGGCAGGATCAGATCCAGGTCCGGCAGCTCGACCTCGACGATCTCGCCGCCGACCTCGGCCCGCAGGGCCTCGAGGGCGGATTCACATGCCTCGCGAACCCCGGGTGCCGAATCGCTCCAGTAGGGGTCCCGGATCACACCGATCCGCAGCCCGGTGGGCTGGCTCGCCGGAATCTCTTCTCCGAACAGAGCGGACGCGAGCAGCCGGCAATCGGCCGCGTCGCGGCAGAGCGGGCCGGAGACGATCGTCTCCGTGTTGACGATGTGGTGCCCTTCCATCGCGGAGCGGCCAAAGGTGGGCTTCAGGCCGGTGAGGCCGCAATACGCCGCCGGGTACCGGATCGAGCCGAGCCCGTCGGCGCCGACGGCGCCCGAGACGAGCCCGCCGGCGACCGCCGCCGCCGGGCCGCTCGAGGAACCGCCCGGGCAGCGCTCGAGGTCCCAGGGATTGTGGGCGGCGCCGTAGAGCGAGGTGTTGCCGGTGCTGCTCGCTCCCAGCTCGTGCATGTTCGCGACTCCCGCGATCACCGCCCCGGCGTCGCGCAGGGCCCGGTACGGACCGGACTCGCCCGGCTCGAGCGTCACTCCGGGGACCGAGGCGGCGCCGACCGTCTCGGCGCGCCAGGGAAGCGGCCACTCGTCCTTGATCAGAACCGGGACGCCCCGCAGCGGGCCGTCGGGCGCCTGCTCGAGCATCTCGCGCGAGCGATCCGGGAAGGTCGCGACCACCGCGTTCAGGCCTGGATTCCGATCCTCGATCCTGGCCAGGCAGGCGTCGAGCAGCTCTCCCGCGTCGAGCTCGCCGGCCGCGATCTGCGCCGCCTGGTCGCGCAGGGGCAGGTCGAGGGCGCTCATCGAGGCGGCGGCTTCGACAGGTCCGCGTTGCGCTCGGGTTCGATGCCGCCGAGGTCGGCGTCCCTGAGCAGCTCCATGGCGGGCTCATAGAGCGACCAGACGCCCGTCATCACTGCCCGCTCCTCCTCGTCGGCGACGATCCCGAAGGTCTCGAGCGCCCCGTTCAAATAGCTCTGGAATGCGGAATCTCCCTCCATCCGTCGGAACCCTACCGGCACGGATTGCAAGGACCCCCGCAACCCTCCACGAAAAGCAGTGTTCAATGAACCGCATGGGCCGGGACGCTCACACATCGGCACGCCTGCACGGGTTGACCGCGGCCGCGGTCCTCGTGGCCGTGCTCGCGGCCATCATCGGCACGGGCATCGCCGGCGCCGCTCCGCGCGTGACGGTGCTGGGCGCTGCGTCGCCCGCCGTTCCCTCGTGCCCCACGAGCTGCCAGGCGATCGGCAAGACCACCGGCTTCCAGACGAACATCACCGGCTCCAAGAACCCGTTCCTGGTCAAGGCCAGGGGCCGGATCGTCGCCTGGTCGATCAAGACCGGCGCACCGAGCACCAAGCCGAACCCGCAGAACAACAACCAGAGCGACTACGACTTCTTCAGCAAGACCTTCGGCGGTCCGCCCAAGGCCAGGATCGCGGTGCTCAAGCCGATCATGAAGTCGATCAAGCGCGGCAAGCCGATCTACAAGCTCAAGCACCAGTCACCGGTCGAGGACCTCTCCGCCTTCCTCGGGCAGACCACGACCTTCACGCTCGACACACCACTGCGGGTGAAGCCCAACAACGTCGTCGCCCTCACGATCCCGACCTGGGCGCCCGCCTTCGCGATCAACCAGAGCGCGGACACGAAGTGGGCCGCGAGCCGCAAGAAGGGCAAGTGCAACAACACCGCGGACATCCTCGCCGGCACCCCGCAGGACGCCCTGGGCACCCAGCGCGCCTACGGCTGCGTGTACAACACCGCGCGCCTGCTCTATTCGGCGACGGTCGTCGTGGACCCGAACCAGGCTCCGCCCAAGAAGAAGAAGAAGAAGTAACCCGGCTTCGCCATCAGGTCGCGGCCACAAGCGGCCGCTAGCCGCACGCGGCGGGGTTCTGCTTGCAGTGCTGCTCGAAGGCCGCCTGAGGGCTCCCCTTCTTCGGCGGCACGTCGTTGGTCGCCGAGTCGGGCTGCTGCGGGTTGAAGGGCTTGCCGCCCTGGGTCGTGGAGGTCGAGCCCGTGGCGGTGGTCGCCGGCGCCGTCGTGGATGCCGTGGGCACCGGCGAGGTGACGGCCGGGATCGAGACCGAAGGGGTCGTCGTCTCGCCGGAGCTGTCGCTCCCGCACCCCGCGGCGATCATCCCGATGGCCAGCGCCAGCGGGATCAGCAACCGATATCCGCAAGTCACGAGCCGTCGAGGGCCGGCTGGCGCAGCCCGCAGTACGGGCAGTCGCTCACGTCCAGCCCGATCAGCTGACGGCAACGGCGGCAGGCGCGGAGGTTCTCCGGCGCCCTGACCAACGCGGACTCCGAAGGAGCGAGGGGCAAGGTCGCTGCGGCGACGCGCATCTCCTCGCCGCTCTCACGGTCGACGTAGACCCCGTCGGGCCTCACCTTGGCGAGGGCCTCGCGGCCCGACGCCGGGGCACGGAGGCGATAGGTCTGCTCGGGATTCTGCACGGGCGGCACCTTAGCGCGTAGAGCCGACCAACCCTCGCAATACGGTTGTGCGGTGCGAGTCCTGATCTTCCACGGCTACCTGCTGCGCGGGACCGGCTCGAACGTCTACAACGCGAGCCTCGCGCAGGCCCTCGCGCGCCAGGGTCACGAGGTCCACCTGCTCTGCCAGGACCGGCGCGCGGGCGAGCTCGACTGGGTCCGCACGAGTGACCGGATCACCGTGCACATCCCCGACATCGGCGGTCTGCTGCCGGTCTTCGTGGTCGACCGCTACGAGGGGTTCGAGGTCAAGACGTTCCCCGAGCTCACCGACGGGGAGCTCGACCGCTATCTCGACGCCAACGTCGCCGCGGTTCGCGATGTCGTGGACTCGTTCGGCGAGCCCGACGCGGCCCTCGCGAACCACCTGATCATGGGCCCGGCCATCCTCGCCCGGGCAGGGCTGCACTTCGCGATCAAGGTGCACGGCTCAGACATCTCCTACACGGTGCGGCCGCACCCCGAGCGCTTCGTGCCATATGCCCGCGAGGGAACGGATGCCGCCGCCGGGATCCTCGCCGGCTCCTCCCACACCGCTCGGGCCCTTTTCGAGACGGTTCCGGATCCAGGCCTGCCGGAGCGCACCCGGCTCGGGCCGCCTGGAGTCGACGTCCAACGGTTCCGGCCGCATCCGGATGAAGAGGCGCTCCATGATCTCGCCGAGCTCGCCGATGACCTGGCGGCGGAGACTCCGGACGACCCGGAGGAGGGTGGAGACTCCTTCGGGCGCGACGGTCCGGCGCTCGCCGGGGCGCTCCGCGAGTGGGGGGAGGGCGACCCCCGCGTGCTCTTCGTCGGCAAGCTCCTGGTCAGCAAGGGCGTCGACCTGCTCGCGGCGGCGTGGCCGCTGGTGCACCGGGAGCGCAGCGCAGCGGGCGCGGCCGCTCCGCGCCTTCTCTTCATCGGCTTCGGGGCCTTCGAGCAGGGACTGCGCACCCTGATCGACGCGCTGGGCCGCGGCGACCTCGAGGCGGCTCGCGAGGTGGCGGCGAGAGGCCGGGGTCTGGAGGGCGCCGACGACGAGCCTCTGCCGATCCTGAGCGGCTTCCTCGCCGATCCGCCGGAGGGCTACGCGGACGCGGCTCGCGAGGCCGCCGGGTCGATGCTGATCGGCGGCCGTCTCGAGCACGACGAGGTCGCCGACGTGATGCCGGCCGCCCACACCTTCGCGATGCCCAGCACCTGGCCCGAGGCGTTCGGGATGGTCCCGGCGGAGTCGGCGGCCTGTGGCGTGCCGCCCACCGCCGCCGACCACTCCGGGATGCGCGAGGTCGCCCGGCTGCTCGCCGACGCTGTGGACCCCGGGCTGGTGCCGCTGCTGAGCTTCCCGGTGGGCCCCGACGCCGTCACCCAGCTCGCGGACCGCCTCGATGGGTGGCTTGCCCTGAGCCCGAATCGGCGGCGCGAGGCGGGGCTGGCCCTGTCCGCGAGGGTGGACGAGCTCTGGAGCTGGGAGGGCGTCGCGCGGACGGTCATCGCTGCGTCGCGAGGCGAATTGGACGCCCTTGCGCCGATCGTGCCTGACGACACGAGCGGGTGAGGCGGTTGCTTCAGGTTCCCTGAATAGAATGCCGCCCGATGCGCGGCCTACCCATAGGCAAGCTGATCGCGGCAGTGATCGCCCTCACCGTCGTCACCTCGGTGATCATGTTGATCCCGAACTGGAACGGCGAGCAGGCGTCGACCGCGGCGCCCAAGATCGACACGCTGCTCGACGTGATCATCGTGATCGCGTCGTTCGTCTTCTCGATCGTGATGGTGATGATGATCTACTCGGTCTGGAAGTGGAGGGCGAAGCCGGGAGACGAGTCGGACGGCGCGCCGATCCACGGCAACACGCGCGTCGAGATCGCCTGGACCGCGATCCCGACCGTGATCGTCCTCGGGCTGGCGGTCTACTCCTGGATCACCCTGGACAACATCGAGGCGCACGACCCGAACAGGATGGTGGTCGACGTTTACTCCCAGCAGTACGAGTGGCACTTCGACTATCCGGAGACCGGCACGACCTCGCGCGAGCTGCACGTCCCGGTCGACCGCCAGATCGAGTTCCGGATGCACTCCCTCGACGTCATCCACTCCTTCTGGGTCCCGGAGTGGCGGATCAAGAAGGACAACGTCCCGGGGATCACGACCCGCGCCTACATCACGCCCACCAAGACCGGCGACTTCACGCTGGTCTGCACGGAGCTCTGCGGTATCGGGCACTCCACAATGAGGGCGCCCGTCGTGGTCGAGAAGTCCCAGGCCGACTGGCAGAAATGGGCTGCGAGCCAGCCGCCGATCAAGACGGACGAGCAGGCCGGGGAGAAGCAGCCGAATGGACCGACCACCCCAAGGCAGATCGCGCAGTGACCTTAGGAACGGTTGAGATAATCCGGAGGATGGAAGGATGGCGGGAATGACAGCGGCAATGTTCAGGCGCCCGGGCTGGTGGCGGGCCATGACCTTCACGATCCTCGGAGCGGCGTTCGGCTACGGGCTCGTGGTCGTCCTCAGGCTGATCTCCGGCCTGCCGGCGACCCAGACCCAGCAGACCGGCTACCCGCAGGTGATCGTCGCGGCGATCACCGGGCCCCTCGGCTTCCTGGTCGGCATCGGCTGCTTCGACTACTGGCTCCGCTGGGCGGTCGGGGCTCCGACCTTCCCGGTCGAGCGCGAGCACGAGAACCACGGCGCCTACAGCGTGCGCGACTACTTCAAGGTCAACACCGACCACAAGGTGATCGGGATCCAGTACCTGGTCACGACGTTCTTCTTCTTTTTCGTCGGCGGACTGATCGCGATGATCATGCGGGCGGAGCTGGCCCAGCCGGGCACGCAGATCGTCAACCCGAGCACCTTCAACAGCCTCTTCTCGACGCATGCGGCGCTGATGATCTTCGTCTTCGTCATCCCGGCCTTCGCCGGGATCGCGAACTACGTCCTGCCGCTGATGATCGGCGCTCCGGACATGGCGTTCCCGCGCCTCAACGCCCTGAGCTTCTGGATGCTGCCGCTCGCCGGGCTCCTCTTCCTCGGCAGCTACCTGGCACCCGGCGGTGCCTTCGACGCCGGCTGGACCGGCTACGCGCCGCTCTCCACGGGGGCGCCGTTAGGCCAGTCCTTCTTCAACCTCGGCGTCCAGTTCGCGGGCGCGTCGTCGATTGCGACCGCACTCAACTTCCTGGTCACGATCGTGACCATGCGAGCGCCGGGGATGAACTTCTGGCGCCTGCCTCTGCTCGTCTGGGCGAACCTCTCCACCTCGCTGCTCGTGGTCGCCGCCACGCCGTTCATCGCGGGCGTGCAGTTCATGGTCCTCTTCGACCGGGTCCTGCACACAAACTTCTTCCAGGCGGCATTCGGCGGGGACGTGATCAGCTACCAGCACATCTTCTGGTTCTACTCCCACCCGGCCGTCTACATCATGATGCTGCCCGGGTTCGGGATCGTCAGCGAGGTGATCTCCACTCACTCCCGCAAGCCGATCTTCGGCTACCGGCTGATGGCGCTGGCGCTGATCGGGATCGTCGTGCTGTCCTACTCGGTCTGGGCGCACCACATGTTCGTCGCCGGGATGTTCAGCTGGCTGCGGGTCCCGATGATGATCACGACGCTGCTGATCGCGGTGCCGACCGGGATCAAGATCTTCTCCTGGCTCGGGACCCTGTTCGAGGGAGTGATCCATCTCAAGTCGACGGCGATGCTGTTCGCCCTGGGCTTCATAGCCACCTTCACGATCGGCGGGATCTCCGGCGTGATGCTCGGGATGATCCCGATCGACATCCACGTCTCGGACACCTACTTCGTCGTGGCGCACATCCACTTCGTGCTCTTCGGCGGCTCGGTCTTCACGATCTTCGCCGGCGTCTATCACTGGTTCCCGAAGATGACCGGGCGGATGTACGACGAGAAGCTCGGCCGGATCCACTTCTGGCTGACCCTGGTCGGCATGCTCGGCACCTTCATCCCGATGCACTGGATCGGCATGGAGGGCATGCCGCGCCGCGTGGCCGACTACTCCGCGACCTTCGGCGACTGGAACCTCTTCATCTCCGTCTGCGCGTTCATCCTCGGCGCCGCCCAGCTGATCTTCCTCTACAACATGATCGTCAGCTGGCGCTACGGGCCGAAGGCGGGCCCGAACCCGTGGCGCGCCAAGACGATCGAGTGGCAGGTCTCCTCGCCGCCGCCGGTCTTCAACTTCGATGAGATCCCGCGCGTCGTCGGCGGTCCGTACGAGTTCGGCGTCCCCGGCGCGCGCCACGTGATCATGCCCGGCGAGGAGGCCGAGATCCGCGAACCCGAGAAGGCCGGCGTGGGGGCGCCCACGTGACCGAGGAGACGACGACCAACCCGGACGAGCAGGCGCAGCGCGAGCATCCGGAAGTCGATCCGGGGCTGGGCGAGACCGCGATCACCGATGTCGGCACGCCCCAGGAGCATGCCTCCGAGGTCGTCGCCAAGCGCGAGATCGCGACCTTCGGCGATCCGGATCCGCCCCCGTCGAGGGACGGCGTCAAGCGCGTCCTCGCCTTCCTCAACGAGGTCGCGGGCGGCCGCAAGCTGCTCACCGCCTGTCGCGAGCTCTCCGACGCCGGTGCGGACTACTTCGCCGTGGTGGCTCCGCAGAACCTGCCGATCGTCGGCCAGCTGGTCGACACGGAGGAGCGCCGCGCCGCCGCGCAGAGCCGCGTCGACGTGACCCAGTCCGTCCTGCGCGAATTCGGGATCGAGTCCGAAGGAGCGGTGATGGATCCGAACTCGATGCTGGCCCTCGATGACGCGGTCCGGGCGACCACGCCCGACTACATCCTGCTCTCCTGCCTCTACGAGACGCGCTACGGGTTGACTCGCAAGGACCTGGTCGAGTGGGCGAAGGCCCGCTACGACCGGGTGGAGCACATCCCCGTTCGGGTCGACGACGACGCCGTGCGCTGGGACCTGACCCACACCCTCGTCGTCGCGACCCAGACCGTGAACAGCAAGGACCTGGTCGACCGGCTCGCGGAACGCGCCAAGGACAAGCCGCACCGCTACACGTTCATCTGCCCGCGCTCCGGCGCGATCAGCCGCGAGGAGGTCTGCTCGCGGCTGGCCGCGACGCTCGCCGAGATGTACCGCAACGAGATCGACGCGACCGGCCAGCCGATGAGCCCGGATCCCTTCCACGCGATCGAGAACGCGATCGAGCACTACCGGATCGACGACATCCTGATCTCCACGCTGAAGGGCGAGCAGTCCAAATGGCTCGAGGAGAGCCTGATCGAGAAGGTTCAGGGCATCACCGACAAGCCCGTTGAACACCTCGAGTCCGGCACCGAGCCCGCCGCCTCCAGCGCGGCGGCGACACCGGTCGGCGCGGGAGCCGAGGGCTGATGGAGAGCGCCTCGGTAGCGGTCGGCCACGCGGAGGAGCATCACGCTCATCCGCCGGAGGCCAACCAGAGCTCGCGGATAGACCGGCAGACCCTCGGGATCCTGCTCTTCATCGTCTCCGAGGTGATGCTCTTCGGGGCGTTCTTCGCCTCGTACTTCTTCCTGCGGGTGGTGGCCAACGACGGCCCGTGGCCGCCTGATCCCTTCGAGCTGCCCGTCGCGGTCGCGGGTATGAACACCGCGATCCTGGTCTCCTCGAGCTTCACGATGCACTGGGCCCTCGAGTCGATCCGCAGAGGCAACCGCCGCGGCCTGCAGATGGGGCTGGCGACGACGTTCCTGCTCGGCCTGACCTTCCTCTTCATCCAGGTCAACGAGTACATCCACATCGGCTTCAGCGCCCGCGACGACGCCTTCGGCTCGATCTTCTACGGCCTCACCGGTCTGCACGGCGCGCACGTCACGGTCGGGCTCGTGCTGCTCGGGATCGCCAACGTCCGCGCCTGGCGCGGCCACTACGGCCCCGAGGCGAAGGACCACCTGGGCGTTGAGGTACCCGGCATCTACTGGCACTTCGTCGACGTGATGTGGATCATCGTCTTCACCACCGTCTACATCCTCTAGTTCCCCTGCAAACGGCGAGGTTTCAGTTTTCGTGCGCCAGCGGTGCGCCAGTTGGTGCGCCAGTCAGCGTCGGAATGGCTGCTTCTCGTCCAAAGCAGTAGTCAGTCGGCGGTGCCTTGCGGTGCCTGGGCCCAAGGCTCAACCGTCTCAATCTTGGCTCCCCGGGCGGCGTCGATTCCCAGTGCGACAAACAGTGCGGCACCCAGACCACCGCTGACCATCGTGTAGCCGGAGATCCTGCCCGCGCGCCACTCGGCCGTCGAGGACGCCACGTCAATCGCGTCGATCACCACGCCGAGGCTGGCGACCGTGCGGAGCTCAGCGTCGTCGCGGGCCCCGAGCAGGCACGCGGCGAGCACGAGCTCCCGGGAACCGAAGAGCCGGGTCACCCAGCCATTGTCGCGGCCGGGAGCGACGCCGAAGATGCGCGCCGACAGCGTCGGCGCGGCGAGGGAAACAAGCCCGACACCTGCTCTCATCACCCCGAGGGCAGTTCTTGAATCGAGGCGCTCCATCGCGTGTCCGATCCTATCCGGCGCAAGGTGGCAGCCTGAGGGGCCCGCACAAACAGCTGCTTTCCATGCAAAGCAGAGGCCGCTCCTCGTCCAAAGTAGCTACTCCGAGGTCCGTCGAGGGCTGCTTTGCCTGCGGTGCCGTGGCCGCGCAGGCCGAGGGCATCTGCTCGTACTGCGACCGGCGCAGGGCGCTCGCGGAGAGGACGATCACGCTGCTCTGGGGTGCCCGCTAGTCGCGGCGGTCGTCACGGGCAGGTTTTCGCGCCGCCGCAGCGAGCATGATTCAGGGCATGACGATTGGAACCTCGCTGTTCCTGATCGCTGTCGGGGCCATCCTCCGCTACGCAGTCCAGGACACATGGAAGGCGGTGGACATCCCCACCGTCGGCTTGATCCTGATGATCGTCGGTTTCTTCGGTTTGATCCTCGGCGTCTATCTGACCTTCGTGCGCGGCAGGCCGGATCGGTCGCTAGGCGACGAGGACCGGCGTCGCCGGACGCGCTACTAGGCCGCGCGGGGCACTCGCAGACAGGGCGATCACCCTGCCGTTCGGCCCGCGCTAAGACCGCCGCTTCTCCGTAAAACGTCCAAAGCAGCACCCTTCAGCCTGATCGCGGCGGGTCGCCTGCGCTCCCGGCCAGCTCCAGTCGCGGACGCTTGGGGCTACAAGGCGAGTGGCGGGACGGGGCTCCCATAGGGCTCCAAGATTTCTCTCCGAACTTCCATCGCACGGGGCTGGCCGATGGATGTGTCCCCGCTACTACTACTACTTCTTCTTCTTCTTCTTCTTCTTCTTCTTGACCTTCCAGGAGTCCTTGGCCGGCGTGGCATCTACGCTGCCGTCCGCGGCCCTGGCGCGCACCTCGAAGGAGTGCCTGCCGCGGTGGACGACGTAGGTCGCGGGGGAGGTGCAGGGTGCAAACGGCTGACTGTCGATCTTGCATTCGAAGCTCGCGCCGACCCCGGTCGAGGTGAACTGGAAGCTGGCCGTGTTGCTTCGGGTCTTCTTCTGCGGCTTCCGGATGATCCACGTATCGGGCGCCGGGCCCGGGGCGAGGCGACCCTCGCCGCTGACATTGATGGGGAGGACCGGCTGGGGCGAGTCGCCGGTTATCGCGAAGATCGATCCCTGGTAGTCGTGCACGGACGACGGGATGAACAGCGCCGTCAGGGTGCAGCTCTGGCCCGGATTGAGCGGCTGCTGCGAGCAGTGGTCGTTGCCGATCTGGAACTCCGCGGGACCGACGACGAAGGCCTGCTGAACGCCACCGGCGAAATCGCCGACGTTGGTGATAGTGACCTGTCGACTGGGCGCCGCTCCCAGGATCGTGGTTCCGAAGTCGATCCGCGCCGGAGCCGCCACCATCCTGGAGCCGGCGAGAGCCTGGGCGGAGAGTGGGACGACCAGCGGGTTGGGCGAACCGTCGCTGGGAATCTCGAGCTGGGCGCTGAAGCTGCCGGGGCCGTTCGGGGGATTGAAGTAGACCCCTATGTTGCAATTCCAGGTGTCCATGAGCGTGGAACCGCCGCAGCCGTCGCCGCTGATCGAGAACCGCGCGGCGTCGGGCCCGGTAATCGAGGCGTTGCCGACCGCGGTGTCCGTGCCGGAGTTGGTCACCTGGAAGTTGTTGTACTGAGAGCCGTAGAAGTACGGCTGAGCGTTGTAATTCGAGCTCGAGGGCGAAGAGGCCAGCGTCCCCGCCTGGGCCGCTGCTGGAAAGGCCACCAGCGCGAACGCTGCAATCAGCCCAGCCAAGATCCGGTCTCGAAGTTCGTACCTCGACCGACGCGTGGTGGCTGTTTCCTCGCCTCTCATCCACGTCGCTATCGGAACGAGAGCGCTCGATCTTTAGCCCTGTCCCTTTTTGGATCACTCAGGGGTCGGGTAGCCACCCGACTGGGGTAACGAACATCGCGATTCGATCAGCCCTCGCCCAGAACGATATCGCTTGACTGTCCCCTCCACTGCGAGCCATGGGATGCGCTTTCCTGCACCACTCCTCCTCCGCGCGAAAAGCAAGCGCCCAGGTCGAACAGCGCTGCCTTCCATGACGTCGTCGTTGACTTGCTTCAGCATCGCTTCGATGTCTCGACGGTTGAACGCCTCGGTGCCGCGTCTGAGGGCTCGCTCTGACGTTCTCGGCCTCGCCCCGGCCTCGGTGTCGGCGAAGGCTGGTGAAGGCTGGCGATGTGCTCGGCCTCCATACCCCCGGTCCCGGAACCACTGACTGCACTTTCGCTGCCTCCGGGGACCAGTACGGCTACTACACAGGGGATCTGGCGGATGGCGACATCGGGAGCCTACTCCGACAACCCGCCCGGTCGCCGGCTGAACATCGAGGCGTTGCTGCTTCCGTTCCGACTATCGCCGTAGTCCCTCCATCGAGGAGCAACCCCTCGCGTTCCGTCGCGATACCGCAACAGGCTGTCGGGACGTCGGTCTCGATTTCGTCACCTCCCGAACGCCGGTGAGCGGAGCGGGTCGGGAAAGGGCGCCGAGGTCGCCTCCACCAGCAGAGGCCGCAATCTGCAAGGCGGTCGCCGGAGGTCCGGTGTAGCTGCTGATCAAGGCGACGGGAAGGAAGAAGAAGAAGCTCAAGAAGAAGGGCAAGGTCAAGCTCAACGTCTCCGATCACCTGCACCCCGACCGGCGGGGATCCCGAGCGCGCAGTCGGTGAAGGTGAACTGATCGCGGTTCTCAGCGAAGAACCGGCGGACGCCTGCATGGCCTCGATAGGTTCCCTCGACCGAGGATCGGATGGGCGCGAAGCTCACCTCGGGATGGATGGTCGCGAGCCAGGCCTCCAGGTCGCCTCGGTTGAAGGCGTCAAGGCCTCTCCGGAACAACTCGACGTTCTCCTCCGACATCGCCCACGCAGTATCTCTCGGCGGAGTACTGCTTTCCATGCAAAGCGGCTACAAGGCGACAGCGGCGCTCCGCGCCTGATCCTCGGCCCGCTCACGCTGCGCGTCGAGATAGGTGTCGAGCAGCCCTGCTGCCTCCTCCTCGGACCCGGGCATCAGGTGCCCGTAGCGGTCAAGGGTGACGTCGCCTCAGGGTGGAGCACCAACTCCCAGGGCGCGTAACAGCCGAGCAGCGTCGTCTTGCCGGCTCCTCGCGGCTGGGAGATCACGACCTCGCGATGATCGGAGAGAACGGCTCTCATCACGTCGATCTGGAACGGCTCCAGGTCGAGTCCCACTTCGGAGGCGAAGCGGCGGAAGCGATCCAGCTCACCCATCGCGCTCACCGACGATCCGGGCGAGCCAGTCGTCATCCTCGGAGGGGTCGGCGGCCCGCAAGGCGCGCTCCAACGCGACCGCGGCGCCGACCCGGCCATCCTTGGCCAGCCCGTAGAGGATCTGGATCGACTCCTGATGTGTGGGATCGCCTTCAGGCGGGGGGCCCTGCAGCAGCCGGCGCAGGTACTCCGCGCGGCTCGTCGGACCCCTCATCTCGTCCAAGCGGGCCATCTCGGCCTTGCTCAAACGCACCTTGACGGTCAGTTCACGCCTCATGGCTTTAGTAAGGGCCGCCCGGTAGTTCTCTTCGCATACTTCGTTGTTTCCTCAGAGGAGCGGCCCCTAGCCATTGGCACCTGCGACGAGCCACAGGGCTTCGACGGGGGCCGCTCCCTTTTGTTTTCGCCTGGTACTTCGTCGGTAGTTCTCTGGCGCATATTTCGTTGTTTCCTTAGAGGAGCGGTCCCTGTGGCCATTGGCTGTGACACCCCATTGGCTGCGTGACGGGGCCGCTCCCTTTTCTCTGCGGCATCTTTGGGGCCTCATCGCATCCTTCGACGGCGCGCGCAGGCGACAGCCCGGCGGTCTTCTGCCCGAGGAGTCATGCGGCTCGACCCTCCCTTTTCCCTCAGCATGGGACCTCGACCCTCATACCAAACCACGAAGGGAGGACAGTCATGTCCACTCCTAAGCCTCCACCGCCAATGTTGTCACGGGCGCCGCCTCGGAGGACAGCACGGGGTTCGGGACCCACTTCGGGAAGTTCACTCGCCACGCGGAGGGAACATTCGCGTTCACTGGCCCGACCACCTACGAGGGCAGCGGCACCTTCACCATGGTGGCCGCGAATGGCGATCGGTTGATCGGGACCTTCACTCTCACCGCAACGTTCACTCCCATGTTGAGCCATACAGCCACGATCGTCGGCATCTTCACCGGCGGCACGGGGCGGTTCGCCGACGTGAGCGGGACGGTGACGGAGATCGAGCAAGGAACCCATGTCTCGGGACCGGACCAGAATGGGACGATCTTCGACACCACGGAGAGCACGTACACCGGCCAGGTCAGCTACTAGGGTTCGAGGAGTGCTGAGGGGGCCCTCGCGATGAGGGCCCCTCTTGGCCCGGCGGTCTGCGGGATTGCGCTTCACAGCTTCCGACCCTCCACTCCGCGAGATACTGCGTGGGCGATGTCGGAGGAGAACGTGGAGGTTGTGCGTCAGCTCGCCGAAGCGGTTCAGCGGGGGGTGGAGGACGATGATCCGGGAGCCATCTTTGATACCGGCTTGCTCGCCGATGATGCGGAGTGGGTCCTGCCGGTCCCTTTTGAGGGGAAGTCGGTCTGGAGGGGTCGCAAGGAGTACGTCGAGTTCATACGGGCCTGGACGGGCGAGTTCGAGGAGTACTCGATTCAGTTTGAGCCGCTGATCGACGCGGGCGATGACCGAGTAGTTGCCATTTATCGCCAGCGTGCGATCGGCAAGGGGAGCGGCGTCCCCGTGGAATGGCACGCGGGCATGGTCATCGAGCTGCGGGATGGCCGGGCGTTTAGAACGACGAACTACCTTGAGCCTGCCGACGCCCTCGAAGCCGCCGGGCTGTCGGAGTAGGCAGTGGAGGGATCTCACGAAGTGGTGCGATCTATGAAGCCCGAGGCGGCCTGGGGCGCGGTCCAGCTCGGCTTCGCGGAGATTCTCGATTTGAGGACCGAGTTCGAGCGTCGCCGCCACGGCGCCCCGCCTGGGGCGCGACCGGTCTCTCTCGCCAAGCACATCGTCAGCCCGGAGGGGCCTGGCGCGATCTACCTCTGCCAACACGCCATACGCTCGAAGGCGACCTTGCGCCGGGGGGCGGCGGAGGTTGCGGGCGGCTTCGCCGCGTGGAAGGAGGCTGGCCTTCCAGTCGAGGAGGTCGACTAGCGGGGGCTGCGGGAGTGGGCGGTCTTCTGAGCGGACTGTTCTGCGCTGGCCCCCTCCCCTCGTGCGCGAGATACTGCGTGGGCGATGTCGGAGGAGAACGTCCAGACTCTGAGGCGGGGACTCGAAGCGTTCAACCGGCGGGACGTCGATTCCCTGCTCGACGAACTCGATCCCGACGTGGAATGGCACTCGGCGCTCCCGGTGTTGCTTGGCGGGCAAGGGGCGGTGTACCGGGGTCATCAAGGAGTGCGCGAGTTGCTGCGAGACAACGACGAGGTCTTCGCCGAGTACCGGGTCGAGGTCTCCGAGACCCAAGACCTTGGCGATCGACTTCTCGGATTCGGACGAGTGCGGACGCGAGGTGAGGAGAGCGGGATCAAGATGGAGTCGACCTGGTGCTTCGTGATCGACCTCAAAGACGGAAAGGCGATTCGCATCAGGACCTACCTGGATCGGAAGGCTGCCCTCGAAGCCGCCGGGCTGTCGGAGTAGGCGAGGTCTTTGCGCTCGCTCGATCTTCACCACGACCCCTCCCATCCCTGATCAGCATCTGGCCTCCCAGGCCAGGTCATGACTGTCCCCATCGCGTGGGCGAGGACGTACTTATCGAGAGTGACGCGGTGCTGGAACCAAGCCATCAGCGTCCGGTGAAGGCGGTCGAAGCGCTTGGTGGCACTGAGGCGCCACATCTCGGCGACCACCTTGTGGTAGCCCCGCTCGTCGAGCTTGAGGTACTCGGCGAAGATCCTGAGCAGCTTCTCGTCGTTCGTGGCATCGCTCAGCGGCCAGGTCGGCAAGGGTTGCTCGGCCATTGCAGGACCGCAAAGCAGCATGATCGCGACCGCTCGTGCCTTCTCCCGGTCGATGCTCTCGAGGAGATCGTCGACCGGGATGGAGATGAAGCCGCTCGCCCGAGGATCCGCTGAGCGCCGGCTCGCCCTGATCACCGGGATGCCGAGGCACAGCGCGCTAGCGGCGTGCCCGGCCTCGTGCTGCGCGGTGGCCAGCTCCTGCTCGGTCACTCGACGATGGCGTGGTCGTCTACTCGAATGCGAAACCCGGCGCAGGCGACCGTCGCTGATGCCTGGGCCGCCTTGGCTGCCCTGGCCCGGTCGATCTCTCGCGTCGCCCACTCCTTGTCCCGGAGCCGCTGATCGCGCGCCCGGATCTCAGCGTCGGTGGCGACGAAGTCGGAACTGGTCTCGGGGACCTGTCGCCATTGGCCGTCGGCGAAGACGAGCCGCGTTCGCGGCGGCGTCCAGCGGCGATCGCCAAGCGGCTCCCATTGCTCCGCCTCCTCCTCGGCCCGCCTGGCTTCCCACTCGGCCCTCAGATCGGTGAGGATCCCTGCCTGCTCCGGGGTCAGTTCTGCGGTCGCGGTGGCGCTCTTCCAGTCCAGAACCTGCGCCGAGGGGTTCGCCGGCACGACCGTGAGCGTGACCTCCATCAGGTCGATCCTGGTCAGCTCCTTGACGCCGTCGGCTCCGGTGCGTTCCTCCTCGGTCAGGAAACCGAAGGACAGCGAGAGCCGGTTCCGTCTCACGCTTCTCCAAGCCTCTCGCGCCAACTCGGAGTCCTCGATGTCGAGTGTGCCCTCGACGTAGAGGCCAGCGTCGCGCTCTTCCATGCTCGCCGAGGCGACCGAGCCGATCACGTCGTGTGCGCCGGTTCCGTGATCCCAGACGAGTGGAACGTCGCGGCCAGCCCTTTGCCAGCGTCTGATCGTCTCGGCGAAGGCACCCTTGACGACGCGCTCGCCTGTTCTATCGATGTTGCCGAAGGCGGATGCGAGAGCGCTGAAGGCGCCCTGCTCTTCGACCTCGACCGCCGCTTTCACTTCCAGGTGCTCCATGTGTCAGCTCTCCTCTTGAGGGGCGTCGGCGCCGCGACGGGCTTCCGAGGAGAGAGAGCTCCCGCCGCGTGCCGCGCCCCCGCCCGCGGGCGAAGTTCGAAGCTCGTCCTCGATCAAATCGCGGATGGTCGACGAAATCGAGACGCCTTTGCGCGCAGCCTCCTCGCGGAGCTGGGTCGCCACCCGGATGGGAAGCCACGCCTGAAGGACCTGCCCGCCGCCTGATTCAGTTGCCGCCATTGAAGCTCCTGTGGTTGGTGGGGATGGGCTGGGTCCCCGGAACTGCCCACACTGATGGCTTCGATGGCTAGTTACTCAGGGTAGGGCCCGAGGTGGTCGGCAAGACGATGACCCGGTTGTTCGCCCGTTGTTCGCCAGTCAGACACCGAAACAACCGGACTCAATCGGGTCCAATCGGTCGAATTCGTGCCTGAGAGGGCCATCCGTGCGAGCATGCGACGATGTGGATCATCGTCTTCACCACCGTCTACATCCTCTAGCTGCGGCAGCGAATCCCCGAAGACCGGTCGCCGGTCCCTAGATGTTCTGCGTCAAGATTCGTCCGCATAGCGGACGAAATTCGACGCAGACCAAGGGGTGTTGCTCGCAGGTGATACCCCGCCTGCCCGCGCCACTCACCGGCACCCTGGACGACGACACGCGGGTCGTCGTCGAGCGCTTTCGGCTGAGCGAGCGAAGGTTACGACCGCGTAGGCCGCGAGAGCGAGTGAGAGCGCCCCGATCGCAAGGGCGACGGGCAGACGACCGGGCTTGAACCGAAAACGGATGATCCTGCGAAGATCGAACCGATGAGCGACGGACCCGCCCAGGCGCCCCGCAATCCCCTTCGCAACGAGGGGGACATGTTCCGCGTCCTGATCATGTTCGGAGCGGGCGCCGCGATCGTGATCGCGGTGGCGCTCCTGATCGGGTCGCTGGCGGGCGCGATCGTGGGCGCCGTGCTCGTCGCGATCGGCCTCTGGCGGACCTGGGGCCTGATCCAGGACTGGCGCCGCTACGGCTCGGACGCGGGCCGCTAGCTACTTGCCGCCAGTCGCCTGCTTCAGGTAGGCGGCGAGCTGCTGGAGCTGCGGTGGCGTGAGGGTCTGGCCGAAGTTCTGCGGCATCACGTTCGGCTGGTAGCCGGGGGCGATCACCGCGTTCGGGTCGCTGATCGACTGGGAGATCTGGGCGATGCTCATGCTCTTCAGGGCCTCGTCGAGGTTGGGGCCGGTGGTGCCGGTCGTGCCCGCCTGGGCGAGCGTGTGGCAGCCGCCGCAGTTGGTCGCGAAGAACTGCGGCGGGGCGAAGACCGGCGCCTTGATTCCCGGCACGCCGGCGACGCTCGCGACGTAGGCGGCGACGTCGTTCAGATCGTCGCCCTCGACCAGCTTCGGCGGCATGTAGACGTCCGTCTGCTGCGTCGCCGCGGGCCGCGGGTTCTCGACCTGGGCCTCCACCACGCCCTTGACTGTGTCGGCGTCCATGCCGTTGGCGCGCGCCTCCTTGAAGGCGTAGTCGAGATTCGGCCCGATGTCGCCGTTGGTGCCCGCCCCGGTCAGCGTGTGGCAGCTGCCGCACTTCTGCGTGAAGAGCTGCTGGCCCTTGTCGAGGTTCGCCTTCGGACCGAGATCGCAGCCGGTCAGGCCGACGACGGCGGTCGCCGCGGCGATGGTTGCGATCAGCCAGATCGCTCGTCCCTTTTCCCTGAGGCGGTGCATCGGGCGCGGGAAATCCTATCTGTCGCGGCCGACTCGCCTACCCGTGCCTGGGCGTGGGATAAGCTTGCGCGAAACGGCACGAGCAACCCTGGTGAGAGGAGGCTGCGTGGAGGTTCGCGAGGGCATGTCGAGCGTGGTGCTGGCGGTCGGTCCGGGCCATACCCTGCGGGAGACCGCGACCAAGATGACGGAGAAGGGAACCGGCGCCGCCCTGGTCTTCGACGACGAATCCCCGGCACCGCGGATCATCACGGAGCGAGACATCCTGAACGCCGTGGGGACCGGCAAGGATCCGGACGCCGAGAAGGTCGGGGATCACATGTCGGAGAGCGTCATCTCGGCGGAGCCGTCGTGGAGCCTCGAGCAGGCGGCCGAGGAGATGGTCCAGCGCGGCATCCGGCACCTGGTCGTCGTCGACCGCGGTGAGCTCGTCGGGGTCCTCTCCATGCGCGACATCGTGCGCTGCTGGACGCAGGTCGGAGCGACCGCGTCGATGAGCCCTCCGTAGGGCACTCCCAGTTGGAGCCCGAGCTCGCCGACGACGCCTTCTTCGCTGCACTGCTGGCGGGCGACACCCGCGCGCTCGCGGAGGTGCTGGCAGACGACTTCCTGATCGTCGACGTGATGAGCGGCAACGTCTCCGATCGCGAGGCGTTTCTCGGGCCGCTCGGCGATGGGAGGTTGCGCTTCCAGAGCATCGATTTGATCGAGCGACAGACGCGGCGCTATGGCGACGCGGCCGTCATCGTCGGACGGACCGAGATGAGGGGGTCCTTCGGCGGGCAGGAGTTCGGCGCCGCGAGCCGCTACACCCACGTGCTGATTCGGGCTGACGGCGCCTGGCGGCTGGCCTCTGCGCAGGGGACGCCGATCGCCGACCAATAGCCCGGTCCCGCTCGGTCGCGACCGCTACTCGGAGGGCTGAGAGGCCGACAACGGAATCGGCGCCGTGTCGGTGTGCTGCTGGCGCGGCATCCGCGCGATCTCGCTGCGGTTGGCGCGCAGCCACCCGATCAGCGAGAACAGAGCGATGACACCGCCGATGACCGAATAGGGCCACCAGGCGAACAGGCCGACGATCACGGCGGCGAATCCGAAGGCGAAGAGCGCCGGGTGGACGCTCGACCGCGGCAGGTAGATGACTTCCGTTGGCTTCTGGGGCTGGCTCATCGCAGATAGAGGATCGCGACGTAGAAGGCCAGGGCGAAGACGAGCAGCGCAAGGCCGGCGGCCACCATGCCGGCGCGGATGTTCGCTCTCGCGCGGTCGCGATCCACGGGCGGAAGCCTATCCCAGGCGCGACCGCAGGCGCCCGCCCAGCACAAGTCGCTACGGGCTTCGCCCTTCGCTCCTGAGTGGAGCGGGCTGGCGGTCGCTAGAACGCCCGGTCGAGGGCCATCGCCACGAAGAGAAGGGCCAGGTAGGCGAGGGAGCTGAGGTAGAGCCGCCGCGCGGCGGGGCGCGTGGGGTGCGCCAGCAGGACCAGGGCAAGGCCCACGAAGCCGGCGCCCAGCGCGAGCGCCGCGACCAGGTAGGCCGTGCCGAGTAGGCCGGTGACCACCGGCCCGATCGTGATCGCAACCAGCAGCAGCGCGTAGAGGACGATCTGATGCCGGGTCGTGGTTTCGCCGCGGACCACCGGCAGCATCGGCACGCCGGTGCGGGCGTAGTCGTCTGAGATCAGCAGCGAGAGCGCCCAGAAATGCGGCGGGGTCCAGAAGAAGACGATCGCGAAGGGCCAGAGCGCATCGAGGGTGAGGCCGCCGGTGGCGGCAGCCCAGCCCACGAGCGGCGGCATCGCGCCGGCCGCGCCACCGAGCACGATGTTCTGCGGGGTACGGGGCTTCAGCCAGAGCGTGTAGACGAAGACGTAGCCGAGCAGGCCGGCGGCGGCGAGCGCGGCCGTCAAGGCGTTCACCGTGATCCAGAGCTGGGCCACCGCGATAACGCCGAGGCTGGTGCCGAAGAGGAGACCGCGGCTAGGCTCGATCCGGCCGCTCGCCAGGGGCCGGCCCTTGGTGCGCGCCATGCGGGCGTCCCGCTCGCGCTCGATGTAGTGGTTGATGGCGCCCGCGCCCCCGGCAGCGAGGTAGCCGCCGAGGCAGGTCCAGAGGATGGTCGACAGGGCCGGGCCGCCCGGATCGGCCACGAACATCGTCGCCACGCAGGTGAGCAGCAGCAGGGAGATGATCCGCGGCTTGGTGAGCGTGACGTAGTCGTTGGCCGTCTCGATGGCCGCGCGCATGGTCCGCGCCCGCGCGTCGCCGGGAGTGACAGAGACCTGCTCTCCCCCGGGTCGGGAGGGCCGCGCGACCCGGTCTGACCCGGTGCCGAGATGGACGCTCATGCCGCCGCCGCCGATGCCTCGGTCCGTGGCGCCCGTTCCGGCGAGCGCGTCGGGCTGGGCAACCAGGCGAGCTTGTACGCGATCGAGACGATCGCCGCCCAGAGCAGGCTCGCCGTCGCCAGGTGGGCGACGATGAGGACGCCGTGCTCGCCGAGCCAGACGTTCAGGGCTCCCAGCAGCAACTGGCAGAGCAGCAGCAGCGCCGCGAGGGCAAGCAGCCGGTCACGCGAGCCCCGTGCAAAAGCCACGCTGAGCAGCACGATGATCGCGATGGTGGCGAGGTAGACGAGCGCGCGGTGGGTGAGGTGGATGTCGGTCAACCGGTTGTTCCCGAAGGGAAGGAACTTCCCCGATCCGCATTCGGGGAACATCTTTCCGCAGGCCATGTGTGCCCCTGCGACGTTGGGGCCGACCTCACCGGTGCCCCTCTCCTCGGTGCCGGCCATATAGCCGCCCGCCACGATCGCGCAGAGCAGGAGCACCGCCGCCGTAGCCGCATACGGCTTGAGGCCGCGGACGGGGGAGCTCACGGGGCCGCCGGACTCGACGCTCGCCTCCGAGCGAGCCTTGGCGCCCAGCCAGAGGAGCAGGGCGAAGAGCACCATCGCGGTCCCGAGGTGGGCCGCCACGAGCTCCTCGGCGAGGCTGTGCTCGACCGTGAGTCCGCCGAGGCCCGCCTGGGCGAGGACCAGGACGCCGGCGATCAGCGAGCCGCGGAACGCCCAGCCGCTTCTCGCCCGGAGATCCTTGTAGGCCCGGTAGCAGAGCAGCCCGATCAGGATGACCACGATCGTCGCCAGCAGGCGGTGGGAGAACTCGATCACCCGGTTCTCGTTGCCGACCAGCGGGATCACCTGCCCGCCGCAGAGCGGCCAGCCCTTGGTGCCGCTGCCGCCCGGCCCGCAGCCCAGGCCGGACTCGCTCACGCGGACGATTCCGCCGACGACGATCAGCAGGAGGGTGACGACTGCGGTGAGGTCCGCCAGGCGGCGAAACCGGCGGAGCTCGTCCCCGCCGCCGCCCCCGGCAACGGGTCCGGCCATGGCGTCAGGCTACCGGCTCTTTGGTCTCCGCCGGAGCGGGCCGGGAGGCGTCGTGACGCTCGACGGCCTCGCGGATGTCTCGCAGCGGCTCGTGGCTGCGGACGTCGGGAACCACGTCGAAGTTGTGCGGAGGCGGCGGCGAGGTGGCGAACCACTCGAGGGTCTCGCCGCCCCACGGGTCATGGCCCGCGGGGGTGCCTCCTCTGATCCCCAGATAGGCGTTGACGATCGAGAGCACGATCCCGAGGGCGAGCACGAACGAGCCGATCGTGGCGATCAGGTTGAGCGCGTTCAGGTGCTGGGCGTTGATCGCGTCGCTCGCCTCGAAGAACTTGAAGATGTCCACCTGCTGGCCTTCGATCCCGGCGAGGAAGAGCGGGATGAAGGTGAGCTGCGCGCCGAGGACGATCAGGAGCGCCGAGGGCCTGGCCAGGGCTTCGCCCATCGTCCGCCCGGTCATCTTCGGGTACCAGTAGTAGAGAGCCGCCAGGCCACCCAGCACCGGCCCTCCGACCAGCACGTAGCCGCTGGCCGCGGTGGAGGCGGTGGTGTCGGCGAGCAGCCAGTTGACCGGGATGACGCTCTGAATCAGCTCCCCGACGAGGCCGAAGGTGAGCGTCGAGATCGAGGCGAGGGCGAACACCATGGGCGCGCGCATCCTCAGGACGCCTCCCGCGATCGTGCCGATCCAGTTGACCAGGATCACGCCGATCGGAATCGCCAGCAGCAGCGCCATCAGCATCGCGCCGTAGAGCCAGCCGATCGGGATCGAGGCGCTCATCATGTTCTGCATCCAGGCCAGCAGGCCGAGCGGCATGATCGCGGCGAGCGAGATCATCAGCGCGCCGCGCGAGAGCAGCGGCTTTCCGGAGAACACGGGCAGGATCTCGGAGATGGCACCGAACGCCGGCAGCAGGAAGACGAGGTAGCAGCCGGTGAAGAAGATCCAGCTCAGGTGCTGGTAGAAGATCGGCGCTCCACCCGCGCCGGGGTCGAAGAAGACGCCGCCGAAATGCCGCTCCATCTCGAGCATGACCAGGGCCGCCAGCATCGCCGAGCCGGCGATGATCATCGTCCAGCTCGAGACCGCCCCGGAGAACGTGAAGGCCGGCAGCCTGCGCCAGGCGAGCCCGGGCGCCCGCAGCTTCGAGATCGTCACGGCCAGGTTGATCGACTGCAGCACCAGGCCGAGAACGGTCAGGCCGACCGCGGCGATCCAGACGTCGACGCCGTTGTTCTCGATGAAGGCCGTGTCGGATAGCGGGGGCCA
This sequence comes from uncultured Solirubrobacterales bacterium, assembly GCA_963800285.1. GTDB lineage: Bacteria > Actinomycetota > Thermoleophilia > Solirubrobacterales > 70-9 > DASUPK01. Next base: position 85,422 of record CAWDAL010000010.1, read on the forward strand.
GGAGTTGAAACCGGCCTCGGGGGGCGTGTAGGCGAAGCTGGCGTAGAGCAGCGCACCACCGAGGACGTAGAGCCAGAGGGACAGGGAGGCCAGGCGCGGGAAGGCGAGGGACCGGGCGCCGATCTGCAGGGGGACGACGTAGGTGTAGAGGCCGAAGGCGATCGGCAGGCCGAAGAGCACGATCAGAGTCGGGCTGCCGACCGAGAGCAGGCGGTTGAAGGTGACCGGCTCGATCAGATTGTTCTCCGGGACGCCCAGCTGCAGGCGGATCAGCAGGAAGGAGACGATCCCGAGGATCAGGAACGAGAGCGCCGCGCCGATGTAGATGCGCCCAACGTCCTTGTGGTCGGGGCTCATCACCATCTCGAGCCAGCGCGGGCGCGTCGGCGCCGGGCCCTCGGTGACCAGCTCGGGGCGATGCGGGGCGAGGCTTCTCCCGTTGCCCATCAGGACTCTCCGTTCGCCTGCTGGACGAACTGCTGGGCCTGCTGGATGCCGGCCGCCTGCTGCTCGAGCCAGGCCTGGTAGGTGGGCACGTCCACGACGTGCACGCGGGTCCGCATCACCGCGTAGCTGGCGCCGGAGAAGGCGTAGCTGGCGCCGTCGTAGTCACCGATCCGGTCCGCCTTGAACCAGGTCGAGTTGCTCTCGCCGGGCGTCGCGTCGAACTTGCCGCTCAGCCCGGGGACGTACCAGCGATGCACGACGTCGGTGGAGCAGAGGTGAAGGATCACCGCCGTGTCGACCGGCACCACCAGCTCGTAGTACGAGTAGGTGCCGTCCGGATACTCGTAGCGCCAGATCCACTGCTGCCCGCAGGCATTGATCTGGAGCGGCGCCGTTGACGCGTTCGTCACCGGCAGGTCGAGCGAACGCTGCGCCGTCGTCAGCGCGGCGGCCTGCAGGCCGTCCGGCCCGGACGCCTCGACCTTCTTCGCGCTGTCGGTCTCGATGATGCCGAGCACGAAGGCAAGGAGGACGATCAGGCCGAAGGCCCCCGCGGTCCCGAGTTGCGCCGGCCGGCGCACGACGAGGCGGCGCGGCTCACGTCCGCGCGCGGAACGGAAGCGCATGACCATGGCGACGAGCGCCATGTTGATCGCCACGAGCAGGACGAGGCCGATGACGAGCATCACCCAGTAGAGGGTGTTCATGTCGTCCGCGTTGGGCGAGTGCGCCGCGTGGGGGCCGATCAGGGCAAGCAAGGCGGCGTGAGTCTATTAACTCGCCCCCCGGGTGGTCTGGCAGAATCGCTGATCGATGGCGGAGGAAGGGACGGCTGCACGGGCGCTGCGCCGCATGGCGGACTCCGAACCGGAGCTTGCGGCCCGCCTCGTGGTCCATTCGCTGCCGGCGGCGGCCGCGTCGCTGCCCACCGGCCTGAGCTACCGGCTCGAGCTCGAGGGGCTCGGCGCCTGGAACGTGAAGTCGGTCGGAGAGCGAGCCGAGGTGACCGAAGCCCCGAGCGGCGGCGACCTGAATGGCGAGGCGTTCGCGATCGAGACCGATCCGACGACCCTCGCGCGGCTGGCGTCGGGCCGCAGTCCGATCGGCGCCCTGGTGCGCCGCCGCCTGCGCCTGCGAGGCCGGCGCCGCAAGGCGCTGGCGCTGCGCCGGCTCTCCGCTGACGCCGGCCCTCGCGATCTGGCGCGCCTCGGCCTGCCGGTCGATCCCGACCTGGTCTTCCGCTCGCTCGAATACGCGATCGAGCCCGAGTGGACCGCCGGGCACAGCTTCTCCGTGGCCTACGAGCTGGTCGGGGACGGTGGCGGCGCCTGGAGGGTCGAGGTCGACGACGGCAAGGTGCGGGTCCAGCGCGGCACTGGCGAAAGCCCCGACGCCATTGTCCGCATCCGATACTCGGACTGGCTGCAGTTGCTCTCCGGCGAGGTCAGCCCCTCCGACGCGATGAGGCTCGGCCTCACCGAGATCGAAGGCCGCATCTTTCCCGTCACCCGGCTGGGCCGCTGGATCGACCGGGCCGAGGGAGTGGACGGCCCTGAGCTCGCGCGGGAGGAGCGCCAGAAGGTCCAGCAGGCGCAGAACGCCGGCAGCTGGGGCAGCAACGGCCGTGCCGCGCCCAAGGGCGGGCTGATGGACTACGGCCAGCTCTACGCTCTCTGGGAGCGGCAGAACTGGCGCGCTCACGAGCTCGACTTCTCGGTGGACCGAGAGCACTGGCTGGTCAGCCCGGCCGAGTCCCAGCGGCACACCGCGTTCAGCATCGGGAGCTTCTACGTCGGCGAGGAGCGGGTCACGGCGGACCTGGCGCCGTTCCTGCTGGCGGCCCCGAGCGGCGAGATCGAGGCGTTCCTCGCCACCCAGCTGGTGGACGAGATGCGCCACGCCGTCTTCTTCGACCGCTGGGCCAGCGAGGTGATGGGGCTCGAGTCAGGCAGCTTCCGCGCGCGCCTGCACGAGATCGAGGACCGGATGCTCGGCGCCTGGCGATTCCTCTTCGACGAGTCGCTGCGCGACATCGCCGACCGGATCAAGGCGAAGCCCGACGACCTCGAGCTCTTCGTCGAGGGCATCGTCACCTACCACATGGTCACCGAGGGAGTCCTCGCGATGCCCGGGCAGCGGATCATGATCGAGTACACCGAGGACCACCAGCTGTACCCCGGCTTCAACCGGGGCTTCCGGCTGGTCGAGCAGGACGAGCACCGCCACATCGCCTTCGGCGTCCGCTTCCTGAGGGACGTCTGCGAGGAGCGGCCCCACATGAAGGAGGTCGTTCGGAACCGGCTGACGGAGCTCCTGCCGAAGGCGGCGGAGGTCTTCTGCCCGCCCGAGGCGGACGACCCCTCGGACTTCTTCTCCTACGGTCACCACTCCTCGCAGATCTACGGCTTCGCCTACCAGGCCCTGAAGCGCCGGATGGGGGCGATCGGGATCGAGATTCCGCTGCCCGGGGAGCTCATGCCGGGCCCGGTCGACTTCGGGGGCCTGGCGGAGCGGCGGACCCTCGCCGAGGAAGCCGCCGCCCCGGGCTGAGCTCGGGATCAGGTGGGGGTGCCTCCGCCTCCGCCTCCGTCGCCGTCCCCGGTGCCGCACTGCCGGAGCGCCGGCGAGCGATTGGCCGCGTTGTCGAGGCCGGCCGAGTTGTCATTGCCGACCCGCATCTGCGATCCGCGCAGGAAGGCCGGGGGCACGGGATCGACGATCCCGCCCGAGACCTGGTAGCCGCCCCGCGCCGAGTTCTCGGCCTCGTTGCAGACGGTCGACGCCTGACTCGCGGGAGCGAGCGCGCCCAGATAGCTGGCGGCTACGACCCCGGTGGTGATCAAGAGCTTCTTGCCGGTTCTCACTGTGACCTCCATGTCGTGTTCGCGGCCTCTTGCCGCGCTCCGGGTATGAGTCGATCTCATCCCCGCCGGTCTTGAGGGCGGTTGGACGGGTTTCAGGGGGAGATGGACGAACGAACAAGGCGCGGGGTAAGGTCGCCGGCGGGGAGATGAGAGTGGTTGGGACAAGCGGCCTGGCGGCGGCGATCGCCCTCCTGGGCGTGCTCGCGGTGTCCCCGATGGCCCTGGCTCAATCGCCCGGCGCGGCGGGTCTGGGCGACCCCTACTTCCCGTCGATGGGCAACGGTGGCTATGAGGTCGACCACTACGACCTCAACCTGAGCGTCCGCCCGAAGCCGGATCGCGTCAAGGCGGTCGCGACGCTCGGCGCCACCGCCACCCAGGCCCTGAGCTCGTTCAACCTCGACTTCCGCGGATTGAAGGTGACCTCGGTGACCGTCGACGGGACCCCGGCCGCTGTCGCCCGGCGAGGCGGTGAGATGACCGTGAGGCCGACGGCGACGCTCGCCTCCGGTGCGAGGTTCACGGTTCGCGTCGCGTACAAGGGCCGGCCGAGGCCGATCGGCGGGATCGGCTGGATCAGGACGCACGACGGGACCACGGTGTTCAGCGAGCCGAACGGCTCGCCGGGCTGGTTCCCCTGCAACGACCATCCGACCGACAAGGCGAGCTACTCGTTCACGGTCACGGTGCCCCGGCGCTATCGCGCGATCGCCAACGGGTTGCTCGACTCCGTCCAGCGACACCGAGGCGCGACCACCTTCGCCTGGCACGAGCCGGAGCCGATGGCGACCTACCTGGCGACGGTGACGATCGGGCATTTCCGGATCAAGTCGTCGGCGATCGACGGTCTGCCGGCCTGGACGGCCGTCGCCCCGGGCCAGGGTCGCCGCGCCCGGCGCAGCCGGCGCATGCTGCCTCGCGTCATCCGCTTCCTCGCGGACCGGTTCGGCGCCTATCCGTTCTCCAGCGCGGGATCGATCGTCGTCCCGGGAAAGGGGGAGACGGCTCTCGAGACCCAGACGCGACCGGTCTATTTCGGCGCTCCCTTCACCGAGGTCGTCGCTCATGAGACCGGGCACCAGTGGTTCGGCGACTCCGTTTCGCTGACCCGGTGGCAGGACATCTGGCTGAACGAGGGCTTTGCGACGTTCTCGCAGTGGCTCTGGGACACGCGCGGGTCGGACCGGAAGATGCGCCGCATCTTCAGGTCGCTCCACAAATCGAAGAGCCCGTTCGGCTATCGAGGCTTCTGGAGGTTGCCGCCCGGCGCACCCGGGCCGAAGAAGCTCTTCTCAGCGGCGGTCTACTTCCGGGGTGGCCTGACGCTGGAGGCGCTGCACGAGAAGCTGGGTGACGCGGCCTTCTTCGGAATCCTCCGCGACTGGGCCGCCCTGCACCGCTACGGGAACGGGACCACCCAGCAGTTCATCGCCCTGGCCGAGGACGAGTCCGGGATCTCCCTCAGCCACTTCTTCGACGTTTGGCTGTTCGAGCCGCGCAAGCCGAAGAGCTGGTAGCCGCTACGCCTTGAATCGGCCGGGCGGCGATGCGAACATACGTTCGTGTCGTCATCCGTGTCGATCCTCCACGCCGATGCCGACGCCTTCTTCGCTTCGGTGGAGCAGCGGGACGATCCGAGTCTGCGTGGCAGGCCGACGATCGTCGGGGCCGGGGTGGTCATGGCCGCGAGCTACGAAGCGCGCGCCTTCGGGATCCACGGCGGGATGGGTGGACGGCGCGCCCACCAGCTCTGCCCGCACGCCGCCGTCGTCCCGCCGCGCTTCTCGGCCTACTCTGAGGCGAGCCGAGCGCTCTTCGATCTCTTCGAGGAGACCGCCCCGCTCGTGGAGGGCATGTCGCTGGAGGAGGCCTTCCTGGATGTGCGCGGGCTGGAGCGGATCTCCGGCAAGCCACGCCAGATCGCCGAGCGACTTCGGCGTCAGGCGCGCAATCGGATCGGGCTGGCCGTGACCGTCGGCGTCGCCAGGACGAAGGTGCTCGCCAAGATGGCGAGCCGCGCCGCCAAGCCGGACGGACTGCTCGTCGTCGATCCGGAGCGGGAGGCGGAGTTCCTGAGGCCGCTGCCCGTCGAGGCTCTCTGGGGCGTCGGCGCCGTGACCGCGGAAAAGCTCCGCGCCCACGGGATCTCCACGATCGGGCAGCTCGGACGCCGCGACGAGGGCGAGCTCGCGCTGTTTCTCGGGGCGCACGCCGCGCGGCACCTCCATGCGGTCGCGCACAACCGCGACCCGCGCCGTGTCCGTCGCGGCCGGCGGCGTCGGTCGATCGGCACGCAGTCCGCGTTCGCCGGTCGCCGGAAGTCCGGATCTGATCTCGACACGCTGCTGGTCTCCCTGGTCGATCGCGTCACGCGGCGTGCGCGGGCGGCGAACCGAGCGGGACGCACGGTGACGCTTCGCCTGCGGCTCGGAGACTTCTCCCGCATCACCCGCTCGCGAACGCTTCCGCATCCGACGGCGGGCACCGGCGCGATCCTGGCGGCGGCGAGGGCACTGCTCGGCGTGACGAGGCCGCTGATCGAGCGACGCGGGATCACCCTGCTCGGGATCACGGTCGCGAACCTCAGCGACGAGGCACAGCTCGAGCTGCCCCTCGAGTCGCGGCTGGATCCGGCACTTGACCTGGCGATCGACGAGATCCGCCGCCGCTTCGGGACCGATGCGATCAGGCGCGGTTCGAATCCACCTTCGACGCCTCGCCACGTCACGCAGGTGTGAGCCCTTCCCTAATAGGGTCCGGGACGTGAGCAGCGTTCGCGAGGTCACCTTCGAGCTCTTCCGCGAGCACGGGATGACGACGATCTTCGGCAACCCCGGCTCGACGGAGCTGCCGATGCTCGCCGAGTTCCCAGACGACTTCCGCTACGTCCTTGGCCTGCAGGAGGCGGTGGCGGTCGGGATGGCCGACGGCTACGCCCAGGCATCGGGCGGCCCGGCCCACGTCAACCTGCACACGGCGCCGGGGGTCGGCAACGGGATGGGGGCGATCTTCAACGCCCAGGCGAACCACTCGCCCCTGGTGGTGACCGCGGGCCAGCAGGTCCGTGCCCACATCACGATGCAGGCGAACCTGACCAACCGCGACGCGACCCGCGTCGTCCATCCCTTCGTCAAGTGGAGCTTCGAGCCACCGCGGGCGCAGGACGTGCCGCACGCGCTCGCCCGGGCGATCCACATCGCCTCGCTCGCTCCGAAGGGGCCGGCTTTCGTCTCGCTGCCGATGGACGACTGGAACATGGAGGCCGAGGAGGCCTCCGGCGCCGTCGTCGAGCGGACCTCCGAGCCGCGGTCGGGTCCGGACCCCGGCGCGATCAAGGAGCTCGCCAAACGGCTGGAGGGGGCGAGCAACCCGGTGCTCGTCGCCGGCCCCGACATCGACGCCAGCGGCGGCTGGGACGACGCCATCGCCCTGGCCGAGCGCCAGAAGCTGCCGGTCTTCGCCTCGCCGGCCCCGGGCGGCGGCCGGCTCGGATTCCCCGAGGGCCATCCCCTCTTCCAGGGCGTGCTGCCGCCGGCGATCGGCCCGGTCGCCGAAACGCTCAAGGGCCGCGATGTGATCCTGGTGATCGGCTCCTCGGTCTTCCCCTACTACCCCTACATCCCGGGGCCGCTGCTCCCGGAGGGTGCCTCGCTGGTCGCGATCACCAGCGATCCCGACGAGGCCGCGCGCGCCCCGATGGGGGATGTGATCCTGGCCGACCCCGCGCTCGCCATCCGCGCGCTGCTCGCCGAGGTCGGCGAGGCGAACCGCGCCGAGCCGGACCCGCTGCCGGAGCCGAGCGCGGGCGAGGAGACGGACCCGCTGACACCGACGATGGTGCACAACACTCTCGCGCAGGTCTTCCCCGACGACGGCATCGTCGTCCTCGAGTCCCCGTCCAGCACCCTTGCCCTTCGCAACCAGCTCCGCCTGTCAAAGCCCGGCAGCTATTACTTCGGGGCGGGCGGCGGCCTCGGCTTCGGTCTCGCGGCGGCGATCGGCGTCCAGCTCGCCCAGCCGGACCGCCCGGTCGTCTGCGTCCTCGGCGAGGGCTCGGCCCAGTACGCGATCACCGGCTTCTGGACGGCCGCGGCCTACGACGTCCCGGTCACCTTCCTGGTCCTCCGCAACGAGGAGTACTCGATCCTCAAATGGTTCGCGGACATCGAGGAGGTGCAGGGCGCGCCGGGCCTCGACCTCCCGGCGCTGGAGGTCGCGAAGGTCGCCGAGTCCTACGGGGTTCCCTCGAAGTCGGTCTCCGGCCGCGACGAGCTGCACTCCGCGCTGGAGAGCGCGCTCAGCTCCGGGAAGCCGCAGCTCGTCGAAGTCCCGGTGACGCCGGGCATGGCGCTGTTCTAGCCGCCCGCACAAACCTGCGGCTCAAACGGACGAGCCCCAATTGGCGAGTTGTTGTCGCATAGCGACAGGAAGGCGCCAGTAGGCGCGAAAACTCGCCCAGCGCTCCCACGCGACTAGGCTGCGCTCATGGAGCTGCTGGCGCCCGATGTGAGCAGAATCGCGCCGGAGGGGAGTGAGGCGGCCAAGGACCGGGCGCCCGACGAGCTCGCCGCCGGGACGCCTGAGCCATTGCGCTCGGAGCTGATCGAGCTGCTCGGGACCGGCCGCGTCCTGACCAGGGTGATCGACCTGGTCCGCTACGCCTCCGACGCGAGTCCGTACCGGTTGCTGCCGAAGGCGGTCGTGATGGCGCGGGACGCCAACGACATCGCCAAGGTCCTCGCCTATTCCCGCGCCTCGAAGGTGCCCGTCACCTTTCGCGCCGGGGGCACCAGCCTCAACGGGCAGTCGCAGAGCGACGGGATCCTGGTCGACGTCCGCCGCCACTGGACCGGGGTGGAGGTGATCGACGAGGGCGCCCGCGCTCGCGTCAAGCCGGGGACGGTTCTCGGACACGCCAACCGGGCGCTCTGGCCTTACGGGCGCAAGCTGGGGCCGGACCCCGCCAGCACCGACATCGCCTGCATAGGGGGAGTGCTCGCCAACAACTCGGGCGGAATGCGCTGCGGGATCGTCGCGGACTCCTACAGCACCGTCCGCTCGTTGACGTTCGTGCTGCCTTCGGGGACCGTGATCGACACGGCCGCGCCGAACGCGGCGGAGCGGTTCGCCGAGGCCGAGCCCGAGCTGGCCAAGGGCCTGGCGGAGATCCGCGAGGAGATCCGCGGCGACGACGAGCTCAGCGAGCGGATCCGGAAGAAGTTCCGGATCAAGAACACGACGGGCTACCGCCTCTGTGCGTTCCTCGATGCCGACGAGCCCGTCGAGATCTTCCGCCGCCTGCTGATCGGCTCCGAGGGGACACTCGGCTTCATTGCCGACGCAGTGATGGAGACCGTGCCGAAGCCCTCGCGCACGACCGTCTCGTGGCTCCACTTCGACGGGATCGAGTCGGCGACCGAGCCGGTGCCGGCGCTCGTCGAGGCCGGGGCGAGCGCCGTCGAGCTGATGGTCGCTCCGGCGCTGATGGTCGCCGCGCAGAACATCGCCGGCGCGCCGCAGGATTGGCTCGAGCTGCCGCCGACCTCGGCCGCCCTGCTCGTCGAGTTCGGCGCAGAGTCCGACGGCGAGCTGGACGAGCTCGTCGCCGGGGCCGAGGAAATCCTGCGCGAGCACGAGCTGATCAAGCCGCCGGACTTCACCCGCGACCCGGAGCGCGTGGAGGTCTCGTGGACCGTCCGCGAGGGGCTGCATGGGCTGATCGGGCGCTTTCGGGCTCCCGGCACCTCGCTGATCATCGAGGACGTCTGCGTGCCGCCGGAGCGCATCGCGGAATCCGCCCGCGACATCCAGGCGCTCCTGCAGGAGCATGGCTTCCTGCCCGGCGTGGCCGGACACACCTCTGCCGGGAACCTGCACTTCATGCTCACGCCGGACTTCTCCAAGCAGGAGGACCTCGAGCGCTACGAGGCCTTCATGGAGAAGCTGGTCGAGCTGATCCTCGACAAATACGACGGTTCGCTGAAGGCGGAGCACGGCACCGGAATGAACATGTCCCCCTACGTCGAGCGCGAGTGGGGGTCGAAGGCCACCGGGCTGATGTGGCGGGTGAAGGAGCTGGCCGATCCGGACGGCGTGCTCGCTCCCGGCGTCCTCCTCAACCGTGACCCCGAAACCCACCTGCGGAACCTGAAGACCACCCCCGAGATCGAGGAGGTCGCGACCACCTGCGTCGAGTGCGGCTTCTGCGAACCGGTCTGCCCGAGCCGCCACCTGACGACGACGCCGCGGCAGCGAATCGTCATCCGCCGGGAGATGGCGCGCCAGCCGAACGGCTCGCCCGTGCAGCGCGCACTCGTCGAGCAGTACGAGTACGACGGCATCCAGACCTGCGCGGCCGACGGAACCTGCCAGATCGCCTGTCCCCTGGGCATCGACACCGGCAAGCTGATCAAGGGCTTCCGCGCCGAGGAGCACACCGAGAAGGCACAGCGCCAGGCCGCGAGGGTCGCCGAGCACTGGTCGTCGATGGAGAAGGCGGCTCGCGCGGGGCTCCGCGCCGGGACCGTCGCCGGTCCGCTGATGCGAGGCGCCGCCGGCGCTGCCCGCTCTCTGTTCAGTGACGAGCTGGTCCCGGCGTGGCCCCGCAGCATGCCGCCCCCGGCTCCGGCGAAGCTGCCTCGGACGTCGCGCGACGGCGCGGTCGCGATCTACATGCCCGCCTGCGTCAATCGCATCTTCGGGGTGCCCCGCGACGGGGGCGCCGGTCTTCCGCTGCCCGAAGCGCTGGTCGCGGTCTCGGCCCGAGCCGGGATGCCGGTTTGGATCCCGGACGACGTCGCGGGGAACTGCTGCTCCGTTCCCTGGTCGTCGAAGGGCTACACCGAGGGCGCGGAGCTGATGGCCGGCCGGACGACCGAGGCGCTCTGGCGCTGGAGCGGGGAGGGGGAGCTGCCGGTCGTGATCGATGCCAGCTCCTGCTCGCACGGCCTGGCCGAGGAGGCGAAGGAGCGCCACCCGGAGCTGCAGGTCCTCGACTCGGTCGCCTGGGCCCAGCGCCTGCTCCCCAACCTCGAGGTCAAGCAGAAGCTCGGCTCGGTCGCGGTCCACCCGACCTGCTCCACCCGCCACATGGGCCTGGAGCGCCAGCTCCGCGAGATCGCCGCCGCGATGGCGGACGAGGTGATCCAGCCGATTCGGGCGACCTGCTGCGGGATGGCCGGTGATCGGGGAATGCTCCACCCGGAGCTGACCGAGTCCGCGACCTCCGAGGAGGCGGCGGAGCTCGCAGGGTCGAGCCACGACGCCTACCTCTGCAGCAACCGCACCTGCGAGATCGGGTTGCAGGAGGCGACCGGCGCCGCCTACGAGTCGTTCCTGATCCCGCTCGAGCGGATCACGCGTCCCTGAGCGCTGCGACCGGCTCGGGCCTGCCCAGGTGGTAGCCCTGGGCGAAGTCGACGCCCAGCTCGCGGACCATGTCCATGGTCGCCTGATCGGTGACGAACTCGGCGATGGTCTTGATGCCGAGGCCCTCGCAGGCCTGGACCAGCGCCCTGACGATGAGCTGGTCCGTGCGGCTGTTCGGCAGCTCCTTGACGAACTCGCCGTCGATCTTCAGGTAGCTGATCGGCAGGTGCTTGAGGTAGTAGAAGGAGGCGTAGCCGGCGCCGAAGTCGTCGAGGGCGAACCGGCAGCCGACCTTGGCGAGGCTCTGTGCGAAGAGACGCGCGTGCTCCATGTCGGCGACCGCGGCGGTCTCCGTGACCTCGAAGATCAGGCTCGCGGGATCGATTCCGCTGGAGGTGAGCTCGCGCCTCACCTCGTCCGGGAAGTTCGCGTCGCCCATCGTCTGGCCGGACAGGTTCACCTCCAGGGTCAGCTCGCGGCCCTCGGCGTTGTGGGCCGCGATCAGGCGGACGGCCTGCTGGGTGACCCAGCGGTCGATGCCGCCGATCAGCCCGAAGCGCTCGGCGGTGGCGAGGAATTCCCCCGGCACGACCAGGCCGCCGCCATCGTCGCGCATGCGCAGGAGGATCTCGTGCTGGGTGGCCTCGCCCGATTCAAGGTTCATGATCGGCTGACTGGTCAGCACGAAGAGGCCGCGCTCGGTCGCCTGGCGCACCCGCTCGGTCCACGCGCGCCGCTCGTCCATCTCGCTGCGCCCGGTCGGCTCGTACGCGGACACCCGGTCCCGCCCCGTCTCCTTCGCCCTGGACATCGCGGTCTCGGCCTCGGCCAGGAGCTCCGCGCCCACCACCTGCCGCTCGTCGAGGGAGGTGACGCCGGCGCTCAGGGTGATCCGAATCCCCTCGCCGTCGATGACGAAGTGATGCCGCCTTGCGATCCCGAGGAGCTCATCCGCGAGGCTGATCGCCCTGGTTCGGTCGGCCCCGTGGATGAGGATGCCGAAGACGTCGCCGCCCACCCGGCCGAGCACGTCGGTCCTGCGAAGCCGGCCGCCGATCAGCTCGGCGAGCCCCGCCAGCACCTCGTCGCCGGCGGTTACGCCGAGCGACTCGTTCACGTACTTGAAGCTGTCGATGCCGACCGCGATGACCGAGCCGCCGCTGCCGTAGCGCGCCGCGTAGTCCACGTGCCTGGTCAGGGCGTGCTCGAAGCTGACCCGGTTGGCGAGCCCGGTGAGGGAATCTTGCTCCGCCATCTGGCGCAGCCGGGCCTCCTCGCGCTTGCGGTCGCGGATGTCGTGGCCGACCGCGGCGAGGGAGCGGAACTGGCCGACCCGGACCTCGCTCAGTGTCAGCTCTATCGCGACGCCCGAGCCATCGGGCTGCTGGACGACGATCTCGCTCGGCTGGCCGAGCTCCGGAATCTGCTCACCGCCGCCGAACCGGCGTATCAACGCGGCGTGCTGCGCGCCGAACGGCTCGGCGAGGAGCATTGGGAGGAGGTTCCCGTAGAGCTCCGCCACCGGTCTGCCGAAGACGCTCTCCGCCGCGGCGTTCGCGTAGCCAATCGCCCCCGTCTCGTCCAGCAGGAGGATCGCGTCGGGAAGGTTCTCGAGCAGGGCGACCGTCGGCGTCGTGCCGCCGTTTTGAGCCGTGGACAGGCCGATCGCGCTCACGCGGGATTTATCGGCACCACGCATGAGCTGGCTTTAGACTCGCGCCTCCTTGCCCGGCAACGGCAGCGCACCAAGACGGTCCTCGCCCTGGCGCCCGCTGGTGAAGGGCGCCGCCGCGGCTGCGCTGGCCGCGGCCTTCGCGGTCCCCCTGATGCGTAAGAAGCGCCGCATTCCACCGGCCGTGACCACGGCGGCCCTGGCGGCGGGCCCCCCGGCGCTGGCCGTCCTGCGACCTCGGACCAAGCTCCGTGACGCCGGCATGTACGCGCTGCAGATGTGGATGTTCGTGCTGGGCCACGAGCTCCCCTACGACGATCCCGAGCGAGCCGAGAGCCGCCTGCGCGTCGGCTACCCGATCCGCGTGGACCGGGTCATCGGCGGCGGCGAGCTGCCCAATGTCAGGTTGCAGAGGGCGCTCGGCGGGCTCGGCAACAGGAACGTGATCAACCGCTTCCTCTGCTGGGTCCACTGGACCTGGTTCTTCGAGCCCCATTCGGCGCTGACGTACATCCTCGCCCGCGACCAGGAGCAGTTCGCGCGCTCCGCGAGACAGATGTCCGCGGTCTACGACCTGGGCTGCATCGTCTACGCCGCGGTCCCGACCGCCCCGCCGTGGTGGGCGTCGGAGGAGGGGTACACCGACGCCAAGATCCGGCGGATCATGGTCGAGGTCGGGGAGGAGGAGTGGGGGAAGGCCTGGCCGGTCCTCTACGACACGCTCGGCGGCAATCCCTGGGCGGCGATGCCGTCGCTCCACTTCGCGACCTCCCTGATGGCCGCGATCCTGCTCTCGGAGATGGGATGGCGCGAGGGGGTGGCGGGCTGGGCCTACGCCGGGACACTCGGTTTCGCCCTGGTCTATCTCGGCGAGCACTACGTCGTCGACCTGCTCGCCGGGGCCGCCCTGGTGATCGCGATCAGGCGTGGAGAGCGTTATGCCGAGCCGGTTGCGAAAGCCGTGAGTAAGGCATTGCAGCGCCTGGAGCGCGTGGCGAGCGACTAGCCCGCTTTGCGAAGATCCCTCAGGTGAGGGAGGAGCGCCCGCAGAGCGCTTCAGGAGTGGAGGAGTCCGCGCGCGAGATGCTCGCGGAGTCCGAGCCGAGCTTCTTTACGAATCCGAAGCGCCTCATCCAGACGGGCGTCGCGGTCGTCCTGCTGCTGGTCGCGATCTACGTCCTGATCCCGAAGCTGTTCGACCTGCAGGATGCCTGGGGGAAGGTCAAGGAGGGGGATCCGCTCTGGATCGCCATCGGCGTGATCTTCTGCATCGCGATGTTCGCGGCCTACGTCGCGCTCTTCCGCGGCGTCGTCGGCGAGAAGGTGATCCACCTGGAGTGGGGCGAGAGCTACCAGATCACGATGGCCGGGCTGGCGGCCACCCGCCTCTTCTCCGCCGGCGGCGCCGGCGGCATCCTGCTCACCTACTGGGCGCTTCGCAAGGCGGGGATGGAGCGCCGCCAGTCGGTCTGCCGCATGGTCGCGTTCCTCGTGGTCCTCTACTCCGTCTACCTGCTGGCGATCGTCGTCTTCGGGGTGCTGCTGCGGACGGGGGTCCTGTCGGGCGAGGCGCCGCTCTCCGGGACCGTGATCCCGGCGGCGCTGGCGGCCGTCGCGCTCGTGGTCGGCTTGCTGATGGCCCTGCTTCCCAACGACTTCGAGCGCCGGATCGAGCGGCACACCTCCGGGCGCTTCAGCGGGATCGCCAAGCGGCTCGCCACCGCGCCGGCCACGTTCGCGCAGGGGACGCGGACCGCGATCGCCTTCGTCCGCCAGCCGAGCTCCGGCGTGATGGCATTCGGTGGCGCGATCGGCTTCTGGGGCGCGAACATCGCGATCCTCTGGGCGAGCTTCCATGCCTTCCACGCCTCGGTCCCGCTGGGAGTGGTGATCCAGGGCTTCTTCCTCGGCATGGTCGCCAACCTCTTACCGTTCGCCCCCGGGGGTGTCGGGGCCGTGGACGCGGGGATGATCGGCGCCTTCGTCCTGTTCGGCGTTCCCAGCTCGGAGGTCTTCCCGGCCGTGCTCACCTACCGGGTGATCGCCTTCTGGCTGCCGATCCCGCCGGGGATCATCGCCTTCTTCCAGCTGCGGAACACGGTGAACCGCTGGGAGCGGGAGGGCCGTGGGCGCTCGGAGCGGCTCGGGGTCCCGGAGCCCGAGACCGCCGCCGCGGGTCGTAACGAACAGGGGCGGGCCGCTACTATAAAAAGTGAAGTAAGAGCCTCCACCCGGAACCGAGGGTAGGCTCCGAAAGGACCGAGATGGCCGACAAGACTGACACCGAGCGGATCGAGAACCTGATCATCATCGGCGGTGGCCCCTCCGGCTACACCGCCGCCCTCTACGCCGCCCGCGCTGAGCTCGAGCCCCTGGTCATCGAGGGCTTTCAGTGGGGCGGACAGCTCCAGAACACGACCGACGTCGAGAACTACCCGGGCTACCCCGAGGGCGTGATGGGGCCGGAGATGATGAATCAGTTCCGCACCCAGGCCGAGCGTTTCGGTACCCGCTTCATCACCGACGACGCCACCGAGGTCGAGTTGACCGACGGCGGCATCCACACCGTCCGCGTCGGCAAGGAGGAATACAGGGCCAAGGCGGTGATCCTCTCGATGGGCGCCGAGCCCAAGCGGCTCGGCATCCCCGGCGAGATGGAGCTCGGCGGCCGCGGCGTCTCCACCTGCGGCGTCTGCGACGGCGCCTTCTTCAAGGGCGAGGACGTCGCCGTGATCGGCGGCGGCGACTCGGCGATGGAGGACTCCCTCTTCGTCTCCAAGTTCGCCAAGAACCTGAAAATCGTGCATCGGCGCGACGAGTTCCGCGCCTCGAAGATCATGCAGGAGCGGGCGCGAGGCAAGGAGAACATCGAGTTCTTCACCCCGTACAAGCCGCTCGAGTTCGTGGCGGGCGACGACGGCAAGATCGCCAAGATCCGGCTCGAGAACGCCGAGACCGGCGATGAGTCCGAGATCGAGGTCGGCGGTGCGTTCGTCGCCATCGGCCACCGCCCACGCTCAGAGCTGGTCAAGGACCAGGTGGACCTCGACGACGAGGGTTACGTGATCGTCGAGGAGCCATCCACCAAGACCAAGCTCGCGGGCGTCTTCGCGGTCGGCGACCTGGTCGACCACACCTATCGCCAGGCGGTCACCGCCGCCGGCAGCGGCACCAAGGGCGCCCTCGACGCCGAGTGGTACCTGCGAGACATGCCGCCCGACCCCGAGGAGCACTGGGGCACGAAGACGGGCGAGATCGTCGAAGCCGTCGAGTCCGCCTAGCGGCGCTTCCCGGCCGGCGGCCACCGAAAGAGAGCCGTAGGAACTACGGAGAAGGACTGCCACCCTCTACGGGGTGCTTTCGATCCATGACCGCTCATAGCCTGGATCAGCGATCACAGGGGGACAACCGGAAGGAGTCTTCATGAGGCGACTCATTGCAGTACTCGCTGTAGCCGCAGGCCTGATGGTTCCGATTCTTCTGATCCCCTCGGGGGCCGGAGCCGCCCCGCCGAATGGCGGCGGCTACTGCGGAGCGTCGGCCACTGGCTGCGCGGCAGCCCCCGAGGCCCAGTGCGGCAGCAACGCTGGGTCCGGCGCGTATGGCGCGTTCGGAAACTACGGCGATGTCACCCACGACTTCGGGGTCGACAACCTGGGGTCGAACGGCAAGCCCGGGGCCGACGGTTACCAGACGGGCCTCAACAACAGCGCGGTGTGCGGCAACCGCAACTAGGAGAACCACCCGTCGCCGTCAATTCGGAGCGAACGGCCCGGCCAAGCGCCGGGCCGTTTTCTCTTGCCGGAGTACAGTTGGCCCGATGGCCGCGATCGAAAGTCCCGAGAAGCTCGGCCTGAGGCCGTTCGACGAGTTCAGCGAGGCGAACGAGACCTGGCCGCGCGGAGATCGCCCGACGGCGATCCGTGAGGCGGCGTCGGAGTTCCGAGCCCGCTTCGCCCGCCCCGACAACCGCGTCAAAGGTGTCCGCACCGTCGACATCGCCTCGGCCGCCTACCCGGTCAAGTTCGCGTTCGGCGGCGCCGCCCACGCGGTCAACCCCTACATCAACTTCATCAACCGGCTCGCCGTCGTCCAATACGAGGACTTCGACTGCGGCCTGAGGACGCTGGTCTACGAGCCGACGGTCACCGAGGGCCCGGCCGAGGCGCCGTTCTATGAACAGCTGCTCTCCAAGTACGGCGAGTTCCTCTCCTACAGGGTCTTCGCCCAGTTCTACAACGAGGTGCCCGAGGCGCTTGCGAAGGCAGGCGTGCGCGCCGAGGACGTCGATTTCATCAGCTTCGACCACCTGCACGTCCAGGACGTGCGCTTCGTGCTCGGCTCGACCGAGCCGCCGCCGGGGCACTCCGCGCCTCTGCCCGCGCTGTTCCCCAACGCGAAGCTGATCACCCAGCGCCGCGAATGGGACACCTTCCGGTCACTGCATCCGATGCAGTGGGCCTGGTACGTCGCTGACGGCGTCAAGGGCATCCCGGAGGAGAACGTGCTGTTGCTCGACGGCGACGTCGAGCTCGGCAAGGGCACGGCCCTGGTCTGGACTCCCGGCCACACCGACGGCAACCACTCGCTCTGCATCAACACCGAGGACGGCGTCTGGGTCTCCTCCGAGAACGGGGTGGCGGCCGACAACTGGCACCCGCACCTCTCCAAGATCCCGGGCGTCCGGAAGTTCGCCGAGTTCTTCAACCGCGAGGTCGTCCTCAACTCCAACACCCTCGAGGACTCGATCGATCAGTACGACTCGATGCTCAAGGAGAAGGCGCTGGCCGACTCGAACCCGCGTGACGCCCGCTTCCGGAACGTCTTCCCGTCCTCCGAGCTGACCAGCTGGCGGCGCCAGTGGCCGATCGTGCCGACCTTCACCTACGGCGGGATGAACTACGGGACGATCGTCTCCGGCGGCTCCTCGAACGGCGGATAGATCGGGGTTGACATACCAGGCGGTATGTGATCAGATACCGCCGGGTATGTGAATGGGGTTCGCCACCGCCGACAAGCCAGCCGTCGCGAGGCCGCCGATCGAGGGATTGCCGCCGGGACCCGACTGGTCGATCCTCCGCTCCACCCAGCGCTGGTGGCGCCGGCCGCTCGAGACGCTCGAGCAGTGCCGCGACCGCTATGGCGGGATGTTCACCTACCGCATGGCACACGAGGGGACCTGGGTCTTCGTCTCCGATCCCGAGGCGATCAAGCAGGTCTTCACCGGTGATCCGCGGCTCCTGCACGCCGGCGCGGCGAACATCGTCCTGCTCCCGGTCCTGGGCGAGCACTCCGTGCTGCTCCTCGACGAGCCCGAGCACATGGCCCAGCGCAAGCTCATGCTGCCCCCCTTCCACGGCAGGCGCATGCAGGCCTACCGCGAGGTGATGGCGCAGGCGGCACGCGAGGAGATCGATCACTGGCCCACCGACCGCCCCGTTCGCATGCGCCCCCGGATGCAGGCGGTGACGCTCGAGGTGATTCTCCGCACGGTCTTCGGCGTCGACGAGGGGGACAAGCTGACCAGCCTGCGCGATGAGCTGCGGAACGCCCTGAGCCTCCTCGCGGATCGCCGGAGGGCGATCTTCCTGATGGTGCTCGGGCCCAAGCGGATCCGGCGGTATCCGCCGTTCCGCCGGCTGATGGAGGGCGTCGACCGGCTGCTCTACCCGGTGATCGAGGCACGGCGGTCAGCGCCCGACCTGGCCGATCGCGATGACATCCTCTCGCTCCTGCTCCAGGCCCGTCACGAGGACGGCCGGCCGATGAGCGACCGCGAGTTGCGCGACGAGTTGATGACCCTGCTCGTGGCCGGACACGAGACGACGGCCACCGGGCTCTCCTGGGCGATCGAGCTGCTCGCGCGTCACCCAGAGGAGCTCACGCGGCTCGAGGATGACCTGGCCGCGGGCAACGACGAGTACCTGGACGCCGTGATCAAGGAGACGCTGCGGCTGCGGCCGGTGATCGCCTTGGTGCTCCGCAGGCTGGTGGAGCCGATGGAGATCGGCGGCCGGCTGCTGCCCGCCGGCGTCTCCGTCGCGCCCTCGATCTACCTGGTCCACCGGAACCCGGAGATCTATCCCGAGCCAGAGCGCTTCCGCCCCGAGCGGTTCATCGAGCGGCCCGCCGGGACCTACACGTGGATCCCATTCGGGGGCGGGGTCAGGCGCTGTCTGGGTGGAGCCTTCGCCGAGTTCGAGATGTCCGTCGTCCTGCGGGACCTCGTCGCTCGCCGCCGGATCCAGCCCGTAGGAGACCCGGAGCATTCGGTGAGGAGCACGATCACCAACGTCCCCAACCGGGGGGCGGAGGTGCTGGTGACGCGACGATGAGCGCCGACGAGCACACCTTTCTCTTCGCAGACCTGGTCGGGTTCACCGCGCTGACCGACTCAGAGGGTGACGAGCGGGCGGCGGCCGTCGGCGCCGCTCTTCAGGCCCGCGTCCGGGCCATGGCGGCCGAGCACGATGCCGAGGTCGTCAGGGGCATGGGGGACGCGGCGATGGTTCGCTGCGAGGACCCGGCTCGCGCGATCCGATTCGCCCTGCACCTCCTCAACGAGGTTGACTCCGATCCGGTCCTGCCGCCGGTCCGCGTGGAGTCCACAGCGGATCGGCGGTGGGCCATGACGGAGACTGGTACGGCCGCGCGGTCAACGTCGCGTCGCGGCTCTGCTCGGTCGCGGCGGGGGGAGAGGTCCTGGTCAGCGAAAGCACCCTGGCGGCCGCCAGCGAGCTGCCCAAGGTGAGCGTGGGGGAGCGGCGCCTCCATTGGCTAAAGAACGTCACTCAGCCTGTGGCTGCCAGAACCGCGGAGCTGAACCGGCGAGCCGGGCGGGTCTCGCGGCTCAGGGCGAGTCACTGCCCATTCGGAACACGCGGCGGCGCACACGCCGCCGCTGGGAGCCCTTCATGAGCCCTGCCCTGACGCGCAAGGAGAAGCAGGCGAAGACGCGCTCGGCGCTGCTCTCCTCGGCGGCGAAGCTGATCTGCCGAAAGGGGATCACCGAGGCGTCGATCGACGACGTCGCCTCGGACGCCGGCTACACGAAGGGCGCCTTCTACGCCAATTTCAAGAGCAAGGAGGAGATGTTCCTCGTGATGCTCGACGAGGCCTACGCCGAGGAGCTCGAGCGCCTCGAAGCGCATCTCCGGGGAGACGGTGACCGTGCCGAGGAGGTTCGCGCGTCCGCCGAGGACTTCATCAACTTCGCCCGGTCCGATCCGGAGTGGCCGCGTCTCTACTTCGAGTTCGTCGTCTACGGCGCGCGCAACCCCGAGTTCCGCGAGGAGCTCGCCACCCGCAACCGGGCGATGCGCGAGAAGATCGCCGAGGTGATCCGGAACTGGTCGGCCGACCTCTCACCAGAGTCCCCGTTCCCGTACGAGGACATCGCGATGATGCTCTTCTGCATGGCCGACGGCTTCCTGATTCAGCAGTTGGTCGAGCCGGACACCGACACGGATCTCTACTCGACGATGAACGCGACCCTGTTCAAGGGGATCGCCGCCTCAGCGCTGGGCCTCGACCTGGAGGCCCTGGGCCAGGCTCACGAGGCGAAGTCGCGCAAGGCCGGCGCCGGCCGGTAGGCCTCGCCCCGGAGGTCCCGCAGCTCCTCGAGCACCCCGAGGCAGCGGCTCCAGCCCAGACGCTCTCCCCACTCCAGCGGCCCGATCGGCCAGTTGAAGCCGAGCCGCATCGCCGTGTTGATGTCGTCCGCCGACGCGACCCGCTCGCCGATGGCGAAGCAGGCCTCGTTCGCAATGGTCGCTCCGAGCCGGGTCAGGACGCCCGGCGCGTTCTCGCCCGCGACCTCGATCAGCTGGTCCTCGTCGAAGATCGGCCGCTCTCCCGGAAAGTCGGGATCGCGAGGCCGGTGGGGGGTGTCCTTCTCATAGACGTAGAAGCCGCGCCCGGTCTTCCTGCCCAGCCGACCCGAGGCGACCATCCGCTCGTGGATCGGGGCCGGGCGCCAACGGGGCTCGCCGAAGGACTGCTCCCAGAAGGACCTGGCGACGGCGAAGTTGACGTCGATCCCGATCAGGTCCATCAGCTCGAACGGACCCATTCGCAGCCCGGCGCCGAGCCGGACGATGCGGTCGATCTCGTCGTGGGGCGCGACGCCTTCGCTGAGCATCCGCAGCGACTCGAGGAAGAAGGGCCTGACGCAGCGGTTGGCGACGAATCCGACCGAGTCTCGCGCACGGATCGGGGTGCGGCCCATGCCCTTGGCGACCTCCGTGGCGAGCTCCAGCGCCGGTTCGCCGCTCTCGTCCCCTGCCACGACCTCGACGAGCTGCATGAGCGCCGGGGGGTTGAAGAAGTGCATCCCGACGATTCGCGCCGGCTCGGAGATCCCGGCCGCGATGGCCGTCACGGACAGTGAGGAGGTGTTGGTCGCCAGCGCCGTGGCGGGGCCGCAGACCGAGGCGAGGCGCTCGAACAGGTTCCGCTTCAGGTCGAGGTCCTCCGGAGCGGCCTCGATCGCCAGGTCGCAGTCCCTGACCGCCTCGATGATCGTGTCGGACTCGATTCGCCCCAGCGCGTCGATCGCGTCCTGCTCAGACCAGCGGCCGCGCTCGGCGCCCCGGCGCAGGGCGGCCCGCAGCTGCTCGAGCCCGCGCTCGAGGGCCCTGCTGTCGAGCTCGTAGATGACGGTGCGGTAGCCGCCGAGAGCGGCGATCTGCGCGATCCCCGCACCCATCGTCCCGGCGCCGACGACGCCGACCTTCGTCACGACCCGTCGGCGGAGGGCGGCGTCATGGCGTTGATCCCGGTTGCGTCCCGCCCGATGATCAGCTTGTGGATCTGAGAGGTGCCCTCGTACAGGGTGGTGACGCGGGCGTCGCGCAGGTAGCGCTCGACGGGATAGTCGTCGACGTAGCCCGAGCCGCCGTGGACCTGAATTGCGGAGTTGGCGCACTCGACCGCCGCCTCGGTGGCGTAGTACTTGGCGATCGACGTCTCGACGGTGTTCCGGACCCCACGATCCTTGAGCTCGCCGGCGCGGTAGACCAGCAGCCTGGCGGCGTCGCGCTTCACGATCATGTCGGCGATCAGCTCCTGCACGAGCTGGAAGCTCGCGATCGGGACGCCGAACTGCTTGCGCTCCTTCGCGTAGGCCACGGATGCATCGACACAGCCGTCGCAGATCCCGACGCAGCCGGCCGCGACGCTGTAGCGGCCGTTGTCCAGAGAGCTCATGGCGATCTTGAAGCCGTCGCCGACCTCGCCGAGCAGAGCGTCGTCGGGGACCTCGACCTCGTCGAGGGAGATCTCGGCCGTGTCCGAGGAGCGCAGGCCGAGCTTGCCGTGGATCTCCTGGGCGCTGTAGCCCTCGGTGGCGGTGGGGACCATGAAGCAGGCCAGGCCCCTGTGCTTCTTCTCAGGGTCGGTCTGGGCGAAGATCAGCGCGAGCTCGGCGACGTTGCCCATCGAGATCCACATCTTGTTGCCGGTGATCGTCCAGCCCGAGTCGGTCTTCTTGGCGCGAGCGCGCATGCCGGCCGGATCGGAGCCGGCGTCGGGCTCGGTGAGGGCGAAGCAGCCCAGGGCCTCACCGGAGCAGAGCCGAGGGAGCCACTCCTGCTTCTGCTCCTCGGTCCCCCACTTCTCGATCGAGCCGGCGACCAGGGAGGTCTGTACGGACACGACGGTCCGGGCGGAGGAATCGACGCGCCCCACCTGCTCCACGATCAGGGCGTAGCTCAGGTAGTCCAGGCTGCGGCCGCCGTACTGCTCGGAGACCGGGGCTCCCAGGTAGCCCATCTCTCCGAGCTTCGAGGCGAGCTCGCGGTCGAAGCGGCCGGCGCGGTCGTTGTCGCGCACGCGCGGGGCGATCTCCTTGTCGCAGAACTCGCGCGCGCTCTCGGAAATCAGGCGCTGCTCGTCTGTCAGCTGGAAGTCCAGGTCAGGTTCAGGTCGAGGATGAGACTGCGAGCTCTCGCTCGAGGACGCCGGCGAAGGCCCTCGCCGCCTCCTGCGTTCGCTCGCCGAGACATTCTGGCAACTCTGTCTCATCGACGGCGGAGATCGCCTGAACCTCGCGAACGGTGGAGGCGAGGAACGCCTCCCGGGCGCCGAGCAGGTCAGCGAGCGGGAATGCGCCTTCCTCGACCTCGAGCTGGCCGAGCAGCTTGTCGCGCGTGATCGAGGCGAGGATGCCGACGTCGAGGCTGGGCGTCCGCAGCCCTCCGTCGTCGGTCGCCCAGAAGATCGTCGAGGTCGGTGCCTCGAGGACGATGCCGTCGGGGCGGACGAGGATGGTGTCATCGGCTCGCCTGGAGTCGGCCATCCGGATCGCCTTCATGTTCGCCGCGTAGGAGAGGGATTTCACGCCGACCAGCAACTGCGTCGGCGAGTGGGTGACCGTGATCACCCGGATCCTCTCCTTCTCGGCATACGGCGGGAGGTTCTCCGTGAAGGCGAGGCGGCGCCCGCCGCGGGTGGCCACCAGCCTGAGCTGTCCCTCCTCGTCACCGAACTCAGCCAGCAGCGTCGTGATCTCCGTCTCGAAGCTGCCGCGGTCGACCGGGAGATCGAGCGCCGCCGCGGAGCGCTCCAGCCGATCGAGGTGCTCATCGAGCGCGAACGGCCGGCCACCGTAGAGGCGGATCACCTCGAAGACCCCGTCGCCGCGCAGGAGACCGTCGTCGGCGGCCGGAATGACGGCGGCCGCCCTATCGGTAATTTGTCCATCGACGCTGGCTAGCTCGGCTGCTGACACGTGAACCGAGGCTATCGGAGGCCGACTCGCAAGGGCGGTGGCGGGGGCCGCGTTTTGGTGCGCTAAAACTAGGTATGCAGCAGCACACGCCGTAGGCATTGCGGAGGCATTCGCAAAGCGCTCCTACACGGGGGATCCGGGACACGGCGAACGGGATGGGATGTAGTGGATTCACGCAAGGTCGTTACGACCAACCGAGGAGGCGTCGATGTATAGGCAGCGCAGAAAGCAGCTTCGTAGAAGGAGACGTAGGACGGTGGCCGTCGTTTCAGTCGCCGTTATGGCCATCACAGTGGGTCTGCCGACACTGGCATCGGCCAACACGGTGACCGATCTGCTCCACAACCTGGGCCTTGGCGGCACCAGCGGCGGAACCACGTCGGGCGGCAGTACCGGTACCGCCACCCCCGACGCGGGCAATCCGCCCTCGTACACCCCGCCGCTCCACGGCACCGAGCCGCACGGCCAGGGCACCGACGCGGTGGTCGATCTGACCCCCGGGACGTCGACGCCGATCACGGGTGACCCGACCCAGGGCGACGAGGACGTCATCGTGGGCGACTCTCGCGGGCAGCAGAGCAGCGACGGCACCTACCACGGTCGCACGGCACTCGCGTACCTGCTGGGTACGCCGATTCTCCAGGTGACCAGCGATCCGGGCCAGTCGAACGACGGCCCGCTACAGCCGGTTCAGGATGGACTGGACCAGCTCTGCAGCGCGAGCGGCAATCAGCTCTGCCTGACGCTGCTCGCCCAGCATTCGTCGAGCACCAGCAACAGCTCGACGAACTCGCAGGAGGTCCTTGGCGTGCACCTCGGCGGTCCCAGCGGGATCAACGCCGACGTGCTCACCTCACACGGCAACATCTCGGACGACGGCACGACCCAGACGGCGCACGGCGATTCGGGCGTCGCGAAGGCGAATGTCGGTCCTCTGACGCTGGATGCCCTGGAGGGCAACTCCGACAGCTCGGCCAGCAGCTCGAGCTCGTCGGTGAATCAGGATTCGACCGTGCTCAACATCGCGGGCACCGGTCTGCCGATTCCGGCGGCCGGCTGCGACAACGGCACGGCGAACACCAATTTCACGCCGCTCAGCCCGTTGCTGGCCGCGGTGTGCAATGCGGATGACACCAATGGCAGCCAGACCAGCGGGCCGTACGGCGTCCGTGAGGCGCTCACGCTGTTCGCGCTGATCTCGGGCGACAGCTCGCTGCTCAAGGTGGGTACGGCAGGTCCGGAGAGCCACGCCGTGGCCCCGGGCAGCACGACCACCCCGCCCGGTGGGGGCACCAACCCCACCAACCCCGGCGGCACCGGCAGCACGAAGGGTGCCGGCGGCAAGGGCGGCAACAACGGTGGTAACGGCGGCGGCGGCAACGGTGGCGGAGCCGGCAACGGCCCGGCTGCCGGCACGGCCGGGCCCGGTAACGGCCAGTTGGCCTTCACCGGCGCGGACCTGCTCGCCCTCGCACTGGTCGGAGGCGCGCTGATCCTCGGTGGGCTCGCCCTGACCACGGCCGGGCGGCGTCATCGCCAGACGGTCTAGCGGCGGAAGCGGCAAGGGGGACGCCGAAGGGCGTCCCCCGTCGCGCCGCCGCATCAGCGCAAAGAAGCCGAGCGCAGGGAAGCGCTCGGCTTCGCCGCGTACGGAGGCGGAACGCAAGGAGGCGGCGTCCCGGAAGGGCGGCTCCGCACGTGAGCAGCGTCCGCCGGCGCAGAGTGAGCCCACTCGCCGCGCCCGCCTGCAGCGTCCGGGTGAGCTATGGGGAAGGCGCAGCGTCGCGGTCGGCGCCATCCTGATCGCCGCGGCACTGATCGGTGGGCTCGTGCTGCTCGTCGCCGGCGGCGGCGGCGGGGGTGATGACTCGAGCTCCGATGCCTCGCACCAGACCGCCCGGCTTCAGGACAAGTTCCTCAAGCACACCGTGGTCGTGGCCGACAAGGGGATCTCGGTGCGGCGGCCCGCGAACTGGAAGGACACGAAGCGGGGCGGGGTGATCGCCCTCCAGAGCCACGACCGCTGTCTCGCGATGACCCTCTCGGCCCCTAGGAACGCCGGCCAGGCCAAGGGCCTGCGGCGGGACTCGATCGCTCTCTTGAAGCGGTCCTTCGGCAACGCCAAGGTTCTGTCCGCCCCGGACTCGCCGGTCGGCGGCATCCCGACGACCTCCGATGCACTCAGCTTCACCGACCAGAAGGGGAACCCGGTCCGGGTCCTCCTCAGCGTCGGCACCGGCAAGAAGCACGCATACGTCACGGAGGTCGTCGTTCGGGACCCACGCTGCCAGGGCGACCTGCAGCTCGGCCAGGTCGTCCTCTCTTCGATTCAGTACACCAAGTAGCGGCCAAAGGCCGCTACTTGTCTGTCCGGCGGCGGTGTTTGTGGCCGCCGTCAATGGCGAAGCCGTCTACGCCAGCGACTCAATCACCGTCGCCACACCCTGGCCGACGCCGACGCAGAGCGTCGCGATGCCGTAGCGGCCACCGCGGCGACGAAGCTCCCAGACCAGACTCGTCATCAGACGAGCGCCCGAGCAGCCGAGGGGGTGGCCGAGGGCGATCGCGCCACCGTTCACGTTGAGGCGCTCCTCGTCGATGCCGAGCCGTTCGGCGCAGGCCAGCACCTGAGAGGCGAAGGCTTCGTTCAGCTCGATCAGGTCGATCTGCTCGAGCTCCAGTCCCGCCCGCTCGAGCGCCTTCGGGATGGCGATCATCGGGCCGATTCCCATGTACGCCGGATCCACCCCGGCCACCCCGATCGCGACGATGCGTGCCAGCGGCTTGCGGCCGAGCTCCTCGGCCATCTCCTCGCCGGCGAGCACCAGGCAGGCTGCCCCGTCGTTGAGCGTCGAGGAGTTCCCGGCGGTGACGGTGCCGTCCTCCCGGAAGGCGGGCCGGAGCTTCGCGAGCTTCTCCATCGAGGTGTCGGCTCGCGGGCCCTCGTCCGCCGTCATCGTCGTGGGCTCGTCGCGGCGGGTCTTGGGCGGGACCTCGACCGGGACGATCTGATCGTCGAAGCGCCCCTCCTCCCGGGCCGCGATCGCGCGCTGGTGGCTCTGGAGCGCGAACCGGTCCTGCTCCTCGCGGGAGACGCCGTACTCCTGCGCCACGTTCTCGCCGGTCTCGCCCATCGACTCGGTCGAGTAGCGCTCGGCCATCTTCGGATTGATCATGCGCCAGCCGAGGGTGGTGTCGTAGAGGGTCTGCTCGCCGCGCGGCAGACCGGCCTCCGGCTTGGGCAGCACCCAGGGGGCGCGGCTCATCGACTCCACTCCCCCGGCGAGATAGAGGCTGCCCTCCCCGAGGCGGAGCGCGCGAGAGGCCTGGTTCACGGCCTCCAGCCCGGAGGCGCAGAGGCGGTTGACGGTCACGCCCGGGACCTCGACCGGCAGCCCCGCCAGCAGCGCGCCCATGCGCGCGACGTCCCGGTTGTCCTCTCCGGACTGGTTGGCGGCGCCCATGTAGACGTCGTCGACGCGCGACGGATCGAGCCCGGTCCGCTCGACGGCCGCCGAGATGACGTGCGCGGCGAGGTCGTCGGGCCGGACCCCCGAGAGGCCTCCGCGGTAACCCCCCATCGGGGTCCGCAGGGCATCGATGATCAGAGCCTCCGGCACAGTCGGAGGACTGTAGCCTCAACGGTGGGAGATGGTCCTCATAGCCCTCACGCTCGGGCTTCTCGTCCTGCTCTTCGTGATCATGGTCGCGCTCGCGCGCCTGTTCGAGGGGAACAGGGTCGCCGACTTCCTCGACTGGAAGCCGACGCGTTCGCCCGAGTTGGAGGCCCAGAACGAGGTCGACGACGTGCGGCAGATGATCGAGGCGCAGAACGCGCTGCGCAGAAAGCGCGGCGCGAAGGAGATCACCGAGGCCGACGTGCAGAGGCAGGCCCAGGAGGATCAGGCGATGCGGGCGCGGGGCCGCGGGCCGTTCGCGGAGGGCGGCGGGGCCGACGATGAGTAATTGGCCCGGGCGCTGATCGTCGGCTGCGGCTGTCGTGGCCGCGAGCTTGGTTCCCGGCTTGACGAGCTGGGCTGGCAGGTGCGGGGAACCAGCCGGCGCCCGGAAGGGCTCGACGAGATCCGGGCTGCGGGGTTCGATGCCGTCGAAGCGGACCCGGATCGCCCGGGCACCGTGCTCGACCTCTGCGCTGACGTGGCCGCGGTGATCTGGCTGCTCGGATCGGCCGCGGGGGACGACGAGGAGATCTCCGCGGTTCATGGTCCGCGGCTCGAGCGCCTGCTCGAGAAGCTCGTTGACAGCCCGGTTCGGGGGTTCGCCTATGAGGCGGTCGGCGCCGTCGATGACGGCGTGCTCGCGGCCGGGCGGGAGATCGTCGAACGGGCGGGGGAGACGTGGCGGATCCCGGTCGCCTTCCTCACCTCCGAGCGCGACCAGCCCGGATGGGCGAAGGGCTGCGCCGAGGCGGTGGCCGGGCTACTTGCCGTTTGAGTTGCCCTGGAAGGCGTTCGCCTTGTTGGGCGGCGCGCAGGGGCTCTGCGGGGGGATCGGGTACTCGTTGCCGGGCTCACCGCACGGCGACGACGGAGAGACCGGCTTGGCGGCCTGCTCGGCCGCCAGCTGGGCCGTGGCGGGGGTGGTGGACCACGGGGCGCTGTCCTTGAAGTGCGTAGGCGGGTTGTCGAAGAGCCCGACCAGGACGAGCCAGCCACCGACGATCACAACCGCGACCGTGGCGACCGCGACGAAGAACATGATCTGGCTGCGCGGCGAGGGGCCGTAGGAATGGCCGACGACCTGCCGTCGCTTGTCCTGCCCCATCGCGTCGACGTCCGAGGGGTGGTGGCGCTTCGCCTCCTCGGATGGCTCGAACTTCTCGAGCTCCGTGATGTCCGCGGCGCTGGGCGCGGTGCCGCGGGTTGCGCGCGATTCCGAGCCACCGGAGCTCGACGAGCTGGAACGTCTCCCTGAGTTCCTCCGCTGCGCCATACCCAATAACAACGATACCGCCGCCTGTGCCCTGTGGTGTCACCTGATTTAGAGTCAGGCGCGCATGGCGGGTTACGCGAGCGACGTGCTGGTGGCGACGGATTGGGTCGCCGATCACCTCGAGGACGACGGCATCCGGATCGTCGAGGTGGACGAGAACCCGGCGCTGTACTCGGAGGCGCACATCCCGGGCGCGATCGGCTTCGATTGGAAGAGGGATCTGCAGGATCCCGTCAAGCGCGACTTCCTCGGCCCGGAGGACTTCGGGAAGCTGATGGGAAGCCGGGGCATCTCGAACGACCACACCGTCGTGCTCTACGGCGACCGCAACAACTGGTTCGCCGCGTACACCTACTGGTACTTCCGCTACTACGGCCACGACGGGGTCAAGCTGATGAATGGCCCGAGGGAGAAGTGGCTCGCCGAGGACCGTCCGACGAGCACGGACGCCCCCTCGCATCCCCAGGCCACCTTCGAGACCAAGCCCGGCGACGCCTCGATCCGGGCGATGCGGGAGGAGGTGCTTGCGGCGCTCGAGTCGAAGACCCACCTCGTCGACGTCCGCAGCCCCCAGGAGTACTCCGGGGAGCTGATCGCGATGGCCGGCTACGAGCAGGAGGGCGCGCAGCGGGGCGGACACATCCCGGGCGCCGCGTCGGTGCCCTGGGCCCAGGCCGTGAGGGAGGACGGCACCTTCAAGTCCGCCGACGAGCTCCGTGAGCTCTACGAGGCGAAGGGCGTGATCGACGGAGGCGAGCCGATCATCGCTTACTGCCGGATCGGCGAGCGCTCCGCCCACACCTGGTTCGTGCTGCATGAGCTGCTCGGACAGGACGACGTCAAGAACTACGACGGCTCCTGGACCGAGTGGGGGAACCTCGTCGACGTGCCGATCGAGAAGGACGCGTGAAGCGAAGCCGTCGAGGGACGGCTTCGCCACAAGACCGCGACCGCAAGCGGCCGCCCACCACAAGTCGCTACGGGCTTCGCCCTTCGCTCCTAGGTGCAGCGGCCTGGCGGTCGCTCACGACGCGGTACTTGAGGTGCGCTACCCCGGGTGCCTCGACCGCGCGGAGCTGTTCAAGCTTGAGGTCGGGTCCGACGCCTTCGAAGAGGCGCTCGCCCCCTCCGAGGATCAGTGGGGCGACGTGGACCTCCAGCTCGTCGACGAGCCCGGCCGCCAGGTACTGGTTGATGACCTCGGCGCCGCCGCCGATGTAGACGTTCTTGCCGCCGGCCGCTGCCTTCGCCTGCTCGAGGGCGGCCTCGATGCCCTCGGTGACGAACGTGAAGGTCGTGTCCGTGAGAGTCAGCGGCTCGCGCTCGTGGTGGGTGAGGACGAAGACGGGCATGTGGAACGGCGGGTCCTCGCCCCACCAGCCGCTCCAGGGGTCATCGCCCCAGGGCCCGCCCTCGGGAGGGCCGAACTTGCCGCGGCCCATGATCTCGGCGCCGATGCCCTCGTGGGCCTCCTCGAAGATGGGCGTGTTCTCATTGACCTCGCCGCCGTCCCTGCCGTGCGGCTCCCTCCACGCCTTGAGCGCGAGCATCCACTCGTGGAGGTCTTCGCCGCCCTCGCCCAGCGGGTTCTCCTTGCTCTGGTTCGGCCCGGCGACGTAGCCGTCCGCCGAGATCGCGATGTGCACTCTCACCTTGCTCATGTCTGTGTAGACGCCTCCCGTGGTCGAAACTCATCGGTCTTCGGCATCACAGCCTGACGATTCCCGGATTGCGGCTCGTCCCGTTGCGCCGGCCCTTAACGGTGACTCCGGGAGACGGAGCACCACGAGCAGACCCAGCGCCGCGAGTGGAGCGGCGACCAGGAAGACGCTCTGGACGCCGTCGATGACGTCGCCGCGCACGGCTCCGGCCAATCCGGCGGCGCCCGCGTCAGAGACGTGACTCCCCGCCTGGGCGGCGAACACGGCGCCGAGCACGGCCGCGCCGACGGCTCCGCCGAGACCGCGGAAGAAGCCGGTGACGGCCATGGCGATGCCGAGATCACGGCGGTCGACGGTGTTCTGGACCGCGGTGATCAGCACCTGGGTCACCATGCCGAACCCGAGCCCGAAGACGACCAGGCCGATGCCCGTCGTCAGGACGGATGGATCTGACGCGAAACCGGCCAGCAGAACGAGCGCGACGGCCATCAGGCCGAGGCCCCCGACCGGGAATCGCTTGTAGCGGCCGGTGCGCTCGATGCTGCGACCGGACAGAGTGGTCGAGACGGTGATCCCGAGCATCGCCGGGGCCAGCAGCAGGCCGGCCTCGGTCGGCGTTGCGCCGACGGCCGTCTGCAGCAGCAGCGGCACGAACACGGTGATCGAGAAGAGCGCGGCGGTCGCCAGGAAGAGTGCGGAGCTGGCGATGGCCACAGGCTTGCTGCGCAGCAGAGCGAACGGGACGATCGGGTCCGCCGCGCGCCTCTCCCGGACGAGCAGGAGGCCGGAGAGCACGACGGTCGCCGCGATCAGGACGGCGGTGGGAGGGGAATCCCACGAGTAGCGCCCGCCTCCCCAGATGCAGGTCAGCATCAGGGTGCTCGTCGCGCCGGCCAGCAGCAGCGCGCCGAGAAGATCGAGCGGCGTCTCGGGCCGCTCCGTCTCCGCGGACGGCAATCGCAGGCCGAGGCCGGCCATCGCTGCCACGCCGACGGGGAGGTTGACGAGGAAGACCCAGCGCCAGCTCGCCTGCTCGACGAGCAC
Source organism: uncultured Solirubrobacterales bacterium (assembly GCA_963800285.1). GTDB lineage: Bacteria > Actinomycetota > Thermoleophilia > Solirubrobacterales > 70-9 > DASUPK01. The sequence continues at coordinate 116,160 of CAWDAL010000010.1, forward strand.
ACCGCCGATCAGCGGGCCGACGACGGTCGCGGCCGCGAAGACGGCCGCGATGTAGCCCTGATAGCGGCCGCGTTCGCGCGGGGAGACCAGGTCGCCGACCGCGGCCATCGCCAGGGTCATCAGGCCGCCTGCGGCGGCGCCCTGCACCATTCTCAACGCGACGAGCTGCGTGATCGACTCGGCCGTCGCGCAGAGCGCCGACGAGGCCACGAAGAGCGCCAGCGAGGCCTCGAGCAGCAGCTTTCGCCCGTGCCGGTCACCCAGCTTGCCCCAGAGGGGCATCGTGGCCGCCGCGGCGACCACGTAGCCCGTCACCACCCAGCTGACGTCGCTGAGGCTGCCCAGGTCGCCGGCGATGGTCGGGAGGGCGGTGGCCAGGATCGTCTGGTCGAGGACCGCCGGCAGCATCGCCAGCACGATCGCCGCAAAGGGAATCCCGACGCGAATGGCGTCGGGCCCGTCGGCGAGATTGTCGTGACGTTCGTTGGGGTTCATGTCGGACTCCTCACGATCAGATGCTGAAGAACTTATAGTCACTATAACAATGCTGCGACTATACTAAACCTATGCCACGGACCGCGACAACGGCCGACACCCCGCCCGGGTTGAGGGAGAGGAAGAAGGCGCAGACGAGGGAGCGCATTGCCGAGACCGCACGGCGGCTCTTCGAGGAGCGTGGTTTCGAACCCGTGACCGTCGCCGAGGTGGCCCATGAGGCGGATGTCGCCGAGAAGACGGTCTTCAACTACTTCCCCACCAAGGAGGACCTCTTCTACAGCCGGCTCGAGGCGTTCGAGGAGGAGCTGCTCGCAGCGATCCGCGAGCGGGGGACGGGTCAGAGCGTGATCGGGGCCTTCCGCGAGTTCGTCCTGCGGCGTCGCGGCGCGCTGCAGATCGACGATGACGACGAGGCGACCGCCCGGATGCGCGCGATCAACAGGGTGATTACGGAGAGCCCGGCGCTGAAGGCACGCGAGCAGCTCCTCTTTGCCCGCTACACGGACTCACTGGCCAGGCTGATCGCGGAGGAGACGCGCGCCCGCGCAGATGCCGCGGAGCCGTGGGTGGTGGCGAACGCGCTGATGGGCGTCCACCGCGAGCTGATCGGCTTTGTCCGGGCGCAGACGACGGCGGGCACGCCGGCGAAGGACGTCGCGCGCCGGGTGCGCACACGCGCGAGGCGGGCCTTCGCCCTGCTCGAGGAGGGACTCGGGGACTACGGCCTCAAGGCCTGATGCGCTCGAGCAGCAGGCCGAGGATCCGGGCCGTCGCGCCCCAGATCAGCTTGTCCGCGATCTCATAGGTATCCGTCTTGATCGGCACGCCGCGGCGGACCAGGCGCCGCTTCTCGTAGGCGGCCACCAGGTCGTCGAGGGAGGCAACCAGGACGCTCTCCACCTCGGAGGGGTTCGGCTCGAACCGCATCCCCTCGTCGATCAGGCCGACGAAGGGGTGGACCTTGTAGTTGGTGACGAAGGTTCCGATCGGAGGTAAAGCGCCCACGACCTCCACCCGGTCCTGTGCCAGGCCGATCTCCTCCTCGGCCTCGCGGAGGGCCGTGTCGAGCAGCTCCTCGCCCTCGTCTCGGCGGCCCCCCGGGAAGGAGATCTCGCCGGCGTGGCGCTTCAGGTCCGAGCGGCGCTCGGTGAAGACCAGACCCGGGTTTTCGGGCCAGCCGTGCATCGGGACGAGGACGGCCGCCTCGGTGCGCCCGTGCGCGTCGAGCTGCTCGGCTTCGGCGGGAGCCAGGAGCAGCTCCCGCAGATCAGATGATGACCTGGACCGTCCCACCGTCCACGCTCCAGGCCGCGCCGGAGGTGTAGGAGGCGTGCTCGGAGCAGAGGAAGACGATCGCTGCGGCGATCTCGTCTGGCTCGGCGAGTCGGCCGATCGGGCGCTTCGAGCCCGCGGCCGCGAGCGCCTCGTCGCGGTCCGCGTGGCCCGCCAGCTCCTTCGACTGGTCGAGTAGCCCGCCCGCGTCCATCCAGAGCTCCGACTTGACCGGCCCGGGACAGATCGCGTTGACGAGGACTCCGTGGGGCGCGAAGCGGTCGGCGAACAGGCGGGAGAGGGAGAGCTCCGCGGCCTTGGCGACGGAGTACTCGGGCATCGACGCCGAGGGGCGCTTTCCGGCGGTGCTGGAGACGTTCACGATCCGGCCCCAGCCGCGCTCGCGCATCGCCGGAGCCGCGGCGCGCATCAGCCGCATGGGCGCCATCACGTTCAGCTCCCAGGCGTCGTACCAATCCTCGTCGGGCACGTCGTCGAGGTCCCGCCACTGCGCTGTGCCGGCGTTGTTCACGAGCACGTCGAGCTGGCCGAGGCGGTCGGCGGCCTCCCCGACGATCAGGGCTGGCGCGGCGGCGTCCCTTACGTCGGCCACCAGGGACTCGGCTCGTCCGCCGGCCTCCTGTCCCGCGGCGGCACACTCGTCCGCCGCTTCCAGGAGGCCGTCCTCCGAGCGGGCGACCAGCAGGACGTCGGCGCCCTCGCCGCAGAGCATCCGGGCGGTGGCGCGGCCGATCCCGCGGCTCGCGCCGGTCACCACGCAGGCGCGGCCCTTGAGCCCCAGGTCCACGAGCTAGGTACCGATCAGCTCGAGTGAGTCGTCGATCTCGACGTCGGCTCCCATCAGGGCCCTGTGGACCGGGCACTTGTGCGCGATCGTCAGGATGCGATCGTGCTGGTCGTCCGACAGCTGCGCGGGTGACTCGATGTCGACCTTGAACTTCGCGGGAGTGTCGGCCGTGGCCTCGGTGAAGTCGGCTGTCACCCGGACGTCGCCGAGATCCCAGCCCTTGCGATCGGCATACATCTCGATCGTGATCGCCGTGCAGCTGGCGAGCGAGGCCGCCAGCAGCTCAGTCGGCGTCGGGCCTTGGTCGGTTCCGCCCTTGTGCTCGGGCTCGTCCGCGATCAGGCGATGCTCGCGGATTTCGATCTCGTGCTCGTAGCCCTTCCGGCGCCGCACGACGGCGTGCTTCATGAGGCTCCCTCCCTTCCCTCGAACATCTGCGGGTTCCGCTCGTCCGCGAAGCGGGCCAGGGCGAAGGCGAGGTCGGAGGCGCGGTTGAGGTAGCGAAGCACGGCATCCGAGGCGAGACCCTCGGTGTCGCGGAGCTCGACCAGGCGGCGCTCTGCGCGACGGATGGCGGAGCGGGCGACATCGAGCGCCGCGGAGAGCTCGGTTCCGCCGGGGATGACGAAGTGGGGAGGCAGGTCGACCTGGTTCATGTAGCGGTCGATGTCCACCTCGAGCGCCTCGACCATCCCGTCGGTTATCCGGCTCACGCCATCCTCGAGCCGGTCCGCGGCCTCGGGGGAGGTGGCGAGCTCGGCGCCGGCGACGAACAGGTCCTGCTGGAGGGAGAGGATCGTGGTGTGCAGGTCGGCCTGGTTGTCGGCCTTGCAGAGGGCGCGGGCGACGCCGAGCGCGGAGTTGGCCTCGTCGATCGAGCCGTATGCCTCCGTCCGGGCATTCGTCTTCGGGACGCGGCCGCCGTACCAGAGCGAGGTCGTCCCGTCGTCGCCCTTCTTCGTGTAGATCTTGACCACGTAAACGACGATATCGGGCAAGGGAGGCTCGCTTGGCCGTCAACGTGTTGTTCGCGGGCATCGCCGTCGCCGATCTGGGCGCCGCGATCGAGTGGTACGAGCGGCTGTTCGGCGCTCCGCCCGACATGACTCCGAATGCGACCGAGCGAGCTTGGCGGCTGACCGACGAGGGCTGGGTCTACGTCGTCGCGGACCCGGAGCGGGCCGGGAAGGGACTGGTCACCCTGATGGTGGACGACCTCGACGTGCGCCTGGCCGGGATCCGCAAGAGGGGAATCGAGGTCGGGGAGATCGTTCAGATCAACGAGAGGACCCGGAAGGCCGAGATCGTCGATCCGGAGGGCAACCGGATCGGCTTCGGCCAGGCCGGCTAGCGGAGCGGGTTGAAGGCGATCCCGGTGAGGAGCTTCGGGAAGAAGTAGGTCGACTTCGGCGGCATCGTCTCGCCAGCCGCGGCGACGGCGCGGACCTGGTCGACCGGCGTGGCCCGCAGGACGAAACCGGCCTGGTAGTCGCCGGAGGACAGCTTCTTGAAGACCTCGCCGATGTGGGGCGTGTAGCCGATGCCGCGCTTCGCGGCGATGTCCTCCGTGGTCATCCCGGCGATCCCCTTCAGGACGAGCTCCTCGAGGATCGCCGCGTCGAGAGTGCGGTAGGCCTCGGAGTGGTCCGCGAAGGCCTCCTCGAGCCGACTGCTGTCCCGCAGGCGCAGCCGGAAGCAGCGCTCGTAGCGCGACTCCATGAAGCCGAAGACGCCGACGCCGTCGGTGCCGGCCGGGTCGAGGTCGGCGACGGGAACCTGCTCGATGTCGAAGATCTCGGAGACGGCATCCCTCAGGGTCTCCTCCCGGGCGTCCGGATCGTCCGTACGGATCACGAGCATCCGATGGGTCGGGAAGACGGTCAGTCCGGGGTCATCGAGCGAGACCAGCGCCATCAGGACGTAGTCGGCGTCGCCGCCCGCGCCGACCTCGCGCTGGTAGGCGAGCGAGGTCTCGTAGCGGTGGTGGCCGTCGGCGATCAGCAGCTCGCCCGGCTCGAGCTCGGCGGCGACCGCCTCGTGGACGGCCGGATCGCCGATCCGCCAGACGCGGTGGGTCGTGCCGTCCTCGTCGGTCACCTCACCCCACGGCGCGCCCCCGAGCGCGGGCTCAAGGTGCTGCCAGGCGTCGCCGGGGTGGAGCGCGAAGATGGGGGAGAGGTTGTGGCCGGTCGCGCGGGTGAGCCGCAGGCGATCCTCCTTCGGGCCGGGCTGCGTGCGCTCGTGCGGCCGGATCCCCTCGCCGTACGGGGCCAGCTTCACTCGCGCGAGCAAGCCGCGGCGCGTGAGGCGCGAGCCGTCGGGCGCGGTGTAGTCCTGCTCGAGCGCCCAGATCTGCGGCTCCGTGTCACGGGTCAGGACTCCCTCGTCGGTCCAGCGCGCCAGCAGGGCCGCGGAATGCTCATACGGGTCGCCGCCATCCGGGTCGCGAGGCAGGTCGAGCTCGACGACGTTGTGCGGCGAGCGGGAGACGAGCTCGTCGCGCTGGTCATCGTCGATGACGTCATAAGGAGGGGCGACGACGTCGGCCAGAGAACCGGCCTTCTCGAGGTCGTAGTGGAGCGCTTGAAGTGGAAGTACCTCCGCCACGGGGGCGGAACCCTAGTCAGCCACGTGGCGGCACACCCTCGTCACATTCGCAGGCCACCGGTCACAGCTTCTCGATTCGAATCGAGTCGTGACCTATCCGGCCTACATGAGAGAGAAGGCACGTCAGCTCCGGATGGAGCAGGGCCTCACGATCGATGAGATCGCAGAGCGCTTCGAGGTATCCAGGACGACCATCTATTTCTGGGTCGGAGACATGCCTCGCCCGGCGCGATGTGTGGCCCGAAGAGGCCCCAATCAAGCCCTTGGAAACAAGGCGATGCAGGCTAAGTACAAGAGGCTGCGGGACGAGGCGTACGAGCTCGGGCGGTCGGAGTTCACCCGGCTCGACAGGAACCCGACGTTCCGTGATTTCGTTTCCCTCTATATCGCCGAGGGTTTCAAGCGGAACCGAAACTGCGTTTCGATCGCCAACTCAGATCCGGCGGTCATGAAGCTCGCGGTTCGCTGGATTCGAAGCTTCACCACACGTCCTCTGGACTGCGGAATCCAATTTCACGCTGATCAGAGCCTCACTCAGATCACTCGCTTCTGGGGCACCGAGCTGGGCGTTGATCCGGACGCGATCCGACTGCAGCGAAAGTCGAACAGCAACCAACTGCGTGGGCGGACATGGCGCTCGAAACACGGGGTCCTGACGGTCCGAGTGAACGACACGATTTTCCGGTCTCGCCTGCAGGGTTGGATCGATTCGATCAAGGAGCAGTGGCTAGACTCGGCCAGCCGCGGGGCGTAGCGAAGCCTGGTCATCGCGCCGGCCCTGGGAGCCGGAGATCCTCGGTTCAAATCCGAGCGCCCCGACCTTCTCGGTTCAAACCAAGCGCTCGGCTCGCAGCCACTCCTCCGTCTTCCGCATCCCCGCGTCGAGATCGTGTTGCGGGTCGTAGCCCAGCGCCTCGCGGGCGCGCGCGATGGAGTAGCTGCCGCGCCGCGTGAAGTAGTCGATCGCCGCCGGGGTGGCCTCGCTGCGCCGCCCGCGCACCTTCGCCGCCAGGTCCATCGCCCGGGCGACCTCTCTCACCACCCGAGTCGGCGCCGTCCGCGGCCCGCGGATGCCGAGCATCCGGCAGTAGTGCCCGAAGAACTCGCCGATGGTCGGCTTCTCCGAGCCGGTGAGGATGAAGACGCGGCCCTCGGCCTCGGGCCTGGTCGCCGCGCGGACGATCCCGTCCACCAGGTCGTCCACGTAGACCGGGCTGTGCAGGCCGCGCCCGCCGTCGGGGAGGATCAGCTGCTTCGACTTCAACAGCCGAACCGGCTCCAGGGTCCACGGTCGCGATCCCGGTCCGTACACGTCGCCCGGCCTGACGATCGTGCAGGGGATCTCGCCCTCGGCATGCGCCTCGAGCACCACCTGCTCGCTCGCGATCTTGGTGTCCACGTAGTGGACCCCGTTCGGCCGGACGGGTGTGCGCTCGTCGACCTCGCCCTCGAAGTCGAAGCCGAAGACGACGATCGAGGAGAGATGCACGAACCGCTTGGCGCCGGCCGCGATCGCAGCGTCCATCACGTGGCGGACGGCGGCGACGTTCGCCTCCCAGTAGCCCTCCGGGTCGCTGTAGAACCCGACCACGGCGGCGGTGTGGATGACGAGATCGCAGCCCTCGGCGTGGTCCCACCACTCACCCGGCCGCGTCAGATCGGCGACGAGATGCCATTCGTCCTCGGCCTCGACCAGATCGACGCCGCGCACCTCGCTGCCCAGTGCTCGGAACCGCTCGACCAGCGCCCGCCCGATGAACCCGGCAGCGCCGGTGACGAGCACGCGCTGCGGCGCGTCAGCCACTGTGCTCGACCCGGTCGATGGCGGCATGCGTGTCCTTCGCGGCGTCGGGGTCCGCGAGATCGATGCCGGGGGGAAGCTCGACGTGCAGGTCTCCGGAGGGGTCGAGCTGGACGTGCGCGGTCTCGGCCCGGCTGTCGAGCACATGCCCGCCGCGCGCCCGGTCCTCGCTGATGAAGTGCAGATGCCAGCCGGCCACCTCGATCCCCTCGGCGTACTCGGGGAAGCGGAACCCGAGCATGGTGCCGTCGACGCCGGCCAGCTCGAAGACGTGCTGTTCGCCCACCACCTCGGTGAGCGGCCGGTAGGGCGGTTCCTGCCGAGGCACGGACCGGGCCCTGACCAGCTCGAAGTGCCCGTCGATCCGCACCGCGCAGGAGGCGGCGTCGGCCGGGATCCGCCGGTCGATCTCGGCGAGCAGGCGATCGTGGTCGATCGACCCCTCGAGGTCGAACTGGATCTGGGACGCGAACGGGACGACCACGGCGAACGGCGTGCGCTCCTCCGGCGGCACCTCGGTGACGTTCCCCTCGACGTCGGCGCGGTGGAAGCGCCCGTCGACGGCGATCATCTCGCCGTCCAGGTGGTTGAGCGTCCCCAGACCGAGATCGCCGTGCTCCGCCAGCTCGGCGAACGTGACGTCGCCCTCGAAGGAGCCGTCGATCAGGGCCCCGATGGTCGATGCCTGGAAGAGGACGTGCGGGTCATGCTCGGCGTGCAGGTCGGCGTGGCGCATCGCCTCGACGTGCAGCGAGCGGATCCAGCGCTCGTCGAGGCTCATCCGGTGGGATCGAGGGTGCGCGCCGTCTTCGACTTCGGCACCCCGCGCTGATCGGGGTTGGTGCCGAGGACCCGGTCACTCAGGTTGTTGGTGATCCCATGCCAGAAGTGCTCGTTCTTGAAGTGGTGGAGGCGGTGGTTTCGCCAGATCGCCCTGTAGGCGCTCGTCTTCGGCACGTATGCGGTGTGGATCAGGAAGTGCGTCCACTCGTAGACGAAGACCATGCAGTAGCCCGCGATCGCCCCGCTCACCAACGCTCCGAGGGGAACCGGCCCGGCGAGCAGCGTCACGATCACCGAGACCAGACCGACGGTGAACGGCACCGCGACGAGCATCAGGAACGCCGCCTGCCACCAGTAGAGGAGGACCATGTCCAGGTCGTTCGGATCACCGTGGTGGGCGCGGTGGGCGCGGGCGGCGACCGTCTCGACCTCGCGGCCGTGGAGCTTGATCGGCTTGGCGTGGAGCAGGTAGACGTGGATCGCCCATTCCCCGAACGGATAGATCGCGAGCAGCGCGGCGACGGCCACCGCGTCCCGCCAGGTCAGATCGCCGATCACGGCCCTCAGGACCAGCAGCGCCACGATGCCGCCCCCGATCACCCAGGGCGACTCCTTGCGCAGGAACTCCCGGCGCGCCTGCCCGAGGGAGCTGACCTCTCCGGAACGCATCTCGACCACGGAGCCTAGTCCCGCGCCGGTCCCGGGAGGAACTGCGACACCTCGGGCCCCGCCCGAGTAGGGTGCCGGACTACGCATTACTGGGTAGTCACCACCCGGGGGAAAGAAACGGGGCGATGGGGCGAATGACCTTGATCGATGTCCTTCGGAAGTCGACCGGCCGGCGCCGCCTGCTGGCGATCGCGCTCGCGTCCGGGCTGCTCGTCGCCGTGCCGACTCTGGCGGTGGCGCACATCGAGCGCGCTTCCTATTGGCCCGATCCCGCTCCCGACACCTCGGTCGATCCGCCCGCCGTTGAAGTTGTTCGAGTAGAAGTCGTTGTTCTCGATCAGGTCCGAGTCCTGCGGGAAACCGGGATGGCCGGGCGCCGTGAAGACGTCCGTCGAGAACCCTGGGTGTTCCCGTAGAACTCGTTGTCGTGAATCCAGACGGGAACGTCATGGGGGGTCGCCCCCGACGGCAGCAAGCGGCCGAACGGGACCGACTTCTGGTGGGACGCCTTCGCCGCGAACACGGGCAACTGCTGGCACGACAACACCGGCGTCAACGGCGATCGGGCGAGCCTGACCAGCACGCCGCCGCAGGCGCCCGTCCCCGGGGTCTCGCTTCCGGGCTTCCCTGCCGGAGGACTGCTCGACCAGCGTCGGGACAGGCGGGCCCACTCAGGAGGCCGAGCTGCTCGCCTGCTTCGCCGACATCTCGGCGGACACGCACACCTGCGACTGGTTCTCCACGCCGCCCAAGCCATAGCCTGCCCCGGCCGACGCGGGCCGGCTCCGGGCATGCGGGAGAGGGGCCGACCCGGGGAGCCTCCCGTGGCTCCGCGCGCCGGTCCCTCAGCCTTCCCCGCTTGTGTACCCCTGAGTACGACTCGAAGACTGGCGGCATCTTACCCAATTTTGCCCTGCATGAAAGTGATTAGGCCGAAGGTCCATTTTTGGGGACCCTGCAGGCGGGTGTGTGGCCTCATGGGCCGCAGGTACGCTCCGCGTGCTGGCCCCCGTAGCTCAGCTGGATAGAGCGCCGGCCTTCTAAGCCGGATGTCGCAGGTTCGAATCCTGCCGGGGGCGCTCCGATCTCCTCGAGCCACCCACGCAACTCTCTTTAGGGGCCTGGGTTAGATTGCCCGAGCCCGAGGGACGGACCCCCGGCGCGGAGAGAGGAGATCGAGTTGGAGGCCCAGCTTTCGGTTCGCGTCCGGAGGACGCTTGCGCTCGCGGTTGTCGCATCGGCCGCGGTACTGCTGTTCGCGCTCGGCTCGCAGCGCGCCGAGGCGAAGGCGAAGCACCAGCACAAGCTCGCCAAGGCCCCGAAGGGCCTCAAGTTCTACAAGCCGCCGAAGCATCTCCCCAAGCGCCACGGAACCCTGATCTGGGCGCGCAAGGCTCGCGGCATCGTCCGCCTGGCCGACGCGAAGTACACGAAGCTGGTCCTCTACTCCTCGCGCACGCCGCAGGGAGCCAAGGACGCCATCTCCGGGTCGGTCAGCGTCCCCAAGGGCAAGCCGCCGAAGGGCGGCTGGCCGGTGATCACCTGGTCGCACGGGACGACTGGCGTGGCGGACATCTGCGCCCCCTCGCGCGACGGGCTGGACCCGTCGGCCAACACGGGGGAGAGCTACATCAACCCCGAGCTGAACGAGTGGCTCCGCGCCGGTTACGCGGTTCTGCGCACGGATTACGAGGGTCTCGGGACCCCCGGCCCGCATCCCTATCTGATCGGGACCTCGGAGGGCCGCAGCGTCCTCGACATCGTGCAGGCCGCTCGCCAGTTGGACTCGAAGATCTCGAAGCGCTACCTGATCGCCGGCCACTCCCAGGGCGGCCAGTCGGCCCTGTTCGCGGCGGGCCTCGCCGGCACCTGGCAGCCGAAGCTGAAGCTGCGCGGCACGGTCGCCTTCGCGCCGGCGTCGCACATCGTCAACCAGGTTCCCCTGCTGTCCGTCTTCAAGACGCCGGGCAGCCTGACCGCGCTGGCCACGATGATCCTCAACGGCGCCACGACGCAGTCGAGCGCGATCGACGTCAACCAGATCATTTCGGACGAGGCGCTGCAGTTCTATCCGCTGCTCCAGAGCCAGTGCCTGAGCCGGTTGGGCCAGTCGGACGAGCTCGGGGGCATCCCGCCGTCGCACCTCCTGCGCCCCGCAGCGGATCTGAGCGCGCTCAACCCGGTGCTGGCCGCCATGAACCCGGCGGTCACCACCGCGGCGCCGATCCTGATCCCGCAGGGCGGGTCGGACACCACGGTCTTCCCCAACTTCACGTCCCAGCTCAAGGACGAGCTGGTGGGGCTGGGGGACCAGGTGACCTACAAGACCTACCCTGGCATCGATCACGTCGGCGTGGTGACCGCTGGCGAGGCGGACGCACTCGCCTTCTTCGAGCAGATGCTCCCACCGCGCTGATCCGGTCGCCGGAGCTCGTCCGGCGGCGCCGGCTCACGCTAGATTGGAAGCCACGCGGTGGGCGTAGCTCAGTTGGTAGAGCTCCTGGTTGTGGTCCAGGTGGTCGCCGGTTCGAGTCCGGTCGCTCACCCCTCACGAAGCCCTGCTAACGCGCGGGTTTCGTTGTTCATGGCGGGCGCCCCGCCAGCGCCCGGGTACTACGGGGGGTACTAGAAGGGGTCGTCCCCCATAGCTTCCCGTTGGGCGATAGCGGGTTGAAAGCTGCGCTTCTCGTCTCTATGAAGAAGGGTCGTCTGTCAAGTAGCGATCGGTGGTTCTAGTCGGGCCCCCTCTCGGCTCGAGGGCTTGGAGCGGTGCTCATGTCTCTATGGCCTCCTCGTCGGGGAGGACCAGGTCATTGGATGTTCGCTCCCGGCGCAAGTCCAAAAGGGCGGTCAGGCCGCCAGACGAAAAGCGGCGCCTTTGGGAGCGAACGACTCGTTGCGGGTGAGCATGTGCCAGATCGCCACCGTCAGCTTGCGGGCGATGTCGACCTGGGCGACCTTGGCGCCGCGCTGTTTGCCGAGTCGGCGCTTGTTTCGCTGGTAGCGCTCCGCGTAGGCGGGGTGGCGAAGGGCGTGCATGGTCGCCTCGAGCAGCGCCCAGCGCAGGTAGCGCGGACCCTGCTTGGTCAGAGGGCCGCGGCGGTCTGAGTCGCCCGACTGCACCACCCGCGGGCAAAGGCCCGTGTAGCCGGTCAGCTTCGTCGCCGAGGCAAAGCGGCTGATCTCGCCGATCTCGGCGGCGATCGTGAAGGCCAGGACCGAGCCGATCCCCGGCACCGTCAAGAGCCTCGGAACGTAGGGGTGCTCGGCGCCGCCCGCCGCAAGGCGGGAGTTGATCTCCGAGATCTGGGCCTCGAGGCAGTCGATCAGCTCGAGGCTCGCCAGCACGTTGCCGAGCCAGGGCTCCGGCACCTCCAACCTTGCGAGCAGCTCGCGGCCGGCGACCCCGAAGAGATCGCTCACCGGGCAGGGGCGCCCGAAGCTCATCAGGGTCGAGTGGATCCGGTGCTTCAGCTGGCTGCGGTGCTTGACCAGGTGCAACCTGAAGCGGGCGAGCTCTCGCTCCTCCCTGACCCTCGGGTCGGGCAGCCAGATCGCCGGCACCAGGTCGCGCTGGCTGAGCAGCGCCAGCACCCGGGCGTCGATCCGGTCGGTCTTGGCGGCCAGCGGCGCCAGGCCCTTGACCTTGGCGGCGTCGGCGATCTCGACCGCCCAGCCGAGCGACTCCAGGGTGTCGTGGACGAAGCGGGCGCCGGTCATCGACTCGATCACCCCCACCACCGGCTCGCCGTGGGCGCCGGCCCGGCGTGCCAGCCCTCTCAGGCCGTCATGGTCAGGCGGGCAGGCGAGCTCCTCGATGAGCTCGCCCTGGTCGGAGAGCAGGCAGACGTCGATCCTCTTGCGAGATAGATCCAGCCCAGCGTGCAACATGTGTTGGGGCCTCCTTGGTGCTCGTTTTTCGGTTGCACGTCAAGCGTGGCAACCGGGGAGGTCCTTCTTCATGTCAGTCCAAAGCGGCTATTCCGACAGCCCGGCGGCTTCGAGGGCCGTTGCCCGTTCGCGTTTCGGAAAGCTCGGAACACGCCGATCCCTGTTTTCGCATCGGAAGCCGCGTGTTCGAGCAGATGGACGATCCAGGGCCGCTGATACGGCTCATTGCCAAAGAGCCCGCCCAATAGAGTTTTGCGATGACCCGCATGTCGGCCCCAATACTCCTAGCCATCGACTCCGACCCCGACGCGCCGGACCGCGTCGAGCGGGAGCTGCGCGACCGCTACGCAAGTAGCTATCGCGTCGTCGGTACGGACTCGCCGGAGGAGGCGCTCGCGCTCCTGACCGAGCTCGCGGATGCGGGGGAGGACGTGGCCCTGGTGCTCGCCGCACAGTGGCTCCCGCAGATCACCGGCGGCGAGCTGCTCGAGCGCGTGCGCCGGCTCCACCCGCACGCCAGGCGCGGGCTGCTGGTCGGCTGGGGAGAGTGGGGAGAACGGCAAACCGCCGAGGCGATCTTCGAGTCGATGGCGCTGGGGCGAATCGACTACTACGTGCTGAGACCTGCAGCCTCACCGGACGAGCTCTTTCACCAGGCCATCTCCAGCTTCCTGCTCGAGTGGACCGAGACTCAGCTGATCGCGCCGCATACGGTCCGCGTCGTGGCCGACGCCTGGGCGGGGAGAGCGTACGAGCTGAGGAACACCCTTCAAAGCTGCGCGGTGCCGCATGCTTTCCACCTGAGCGACTCGCGGGAGGGGCACGTCGAGCTTGACAGGGCCGGGCCGGGGGCGAAGCTCCCGCTGATGGTCCTTCCCGACGGTCGGGTCCTCAGCGACCCAACGAACGTGGAGATCGCCGACGCCACCGGTGCCTGGATCGACCCCGACCGGGAAGACTTCGACGTGGTCATCGTCGGTGCCGGACCGGCGGGCCTTTCGGCGGCGGTCTACGGTGCCTCCGAGGGCCTGCAGACCCTGGTCGTGGACGAGGGCGGGGTCGGTGGACAGGCCAGCTCGAGCTCGCTGATCCGGAATTACCTGGGCTTCCCGCGCGGGGTCAGCGGAAGGCGACTCGCCCAGCAGGCCTACCAGCAGGCCTGGGTCTTCGGAGGGAATTACGCCCTCATGCACAGGGTGAATGCCCTCAGTCGGGTCGGTGACCGGCTGCAGGTGATCCTCCCCGAAGACCGGCGCATCAACGCCCGAGCGGTGATCCTCGCCACGGGAGCCGCCTACCGAGGTTGGGCGTCCCTGAGCTCGAAGCCCTGAAAGGTGCCGGGGTCTTCTATGGCGGTCCTGCGTCGGAGGCCCCCGCGCTGGCCGGGAAGGACGCCTACATCGTGGGCGGCGCGAACTCAGCCGGGCAAGCAGCGTTGCATCTGGCACGCTACGCACGCCAGGTCACCCTCGTGGTGCGTGCTCAGTCGCTCGGCGCGGGGATGTCTGACTATCTGGTGAAGGAAGTGGAGGCGACGCCGAACGTAGTGGTCCGCGTAGGCAGCGAGGTGGTTGGCGGCGGAGGCGACGGGAGACTCCAATTCTTGGTGCTTCGCGAGGGTGCGACCGGAGAAGACGAGAAGGTCACCGCCGATGGGCTCTTCGTGCTCATCGGGGCTCGGCCGCAGACCGATTGGCTGCCCGCGGAGATCGCCAGAGACCGACAGGGTTTCCTGCTCACGGGCCCGGATCTCGCGGACGAGCATGAGTGGCCGCTTGAGCGCCGCCCGTTGCGGCTCGAGACCGGTATGCCGGGCGTGTTCGCAGCGGGCGATGTGCGGCATGGATCAGTAAAGCGCGTGGCCTCCGCGGTCGGAGAAGGGTCGATTGCGATCCAGCTCGTCCACGGCCTCTTCGCGACCGACCGCCTGCATCCCGGGGCCGCCGCGAACGAGGCGACCCCAGCGCGCAGTCAACGAAGCTAAAGCTGAAGAAGCTCTAGCGCATGCTCCTCCGCCAGGCGTAGTAGCCCCGCTCGGGCTCCTTTCCATGCAAAGCAGCACTCTGCGTCCAAACTGGTGGCAGGTCCTTTCGCGTGAAGGCGGGTGCCTTCTTCCACCTCCTAGCTCACTGCTCTGGCCTCCCCGCCTGGGCGTGTTGCCCATTCCGTTGCCCACCCGCGGGTTCCGGGCCGCTTGGGCAGCGTCTGAGCAGAAGAAAACCCCGCCTGAGCGGGGCTTTCTCAGGTGCCGGAAGGAGGGACTCGAACCCCCGACACGCGGATTATGATGCTGGCCCGCTGGCTCCGGCTGCCTGCGGGTGATCCGCATTTTGCCTGCTACTCCCGCAGCCCGGCGGCTTCGAGGGCTTCCTCCCGCTCTTCTCCGAAGTAGGTCCACCTGACGGGCTCACCATCGCGGAACGTCCACAGGTTCCAGACAAGAGCCTCAACCTCAGCGCCGCTCAGCTTGCCGCGTCCGCCGAAGCGGATCAGCACGAGCACCTTGTCGCCTGCGTCGATCAGCTCTTCGACTTCCAACCTCGCCCCATCCGCCCAGGGCGCATCGAGGTCGCGAAAGAAGGCGCGCATTTCATCGGGCCCACGAAGCATCACGGGGTCTATGCGCCGCCGCGACAGATCGATCACGAAATCCGGTGGAAGCAGGTCCCAGGCTTCCGCGTCGCCGCGATCGATCATCGCGTAGACGTTCCGGACGAACTCCACGTTCTGCTCAGAAATAAGCGCTCACCTCGCCCCCTCGGCCACGGGTTCCAGCGTAACGCGCTGACCGAGACGCTCTAGCTGGCGGACGAGGTGTCGGGTCAGGCGCTCGGGCCGCTCGCGGTCGAGGAAGTAGTCCCCGCCGAGATTCTCGTAGGGGCGGTGATCGCGCAGGATGTAGTAGGCGCTGACGAGGATCGAGTGGGCGACGGCGACGATCGCCTTTTGGTGCCCGCGGCGTCGCTTGATCCGCGCGTATTGAGCGTTCAGGTAGGTGCCGCGCGTGCGCCCCGCGGCCGAGTTGGCGGCCTCGACGAGCGCGGTGCGAAGCCAGCCGTCGCCCTGCGCGTCTTGCCGCTCTTGCGCTTGCCGGCCGACTCGTCGTTTCCGGGGCAGATCGCGGCCCAGCTGGCGGCGTGACGGTGCGTGGGGAAGCGGCTCATGTCCGGGCCGAGCTCGGCCAGGATCACCTCGGCGGTCCGTTGCGCGACGCCCGGGATCGTGCAGAGCAGCTCGACCTCAGGCTCGAAAGGGCGCAGGCGCTCCTCGATCTCGCCGGAGAGCTCCTCGATCGTCTCGTCCAGGTAGTCGACGTGGGCGAGCAGGCGCGAGACGATCAGCGCGTGATGGGAGGAGAAGCGCCCCTGGAGGGCGCGGCGAAGCTCCGGCAGCTTGCGCCTCAGCTTGCCGCGCGCCAGCTCGGCGAGCGCCTCGGGGTCGTTTTGACCCTCGCATAGCTCGGCGAGCATCGCCCGGCCGGAGACGCCGAGCGTGCGGGTCGCGACCGAGGCGAGCATGATGTTGGCGTCCTCGAGCAGCTTCTGCAGGCGATTGGCCTCCCGCTGGCGCTCCCAGACAAGCGACTTGCGATAGCGGGTGAGGTAGCGCAGCTCGCGGATCGGCTTCGGCGGCACGAAGCTGGGCCGCAGGAGACCGTGCTCGAGCAGCTGGCAGAGCCACTGCGCGTCCCCGACGTCGGTCTTTCGGCCGGGCACGTTCTTGACGTGCGCGGCGTTGACCAAGAGCAGCTCGCAGTCGTCCTCGAGCAGGTAGTAGACCGGCTTCCAGTAGACGCCGGTGGCCTCCATCGCGACGTGGGTTATGCCGAGGCCCTTGAGCCAGTCGCGCAGGGCGAGCAGGTCGGGCGTCATCGTCTCGAACTCGGCCCGAAGCTCGGCCCGCTCGCCCTTTTGGTCGGGCACCCGGGCGCAGGCAGTCACCTGGCGCTTGTGGACGTCGAGCGCCGCGCAGCGCTCCAGCAGCTTCTCCATCTCAACTCCTTCCGATCGACTGCGGGTAAGTCGTCCGAGGGAGCCCTTCGCTCAGAGATTCTGCTCGGCGTGCTCGTAGCAACAGTTCGGGGTGCCGTGGGCTCCCGGGCCCTACTCCTGACGGACTCGCGGTGCCAAGAACGTGTCGGCCTCAAGCTGGACGACCTGAGGAGTGTCTTCCTATTTCATTCGTCGCGGGTGACGACCAAAGGTCGTCATGAACACTCCTGCGACAACGCCCACGCAGTATCTCTCGATGGACCGCCGCTTTCCATGCAAAGCGGTAGTGCTGCTTTTCGTCCAAAGCGGCTATCCGGCTTGAACGTTCAGACGGTCCTATTCAGGCTGAGGCTAGACCGCGGTCTCGCGGCTGGCTGCTTCTACACCGTGCCGCGGGAAGGGGAGTTTGCTGCCGTCCGGATAGCGCGGATAGCGCAGGAAGCGGTCCTGGTCTTTGGCCGGGTCCTCCAAGAAGGGACCGGCCTCGGTGACCTCGGTCACGGTCTTGCCGAGCCAGTGGCCTGAGGCGTCGACGTCGCGGATCGTTTCCTCGGCCACCCTGCGCTGCTCCTCGCTCGCGTAGAAGATCTCCGAGCGGTAGATGGAGCCGACGAGATCTTCGCCAAGGTCGGCTCTATGGACCTGGAAGAAGTACTCGAGTAGGTCCCGATACGAGAGCCGCTCCGGATCGAAGACGACCTCCACCGCCTCGGCGTGACCTCCAGGGGTCTCCTCGGACGGGTTGTCGCCCTCGCCGCCGGTCCATCCCACACGCGTGGAGATGACCCCGTCGGGGTGGCGCAGCAGTTGCTGCATGATCCAGGCGCAGCCTCCAGCAAGGATCGCGGTCTCGGGGTTGTCGCTCATGGCCCTCTCCCTCCCTGGAAAGTTCGGTCAACCCTAACCCCGGAAGGCCAACCGATCAAACGTGCATTCTGCTAGAGGTCCCGACCGCTGCTTTCCATGCAAAGCAGATAGCCGCTTCTCGTCCAAAGCAGCTACTCCGACAGCCCGGCGGCTTCGAGGGAATCGCCAGCCAGCCCCAACGCGTAAAGGGCGCCCTTTGCGCTCAGATGGTCCTCCTGCCGGATGAACCGGCCATGTCGGAGCCAGAAGCAGTGATGGGTGTGGCCCTCGAGCGCCAAGCCGCTCGTCCGCCCCGCCGCGTGAATGTCCCCATGCATCAGGACGCGGTCATCGCCGACCGCTATCGCGTCCGCGACGGTGTATGCGTAGGTCTCCCCCCAAGCCGCCAAGTACTCGGAAAGGAAGGCGGCAATCTCCTCGCGGCCGTGGCATGGCCTCGCCTCCGGGAAGCCGCGCACGGGGTAGTAGTCGCCATCGGGCTCCCAGAACTCCGCAACCCGCGCCTGAACGTCTTTCGGGTCTCTGCTGAATACTTCCTCGAACCACCGCCGCACAACCTCGACGTTCTCCTCCGACATCGCCCACGCAGTATCTCTCGGCGGAGTAGTGCTTTCCATGCAAAGCAGCGGTGCTGCTTTCGTCCAAAGCGGCGGTTCGGCTACTCGGATACCCCGGCGGCTTCGAGGGCGCGATGCCGACCCGACTATCGCCAGTCTGGGGTAAGCCTGCGTGAAGAACCGCCGAGAATCTCGCGTCGGCGACGCCCGCTTATCGAATCGCGGTCGCGCGGCGACGCTCCTCGCAAATCCGGAGCGCGTGCTCGAAGAACTCCATGTCGTTCGGATTGTCCTCGACGATTCGGCGCCGAAACGACGCTGGGATCGTGTCCGTTCTCGGGTTCACGTTCCGATTCGCAATCGGGCCGAAGCGCCACCCAAAGCGCCGCTGGAGCTCCGTCAAGAACTCCGCATAACGGTCTTGAGTACCTATCACGTCCACCCGCTCAAGATTTCGCTTGGCCGTTTCGAGCCGTGGCGCATCCACGTCGAGCCCGTGTAAGTAGTTCTTCGGCTCGTCCTCCGCCGTCAACGCGAACATCTTCGCTTGATGGTCCTTGAGGTAGAGCTTGAAGACGAATGGGTGCTCGTAGATGCCCTCTAGAGGAGCGGACTTGAGCGATTCGCGCTGACGCTTGAATTGCGTGAGAAACGAAAGCGTCCGCTCGACTGGGTCCCGCAGGATCGTCAGCGTGGTCATGCCGCCCCCCAGCAACTCGACGGCGACGAACGGAAAATGCCCAGTAAAGACCCGGATTCGCGACCGTCGGGCAGGTGGCAGGCTGACCAGGTATTCGAGGCTGGTATTGGCCTCCAGCATGTCCTTGTCCAGGCTGGCGCAGGGGTAGAGCTGCTCACTATCAAAGTTCGCGAGAAGCTGCTGCTTTAGGCTCCCGCCGCCCGTCTTCATGACGTGGAGGAAGAAGAACCTCTGATTGCTCATAGCTGGGATCTTGGTGTCGCTAGTCGCATGGCGTACCGCTGGTGATCGCTCTGTCCCGCCGAGGAGCATCTCCACGTTCTCCTCCGACATCGCCCACGCAGTATCTCTCGGCGGAGTACTGCTTTCCATGTAAAGCGGGTAGCCGCTTTTTCGTCCAAAGCACTACTCCGACAGCCCGGCGGCTTCGAGGGCCTCGTGCACGCTCGAGTACATCTGCATCCTGATCGCCTGTCCGTCCCGGAACGACCACACCTGGGCGAAGCGCATGTCAACGGGAATTCCCGTGGACTTCGAACGCCCCCGCTGGTTGACGATGACGACGACGCGCTCCCCGGCGTCGATGTAATCCTCGGCCTCGAGCTCCCAGTCATCCCATGCATCCGCCCACTCGGCGTTGAACTGGTTCGCGCCCTCGGCTCCGGAGTAGATTTGCTGGCCAGGCCAGCCGAGTTTGGTCACATCCCAGACGAAATCGGGATGGGCGCGGATCTCACCGGTGGCCCTCCAGCGCTCGTAGCCGCGTCTCATGATCTCGACGTTCTCCTCCGACATCGCCCGCCCAGTATCTCTCGGCGGAGTACTGCTTTCCATGCAAAGCAGATTGCCGCTTCTCGTCCAAAGCACTACTCCGACAGACCGGCGGCTTCGAGGGCTCGGCTTCTGTCGATGTGTGTCGAGAAGCGAAGGATCTTGCCGTCTCCAAAGGTCCACACGTGGAAGAAGCGGTTCCACACCTCGGCGTCGCTCCCCTTGATGCGCCCGCCATCGCGAACGATCGTTACCACCCGCTCCCGGTCGGCGTGGATCACCTGCTGGATTTCGATACGGAAGGCCTCAAACGTCTGAAAGTAGGAGAGAAAAGCCTCCTGGAAAGCTTTGGCTCCCCGTACGACTCCGACATCCGGCACGACGTCCCTGGGGTCGGCCTCGACGTCGGGGTGAAGCAAGTCGAGGGGAATCTCCAGGCGTGTGCTCACCTCCTCGTAGACCCGCCGCACGATCTCCACGTTCTCCTCCGACATCGCCTACTCCGGCAGCCCGGCGGCTTCGAGGGCCTTGGCGCGTTCGTCGAAGACCTCAAGTCTGGCGATCGCGCCTTCCCTAAAGGTGTTCACGGCCCACCAGCGACCCTCCACAGCGACCTTGCTACCAGGTGGACGACCCCGTTGGATGATCTCGTAGAAGACCTTGTCTCCCGCATCGATGAAGTCGCTGCCTTCGATCGTGTGCCCTACGAAGGACTCGACCCACACCGTGACCCACTCTCTTGCCGCCTCTCCCCGGTAGGTACCCGCGTCCGGGACGTCGGGGCTGGTCACGAACACGAAGTCGTGGGTGACGTCGTCCAACCAACGGCTGAAATCCCCCTGGGCGGTTCGATCCAAAATCGCTCGCATCGTCTCGACGTTCTCCTCCGACATCGCGTAACGCAGTATCTCTCGGCGGAGTTCTGCTTTCCATGCAAAGCAACAGTCGCCCGGTTCGGCGGTCGTGCGCCAGTCAGGGTGGGGTTGACACCGGAGGCTCTCAGGCGAGAGGATCCGAATCGGAGGCCCCGGTAGATCCCGTGGGGCGAAGTTACGGGTTGGAGGGAGTGGACGCATGAAGCGCACGACCCGCGTGATCCTGACGCTGAGCCTGACAGCCATTCTCTTGGGAGCCGCGGCGAGCACCGCCAGCGCAACCAGGACGCTCAGCCCGACGAGCGTCGACTACGGGAATCGGCAGCTCGGAACCTCAAGCCCCGCGCAGGCGTTTACGTTGCGGGTCAGATGCACGCTGGTCATATTTCCCACCACAAAGTGCCTCCAAGACACCTTTAGCCCAAGCATCAGTACGTCCGGTCAATTCGCGCAGACCAATAACTGCCCCGCCACGCTGACGGGGCACGCGACCAAGCCCGGAGTTGACCCCGAGCTGGGCGCCGAGACCTGCACCATCAACCTCATCTTCACTCCCACAAGCACCGGCCCCATCGCGGGCACCCTGAGCACTGGAAGTGGAGGTCCAACGGCGGCGCTCTCGGGCAATGGAGTTACCTTCCCGACCCCGCCGACCCCACCCACGCCTGGTCCCGCCCCGCCAGCCCTGGTGCTTGACCTGGGTGCAAAGAAGCAAGAGCTGAGGAAGACGCTCACGTTCTTCGCCACCACCAACGTCAACTCCAAGCTGGAGGCGGGCGGTAGCGTAAAGAAGACCACTAGGGGGCTCGCGGCCGGGAAAAAGACAAAGGTCAAGGCCAAGCTGAGGAAATCGACGCGCGAGAAACTCGCGGACAAGCTCGCAGCATCCGGAAAGGCCAAGGCCAAGGTCGAGGCCCTGGCGACCGATCAGTTCGGCAACACGGACATCCAGGAGATCGCGGTCAAGCTGAAGGACTGAGGCTGAACCAACATGAAGCGGTTCAGCGACTGAGTGCGACCGTCGCCTTCCGCGCCTCCCCATCGGCGCGCTTGCGCTGCGCGTCAGGTAGGTGTCGAGCAGCCCCGCCGCCTCATCGTCGTTACCGCGCCCGGCGGCTTCGAGCGCCTCACCGGGTCGAGGAAGGTGCGGACCCGAATCGCCTTTCCATTCCTGAAATCGACAACGGCTTCAGCGGCGACTTGATTTCGACACCGCTTTCCCTGCCCAGAGCTCGAGTGACGGCTATTGCCACCAGTTGGTCGCCCAGGTCCCGGACGTCCGAGTACTCGGTCTCCAACTCGTCGAATGCCTCCTGATGATCTCGCATCAACGCGCGAACCCCCTCGTGCCCCCGGACCACCGTCGCCTGCCCCCCCGAGCATTACCTGAAGAACGTCATGCCACTCCACATCGGGGTCGAGTACCTCGAGCAGCGCATTGACGTCGCGCCGGTTGTAGGCCTCAACTCCGGGTCGGAACGCCTCAACGTTCTCCTCCGACATCGCCCGCGCAGTATCCCGCGAAGACCGCTGCCTTCCATGTAAAGCAGCGATGCCCGGCCTTCCAGGGCCCGCGGCGCTGCGGCCGGGGTACTACCTGGGGTACTAAACGGAGCGAAACTGAGCGAACTGAGCGAGACTCAGCTGAACTGAGCCAACCTCAGCTGACCTCGATTCGCCTCCTGGGCTGGAATTGTGGTCCAGGTGGTCGCCGGTTCGAGTCCGGTCGCTCACCCCTCGATTGCGTCTAGGCGTCGTACCGGGCGCTGAACTCCGCCGCCTGCGGCTTGCCCTTGTGTCCGGCCTCTTGCATGATCCCCGGGGTCTCCGGGTCGGAAGCGAAGCTCTGGAACCCATCCATGTCCCAGTCGAAGATCACCCAGACCCCGTCGGTCTCACTGGGATCGCGATAGACGGTGGAACCCTCGGACCCGTGCTGCTTGCGCTTCTCTGCGCCTTTGGTCGAGAAGATCTCGGAGAAGCGGTCGAAGTCCTCAACCTGAGTCGTCAGCAGAATCATGTCTCTCCTTCGGGCGAGTGCCCCCTAAGGCCGACCTCGACACCCTCACCGAGCTCTTCGACGAGAGCATCGTGTGGCACCTACCTGGGCGGAGCTCGATGGCCGACGACTACCAGGGGCGGGACGCGACTCTGGCGTACTTCGGCCAGATCGGAGAGAGGACCGGGGGCACCTTCCAGGTCTAGCTGCAGGAGTTGTTCGCAGCCGATGACGGCCGGGTGATCGGCGTCCAGCGCAGCACCGGCGACAGGGACGGCAAGCACCTGGATGTCGGCAACTGCATCGTCTTCGAGCTCAGGGACGGCAAGGTCGTGGATGGCCGAGAGCACTTCAACGATCTCTACGCCTGGGATGAGTTCTGGTCATAGGCCGCCGTAGAGCTCGGGCCTCGGCTTCGTAGGATTCCGGGCCATGCTGATCGATGGCGCCGAGCTCGACGCACCGGCTGCGCCGCTCGACGACCTCCTGCGTCCGGGCCTTGATGCCGACCCGGACGCGGTCGCGGTCGTCTCGGCGCAGCGCTCGCTGAGCTGGAGCGAGCTCGACCGGGCGGCCTCGGCGCTCGCCGGGAGGTACCGAGCCATCGGCCTCGAGCCGGGCGACCGCGTCGCCTCGCTGATGCCGAACCGGATCGACCTCCTGGTCCACTACCTGGCCTGCTTCCGGGCGGGGCTGATCGCCACCCCGCTCAACTACCGCTATACCGCGCGCGAGATCGATCACGCGCTCGAGGTGAGCGAGGCCCGCGTCATCGTCGCCCATGTCGAGCGGGCGGAGGACATCGCCGCGAGCGAGGGCGTCGCACGTCTGGAGCTGGGGACGATCGCCTACCGGGACGCCGAGCCGCAGCATCCCCGCAACGAGGAGCCCGTCGGGATCGAGCACGGCTGGCGACACGAGTTCGCGGAGCTGCTCGACCACCAGCCGCTCGCCGCCGACGGCCGAGGAGCCCGGTCCCGACGCGCCCGCGGTGATCTTCTTCACCTCGGGGAGCACCGGGCCCGCGAAGGGGGTGACCCATACGCGGCACACGCTCCGCTGGATGATCGCCAGCGCGGCCGGCGCCTTCGAGCTCGACTCCTCGGACGTCTTCCTGCCCGGCTCCTCGATGTCGCACATCGGCTCGTTCCTCTGGGCGCTCGCCATGCTTTCGGTCGGCGGAAGGGTGGTGGTGGCGCGGAGCACCGACGCGCATGAGCTGCTGCCGTTGCTCCGGGAGCATCAGCCGACGATCCTGGCCATGATCCCCGCGGCGCTCTCGGCGCTGATCCACGATCACGAGCTCGAGCCCGGGGACTTCTCCTCGCTGCGCATCTGCCGTGCCGGCGCGGACAAGGTCTCCACCGAGCTGCTCACGGAGTTCGCCGAGATGGCCGGCTTCCCGATCGTCGAGGGATATGGGATGACCGAGGTCGGCCTGACGACGCTGAACCCGCCGTCGGGCGAGATCAGGCCGGGCTCGATCGGCAGGCCGATCTGCGGCTATTCGATCGCTCTGCGGGACGAGGAGGGAAAGCCGATCGAGGGCGGCGAGGTGGGGCGGATCTGGATCCGGACCCGCAGCCGGATGGCCGGCTACTGGCAGGCCCCCGAGGCGACCGAGAAGGTCGTGATCGACGACTGGCTCGACTCGGGGGATCTCGCCCGGGCCGACGACGACGGCTACCTCTGGTTCTTCGGCCGCAAGAAGCAGGTGATCGTCCACGACGGCTCCAACATCAGCCCGTACGAGGTGGAGGGCGCTCTGGTCGAGCACCCGGCCGTGGCGCTGGCCGGCGCCGTCGGGGTCCACGACGTGGTGCACGGCGAGAACGTCCGCGCCTACGTGACGCTGGCGGAGGGGGCGGAGGCGCCCTCGCGAGCCGACCTGATCGTCTTCTGCCGCGATCGCATCGGCTACAAGGCGCCGGAGGAGATCGTCTTCCTCGACGAGATGCCGCTCAATCCCACGGGCAAGATCGACCGGGTCGGGCTGAAGCGGATGGCAGAGGACCACCTCCACCCGCACGGGCTCGACGAGGGCTGAGCTAGGGCTGCGCGACCGGGACTGGCGCCTCGCCGCCGTCCTCGGGCGTGACGAGGATCGCGCCCTCGCCGGAGGCGTAGGCCTCCTCGCCGTGGTGGACGAGGTCCATTCCCACGGCCTCGTCGCGTGGCACTCCGCGCAGCGAGGTGACGAAGCCGATGGCGCGCAGGAGGGCATAGGTCATGACGAAGGCGTACGCCGGGCCGGCCAGATCGGCCAGCACCTGGTCGAGCAGCTGGCCCGGGTTTCCGTAGAGGATGCCGTCGGAGATCCCGTTCCAGCTCGCCTGGGCGATGAAGCCCACCGCGAGGATCCCGGTGAAGCCCGCCACGCCGTGGGCCGCCAGCACGTCGAGCGTCTCGTCGACCCGGGTCCGCGGCCGGTAGAGGATCACGAAGTAGCAGGGGAAGGCCCCCAGGAAGCCGAGCGCCAGGGCCCAACCCGGGCTGATGAACCCGCCGGCCGGGGTGATCAGCACGCAGCCGACGATGATCGCCGTTGCGGCGCCGATCGCGGTCACCCGCCGGCCCCGGATCAGGTCGAGCATGAACCAGGCGACCAGCGTCGCGCAGGGGCAGAGCAGCGTGTTGGTGAAGGCGAGGACGCTGTTCTGCCCAGTCGAGAAGCCGCTTCCGCCGTTGAAGCCGAACCAGCCGAACCAGAGCAGGCCGGCGCCGAGCAGGACGTAGACGGCGTTGTGCGGGAGCAGCGCCTGGCGGCCGTAGTCCTTCCGCGCCCCCACGACCAGCGCCGCGGCCAGGGCGGAGAAGCCGGACCCCATCTCGACCGGGACCCCACCGGCGAAGTCGAGCGTGCCCCGCTCGAAGAGCCAGCCGCCCCCGAAGGCCCAGTGAGCCAGGACGGCGTAGACGAGCACGGACCAGAGCGCGGCGAAGGCCAGGAAGGCGCCGAAGCGCATCCGCTCGACCACGGCGCCGGAGACCAGGGCCGTGGTGATGATGCAGAAGGTCGCCTGGAAGGCGAAGAAGACCAGATGGGGGATCGTCAGGCCGTTGACCGGCGCGAAGGTCACGTCGTGCATGCCGACGTAGTTGAGCCCGCCGATCAGGTCGCCGGTCCCGTCGAACGCGAGCGAGTAGCCGACCAGCGCCCAGGTGACCATCGCCACCGCGATCGCGGCGATGCACATCATGAAGGTGTTGAGCGTGTTCTTCGACCGGACCAGACCGGCGTAGAAGAGCCCGAGGGCGGGGGTCATCATCAGCACCAGCGCGGTGGCCATCAGCATCCACGCCGTGTCGCCCGTGTCGATCTGGGCGGCCGCGATCAGGCCGTTCATCAACTGTCCACCGGGGTGACCGCGGCGTCGTCAGCCTCGCCGGTTCGGATGCGCACCGCCCGCTCGAGCTCGATCACGAAGATCTTCCCGTCACCAACCTCGCCGGTCTGGGCGCCCGCCCTGAGGGCCTTGATGGTCGGCTCGACGAAGGGGTCGGTGACCGCGATCTCGAAGCGCACCTTCTCGGCGAGCTCCATCTTCACCGTCGTCCCGCGGTAGGTCTCGACGTGGTCAAGCTCCCCGCCGTGGCCCTGAACCCGGCTTATCGACACGCCCCTGACCTCGGCGCGGTAGAGCGCCTCCAGCACGTCGTTGGCCTTCTCGGGCCGCACGATCGCGATCACCAGCTTCACCTCAACCTCCCTCGAACGAGACAACAGCGCCAGCCGCTGTTCGAACCCGAAACTATCTGGGCGGTCTGACGGAACCGCTCAGCAGGCGCCCGGCCGGTCGATCAGGAGGCGCACCGTCGAGCCGGGGCCGACCACGGAGCCCGCGGCCGGCGAGGTCTCGCAGACGTTCCAGTCCGACGGGATGAGCACTCCGAAGAGCCCGCCGCCGACCTCGCTCGGGTGAAGCCCGAGCTGGTCGAGCTTCTGCTCCGCGGCGTCGAGGGGTTGGCCGGCCAGCGTCGGCACGGTCACGCCGCCCGGCGCAGTGGATCCGGCGCCCGCGGTCGCGGTCCCATGCGAGCGCGAGAGCTTCGGCGCCTCGATCGCCGCTCCGACCCCCAGAGCCGCGATCGCCACCAGGGCCAGCACGAACGCCGGCGCGCGCCCCCGCCGGCGGGGGCGCGGCTGGGGGTCGGTGGGCGGCAGCGCAGGGTCTCGGGAGAGCCGGACGGTCTCCGGCAGCGGCGCGGCCTCGCCGGAGCCGACGACGTGCTCGGGCTCGGTGACCGCCTCACCGCGGGTTGCAGCGACCGCCGCGCGCCCCAGGTCCCCGGCCGACGGGAAGCGGTCGGCGGGATCCTTGGCCATCGCCCGTCGGATCACGGGGTCGAGGACGCCGCCCCGTCGGCCGGCGGAGGGCGGCGGCTCGTTGACGTGCGCCCACATCTTGGCCGAGCTCTCCCGCTCCGCGTAAGGGACCTTGCCGGTGATGGTGTGGAAGAGGACGCCGCCGAGCGCGTAGACGTCGGTGCGGGCGTCCACCCGCCGCGCCTCGATCTGCTCCGGCGCCATGTAGTCGACCGTCCCGATCACCTGGCCGGTGGCCGTCAGGCCGGTAGTCGCGCCCATCGCCTTCGCCAGCCCGAAGTCGGCCAGGTAGGCGTCGCCGTCCTCTCCGACGATCACGTTGTGCGGCTTGACGTCGCGGTGGACGAGGCCGGCGGCGTGCACGGCGTCGAGGCCTTCGGCGACCTGGGCGATCAGCCGGGCGGCTTCCTCGGGCGATAGGGGCCCATCCGCATCGACCAGGCGGCCGAGGTCCCGCCCCGGCACGTAGCGCATCGAGACGTAGAGCAGGCCGTCGCGCTCGCCGGCGCCGAAGACCGTGACGACCCGGGGGTGCTCGACCGAGGCGGCGGTCCGCGACTCGGAGCGGAAGCGGGCCCGGAAGCCCTCGTCGCCGGCGAGCTCGGCGCGGATCACCTTCAGCGCCACCTGGCGTTCGAGCCGCAGCTCGGTGGCGAGGTAGACGATGCCCATGCCGCCGTGGCCAAGGGTCCGCTCGATCCTGAAACCGCCGAACTCCGAGCCCGCGGAGAGCCGATCGGCACCGCCGCGGGTGATCGCTTCCTCGCTTCCCATCGGCCCCAGTATGGCCCGCGAAACGGGGTCTCTAGTCTCAGCGCATGACCAATTCCATGACAAGCGAGGAACTGAAGGAGAAGCAGCGGCCGATCAAGGACCGCTACGACGAGCAGCCCGAGGCCGCACGGATCACGCTGGAGGCGGACGGGTCGCTGGAGGACGACATCGCCTGCTCGGTGCAGACCGGCCAGGCCCTGGTCAAGGCGGGGCTTCACCCGGGCACCGGCGGAGACGGCACGCTGGCCTGCTCCGGCGACATGCTCCTGCAGGCGCTGGTCGCCTGCGCCGGGGTGACCATGCGCTCGGTCGCGACCTCCATGGGCCTGGAAGTGACCGGGACCCTCCACGCCGAGGGCGACCTCGACTGGCGCGGGACCCTCGCGGTCGACAAGGAGGCGCCGGTGGGCTTCACGGACATCCGATTGCGTTTCGAGCTGGAGAGCACAGCGAGCGACGACGAGCTCGAGACGCTCCAGCGCCTCACCGAGCGCTATTGCGTCGTCTTCCAGACCCTCGCCTCCTCGCCCATGCTGTCGGTCTCCCTGGATCGATCCTGACCGCCGAGGACCTCCAGGCGGCGGACGTTCGCGCCTTCTCGCTGGTCTCCGCCGGCGGCCGGATGGCGATCGGGATCGGGCTGCTCGCGGCGCCTGAGCTCTCGCTGCGCCTGCTCGGCTTCTCCGACGTCTCCCCGGCGACGGTGGCGGTCGCCCGCGTGGCGGGCATCCGGGACTTCGTGCTCGGCGGAGTGACGCTCGGCGCCCTCGACGACCCCGAGCGGCTGCGGGCCGCGACGGTCGCGAACGCGACGGCGGACGCGGGGGACGCCGCGGCGTTCGCGTTCGCCGCCCGGTCGGGCGAGACGGATGCCGGTCTGCGCGGCATGGCCGCCGCGATTCCGGCGGCACTCGCCGGGATATGGGTCGCGCGCAGGCTGAGCTGAGCTCGCCTCGCGCGAGGAAGGTCCTCGCTCGGATCCGGCGGGTGCCGGAGGGATTCGTCACGACCTACGGGGACCTCTGTCCCGAGGCGCCGCGGTTCGCCGGCTACGTGCTGTCCAGATGCGACGACCCGGAGGTGCCCTGGCAGCGGATCGTCCGGGCCGGCGGCTCGCTCGCCAAGGGCGAGCGCCAGCGCCGTCTGCTCAGGGCCGAGGGCGTCCCGTTCCGCGGCAGGCGCGTGGACATGGAGCTCGCCTGGATCCCGGGGGACGAGCTGGTCTGACCGAACTTCATGTGAGGGCGCGCGACAGCGCGACCCGTCATGTGGCGAAGCCGGGCAGGAGGTTGGTTCCAGATCAGGAAGAGGAAACCGGAGCCGCACGATGATCGTCGATTCCGCCCACTACAAGGACGGCGTGCGCCAGCACGAGGATGCGCTCACCCCGGAGCGGGCCGCGGAGATCGCTCGTGACGCGGGGGAGGGGGAGTTCGTCTGGATCGGGATCCACGAGCCGGAGGCCGGTGACCTGGGCCAGCTGGCTGAGCTCTTCAACCTCCACGAGCTCGCGGTTGAGGACGCCCAGGTCGCCCACCAGCGGCCGAAGATCGAGGACTACGAGCAGGACTTCTTCATCGTCCTGCGGACGGCCCACTACCACGAGGACCGCGAGGAGGTCCACTTCGGCGAGATCCACATCTTCGCGGGCGGCAACTACGTGATCACGGTGCGGCACGGCCCGGGCAGCGAGCTGGCGACCGCGCGGCAGCGCCTCGAGGCCCGTCCCGACCTGGTGAGCCTCGGAGCCGCCTCCGCGGTCTGGGCCGTGCTCGACAAGGTGGTCGACGACTACATCCCGGTCGTCGACTCGATCGAGGACGACATCGAGGAGGTGGAGAAGGACGTCTTCGACGACGACATCCCGGCGCCGACCGCCCGCATCTACCATCTGAAGCGCGAGGTGATCGAGTTCCACCGCGCGGTCTGGCCGCTGCTCGCCCCTCTCGGGCGCCTGGAGGAGGGCGGCTTCGAGCGCGTTCCCGCCGATCTCCGCAGCTTCTTCCGCGACGTCGCCGATCACGCCCGCCGGGTCGATGAGCAGGTGTCCTCCCAGCGCGAGCTCCTCACCAGCGTGCTGCAGGCGAACCTGTCGCTGGTCAGCGTCAACCAGAACGAGGTCGTGAAGCGGATCTCGGCGATCGCGGGAATCGTCGCCGTGCCGACCTTCATCGCGTCCGTGTACGGGATGAACTTCGAGCACATGCCCGAGCTGGACTGGCGGTTCGGCTACCCGCTCTGCATCGCGGTGATGGCCCTCGTCGCGTTGTCGCTGGTGGCCTACTTCAGGAGGATCGACTGGCTCTAACCTGCGATTTGTGACGCCGCCTGTTGCGCATGTCGGCGGCCCGGTCTTCGAGCCGCTCCAGGTCGCCGGCCTGACCCTTGCCGCCACGGCCTACTCGCTGCGGATGCTGACCCTCTCCCGCGAGGGACGGCCGGTTCCCACCTGGAGGATCGTCTGCTTCGCCTCCGGCCTGGCGCTGATCGCGGCGGCGTTCATCTCCCCGCTCGGCCGGCTCGACGACGAGCTCGTCTTCGTCCACATGATCCAGCACCTGCTGATGGGCGACCTGGGGGCGCTCCTGATCGTCCTCGGCCTGACCGGCCCGCTGCTGCAGCCGCTGCTCGCGAACCGCTGGCTCGGCTGGCTGCGGCATCTGGCCCACCCGCTCGTGGCGTTGCCGCTCTGGGCGATCGACTTCTACGTCTGGCACATCCCCTTCCTCTATCAGGCCGCGACTGAGCACAACTCGATTCACGCGCTGCAGCACACCTGCTTCATCGGCTTCGGCGTCCTGATGTGGATGCCGCTCGTCGGCCCGTTGCCGCAGCCGAAGTGGTTCGGCATCCCGGCGAAGCTCGGCTATCTGATCGGCGTGCGGTTCGTCGGGATCGTGCTTGGGAACGTCCTGATGTGGTCGAACACCGTGTTCTTTCCCCACTATGCGTCGGGAGAGGCCAAGTGGCACATCTCCGCCATCAGCGACCAGAGCATCGCCGGCGTCATCATGATGGTCGAGGGCAGCCTCGTCACGCTTGGAGTGATTGCCTGGCTCTTCCTCGAGTGGGCGAAGCAGGACACCGAGCGCCAGCGCCTGATGGACCTCGCTGACGCGCGAGGGGTTCCGCTGAGCGACGCGCGGGCCGCCCGAGCCGCGGCTGCCGGTCAGGGAGCGCGCTTGGAGGAGCGCATAAAGGAGTCCCATTGAGCCGCGAGGCTCGGTTTCTTCATCTGCTGGTTTTCATCGTGGGGATGGCGAGCCTCGGCGCGGAGATCGCTGTCGCCCGCCTGATGTCGCCGTACTTCGGCGCCTCGACCATCGTCTGGGCGAACACCATCGCGGTTGTGCTCGTCTCGCTGTCGGTCGGCTACTGGCTCGGCGGGCGGATGGGTGATGACCATCCGCACCTTCGGGGTCTATGCCTGCTGGTTGGGGTCGCCTCCATCCTGCTGGCCCTCGTGCCGTTCGCAGCGCGGCCGTTCCTGTCGATCTCGGTCGACGCGCTGGACGAGATCTCGGCCGGAGCCTTCGTCGGATCCCTGATCGGGGTCCTCGCGCTGGTGGCGGCGCCGATCGTCCTGCTGGGCGCCTGCTCGCCATGGGCAGTGCGCCTCGCGACTCCGGACGTTGACCATTCCGGCCGGACCGCGGGGCGGCTCTACGCCGTTTCCACTGCCGGATCGCTGGTCGGGACGATGTCGGCCGCGCTCCTGTTCATCCCGTTCATCGGCACCCAGCGGACCTTTCTGGTCTTCGCGCTCACGCTGGCGCTGGTCGCCGCGGCGGGACTTGGCTGGCGCTATCTGGGAATTCCCGCCGCGGTGGCCGGTGTGATTGCAATCCCGGTTGGCACAGTGAAGGCCGAGAGCGATTCCGGTGACCGGGTGATCTTCGAGACGGAGACCGCGCTCCAGTACGCCCGGGTCGTCGAGGAGGCAGACGGCACGCGCAAGCTCGAGCTGAACGAGGGTGTCGCCGAGCACTCGCTCTATCGCCCGGGCAGCTTTCTGACGGGCAATTACTGGGACGGGCTTGTGGTCCTTCCGTTCATTACGCTCACCCGGGCCCCGGAGCGTGTCGCGATCCTCGGTAACGCGGCCGGGACGGTGGCACGCGCCTATGGCCACTACTTTCCGGCGGCTCGGATCGACGGCGTCGAGATCGACCCGGAGCTCGCGGAGATCGGAAGGCGCTACTTCGAGATGCGCGCGCCGCACCTGGCGATCCACGATGAGGACGCCCGCCCGTGGCTGCGACGCGCGGGCGGGGACTACGACGTGATCGTGCTGGACGCTTACCGTCAGCCGTACATCCCGTTCTACCTTGCAACGCGAGAGTTCTTCGAGCTGGCCCGCGACCGGCTCGCGCCCGACGGACTGGTGATCGTCAACGTCGGCCATCCGGAGGATTCGACCGAGCTCGAGACAGTGATCGGGCGGACGATGGGAGAGGTCTTCCCTGCCGTGCTCCGGGACCCGATCGAGGACGAGAACACACTTCTGGTAGGAGCCCGGCGGGGGTCGGCTGACAATCTGCGCGCAATGGCCTCCGGCCTTGCGACCGAGCTGCAGACGATTGCGCACGTCCAAGCGGCACGCGTTGGGTCGGCTCTGCCCGGAGGCGAGGTCTACACGGATGACCGCGCCCCGGTGGAGTGGTTGGTCGACCGCTCGATCCTCGGCTACGCGGCCGGGGACTGAGTTCCCCGGATCCTCCTCCAGGTCTGGCGCGCCCCGTAGATCCCGAGCGCGGCCAGCGACAGCCCCAGGTCGATGGAGAACGACGCCAGGCGCCCAGGTGCGCCGGTGTACAGCCAGGCGCCGAATCGCTCGCGGCGCGTGGTCTCTAAGGTGGTCGGTTCCATGGAGACGACCGTAAAGGAGCTTCCCGACTCGCGGGTCCGCGTCGACGTCGACGTCGACCCGAAGGACGTCGAGGGCAGCATCAAGGAGACCGCGCGCCAGCTCGGGCAGGACATGAAGATGCCCGGCTTTCGCAAGGGCAAGGTGCCGCCCGAGATGGTCGTCCAGCGCCTCGGCCGCGAGGCAGTTCTCACCCAGGCGCTCGAGTCCTCGCTCGGCGACTGGTACGAGCGCGCGATGCTCGAGTCCGGGATCAACCCCGTCGGCGATCCCCAGCTCGACCTTTCCGACCTTCCCGACGAGGGCAAGCCCCTGAAGTTCTCGATCGAGGTCGCCGTGCGGCCGGGCGCCGAGCTCGGCGAGTACAAGGGCCTCGAGGTCGGTCGCGAGGAGCCGGAGGTTCCGCAGGAGGCGGTCGAGGGCGAGCTGAAGCGCCTGCAGGAGGGCTTCGCCCGCCTCAACCCGGTCGAAAGGGAGGCGAAGGAGGGGGACGTCGTCCTGATCGACTACGAGGGCAAGATCGACGGCGAGCCCTTCGAGGGCGGCACCGCCAAGGACTACCTGCTCGAGCTGGGGGAGGGGCGCGTGCTGCCCGAGCTGGAGCAGGCGCTGATCGGCGCCGACCCCGGCGACGAGCGCACAGCGGAGGTCCCCTTCCCGGATGACTATCCCGCCGAGGAGGTCGCCGGCAAGACCGCGGAGTTCGGCGTCAACGTCAAGGAGGTCCGCGAGAAGGAGCTGCCGGAGCTCGACGACGACTTCGCCGCGGAGGCATCCGAGTTCGAGACGCTCGCCGAGCTCCGCGATCACATCTCCGGCCAGATCGAGCAGGTCCTCGACAACCAGATCGCCGAGCGCTTCCGCGAGGCCGCACTCGACGCGGCAGTCGCGAACGCGAAGGTCGAGCTACCCGACCCCGTCGTCCAGGCCAGAGCCGCCGAGATGTGGCGCCGGGTCGAGCGCCAGCTGCAGCGGCAGGGGATGGAGCCCGAGAACTACCTGCAAATCCAGGGAAAGACGCGCGAAGAGATGATCGAGCAGGCCCGCCCGGAGGCCGAGCAGGCCCTGAAGCGTGAGGCCGTCCTCGAGGCGGTCGCTGCGGCCGAGGGCGTCGAGGTCACCGAGGAGGACATGCTGGAGGCGCTTCAGATCCCGCCCGGCCACGAGGACCACGGCCACGACGAGCCAGGCGTCGCCCTCCAGAAGATCCGCGAATCCGGCCGCGAGGAGCTTCTCAAGGAGGACCTCCGCATGCGGCGTGCCCTCGAGCTGATCGCCGAACAGGCGAAGCCGATTCCGCTGGAGCAGGCCCAGGCCCGCGAGGAGATCTGGACCCCCGAAAAGGAGCAGGAGGAGAAGGGCGCCCTCTGGACGCCCGGCTCCGACTAGCCCCGTCAGTGGCCTCGATCCGCAAGGAGATCCAGATCGACGCGCCGCCCGAGCAGGTCTGGGACGCGCTGCGCGACTTCGGGGCGCTGCACACGCGTCTGGTGCCGGGCTTCGTCACCGACTGCCGGATGGAAGGCGCGGACCGGATCGTCACCTTCGCCAACGGCGCGACGTTCCGTGAGGTGCTGATCGACACGGATGACGACGCTCGCCGGCTGGTCTGGTCGATCGTCGACGAGCCCTACAAGCACCACAACGGAGCGGCGCAGGTCTTCTCGGACGGCGAGGGGAGCTGCCGATTCGTCTGGAGCACCGACCTGCTGCCGAACGACGAGGAGCTCGTCGGGGCCACGGACCAGGCGATGCAGGCCGGGATCGGCGTCGTCAAGAAGACGCTCGAAGCCGACTGACAGCTCGTTTCAAGTCGGTTGTTTTGAATGAGCCATCTGCGGTGAATGTCTCACCTGGAGGCTGGCTGAGGTCGGAGCAAAGCCGAAGGTCCCAGCGAGGCGGCCGGCTAGATCGCGGGACCAGCCGCTCCTCTGGGGCGCCAGAGGTGTTGAAGGGTCATGAAACGCGTATTCACCCTAGGCGTGGCGGCACTCGTCATGGCGCTGCCTGCGCCCGCCCTGGCGGCGAGCCAGCTTCGCCACTTCGAGGGCACCCTGCCGCCAGTCGGCGTGCCCTCACAGCAGCAGCCCGGTGGCCTTCTGCGGCTGGACGTCGTCTTCAAGGACAAGCACGGGCGGGGGAAGTTCACCCCGCGGCAGCTCGTCGCGGTGAACGTCGATGGGATGCCGCTGACCTTCTGCGCCAATCAGGCGGGCCAGCCCACTTCGCAGGGCACGCTCACCGGATCGTTCCCGACCCAGGCGAAGTTCCGGGCGACCGGCCGGAAGCCGGGTCAGGCGAAGCCGAAGAAGAACCGCTACAGCTACAGCACCTCATACGCCTTCACCTCGTTCACGGGGACGATCGGCACGAGGATCTACAAGGTGCAGGGAAAGGGGCCGGTGATCTCCTTCAGCACGCTGATCGTCGACCGGATCGACCTGGATCCCGGTCATGAGAACTGCTCTTCCAACGGCCCACGTGGCGCCTCGGGGACCCAGTGCCGGACGGCCGGCGAATCGAACCCGCTGGCGCTCTGCCGGATCGACTAGATCCCGAGTGAGGTCTGCGGCTCCGGATAGGTGACTCTTCCGCCCTCGACGACAGCGGACTCGGTCATCTCGTGCGGGCTCAGCGAGCGGTCGGGTCCGAGGTGCAGCACCTGCCATCCCCTCGCGGTCAGCGCGTCCGCCAGCAACCGCCGGTGGCAGTGCTGCCAGTCCCCCTCCGCGCACATCACCGCGGTCCTACGCTCCAGCGCAAGGGACTCGAGCATCTCCAGTCCGGCCTGAAATGAGTCGCTGGCCATGTGATCGGCGTAGCCGCGAAACGCCCCTTCCGGGACGGCGGTGTTGACCGAATCCGGCCGGGACTCCCGGCGGCCGCCCAGGTCGGCCCCGAGCGGCGCGTAGCCGATGCCGGCGGCCTTCATGGTCCCGGCGAGGGCGGAGCGGTTGAACTGGGGGTAGCGGGAGCGGGGGTTCGCCCGGACGTCGGCGATCAGCTCCACTCCGGCGCCCCGAACGAGCTCGAGGAACTCCTGTTCCTCGTGGTTCGAGTGGCCGACGGTGAGAATCTCCTTCACTCGCAGAGCACCGTGTCCTCGTGGGAGTAGGGAGGGGCGCAGCTGCAGATGACGATCAGCGGCTCGTCGCCGGCGTTCCAGAGCTTGTGCCGGGTGCCCGGCGGGATCACCACGACGTCGCCGGCGCCGACTTCGGTCTCCTGGTCGCCCAGCCGCATCCGGCCGGATCCTGCGGTGAAGCGGTAGATCTCCTCTGAGACGCGATGCAGGTGCTCGATCGTCTCGCCTCCCGGCGGCACCGTGGCCTCGGCGAGCGACTGGTTCGCCGCGTTCCCGGGTGCCGGTCCGGCGATCTCCCGAACCGTCGACCCGTCCCGGGTCGCGTACGGCTCGCGCTCCTCCGCGCGCACTACCTCCATCCAGGGGACGCTACCCGGCTTCGCCGCATCGAACGGGCTTCGCCCTTCGCTCCAGAATGCCGCGTCCTCGCGGTCGCTAGACTGCCGCGTCCAATGAGTCCTCTGGTCCCGATGGTGGTCGAGCAGACGTCCCGCGGCGAGCGGGCGTTCGACATCTACTCCCGCCTGCTCAACGAGCGCATCATCTTCCTCGGCACCCCCGTGACCGAGGACATCGCGAACCTGATCGTCGCCCAGCTGATCCACCTGGAGTCAGAGGACCCGGACAAAGACGTCTCGATCTACATCAACTCCCCGGGCGGCTCGGTCTACGCGGGCCTCGCCATCTACGACGCGATGCAGTTCATCAAGCCCGACGTCTCGACCATCTGCGTCGGCGTGGCGATGAGCATGGGAGCCCTGCTGCTCGCGGGCGGCGCTCCCGAGAAGCGGATGGCGCTGCCGAACTCGAAGATCCTGATCCATCAGGTCTCGGGCGGCTTCTCCGGCCAGGCGACGGACATCGAGATCCACGCCAAGGAGATCATCGACGTCCGCCAGCGCCTCGACGAGATCATCTCCAAGCACACCGGGCAGCCGCTCGAGAAGGTCGCGAAGGACACGGAGCGGGACTACTTCATGAGCGCGGAGGAGGCGAAGGAGTACAAGATCGTCGACCGCGTAATTGAACACCGGTAGGCGCCTCATTCCACTCCTGGTCGCGCTCGGCGCGGCCCTCATCGTTTCCCCGGCGGTCGCGGACGACGCGGTCATCCAGAAGGCTTCGGTCTCACCGGACCGTGGATTCACCGACTCGGCGCATGGCGTCCGAATCGAGTTCCGGCTGAGCGGCTCGGCGCCCGCCGACGTCACGATCAAGATCGCCGGCTCGGGCGACGAGGTGCGCCGGATCGAGGTGCCTGGCGTGCCGCCGGCCACGGAGAAGACCGTGAAATGGGACGGCCTGACCAACGGCGGCCGCCTGGTCGCCGACGGGACCTACCGCGTGATCGTGTCGGTGGCCGGGGGCAACGAGAAGCAAGCCGGCTCGGTCCGGCTCCACAGCCACTTCTTCCCGGTGCGCGGCCCGCACGGCACCCGCGGCCCGGTGGGGGAGTTCGGCGCGTCGCGCAACGGGGGCCGGACGCACAAGGGCTTCGATGCCGTCGCTCGCTGCAGGACGCGGCTGGCTGCCGCCGTGACCGGCACGGTGGTGAAGCGGGCCTACGACGACCGCCTCGACGGCAACTACATCGTCATTCGCGGCCTCGGCGAGAGGCGGAAGTACTGGTACGCGCACATGCTGCACCCCTCGCGCTTCCGGAAGGGTGACCTAGTCCATGTCGGCCAGACCGTCGGCCACGTCGGCAAGACCGGCAACGCCAGGACGGTCGGCTGCCACCTCCACTTCGAGATCCACGTCAGCGGGCGCCCGGTCAACCCGAGGCCGTATCTCCGGGCCTGGGACCGGTACAGCTAGCCGCGCCCGCTGTCGCCGCGGGATAATGCGCGGCGATGTCGGTGGAGAATCTTGCGATCGTCCGCGAGGGCTTCGAGCGATTCGTGACCGAAGGTGAACTCGCCCCGGACCTCGCCACGGACGACTTCGTGTGGGATATGTCGAACTTCCACGGCTGGCCCGAGCAGCAGGTGTATGAAGGCCCCGAGGGAGCGGGAGCCTTCCTGAGCACCTGGTTGGAAGCGTGGGAGGACTGGGAGCTCGAGGTGGAATCACTCCGCGACGCGGGCGACAAGGTCGTTGCTCTCGTGCGCCAGCATGGAACGTCGAAAGCGGCCGGCATGCCCGTTGAGATGTCATTCGCCCAGGTATTCACGCTCCGCGATGGCAAGCAGTCCCGGATGGATATGTACTCCGACCGCGGTGAGGCCCTCGCGTCCGCCGGGTTGTCGGAATAGACCGGCCGCCTAGGGCGTATCCGCCGCGAGCCCGAAGGGGCTGCCCTCAGAGTCACGGCACACGGCCCAGCGCTCACCTGGATGTATCACCGAACCGCCAAGGTCCTGGACGCGCTGGAGCGCGGCGGGAAGATCGGCCACGGTGAAATAGGGCAGCGAAGCGGTGTCGCCGGGGCCCGGTCCCCGCTCGTGCACTCCGAGACGAAGGTCGGCGCCGTTGGTCTCCCAGCCCTCCCCGGCATCGCTGGGCCTTGGCGAGAGCTCGGCGTCGAGCAATTCGCTCCAGAACCGCCGGGCGCGATCAGGATCGTCGGCCGGGAACTCGATCAGCGGGGAAGACACACCCTGAGTATCGGGCATTCGCCTTCGAGCACACTTCGAGCCCGCCGCCGAGGCCGGTGTCCCTTCCAGGCGGCGGACGGGGATACAGGTCGTAGGCAAGTGGTCAACGTCAGCCAGGCACAGATCGAGCCTACTCCGGCAGCCCAGCGGCATCGAGTGCTTTCTCTTCGTCCTGGTAGCGCTCTCAGCTCACAGGACTGCGGATTCCGACAGCCGCGCGATCGTCAGCAGCTCGACCTGGCCGGAGAAGCGCTGGGGGTCGAGGCCCGTGAGCTCGCCGATCCGGCGCAGCCGGTAGCGGACCGTGTTCGGGTGGACGTAGAGGGCCTCGGCGGTGCGCGCCACGTCGACGGTCCACCAGCGTGTCGACGTCCGGGTGCTGGAGCTCGCCGACGAGGAGGGCGGCGGGACGATCGAGCTGGAGGGCAACCGGCTGCCGATCACCCACAGCAAGGACGTGATCTCGGAGCTCGCCGGCTGAGCGCGGCTACGCCCCGCGCCTCGACTCCCGGCTCTGGCGCTTCTGCTTCTGTACCTGCTCCAGCAGGGCCCAGGCATCGCCGACCTCGCCGAGGTGCCCGAGCTTGTCCGGGTTGACGACCGACCTGATGCCCTGGATCTGACCCTCGGCGACGTCGAGGGCCATCGCGGCGATCACGCCGCCGTCGGCGTCCTCGTAGAGGGCACCGGGCTGGCCGTTGACCTCCACCGGCTGGATCCTGAGACCGGGAATCAGCCAGCCGGTCTTGGACCAGTTGGCGACCGTCCGGGCGACCCGCTTTCGGCCATGAATCGAGCGCGCCAGCGCCGGGGCCTTGCCGCCGCCGTCGCCCGTCAGCACCACGTCCTCTGAGAGGAGCGCCTCGAGGGCATCCATGTTGCCCTCCTGGGAGGCCGCGAGGAACCGAGCGCGCAGCTCCTCGGCCTTCTCCTTCGAGACCTCGAACCGGGGCTTGCCCTCGTCGACGTGCCGGCGGGCCCGGACCGCGAGCTGCCGGGCGTTGTCCTCACTCTTGTCGATGATCCGGGCGATCTCGCCGTAGTCGTAATCGAACACGTCGTGCAGCAGGAGGGCCGCGCGCTGCTCCGGCGAGAGGCTCTCGAGCAGAACGAGGAACGCGAGCGAGAGCGAGTCGGCCATCTCGGCCTGGCGAGCCGGGTCCTCCCGCGTGTCGACGACGATGGGCTCCGGGAGCCAGTCGCCGACGTAGGTCTCGCGGCGTGCGCGAGCCGAGCGCAGCTCGTCGATCGCGAGGCGCGTGGTGATCGTGGCCACGTAGGCCCGCGGTGACTCGATTCGCTCACCCTGCTCCAGGGTGGTGTTGACGCGGAGCAGAGCCTCCTGCACCACGTCCTCGGCCTCCGCGACGCTGCCGAGCATCCGGTAGGCGATCGCGAAGGCGCGGGGGCGCAGCTCCTCGAGAAGCTCGTCGTGGGAGTCGTTCATGTCGTCACCTCCACCTGGCGTCCGGTGGCGGACGCCTGCTTGCGAGCCAGCAACTTGAAGCCATCGTGCCAGCTCGGGTATCTGGGCTCCCAGCCGAGCACGGTCTTCATCTTGGCGTTCGATGCTCCACGCAACTCGGTCATCATGATCTCACCCGGCTTGCCGGCAGCCAGGCGGCCGAGCCACTTCGGGACCCGCCGCGGCGGCGGGGCGCCGATCATCTCCGCAATGCCCGGCAGCCAATCGCGGACCGGCTCGGGATCGTCGTCGACGACGTTGTAGACGCCCCGCTCGCCCCGCTCGATCGCCGCCACCGTCGCATCCGCGGCGTCCTCGATGTGGATGAACGACCAGACGCCCCCGCCATCGCCGACGATCGGGAACTTCCGCTGCCGGATCGGCTCCAGATGCTCACCGCCGGTCCACAGGCTGGTGCCGGGCCCGTAGAACCCTCCGTAGCGGAGGGCGATGCCCTTCGTCCAGTCCGCTCCCGTGACCGCATCCTCCACGTGCATGATCGCGCGAAACGTCTCACGGACCGGGCGGATGGGATTCGGGTCCACCGGGTCCTCCTCGGTCTTCACCGGTCCGCCCACCCGCTGGTAGACCCAGGCGGCGAAGCTCTGCGCCACGAACCGATGCACATCGACGGCCCTCCCCGCGGCGAGCAGATGGTCCGTCCCCTCCGTGCGCAGGCGATTGGTCAGCGCGAACGCCTTGTCGATGTTCCGCATGCTCCCGAGGCCCGAGATCGCCGTGAGCTCATGCACGATGACCTCCGGCTCGGCGTTGGCCACCGCGGACGCAACCTGCTCCGCATCGAGCGCGTCGGCGACGACCGGCCGGGCGCCGAGCTCCTCGACCAGCGCCATCTTCGACGGACTTCTCGTCATCCCGGTGACGTCATGCCCGCGTTCCACCAGCTTCGGTAGGAGCTGCCTGCCGAGCGCGCCAGTTGCTCCTGCGACGAAGATTCTCATGACTTCCTCCTTCGGGTCGATCTATCCCTGAGACGAGGTGGGAAGCACCCGAGTGACAGTGCGGCGGCAGGAAACGGGCCGCTCGCGGCGCCTCGGCCGCACGGCGCGGACGCGCCCATTGTCTTTCGCCTTGGTTTGCGGGATGATCGGCGGAGCGGTACTCGCACGGGGACACCGTCGCGAGTTCAACGCGAAGGGAATCGCGATCGCCACCAAGAGGGAAAGGCCCGCGGCCGCTGGCGTCCACGACGCCGAGAGAGAGCTGGCACGCAAGCTAAGACGTGTCGGAGACGATCTGGCGCGCGAGGAGGAGGCCTCCGCGAGGCGGGAAGGGGCGGAGACCCGTTACGCGAAGAGCGGCGACCTGAGCATCGCCTACCAGGTGGTCGGGACCGGGCGCGATGTAGTGTTCGTGGCCGGATCGGTGTCCCACGTCGAGCTCGGCTGGGACGGACCCCCGACGGGCCCTCTTCAACGCAGACTGTCCGGATTCGGACGCCTGATCACGTTCGACAAGCGGGGCGTGGGGCTGTCGGATCGCAGCACGGAGCTGCCCACCCTCGAGCAGCGGATGGATGACGTGCGGGCGGTGATGGACGCCGCCGATTGCGAGCGAGCCGCCGTGGTCGGGATGTCCGAGGGTGGGCCGATGGCGTTGCTGTTCGCGGCCACCTATCCGGAGCGCGTGAGCGCGCTGGTGCTCTGGGCCACGTTCGCGCGCCTTGCCTGGGCGCCTGACTATCCGGACGGAATCGATCTGGAAGAGGCCGAGGTGTTCTGCGATCAGATCGAGGCGAGCTGGGGGCACGGCCGCGTCGTGCCCCTGATCGCGATGCAGGACGCGCCGGATGACGAGGCCACACGGCGCCGATTCGCCCGCTTCGAGCGCAGCTCGGCGACCCCGGCGATGGCGGCGGCAGCCAACCGGTTCTCCCTGTACATCGACGCACGTCCCGCTCTTAGCGCGATCTCTGTGCCGACCCTGGTCATCCACCGCAGCGGCGACCCTCTGATCAATGTCGCGCACGGCCGCTACCTCGCCGAGCACATCGACGGAGCCCGATTCTCAGAGTATCCGGGTGACTTCCACGAGAGCGCACTCGGCAGGGACGAAGAGGTGCTTGATGAGATCGAGGAGTTCCTCACCGGAACCCGACGGGAGCACAGGATCGACCGGGTCCTGAAGACGATCCTGTTCACCGACATCGTGGGGTCGACCGAATGGGCCGTGAGGATGGGCGACCGACGCTGGCGCGAGCTGCTGGATGCCCACGACTCGGCGGTGCGCGGGGAGCTGGAGCGGTTCCGCGGCCAGGAGGTGAAGGCGATCGGCGACGGATTCCTGGCGGCCTTCGACGGACCGGCCCGGGCGATCCGGTGCGCCCAGGCGATCACCGATAGGGCCGGCGACATCGGACTCGAGGTCCGCGCTGGACTGCACAGCGGCGAGTGCGAGGCGCGCGGCGACGACCTCGCCGGCGTCGCCGTGCACATCGGGGCACGGGTCGGCAGCCTCGCCGGTCCCAGCGAGGTGCTCGTGACGAGCACGGTTCGCGACCTCGTGACCGGCTCGGGCGTCGAGTTCGACGACCGCGGTAGACACGAGCTGAGGGGGATCCCAGGCGAATGGCAGCTGCTCGCCGTCACCCCGGCATCACGCCCTATTTGAGCTGGATCTCAACCGCGCCGATGTGAAGGCGGAAGGAAACCGGCCGCTCACGGCGTAACGAGGATCCGTCAGGCCGAGGCCGGCGGGCGTCTAAGCTTCCTGCGAGGAAGGAGCCGGCCGGGCGAAGCGAGACCGAGGGAGTATTCCGCTGGCACGTCCCACCGAATCCAACGAGCAGCTCCTCTGCAGCTTCTGCGGCAAGTCGCAGCGCCAGGTCAAGAAGCTCATCGCCGGACCCGGCGTCTACATCTGCGACGAGTGCATCGATCTCTGCAACGAGATCATCGACGAGGAGCTCACCGCTCCGCCGACGTTCGAGCTCGAGAACCTTCCCAAGCCCCGCGAGATCTACGACGTCCTGAACGAGTACGTCGTCGGCCAGGACGGCGCCAAGCGCGCCCTGTCCGTGGCGGTCTACAACCACTACAAGCGGGTCCAGATGAACTCCTCGGATGAGCCCACCGAGGAGCCGATCGAGCTGCAGAAGTCGAACATCCTGCTTCTCGGTCCCACCGGGTGCGGCAAGACCCTGCTCGCCCAGACCCTCGCCAAGATCCTCAACGTCCCGTTCGCGATCGCCGACGCCACGGCGCTCACCGAAGCCGGCTACGTCGGTGAGGACGTCGAGAACATCCTTCTGAAGCTGATCCAGGCCGCCGACTTCGACGTGAAGAAGGCCGAGACGGGGATCATCTACATCGACGAGATCGACAAGATCGCCCGCAAGGCCGACAACCCGTCGATCACGCGCGACGTCTCGGGCGAGGGCGTGCAGCAGGCC
Source organism: uncultured Solirubrobacterales bacterium (assembly GCA_963800285.1). GTDB lineage: Bacteria > Actinomycetota > Thermoleophilia > Solirubrobacterales > 70-9 > DASUPK01. Next base: position 158,777 of record CAWDAL010000010.1, read on the forward strand.
CTGCTGAAGATCCTCGAGGGCACCACGGCCTCGGTGCCGCCGCAGGGCGGCCGGAAGCACCCGCATCAGGAGTTCCTGACGATCGACACCTCGAACGTGCTGTTCGTCTGCGGCGGCTCCTTCGGCCAGCTCGACGAGGTGATCGAGAGGCGGATCGGCAACCACGGAGTCGGCTTCGGCGCCGAGGTGACCTCCAATGCCGACAAGGACACCGGCGAGGACTTCGAGAAGGTGCTTCCCGAAGACCTGATGGAGTACGGCCTGATTCCGGAGTTCATCGGGCGCCTTCCGGTCGTCTCGGCGATTCACCAGCTCACCCGCGATGACCTGATCACCATCCTGACCGAGCCGCGCAACGCGCTGGCCCGTCAGTTCAAGCGCTTCTTCCAGTTCGACGACATCGAGCTGGTCTTCGCGCCCGACTCGCTGGGCGCGATCGCCGACAAGGCCCTGGAGCGCGAGACCGGCGCGCGAGGCCTGCGCTCGATCCTCGAGGAGACGCTGCTCGACGTGCAGTTTGAGCTGCCCTCACGCGGCGACGTGCAGAAGTGCGTCGTCACCAAGGAGACGATCGAGAAGGGCCAGCGCCCGATGCTGGTCACCGACTCCGCCGGCGAGCACGAGATGGTGCTCGAGGACCCGGCGCTCGGCGAGCAGACCGCGTAGATCGCCGATACTTCCGGCGATGTCCCGGCAAGACGTCGAGCTCGTGCTCGACGCATACGCCAGGTTCAACGCCGGCGAGAAGCGGCCGGAGCTGTGGTTCTGGCACGAGGACGCCGAGTACCACGCGTCGGCCGAGGACCCGGATTCAGCGGTCCATCGGGGTATCGAGGCGATCAGGGGTCAGTTCGCCAGCTGGCTCGACGCGTATCCCGACCTGCGGGTCGAGCCCCTCGAATCGTTGGAGAGGGGAGGCGTCGTCTTCCTCTGGGTCAGGTTCAGCGGTCACGGTGGCGAGAGTGGGGTCCCGATGGAGATGGAGCTCGCCCATGTGATCACCATGCGCGATGGCAGGGCGACTCGCCTGGTCGAGTATTTCGATCGCGCGGAGGCGCTCGCGGCCGCCGGGATCTCCGAGTAGCCCACCGAAGGTCCCGGATATCCTGGGGTCATGAGCACGCGTTCGTCCCGCGAGCCCGTCGAGGCCGTCCGACATCAGCTCCGCCCCCTCTTCGACCAGGTGGTGCTCAAGGAGCTCGACCAGGACCGCATGCGCCGGTCCGGCCTCGTCGTGCCTCAGGGCATCGACGAGCCGCCGCCCCAGCAGGGGATCGTGCTGGCCGTCGGCCCGGGGCTCGACTGGTGGGAGTCCGCCGGCGTCGACATGCCGGTTCAGCCCGGCGATCACGTGGTCTTTCCCTCCTCGGCCGGAGTGTGGGTCGAGATCGACGAGGAGCGGTTGCTCGTCTGCCGGGTCGGCGAGATCCTCGGGGTGTTGGAGTCGCTCGAGAGCGAGCGACCCGGCTCGTAGCCCGCGGGGGCGCCGCGATTAACATCGCCGCCGTGGACGCGGAGCGCAGGAAGACCCTCGAAGCCACCACCCGCTGGGATCCCGGTGCGGTCGAGCAGCGCATCTTCCGCGACTGGCTCGAGGGGGGTTACTTCCACCCTCCCGCGGAAGGGACGCCCGCGCAGAACTACTCGATCTCGATCCCGCCCCCCAATGTCACCGGCGCCCTGCACATGGGGCACGCCCTCAATGGGTCGATCCAGGACTGCCTCATCCGTCTCAACCGGATGCGCGGCCGCAACACGCTGTGGGTGCTGGGGACCGACCACGCCGGGATCGCGACGCAGGCGGTGGTCGAGAAGGAGCTGGCCTCGCAGGGCACCTCGCGCGAGGAGCTCGGCCGGGAGAAGTTCACGGAGCGCGTCTGGGAGTGGAAGGAGCAGTACGGGTCGACGATCGTCGAGCAGTACAAGCGGCTCGGGGCCTCCTGCGACTACGAGCGGGAGCGCTTCACGCTCGACGAGGGATACGTGCGGGCGGTCTACAGGGTCTTCGCTGACCTCTACGAGAAGGGATACATCTACCGGGACAACTACATGGTCAACTGGGATCCCGGCCTGCGCTCGGCGATCTCGGACCTGGAGCTGGAGAACCGCGAGGTCACCGACGCGCTCTATGAGATCGCCTATCCGCTCGAGGGCGGGGGAGAGCTGGTGGTGGCCACCGTCCGCCCGGAGACGATGCTGGCGGACACCGCCGTCGCGGTGAACCCGAACGACGATCGCTACCGGGACGTGATCGGCAGGAACGCGATCCTGCCGATCGCCGAGCGGCCGATCCCCGTGATCGCCGACGAGTACGTCGACACGGAGTTCGGCACCGGGGCGCTCAAGATCACGCCGGGCCACGACCCGAACGACTTCGAGATCGGGCGCAAGCACGGCCTCGAGGAGATCGTGGTGATCGGCGAGGACGGCCGGATCATCGAGCCGGCGCCGGGGCGCTTCGTCGGGATGACCGCGGCCGAAGCGCAGGACGCCGTCGTGACCGAGCTGCGCGAGGGGGGGCTGCTGCGCGGCGAGGAGCCGTACAAGCACTCGGTGCCCTTCTCCCACCGTTCCGGCGAGCGGATCGAGCCGCTGATCTCGCTGCAGTGGTTCTGCCGCATGGACGAGCTCGCCGCGCCCGCCGTCGAGGTGGTCGAGGACGGGCGGGTGAGGATCACGCCCGACGGCGCCCTCCGCCAGTACCTGCACGGAATGGAGAAGATCCCGCCCTGGTGCATCTCGCGGCAGCTCTGGTGGGGGCACCGGCTGCCGGTCTGGTACCGGGGGGACGAGACCTATGTGGGGGAGGAGCCGCCCGAGGGCGAGGGGTGGGAGCAGGATCCGGACGTGCTCGACACCTGGTTCAGCTCGGCGCTCTGGCCATTCGCGACGCTCGGCTGGCCGGACACGAATGCGCCCGAGTTCAAGGCGTTCTTCCCGACCGACGTGCTGGTGACGGCGCGGGACATCATCTCCCTCTGGGTCGCGCGGATGATCATGACCTCGCTCGAGTTCACCGAGCAGGTGCCCTTCGAGGACGTCTACGTGCACTCCGTGATCCAGGCGCCGGACGGCCGGCGGATGTCGAAGAGCCTCGGCACGGGCATCGACCCGCTCGACGAGATCGGCGAGCACGGCGCCGATGCGCTGCGCTTCGGCCTCCTGGCGATGACCTCGAGCCAGGATGTCCGCTTCTCCCAGGCGCGCGTCCAGCAGGGCCGGGACCTCGCCAACAAGATGTGGAACGCGTCGCGGCTGATCCTGATGGGGGCGCGCGACGACGTCGAGCCCGGGCCGCGCTCCGGCGCCGTGGAGGACCGCTGGATCGCCTCGCGGCTGCAGTGCGCGATCCGCTCGGTGACCGAGTCGATCGAGACCTATGACTTCGCCCATGCCGCCCTCGACCTCTACGACTTCTTCTGGTCCGAGCTCTGCGACTGGTACCTGGAGATCGTGAAGCCCCGGCTCTACGACGGCGACGAGGATGCGTCGGCGACGCTGCTCTGGGCGCTCGAGCAGGTGCTGGCACTCGCGCATCCGCTGATGCCGTTCGTCACCGAGGAGATCTATTCGTACCTGCCGAAGCGCCCGGCGGACGCTCTGGTGGTCCATGCGTTCCCCGAGGCGCACGATGGGCTGATCGACGAGGCGGCGGAGGCGGAGATCGGTCGGGCCATCGCCCTGACCCGCGCTCTGCGGCGCTGGCGCCAGCTCGCCGAGGTGCCCGTGAAGCAGGTGCTCACCGCCCGGGCTGACGACGCGCCGCCGCACGAGCTCGTCTCGAGGCTCGCGAAGGTCGAGTTCTCCGGCGACGGCGGCGAGTCGATGGCGAGCGTCGAGGGGGTGGAGCTGCTCGAGACGGAGGGCGTGGATCCGGGGGCGGTCGCTACCCGGATCGACGAGCGCCGCGAGAAGCTGCGCGCGGAGGTGAAGCGGGGCGAGGGCAAGCTCTCCAATGAGGGATTCGTGGCGAAGGCGCCCGCCGACGTGGTCGACGCCGAGCGGGAGAAGCTCGCGGCCTATCGGGCGGAGCTCGAGGAACTGGGGGGCTGATGTGGGTCATCCACGCACACGGATGACGCCGCATGCCGTCGCTGGATCGCCACCCGCGGCCTCGCGGGTAGCAACCACTACCCGCTTCGGCCCCGGGCGGCGCCCAGCTCGGCCTGCGTCGCCCCCGTGTACGCGCCTGACCCCCATCAACCCCCTGGGCGGATAGCGCGCTCCGACGAGATCCTGCGCCGCCGCGAGGTCCTCGGCTGGAAGCTGGGGCTGGAGCGGATGCGGCGGCTGTGCACGCTGCTCGGTATGCCGCAGAACCGCTTCGCCTCGATCCACGTGGTCGGGACGAACGGGAAGACCTCGGTCACGCGGATGACCGCCGCTCTGCTCGAGGCGCACGGCGTCTCGACCGGCGCGTACCTCTCGCCGCACATCCACTCATGGCGGGAGCGGGTGATGATCCGCGGCGAGCCGATTTCGGAGGAGGCGTTCGTCGAGGCGCTCGAGCGGGCGGAGGAGTCGGCGCAGGTTGCCGACCGGGCGGCTGGTGAAGAGGGCCCGGTGACCCAGTTCGAGCTGCTCACCGCGGCTGCGTTCGTGGCCTTCGCCGCGGCGCGGGTCAAGTACGCGGTCGTGGAGGCGGGGCTGGGTGGCCGGCTGGACGCGACGAATGTGATTCCGTCGCAGCTGACGGTGCTGACCTCGGTCGGCTACGACCACACCGAGTGGCTGGGCGAGACGCTGGAGGAGATCGCGGCCGAGAAGCTGGCGGTGCTGCGAGATCACACCACGCTGATCACGGGACCGGTGCCGATCGCGGTTGAGCCCGTGATCGCGAGGGTGGTCGAGGAGACGCACGCCGAGCGTCGCGGGCAGGGAGCCAGCGACGAGGTCCCGCGTCTCTATCCAGGTCTCAATCTGTCCATCGCGACAGATGCGGCAACCGCCGTGCTCGGAACGATCGATGCGGACAAGGTCGCGGCGCTGGAGGAGATCGCGATCCCGGGGCGAGCCCAGCTGGTTCGCGGTGACCCGGACGCCATCTATGACGCCGCCCACAACCCGGACGGTGCCGCGGCGCTGGCAAGGGCGTTGCCATTCCTGGACGGTCGCGATGTCGTCTGCTGTCTGGCCATCCTCGAGGGCAAGGACGCGACCGGGATCATCGAGGGACTGGCACCGGCGGTCTCGCATTTCGTCTGCACCGAGATCCCGCCCGACGCGATCGAGGGCTCGGGGCGGCCTGGGGGCCGGGCGCGGCCGGCGCTCGAGCTGGCGGCGCTCTGCGAGAAGGCCGGCGTCCATGCGGAGGCGGTTCCGGACCCGATCCGGGCGTGGGCGCGGGCACGAGAGCTTGCCGAGGAGCGCGGTGGGGTCGCGCTGGCGGCCGGCAGTCACTACCTTCTGAGCTGCATATGGACAGAGAGGCCCGCTCAGAGCTCCTGACGATGATGGGACTGGTGGCCATCGTCGTCGCGGTGGTGATCCTGGTCTTCTTCGCCTTCGGCTACGTGTTCGGGCTGCTCTTCCTCTAAACCCACCGAAAGCCTCAGACTCCCAATGCCAGGCAGGGTTGCACGCCCTCATACGGAAGTACGTACACTCGCGGCTCTCATTTCCCCATGCTCCTAGCGATCTTCGGACTCAGCGGGGGTTTCGGCTTGATCGTCGAGCTCCTGATCCTCTTCCTGGTCGTCGTCTATCTGGCGCTGATCTGGTGGACCTACCTCGACGCCCGGCGGCGGATCGAGGATCCGGTGCTGATCGCCTGCGCGACCGCGGCATCGGTCTTCCCCTATCTCGGCACGGTCGTGTACACGATCCTGCGCCCGCCGGAGTACCTCGAGGATCGGGAGGAGCGAGAGCTGGAGCTGCGAGCCGCCGAGCTGGAGCTGCGGCAGCGGATCGAGAACTCGTGCCCGCACTGCGAGTACCCGATCGAGCGCTCCTACCTGCGCTGCCCGAATTGCGAGCGGCGCCTGCGCAACCCGTGCCGCAAGTGCCACAAGCCGCTGGATCCGCGCTGGGGTATCTGCCCGTACTGCGAGACCCAGGTCCGCAAGCAGCAGCGACCGGACCGCGAGAGCCGCCGCGACCGGCCACGGGCCGGACGCGCGCCGGGGCAGCGTCCCTCGGGCACCCCGCGCTCCTCGGACGGCCCGACCCGTCGCCAGGACCGCCCGGCGGTCGGGGCGAGGCCGCCACAGCGGCCGAGCGGATCCAGCCGCTAAGCGCGCCCGCTCAGTAGAACGCGGATTGTCCTTGCGACGCCGCGGGCGTCGTCATTCACCTGCCGCCAGGTGAAGCGGACCACCTCGTAGCCGAGGACGGTGAGCCGCGCGTCCCGGGCACGGTCCTCCTCGAACGCCGAGCGCGTTCGGTGTGACTCCCAGCCGTCCACCTCGGCGATCAGGCGCCGATCGGTCCAGAGAAAGTCCACGACGTAGTGGTCGATCGAGACGTTCACTTCCGGCTGGGGAAGGCGGTGGCGACGGCAGAGGGCGAGCATTCTGGTCTCGAGTTCCGATCGCGTCCGGTCTCCGTCGCCTTGACCGCCAATGGGTAGACGCCGGAACTCAGCCTCCCGCATGGCGGAGGCGAACTGCGCTGGGGAAAGGAGGGGACGGAGGTCAGCCAGGGTCCGGGCCGGGGTTGTCACCGGGATGCCCAGGCGGCGGGTGCAGGACGAGGCGATCAAGGTGGTGGAGCGGTGGAGACCGATCCCGGCGCGATTCTTGCGTCCAGAGCTGCCGGGAACGGTGACGTCGATGGGACCATGCCGTGGCTTGCGAATGCCCCAGAGCGCGGCGGCACTTCGATGGCTGAGGACGGCGCCATCGCCGCAGGCAAGCACGGCCGCCATCCACCCCCTTCATTGCCAAGTCGCGGGTGCCCAACGGCGTAAACACCGCGATGAAGACGGTGCAGTCGCCCAGCGGCCAGGCGGTCCGAGATTGCGCTCCCGCTGACCCCCGCCGCGACGAGCTGCGCCCTGGCAATCACACCGTATTGCCGCGCCGCGACGGCCGCGATTCTCGCGTCCCGGCCAAGGTTGTCGCGTTTCGCCGGTATATCCGGCGTAAGGCGACAAACGCCCCGATCTCGCCCCCTGACCGCCTGGCCCGACCCCTTCATTGCCGGTTCTCGTCCCGCCCGCCCCATTCGCCGCCTTCATTGCCGGTGTTCGCCGTTCGCGACGCGAAGACGCCCCGTTCCTGTACCGTGCCGCGCCCGTGGCAACCGAACGCACACTGATTCTCGTCAAGCCCGACGCCTTCGAGCGCGGCCTGACCGGGGAGGTCATCGCCCGGTTCGAGCGCAAGGGACTTCGCCTCGTCGCGCTCAAGCTGATGCAGGCGGACGAGGAGATCGCCAACGTCCACTACGAGGAGCACACGGACAAGCCGTTCTTCGGTGAGCTCGTCGAGTTCATCACGCGCAGCGAGCTGGTCGCGATGGTGCTCGAGGGGCCCAACGCCGTGAAGGCGGCCCGCCAGGTGATCGGCGCCACCGACCCGGTCGAGGCCGACGCCGGCTCGATCCGCGGCGAATTCGGCACCGAGGTCACGTTCAATCTCGTGCACGGCTCGGACTCGCCCGAGTCGGCCGAGCGCGAGATCGGGATCTGGTTTCCCTAGGGGCGACCAGGCCGCTGTACATCGGAGCGGCGCGTCAGCGCTGAATGCGAGGGTGCTCCGAGCGTCGCGAGGAGCAACCCGTTTGATGATGGGGCGGCCGCTCGTGGCCGCGACCTGATGGCGAAGCCGTCATAGGCTGCGCTAGTGGCGGCGCCCAAGCGAATCATCCTCGCCTCGCGCTCCCCCCAGCGGAAGGCGCTGCTCAAGTCCCTGGGCCTGAAGTTCACCGCGATCCCCTCTGACGTCGAGGAGACCAGCGAGGGCGAGCCGCGTGAGGTCGTGCTGGCGAATGCCCTCGCGAAGGGACGGGCGGTCGCCGCGCGGCGCCGCCCGGGAACGCTCGTGATCGCCGGCGACACCGAGGTCGTGGTGGACGGACGCGTCGTCGGCCAGCCCGGATTCGAGGGCGAGGCGCGCTGGTGCCTCGAGACGCTCTCCGGCCGCTCCCACGAGGTGCTCGGCGCCCTGGCGCTGATCGGACCGGACCGCGCGGGCGGGGAGCCCTCGGTCCGCACCGGGGTCGAATCGACCCGGGTCACCTTCGGAGAGCTCGGGCATGAGCTGATCGATCGCTACCTCGCCAGCGAGGAGTGGCGCGGGCGCGCCGGCGGCTATGCGGTGCAGGGCCTGGGCTCCGCGCTGGTCGATCGGGTCGACGGCGACGTCTCCAATGTCATCGGCCTGCCGATCCGGCTGCTGCTCCGGCTGGCTCCCGAGCTGTCCACTCCATAGTGGCCGAGATTTCCGCCCATTTTGGGCATTTAGGGCGAGCCGCTAGGCTGCGAGCGGTTGCTCATATTTCGCCTCACGGATGAACCTTCTCTCCTCGATAAGCCCTGCGCGCGACATGGCGGTCGACCTCGGAACCGCCAACACGCTGGTGTACGTCCGCGGCCGGGGAATCGTCCTCTCCGAGCCCTCCGTGGTCGCCGTCGACACCAGCAGCGGCGAGGTGCACGCCGTCGGCGCCGAGGCCAAGCAGATGCTCGGGCGCACCCCGTCCACGATCAACGCGATGCGTCCCCTGAAGGACGGCGTGATCGCCGACTTCGAGGTCACCGAGTCGATGCTGCGCTACTTCATCAAGCGCGCCAACCACAGCCGCTTCACGCATCCGCGCGTGGTGGTGTGCGTTCCCTCGGGGGTGACGGGAGTCGAGAAGCGAGCCGTCGAGGAGGCCTGCCTCGGCGCCGGCGCGCGCGAGGCCTACCTGATCGAGGAGCCGATGGCCGCCGCGATCGGCTCCGGCCTGCCGGTCAGCGAGCCGACCGGCAGCCTGATCGTCGACATCGGCGGCGGCACCACCGAGGTCGCGGTGATCTCGCTCGGCGACATCGTCGTCTCCCAGTCGATCCGGGTCGGCGGCGACGAGATGGACGACGCGATCGTCAACTTCTGCAAGCGCGAGCACCAATTGGCGATCGGTCACGGGACGGCCGAGGACATCAAGCACGAGGCCGGCTCAGCCGCCCCGCTGAGTCAAGAGGTCGAGATCGAGATCCGCGGGCGCGACCTCGGCTCCGGGCTCCCCAAGGCGGTGAAGCTCAACTCCGAGGATGTCCGCAAGGCGCTCGACGAGCCGATCAACCAGATCATCGCCGCCGTCCGCGACACTCTCGACCGCACGCCGCCGGAGCTCGCGGGCGATCTGATGGAGCGGGGAATGACCCTGGCGGGCGGCGGGGCGCTTCTCCAGGGATTCGCCGAGCGTATGGGCGAGGAGTGCCAGATGCCCGCCAGGCTCGCCGAGTCCCCCCTGACATGCGTCGCAACCGGGTCCGGACAGGCCCTCGAGGAGTTCGAAGCGATCAAGCGAGCGCTGAAGAACTCGAGGGTTCGGAGGCGGTTCTAGGGACCGGCTGAGGGGGGAAACGCGGCCATGTATCTCCTGCAGCGTCCCGAGGACATTCCGTCCCGTCTGAGTGGCCGCCTCAATGTCCGCATCGCAATCCTCACCGCGCTGGTGGTCGCGGCCCTCGCCACGGTCCTGCTGCGGCTCTGGTCGCTCCAGGTGCTCGACGGCCAGCACTACCGGGCGCTCGCGCAGGACCATGGTGTCCTCGACGTCCGGGTCCATCCGCCGCGCGGCGAGATCCTCGACCGCAACGGCAGGGTTCTGGTCGAGAACCGCACGGTGATGACCCTCCAGCTCCGGCCGTCCGATCTGCCGGGCGACCGCGGGGATCGGCGGCGCGAGCTGGCCAAGCTGGGGAATCTCCTCGGCCTCTCCCGGCGCGAGATCGGGAGCCGGGTCCGAGCGACGCCGCAGTACGCCGGCTATCCGGTCGTCCTAAAGCAGGGCCTCGACCGGCGGCTCCTCTTCTACTTCCTCGAGAACAAGGAGAGCTTTCCCGGCGTGAGCGTCGAGCGGACCTACGTCCGCAAGTACCCGGACGGGTCACTCGCCGCCCATGTCCTCGGGCAGGTCGGCCAGATCAGCCCGCATCAGCTGACCCGGCCGCAGTACGGGACGCTCAAGCCGGGCGACGTCATCGGCCAGGCGGGCGTCGAGTACACCTATGACAAGTTCCTCCGCGGCACCGCAGGCGCGGAGCGGATCCAGGTCGACGCGCTCGGGCGCCCTCGAGGCACCCTCGGCCACCGGCCCGCGCAGGCCGGCGACAACCTCAGGCTGACCCTGGATTCGGGCGTCCAGGAGGCCGGCGAAGCCGCGGTCCGCGCCAAGGGTCTCCCAGGAGCGTTCGTGGCCATGAACGTCCACACCGGGGCGATCCTGGGAATGGGCTCCTATCCAACCTTCGATCCGTCTTTCTACACGCAGCCTCACACGAAGGCCCAGTACGACGCCTTCGGGAACCGTCCCGGCGACCCACTGGTGGACCGCGCTGACCAGGGGGGCTATCCGACCGGATCCGCGTTCAAGCCGATCACGGCGACCGCCGCACTCGAGGACCACCTGATCACTCCCAGCACGATCTTCGATGACACGGGCTCGCTCGACATCGGCGGGCTGGTGGTCCACAACGCCGGCGGAGCCGCCAACGGGCCGATCGACATGACCACCGCCCTCCAGGTCTCCTCGGACGTCTACTTCTTCAACCTCGGGCTGCACGCCACGGCGAGTGGCAATGGCGGCCAGATCCAGGACTGGGCGTTCAAGTACGGGCTGGGCCGCAAGCCGCAGGTCGACGTCCCGGACGCCACCGCCGGCCTGATCCCGACGCCCTCCTGGCGCAACCGCGTCTACCGCAGCCACAAGAACCCGTACATCGACCGGCCCTGGAATCAGGGCGACAACGTGAACCTCGCGGTCGGCCAGGGTGACGTGATGGTCACGCCGCTGCAGCTCGCCCGGGCGTATGCCGCACTGGCGAACGGCGGCGCCGTCGTCCGGCCGCACGTCGGAGGCAGCATCGTGAACCTCCAGGGCCGGACCGTCAGAAAGATCCATCCACCGCCTCAGCGCCACCTCCGCCTTTCGGGCGAGACGCGGAACGTGATCCTCGGCGGCCTGCATCGCGCCGCCGACGAGCCCGGCGGCACGTCCTACGCGGTGATGGGCAGCTTCCCCATTCCGGTGGCCGGCAAGACCGGCACGGCCGAGCGCCAGGGTCAGCAGGACCAGTCCTGGTACAGCGTCATCGCGCCGTATCCCAATCCGCAGATCGTCGTCACGGTGACCGTGGAGCGCGGCGGGTTCGGCGCCGAGACTGCCGCGCCGATGGCCCGCGCGATCCTCGAGCGCTACTTCAACCAGCGGGGTGGGGGCGTCGACGCTGCCGGCGCGCATGCTGCGGGGCCGGGCTGATGGAAGCCGCGAAGCCCTCGCTCACCATCGCGCCGCGCCGCTCGAGGGCCGTCGAGTGGCTCAGCCTGCGCCGGATGGACGGCGTGCTGCTCGGCGCGGCCGTCGGCCTGATCGCCTTCAGCGTCTTCACCCTGGCGACCTCCACCCGCAGCGAGATCGCCGGGCGCCCCCTCTTCTTCGTCGAGCGCCAGTCCCTCTATGCGGTCCTCGGAATCGCGCTGATGCTCGCGGTCAGCCGGATCGACTACACCCGCCTCCGCGACCTGCGCGTGACGATCTATGCGGCGATGGTCGGCTCGATTGCCCTCGTCCTCCTGGTGGGGACGGCCGTGCGCGGATCGAACCGCTGGATCGATCTGCCGTTCTTCCAGTTCGAACCATCCGAGCTCGCCAAGGTCCTGCTCTGCGTCTCGCTCGCGGCGTTCGTCTACGAGCGGGTGAGGCGTCCCTTCGGCCTGCGTCAGACCATCGTCATGCTGGCGCTCGGCCTCGCGCCGGCCGGCCTGGTCTTCCTGCAGCCGGACCTCGGCACGGGCATCGTGCTCGTCGCCATCGCGCTCGCGATCGTGTTCATCGCCGGAATCCCCTGGCAGCACTTCGCGGCGCTCGGCGCGGCGGTGGTCTTGATCGGCGCGGGCGTCTACGCCGCCGGATCGGCCGCGGGCGTCCACTTCCTCCACGGCTACCAGCAGGACCGGCTCACCGCATTCCTGCACCCCAGCGACGATCCGAGCGACGCGAGCTATCAGGTGAACCAGGCCGTGATCGCGGTCGGGTCCGGGGAGGAGGTGGGCCGCGGCAATGACGCCACCCAGACCGCGCTGCTCTTCCTGCCCGAACGCCACACCGACTTCATCTACGCCGTGATCGGCGAGCGCTTCGGCTTCCTCGGCGCCGCGTTCGTCGTCTTCCTCTACGCGGTGCTGTTCTGGCGGGCGATCCGCGTGATGCGGATCTCGCGGAGCTTCTACGGGACGATGATCGCCGGAGGGGTGGTGGCGATGCTCTCCTTCCAGGTGATCGTGAACGTCGGGATGAACCTCGGCCTGATGCCGGTCACCGGGATCACGCTGCCCCTGATGAGCTACGGAGGCTCCTCCGTGCTGGGCACGTTCCTTGCGCTGGGCGTCCTGCAGGCGATCCATGCCGACGCACGCGATATGTAGGGGGAAGTCTTTCAGTGCCGTTGAAGCAAGCCGCTACAAATGCGTGGGGCGCAGGCGCCCGGTCCGGGCCCTGCCTAATTGAACTTGAGAGCTAGGAATTCATGTACCGCAAGCAGGTGCGCCGTCGACGGGCGGTGCTGTTGCTGCTCGTCGCCGCCTCACTGACACTCCTCAGCCTGTACTACCGCGAGGGCAGCTCGGGGGGCCCGCTGCATGGCGCGGAGAACGTGGTCTCGACCATCTTCTCGCCGATCTCGAGCGTGACCGATCGCGCGCTGAAGCCCGTACGCGACCTCGTCAACTGGTTCCACGAGACCTTCGACGCCCGCGGCGACAAGGCCCGTCTGCAGGACCAGGTGGCGAGCCTGCGCAACCAGCTCGCCCGCCAGCAGACCCAGCAGGCCGAGGCCAAGGAACTGTCAGCGCTGAACGAGCTGACCAGCGGCGGAATCGTGCCCGACGGGACGACGCCGGTGACCGCGCGGGTCATCGGCCGCTCACCGACGGTCTGGTACTCGACCGTGACGCTCGACCACGGCTCCAGCGACGGCATCCGCGTCGACGACCCGGTGGTCGCCGCCCAGGGCCTCGCCGGCAAGGTCACCCAGACGACGCCGAACACCGCACAGGTGACGCTGATCACCGACGCCGACAGCGCCGTCACCGCCCGGGTCCAGCCCAGCGGGGCGACCGGAGTGGTGGAGCCGAACGTCGGCAATCCCAACGACCTCCAGCTCGACTTCCTCGAGCGCGGCTCGCACATCGCCGAGGGCCAGATGGTCGTCACCGCCGGCTTCTCGACGGGTGACCTGGGATCGATCTTCCCGCCGGGAATCCCGATCGGTCACATCACGCAGGCGACCGTCGAGGAGCAGCAGGCTTATCAGCGGGTGCACCTCGCGCCCTTCGCCGACCTCCGCGACATGGACCTCGTCAAGGTCTTGACCACGCACTCCGGAGGCTCCAAGTGATCCTGACCCCGGGGATCATCGCTCGGCTGGTCGCGCTCTGCGCATTTGCGGCCATCGCCCAGGTCGTCTGCTTCTCAAAGATGGACGTCTTCGGCTCGAGCCCCGACGTCGCCCTGCTCGTCGTCTTCTCGATCGGCGTCCTGGGCGGCAGCCTCACCGGGGCCGTGGTCGGGTTTTCGACGGGGCTGCTGATCGACTGCCTGCTGCTCCAGACGCTCGGCGGATTCGCCCTGACCCTGCTCTCGGTCGGGTACGTGGCCGGCCGCTACCGCGAGACGGTCGGGCGCCCAACCCGCGGAGCGGTGGCGCTGCTCGGGGGCGCGCTCACGCTGCTGGGAGCGCTGGTGATCGCGGCGATCCAGATCGGCACGGGCATCGACGCCAACGTCAGCGCGATAGTCGTGCGTGATGCGGTGATCAAGAGCCTGATCGGGGCGCTGATCGCGATTCCCGTCCTACTTCTCGTCAGACTGGTGGTGCGCTCCGCGCTCGTCGACGAGCGTCGAGGTACACGTCGTGCCACCGCGCCGCGACCCGTGGAGCCATAGGAGCCGTGATGTATCGACGCACACCCGAATCGGAGCCGGAGAGGCGAACCTCGCCGCTTGCCCTCCGGATTTCGATCCTGACCGGCCTCGCCGTCGCGATCTTCGCCGTCCTCTTCCTGCGCCTCTGGTACGTCCAGATCCTCTCCGGAGACAAGTACCGGACCCAGGCCAACGACAACCGGGTCCGCGAGATCCGGGTCCAGGCTCCGCGCGGCGACATCCTCGACCGCAACGGCAAGGTGATGGTCGCGAACCGCACCGAGCTGGCCGTCGAGGTGAGCCCCGAGGACCTGCCCGACCCCGGCCGGACGCGATCTCGCGAGATGCACCAGCTCGCGACGGTCACCGGCATGACGCCCGTGGAGATCCACAAGGCCCTGCAGAGCCCGGAGCGAGCGGCGCCCGGCGGCCCGGTGATCCTGAAGAAGGGCCTGGGGGTCGACAAGGTCTATTACCTGCGCGAGAACCAGTCGAGCTTCCCCGGGGTCAGCGTCGAGCGCGTCTTCGCCCGCGAGTACAAGGACGGCGACGTCGGCGCGCATCTCTTCGGCAACGTCGGCGAGGTCACCGCCGAGCAGCTCAAGGAGCCGCGCTATTCGGGCCTCCACCAGGGCGACAGCGTGGGCCAGTCGGGAATCGAGTACGAGTACGACCGCTTCCTGCGCGGCAAGCCCGGAACCGACCGCGTTCAGGTGGACGCGCTCGGGCGCCCGACGGCACAGCTCCGCGGCACGCCGGCGCAGGCGGGCAACGACGTCCGGCTGACGATCGACCAGGGCCTGCAGAGCTACGCGGAGGGGGCACTCGACTCGTTCGGGCTGCCCGGAGCATTCGTGGCGATGAACGCGCAGAACGGGGAGGTCCTGGCGATGGGCTCCTCGCCGACCTTCGACCCGTCGATCTTCACCCACCCGATCACCGAGAGCCAGTACCACGCCCTCACCTCGAGAAAGACCGACGCTCCGCTGGCGAACCGGGCGATTCAGGGCCTCTATCCGACCGGCTCGACCTTCAAGCCGATCACCGCGACAGCCGCGCTGCAGAACCATCTGATCGCCCCGAACACGATCTTCAACGACACCGGCTCGCTCAGGATCGACGCCAACCAGGTCCTCCACAACGCCGGCCATGCGATCAACGGCCCGGTGGACATGAGCGACGCCCTCAAGGTTTCCTCGGACATCTACTTCTACAACCTGGGGATGAAGGCCAAGGCCTCGAAGGGCGGCGGGATGATCCAGGACTGGGCGCGGCAGTACGGGCTGGGGGAGCGGACGGGAATCGACCTGCCGGCGGAGGTCGACGGGCTGATCCCCAATCCCGCCTGGCGCAACCGCCTCTACCACGAGCACCTCACTGACCGCCCCTGGAGCGTGGGCGACAACATCAACCTGGCCGTCGGGCAGGGCGACCTGGAGACCGATCCGCTGCAGATGGCGGTCGCCTACGCGGCGCTCGGCAACGGCGGGACGGTCCTGACGCCGCACCTGGGCGACGACGTGGAGAGCGCGACCGGCCGCGTGATCGAGGACATCCGCCCAGGTCCGCGGCGCAAGATCGACATCTCACCGACGACCAGGGACACGATCATGACCGGGTTGACGCGAGCCGCCATGGAGCCGGGCGGAACGTCCTATCCGATCTTCGGGCATTTCCCGTTCCAGGTCGCGGGCAAGACGGGAACGGCCCAGCGCCCGAACCAGCCCGACCAGTCCTGGTACATCGTCCTGGCGCCGGCCAAGAACCCGCAGATCGTGGTCGCGGTCACGCTCGAGCGCGGTGGGTTCGGCGCCGACACGGCCGCCCCGGTCGCCGCGCGCATCCTCGAGCACTACTTCAAGCTGCCGATCACGCCGACGGCCTCGAGCGCGGCCGCGGGGGGGACGCAGGAGTGATGTCGGCGGGATCCCACGTGACCACTACCCTCGTTTGATCATGGAGGCGGCACCACTCACGCTGCGGCCCACCCGCTCCCGCATCGGCGAGCGGCTCGGCATCGTCCACTTCGACGGCGTGCTGTTCGGCGCCGCGGTGGCCTTGATCGGGTTCAGTTGCTTTACCCTCGCGGTCGCGACGCCCAACGACGTCCCCGGCCAGCCCCTCTTCTTCGCCATGCGGCAGGGGATCTACGCACTGATCGGCATCGCCCTCATGTTCGCCGTAGCCAAGATCGACTACTCCCGCTTCCGCGAGATCCGCGTCGGCATCTACTCGCTGATGATCGGCTCGATCTGCCTGGTGCTTCTCTTCGGCGCCGCGGCGCGCGGCTCGCGCCGCTGGATCGAGCTGCCCTACTTCCGGTTCCAGCCCTCCGAGCTGGCCAAGCTGCTGCTCGTCGTCGCCCTCGCGGCGTTCGTGATCGAGCGCACCCGCCGCGGCACCCCCGTCCGCCAGACGATCCGCATCCTGGCGCTCGGCCTCGCCCCGGCCGGACTCGTCTTCCTGCAACCCGACCTCGGCACGGGAATCGTGCTCGTGGTCGTCACACTCACCATTCTTTTCCTCGCCGGGGTGCCGTGGCCGCATTTCGCGATCATCGGTGGCGTGGCGGCATTCGCCGTCAGCTTCGTCCTCGTCATCGCCCCGGCCACCGGCCTGCCGAGCCCGCTTCACGGCTACCAGCAGGACCGGCTCACTGCATTTCTGCATCCCAGCAACGACCCAAGCGACGCGAGCTATCAGGTCAACCAGAGCGTGACTGCCATCGGGTCCGGCGAGAAGACCGGACGCGGAGACAGCTCCACTCAGACCAAGCTCCTGTTCCTTCCCGAACGGCACACGGACTTCGTGTTCGCCGTGATCGGGGAGCGCTTCGGCTTCCTGGGAGCTGCATTCGTACTGTCCCTGTACGCCCTGCTGATCTGGAGAATGCTGCGCATTCCGACGCTCTCCAAGAACTTGTACGGGACCCTGATCGCCGGCGGCATCGCCGCCATGCTCATGTTCCAGATCCTGGTCAACGTGGGCATGACCCTCGGCGTCATGCCGGTAACCGGCATCACCCTTCCCCTCATGTCTTACGGGGGGTCTTCGGTGCTCGCCACCTTCCTGGCGATCGGGCTCCTGCAGAGCATCCACGCACAAGCGCGGTTGAGCTCCAGCACACGCAGCAGGGCGCCTATCCCACTGTTGCGCTGAGCCAGCAAGAGCACACCAAGAACACGACACGCCCGGTTGAAATCGCCTCAGATGGCGGCTCCGCGGCGTACTGGTGTGCGCTCGCGCAGAAAGGAAATTCATGAAGAAGAACATCCTCGTCAGCGTCGACCGCGGTGAAACGCGCGTCGCCGTGCTCGAGGCGAAGGGCAGCCCCAAGGAGGGCAAGCGCCCCAAGAAGGCTGCCCCAACCAAGGAATGGAAGGTCGCCGAGCTCTATGTGGAGCGACGCGGCCGCCGCTCGATCGTCGGCAACGTCTACAAGGGCAAGGTCGACAACGTCCTGCCCGGGATGGAGGCGGCGTTCGTCGACATCGGCCTGGAGCGAAACGGCTTCCTCCACGTCGATGAGATCGTCCTGCCCGATGGCAAGGCCGTCCCCAAGCGGGGCCGCGGCCGGGGCCGCCGGATCGACGAGCTGATCAAGCCCGGCCAGGAGATCATCGTCCAGGTCGTCAAGGACCCGCTGAAGACCAAGGGCGCTCGCCTCTCGATGCAGCTCTCGATCGCGGGCCGCTATCTCGTCTACATGCCGCAGGGCGGCGGCATCGGCGTCTCCAAGCGCCTGCCCGACGGCGAGCGCACCCGTCTTCGCAAGCTGATCGACAAGGTGGACATCGGCAAGGGAGGCGCGATCGTTCGCACGGCCGCGCAGGGCGCCAAGAAGGAGGACTTCGTCCGCGAGATCGCCTACCTGCACCGCCTCAACGAGGTCGTGCAGGAGCGCGCCGAGAAGTCCGAGGTCGGCCACATGGTCTTCCAGGAGGCCGACCTGTCGATTCGGGTCGTCCGCGACGTCCTCGTGGAGGAGTTCGAGGGCGCGATCATCGACGATCCCAAGCAGCACGACCGGGTCACCAAGTTCCTGCAGCGCACCGCCCCCGAGCTGGCCGAGCGGGTGGAGCTCTATGAGACCAAGCCCCCGCTGCTCGAGAAGTGGGACGTCGAGAAGGCGTTCGACTCCGTGCTCAGCCGCCGCGTCGACCTGCCCTCGGGCGGCTACCTGATGATCGACTATGCGGAAGCCCTCACGGTGATCGACATCAACACGGGCAGCTTCACCGGCAAGGGCAAGGGCCGGCTCGAGGACACCATCACGAAGGTGAACGTCGAGGCCGCCGAGGAGGTCGTCCGCCAGCTGCGGATGCGCGACATCGGCGGGATCATCGTCATCGACTTCATCGACATGGCGCGGGCTCGCAACCGCGACCAGGTCCTGAAGACGCTGCGTACCGCGCTGGACGAGGACCGGACCAAGACGTACGTGGTCGAAGTCTCACCCCTCGGGCTCGTCGAGATGACGAGGCAGAACGTCACCGATGGCGTGCGCGAGATCCTCACGAAGCGCTGCCCGACCTGTGATGGCGAGGGCGTGGTGAGCTCGGAGGAGACGGTGGCGATCACGATCGTCCGCCACCTGGGTGAGCTGGTCGAGGAGCAGCCGAAGCCGGAGGCGTACCTGATCCGGGTCAACCCGCGGGTTGCCGCAGAGCTGCTCTCGGCCGACTCGGGCCTCACCGACCTCGAGGAGGAGACCGGCAAGCGGTTCCACTTCGAGGGCGGCGATGCGCTGCCGCTCGACACCTTCCACGTGGTCGAGACCGGCGGCCGTGAGGAGATCGAACAGCGGGCCCTGCCATTCCAGGTGGGCGAGGAGGTTCTCGTCTCGATCGAGGAGCCCCACATGTACAACGTCGACGACGCCGTGGCGCGGGTCGACTCCTACATCGTCAGCGTCACCGGGGCGGGCCCCCACGTCGGCGAGCAGCGGATGGTCCGAATCGAGAGCGTCGGGCGCTCCGCGGCGACCGCGGCCCTACTTGATTCCGAGGGCAACGTGGTGCAGCCGGGTGCCAATGGAAATGGCGGCGAGAAGCTAGAATCGTCGGCCTCCAGCGGGCGCCGCCGTCGCGGAAGCAGGGGCGGCAGGCGACGTTCCCGCGCCGGCAGCAAGGACTAGGACAGAAATGGCCAGCTACGCAGTGATCGAGACAGGCGGAAAGCAGTACCGCGTTGAGAAGGGCTCGACCCTCCTCGTCGATCGCCTTCAGGCAAGAGAGGGGGAGGAGGTCGACCTCCGCCCGGTCGCCTTCCGGGACAAGGAGATGGTGCTCGGCAAGGACCTCGAGAAGGTCAAGGTCGACGCCAAGGTCGTCGGCCACGAGCGCGGCCCCAAGATCCGGGTCTTCAAGTACCGCCCGAAGAAGGGCTACCGCAAGCGCGCCGGCCATCGGTCCGAGCTCACCCGGCTGGAGATCACCGAGGTGAAGATGCTGAGCAGAAAGCCCGCCAGCGCAAAGTCGGCCGCCACAAAGACCGCGGCCGGATCTACGGAGAAGAAGGAGGAAGCCGCGGATGGCTCATAAGAAGGGACTCGGATCGAGCCGGAACGGCCGCGACTCCAACCCCAAGATGCTCGGCGTCAAGGTCTTCGCCGGCCAGGCCGTGAACGGCGGCGAGATCATCGTTCGGCAGCGCGGAACACGCTTCCGTCCGGGCGACGGCGTCGGTCTCGGCCGCGACCACTCGATCTTCGCGATCCGCCCCGGCATCGTTCAGTTCAGCACCGGCCGTCGCGGCCGCACCATCTCGGTCGTCGAAGCCGAGTAGTCCGTTTCCGGGTGCGAATCCCGGGTAACGGCAAGGCTTACGCTCTCGACCAGGAGGAGGTGGGCCCCCGTGCTCACGATCACCCCCGAAGCCTCACAAGCAATTCGTGGAATCCTCGCCGCGTCCGATGCACCTGACGGCTCGATGTTCCGGATCAGCCCGCAGGGACAGGACGGCACCTCGCCCGGGCCAGGCCTGGCCGTGTCGGTAACCGAGGCACCTCAGCCCGATGACCAGGTCGTCGAGGCCGAGGAGGTCGCTGTCTGCGTCGAGCCGAGCGCCGCGGTGCTGCTCGACGACAAGCAGCTAGAGGCGACCGTAGTCGGCGATCAGGTCAGTTTCAGCATCGGCGAGCAGAGCGACTGACCGGACATTGGACCTGCTGTCCCGCAGGTTTGGACAGCCGGTAGATAGCCGAGGGGTGGGCGCCGGCGTAACTTGGGCGCATGGGATCTCCGCTGATCGGCGTGACCACCTCGGAGGTTCGCATTGCGGAGGAGGTGCACCGGGCGGCGGAAGGAGAGCCGCCCCGCCCGGAGATGGCGCTCGGGCTCACTTATCTGAAGGCGATCGAACGCGCCGGCGGCATCCCGGTCGCGATCCCGCCGCTCGGGCCCGAGGCGATCACCCCGCTCGTCGAGCGGCTCAGCGGGCTCTGTCTCTCCGGCGGGCCGGACATCCACCCGTCGGCCTACGGCGCGGATCCCCATCCGGCGCTCGGCCCCACCTGGCGTGAGCTGGACCTGGCGGAGATCGCGCTCGCTCGCGCGGCCGACCGTCGCGGCCTGCCGATCCTCGCGATCTGCCGCGGGGCCCAGGCCTTGAACCTGGCAAGGCGGGGAACCCTCTTCCAGCACCTGCCCGAGGGCGGGGGCGACGTTGATCACCGGCCCGGCGACTATGGGCCCGACGTCGCTCACTCGGTCGAGATCGAACCGGACAGCCTGCTCGCCGCGGCGCTGGGCGCAACGGAGCTCGACGTGCCCTCCTATCACCATCAGGCGGCGGACGAGCTCGGGCGCGAGCTCCGGGCGGTGGCCTGGTCGCCCGACGGGGTGGTCGAGGGGATCGAGGCGATCAATCGCGGCTTCGTGATCGGCGTGCAGTGGCACGCCGAGGGCGACAGGCCCGAGAATGGCCGTCTCTTCCGCAGCTTCGTCAAGGCCGCACAGCGGCACGACGCGGCGAGGGTCGACCGGGTCCCGATCCCGGCCTAATCGCGGGAAAACCCGGTTGGTGGCCTCTTGGTGCCGTGTTAGCGTGACGCCGTGATGCGCCGACCCGGATGGTTGGCGGCGCTCCTCGTCCTCACCGCGTCCGCCTCGCTCATGCTCACGGCAAGCGCCGTGGCCGCATCGTCCCCCGAGCAGCAGCAGCTGGTGAACGCCTACGCGCCGGAGCTGATGCTTCGCCAGCAGACGGCGGACGACAACTGCAACACCAGGGAGGAGCAGTACAACCCGCCGACAACGGTCGACATCGTGCTCCGGAACCCCGCGGTCAAGCTGGTCCACTACGTCGGCGGGAAGGACGTGCCGATCAAACGGGGTCCGACCGCCGCGGACATCGCGAGGCTGGGCGACGACTACTACCTCGACCTTCCGGGCGACCCGCTCAGCATCAAGTGCCCCACCCGTGGGAGCTACGCGAAGGACTTTCAGTCCCTGAGGAATGACGGCAAGGCACCAGCGGTCACCTACGCCCACATCGCCACCGAGCCCGGCTTCACGGGCCTCGTGGTCCAGTACTGGTTCTTCTACTACTTCAACCAGTTCAACGACGTCCACGAGGGCGACTGGGAGGGGATGCAGGTCTCCTTCGAGGCGGACACTCCAGCGGAGGCCCTCGTTCAGGGGCCTTCGCAGATCGCCCTCTTCCAGCACGCCGGGGGTGAGCGGGCCGATTGGGACGACGCCAAGGTCCAGAAGGACGGAACGCACCCGATCGTCTACCCGGCCGCCGGCTCCCACGCCACCTTCTACGACGACGCGATCTACATCCAGAACGGCTCGAACGGCTCCGGAGTGGGCTGCGACGACACTCAGCAGCCGCATGTCGAGTCCCGCCCGACGCCTGTGGTCATTCCCACCGCCGCGGCTCCGGGCAGCGAGTTCCAGTGGCTCGGCTTCCTGGGTCACTGGGGCCAGCGGGAAAAGGGGTTCAACAACGGCCCGCAGGGGCCTACGACCAAGAAGCAGTGGCTTCGCCCCTTCACCTGGATGGAGGGAATTCGCCAGGCCAGCCCGAGGCTTCCCGGCGGGGCGATCCTCGGGCCGGCCGCCAGCACCGCGTTCTGCGGCGCGATCGAGGGCATCTCCGAGTTCATCAACCTGGAGGCCAAGTCGATGCTGGGGGCAATCGGCCTCGGGCTCGCCCTGCTTCTCCTGATCGTCTTGCCCCCGATGTTCACCCGGTGGCGCCCGGTGGACATCTCGAAACTGCGACACGAGTGGACGGTCGGCCAGCTTCTTCGGGGTGCGCGGCAGCTCTACGGCCGGCACTGGCGCACCATGCTCGCGATCGCCCTGAGCGGCTTCGTGATCCTGGCGGCGATCCAGGGGGCGCAGTACATCTTCACGCAGGTCGCCGGTAGCGGTGACGTCCGGATCCATCCCTTCGGGCTCATGCTCGAGTTCAACGGCTCGATCGGGGAGCTCGCCTACCCGGTCGGCTCCGCCCTCGTCTCGGGAGCCGTCGTCGCCTTCGTCCACCAGCGAGAGCAGGGCAAGGACGCCGGTGTCCTGGAGAACTACAGGGAGATCTGGGGGAAGCTCTGGCGAGTCGTCGGCGCCCAGCTGCTCGTTTGGGTGTTCCTCGCCTTGATGGTCCTCACCGTCATCGGAATCCCGTTCGCCCTCTACTTCTACGTCGCCTGGCAGTTCGTGCAGCAGGAGATCCTGTTCGAGGATCGCCCGATCAGGGAGTCGCTGCGCGGCAGCCGTGCGCGCGTGCGAGGCCACTGGTGGCGCACGGTCGTGGTCACCGCGATCCTCGCGCTGATCGGCGTGGTCATCGGTCCGGTGCTCGGCTTCTTCCTGATCTTCCTCAATCTCTCGGCGGTGCTCGTCAACCTGATCGGGTCGATCGTCTATGCGCTGGTGTTCCCCTACGTCGCGCTGGGACGGACCCTGCTCTACCTGGACCTTTGCTCGCGCGAGGAGGCCGAGGAGGCAGCCGGCGTGACGAGGAAACGCTGGTACTCGAGGCCACGTCCGGCCACGGAGACCGGATAGGAGCTCCACCGGGCTCGCCGCCTACGGCTACCTTCGCGGCGTGCTCTTCGATCGAGCCAAGATCTACGTCGAGGGCGGCCGCGGTGGCAACGGCGTGGTCAGCTTTCGCCGCGAGGCGCACGTGCCGCGTGGCGGACCCGACGGCGGCGACGGCGGCCGCGGCGGCGACGTGGTGCTCGTCTGCGATGCCCAGCGCCGGGACCTCTCCTCGCTGGGCCGCAGCCGGCACTTCCGCGCCGGGCGCGGGGAGCACGGCAGGGGCAAGCGCCAGCACGGGGAGCGGGGTGAGGATCGGGTGATCCCGGTCCCGCCGGGCACAGTCGTCCACGGGCTGGACGGCTCTGAGACGGAGCTGCTCGCGGACGGGCAACGGC
Source organism: uncultured Solirubrobacterales bacterium (assembly GCA_963800285.1). Lineage (GTDB taxonomy): Bacteria > Actinomycetota > Thermoleophilia > Solirubrobacterales > 70-9 > DASUPK01. Next base: position 182,244 of record CAWDAL010000010.1, read on the forward strand.
TGGTCGTCGCGCGCGGCGGATCCGGAGGTCACGGCAACAAGCGCTTTGCGACCTCCACCCGGCAGGCGCCGCGGTTCGCGGAGAAGGGCCTCGACGGCGAGTCCGGCGAGATCGAGCTGCGACTCAAGCTGCTCGCAGACGTCGGTCTCGTCGGCCTGCCGAACGCCGGCAAGTCGTCGCTGCTCGCCCGGTTGACCCGCGCCGACCCGAAGGTCGCCGGCTATCCGTTCACGACCGTCGAGCCCAACCTGGGCGCGATCGTGCTGGAGGACCGCCAGCTGGTGCTCGCGGACATTCCCGGGCTGATCGAGGGCGCCGCCGAGGGGGCCGGCCTCGGGCACGAGTTCCTCGCACATCTCGAGCGCTGCCGGCTGCTCGTTCACCTGGTCGAGGTCGCGCCGCCGGAGGGGGATCCGGAGACGAACTACCGGACCGTGCGGGGCGAGCTCGCCGGCTACGGCGCGGGGCTCGACGGCCTGCCCGAGATCACCGCCCTCTCCAAGATCGACCTGCTTCCTGCGGAGGAGGCGGAGCGCACCGTCGCGGAGTGGCGAGAGAATCCGGGAGAGCCGCGCCCGGCGGTGCTGGGGATCTCCTCCGCCACGGGTTCCGGCCTCGACGAGCTCGTCCGCGAGATCTTCGCCTCCCTGCCCGAGGAGGAGGTGCAGGAGGCACCCGGCCCTCGGGAGTTCGAGGCCGAGCACCGCGTCTACCGGCCGGGGGCGGAGGAGGGCTTCGAGGTCCTCCGGGAGGGCGACGGGCGCTTCCGCATCAGGGGCCGCGGGATCGAGCTGCTGATCGCCCGCCACGACCTGGAGAACCCGGAGGCGCTCGACTACCTCGAGAGGCGCCTGCGGGAGATCGGCGTGATCTCGGCCCTCGAGCGCGCCGGCTTCGAGCCCGGCGACGAGGTCGTCGTGGGTGATCTCGAATTCGAGCTGGACCCGACCTAGAATCGCCGCGCCATGACCGTCGTCGCGAAACTCGGCTCGTCGATCGTCGCCGGAGAGGGGGGAGCTCTCCGCAGCGACGTGCTCGACCTCGTCTGCACGCAGGTCGCCGAGCTGCACGTCGGCGGCGAGAACGTCGTCATGGTCACGTCGGGCGCGATCGCCCGCGGCATGCGGGTGCTGGAGCTGCCGGCCCGGCCCTCCGCGATCGACGAGCTGCAGGCGGCCTCGGCCGTCGGGCAGGGGAGCCTCTTCAGGGCCTACGAGGAGCGGCTGGCGAAAGGCGATGTGCGGGCCGCCCAGGTCCTGCTCACCGCCTCGGACCTCCAGCTGCGAACCCACTATCTGAACGCCCGTCAGACGCTGCGCCGCCTGATCGCCTGGCGGGTCGTCCCGGTCGTGAACGAGAACGACACCACTGCGACCGACGAGATCACCTTCGGCGACAACGACTTCCTGGCCGCGCAGGTGGCGATCATGCTCGAGGCGCGGCTCCTGGTCCTGCTCACCGACCAGACCGGTCTCTATACGAAGGACCCGCGCCGCCACGATGACGCCGAGCTAGTCTCGGAGGTCAGGGACGAAGTGCAGCTGTCCGGATACGAGATCGGCGAGCACACCTCGCCGTTCGGGCTCGGCGGGATGCGCAGCAAGGTGGCCGCCGCCGGGATGGCCGGGGCCTCGGGCATCGGCGCGGTGATCTGTGACGGCACGGCGGACGGGACATTGCTTGCGGCCGCGGGCGGCGAGGCGACGGGAACACGCTTCGCCCCGCATATCGAGCGGGCTTCGAGCTTCAAGCTCTGGCTGCGCTACGCGAAGCCGAGCCACGGAAAGCTGGGCGTGGACGATGGAGCCGCCCGGGTGCTCCGCGAGAGCGGCAGCAGCCTGCTGCCGGTCGGCATCACCGATGTCGAGGGCGAGTTCGACGCCGGCGACGCGGTCGACGTGACCGCCGACGGTCGGACGATCGGGAAGGGGATCGTCAACTACTCCGCCGATGAGCTGCGCCGCATCAAGGGGATGCGGACCGACCAGGTCCGCGAGCTGCTCCCGCACGCCTCCGAGGAGGCGGTGCACCGCGACTATTTCGTCTTGACCTAGCGCGCGTGAGGGGGCTGTTGCGCGACCGGTTGGCGCGCCGGCAGGGCATGGCCGGCCTGGTCGCCCAGCTCACCCAGGCCGCGGCGGGGCTCGGGATCATCCTGGTCGTCCGCGAGGGCGGCGGCTCGTTGTCGCTGGCGGGCGCGGCAGCCGCCGTCTTCCTGATCGCCACCGGCGCGGCGCGCCCCGTGCAGGGCCGGCTGATCGACCGCCATGGGCCGCCACCGGTTCTCATCCCCTGTGCGGTCATTCACCTCGCCGGCTTCGGCGGACTGGTCGCCTGGACGCAGCTCGTCGGCGCGACCTGGCCGCTCCTGCTCTTCGCCATCCCGATCGGCCTGGGCGAGCCCCCGGTCTCCGCGAGCATGCGAATCACGTGGGGGCGGATGGCGGACGCCGAAGACCGCACCGCGGCCTACAGCGTGGTGACCCTGACCCAGGAGCTCGCGGTGCTGCTCGGCCCCCTGCTCCTGGCCTTCATCGTGGCGGTGGCGTCGGCGGCCGCGGCGGTCCTGATCGTCGGCGGCCTCGCGAGCGCCGGGACGGTCGTCCTCGCGTTCGTGATGCCCCGCCACCTGCACGCGGAGCAGGTTAGGCACCGCAGCGCGCTTCGCTCGCCCGGCGTGCGGCTCGCGCTGATGGTCAACCTCAGCTTCGCTCTGGGGCTCGGCTGCGTCGAGCTCGGGATCCCGGCGCTCGCCGGGGAGCGAGGTGTGCCGGCGGTCAGCGGGGTGATGCTCGCCGTGATGTCCGTCGGCGGGATTCTCGGGGCGATCGGATACGCGGCGAGGCGATGTAGGCGCGATTCGGCGGCGCGCCTTGGGCTGCTGCTCGCGGTCTATGCCCTCGCCGTCGGCTCGCTGATCGCGACGCCGTCGTTCGCGGTGATGGTGCTGCCGCTGCTGCTGGCCGGCGCCGCGCTCAACCCGATCGTCACAACGGTCGCCCTGCTGGTGGAGGACCACGCCGGAGCCGCCGCGGCGGAGGCGTTCGGCTGGCAGTCGACCTCCCTCGCGATGGGGGCTGCGGCCGGCAATGCGCTGTCAGGGCCGCTCGCCCAGCATCACGGTGCCTCCGCCGCCTTCCTGGCGGCGACGATTGCGGCCGTCGCGGCCACGATCCTGGCCACCGCGGCGCACCGCGGTCTCGCGACTGGCCAGCTAGCCAGTCCAACCCATTAGAGTCCGGGATCGATGGGTTCAGGAGAGGAAGCCGGCAGCGTGCTCAGCGATGCCCAGCGGGCGATCCTGACCGCCGTCTGCGACACGGTCGTGCCCTCGCTCCCGCGCGACCGCGATCCCGAGGGGCTGTGGGGGCGCAAGGCGAGTGACATCGGCGTCGACGCCGGCGCCGCCCTGCTGATCTCCGAGATCCCCGATCCCGAGCTTCGGGGCGGGCTTCTGATGCTGCTCGATGCGCTCGGTGAGCAGGGGATCACGCGTGCCCCTTCGCAGGAATCGAAGGAGCAGATCCTGCGCAACACCGCGCTCTCCGATCCGCGGGCCGCCGCCGGCGTCGCGGCGTTGATCGGGATGACGCTCTTTCTCCACTACGGGGCGCCCGACCCGCAGACGGGTCAGAACCCGAACTGGAAGACGTTCCGCTACCCGGGGCCGATCTCGCCGCCGCCGCAGGTGGAGAAGCCGCTGCGCATCCATGGGCCCCAGGGCTCCGAGGAGACGCTGGAGGCGGACGTCTGCATCGTCGGGTCCGGATCGGGCGGCGCCGTGGTCGCCGCGGTCCTCGCCGCGCGCGGGCTCGACGTGATCGTGCTCGAGGCGGCCGGCTACTACAACGAATCCGACTTCACCCAGCTCGAGCTGCCCGCCTACCAGCAGATGTTCTGGCGCGGTGGGCCCAACCCGACTGCGGATGGCAACGTCAGCCTGGTCGCCGGCACCACACTCGGCGGCGGCACGACCATCAACTGGACCAACTGCCTGCGCACCCGCCCCTCCGTCCGCGAGCAGTGGGCCGAGCACGGCCTGGACGGCGTCGACGGACCGGAGTTCGACCGCCACATGGACGCGGTGTGGGAGCGAGTCACGGCGAACGAGCGCTGCAGCGACCTGAACGGAACGCAGCAGCGCCTCCGCGAGGGCGCCGAGGCCCTGGGCTGGAGCTTCGAGACGATCGTCCGCAACACCGATCCGGAGACCTACACGCCCGAGCAGGCCGGCTATCTCGGCTTCGGCGACCAGTCGGGCAGCAAGCGCAGCGCGGATCGCACCTGGCTCGCCGACGCGCAGGAGCACGGCGCGCGCTTCCTGACCTTCACCCGCGCCGCCCGAGTGCTCACGGAGGCCGGCCGGGCGAGCGGCGTCGAGGCGGTCTGGCAGACGCCGGACGGACGCGGTGCCAAGGTGACCGTGAAGGCGCCGCGCGTGGTCGTCGCCTGTGGCTCGCTCGAGTCGCCGGCGCTGCTGCTTCGCTCCGGCATCGGCGGTCCGGCGGTCGGCCAGAACCTGCGGCTGCATCCGTCGAGCGTCGTCGGCGGCGCCTACGGCACCGACCAGGAGGCCTGGTGGGGGCCGCCGCAGGCCGGGCTCTGCGACCAGTTCGCCGATACGGGCGAGGGCTACGGCTTCCTGATCGAGACCGCGCAGTACGCGCCCGGCCTGATCGGCTCCGCCACACCCTGGATCTCGGGCCAGGATCACAAGCAGCGGATGGAGGAGTTCCGCTTCACCGGGACCTTCATCTCGCTCACCCGCGACCGGGGAGCGGGCTCGGTGGGCGTCGACGCGAACGGCGAGGCCGTGCCGCTCTATTCCGTGAGGGACCCGCTCGACCTGGAGAACCTGAAGCACGGGATCGAGGTGCAGATCCGCCTCCACGAGGCCGCCGGCGCCCACCAGATCGGGCCACTCGCAGAGGGGGCGCCCACCTGGCGCCGGGGGGACGACCTCGAAGCTTTCATCGCCGGCGTCCAGCGCATCCCGTTCCGGGCCGGCGGACACAAGCTCTTCAGCGCACATCAGATGGGCACCTGCCGCATGGGCGCCGATCCGCAGACCTCGGTGGCGGGCCCGCTGGGCGAGCTGCATGACACCAGGGGGGTGTGGATCGGCGACGGCAGCGCCTTCCCGACGTCCTCGGGCACCAACCCGATGATCTCGATCATGTCCCTGGCCCACCGGACCGCGGAGGCGATCGCGGACGAGGCGGGGGCGGCTACGACTGAGACTGAAGCGGCGCAGCCCGCTTAGAACAACTCCAACGTGAAGGAGCGAGACCTTGGCTACTGAGACGGCGGCCCCCGCAAAGGCGGGTCATCCCACCGAAGAGATCGTCCGCGACCGCCTCTACATCGGAGGCCAGTGGGTCGAGCCACAGGGCAGTGGCACGATCGAGGTGATCGACTCGACCACCGAGCAGGTGATCGGGCGGATCCCCGAGGGGACCGCCGAGGACGTCGACGACGCCGTGGAGGCCGCGCGCGGTGGCTTCGAGGCGTGGCGGCAGGTGCCGGTCGAGTCTCGGGTCGACGCCTGTATGGCGATCAGCGCCGCGCTCGCCGAGCGCGGAGACGAGATCGCGGCTCTGGTGTCGGCGGAGGTCGGGATGCCGCTCGCACTCGCCCGCACCATTCAGGCCGGCCTGCCCGCGATGGACTTCGGGTCGCAGGCGCAGGTCGCCTCCGAGGTCGTCTGGGAGGAGCAGATCGGCAACTCGCTGGTCGTGCGCGAGCCGATCGGCGTGGTCGGCTGCATCACGCCCTGGAACTACCCGCTCCACCAGATCTGCGCGAAGGTCGCTCCCGCGCTGACGGCCGGCTGCGCGGTGGTCGTCAAGCCGAGCGAGGTCACGCCGCTCACCTCGTTCATCCTTGCCGAGGTCATCGATTCGCTGGACCTGCCGGCTGGCGTCTTCAACCTGGTCACCGGGTTCGGTCCGGTCGTCGGTGAGGCCATCGCCGGGCACGACGGCGTCGACATGGTCTCCTTCACCGGCTCGACTCGGGCCGGCAGGCGGGTCAGCGAGGTCGCGGCGGGGACGGTGAAGAGAGTTGCGCTCGAGCTCGGCGGCAAGTCCGCCAACGTGATTCTCGACGACGCCGATCTGGCGACAGCCGTCGGTTACGGCGTTGCCAACTGCTACCTCAACTCCGGCCAGACCTGCAGCGCTCACACCCGGATGCTGGTCCCGCGCGAGAAGCTGGCGGAGGCCGAGCAGATCGCGGCCGCGGCCGCGGAGAAGGCCGCACCGGGCGACCCGTTCGAGGACGCGACGCGCCTCGGGCCGCTGGTCTCCGAGGCCCAGCAGGAGCGGGTGCGGGGGTTCATCCAGAAGGGTGAGGAGGAGGGCGCCAAGCTGGTCGCCGGGGGCGCCGAGCCGCCCGAGGGCCTGGAGAAGGGGTACTTCGTCCGGCCGACGGTCTTCTCCGAAGTGAAGCCGGACATGACGATCGCCCAGGAGGAGATCTTCGGGCCGGTGCTCTCGATCATCCCGTACGACTCCGAGGACGAGGCGGCGGAGATCGCCAACTCGACGATCTACGGGCTGGACGGGGGCGTCTGGTCGGCCGATCCCGAGCGCGCCAAGGCGTTCGCGCGCCGGATGCGCACGGGACAGGTGCAGATCAACGGGGCCACCTTCAACCCACTGGCTCCGTTTGGCGGCGTCAAGCAGTCCGGGCATGGTCGCGAGCTCGGCAAGTTCGGCCTCGAGGAGTTCCTCGAGGTCAAGTCGATCCAGACCTAGGGACGAGCGGCTCGGCGCGCGGGTCCTGTCGCGCCGAGGAAAACGCACCCTGCGGTACAGGCGTGTCCTCGGATGCGTTTTCCTCGCCGCGCCACCCGCGCGAGGAGCCGTTTCGCACTCCCGGATCGGCGGTACCCGTTATGGGAAAGCTTGGATGACGAAAGGAGCTGAATCACATGGCGGACGAGTTGAAGGGCAAGCGGATTGCCTTTTTGATGGCGAATGAGGGGGTTGAGCAGGTCGAGTACTTCGAGCCGCGCAAGGCGGTCGAGGAGGCCGGGGCGGACGTCGACGTGATCGCGACCGAGTCCGGTCGGGTCCAGGGATTCGAGCATCTCGACAAGGCCGAGACCTGGACGGTCGACAAGGCCACCTCGGATGCCAAGGCCGACGACTATGACGGCGTGGTGCTGCCCGGTGGCGTCGCCAACCCCGACAACCTGCGAACCGACAAGGACGCGGTGCGCTTCCTGCGCGAGTTCTTCGCGGCCGGCAAGCCGGTCGGCGCGATCTGTCATGCGCCCTGGATGCTGGTCGAAGCCGATCTCGTCGACGGACGCGAGCTGACCTCGTTCCCGAGCCTGCAGACGGATGTCCGGAACGCGGGCGGGAACTGGGTCGATGAGGAGGTCGTGGTCGATTCGGGCCTGGTGACCTCCCGGAAGCCCGACGACCTGCCGGCGTTCAACTCGAAGATCGTGGAGGAGTTCGCCGAGGGCGTGCACGAGGAGCAGGCCGAGAAGGCGGAGGCGGCGTCGTAGGCAGGGCAGACGGCTTCGCCATCAAACGCGGCGCCGGCGGCCGCCCCACATAACCGCTTCGGGGCTTCGCCCCTCGCTCATGATGGGGCGGCCTTGGCGCCGCTCGCACAGGCGCGCGCCACCGCGGTCAGCCGGAGGATCCCGAGATCCCCGATCGCGGTCGTCAGGTTGCCGATGTGGCTGCTGACGAAGCCGAACGAGATGCCGGTGTCGGGATCGCCCCAGCCGCCACTGCCGCCGAAGCCGTAGTGGCCCAGGGCGCGGGGCGCGGGGCTGCCGAGCGCGAAGGCGTGGTGGAAGCCGAGCCGCCAGCGCATCCGGACTCCGAGCACCCGGTCGAGGCCCCGCGTCTGCACCCTGCCCACCCGGTCGACGGTCTCCGGGGAGAGGAAGCGGTCCCCGCCGGGGCCCAGGCCGCGATTCGCGAGAGGGACGTAGAGACGAGCCAGGCCGTCGGCGCTGAGCGCGCCGTTGACCGCGGGCATCTCGGTGCGCCAGACCGCCGGGTCCGGCTCGCGGCAGAGCTCCTCGAACCCGGGTGCGTGCAGGGCCCGGAAGCCGGCCCTGGTGACCGGCAGCCAGCCGAGCAGTGGGGTCGCGGCGATTCCGAATGCGGTGTAGATGCGAAGGGAGCGGCCCACCATCTCCGCGGGCCCGGGCCGCTGGCCGCCCGTCCCGATCTCCAGCCCCGAGGTTCCCAGGGGCTCGGCGAGCTCGGTGCGGACGAGGTCGCGCATTCCCTTGCCGGTGACCGCCCGGGCGAGCCCCGAGGCGAGCCAGCCGAAGGTGATGGCATGGTACGCGGGGCGGCCGGGAGGGCCCCTGGGGCGACGCGGCGGCCAGCCGCCGCTCCATGCCCAGGTGGTCGAGGAGCTCCTCGGCGTTCCCGGCGACCGCCTGCACGTCGTAGAGGCCGGCCCGATGGCTGAGCAGCTCGCGAACGGTGATCCGCTCCTTGCCGGCGGCAGCGAACTCGGGCCAGTAGGAGGCCACAGGCAGGTCGTAGTCGATCAGGCCCCGGTCCGCGAGCCGGTGCAGCACCATCGCCGCCAGCCCCTTGGTCGACGAGAAGCCGAGGGCCTGGGTCTCGGGGCGCCAGGGGCGGGAACGCGCGCGGTCCTCCCAGCCGATCCGCAGGTCGGCGAGCACGCTCCCCGCGCTGCGCACCACGAGAGCGCCGCCGCGCGGCCCGCGCGCCATCAGCCTCCTGAACTCCTCGGCGAGAGGCTCATATCCGGGAGCCACGGTCCCTGCCATCCGCCCCAGTGTGACGCCGTAGTTACCCTTATTGCATGGCCACCGCAGCCAAGACCGTCGAGCAGAGCGCTCGCGAGGCGAAGGATGCCTCTCACCTGCTCGCGCGTGCGAGCAGGGATGAGAAGGACGCCTGCCTCATGGATCTCGCGGACCGGATCGAGGCGGGCGCCGCCGGGTTGCTCGAGGCCAATGTCGCGGACGTCGACGCCGGCCGCGAGGAGGGACTGAACGAGGCACTGCTCGACCGGCTCACGCTGACCGAGGATCGGATCGCCGAGATGGCGAAGGGGGTTCGCGAGATCGCGGAGCTGCCCGACCCCGTCGGCGAGGTGGTCGAGGGGTGGACGCTCGAGAACGGCCTGGAGGTCGCGAAGAAGCGGGTGCCGATCGGCGTGGTGGCCGTCGTCTACGAGGCTCGGCCGAACGTGACGATCGACGCTGCGGCGCTCTGCCTGAAGAGCGGGAACGCGGCGGTGCTGCGGGGCTCGAGCAGCGCCGAGAGCTCGAATGCCTTTCTGGCGGGACTGTTGGCCGATGCGCTTGCCGCCGCCGAGCTGCCTGCCGGCTCAGTCGTGCTGCTCTCGGGAGGCGGGCACGAGCAGCTTGCCGAGCTCGCCACGGCCGAGGGGCTGGTCGACCTGATCATCCCGCGCGGAGGCGAGGGGCTGAAGAACGCGCTCAAGGAGGTTGCGAAGGTGCCCGTGATGTACGCGGCCGCTGGCAATTGCCACGTCTACGTGCATCAGGACGCGGATCTGGAGATGGCCGAGCGGGTCGCCTACAACGCCAAGGTGCAGCGGCCCGGTGTTTGCAACGCGGCCGAGACGCTGCTCGTCCATCGCGACGTTGCGGCCGAGCTGCTGCCGACGCTGCTGGCCAAGCTGAGCGACGCCGGGGTGGAGCTGGTCGGGGACGAGGCCACGCGCGAGTCGGCCGGATCGGTTTCGGTCGGCGAGGCGAGCGACGCCGATTGGGACACCGAGTACCACGGCCTGAAGATGGCGGTCGGCGTCGTCGAATCGCTGGGCGAGGCCATCGACCACATCAACCGGCATGGGACCGGCCATTCCGACGCGATCATGACCTCATCCGATCAGGTGGGGGACGAGTTCACGGACGCGGTCGATTCGGCGGCCGTCTACGTGAACGCGTCCACGCGGTTCACGGACGGCTACGAGTTCGGGATGGGCGCGGAGATCGGCAATTCGACCCAGAAGCTGCACGCTCGCGGCCCGATCGGGCTGCGCGAGCTGACCACCACCAAGTACGTCGTCCACGGCAGCGGACAGGTCAGGGAGTAGCGACGTCGCTCGGATCGGGGTCCTGGGCGGGGCCTTCAACCCGCCCCACGTGGGACATCTTCTGCTCGCCCAGGAGGCGCGCTGGCAGCTCGATCTGGATCGGGTGCTGCTGATCGTGACCCGGCGGGCGCCCCACAAGGAGATCGAGGACGACCCCGGAGCGGAAGTCCGGCTGGAGATGGCGGTGCTGGCAGCCGATGGCGAGGAGGGGGTGGAGGCCTCGGACCTGGAGGTGGGTCGCGACGAGACCTCGTACAGCTACCGGACGCTCGAGTTGCTCGCCGAGCGGGAGCCGGGAAACGAGCTCTTCTTCCTGCTCGGAGCCGACATGGCCGCGGGGCTGTCGAGCTGGAAGGAGCCGGCGCGCGTGCTGGAGCTGGCGAGGCTCGGGGTGGTGCCGCGACCGGGAGTGGGCCTCGGGGCGGTCGATTCGGCGCTGGAGCGGCTGGGTGCATCCGACAGGGCTGAGATAGTCGATATGCCACTTTGCGGAGCGTCCTCGACCACAGTCAGGCAGCGAGCGCGGGAGGGAAAGCCGCTCCGGCACCTCGTTCCGGATCCGGTGGTGCGGTTCATCGCGGAGAGGGGGCTGTACCGGTGACCCGCGGCAGGGAGATGACCTCCGAGGAGCTGGCACGGCGGCTGGCCGCAATCGCGGATGACAAGCAGGCGACCGACCTGGTCGCGCTCGACGTGCGGCAGCTGGTCGGCTACACGGACTACCTGGTGATCTGCACGGCTCGCAACGAGCGGCAGGCGAAGGCGATCCACGACGAGGTCTACCACCAGCTCAAGCGGGACGGTTGGCTTCCGGCTCGAGTCGAGGGGGAGCGGGAGGCCGAGTGGGTGCTGCTGGACTATCTGGACGCGGTGCTGCACGTCTTCACGCCGGAGCCGCGTGAGCGGTACCGGCTCGAGCAGCTCTGGGGCGAGGCCGGGCGGTTGGAATTGGATTTGGCCGGCGCTCGGGGCGCTGCCTAGGGCTTTCGTCCAGATTCCGCCTGCAGGGACGGAAAGTCGTCCGAGGGCGTCCTTAGCCTTCCGCTCGTGTCGAAGGAGCGTTTTTCGCGCGCCTTGCGGGGCTACGACCCAGAACAGGTCGATGCCGCGATCGAGGCGCGTGACGCCCGGCTGGCCCGTCTCGAGCGGGAGGCGCAGCGGTTGGCCGAGCGGGTCGTGGAGCGGGAGAAGCGGTTGCAGGAGCTCCTCAAGAAGCCGATGGCGGCTGCCGCCGACACCAATCGGGTCGCGCTGTCGCGCGCCCTCGCATCGGTCGAGGAGATCTATGGGCAGGCGCGCCGGCAGGCGACCCGGATCCGGATGAAGGCGCTCGAGGACGCGGTGCAGATGGCGGACCGGGTGACGGAGCTCTCCGGGCTCAGGGATGAGCTGGGTACTCGCGTCTCCGAGCTCGCCGAGGTCGCGAAGGAGCGGCTGGGGATCGAGGAGGACCGGCCGGCGGTCGGCACCGAGCCGGCGCAGGCGGGCGTGTATTCCGGCGAGATCGAGATCGAGGTCGGTCCGCTGAAGGACTTCGCTCAGCTGACCGGCTTCGAGGATGCGGCCGCGGGCATCGACGGGGCTTCGCAGATCAAGGTGAAGCGCTTCTCGGGAGGCCGGGCCTGGGTGTCGATGAACCTGGAGAACCCGATCGATCTGCTGCGGGCGCTGGAGGAGAAGGCGCCCTTCGACTTCGTGGTGCGCGACACGCGACGCAACGGCCTGGTCATCGACGTCGACCAGGGCGCCGCCGAGCAACACCGCGCGGCGTAGGGCCTTTCAGCACTCCCGGGTCACACATTCCTCACGTTCTCTGTGCCTCTCGCACAGCTGCGGGCGCGAACATACGTTCGTATGAACCCAAATCTACGAGGCACCATCGGTGAGATGGCTATTGCGCTTGAGGCGGTGCAGCGCGGTGTCGAGGTCTTCAAGCCTCTGTCTGAGCATTCTCGATGCGATCTGATTTTCGGGTTTTCAGATCAGCTCCATCGCGTCCAATGCAAGTCCGCGCGATTGAACGGGGAAGTCCTGCACATCAACCTCATCAGTAGCTGGCACACGCCCAGTGGATACGTCAGGAACAAGTACCTTCCTGACGAGGTGGACCTGATCGCGGCGCACTGCCACGAGCTGGGACGCAATTACCTGCTGCCGTTCGACCGTGTGGAGGACGGGAGAAGCGGGATACAGCTGCGCCTGAGCCCACCAAGGAATGGCCAGAGGGCGGCGATACACTACGCAGCCGAGTACGAACTCGCTGGGGCTGTAGCTCAGTTGGGCAGAGCGCCTCGCTGGCAGCGAGGAGGCCGTCGGTTCGAGTCCGACCAGCTCCACTCTCCCGATTCATCGAGACATCACGAAGTTGGCGCACACGACTTTCGCGAGAAGTTCGGCTATTGGATGGAGCGTGCCGCTTCCGGCGACGAAATTCTGATCACCCGCCGCGGCCGCCGTTATGCCCGGCTCGGTCCGCCCGACCCTCAGCTACCGCCGGCGGACGGCAGAGAATGAGCCGCGACCAGGACACGGTCACCGTCCGCGCACCGGCCCGCCGCTACGCACCCTGCTCCAGCGAGACGATGCACGCGCTGCCCGATCCGGCTGATCCTGATCAAGCGGTCCTCCAGAACGTTCCATTCTTCGTTGACGGACTCAACTTCGGCGACGTCGTCCGCCTCGGCGCGCCCGATGAGATCGGAATCCGCCCGATCGAAAGAGTCGTCGTGCCGAGCGGACACCTCCATTTCCTGATCCTCCTTGGTTCGCTCTCAGCCAGCAACCTGATCGTGCACCTCGGCGAGAACTTTCCGGAGTACGCGATTCGGACCGAGGGTGACGGTGACGGTCTCCTGTCAGTCAGCGTCCATCCGGACCTCGAGCCGGAGGAAGTGGTCTACGCGGTCTTCGATTGGCTTGAGGTTCAGGACCTGCCGCCGGGCGACGACAGCGTCGGCGTCACCAACCTGTTCGAGAGCGAGATCGGCCCCTTGCGTTAGCCGTTCCGGTCTTCCCGATCCGTGGCACGCCACCACAGGTACCGCTGGGGCTCGAGGGCCAATAGCGGGCCCGGCGGCGCCTCCGCGCGGTACGGCTCGTACTTCGCCTCGAGCGCCTCCAGCCCCGCCCGCCCGTTCGCGACCTCCACGATCGACACCAACCCCAGCACCTGCACCCATGCCAGCTCCTCCCAGTCGTCCGAATAGCGATCGACCGTCAGCGCCGCACGGGGATCCCGCCGCAGAAACCGCAGGCGCGCCGGCTCCTTCGCCCGCTTCGGCTTCCGATCAATCGCGCTCCAGATCCGGCCCTCGGCCACCGCGAAGGTCACCGGTAACACTCGCGGCGCCCCCTCCTCGTCGACCAACCCGAGCCGACCGACCCGCGCGCTCTCCAGCAATTCGTTTGCCCACGCAACGACCTCGGTAGGTTCCCCGAAAGGCACGCACCCACTGTAGGTCGACGAAAGGAGAGCAATGGACGTCGGCATCGGACTTCCGAGCGCCATCGGCGGCACGAAGGGCGACGAGATCACCGACTGGGCCCGCGTGGCGGAGGACGCCGGCTTCAGCACCCTCGGGACCATCGATCGCATCGTCTTCGACAGCTACGAGCCGATCGTCGCTCTCTCCGCGGCCGCGGCCGTCACCGAGCGCATCCGGCTCGCCACCGACGTCATGCTCGGCCCGCTCCGCCAGAACCCGGCCATGATCGCCAAGCAGCTGCTCTCCCTCGACGCCCTCGCCGGCGGCGGCCGCGCCGTTCTCGGCATCGCCCTCGGCGGCCGCGAGGACGACTACGAGATCAGCGGCATCGACATGTCCACCCGCGGCGCCTGGATCGACCAGGCTCTGCCGAAGATCCGTGCCATCTGGAACGGCGAAGGCGAAACCGAGTCCAAGGTGGGCCCCCGCCCGAAGGGCGACGGTCCCACGCTCCTGGTCGGCGGCTACATCCAGTCCGCGCTCGATCGCGCCGCCAAGTACGCCGACGGCTGGACGCAGGGCGGCGCCACACCCGACCAGTTCAAGGAGGATGCGGCGCCAACCTCGAGGAGGCCTGGAAGCGCGAGGGACGTGACGGCAAGCCTTACAAGATGGCCCTGGCCTACTTCTCCCTCGGGCCCGACGCCCAGAAGAACGCCGAGCAGGACCTCGGCGACTACTACGCGTGGCTGGGCGAGCAGACCGCGCAGCAGATCGTCGACTCGGCGGCCAAGGATGCGGACACCGTCAAGGGCTACATCTCGGGCTTCGACGAAGCCGGCTGCGACGAGCTCATTCTCTTCCCCTGCAGCAGCGATCCCGCCCAGGTGGGCCTGCTGGCCGAGGCCGCCGGGCTCTAGGAGCGGGTGGGCTGAGCGGGGGCATCGAGCTCCGTAGCGGGAGCGGTCGCCCGCCCCAGCTGAGCCAATCCCAGGCCCTCCGGAGCGTGCAGCGCCAGCTGCTGGACGTCCGCGTCCGGGCGGCGTTCCCTGGTCGCGAGCGAGACCGCGATCATGGTCGCGAACGCCAGAGGCACGGAGACCACCGCCGGCTGCGTCAAGAGGCTCGCGATGGCCCCGGATGCCGGATCGATCGCCAGCCCCGCGAAGATCGCGCCGCTGGCGAGCAGCGCCCCCACAACCATCCCGGCGGCGGCGCCCGGCGCCGTCAGCCCTCTCCACCAGACGCCGAGCAGGAACATCGGGCAGAAGGTGCTGGCGGCGATGGCGAACGCCCAGCCGACGAGAACCCCGATGTCCAGCCCAGAGGCCCCGAGCGCCAGCACCACGGGAAGCACCATGCCCACCGCCGCCGATGCGCGGAACCGGCGCCGCCGCTCACGCGCGTCGCGTGGCCGCCGCACCCGGCCCCACAAGTCGTACGAGAGGGTGCCCGAGATCGAGACGAGCAACCCCGAGGCGGTGGAGAGGAAGGCTGCGAATGCGCCCGCGGCGACCAGGGCCGAGAGCAGCTGACCGGGCTCTCCCGGCCAGGCCAGCTCGGGTACCCGCAGCACGACGCTGTCCGTCTGACCGGTCACGTAGAGCGCCGGCGCGAGTGCGCGGCCCAGCAGCGCGTAGACCACGGGGAACATATAGAAGAGCCAGAGCAACCCCAGGACGCGCACCGTCGTCCTCCGCGCGGCGGACCCGTCGGGACTGGTGTAGAAGCGCACCAGGATGTGAGGCAGTCCCATCGTGCCCAGCACGGTGGCGATCAGCAGCGAGTAGACGAACAGCGGTCCGTTCGATCCATCGCTTTCCACCGGCCGCGACCAGGTGACGCCTGGGTCCGTATTCGCGTCCCGGGCGACCGGCACGGCCGCGTTCCCCGGCAGCCGCACCTCTCCCGCGGGGAGGGTGACCTTCTCCCCCTCCCGGGCCCGGTGCGGAACCCCATCGGCGACATAGCTGGAGCCCGCCGGGAACACCACCCGCTGCGGCTCGTCGAGATGCACGCTCAGGCCGTCCGCCGGAGCCCGCGGCACTCCGTCCCCGAACAGGGTGTTCTGATTGGGCAGGCCGCCGAGGTAGATCAGCAGCAGGCAGGCGGGCAGCGCGATCGCAAAGGTCTTCAGCCAGAACTGGAACGCCTGCACGTAGGTGATCCCGCGCATCCCGCCCAGGGCCACGTTCAACGAGACGATCCCTCCGACCACCACGACCCCCAGCCAGTACGGGGCGCCGGTCACCTGCTGGAGCGTGATGCCCGCGCCCTTGAGCTGGGGGACCAGGTAGAAGCCCGTGATCCCGAGCACGATGCCCGCGGCGAGCAGCCTCATTCGCGGGGACCCCAGCCTGGCCTCGGCGAAGTCCGAGATCGTGTACGAGCCGTACCTGCGCAGGGGGGCCGCGACGAACAGCAGCAGGGTCAGGTATCCGGCCGTGAACCCGACCGGCAGCCAGAGCGCGACCGCGCCGAGCTTCATCACCAGTCCCGCGATGCCCAGAAAGCTCGCGGCTGACAGGTACTCCCCGGAGATCGCGGCCGCATTCCACCAGGGACTGACCGCACGGGAGGCCACGAACAGGTCCGACGTAGTGCGCGCCAGCCGCACCGTCCATGTCCCCAGCCCCAGGGTGCCGACGGTCACCGCGGCGACCGCGACGATCGCGATCAAGGCCGACCGACCAACTCGCGGAACGCTTCGTCGAGGGCGTCCGCCCGGCGCTGATAGATCCGGCCGATGGCGACGAACAGCGGGAAGAGGGGCACCGCGACCAGCAACAGCGGCAGGGGGATCCCCGCGATCGAAATCGAGGCAAGGTGCGGCACCAGGACGAGGAGCAACGGCAGCGCCCCGAGCAAACCGATGAATGCGACGAGGGCGGAGATCGAGAGCGCGAGCTGTGCGCGAACGAGCCGCCTCAGATAGACGTCACCATGAGCCGTGGCCTCTGCGAGCTCGTCCCGCGGTGTCCGTCTCGGCCCAGCTCGACCGTCCTCTCTCACAGACCCAGGCGCCTCCGGAGCTCCCCGATCTCACGACGCGCGACGGGGACCTCGTGATCCCCGGCGAGTCGCAGCGTCGCCGTGCCATTCAACCGCGGCCGGACCTCCACGACGTGGCTCAGGTTGACCACGAACTGACGATGCACGCGGACGAAGCCGAAGGTCCGCCACCGACCGCCGATCCCACTCAGCGTCCCGCGCAGCAGGAAGCGCCCGTCACGGGTGATCACCCGGACGTAGTCCCCGGCCGCCTGCAGGTAGAGAATCGATTCTCGCGGGACCAGGCGCGTGGCGCCGGCCAGGCCGTCGACGGGAACGATGTCGCTGCCCGCATCCTCGCCGTTCGCATTCGTGACGGAGTCCTCGTGGACCCTGACCCCCACGACCTCTCCGATCCTGGCGACAGCCTGCTCGAGGCGCCTGTGGCTCACCGGCTTCACCACGTAGTCCACGGCGCGCAGCTCGAACGCCTCCACCGCAGCGTCCGGATATGCGGTGACGAAGACCACGGCGGGCGGAGTCGTGAATCGGGTCAGCACCTTGGCCAGATCCGTGCCACTCAGATCGGGCATGCGGACGTCGAGGAAGACACCGTCGTATGGATGCTCGGCGGCGTTGAGCAGTCGCAGGGCCACGCTCCCGCTGTCGGCCATGTCCACCCGCCGCACCGCGGGCGATTCCCGCAGCATCCGGACGAGGTCCGCCAGCGCCGGACGCTCATCGTCGACCGCCAGGACCGCGAGCCCCTCGCTCATCTCGCCGACACCACCGTGCGAGCGCCGGGCAGCGACTTCGGAAGGGTCATCGTCACCGTGGTGCCCTCCCCGATCGCCGTCCGGATATCGAGCCCATAGCCGTCTCCGAAGGTGGCGAGCAACCGCTCGTTCACGTTGGAGAGCCCGATTCCGCCGCCGGCGCCGGCCAGGGCGGCCAGGGCGGCCTCCGGGTCCATCCCCGCCCCGTCATCCGAGACCTGAACCTCGACGTCTCGGCCGAGGTCGGCGGCGATGACCTCGATCAGCCTGTGGCTGGCGCTTCCCTCGACCCCGTGCCTGACCGCATTCTCGACGAGCGGCTGCAGGGAGAGAACCGGCAGCGGCGCCTGCAGCACCTCCGGCGGCACCTCGAGGCGAACCTCCAGACGGTCGCCGAAACGCGCCCGCTCCAGGCTCAGGTACTTCTCCACATAGCGCAGCTCCTCGGCCAGGGTCACGTACGAGCGCTCGGTCTGGAACGCGTAGCGGGTGAACTCCGCGAACTCGCTCAACAGCTCCCTCGCCTCCTCCGGCCGGGTGTGGATGTAGCTGGCGACGGCGGCCAGCGCGTTGTAGATGAAGTGCGGTGAGATCTGCGCCCGGAGCGCCCGCAGCTCGGCCTGCGCAAGGCGCCTCTCCTGCTCCGCGAGCCCGGCCAGCGCCAGCTGCGCGCTGACGAGACGGGCCGCCTCCTCCACACCGCGGGTGTCCTCGGGCCGGACCGTGCCGAGATCCCGGAAGAGGCCGATCAGGCTTCCCACCCTCTCGCCCTGCACCTCGAGCGGCGCCACCACCATCGCCCCCAAGGCACACCTCGGGTGGTCGCAACTCGCCCGCTCGACGTGGATCCGGTCGTCGTGGGCGCTCGAGACCAGCTCACCCAGCGGCGCGCCCGGCCGATGGTGGTCGGAACCCTCCCCGTCCCAGGCCAGGATCCGCGTGCGGTCGGCGAGGGCGACCGCCGGCGCCTGGATCAACGCACGGAGATCGGGAGCCGCCTTCTGGGCGCTGCCGGGGGAGAGTCCCGTGCTCAGGTGGGGAAGCGTCGCCACGGCGGCGTGTAGGCCGGCGTGCATCGCCTGGCGCTCCGGATTGATCACCCCGCGCGACCGCGACAGGAGCCGAACGGCCGCGAAGACGGAGGCCGAGAGGCCGAGGCCGACCAGGACTCCGAGCGCAACGTCCATATCTCCTCCGTCTCCTCCTCCGATTCAGCATAAAGGAGCAGGCGCGGCGCGCGGCTGCCGTTCGTCGCGTTTTCACCACCGCTTGTCGTCTCGCGACGGGCGCCCGCCGACTGCCGTTTGCGCCCCAGGCGACGGGGCATAGGGTCAGCGACGGCGCCGATCACGGTGTCGACTCATGGAACTGCACAGGTCCGAACGGCCGGCGCAGGAAGGAGAGAGTTAGATGGAGTCTTCGAGGCCAGGAGCATCATGGGTTCCTGCCGATCCGGGGCCCCTCGGGCTCGCCGGATTCGCCATGACCACGTTCGTTCTCAGCATGTTCAACGCGAATATCGTCAGCAACGCCGGTGAGCCAGTCGTTCTGGGTCTCGCCCTCGCATATGGCGGGATTGCCCAGCTGCTGGCCGGGATGTGGGAGTTCCGCACCGGGAACACCTTCGGTGCGGTCGCCTTCTCGTCATACGGTGCCTTCTGGATCTCGTTCTGGGCACTGGTGACGTTCTTCGCGAAGGACATTCCGGAGTCCCACGCCGGGTCAGCGATCGGCCTCTACCTGTGGGCGTGGGCGATCTTCACCACCTACATGTTCATCGCTTCGCTCCGGACCACCGGAGCGGTCGCCCTGGTGTTCTTCCTGTTGGCGGTCACGTTCATCCTGCTCGGGATCGGCGAGTCCGGCAGTGACATGACCATCACCCACTGGGGCGGTTACATCGGCATCGCGACGGCGATCGCCGCCTGGTACGCATCGTTTGCCTCGGTGATCAACTCGACGTTCGGCCGAACCGTGGCGCCAGTGATGCCGCTGCAGGTCGCGAGGGGAACGGAGGTGGATCCGGCCGGACGCTAGATAGCTCGAAAGGCTGAAGGCGGCGCCGGGTCGGCCGGGGCCGCCGATCGGCCAGACTTCGGGGGAGACTTGGAAGGCAGAAGATGAGAAAGGACTATGAGATGACATCGAAGAGCGACGAGAGCTCGGGCTCCACCGCAGAGGCAACGAGCACCGAAGCGCAGATCGCCGTTCACTGGCGGGAGGAGGAATACGTCAAGCCTCCCGAGAGCTTCGTCAAGCAGGCGAACGCGGACGATCCGGCGATTCTCGAGCGATTCAGCGAGGAGAATTTCCCCGAGTGCTTCGAGGAGTACGCGGAGCTGCTCACCTGGGACTCCAAGTGGGACACCATCCTCGACACCAGCAAGCCGCCGTTCTGGAAGTGGTGGGTCGGCGGGCGGCTCAACGCCTGCGTCAACTGCGTCGACCGGCACCTGGAGACCAGCGCCGACAAACCGGCCTTCATCTGGGTGCCCGAGCCGGAGGACGAGGAGACCGTGGAGGTCACCTACCAGCAGCTGTTCGACCGCGTGAACGAGTTCGCGGCGCTGCTGCAGGACTTCGCCGGGGTCAAGAACGGCGATCGGATGACCTTCCATCTGCCGATGCTGCCCGAGCTGCCGATCTCGATGTTCGCCTGCGCGCGCCTCGGCGCGATCCACTCCGAGGTTTTCGGCGGCTTCAGCGGCGCCGCCTGCGGCGGCCGGATCGCGGACTCCCAGAGCAAGATCCTGGTGACGATGGACGCCTATTATCGCAATGGGGAGCTGATCGACCACAAGGTGAAGGCGGACGAGGCGATCGAGGCGGCGAAGAAGGAGGGCGCCGAGGTCGAGAAGGTCCTTGTCTGGCGGCGCGTGCCCGGCGAGTACCACTCCGAGAGCGAGATGGTCGAGGGGCGAGACTTCTTCGTCGACGACCTGATCGAGGACTACAGCGGCAAGAAGGTCGACCCGGACTCCATGCCCGCGGAGGCGCCCCTGTTCCTGATGTACACGAGCGGGACCACGGGGCGGCCGAAGGGTGCCTAGCACAGCACCGGCGGTTACCTCTCCTACGTCGCCGGCACGTCGAAGTACTACCAGGACATCCACCCGGACGACACCTACTGGTGCTTCGCCGACATCGGCTGGATCACCGGGCACTCCTACATCGTCTACGGGCCGCTGGCGCTGGGGACGACGAGCGTCATGTACGAGGGCGTGCCCAAGTACCCGGACGCCGGCCGGCCGTGGCGGATCGCCGAGAAGCTCGGGGTGAATATCTTCCACACCGCGCCGACGACGATCCGGATGCTGCGGAAGGTGGGCCCGGACGAGCCGGCGAAGTACGACTACCACTTCAAGCACATGACCACGGTCGGCGAGCCGATCGAGCCGGATGTGTGGCGCTGGTACTTCGAGACGGTGGGCAAGCGCGAAGCGGCGATCGTCGACACCTGGTGGCAGACGGAGACCGGCGGGTTCCTGGGCAGCACGCTCCCGGCGCTGCAACCGATGAAGCCCGGCAGCTGCGGCCCCGGGGTGCTCGGGATCTATCCGGTGATCTATGACGAGGACGGAGACGAGGTCGAGGGCGGCAGCGGAAACGCGGGCAACGTCTGCATCCGCAACCCCTGGCCGGGGATCATGGAGACGATCTGGGGCCAGGACGAGCGCTTCGTCGACACCTACTACGCGAAGTACTGCAAGGACGAGAAGAGCACGGACTGGCACGACTGGCCGTTCTTCGCCGGCGACGGAGCAACCCAGTCCGCCGATGGCTACTTCCGCATCCTCGGCCGGATCGACGACGTGATCAACGTCGCCGGGCACCGGCTCGGCACGAAGGAGCTGGAGTCGGCGGCGATCACGGTCGACGAGGTCGCGGAGGCGGCCGCGGTCCCGGTGGTGGACGATGTCCGCGGAAAGGCGGTCGAGATGTACGTCGCGCTCAAGCCGGGTGTGAGCGCGAGCAACGAGGAGGTCGAGGAGAAGGTGTCAAAGGCGATCGACACGGAGATCGGGAAGATCGCGCGGCCCAAGAACGTCTGGGTCGTCAGCGACATGCCGAAGACGCGCTCCGGGAAGATCATGCGGAGGGTGATCGCCGGGATCTCCAACTTCACCGACGTCGGAGACGTGACGACCCTGGCGAATCCGGACATCGTCGACGACATCCGCCACCACGTCGAGAGCGAGAAGGTCTCCCGCGGCGAGGAGCCGCGCGAGCTCTCGGAGCAGGAGCGGAAGGAGATCGCATCCTTCGGCAAGGCCGAGTAGATCGGGAAGCGCCTTATTTGGCACATTCGCGGAGGGTGCTTGTAAACGTCCGCCTTCCGCATTAGCTCTGCGCTCGTCCTGGTCCCCACGACGTCGGATGCCAAGTCGGCATCGGCTCGCGGAACGCTGAAGCAGCTCCGTGGCGCGGCCGGATGCGTCGGCGCCCGCTCGGCGCGCCGGGCCGGCTGTGCGACCGCGCGCGCCCTGAAGGGCCCCGGCCCGTTCATGGGCTCACGGGCGATCGCGGTCAGCCCCGACGGCAAGAACGTCTACGTCGCCTCGTCCACCAGCAACGCGATCGCCATCTTCGACCGGGACAAGACCACCGGCGTACTCAGGCAGCCGAAGGGAGTGGGGGGCTGCATCGCGAGCGGGGGCGGCGGCGGTTGCGCTCGAGCCGTCGGGCTCGACGGAGCGAACTCCGTCGCCGTCAGCGCCGACGGCCGCAACGTCTACGCCACGGCACGCGACAGCAGCGCCGTGACCGCTTTCGAGCGAAACCGGAGGACCGGTGCCCTTCGCCAGCTGCCCGGCGGCTGCCTCTCCGGGCTCCCGCTGCCCGGATGCACCAGCGGCGAAGCCCTGGTCGCTCCGGACGTCGTCGTCAGCTCCGATGGCCGCAACGTCTACGCCGGCGCCTTCTTCGGCAACGCCGTCGCGACCTTTACGCGCGACCCCTCCACCGGCGCGCTGACGCAGCCGGCGGGCACCGCAGGCTGCATCGCGGAGTCGAACGCAGCCTGTGCGCCGGGGATCGCACTGGGCGCCGTCGAGGGCCTGGCGATCCGCCGGGATGGCTCGGAGGTGTACACGGGCAGCGCTCTCTCCAACGCCATCGCGATCCTCACCAGGGACCCTTCCACCGGGATCCTCTCCCAGGCGACCAACGGCAGCGGCTGCATCACCAACGCGCCCCTCAGCGGCTGCGCAACGGGCGTGGAGCTCGCGGGCGCCAACGCGGTCGCGCTCAGCCCCGGTGACAAGCAGGCGTACGTGACGTCTCTGTTCAGCAACAGCGTCACCTCGTTCAATCACGGGACCCTCACCCAGAAGCAAGGCACCACCGGCTGCCTCGTCCTGCTTCGCGCGGTTGGCTGCTCCTTCGGCCGCGCGATGAGCGCGCCTGAGGGGCTCGTGGTCGCTCCGGACGGCAGGAACGTGTACGTCGCCGCCTTCGCGACCGGAGCCCTCGACGTCCTCACGCGCAACCGCGTCACGGGCCGGGTCCTGCAGAAGCCGGGCCGGTTCGGGTGCCTCGCCGCTCGCAGGCGGCCCGGGTGCGCGGGGGCGCGCGCTGTCCGCGGCATCAGCTCGGTCGCGATCAGCCCGGACGGCCGCTTCGTCTACTCGACCTCCTTCGCCAGCAATGCAGTCGACGTCTTCAGGAGGAGAGGATGAGCGAAACGCACGACCGCGATGACGGGCTCACCCGTAAGGAGCTGCTCCAGTCCGGCGCGGGCGCCGCGGCGGGCCTGCTGCTCGCCCAGAGCGGCCTCGGGAGCGCGCTCGCCGCGACCGAGGCCAAGCGCAACCCGATCGCGGGGATGAACGTCATCCTGTTCCTCACCGACCAGGAGCGCGCGATCCAGCACTTCCCGCCCCGCTGGATGCAGCGCAACCTGCCGGGGATGATGCGGCTGCGCAGCCGCGGGCTCAGCTTCGAACGGGCCTTCACCAACGCCTGCATGTGCTCGCCGGCGCGCTCGACCCTGATGAGCGGCTACTTCCCCGCCCAGCATGGCGTCAAGTACACGCTCGAGGAGGACATGCCCGCGTCCCAGGGCTACCCCCAGGTCGAGCTGCCGCTTCCCCGGACCCTGCCGAACCTCGCCACCGTGATGGAGGCGGCGGGCTACAAGGTCGTCTACAAGGGCAAGTGGCACTGCTCCAAGCCCCCGCCCGGCCAGGAGGACGCCCCGGCCGACCTCCAGAGGTACGGCTTCAGCCGCTGGAATCCGCCCGACGCCGGTGCTGACCAGAGCATCCCTCAGGCCGGTGGAGGGTTCACCGACAACGACGGCCGCTACATGGACGCTGTGGGCAACCCCGTGGATGGCGCGGAGGGAATCCTCCAGTACCTCTCGACCGCCGCCGCGAAGCAGCAGCCGTTCTTCATGGTGATCTCACTGGTCAACCCGCACGACGTCCTCTTCTATCCGGGGACGACGTTCGAGCGTCGGGCTACGACAGCTCGTGGACCAAGGGCGACATCCAGATCCCGCGGACCAACGGCGAGGACCTCTCGACGAAGCCGACGGTCCAAGAGCAGTTCCTTCGCATCTTCAACCTGACCGGCAAGCCGAAGAACGACAAGCAGAGGCGGGCCTACCTGAACTTCTACGGCAACCTGATGCGCTCCTCCGACTACTACCTGACCCAGGTGCTGAACAATCTCCAGGAGCAGGGCCTCTACGACAACACACTGATCGTCCGCACCGCCGACCACGGCGAGATGGGACTGGCCCACGGCGGACTGCGCCAGAAGAACTTCAACCTCTACGAGGAGGCGCTCCGGGTGCCCCTCGTCTACTCGAACCCGAAGCTCTTCCCGCGCCCGGTCTCCACCAACTCGATGGTCTCCCACGTGGATTTCATGCCGACGCTGGCGAGCCTGGCGGGGGCGCCATTGAGCGCCCGGGCCGACTGGCAGGGCGTCGACTACTCGTCACTGGTCCTCAACGGCGGAAAGGCGAAGCCGCCGCAGGACTACATCGTCTTCACCTACGACGACTACCAGTCGGGTCAGAAGAGCAAGCCCTACCCGAAGGCGCCGAACCACATCATCAGCATCCGCGAACGCCGCTGGAAGCTCGCCAAGTACTACGACGTCAAGCGCCAGAAGCCGCCGCAGTGGGAGATGTACGACCTGAAGCACGATCCCCTCGAGACCACGAACCTCGCCTATCCGGGATTCCAGCGGAACGCGGTGCAACAGGCCCAGTTCGAGCGGCTGAAGAACAAGCTCGAGCGGGTCAGGAAGACCCGCCTGCACCGGTTCCAGTAGAGGCGCTCGGTTGGCCGCCCGCGGCGAGCCTCAGCCCCGGGCGCAACCGCTTGGGCAGCTCGACGCGCAACCGCCAGCTCGCGCCCGAGAAGTTCCGATTGGCGACCGTCGCGAACCCCGCCTCGTCCTCGCGCAGGGCGAGCAGCAGGTGCGCCACCCGATCGGCGGGCGGCAGGTCGCCGGCCTCGCCGACTCGCACGCAGAAGCAGTGGACGCGGTGTCCTCCCGGCCTGACCAGGATCGCCCCCTCCTGGCCGACCAGCCATGCTCCGAGCTGGCCCGCTGGAGTGCCAGGCCCGTCTCCGTGAGCAATCGCGAGATTCGTGGCCGACCAGGTCGCCGAGAAGACCGAGAGCTGTGTGATCCTCAGGTCGCCGGGGGTCCGCACTCCCGATCGGCTTCACCCCGCGGGCCCCGCGACGCGCCTGAAGGTGGAGCACCGCGATCCCGTGGCCAAGGAAGATCGCGGACACAGGGAACGCCAGCGGCTGGATCCAGACGAGCAGCGCCGCCGGAAGCCCGAAGGTGACGACCACCCCGATGCTCCAGAGCGTCCAGATCCGGCCCTCGCGGGCCAGGCTTCGCTCACTGGCTCGTCGCCGCCACGGCATCGCCGCCGCTTCGGCGAGAACGCCTGCCTCCATCGTGCCTCTAGCCTCCAGCGATGGGGCGGCGCAGGACGACCAGATCCGCGTCGAGCGGCAGCTCGCGCACGATCTCGGCGGAGCCGTCCGCCAGGGTGGCGCTCGCCAGCATCCCTTCATCGAGCTCGCGGCGGAAGGCGTCGATCGCCGCCCGCTGGGAGTCGGCGTCCTCGATCGTCCAGCTCGCCAGCTCGGTGTGCCCCGTCCGATCCAGCCTGATCAACCTCGACATCCCCGTTCCTCCTTCTCTCGCCTGCTGCTGAATATACGCCGCTCGTAAACTGGCCCCGCGATGGCAGAGACCGAGACAACCGGGCGCTACGACCCCGCCGCGATCGAGCGGAAGTGGCAGCTCGCCTGGGAGGCCGAGAACACCTGGGTTGTCGCCAACCCCGGATCCCCGGAGTTCGACGAAACCAAGCCGAAGAGCTACGTGCTCGAGATGCTGCCCTACCCGTCCGGCGAGCCTCACGTCGGGCACCTGAAGACCTATTCGGTGGGCGACGCGATCGCCCATTTCCGGCGTCGGCGGGGTTTCAGCGTCCTGCATCCGATGGGCTACGACGCCTTCGGGCTGCCGGCCGAGAACAACGCCATCAACACGGGCGAGCATCCGCGTGCCGCGACCGAGGCGTCGATCGCGTCGTTCCGTGAGCAGTTCATGCGCTGGGGCATCTCGATCGACTGGACCCGCGAGTTCGGCACTCACCAGCCCGCCTACTACCGCTGGACGCAGTGGATCTTCCTGAAGCTGTACGAGCGCGGCCTCGCCCACCGCCACGAGGCGCCGGTGCAGTGGTGCCCGAAGGACCAGACGGTGCTCGCCAACGAGCAGGTGATCGACGGGCACTGCGAGCGCTGCGGGACGCTGGTCGAGCAGCGCAAGCTCGAGCAGTGGTTCTTCCGGATCACGGAGTACGCGCAGCAGCTCCTCGATGACTTCGACCTGCTCGAGTCGTGGCCCGAGAACGTGGTCACGATGCAGCGGAACTGGATCGGCCGCTCGGAGGGCGCCGAGGTGATCTTCCGCTGCGAGGAGCTGGAGATCGACTTCCCGGTCTTCACGACTCGCCCGGACACGCTCTTCGGCGCCACCTTCTTCGTCCTGGCGCCCGAGCATCCGATGGTCGAGCGCCTGGCGGAGGGGACGGAGCAGGAGCAGGCGGTCCGCGAATACGTCAACGAGTCGGCTCGCGCGACGGCGGAGGAGCGAGCCGACGAGGAGCGCCAGAAGACCGGCGTGCCGCTCGGCCGCGAGGTCGTCAACCCCGTCAACGGAGAGCGCATCCCGATGTTCGTCGCCGACTACGTGCTGATGGAGTACGGCACCGGCGCGATCATGGCCGTGCCCGCCCACGACGAGCGCGACTACGAGTTCGCGAAGACATACGACCTGCCCATCCAGCGCGTGATCGAGGGGACCGATCCGGAGCAGTCCCGCGACGACGAAGGGCTGCCGTATTCGGGCGATGGCGCGATGGTCGACTCGGGCCGCTTCGACGGCAAGCACAACCGCGAGGCCTACGACGAGATCGTCGCCTGGCTGGAGTCGGAGGGCCGCGGCAAGCCGTCGGTCAACTACCGCCTCCGCGACTGGCTCGTCTCGCGTCAGCGCTACTGGGGCGCGCCGATCCCGATCCTCTACTGCGACGAGTGCGGCATGGTCCCGGTTCCCGAGGACCAGCTTCCGGTGTTGCTGCCCGACGTCGAGGAGTACTCCCCCAAGGGAAAGAGCCCGCTCGCGGCCGCCGAGGACTGGGTCAACACCGAGTGCCCGAAGTGCGGCGGCCCGGCCCGTCGAGAGACGGACACCATGGACACCTTCGTCGACTCTTCCTGGTACTTCCTCCGCTACCTCGACCCGCGCAACGACGAGCAGTGCTGGGCCCGGGAGGTCGCCGACTACTGGATGCCCGTCGACCAGTACATCGGCGGCGTCGAGCACGCGATCCTCCACCTGATGTACGCGCGCTTCTTCGTGAAGGCACTGCACGACATGGACCTGCTGGAGGCGCGCGAGCCGTTCGCCAACCTCTTCACCCAGGGGATGATCACCCGCGACGGGGCGAAGATGTCCAAGTCGAGAGGGAACACCGTGAGCCCCGCCGAGTACGTCGAGCGCTTCGGAGCCGACACCCTGCGGACCTACATCTGCTTCATGGGGCCGCCGATCAAGGGCGGCGACTGGTCGGACGAGGGAGCGGAGGGGATCTTCCGGTTCCTCTCGCGGCTCTGGCGCCTCGGCCGCGAGGTCGCGAAGAAGACCGAAGCGTCGAAGGTGGTTGGCGCGCCCGCAGCCGAAGGCGAGGACGCGCCTATTGATGGCGAAGCCAGGCAGCTCCTCGCCAAGTCCCACTGGGCGATCGACAAGGTCACCCGCGACATCGACCCCCGCTTCCAGTTCAACACCGCGATCTCGGCGGTGATGGAGCTGGTCAACGAGACCTACCGTCTCAAGGACGGGCTCTACGACGACCAGACGGGCGCCGCCGCCGTCCGATTCGCCACGGCGACCGCGGTCTCGCTGCTCTTCCCGTTCGCCCCTCACCTCTGCTCGGAGGTGTACGAGTGGCTGGCGGGCGAGCGCCTCTGGGAGCAGCCCTGGCCCGAGGCCGACCCGGATCTGCTCGAGCGGGACACCTACATGCTGGTCGTCCAGGTGAACGGCAAGCTCCGGGACCGGATCGAGGTGGGCGCCGACACGGCCGAGGAGGAGCTGATCTCACTGGCCAAATCGAGCGAGAACGTCCAGCGGCATCTCGATGGCAAGGCGGTCGCCAAGGAGATCGTCGTGCCTGGCCGGCTGGTCAACTTCGTCGTAAAGGGATGATCTGGTAGAAAGGCCGTGTGCTGGTCAGGCGGCTCGCGGAGGCTCCCACGGAGGAGTGGCACAGGCTCCGCAATCACATCCTCATGGACGCCGGAGAGCTCGGCTCCCGGAACATGTCAGTCACCTGGCTGGAGGTCCCGGCGGGGATCGATCAGGTCCTTCACTCGCATGAGGAGTCCGAGCAGGTCTACATCGTGGCGAGTGGCCGCGGCACGATGACCGTCGCCGGAGATACACAGGAGATCTCCGAGGGAGACCTGATCCTCGTCCCGCCGGCGACGGACCACTCGATCGCCAACGGCAACTCGGCAGATCTCTGCTGCGTCTCGGTGCAGTCGCCGCCCGTCGCGGTCTCCGAGGTCTTCGGGCGCTCCGGCGTCGGCGTCGCCTCCGAGTACGACGACGAGGAGTAGGACCGACCGTTCTCCGTCCTAGAGCCATGCAGGCTCGAAAGCGAGTGATCGTTCGAGGGCGGGTTCAGGGAGTCTTCTTCCGGGACACCACGAGACAGCGCGCGGAAGCAGCGGGCGTGGCCGGCTGGGTCCGCAACACCCCGGAAGGGACCGTCGAGGCGGTCTTCGAGGGAGAGCCGGAGGCGGTCGAGCAGATGGTCGAGTTCTGCCGCCGCGGGCCGGGCAGGTCGGAGGTCACGGGGATCGATGCGGAGGAGGAGCAGCCCGAAGGTCTCTCCGGATTCGAAGTCCGCTGAAGCGCGGCCGAGCAGACGCTGATTCGAGACGAAGGCCGAGGGTCTCGTGACCGGCGCGAGGGCAAGCTGCGTCCGTGCCGGAGCTCAGCCGCCCGCAACTGCTGATCTATGCCGTGATCGCGGTCGCGATCCTGTTCGTCGGAGCTCGCTGGATCCGCGCGGGCGGCGGTGGGTCGGCCGGCGGCGCGGAGGTCAGCTTCGCGGCGGACTCATCGCATGAGGGAGAGGGCACCCGGGACGTCGTGGTCCACGTCGCCGGCGACGTGCGGCGGCCCGGCGTCTATCGCCTGCCGGCCGGGTCGCGGGTGACCGACGCCGTCAGGCGGGCCGGCGGCTTCGGCGGCGACGCGAATCAGGACGCGATCAACCTCGCGGCGCGGCTCAGCGACGGCCAGCAGGTCGTCGTGCCCGGTCCCGGCGCGGCCGCCGCCGGCTCGGCGGTGGGCGGGCGGACCGGCCCGATCAGCCTCGGGAGCGCCACCGTCGAGCAACTCGACGGGATCGAGGGCATCGGCCCCGTCACCGCGCAGAAGATCATCGAATTCCGGGACCAGCACGGAGGGCTCTCCTCGATCAATCAGCTCGACGAGGTGGACGGCATCGGCCCCTCGACCATGGAAGCGCTCAGGGCCGCGTTGCAGCCCTGAGCGCCAGTCGAATCAGTGGCCGAGCAGACGGTCCCATTCATTCCGGCGATTGCCGACGTTCTCCTCCTCGGCGCGCTGATTGCCTCGCGGGATGCTGCCCGCGTGGCCCTCTGCCGCGTGCATGTCGGCCCGGCGCCGGTCGAGGTGTGCTTGCTCGGTCTGGGCGCGCTGTCGCGCACGACCGTCAGACGGGTTGCGCTTCGCTTCGCTGCGGCGCACCCTCGTGTCACGTTCGCGGTTCGTCGTCATCGCTCCTCCAACGGGTCGAAGCTCGCGTTCAGTTCCGCGTACCACCTGACCACTGAGTGAAACCCGACCCGCGAGGAACGGGCGGCGCGATCCGGTGGGCGGCCGAATGGCGCTTCGCGACGCTCGCCGGCGCTTCGCTCGGCCTCGCGCTCGCGCCACTGGCCGGCGTGGACCCCTCCATCAGGGCGGTGGGCGCGGCGCCGATCGCGACGATCGGCCTGGTCGTCGCCCGGCCGCGAGAGCACGGCGCCGGGGAAATCGCCTGGCTCGCGGTGGTCGGCCTGGTGGCCGCGCTGGCCGGCCTGCTGGCGGGCGGCGCCCGTCTGCACGCGATCGACGGTGGCGCGCTCAGGGCTCGGCCGGGCCAACAGGTCACGGTCGACGGATTCGTCGCCGGCGTGCCGCGTCGCAACGGCGACGAGGTCGACGTCCGGATCGACTCGCCCCGAGGTCCGGTGCTCGTCGTGGCCCCCGAGCCCGTCGGTGACCTGGCGATCGGCGGCGAGATCCGGGTGGAGGGCACGCTCGAGCCACCCGAGCCTTGGCGGTTGGCGTACCTGCGTCGCCAGGGCATCGCGATGACCCTGCGCACCGAGCGGATCGATGAGCTGTCCGGGCGCCGCGGCGGGCCCAGGGGATGGATCGACGGGATCCGGGCACGGGCGGAGTCCGCGCTGGGGCGCGGGATGCCCGCGCGAGAGGCGGCGCTGGCGCGCGGCTTCGTCCTCGGCGAGGACGACCGGATCGACCATGACACGCGCGAGGACTTCCAGCGCTCGAACCTGACCCATCTGCTCGCGGTCAGCGGGGAGAACGTGATCCTGCTCTGCGTGCTCGCCTGGCCGTTGCTGGCGTTGCTCGGCCTCCCGCTCCGCGCCCGGCTCGTCGGGGCGCTCTGCCTGATCGCCGTCTACGTGCCCGTCACCGGCGCGGGCCCGTCGATCCAGCGCGCCGGCGTGATGGGGGCGGCGGGCCTGGTCGCGGCTCTGGCCGACCGGCCGCGCTCGCGCTGGTACGCGGTGCTGCTCGCGGTGACGATCACCCTCGGGATCAATCCTCTCGCGGACGGGGACGTCGGCTGGCAGCTCAGCTTCGCGGCGGTGATCGGGATCATGCTCTGGGCGAAGCGCCTCGCCGCGCTGATCGCGGGGCCCGGAGGCCGCGGATCGGCTCGCGCCGCTCTCGCGGAGGCGGTGGCCGTGACCACGGCGGCGACCGTGGCCACGGCGCCGCTCATGGCGGAGGCCTTCGACCAGCTCTCGCCGGCGGCGCTCCCGGCCAACGTGCTCGCCGCTCCCGCGGTGGCACCGGCGATGTGGCTGGGGATGCTGGCCGGGATCGCCGGGCAGCTGCCGCTGCTCCCGGTGGAGCCGATCAACTGGGTCGACTCCCTCTGCCTCGCCTACATCGCCCAGATCGCTCACTGGCTCGCCAAACCGCGGTGGGCGCTGTTGACGGTTCACCTCGGCTCGCTCTGGTCGGTGGCCGTCGCGTACGCGGCACTGCTCGGGGGGATGGAGCTGCTGCTGCGCTGGCTCGGGCCCCGCCGTCCACCGGCGAAGGAGGGCGCCGCCCGGAGCCGAGCGCGATTGCTCAGACCGGCGCTCGCCGTGCCTGCGGGCGTGGCCCTGGCCCTGGTCTGTCTGCTGCTGGCCTGGCCCTTCGGCTCGGCCACACCGGCGGTGACCCCATCCGCCGATCTGGCCGTGCGGGTCCTGGACGTCGGCCAGGGGGACGCGATCCTGCTCGACCCGCCCGACGGGGATCCGGTCCTCGTCGACACCGGGCCGCCTGGAGATGGGGTGGAGGACCGCCTGCGCGAGCTCGGCATCCGCTCCCTGGCCGCGATCGTGATCAGCCACGACCAATCCGACCACGCCGGTGATCTCGGTTCGCTGCTCGGAGCGCTCCACGTCGGGCGGCTCGTCTACGGGCGGGCGGCCCCTCGGCTGCACGCGGCGGCACTGGCCGCGGGAGCGGAGCCATACCGGCTCGCGGAGGGCGGAGAGATCGATTCCGGCTCGCTCCGCCTGAGCGCGCTCTGGCCTCCTCGGGAGCTGCTCGGCGAGACGGGCGAGGACCCCAACCTGCTCTGCTTGGTGCTCGTCGCGCAGTGGCGGCACTTCTCGATGCTGCTCACCGGCGACGCCGAGTCCGAGGCCGTTCCGATGGATCCCGGCCCGATCGACGTCCTCAAGGTCTCCCACCATGGCTCGGCGGACGCCGGACTGGGTTCTCTGCTGGACCGATCCGTCCCGAAGCTCGCGGTGATCTCGGTGGGCGCCGGGAACTCTTACGGCCACCCGACCGACGCGACCCTGGCGGAGCTTCGTGCGCACGAGGTCCCGACGATGCGCACCGACGAGGGGGGCGAGATCGACGTCGACGCGAGCGGTTGGGGGTGGACGGTGCACCAGGCAGGCGGATAGCCTGTTCGCGATGGCTCGGGTGAGGCGTGCGGGGATTCTGCTGGTCGTGCTCGTCGTGGCGCTCGGGATCGGTGGCGCCGTGGCGGGGGCGAAGAAGAAGCACAAGAAGAAGGGCTGGGCCTCGCAGATCACGCTGACCCATCCGGCGACGAACCAGTTCGCCGGCAAGGTCGGCTCCAAGCTCAAGGGCTGCCGAGGATCGCGGGTGGTGACGCTGTTCTACACCGATCCCTATACGGCCCAGACGTCGCCGGTATCGGTGCAGCGCACCGACGGCAAGGGCCGCTATGGGGTCGTCCTGCCGAAGGACGCCTTCTTCGGGACCTACCAGGCGCAGGTCGCCCAGCGGAAGATCCGCGCGCTCAAGTCCAAGCAGACCTGCAAGGCCGCACAGAGCGCCACGATCGTCCTGCAGTAAGAGCCGGGCGTCGCGGCCCGGCCCTAGACTCGGGCGCGTGGCTGAGATGAAGCCGGCGTACCTGATCGCCGGAACCGACGAGGCGAAGATCGCCCGAACCCGAAGCCGCCTGCGGGAGCGCGCCGAGCGTGAGGGTGGACCCGGGGCGCTGGAGCTCTTCGAGGCGGGGGAGGGACGACGCTCTCCGGACGTCGACGCGCTGCTCAACTCCCTGGCAGCGATCTCCCTGATCGCCTCGCGCCGGTATCTGCTGGTGGACGGCGTCGACGGCTGGGGCAAGGCGGACGCCGAGCGCGCCGCCGCGGCGATCGGGCAGATCCCGCCCGAGACCACCCTCGCGCTCGTCGCCCACGGCAAGGCGCCCGCGGGCCTGGCGAAGGCGGTCGAGAAGGCGGGCGGGGAGGTTCTCTCGTTCGACGTTCCCAGGGAGCGGGAGCTCCCCAAGCAGCTGGTCGCCGACGCCCGGGAGCTCGGCTTCGAGCTCGAGCCGGCGGCCGCGCGGCTGCTCGTCGAGCGCCTCGGTCCACGGCCGATCCGGCTGCGAACCGAGCTCGAGCGCCTCGCCCTCTGGGCCGGGGAGGGTGGGCAGGTCGAAGCCCAGGACCTGGAGGCGATGGTGGCCGATACCTCGGAGGAGGCGATCTGGACGCTTGCGGACGCCCTGGTCGCCGGCGACGAGGCCGAGACGATGCGGGTTGCGGAGGTGCTCGTCGCGCAGGGCGAGGCCCTACCCCGGATCGTCTACTCGCTCGCGCCGCGGCTGCGCCAGGCGCTGCGGGCCGCCACCGAGCTGGAGGCCGGGAGGACCGCCGGCGAGGTGGCGAAGGGCCTCTCGATGCACCCGTACGCGGCCAAGATGCTCGTCACCAAGGTGAAGGGACGTACCCCGGGGGACCTGGACGCGTCGATCCGCGCCCTCGCCGACCTCGAGCTCTGGTCTCGCGGGGGCTCCGACTACGCGGAGGGTGTGGCCTTCACCCTGTCGTTGCGCAGGGCCATCGGGCTGGTGCCGGACGACACCGAGCCCCTTGCCTGGGCGCTCAGGTGAGCAGCGCTACTTGGAGGCGGCGCCGACAAGGCCGGCGGCGCGGGACTTCTTGCGCGCGCCCGTATTGCGGTGCAGGGCGCCCTTCTGCACGGCCTTGTCGATCCGCGAGACGAGTGCCTTGTGCTCCGAGGCGATCGCCTCGACCTCGCCCGACTGAACGGCTGCCTCGAGCCGCTTGAAGTGAGTCTTCACGGAGCTGCGAAAGCGCAGGTTCTCGGTCCGCTCCCGCTCAGTGCGCGCATTGCGCTTCTTCTGTGAGGCGATGTTGGCCATGAAAAGACCCGCGAGGCGGGCGGCGAAGAGAATAGAGCAATGACCGACCGGCGCGATGACGAGCTGCGCGGGAGGCCTCCGGATCCGCCGGAGCCGTTCGACCCCTCCACGCGGGAGTTTCCGGCTGTCGGCCGCGATCCGGAAGACGAGGCGAGCACGGAGGAACAGCCACGGGACCCTGGGCGCCCGTTCGTGCCGCCGGACCTCGAGGAGGAGATGGGCGGGAGCCTGAATCTCGACGCGGACCTGGAGGAGGCTCGCCGGGAGGAGGCGGAGCGATTCGAGCACCGCCACGAGGCCGTCTCGATGGACACCTCGACCTTCATGGCGATTCCCGCGCCCACGCCGAGCACCCCGTTCATCCCGCCGGAGTTCGACGAGAGGGAGGGGCGCCTCGGCCGCTCGACCGCCTTCTTCTCGATCGCGACCGCATTCTCGCGCGTTGCCGGGCTGGTCCGGGAGATCGTCGCGGCGAGCTACTTCGGCATCACGGGACCGATGTCGGCGTTCACGATCGCCTTCCAGGTCCCGAACCTGGTCCGCTCCCTGTTCGCGGACGCCGCGATCCAGGCAGCGTTCGTGCCCGTCTTCACCGAGGAGCTCGAGAAGGGGAACAAGCGGGAGGCGTTCCGGCTCGCCTCGACTCTGATCTACCTGGTCACGCTGGTGCTCGGGGCGATCACGGCGCTCTTCATCCTGCTGGCGCCCGTCATCACGCCGATCTTCGCGCCCGGCTTCAGCGGCGAGATCCTCGACCTGACGGTTACGCTCTCGCAGGTCCTCTTCCCGATCCTGATCCTGCTCGGCGCGACCGGGATGGTGGTCGGAGTCCTGAACAGCTACGACCGTTTTGCGGCCTTCGCGATCTCGCCGTTCTTCTGGAACGTGGTGATCATCATCGTGCTGGTCCTGCTCGAGCCGGCGTTCCACGGCAACGATCGGATCTACGCGTACGCGATCGGCGTGCTGGTCGGCACGGTGGTTCAGCTGGCGATCCCGGCGTGGGACCTCCGCAATACCCCGTTTCGCCTGACCCGGGACTTCAACTGGCGCATCCCCGAGGTGAGGCGGGTCCTGCTGCTGATGCTGCCGGTGACGCTCAGCCTCGGCCTGATCAACTTCGACTTGCTGCTCAACAGCATCGTCGGGACGCTGGTCTCGAACGAGGCCCCGGCGGCCATCGACAAGGCGTTCCGCATCTACATGCTCCCCCAGGGGATCTTCTCGGTCGCCGTCGCGACCGTGACGTTCCCGACCCTGGCCCGCTTCGCCGCTCGCCAGGAGTGGGCGAACCTGCGGGGGACGATGGCCAACGGGATGCGGCAGATCCTGCTGCTCCTGATCCCGGCCGCCGCCGCCGTCCTGGTGCTGTCGGTCCCGATGACCCGGCTCGTCTACCAGCGCGGCGAGTTCGACGCGCACCAGACCCATCTAGTGGCGCAGGCGCTCTTCTGGTTCGCGTTCTCCCTGCCCTTCAACGGCCTCTACCTGATGCTGACGCGGACCTTCTTCAGCCTGCAGCGCCCGTGGATCCCGACTGTGGTTGCAGGGTCCAACCTGGTCGTGGACATCATCTTCTCCTTCGCGCTCTACTCGCCGTTCGGGATCGGCGGCGTGGTCGCCGCGACGGTGATCGCGACGATCTCGAGCGTCGTCGCCGAGGTGGTGATCCTGCGCCGCCAGCTCGTCGGTCTGGAGTTGACGCGCCTGCTTGCGACCGCGACTCGCGTGCTGGTCGCCGCGGCGTTGCTCGCCGGGGTGAGCTACCTGGTCTGGGACGGCCTTGACCAGGCGCTCGGGCGGGGCACGGTTGCCCAGATCATCTCGCTGGGAGTCGCGCTGGCCGCGGGCTTTGCTACCTACGTCGGCGCGGTACTCGCGTTGCGCGTCCCGGAAGCCGGCCAGATCACGCGGCTACTGCGGCGAATCTAGACAGCGCCCTCAAGCCGGGCGCGGGTCGCCGACCCAGTAGCGCGGGCCGGGCCCCGAGCCGGCCGCCCGGTCATCGGGGTTCGCCAGCTTGCAGCGGTCCAGCGAGAGGCAGCCGCACCCGATGCACTCGGTGAGGCCGGCGCGCAGGCGCTCCAGCTCGGCGATCCGCTCATCGATCCGAGAGGTCCAGCCGGCCGAGAGGCGCGACCAGTCGCCCCGGTTCGGCGCCCTGTCGGGAGGGAGCTTCGCCAGCTCCTCGCCGATCTCGTTCAGGGTGAGGCCGACGCGCTGGGCGAAGACGATGAACGCAATACGCCGCAGGACCGAGCGCGGATAGCGGCGGTGGCCGGAGCCGGCACGCTCCGAGGAGATCAGCTCGCGATCCTCGTAGAAGCGCAGCGCGGAGGCGGCGACTCCGCTGCGCTTCGCCACTTCGCTGATCGTCAGCAGATCACCCATCGGGACAGGGAATCACGGATCGGCCTTGACTTCAAGCTCACTTGAGCTTGTAGCTTGGCGAGACACCCTGACTTCCCGAGGAGGCCTGATGACCGACGAGCGTGCAGCAAGCGAGACGATCACCGACGAGGTCACCTCCTGGCCGGGGGTCGAGGCCGGGTATGGCAGGCGCGGCGAGTGGAGCTTCCGGGTGAACCGCCACGAGATCGGCCATCTCCACGGCGACCACGCGGCGCACTTCAGCTTCGGCAAGGAGGTCGGCGCCGCATTGCGGGAGCAGGGGCGGGTGGTCGACCATCCGGTTTTCCCGGGCAAGAACGCGATGGCGGCGCGCCGGATCGAGGACGAGGGCGATGTCCGCGATGTGATCGAGCTGATGCGGCTGAACTACGACCGCATCGTCGCCCGCTACGGGCTCTCCTCGCCCGCTACCGCCTGATCTCGGCGACCACGTAGCGGCTCGTTATCCGGAAGGACTCCGGGTCCTCGTTGCCCTCCTCGTAGATCAGCATCCCGTGGTCGCGGAGCTCCTCGGCGCGCTCGGCCCCGAGCCGCTCTCTTGTCTTGATCCACATGGGGTGATTCTGGAACTCGAACTCCGCAAACTCGCGGGCGGAGGGTGCCTCGAAGGCGATCGTCTCCTGCGCCAGCGAGACCGAGAGCCCGTGCTCACCGAACAGCCCGCCAAGGGCATCTGCCTCATGCCAGGCGAACGGCGGCGGCCCAGCCGGCTGATCGCTGACCTGCGCGAGCGCCTCACGCTGAGCCTTGATCGCCGCAAAGAGAGTGCCCTCAGGGATCCAGGCCGAGAGCACGATTCGGCCGGCGGGCGTGAGCACGCGCGCCAGCTCGGCAGCCGCGGCATCGGCGTCGGGGGCGAAGACCACCCCGAAGATCGAGATCACGAGATCCGCGCTCGCGTCGCCCAATGGCATGGATGCGGCGTCCCCGAGCACGAATTCGCCTGGCAGTCCTCGTTCCGTGAACCGTGCGCGCGCCGTCTCCAGGAGCCGCTCCGCCGGATCGACGCCCGTCACCCTCGCCCCTCGCCCGGCGGCGAGCAGGGCTCCGTTGCCGGTGCCGCAGCCGACGTCAACCACGCGCTCGCCCTCGGCCGGCGCGGCGCGCTCGACGACGGCCTCCGCCGCGGGCAGAAGCTGCTCGCCGATCCGTTCGTATCCGCCGCGGCCCCACTCCATCAACGCCGACTCTACTTCCGCGGTCGCGCCCAAGCGGGACAGGGCCCTACCCTTCCACTCCGCCCATGGACCGAATCCGGAACTTCTCGATCATCGCCCACATCGATCACGGCAAGTCGACGCTCGCCGATCGCATCCTCGAGTTGACGGGCGCGGTCGACGCGCGGACGCACGTGCCGCAGATGCTCGACTCGATGGAGCTGGAGCGTGAGCGCGGGATCACGATCAAGGCCCAGGCCGTGCGGGTCGCCTACAGGGCCGCGGACGGCGAGACCTACCACCTGCACCTGATCGACACGCCCGGCCACGTCGACTTCTCCTACGAGGTCTCGCGCAGCCTCGCCGCCTGCGAGGGCGCGCTGCTCGTGGTCGATGCCGCGCAGGGGGTTGAGGCGCAGACCGTCGCCAACGCCTACGCCGCGATCGACGCCGGGCTGGAGCTGATCCCGGTGCTGAACAAGGTGGACCTTCCGGGCGCCGACCCGGACGGGGTGGCCGCCCAGGTCGCCGACCTGCTCGGCGGCGATCCGTCCGAGTCTCTGCGGATCTCGGCGAAGAGCGGGCTGGGCGTGACCGAGGTGCTCGACGCGATCGTCGAGCGGGTTCCGCCGCCCGACGGCCAGGCGGAGGCGCCACCCCGGGCACTGATCTTCGACTCGGAGTTCGACCAGTACCGCGGCGTCGTCGCGTACGTGCGGATGGTGGACGGCCGCTTCTCGAAGGACGAGCCGATCACCGCCATGCAGGCCGGCACGCAGGCCGAGATCGACGACATCGGCTTCTTCACGCCGAAGATGACTCCCGCCAAGGGGATGTCGGCCGGCGAGGTCGGCTACGTGATCACGGGGATCAAGGACGTCACCAAGCTCCGCGTCGGCGACACGCTGACCAGCCGTGAGCGGCCGGCGGCCGAGGCGCTGCCCGGATACCGCGAGGTCAGGCCGATGGTCTTCTGTGGGCTCTTCCCGATCGACACGGATCGCTACTCGGACCTTCGTGACGCGCTCGACAAGCTCGCGCTGAACGACGCCGCGCTCTCCTATGAGCCCGAGACGTCGGACGCCCTCGGCTTCGGCTTCCGCTGCGGGTTCCTGGGCCTGCTCCACATGGACATCGTGCGCGAGCGCCTCGAGCGGGAGTACGACCTCGAGCTGCTGGCGACCACTCCCAACGTCCGCTACGAGGTGACCCTGATCAACACGGGCGAGCTGGTCGAGGTCCGCAGCCCGACCGACATGCCGGATCCCGCCGAGATCGACTCGATCTCCGAGCCCTTCATCCGGGCGACGATCATCACTCCCAACGACTTCGTGGGGGCTGTCATGGAGCTCTGCCAGAAGCGCCGAGGGGAGCACGTCGGGCTGCACTACCTCTCGCCGACGCGGGTGCAGGTCCAGTACGACCTGCCGCTGGCCGAGATCGTGCTCGACTTCTTCGATCAGCTCAAGTCGCGCAGCAAGGGCTACGCCTCGCTCGACTATGAGCCGATCGGGAACCGGCCCTCGGACCTGGTCAAGCTCGACGTGCTGCTGGCCGGCGACAAGGTCGACGCCCTCTCGCTGATCGTCCACAAGGAGGCCTCCTACGACCAGGGAAGGTCTCTCGTCGAGCGCCTCCGCAAGACCATTCCGAGGCAGCAGTTCGACGTCCCTGTTCAGGCGGCGATCGGCTCGAACGTGATCGCCCGAGAGACCGTCAAGGCGGTCCGCAAGGACGTCACCGCGAAGCTCTACGGGGGCGACGTCAGCCGGAAGAAGAAGCTGCTCTCCAAGCAGAAGAAGGGCAAGAAGCGGATGAAGCAGGTCGGTGCGGTCGAGGTGCCCCAGGAGGCGTTCCTCGCGGTGCTCGAGATGGACGGCGATGGCAAGTAGCGAGGAGCGCAGGGCGCTTGCGCAGGGGGGAATGGACGCCTTCAACGACGGGGACGTGCCGCGGATGCTCGCCGCGCTCGCTGACGACATCGAGGTCTACGCGGCTCCGGAGATGGTGAACGCCGGGCGCTTCACCGGCCATGACGGCTTCGTCTCCTGGATCACCGCCTGGACCGACGCCTGGGAGGAGGTGACCGCGGAGGTCACCGACAACACGCCGGTGGGCGATCGTCACGTGGTCACGAGCATTCACCAGGGGGGCCGCGGCCGCGCCGGCATCGAGGTCAGCATGGACCTCGCCTTCCTGTTCGACGTGAACGAGGAGGGGCGGTGCAGCTTCCTCGCGATGCTGCCGACGCCGGAGGAGGCCATCCGAATGGCCGAGGAGCGCGAGAGCTCCTAGACGCTGACCCGGCGCAGGGGGAGCTTCAGGCGGGATTCGATCCTCGCGAGGGGGTCCTTGCCGTTCGAGATCAGCAGGACCACCTCGTCCGCGGGGAAGTCGCGTAGCTCATCCTCGAGCGCCTGGGCGGGATCGTGGTCTCCGACCGAGCCGCTCACCGGCAGGCCGGCCGCGACCAGCGCCCCGGCCGAGCGGGCGAGCCGCGCCTCCGCCTCGCGACGGGCATCGTCCTCCGCGGAGAGCCAGCGGTCGAGGCGATGGCTCGGCACCGGCACCACGACCCGCACGTCCTTCGGCGTCCCCGCGAGATCGGCGACGCGCTGAGCGGCGTCGGGGGTGGCCTCCGCGGTCGCGACGACCAGCACCCTGTGACCCGAGTCCGCGTGCTCGGCGACCTCGATCCGAAGATTCGGGCGAGCACGAGAGGCAAAGACGACCAGCCCGGTTGCCGCGACCGCGCCGACGGCCATTCCCAGGCCCGCGCCGACCAGGCCGGCGAGCGCCATCGAGGCGACGATCGAGGCGCAGATCAACGCGATGATCAGCGGGATCGCGAAGGGACGGAACCGCATCCCGCCCTCAGGGTTCGTGGTGGTCAGGAATGGAGACACGCTGGATTCCTACCCTAGCCCCGTGAGCGCGAAGCGGCGCTCGAGACGGCTCTACGCCTAGAATCGCCCGTCGCTCATGCCCGTCAACACCGACGCAATCGGCAAGCAGTGGCCGGCCGCGGCCTACGAGGTCGGCGCGGAGAAGATCCGCGAGTTCGCCGACGCGATCGGGGCGGGCAGCGACGTCCACCGCGACCACGAGGCCGCCAAATCGGCCGGCTATCGAGATCTGGTCGCTCCGCCGATGTTCTGTGTCGTCTACAGCGCGCGGGCGATGGCGCCCGCGATCCTCGATCCGGAGGTGGGGATCAACCTCGCCACCATGCTGCACGGCTCGCAGGAGTTCGAGTGGGACGAGCCCGTCTGCGACGGCGACGTCATCGAGACGATCGCGACGTGCAAGGAGATCTACGAGAAGGACGGCAAGGGCTTCTACGTCTTCGAGAGCGTCTCCACCAACCAGGACGGCAAGCGGACCGTGAAGGGAACCTGGACCAACATCGTCAGGGGAGTCTGAGATGGCCGAATTGAAGGACCTGAAGGAGGGCGACGCGCTCCCGGAGCTCAAGGTGACGCCCGACAAGTACCTCCCGCACCGCTACGCCGGCGCCTCCGGGGACTTCAACCCGATCCACATCGATCCGGAGTTCGCCAAGGCGGTCGGCCTGCCGGGCAACATCCTGCACGGCCTCTGGATGATGGCCCAGGTGGCTCGGGGCAACGCCGCGCTCGCCGGCGGCGATCCGCGCGCGCTCAGGCGGCTCTCCGTCCAGTTCAGGGGCATGGGCTTCCCCGAGCAGGAGCTGGTCGTCAGCGGCACGGTCAAGGAGGTATCCGGCGGCCGCATCGTGATCGACACGGTCGCGGCGCAGGGCGACAACCAGGTGATCAGGAACGCCCAGGCAGAGCTGGACGTGAGCTGATTCGTTCCGTGCGGAGGCCGCTCGTCATCCTCGGTACGCATGTATTCGCCGAGGAGGTTGCGGACATCGCCGCGGAGACCGGCGAGTTCGAGCTCGCCGCGTTCGCGGAGAACCGGGATCGGGAGCGCTGCCGCGATCAACTGCTCGGGCGCCCCGTCCTCTGGATCGACGACCTCGCGCCGCTCGCCGGCACCCACGGCGCAATCTGCGCGATCGGGAGCAACAAGCGGTGGCAGTTCATCGAGCCGGTGCGGGAGCTGGGCTTCACCTTCGTGACCCTGCGGCATCCGGACGCGACCGTGTCGGCGGAGGCGAGGATCGGCGCGGGTTGCATGGTCGGGGCCCGGTCGGTGATCGGGGCACGAACGGAGCTCGCCGAGCACGTGATCGTGAATCGGGGTGTGCTGATCGGCCACCACACCAAGATCGGCGACTACGTGACGATTTCACCCAGAGCCAACGTCGCCGGGTGCGTCGAGGTCGGGCGGGGTGCCTACATCGCGATGGGCGCGATCGTGCTGGATCGGATCTCGATCGGCTCTCACGCGGCGGTCGGCGCCGGCGCCGTCGTGACGCGCGACGTGCCCGACAACGTGCAGGTTCAGGGCGTGCCCGCCCGGATCGTCAAGGAGGGCGTGGAGGGGCGCTGACGGTCAGGGACGGGACCACCCCCTTCTACTATCCACTCTGTGCTGACCGAACGTCAGAGCCGAATCCTGAGATTGGTGGTCGAGCGCTACGTCGACGACGGGCGCCCGGTCGGCTCGCGCGCGCTCGCCAACCGCTCGGACATCGATTGGAGCTCATCGACGGTTCGCGCGGAGCTCGCCAGCCTTGAGGAGGAGGGCTTCCTCAGCCATCCCCACACCTCCGCCGGGCGCGTGCCGACCGACACGGGCTACCGGTTCCACGTCGAGCGCCTGCTCAAGCACCAGGACCGCCTCCCGGAGCCGGCCTCCAACGAGCTCGGAATCTCGCGCATGAGGCGGGAGGTCGACACGGCGATCCGCGACACCACCACCACGCTCTCCCAGATCACCGATCTCGTCGCGCTGGTCACGGCGCCCCCTCTGCACACGGCGACGATTCACCGGATCGAGGTCCTGAGGCTGCAGCCGAAGGTCGTGATGGTGGTGGTGATCGCCTCCAACGGAGGCGTCACCAAGCGAGTCTTCACCTTCGAGGACGAGGTGGACACGGGCCTGGTCGAGTGGGCGGCGAGCTACCTGAACGAGCGCCTTGCGGGGCTCGGTCTCGGCGCCCGTATGGCCGCTGACCGCCTGCGCGATCCCGAGCTCAGCCCCACCGAGACCGGCTTCCTGGCTGAGATCTCGAGTGCCTTCACCGATCTCGAGGAGTCCGCGGAGGAGACCCTCTACGTCGACGGCACGGCGAGGCTGCTCTCCGAGGAGCACCTTGCCGACCTGCCGCACGCCGATGAATTGATGCGCGCGCTGGAGCGCCGGGTGAACGTCCTGCGGGCCCTCCGAACGGCCCTCGACCGCCGCTCGGTCTTCGTCTGGATCGGCGGCGAGAACCCGGCTCCGGAGCTGCGCTCGGTGAGCGTGGTCGGCGCGAACTACGGCCTCGGCTATCGCAACCTCGGGTCCGTCGGGATCATCGGCCCGCTCCGGATGGACTACGCGACCGCGATCTCGAACGTCCGGGGGGCCGCCGGCGAGCTCTCCCGTTTCTTCGAGACGGTCTACGACGAATAGAGCCCGGCGAGATCCAGTGGCCAAGCGCGACTACTACCAGGTGCTGGGCGTCGAGAGGAACGCCTCCGACGGTCAGATCAAGAAAGCCTTCCGGAAGCTGGCGCGCGAACTGCACCCGGACGTGAACGCCCACGATCCCGAGGCCGAGGAGAAGTTCAAGGAGGCGGCGGAGGCCTACGAGGTGCTCTCCGACGCCGACCGCCGCCAGACCTACGACCGCTTCGGGCACGATGGCCTGCGCTCCGGCGGCTTCGATCCCGGCGCCGGATTCGGAAACATCCAGGACATCTTCGACTCCCTGTTCGGAGGCGGCGATCCCTTCGGCGGCTTCGGCGGTGGCTCGGCGCCGGGCGCGGACATCGGCGCCGTGGTCGAGATCTCGCTGGAGGACGTACTCGAGGATCAGGCGCGCGAGGTCGCCTTCGAGGCCGTGGTCGTCTGCGAGCGCTGCCGCGGCAACGGCGCCGAGCCCGGCACCCCCATCGAGACCTGCCCGAAATGCGAGGGAGCCGGCCAGATCCGCCAGGTGAGCCGCAGCATCTTCGGCCAGGTGGTCCGCGCCATGCCATGCGATCGCTGCGGCGGCGACGGCCGCATTCCCGAGACCCCGTGCGAGCGCTGCGATGGGGCCGGCAGGGTGGCGGAGACGCGTACCTGGGAGGTCGACATCCCGGCGGGGATCGAGGAGGGCCAGCGGGTGCGGATCGCGGGAGCGGGTCATGCGGGCGAGGCCGGAGGACGCCAGGGCGACCTCTACGTGGAGATCCGGATCGAGCCGGACGAGCGTTTCGGCCGGCAGGGCACCGAGCTGATCGCCCGCGCCGAGGTCCCGGTGACCACAGCGATCGTGGGCGG
The DNA here is from genome assembly GCA_963800285.1 of uncultured Solirubrobacterales bacterium. GTDB lineage: Bacteria > Actinomycetota > Thermoleophilia > Solirubrobacterales > 70-9 > DASUPK01. The sequence continues at coordinate 226,015 of CAWDAL010000010.1, forward strand.
TGAGGTCTTCGTGCCGACCCTCGAGGGCGAGGTCGCGGTCGAGGTGCCGGCCGGGACGCAGCACGGCGAGACCACGGTTCTGAGCGGCCGGGGACTGCCCCCGCTCCGCGGCGGGCGGCGCGGCGACGAGCATGTCGTCTTCGAGCTGGTGGTGCCGACCGATCTGGACGACGAGCAGCGGGAGGCTGCGGAGCGCCTCGCCGAGGCGCTCTCGAGGCAACAGGCTTCCCAGCGCGGATGATCCGCCTCGCGGTTCGCTGCGCTCCGGAGTACGCGGAGGCGGTGATGGCGAACCTGCTGGAGCTCGCGCCGAACGGACTCGAGGAGGAGCGAGGCCCCGGTTGGGTCGAGTTCGCGATCTACGGCCCGCCGGGAGAGGTTCCCGAGCTCGGAGAGCTTCAGGCGGCCGCGGGCGGCAGCCTCGTGGACGTCACCACCACCTCGGTGCCGGACGACTGGGCGGACCGCTGGGCGGACTTCCATCGCCCGATCGAGGTATCGGGCCGGATCGGCGTGCGCCCTTCCTGGTGGGACCCGAAGGAGGGGCTGATCGACGTGGTGGTCGACCCGGGCCGGGCGTTCGGCACCGGGGGCCATCCCACCACCCGCCTCTGCCTCGCGCTCCTGGTCGAGCTTGAAGAAGCCGGCGAGGCCGCGGGGCCGATCGCGGACTGGGGCACCGGATCGGGAGTCCTGGGGATCGCCGCCGCCAAGCTCGGCTGGTCGCCGGTCACCGGCTGCGACCGCGAGCTCGCCTCGCTCGAGACCGCGCGGGCCAACGCCGCGGCGAACGGCGTGGAGATGTCGATCGAGCGGGTCGACGTGCGCGAGGGCCCGCCGCCCGTCGAGTCCAGCGTCGTCGCCAACCTGACCGGCAACCTGCTCCGGGACTGCGCCGCCCACCTGGCCGAGTCCGGAGAGGCACCGGACACGCTGGTCTGCTCGGGCATGCTGGAGAGCGAGATAGACGAGGTCACTGCCGCCTTCGCCCCGATCGGGCTCTCGGAATCGGAACGCCGCGTCGAGAACGACTGGGGCGGGCTGCTGATGCGGCGAGACGGCGCCGGTCCCTGATGGCGTCCGAGCTCACCCCGGACCTGCCGATCGCGTTCTTCGACTCGGGCGTCGGCGGGCTCACCGTGCTCCACGAGTGTCTCGTCTCCTTGCCTGAGGAGGACTACGTCTACCTCGGGGATGACGCGCGGTTCCCGTATGGGGCGCGGACCAAGGAGGAGCTGCGTGCCCACGTCGAGCAGGTCACGCGCTACCTGCTCGAGCGCGGAGCGAAGCTGCTGGTGATCGCCTGCAACTCCGCGGCGTCCGCGGGCCAGGAAGTCGCACGGGAGATCGCGGCGGAGGCCGGCGTGGAGGTGGTTGCCGTGATCGAGCCCGAGGCCGAGATCGCCGGCGCCCTCAGCCAGTCGGGGGACGTCGGCGTGCTGGCGACGCCGGCCACCGTGCGGAGCGGCGCCTACCTGCGCGCTCTCTCCCATCAGCATCGCGCCCTGACCATCACCGAGGTAGAGGCGCCCGACCTCGCGGCGGTGATCCAGCGCGGGTTCCCGTTCTCGGAGAGCGTCGTCGAGATGGTGCGCTCCTACTGCGAGCCACTGAAGAAGGCGGAGGTGGACACCGTGATCCTCGGCTGCACCCACTACCCGCTCGTCGCCCCGATGCTGCAGCGGGTCCTTGGCCGCGATGTCCGGCTGGTGACGGCGGGGCACGCGATCGCCGCGACCGCGCAGCGCGTGCTGGAGGAGGCGGGGTTGTCGAAAACCGGCAATGAAGAGGGGACCTACCGCTTCCTCTGTACCGGAGATCCCGAGACGTTCCGCGACCTCGGCACGCGCTTCCTGCAGATGCCGCTGGGCGACGTCGAGCGGGTGAACCTGCCTTGACCGGGAGTTTCGGAGGATTTGCGCGCTATAGCGACCACAACTCTCCGGAACCCTGATGGCAGGCAGGATCAGACCGGAGGAGGTCCCTCTCTGGCCATGGGGCCTGCTCCTCTTCATTGCCGGTGTCTATGTTCTGGCCGTCGCGGCCCTGATCGCCGCCGGCCGCCGCGAGGACGCCCGGGCGCTGGCCGGCTTCATCCCCGACTGCGTCGTCATGGTGTCCCGGCTCGCGAGAGACCGCCGCATCTCGAAGCCGAGGCGGGCCGCCCTCTTCATCGCCCTGGGCTATCTGGCCCTGCCGATCGACCTGGTCCCTGACTTCCTGCCCGGGATCGGGCAGCTCGACGACGCCGTCGTGCTCGGGCTCGCCCTGCGCCTCGTCGTCCACGGAGGCGGCACCAACCTGGTCCGTCGGGCCTGGCCCGGCCCCGAGGCATCGCTGACGCTCGTCCTGCGCGCCGCCGGCCTGGAGACGAACGGCGCAGCCACGCCGCCGACTACGCTTTAGGCCATGAGCATCCTCGAGCAGGTACAGGACGACGTGAAGACGGCGATGAAGGCCGGCGAGAAGGAGCGCGTCGGCCGGCTGCGCATGCTCGTCAACGCCCTCCAGGCCGAGGAGAAGGAGGGCAAGGGAGACGAGGTCGCCGCGCTGCAACGCGAGCGCAAGCGCCGGCTCGACGCGGCGGAGGCCCTCAAGGAGGGCGACCGGGCAGAGCAGGCCGCGGCCGAGGAGGCCGAGGCGAAGCTGATCGAGGGTTACCTGCCGGAGCAGCTCTCCGACGAGGAGCTCGCGGAGCTCGTGTCGAGCGCGGTCGAGGAGTCCGGCGCCGGCGAGCCCAAGGACATGGGGGGCGTGATGAAGGTGCTGATGCCCAAGGTCGGCGGACGAGCCGACGGCAAGCGCGTCAGCCAGGCGGTGCGCGAGAAGCTTGGCGCGTAGGCAGCTTGAGATCGACAACACCGTCGCCGCGGAGCTGGCCGGCTCCGAGGACGCGGTCCTCCGCGCGCTCGAGGGCCACCTCGACGTCGACCTCTATCTGCGCGGCAACGTCCTCACCCTGGATGGCGAGGCGACCGAGGTCCGCACCGCGGAGACCGTCGTCGGCGAGCTGGTCGACCTGATCGAGCAGGGCCACGAGATCGCTCCCGGCACGATCGAGGCCGTCACCGGCGCGCTCGACAAGCACGAGAGCCCCGCGGAGATCCTCGAGGACGTCGTCTGGCAGCACCGCAACACGCGGGTGGCGCCGAAGACCGTCAACCAGAAGCAGTACGTCGACTCGATCCGTCGCCACACGATCACCTTCGGGATCGGGCCCGCCGGCACCGGCAAGACCTTCCTCGCCGTCGCGATGGCCGCCGCCGCCCTCTCGCGCGGGGACGTGAGCCGCGTGATCCTGACCAGGCCCGCCGTCGAGGCGGGCGAGAGGCTCGGCTTCCTGCCCGGGGACATCCAGGCGAAGGTCGACCCATATCTGCGCCCGCTCTTCGACGCGCTCTACGACATGCTCGATCCGGAGAAGGTCAACTCCTACTTCGAGCGCGGCACGATCGAGGTCGCACCGTTGGCATTCATGCGGGGAAGAAGTCTCAATGACTCGTTCGTCATCCTCGACGAGGCCCAGAACACGAGTCCGGAGCAGATGAAGATGTTCCTCACCAGGCTCGGCTTCGGCTCGAAGTTCGTCGTCACCGGCGACATCACCCAGATCGACCTGGAGCGCGGATCGAAGTCAGGCCTGATCGAGGTCGGCCAGATCCTCACCGGCGTCGAGGACATCAACTTCATCCGCTTCGGCGGCGAGGACGTGGTCCGCCACAAGCTCGTGCAGCGGATCGTCGCCGCCTACGGCGAGGCGGAGAGCCGCGACCGCTCGGACTCCGACGGGGGCGGCTGACATCGACCTCTCCGACGTCCCGGGCGATCTGCGCCGCGCGGTCGGCGCCGCCCTGCACGCGGCCGGTGTCGACGACGGCCACCTGGGTGTCGAGATCGTGGGGGAGGGCCGCATGCGGACCCTGAACTACGCCGCACGCGGCGTGGACGAGGCCACCGACGTGCTCGCCTTCCCGATCGACGACCAGCCCCACGACACCGGACCCCGCGAGCTCGGCGACGTCTTCGTCTGCCCGGAGAAGGCCACCGACGTGACCGAGGCCGCGGTGCACGGCACGCTCCACCTCTGCGGCTTCGATCACGAGGCCGACCAGGGGGAGATGCTCGAGCTGCAGGCCAAGGTCATGGCCTCCTTGTGACCAGGGCCGGCTTCGTCGGCCTGGCGGGGCGGCCGAACGTCGGCAAGTCGACGTTGGTCAACGCGATCGTCGGCTCGCACGTGGCGATCGTCTCCGAGCGCCCGCAGACGACCAGGCGCGCGATCCGCGGGGTGGCGACCGACCTGGCCGCCGATTGGCAACTGGTGATGACCGATCTGCCGGGTGTCCAGCGGCCGCGGGACGCGCTCACCGAGCGGATGCAGCGCCGCGTCGAGCGGGAGATCGCCGACTCGGATGCGGTCCTCTTCGTCATCAACGCCGAGCAGGGCGTCGGCCCCGGCGATCGCTTCATCTCGAAGGCGCTGCTTCAGTCGAGCATCGACACGCCGGTCGTCTGCGCCGTCAACAAGATCGACCGGCTGAACAACGCCAAGACCGCCGCCGTCCTCGCACAGGTGGGGGAGATCGACGGCGTCGACGAGATCTATCCCGTCAGCGCCAGGAAGGGGAACGGTCTCGAGCCGATGATCGCGAAGCTGGTCGAGCTGCTGCCCGAGAGCCCCTTCCTCTTCCCGCCGGAACAGCGGTCTGACCTGCCCAGCGAGATCCTGCTCGCCGAGCTGATCCGCGAGCAGGTGTTGCGCCGCACGCGTGACGAGCTCCCGCACGCCGTCGAGGTCCAGGTCTCCGAGGTCGCCTATCGCGAGGACGGGGTCGTGGAGGTCCACGCCCACGTCTGGGCGGAGACCGAGTCCCAGAAGGGAATCCTGATCGGGTCCGGTGGCCGCAAGATCAAGGAGATCGGGACCGCTGCGCGCGGCGAGCTCGAGCGAGAACTGGGCGGCCGCGTCTTCCTCGATCTGCAGGTCCGGGTCCGGAAGCGCTGGCGCAAGGACGAGGGACTGCTGGACCGACTGGGGATCGAATAGCCGGCTGAACCGGCGCCTTCAGGCGCGCCGGCAGGCGCTTCGTACAATCGCGCGATGGTCGTACAGACCGCCAGAGATGCCGCGAAGGTGCGCTTCGACGATCAGGGCCTGGTGCCGTGCGTGATGCAGGACGCTCGCTCAGGCGAGGTGCTGACCCTCGCCTACATGAACGGGGAGTCGCTGCTGCTCACCCTCGAGACGCGGGAGATACACCTCTACAGCCGAAGCCGCCGGGAGATCTGGCACAAGGGCGCCACCTCGGGGAACGTCCAGCGGGTCAGGCAGATCCGCTACGACTGCGACGGCGATGCGCTGGTGGCGCTGGTCGACCCGGCCGGGCCCGCCTGCCACACCGGCGAGCGGTCCTGCTTCTACCGCGACCTGGAGGGCACGGCCGATCCCGGCGTCGACGCCCCCGGCGCGGTCGGCGAGCCGGCGCTCCTGCCCTACGAGGCGCTGGCCGCCCTGGAGCGGACCCTCGTCACCCGCCAGCGCAAGCGCCCGGCGGGCAGCTACACGGTGGAGCTCCTGGAGGATCCGAGGCTGGCCGGGGACAAGGTCCGCGAGGAGGCCGCCGAGGTGGTCAAGGCGGTCAACTCGGAATCCGAGGAGCGGGTGGCCGAGGAGGGTGCCGACGTCGTCTACCACCTGGCCGTCCTGCTGCTCTCGCGCGGCCTCTCGATGGCCGAGGTGCTGCATGTCCTGAACGGACGCCGGCGGGCTCGATGAACGCCGTCGGAGCGGCGACCAGCCTGCCCGGCCTGGAACCGGACCTCGACCGCGCCCGCGAGCTGGCTCGGAGCGCCACCGTGGTACCGGTCCGGTACCGGTTCATCGATGACACGGAAACGCCGGTGAGCGCCTTCCTCAAGCTGCGCGGGGACGGGCCCGCCTTCCTGCTCGAGTCCGCGGAGCAGGGCCGCCTCGGGCGCTGGTCCTTCCTCGGCTTCCGCCCGCGAGCCGTTCTGCGCTGGGCGGACGGGCAGCTGTCCGAGTGGGGTGGCGACACCGCTGCTGAATCCGGCGCGGGTGCGTCACCGGACCGGGTCATCGAAGCTCCGGATCCATATGCCGCCGCGGCGGAGTACCTGGGCCGCTACGAGATCGCCGAGCCCGACGAGCTGCCGCCGTTCGCGGGCGGGGCGGTCGGGTTCTTCGGCTACGACCTCGTCCGCACGGTCGAGCCGCTGGCGGAGCCGAACCCCGACCCCGTCGGCCTCCCGGACATGGCGCTGATGATCACCGACGTCCTGGTCGCCTTCGACCACCAGCGCCACGAGGTGACGCTGATCGCCAACGCGTTCGTCGAGGACGGCGGGATCGAGGAGGCATACGCCCGGGCGGTCGGGACGATCGGCGAGGTGCGGGAGCGGCTACGGGAGCCGGTCCCCACCGTGGAGCCGGCTGCCGAGAAGTCCCGGATCGACTTCCAGAGCAACCTGAGCCGCGAGCGATTCGAAGCGACCGTGTCTCGCATCATCGAGTACGTCCACGCCGGCGACGCCTTCCAGGTCGTCCCGTCGCAGCGCTTCACCTCGCCCTGTCCGGTCGAGGCCTTTTCGATCTACCGCGGCCTGCGCACCGTCAATCCGTCGCCCTACATGTACTTCCTCGACTTCGGGGACTTCGAGATCGCGGGCGCCTCGCCCGAGCCCCTGGTCAAGGTGACCGGGGACCGCGTCGAGACCCGGCCGATCGCCGGCACCTACCCGCGCGGCGCCGACGAGGAGGAGGACCGCCTCGCGGCCGAGCGTCTGCTCCAGGATCCGAAGGAGCGAGCCGAGCACGTGATGCTGGTCGACCTGGGGCGCAACGACCTGGGCCGCGTCTGCGAGTACGGCTCGGTCACCGTGGACGAGCTGATGGTCGTCGAGACCTACTCGCACGTCCTCCACATCGTCAGCCAGGTCTCGGGCAGGCTGCGCCCGGGGGTGAGCGCCATGGACGCCCTGCGCTCGATCCTCCCGGCGGGAACGCTTTCCGGCGCGCCGAAGGTGCGCGCCATGCAGATCATCGACGAGCTCGAGCCGCAGAAGCGCGGGCCCTACGGCGGCGCCGTTGGCTACCTGAGCTACACCCGGGATCTCGACACCGCGATCTACATCCGCTCCGTGATCGTCAAGGACGGGCTCGTGCACGTGCAGGCCGGCGGCGGCACGGTCGCGGATGCCCAGCCCGCCTACGAGTACAACGAGTCCGTCAACAAGGCGAAGGCGGTCTTCCGCGCGGTCGAGCTCGCCGCCGAGCAACCGGAGTGGCCATGAGCGCGGAGCGAAGCGGAGCGCGAAACACGGGTGCGACGACCTCCGTGCTCGTCATCGACAACTACGACTCCTTCACCTACAACCTCGTTCAGTACCTGGGGGAGCTGGGGGCTGAGATCGGCGTCGTCCGCAACGACAAGGCGAGCGTGGACGAGCTCGTCGCGCTGAAGCCGGATCGCCTCGTCGTGTCGCCAGGGCCGTGCACGCCGAAGGAGGCCGGGATCTCGGTGGATGCGATCCGCGTTTTCGCGGAGGAGGGCACCCCGGTGCTCGGAGTCTGCCTCGGGCACCAGTCGATGGTGGAGGCGTTCGGCGGTCAGGTAGTCCGCGGCGATCCGATCCACGGCAAGGACGCCGAGGTGAAGCACGACGGCCGCGCCATCTACGAGGGCCTCTCCAATCCCCTGGTCGCCGGCCGCTACCACTCGCTGATCGCCGACCCCGATCTGCCCGATGAGCTCGAGCTCACCTCGACTTACGGCGACGTCGTCATGGGCGTACGCCACCGCGAGCTCCCCGCCGAGGGGGTCCAGTTCCATCCCGAGTCGGTCCTCACGCCGCAGGGCAAGAAGCTGCTGGCTAACTTCCTCCACTAGGCCTCGACCGTGCCCAACGAAATTCTCACCCGCGCGATCGACGAGATCTGCTCCGGGACCCACCTCACCGCCGACCACACCTCGGCTGCGCTGGCGGAGATCATGGAGGGCCGAGCGGGCGAGGTGCAGACCGCCGCCTTCCTGATCTCGCTGCGGGCGAAGGGCGAGACGGTCTCCGAGCTGGTCGGCCTGGCGCGAACGATGCGCTCGCTGGCAGCGCACGTCGAGATCGACGAGCCGACCGTGCTCGACACCGCGGGCACCGGCGGGGGCCCGACCACCTTCAACATCTCGACGACGGCAGCGCTGATCGCCGCGGGCGCTGGGTGCAAGGTCGCCAAGCACGGCAACCGCTCGGCGACCAGCAGGTCCGGCTCGGCCGACGTGCTCGAGGCTCTCGGGGTCGACATCGAGCTCGCCCCGGCGGAGGTGGCGACCTGCATCGAGGACGTCGGCTTCGGGTTCATGTTCGCCCCCAAGCACCATCAGGCCATGGCCCATGTGGTCCCGGTGCGCAAGGAGCTCGCCGTCCGCACCATCTTCAACTTCCTGGGACCGCTGACCAATCCCGCCGGTGCCGCGGCGCACCTGCTCGGGGTCTCCGACCGCGGCTACCAGGAGATCATCGCCGAGGCTCTGCTCCAGCTCGGCTGCCGCCACGCGCTGGTGGTCTCGGCCGATGACGGCATCGACGAGCTCAGCATCGCCTCGCGCACTCGCGTCATCGAGGTGGCCGACGGAGGGACCGAGGAGTGGTTCGTCGAGCCAGGCGAGTTCGGCCTGCAGTCCGCCGGCCTCGATGCGATCCCGGGCGGGGAGCCCGGCGAGAACGCGGCCGTGGCTCGCTCCGTGCTCGAGGGCGAGGCGGGCGCGCCGCGCGACGTCTCGATCCTGAACGCCGGGGCGGCGATCTTCGTGGCGGGCGAGGCGGGCGATCTGGCCGAGGGCGTGACCAAGGCGACGGAGGCGATCGATTCGGGTGCTGCCGCCGGCGTGCTTGCCCGATTGGTCTCCCGATCCCGCGAGCTCTCCGGCGCGAGCTAAGGTCCAGCGGACGAGATGGGCATGATCGAAGAGCTGGTTGCATCCGCTCGGGCAGGAGTGGAGCGACGACGCGCCGGGGTCCCACTCGAGGATCTCGAGCGGCAGCTGGCCGAGCGGCCGGAGCAGCGCCCCTTCGGCGAGGCCCTCACCCGGCCCGGACTGTCGGTAATCGCCGAGTTCAAGCGCCGTTCTCCGAGCGCGGGAGAGATCCGGCCCGGCGCGACGCCCGGCGAGATCGCTCGGTCCTATGACGAGGCGGGAGCAGCCGCGATCTCGGTGCTCACCGATGAGGCGCACTTCGGGGGCGCGCTCGCCGATCTGCGCGAGGCACGCGCTTCCTGCGAGCTCCCGATCCTCGAGAAGGACTTCATCGTGGACCACTACCAGCTCTATGAGGCGGCGGTCGCCGGCGCCGACGCCGTGCTGCTGATCGTGGCGGCTCTTGAGCGGGATCACCTCAACGCCCTCCACGACGAGGCCCGGGGGCTCGACCTCGATGTGATCGTCGAGGTCCACAAGGAGCCGGAGCTGGAGACCGCGTTGACGGTCGACGCGGAGGTGATCGGCATCAACAACCGCAATCTCGACGACTTCACGGTGGACGTCCAGACGACCTACGAGTTGATCACCGACGTCCCCGCCGGCAAGACCGTGGTTTCGGAGAGCGGGATAGCCGAGCGCGCCACACTGGACGACCTGGAGCGAGTCGGCGTCGACGCCGTCCTGATCGGGGAGGCCCTGATGCGGGCCGACGATCCCGGCGCCAAGCTCAGGGAGCTGATCGCGGACGAGGAGTCGACCCGCGAGCACCTGCTGCCCTGATGCGAGGGTGCTCCGAAAGGAGCAACCCATTTCATTATGGAACGCGAAGAACCTGCTTAGAGACGGTTAAGCGGCGGGCCGCACACTGGCCCCCATGCAGTCGCTGAAGAGGTTCCTCTCCACGAGCTTCGGATCCGCCGTCGCGGGCGGTCTCGTCGTGCTGGTCGTCGGCCTGCTGCTGATCCAGGCCGGCGTCGTCGATACGAGCAAGGACCAGAGCTCGGCTCCGGTCATCGCGCCGGCCGCCCTGGCCCGGCCCGCCAGCGACTCGAACCAGGGCCTCACCGTCCACGACATCTACCAGCGCGATGCGGACGGCGTCGCCTTCATCCGCTCGACCATCGTGCAGAAGACGCAGTCCGTATTCGGCCTTCCGCAGCAGCAGTCGAGCGAGGCCACCGGATCGGGCTTCCTGATCGACAATGACGGCCACATCCTCACGAACGCCCACGTCGTCGAGGGTGCGAAGAGCGTCACGGTCCAGCTCGGCAACGGCGCCGAGCAGGACGCCCAGGTCGTCGGCACGGACCCTTCCAGCGACGTCGCGCTCCTCAAGGTGGACAACACAGAGGGCGCCAGCCCGCTGCCTCTGGGCGACTCATCCAAGGTCCAGGTAGGCGACCCCGTGGTCGCGATCGGCAACCCATTCGCCCTGGACCGCACCGTGACGAGCGGAATCGTCTCGGCGCTCCAGCGCCAGATCCAGGCGCCCAACGGCTTCTCGATCTCCGACGTGATCCAGACCGACGCCGCGATCAATCCCGGCAACTCGGGCGGCCCGCTGATCGACGGCGCCGGTGAGGTGATCGGCATCAACTCCCAGATCGAGAGCCAGAGCGGCGGCAACGAGGGCGTCGGCTTCGCCGTCCCGATCAAGACCGCGGCCGATGTCGCCTCGCAGCTCGAGAACGGCGGCCAGGTCCACCAGGCCTACCTGGGGATCTCGGGTGGCGACATCACCCCGGACATCGCCCACGCCCTCCACCTCCCGGTCACGCAGGGCGTTCTGATCGAGCGGGTGCTGAGCGGCGGCCCGGCCGATGACGCCGGCATCAAGGGCGCGACCGGTCAGGCGACGATCTCCGGCCAGACCTTCCCGGTGGGCGGCGACATCATCACCAAGGTCGACGGCAAGGCGATCAGCGGCATGGACGAGGTCATCTCCGCCGTCAACGACCACCAGCCCGGCGACGAGATCACGTTGACGATCTTCAGCGGCGGCCAGCAGAAGAACGTCACCGTCAAGCTCGGCGACCGCCCGTCGCACGTCCAGGACTCGAACTCGAGCTCCCTGCCGTAGGGCGAGGGTGCTCCCAGGCGTAGCCGAGGAGCAACCCGTTTGATGGCGAAGCGTCTATCCGACGACCTGATGCTCGATCAGGCTCTCGCCGGTCTCGGCGATCGTGTCCTCGATCGGCCGCGGTGACCAGCCCAGGCCGCGCGCCTTCTCGGAGCTGAGCTCCGTCCGCTTGCCGAGCGTGCCGACGATCGAGCGGATGCCGCCGTCGAAGAGGGACATCGCGCGGACCACGAAGTCGGGGATCGTCCGCGTCGGCACCTTCGACGCACCCTCGCCGAGCCGGTCGCGGAGGATCTCGCCGGTCTCCGACATCCAGAGGAACTTGGTCACCGCGATGAAGCGCCGGCCGCCGGCCTCCGGGGCGGTCATCGCCCGGATCTCGAGGTCCGCGACGTCGCGCACGTCCACGAAGCTGAAGCCGAGCCTGGGCATGCCGGGCATTCCCTTGAGCAGCCGCTCGATCGCCTGGATCGAGTAGGAGAGGTCGTCGTTGAGGACCGGGCCGATGATCGCGCCGGGGTTGACCACGGCGAGCCTGTCCTCGGCGCCACGCTCCTTCACCAGGTCCCAGGCGGCTCGCTCCGCGATCGTCTTGGACCGGACGTAGGGAGTGAGGCCGTCCTCGTCGGGATCGGTCCAGTCGTCCTCGTCGAGGACCTCCTTGTCGGCTCCCTTGGCGAGCCTGACCGCGGCGATCGAGGAGGTGACCACGACGCGCTTCACGTCATGGTCGAGCGCGGTCCGCAGCACCCGGAGCGTCCCCTCGCGGGCGGGGACGATCAGCTCGTCGGGATCCTTCGGCTGCTTGGGCGGGAACGGGGAGGCGACGTGCAGCACGTAGTCGCATCCCTCGATCACGTTGGCCCAGTGCTCCTCGCTCATCAGATCGGCCTGGTGGACCGTGAGGTGGGGGCCCTGGCCGACCTGTGACTCAACGGCGTCGAAGACGGCGCGCTCACGCGAGGGATTGCGAACCGTCGTCCTGACGCGGTAGCCGCGCTCGAGCAGGCCGATGATGCACCAGCCGGCGAGGTAGCCGGAGCCCCCTGTGACTAGAACTGTCTTGCCGTCGCCCTCGGCCATTGGTCCTCCGTGACCCTAGTCGAGTGCCGGGGCTTCGCGAACACGGCCTGCACGTCCCGCAGGCGCCGCTCTCGGAAGCCGGCCTCGCTCATCGCCAGCCAGAGCGTCCAGAGGCGGCGGAACGGCTCGTCGTAACCGAGCTCGCCGGCGAGGTCCGAGTTGGCGATGAACCGCTCGCGCCAGAGCTCGAGCGTGCGGGCGTAGTGGGCGCCGATCTCCTCCAGCCAGATCGTGCTCAGGTCGGTCTCCCGCGCCGTGCAGCGCTGGATCACCTCGAGGGAGGGGAGGCAGCCGCCGGGGAAGATCAGCTTGTTGGCGAAGCTCTTGGCCGCCTTCTCGGTCTCATAGAGCCGGTCGTCGATCAGGATCGCCTGCAGGAAGAAGAGGCCGTCCGGCTCGAGCAACTCCGAGCAGCGCCGGAAGTACTCGTCGAAGTACTGCCAGCCGACCGCCTCGATCATCTCCAGCGAGACGAGCTTGTCGTAGGTGCCGCGCAGGTCGCGATAGTCCTCGAGCAGGACGGTGACGCGATCCTCGACTCCGGCGTCGCGAATCCTGCGGAGGGCGCCCTCGCGCTGCTCGCGCGAGATCGTCGTCGTGGTCACCCGGCAGCCGTAGTTGGACGCGGCGTAGGCGGCCATCGCGCCCCAGCCGGTGCCGATCTCGAGCAGGTGGTCGTCCGGGCCGAGCTCGAGCGCCTGGCAGATCCGCTCCAGCCGGTTCTGCTGCGCCTCGGCCAGGGTCGCCTCCGCGTTCGGGAAGACGGCCGCCGAGTACATCATCGACTCGTCGAGGTAGAGCCCGAAGAGGTCGTTGCCGAGGTCGTAATGGGCTGAGATGTGGCGCCGCGTGGCGCGCTTGCTGTTCCGCGGCACTCGCCAGATGGTCTTCTCAAGCGGCACGAGCAGTGGGTGAAGGCGCCGGCGCCAGGCGTCGAGCGACCCGAGGTTGCGGCAGGCGATCCGGAGCACCGCGACCAGGTCGTCGCAATCCCAGAGCTTGTCCCGGTAGGCCTCGCCGAGGCCGACGCTGCCGCTGAGGAGCGCGCGGTAGAAGCGGACGGAGTTGACCCTGATCGTCGCCGCCAGATCAGCGGCCGCGTCCCCGAACTGGAACCGTCGCTGCGAGGGCGCGCTTGAGCCCGACCCGTCTGAAAATGCCTCGATCAGCTCCAGGCTGCCGCCGCGCACCCGGGAGAACGCCCCGAGAGCAAGTCGCCTGGAGGCCGACTCGATCGCGGTCATGGACCAGCAGCCTACTCCCGGAATGCCCGCTGCCAGGAGAGAAACGTGAATCTCCCTACCCTTGTCGCATGACCAGGGTCAAGGTCTGCGGAATGACGAGCGTCGCCGACGCGGAGCACGCGGCGAGCCACGGCGCCTGGGCGATCGGGTTGATCCACCACCCCGACAGCCCGCGCTGCGTGCGCCCGGACGTCGCCGAGGAGATCGGCGCCGCGCTGAAACGCCGCTGCGAGATCGCGGGGGTCTTCGTCAACTCGACGCTCGACGAGGTGATCGACGCGGCAGAGCGCGAGAACCTGACGCTGCTGCAGTTCCACGGCGAGGAGGGGCCCTCGTTCTGCGTGGAGGCCCGTCGCCGCACCGGGGCCAAGGTGATCAAGGCGATGCGCATCAACAGCGCCGCCGACGTCCAGGCGGCCGAGGCGTTTCGCACCGACTTCCATCTCTTCGACGCCTACTGGCACGGGATCCACGGCGGCACCGGCAAGAGCTTCGACTGGGACCTGGTGGCCAAGCGCCGCTCGAAGGTGCCGATGATCCTGGCAGGCGGCCTGACCGCCGAGAATGTCGGAGGGGCGATCGAGCAGGTGAGGCCATACGCCGTCGACGTGGTGAGCGGGGTCGAGGCCGAGCCGGGCCGCAAGGACCATGCCAAGGTCGAGGCCTTCCTCGCTGCGGCCGGCGTCGAGCTGCCCTCGAGGGTGACGGCACCGTGAGCGCCGCGGTGGAGGAGCGCTTCGGCCCGTACGGCGGCCGGTTCGTCCCCGAGACCCTGATCGCGGCTCTCGACGAGCTCAGCGCGGCCTGGGCGGAGGCGCGCGAGGACGAGGGCTTCCAGACCGAGCTCTCGGTGCTGCTTCGCGACTTCGTCGGCCGCCCGACGCCCCTCTATCTGGCCGAGCGTCTCTCCGAGCGAGTCGGCCGCCGCGTCTATCTGAAGCGTGAGGATCTCGCCCACACCGGAGCGCACAAGATCAACAACGCGGTGGGCCAGGCGCTGCTGGCCCGCCGGATGGGCAAGGCGCGCGTGATCGCGGAGACCGGGGCGGGGCAGCACGGGGTGGCCACCGCGACGGCCTGCGCCCTGTTCGGCCTCGAGTGCGCCGTCTACATGGGCGGCGAGGACATCCGCCGCCAGGCGCCGAACGTCGAGCGGATGAAGCTGCTCGGCGCCGAGGTGATCTCCGTGGAGGCCGGCGCCCGCACGCTGAAGGAGGCGGTGAGCGCCGCGATCCGCGATTGGGTGGCCTCGGTCGAGAACACCCACTACGTGATCGGCTCGGTGGTGGGCCCGGCTCCCTACCCGGCGCTGGTCCGCGACCTGCAGCGGGTGATCGGCGACGAGGCCCGCGGTCAGGCTCTCGAGGCCGAGGGATCGCTGCCGGCACGCGTGATCGCCTGCGTCGGGGGCGGCTCCAACTCGATCGGGAGCTTCCATGCCTTTCTCGACGACCCGGTCGAGCTGGTCGGGGTCGAGGCGGCCGGTGAAGGGCTGGACAGCGGCCATCACGGCGCCTCGCTCGCCGCCGGGACCACCGGCGTCCTCCACGGCGCCCTCTCGGCCGTGCTGGCCGACGAGGAGGGGCAGATCCTGGAGGCGCACTCGGTCTCCGCCGGGCTCGACTACCCGGGAGTCGGCCCCGAGCACGCGTTCCTGCGCGACTCCGGACGCGCCACCTACGTGAGCGCCACCGACGACCAGGCGGTGCGAGCCTTCCGCGAGCTGGCGCGCCTCGAGGGGATCATTCCTGCGCTGGAGCCGGCACACGCGATCGCCTGGGTCCTCGAGAACCGGGGCACGGAGGGCTACGACGTCCTCACCCTCAGCGGCCGCGGCGACAAGGACATGGCCGAGGTCACCGACAAGCTCGCCCAGGTCGATGCCTGAGACCACCACGGCCTCGATCCAGGCCGCCTTCGAGGCCGCCCGGGCCGAAGATCGCGCCGCTCTCATGCCGTACCTGATGGGCGGCTTTCCCGATCAGGAGACCGCCACGGCGGTGGCCACCGCATACGCCGATGCCGGCGCCGACCTGATCGAGCTCGGCGTCCCGTTCTCCGATCCACTTGCGGACGGACCGACGATCCACTCGGCCGATACCGTGGCCCTGGAGGCGGGAGCGACCCTCGAGAGCGTGCTCGAGACCTGCGCCGCGGTCGCCGATCGGATCCCGGTCGCGCTCATGTGTTACTCGAACATGGTCCTGGCGCGGGGGGCCGAGGAGTTCGGCGCTCTCGCCGCCGACGCCGGGGCTGCGGGTGTGATCGTCCCCGACCTGCCGCTGGAGGAGCAGGGCCCGATCGGCGATTCGCTGGAGGCCAAGGGCCTTGCCCTGATCCCCTTGATCGCACCGACGACTCCTGCCGAGCGGCGTCGGCAGATCTGCGCCGGCGCCCGGGGGTTCGTCTACCTGGTCTCCACCGTCGGGGTCACCGGCGAGCGTGCGGAGCTGCCGCCGGAACTGACCGACCTGATCTCGGCCGCCAAGGAGGAGGCGGGCGTGCCCGTGGCGATCGGCTTCGGCATCTCGACGCCCGAGCAGGCTGCCAGGGTCGGTGAGCTCGCCGATGGGGTCATCATCGGCACCCGGCTCGTCCGAGCGGTGGCCGACGCGCCCGACCGCGATGCGGCGGTCGCCGGCGTGACCGGGTTCCTGGGCGAAACTCGCGCCGCCCTCGCCAGATAGGCTTCCGGGCCATGCAGGTAATCCTCTTCACGGTCCTCGGCGCGTGCGTGATGGTGATCGCCTATGCCCTCGGCCTCCCGGGACCGGTCGACGCGATGCTGTTTCTCGGCGGCGTCTTCACCGGCGCCCTGCTCCGCTACTCCCAGCCGCTGATCGACTGGCTCACCCGGCCGTAGCCCGGGTCAGTCCTCCCCGGCGACGCGCCTGAGCAGGTCTCGGAAGATCCCGAGCTCCGACGTCGTCAGCGCGCTGAATCCGGCCTGGCGCTGCTCCATGCACCGAGCCAGGGCCTCCTTCTGCTTCCGACCGGCGGCGGTGAGTGAGACCACACGCCTGCGGCGATCGTGCTCCGCGGGCTCCCTGCGGATGAGACCACGCCGCTCCAGCTTCGTCAGCAGGGTGGAGGCGTTCGCAGGGTCAACCCCGAGCCGGCCCGCCAGGCCACCGGTCGACGCATCGCCGGTCTCGCCGAGCAGCCAGAGAAGCTGCGCTTCCCCTGGGGCGAGCCCGATCCTTTCAGCGCAGGAGGAGAAGCTCCCTCGGAAGCCACGGACCAGTCCGCCCATCAGGCGCGAGATCTCACTCCCGAGTCGCCGCCTCCGGTCTTCCTCAGACTTTCGCATCGCCATTTAGTTTACCTGTGATTTTATAGGTAATCTGCAACGGTCAATTCGAAAGGAGAACCTACCGATGGACACCGTCATCCTGATCGTCTCGTTCGCTCCGCTGATCGCGCGGCTCGGCTGGGTCGCCTGGGGCCGGCTCCGAACGCGTCGATCCGAGGCCTAGGCTTCACGCATGCCGGAGACCTACGACGTCCGGGTGATCGGGCGGGTCCAGTCGTCTCTCGAGGAGATGGGCACGGCCCCGAAGCAGGGGGACGAGGGCGCGCCCGACGCCTGGATCGCATTCGAGCCCGACGTCCTCGATGCGCTGCAGAGCATCCGCACCGGGGACGAGCTGATCGTCCTGACCTGGCTCGACCGAGCGGATCGAGACGTGCTCGTGGTCCATCCCCGGGGCGATGCCTCACGGCCGCCCGAGGGCGTGTTCACCACCCGCTCACCGCACCGCCCTAACCCGATCGGGCTCCATCGGGTGGAGGTCGCCGAGGTCGACGGGGAGCGGATCAGGGTCCGGAACCTTGAGGCCCTGGACGGCACGCCGGTCGTCGACGTGAAGCCGGTGCTGAGCGCCGACGCCTCCGAGCGCTGACCCGCGTTGCGCCCAGGTAGATTGACCGCGTGCGGATCGGCGTACTCACCGGTGGAGGCGACTGCCCCGGGCTGAACGCGGTGATTCGCGCGATCGTGCGCAAGGGGGTGGCGGAGTACGGCCACGAGTTCGTCGGCTATCGCAACGGCTGGGCCGGACCGCTCGAGCGCCTCAGCTCTCCGCTCGGGGTCCCCGAGGTCCGCGGGATCCTGCCGCGGGGCGGGACGATCCTTGGGTCGTCCCGGACCAACCCGTTCAAGGAGGAGGGCGGGCCGGAGCGTCTCGCTGAGAACCTCAAGACCGACGAGGTCGATGGACTGATCGTCATCGGCGGCGAGGACACGCTCGGCGCGGCGGCCAAGCTCCACGACGAGGGGGTCAGGGTCGTCGGCGTCCCGAAGACGATCGACAACGACCTCTCCGCGACCGACTACACCTTCGGCTTCGACACGGCGGTCAACATCGCGATGTCCGCGATCGACCGCCTGCACACGACCGCGGAGAGCCATAAGCGGACGCTGATCTGCGAGGTGATGGGCCGCCATGCCGGCTGGATCGCCTTCCACGCCGGGCTCTCGGGCGGGGCCAACGTGATCCTGATCCCGGAGATCGAGTTCGACCTCGACAGGGTCTGCGACTACATCGTCCGCCGGTTCGAGAGCCAGTACTCGCCGATCGTGGTGGTCTCCGAGGGAGCGGTGCCGAAGGGCGGGATGCCGTCGGCGGAGGACGCGCCGCTCGACGCCTTCGGCCACGTCCGCCTGGGCGGGATCGCGCAGTGGCTCGAGGGCGAGATCGAGCACCGCACCGGCCACGAGGCTCGCGCCACCGTCCTCGGGCACGTCCAGCGCGGGGGCACGCCGACCGCCTTCGACCGGGTGCTGGCCACCAGATTCGGCCTGCACGCGATCGACGCGGCGCACAACGGGGACTGGGGCAAGATGACCGCGCTGCGCAGCACGAACATCGAGCTGGTCGACCTCACGGAGGCGATCGCGGAGCTGAAGACGGTTCCCGAGTCGCTCTACCGCGAGGCCGAGGTCTTCTTCGGCTAGTGGGTTGATGTTTCGCCTGGTGCTCGCGGCGCTCCTGACCCTTGGCATCACGGGCTGCGGCATCGCCGGCAGCGCGAAGATCGAGGCGCCGGTGACCGTCTACGTCAGCCTGCCCCTGACCGGCCCGCACGGAGCCGACGGCCGCGACGCGGCGGACGGGGCCCGGCTCGCGCTCGAGCAGGCGCAGGGGAGGGCCGGCTCGATCCAGGTCAGGGCGGTCTACCTCGATGATGCCAAGGGGAGGGTGTGGGACCCGGTCGCGGTCGGGGCGAACGCGCGGCAGGCGGTCCAGGACTCGTCGGCCGCCGCCTACATCGGTGAGCTCGATTCCGAGCCCACCCGCGCCTCGATGCCGATCACGAACGACGCCGGCTTGGTGCAGGTGTCGCCGGGCGCGGGCGGAGTGGACCTGACCCAGCCGGCGGCGGGCTATCCGAATTCGCCGGATCGCTACCGGCCGTCGGGCTCGCCCAATTTCGCCCGCACGGTCCCCTCGGACGCCGTGGTTGCCGACGCGGCGGCCGGCTGGACCTCGGAGCTTCACCTCAAGTCCGCCACCGCGCTTTCGGACGGCACGCCGTTCCAGGACCTGATGGCGAACGAGTTCTCCTCCGCGGCAACCGAGCACGGCATCCAGGTTCAGCTGGGAAAGGTGAGCGGCGGGGGGAAGACGGCGGTCACCTACTACCCGGGAGGGCGGACCTCCTCCGGCGGCCAGATCCTTCAGCAGACCGGCAGGCCGGCGCCACCACGGCGTGAGCTGAGAGCCGAGCTCGCCGTCGCCAACCTCAGGGGACGGTCCTTTCCGGGTCAGTTCAGCGGTCGCTTCCATCGCTCGCCCGACCCGTACGCCGCCTATGGCTACGAGGCGATGGGGCTCATCCTCCAGGCGATTCGCGAAGCCGGGACCGACGCATCCTCATTTCGCGACGACGTTCGCGGTGACGTCTTGGGCGCCCAGCGCGATGGCACGGTGCTCGGCAGCTACTCGATCACCTCGGAGGGGGATACCACCGAGTGCATGGTCCAGCGCTATGAGGGCGAGCGGCCGCATGCGGCGACCCTCGGCGCGCCCTGCCCGCTCGGCTAGCGAGCGGAGGGCGGGCCCTCGATCACCGGCTCGCCGGTGATCACCGAGGAGACCCAGCCTCGGATCTCACCGATCAGCGCGAAGTCGATCGAGTGCTGGACGCGCGCCTCGCGGTAGGTGACCATCAGGCCGCCGTCCTCGAGGAGGTCGCGAGCCTTGCGGCCGAAGCCCACGGGGATGACGGGGTCGTAGGAGCCGTGGGTGACGTACGCCGGCATGCCGCGCTTCGCGCGCGGGTCGACCTTCCAGCCGCGGACCATCGGATAGAAGCCGCTCATCATCAGCAGGCCGGCCGCCTTGGGACGGCCCATGCCGAGGGCGACGGCGCAGGCGACGGCGGCGCCTTGGCTGAATCCCCCGATCACGGTCTTCTCCCAGGGGATGCCGCGGTGGCGGAGCTCGTCGTCGAGGAACCGGCAGAGCTTCTCCAGCGTGTCGACGAAGGTGTCCTCGTCGGGGTGGCCGACCTCCCGGATCACGTACCAGTGGCGGCCGCCCGGCGGGACGTTGGTGAGCGGGGCGCCCGGGGTCATCCCGAAGAGCCTGCGGTCGGGGTCGAGCTCGTCGAGCATCGGGTACAGGTCGCGCTCATCGACTGCCCGGCCGTGGAGAAGGATCAGCGCTCCCTCCGGCTCCCCGGCCGGCTCGCGAGTCAGGTGGGCGAGCTGGACGACCTGGCCCGGGCGGTCGCCTTGAGGCTGCTCAGGCGTGGACACGCGGGTTGTGGATCGGCCGCAGGACCGGCTCGACCTGTTCCCGGAGGTGCTCGTAGTCGGGTGGCAGCGAGAGCTTCTCGCCGAGCGACTCGAGCGGCTCGTCGACGGTGAAGCCCGGGCCCAGCGTCGCGATCTCGAAGAGGACGCCGCTCGGCTCGCGGAAGTAGATCGAGCGGAAGTAGAAGCGGTCGATCACCGGAGTCGGGTGCCCGCCGGCGGCGATCACGCGGTCGCGCCAGGCCTCGTGGTCGTCGATCTGGGAGGCCCAGGCGATGTGATGGACGCTGCCCGCGCCCTGCAGGCCGCGCTCGGCGGGCGGCTCCGAGTAACCCCAGAGGCCGCCGCGGCTGTCGCCTCGGCACTCCCAGCCGGTCTGGTCGTCCTCGCCGGTCAGGGGCGCGAAGCCGAGCGCCTCCTCCAGGAGAAGGCGGCTGTCCTCCGGGTTGCTCGCGTAGGCGATCGCACCGTCGAAGCCCTGAAGGGCGAATTCGGATGGAATCTCCGGGTGCTCCGCGATCAGCGGCTCGTCGGTCGTCTCGACGACCTTGAGGGCGTGTCCCAGGCCCTCGGGATCGGCGAAGCGGAGGACGCCGTCGGCGCGTTCGGCCTCGGTGCCGTGCTGCTTCAGCCGCTCCGCCCAGAAGTCGAGTGCCTCCTCGGTGCCGAGCCGCCAGCGGATCCCCCAGATCATGCCGTCGCCCGCGCGGCCGGGCGGCGCGCCCGGGTACTCGAAGAAGGTCAGGTCGGATCCCGCGTCGCCCCTCTCGTCGGCGAAGAACAGGTGGTAGACGGTGGGGTCGTCCTGGTTGACGGTCTTCTTCACCAGGCGAAGCCCCAGCACGCCGGCGTAGAAGTCGACGTTCTTCTGCGCGTCGCCGGTGATCGCGGTGATGTGGTGGACGCCCTCGAGCTTCATCGTTCTCCATCTTGCCCTATCGCCGGCGTTTCCACCGGCTTCGGCGCGGGCAGATCACCCGCATGAAGGTCGCGTTCATCCCGATCAGCATCCTCGGCGGGCTGCTGGCCGCCTTCGTCGGCCAGAAGGCGTTCGACGCGATCTGGGGCAAGGTCGACGAGCAGGAGCCTCCGCACCCGGAGCATCGCGAGGTGAGCCTGCCGAAGCTGGCGATCGCGCTGATCATCGAGGGCGCGATCTTCCGCCTGGTCAAGGGGCTCGTCGATCATGGGGCCCGTCGCGGCTTCGAGCGGATGACCGGCGAGTGGCCGGGCGAGGAGCGCCCCGAGGGCGCGTAGCTCGGCGCTCAGCGAAGCGCGCTGCGCAGGGCTTCGTCGAGCTCCGGATGACGGAACTCATAGCCGCCGTCGAGCGCCCGTCTGGGCAGCACCCTCGCGCCGCCGGCGACCGCGTCGGCGAGCTCGCCGCCGCGCAGGGCGCCGACCGCGAACTTCGGTACGGGCATGAAGGCGGGGCGGTGCAGTGCGCTGCCGAGCGCCTTCGAGAACTCGCGGTTGGTGACGGGATTCGGCGCGGTCGCGTTGATCGCGCCGGAGACCTGGTCGTTGTCAAGCGCCCAGAGCAGGAGGCCGATCTCGTCGTCGATGTGGATCCAGGACATGAACTGCTCGCCGCCCGCGATCGGGCCGCCGACGCCGAGCTTGAAGGGGAGGAGGAGCTGCTTGAGCAGGCCGCCGTGCTTGGTCAGCACGAGGCCGGTCCGGACGATCACGACGCGCGGAACGATTCGCTCCGCCTCCCGCTCGGCGCTCTCCCAGTCGACGGGGATCTCGGCCATGAAGCCCTCGCCTGGCTCTGACTCCTCGTCGAGGATCTGGGCGCCCCGGTCGCCGTAGTAGCCGATCGCCGACTGCCCGATGAAGACGCTCGGCTCGGCCGGCGCCGCCTCGATCCCCTGCAGGAGGTTCCGGGTGCCGACGAGGCGGCTCTCACGGATGCGGACCTTGGCCTGATCGGTGAGCCGCTGGTTGATCTCCTCGCCGATCAGGTTGACGACGGCGTCGACTCCCTCCAGGGCCTCGGGAGGAGGGCGCTCGGTGGTCGCCCGCCACGCGTGCCAGCGGACGGTCGGGTTCTTCGGCCTCGCTCGATCGGGGTCGCGCGTCAGCCCGACGACCTCGTCGCCCCGCGCGAGCAGCGCGTCGGCGAGGGCCGAGCCGATCAGGCCGCTGGCTCCGGTGATGAGGACTCGCATCCGGCGGCTGATGCTAGCCAGACGGGCGCGCCCCGCTAGGTTCCGGCCCGATGGCCGACACCGTCAGACCCGCCCAGCCCGGCGAGGGGACCCGTCTCAGCGAGATCTATCTCTCATCGGGGCGTGCCGCATGGGCGCGCCATCTTTCGCCGGTCGGCCTCGGAGGAGTGACCTCACCCGCCGATGACTGGGAGCGCTGGATCCGGGATCCCGATCTGATCGTCCTCGTCGCCGAGCGCCGTGGCCAGCCCGCCGCTCTGGCGCTGCTCTGCCGGAGCACCGACCCCGATTCGGACCCGGCGAGGGTCGCCCTGCTCGACCGGCTGTACACGGAGCCCGCGTCGTGGCGCAGGGGTCTCGGCCGCGCGCTGCTCGATGCGGCGATGGACGAGCTTCGGGAGCGGAGGTTCCTGGAGGCGACGCTGTGGACGGCCGAATGGAACACCTCGAGAGGCTTCTACGAGGCAACCGGATGGAAGCTCGACGGCGCGACGCGCGAGAAGACCTTCGCCGGGAGCACCTTCACGGAGGTCCGTTACCGGACGCAGGTCCCGCGGTGAGCGCCGGCTCGGCCGCCGCGATCAGCGCGGGGGCCGCGCAGGGCGACGCGCGGCGGATCGGAATCCTCTTCATGGTCGGCTCGGCGTGTTTCGCTGTTGCTTCCCTGCCGGCTGCTTCGAGTCTTTCGGAGGGTGCAGTCGGGATCACCTATTTCGTCGGATCCATCTTCTTCACAATCGCCGCGTTCGAGCAACTCAGGGTTGCGCGCGGGGAGGGCAAGGAGATCTGGGCGGCGGCCATCCAGTTCGCCGGGACCCTCTTCTTCAACGCCAGCACCTTCTTCGCGAT
Source organism: uncultured Solirubrobacterales bacterium (assembly GCA_963800285.1). GTDB lineage: Bacteria > Actinomycetota > Thermoleophilia > Solirubrobacterales > 70-9 > DASUPK01. Next base: position 249,198 of record CAWDAL010000010.1, read on the forward strand.
GTCGGACCATCTCTCGCAGCACACCGCCGACCTCCTGGTCTGGTCGCCCGACGTCTTCGGCTCGATCTGCTTCCTGGCGTCCAGCGTGCTCGCGGAGATCGCCGTCTGGGGGCCGCTCGTCCCGGCACGTCGCTCCGCGAGCCTCAACCTGGTCGGCTCGATCGCGTTCGGGATCTCGGCAGTCGCCGCCTACGTGGTCCCTGACACGAATGAGGTCCTCAACGCGTCCCTGGCCACTTCGATGACGCTGGTCGGAGCGCTCTGCTTCCTGTGGGCGGCGCGGATCCTGGTGAAGCCGCCGCCGTGGCTGCTCCCGTCGAGTCGCTAGGAGCCTGAGCCGTCGGTGGCGCTTCCCGCCGCGTCGACGATCTCGAAGGTACCGGTCTCCTCCGAGAAGCGGGCGAGCCCCGCGCTCTTCGCCTCTTCGACGACGGCCTGCGCCACGGCTGGGGCCACATCGCGGTTGAAGACCGAGGGGATGATGTAGTCCTCGGCGAGGTCGTCCTCGGTGACCACCTCGGCGATCCCGCGGGCGGCGGCGAGCTTCATCTCCTCGGTGATCCGGGGCGCGCCGGCGTCCAGGGCGCCTCGGAAGATCCCCGGGAAGCAGAGGACGTTGTTGATCTGGTTCGGGTAGTCCGAGCGGCCCGTGGCCATGATCCGCACGTGCTGCTCGGCGTCCTCGGGCATCACCTCGGGGGTGGGGTTGGCCATGGCGAAGACGATCGCGTCGTCGTTCATCTTCGCCAGCGAGTCCGCCTCGATCAGGCCGGGGCCGGAGACGCCGATGAAGAGGTCGCAGCCCTCGATCACGTCGTTCGGGCCGCCGGAGAGCTTCTCCTGGTTGGTGTTCTCGGCGAACCACTTCTTGATCTCGGACATCGAGCCGTCTTCGTAGTCGGCCCGGTCCGTCGAGATGGCGCCCTGGCGGTCGCAGCCGATGATCTCGCTGATGCCCGACTCCTGCATCATCTTCGTGCAGGCGATCCCGGCCGCGCCGGTCCCGAGCACCAGGACGCGCAGGCTCTCGATCGGCTTGCCGGTGATCTTCAGGGAGTTGAAGAGGGCCGCCATGACGACGACCGCCGTGCCGTGCTGGTCGTCGTGGAAGACGGGGATGTCGAGCTCCTCCTTCAGGGTCTCCTCGATCTCGAAGCAGCGGGGGGCGGAGATGTCCTCGAGGTTGATGCCGCCGAAGGTGGGGGCGATCAGCTTGACCGTCTGGATGATCTCCTGGGGGTCGTTGGTGGCGAGGCAGATCGGGAACGCGTCGACCTCGGCGAACTCCTTGAACAGCATCGCCTTGCCCTCCATCACGGGCATCGCGGCCTCGGGGCCGATGTCGCCCAGGCCGAGCACGGCTGAGCCGTCGGAGACGACGGCCACCGTGTTCGCCTTGATCGTGTAGTCGAAGGCCTTGGTCTTGTCCTCTGCGATGTACTCGCAGACGCGCGCGACACCCGGCGTGTAGGCCATGGAGAGGTCGTCGCGGGTCTTCAGCGGGTACTTGTTGTGCTGCTCGATCTTGCCCTTCTTGTGCATCTCGAAGGTGCGGTCGGTGAAGCCGAGGACCCGCGCGCCGCGCGTGGAGCCGATCGAGCGCAGGATCTGCTCCCAGGCCTCGGCGCTGTTGGCGTCGATCGTGAACTCGCGAACCCGCTTGCCCTCGGGACCGGCGCCCGGAATCAGGTCGACCGACTGCAACGCCCCGCCGGCCTCGGCGATCTGGGCGGTGAGCTTGCCGAGCGGCTCCTGGCGCGCGTCGAGCTCGACGCGAACGGTGACGCTGTACTGAGCGGAGGCAGCCATCGGGCGCTGATCATAGGGGGGTCGAACTTCCGCTTACGGTCGACGGAAAAGCGGCGATGAAGGGAGACGGGTCCGGAAACCGGCAATGAAAGGGCGCCCCAGCGCGGGGGAGGGGGAGAGGCACCGGAGTTGGCGCCTTATTCCCCGTATGGGGGAACAAGGCGCCAGATTCGATCGAGTGGTCGCCGGGATTGCCGGTCGGCAGCACGGTGTCGTCAGCTGGAACCAGCTGCGCAACGCCGGCCTTCACCGCAACGCCGTCCAGGCCCGCTTGCGCGCCGGTCATCTGCATCGGCTTCATCGCGGTGTGTATGCCGTGGGTCACTCGCAGGTCACCTTCGAAGGCCGCTGCGTTGCCGCAGTTCTTGCCCTCGGCCAAGCGGCGGTCGCGAGCCATCGAAGTGCGGCCGCAGTCTGGGGACTTCTTCCGCCTCATGGGGGCTCGATCCACGTCAGTGTCAGTGGCGATGCCGGCCGCAAGCCACGGACCGGCATCAGGATCCACCGCTCCGCCACCCTCACGGCCGCAGTTGTGACCCGTCGCAACGGCATCGCGGTGACTCGGCCGGGGCGGACGCTCCGCGATCTGAGGCCTTGCGTTCCCCAGCCAGTGTTTCGTTCCGCCGTGCGTCGTGGACTCGATCTTCGGCTGATCTCGTCCAATGACCTCGGGCCCGACCCCGCCGTCACCCGCAGCGAGCTCGAGCGGGTGTTCCTCAGCCTGTGCCGCCGCCACCGCCTTCCCCAGCCGGAAGTGAACGCCCGCGTGGGTCCCCACGAGGTCGACTTCCTCTGGCGAGACCGCGCGCTGATCGTCGAGACCGATGGGTTCCGCCATCACGGAGACCGCGAGGCCTTCGAGCGCGACCGCGCTCGGGACGCCCTCCTTCAGAGCCTGGGTTTCAAGGTCCTCCGCTTCACCCACCGACAGGTGCTCGACCGAACCGCGGTCGTTGCGGCACTGCGCTCCCTGCTGGCACAGGGCTCTCTGACCCCCAACCTATGATGAACACGTGCCCGCGACGACCCAGAAGAAGGCCCCCGCCAAGGGCTCGAAGGCGAAGCAGAAGCCGGGCGAGCTCTTCCTGATCGACGGCAACTCGCTCGCCTACCGGGCCTTCTTCGCGCTGCCCGAGTCCATCGCCACCCACGACGGTCGTCCCACCAACGCCATCTACGGCCTGGCCTCGATGTTCGCCAAGTTCCTGATCGACTGCGATCCCGCCGCTGTGGTCGTCTGCTGGGACGCCGGCTGGTCGGGCCGCGAGCTCACCTACGAGCCGTACAAGTCCCAGCGCAAGCCCCGCCCCGACCTGCTGCGAGACCAGTGGCCCCACCTGATGCCCCTGGCCGAGGCCTTCGGCTTCACCAACATCAAGGTAGACGGCTACGAGGCCGACGACGTGATCGCCTCCCTCACCAAGCGGGCCCGCGAGCAGGGCCTCGACGTGATGGTCGTCTCCGGCGATCGCGACGTCTACCAATTGGTCGAGAAGGGGGTCCGGGTGATGACCACCTCCCGCGGCGTCACCGACACCAAGATCTACGACAGCAAGGGCGTGGTCGAGCGCTACGGCGTCCCTCCGGAGCTGGTCACCGACCTGATCGGGTTGAAGGGCGACACCTCGGACAACATCCCCGGCGTCCCCGGCATCGGCGACAAGACCGCCGCCCAGCTGCTCCAGGAGTACGGGGACCTGGAGGGAGTCCTCGCCAACATCGACAAGATCTCCGGCGCCAAGCGCAAGGAGAACCTCACCAACCACGCCGAGGACGCTCGCGTCTCCAAGCAGCTCGCCACGGCGATCACCGACATCGACATCGAGCTCGACCTGGACGAGCTGATGTCCAAGCAGATGGACCGCAGCCGACTGCGTGAGGTCGCCCGCGAGTTCGAGCTCCGCGTCATCCTCCAGCGCCTCGAGGAGGAGCTCGGCGCGGACTTCGTACCCGAGGGGAAGGTCGAGGAGGAGCTCGACGCCACGGCCCAGCAGGGTTCCATCGACGACCTCGCCGACGGTGACGTCGCACTCGCGATCGCCGGCGAAACGTGGGCGGGCTACGACGGCAAGCGCCTCGTGGAGGGCGACTCCCCCGACCTGAAGGCGTTGGCCGCCTCACTCGGCGAGCGCCGTCTGATCGGCCACGACCTGAAGAGTCTCGGCGGCGGCGCCCGCCACGGCCTGCTCGCCGCCGCCGACGGCCTCGACCTCCGCCACGACACGATGGTCGGCGCCTACCTCCTCGACCCCGCGCGCCGCACCTACGACCTGATCGACATCGCCGCCCAGCGCGGCCTCGCCGCCGCCCCCAAGGACACGGACGGTTCCGACGGCGACCAGCTCGAGCTCGGTGAGGAGCCGCCGCCCGATCCGGCCGCGGAGGCCCGCCTGGTCTGGGAGATCGCCCAGCTCCAGCGCAAGGGGATCGAGGAGGGAGGCCTGGAGAAACTGATGGACGAGGTCGAGATGCCGCTGATCGAGGTCCTGGCCTCGATGGAGCAGAACGGCGTCCTGCTCGACCGCAAGCGCCTCGCCGACATCGGCGAGGGCTTCGAGCAGCGGATCGAGACGCTGCAGGCCGAGATCTTCGAGCTGGCCGGCCACGAGTTCACGATCGGCTCGCCGCAGCAGCTCGCCGAGGTCCTCTTCGACGAGCTCGGGCTGACCAAGAAGCGCCGCGGCAAGACCGGCTTCTCCACCGACGCCCGCGTCCTCTCCCAGATCCGCGACGAGCACGAGATCGTGGCCAAGGTGGAGCAATGGCGCGAGCTGACCAAGCTGAAGAGCACCTACCTCGACGCCCTTCCGGAGCTGATCGACGAGGAGACCGGCCGCCTGCACACGACCTTCAACCAGACGGCCACCGCGACCGGCCGCCTCTCGAGCACCAACCCCAACCTCCAGAACATCCCGATCCGCACCGAGGAGGGGCGCCCGATCCGATCCTGCTTCGTCGCCCCGCGCGGCCAGCGCCTCCTCTCCGCCGACTACAACCAGATCGAGCTGCGCATCCTCGCCCACATCGCCGGCGAGGACGCCCTCAAGGAGATCTTCGCCCGCGGCGAGGACATCCACGCCGCGACCGCCGCCGGGATCATCGGCGCCGATCCGAAGAAGGTCAGCCCCGGCGAGCGCTCGAAGGCCAAGATGGTCAACTACGGGATCGCCTACGGCCTCTCGGCGTACGGCCTCGCCGATCGCCTCAACATAGAGCAGGAGGAGGCGGCCGCCTACATCGACCGCTACTTCGAGCGCTTCCCGGCGGTCAGGGGATACATCGAGGAGACGATCGAGTTCGCCAAGAAGGAGGGCTACGTCAGCACGCTGCTCGGGCGGCGCCGCCCGATCCCCGAGCTACGCTCGGGCCGCCCCCAGGTCCGGGGCCAGGGCGAGCGCCTCGCCGTGAACATGCCGATCCAGGGCACCTCCGCGGACATCATCAAGATCGCGATGGTCGAGGCCCAGCATCAGCTCGAGAACTCGGATCTGGAGACCCGCCTGGTCCTCCAGATCCACGACGAGCTCCTCTTCGAGGGCCCGGCGGACGAGATGGACGCCGCCTCGAAGCTGGTCGAGAAGGCCATGTGCGGCGCCTTCCCGCTCGACCCGCCGCTGGCGGTCGACGTGGGAGTGGGCAAGGACTGGCTGGCGGCGAAGTAGACGCGCTGATCGTCTGAGAGGATCCGCGCATGGACAGGGGCTTCGCGGTCTTGATCATGGCTGTGGTCGGCGGATGCATCGCGATGCAGGCGCCCATCAACGCCGGGCTCGGTAAGTCGACCGGCAGCTTCGCCGCCGCCACGGTCTCCTTCGCGGTGGGCACGCTCCTGCTCGGGGCGATCGTCGTGCTCAGCGGCAAGGCCGGCGGGATCGGCGACGTCGCCCACGTCGAGTGGTACTACCTCCTCGGCGGCGCGCTCGGCGCCGCCTACGTCTTCTCGGCCCTGGTCCTGGTCAGCCAGATCGGAGCCGGCGCGGTCGCCGCCGCGACGGTCACCGGCCAGCTGACGACCTCCGTGATCCTCGACCGAATCGGCTTTCTCGGCCTGGATCAGGAACCGCTGACGGCCAGCCGGGTCGCGGGCGTGGCTTTGCTCCTGGCGGGCACCTACCTGATCGTCCGTTGATTGCGGCTTTACACCGATGACTGGCGACCGAGCGGAAGCTAGTTTCCCCTTCGGCATCAAACGAGTGGCTCCTCGGCTGACGCCTCGGAGCCCTCTCGCAGAATCCCTGGTCACAGGAGGTGGCCGATGTTGAGCAGGATGCTCGGACCGCTCTCGGTGATCTGCCTCGGCGCAGTGGCGATGTACGTCTTCTTCGCCGCGCTCGGCGGCATCAGCCCGAGCGAGGTGATCTGGCCCACGATCGTGGTCGGCGTGCTCGCCGTGCTGTTCGTGGTGCGATCCCTGATCGTCAGGCATGAGTTGAGCGAGCACGGCAATCAGGCCATGCTGCGGCCGGTCAACCGGCTCAGGGAGCGGCGCGGGTTCTAGGAAGCGCGATCTCAATCGAATTGGCGCTTTCCGCCGGTATATCCGGCGAAAGGCGCCAAACGTCGACCTAAGCCGCCGCGGAGAGCATTTCGCGCTCGTTGCCCTTCTTCGGAGCAGGTCCTGCATATTCGGGCGGCGCAATCCGCAGGTAGTGCCCGAACGCCCAGTCGACGAAGCGCTTGCGCCCGCAGGCACGGATCACCGCGCGCTGGACGCGGGCGGGGAGCTTCGGCAGCAGCTTCTGGGCTCGGAGCAGCCAGCGGAACTTCCACTCGTGCCCATCGACGAACTCGCCATAGTTGCGAAGCGCCGCCTCCCGGTCCTGACGCCCCTCCACGACCGCGCGCAGCTCATCACCGAGCTTGATCCCGAAGTAGAGCGCGGTCCGGATCCCCTCGGCCGTGAGCGGCAGGCAGTGGCCGGCGGAGTCGCCGACGAAGAAGATCTCGCCCTCGGTGCCCTTCCGGATCTTGTGCGGGATCCAGTTGCCCTGATAGCGGACGGGGGGGCGCTCCAGGTCGTCGGCGAGCAGCACGGTCGTGTCCTTGACGTGGAACCGGGGATCGAAGGAACCGACGCCGATGCGCTGCTCGTCGCGCGCCGGGAAGCTCCAGCCGTAGCCGGCCGGGACGTAGCGCCGGTCGATCCAGACCTCGAGGTCGTCACCGCCCCCATGTGGGTGGACCTCCAGGCCGCGTGAGAGCGGGGCGTCCGGCGGCTTATAGCCGCCGTCGGAGGCGAGAATCCGCCGCCAGCCGAGCGCGTCGACGATCAACGTCGCCGAGACGTCGCCGCGGTCGGTGTGCACGGTCTCGCCCGTGCGCCCGTTGACCTTGGCGGTCTCGAAATCGGCGTCGGACTGTGCCCAGAGCAGCTCGCACAGCTCCCGGTAATCGAAGGTCGAGAAGGTCCAGGGCAGCTCGTAGCGCGAGGTGCCCCGCGGCGTGTGCACGACCAGCTCTCCGAACTCCTGGCGCTTCGAGCCCTCGAGGCCCATCGCCTCCAGCCATGCGGTCGGGATGCCGCACGCGGAGGTCTGGCGCTCGCCGATCTCGTACCGGTCCAGGACCAGCACGCGCGCGCCCGAGCCCGTGAGTTGCCGCGCCACTGTGAGGCCGGCGAAGCTCGCGCCGCAGACGATCACGTCATAGCTGCCGCTCAGCGGGGTTCGCTCCTCGCCGCGCTTGGTCTGGCGCTTGGGCATCGCTCGCAAAGGTAATGGAACCCCGGGCGCAGACGGTCGCGCGAGCCCGTGCGGACCCCATGTGTCTGCGTACACTGTGCGGCCGTGCCCGAGACGGACACAACCACCGAGGCCGAGCAGCAGACCGAGGTCGCGACCGAGCAGCCGGAGAGCGCCGGCAACGGCGCCGCGAGCCCGGACGACTTCATGATCGAGGTCGACGGCAAGCTCGTCCCGAACTACGACGCCACGATCCATCCCTTCAGCGAGGGGGACGTGGTGAGCGGCAAGGTCGTGCGCATCGACCAGGACGAGGTCCTGGTGGACATCGGCTACAAGAGCGAGGGGGTCATCCCCTCGAACGAGCTCTCGATCCGCAAGTCGGTCGACCCGGCCGAGGAGGTCGAGCTCGGCGAGGACGTCGACGCGCTGGTGCTCACCAAGGAGGACCAGGAGGGGCGGCTGATCCTCTCCAAGAAGCGCGCCCGCTTCGAGAAGGCCTGGCGGAAGATCGAGCACGCGTCTGACTCCGGGGAAGTGGTCCCGGGAACCGTGATCGAGGTCGTCAAGGGCGGCCTGATCCTCGACCTCGGCGTGCGCGGTTTCCTGCCCGCCTCGCTGGTCGACATCCGCCGCGTCCAGAACCTCGACGAGTTCATGGGCCAGACCCTCGAGGCCAAGGTGATCGAGCTCAACCGCTCCCGCAACAACGTCGTGCTCTCCCGCCGCGCGGTCCTCGAGGAGGAGCGCAAGGAGGTCCGCGAGCAGATCCTGGGCAAGCTCGAGCCGGGCCAGGTGGTCGAGGGCAAGATCTCCAACATCGTCGATTTCGGCGCCTTCGTCGACCTGGAGGGCATCGACGGCCTGATCCACATCTCCGAGCTCTCCTGGAGCCACGTCAACCATCCCTCCGAGGTCGTCTCCATCGGCGACACGGTGACCGTCAAGGTGCTCGACATCGACAAGGACCGCCAGCGCATCTCCCTCGGCCTGAAGCAGACCCAGGAGGACCCGTGGCAGAAGGTCCTCAACGAGTACAAGGAGGGCGACGTCGTCGAGGGCAAGGTCACGAAGATCGTCGCCTTCGGCGCCTTCGTTCAGATCCTGCCCGGGGTCGAGGGCCTCGTCCATATCTCAGAGCTTGCGCAGCACCATGTCGAGAGCCCCGCCGAGGTCGTTCGCCCCGGCGACGAGCTGAAGGTGAAGATCCTCGAGGTCGACGACTCCCGCCGCCGCCTTTCGCTCAGCGTGAAGCGCGTCGAGGGTCAGGAGCTGCCCACCCGCGAGGTGAGCGACGACGTCGTCATCGAGGAGGTGCCGGAGGGCATGGAGGCACCGCCCGCGCCCGAGGCGCCTGCGTCTGCCGCCGAGGAGCCGGCCGCCGACGCACCGCCTGAAGCGGAGGAGGCAGCGCCTGAGGTGGAGGAGCAGGCTGCGGAGCCGGCGCCCGAGGCTCCGCCGGAGGCGATCGTCCCGGATGAGGCTCCATCGGAGGGCCCCACGGAGGGCCGTCCGCGGAGGAGCCGGCCGAGGAGCCACCTCCCACCCAGGATTGACTCGCTTCGTAGGCCTCACGGGAGGCATCGGGGCCGGCAAATCCGAGGCACTCGCTGCGTTCGAGCGACGCGGCGTTCCCGTCCTCTCGACCGACCGGGTCGCGCACGACATCCTGGATGACGACCAGGTCCGGGCCGCTCTGGTCGAGCGCTGGGGCGAGCAGATCGCTCCGGACGGGAAGGTCGACCGCGACAGGGTGGGGGAGATCGTCTTCGCGGACCGCGACGAGCTCGCCTGGCTCGAGGGCGTCACCCACCCGCGCGTCGGGGCCCACGTGCTCGAATGGCGCCAGGGCCTGGGCCCGGAGGTGGAGATCGCGGTGGTCGAGGTCCCGCTGCTCTTCGAGGCAGCGATGGAGGACGCCTTCGACGCCACGCTGGCCGTCCTGGCCGACGACGAGATCCGCGACGCTCGCCTGCGCGGGCGCGGCCAGGCGGGCCTGGAGGGCAGGGAGGACCGCCAGCTAGATCAGGCCGAGAAGGAGCGCCGTGCCGACCACGTCATCCGCAACGATAGGTCGCTTGGGGAGTTGGATAGAGAGGTGAACAAGCTGATCGACGAACTGCGCCAGGGGGGCGGTGGATGACTCCGAGCACTTCCGTGCGATCCGCGCGCACGCGCTCGAAGCGCGGCGCCTCGCGCTCGAAGACCCGCCGGACGACCCAGACGAAGGCGGGGCGGAAGTCCCAGCGCCGCCGCCGCGCGCTGGTCATCGGCGGGACCCTGCTGGTTGGAGCTCTCGGCGGCTTCCTGCTCGTCAACAGCGACCGCTTCCAGCGCACGCTCGAGGAGGTCACCCTCCCGCTGCAGCACGAGGACATCATTCGCCAGCAGGCCGCCCAGAAGGATGTGCCGGCGGACCTGATCGCGGCGGTGATCTACAGCGAGTCTCGCTTCCGCGATCAGACCTCGCACGCGGGGGCGCGGGGCCTCATGCAGATCACTCCGAGCACCGCCAAGGTGATCGAGGGCCTCAGCGGCGGACAGACCTTCAAATTCGATGACCTCTCGAACCCGGACATCAACATCCGCTACGGGACCTTCTACCTCCGCTATCTGATCCAGAAGTTCGGGGACAACGAGATCGCCGCGTTGGCCGCGTACAACGCGGGGGAGACCAACGTGGCCGACTGGGGCGGCTCGAGTCTGAGCCTGGACGACATTCCATTTCCCGAAACGCGCGACTACGTGGAGAATGTGCTTGAGAAGCGCGACGAGTACGCCCGCCACTACAGCCACGAGCTTGGGCTCGACTGAGCAGGGACCGAGATGAGAGGAGACCATGGAGCTGAGTCGCCGTAATCGCAGCCTGATCGCAGCGCTTGCCTGTGCGTCCGCGCTGGGGATCGGCGCGATGCCGTCCGCGGCCCCCGCCGCCCCTCGCGCCCGTGCGTCCATCGTCGGCGGTGGGCGAGCCGATCCGGCCCAGTGGCCGTTCGCCGTCGCGATCTTCCGCAAGGGCCACATGCACTGCAGCGGCTCCGTGATCGGCCCGACCAAGGTGCTCACCGCGGGCCACTGCGTCGACGGCTTCAACGTCTCCAACTTCCAGGTGATCATCGGCCGCCCGACCCTGCGCAACGTCTCGGTCGGCCAATCGATCGGGGTCGTCTCGGGCCGTGTCCATCCCGATTTCGAGCAGACCGGCCTGCACGACGTGGCCGTGCTCAACCTGGCTTCGCCGGCCGGCGTCACCCCGGTCGCGCTCGCCACGCCGGACCAGGACGCCGCGACCACCTGGGCCGGAGCCCGGCTGCGGGTGGCCGGCTACGGAGCGACCAATCCGTTCGGAACCCGCCTGTCGGGATTCCTGAAGGCCACGATCGAGAAGTCGCGCGCCGACCACCGCTGCCTGAAGACCTACACGCGCGACCTCTTCGCTCCCGAGAGCATGATCTGCGCGCTCGGGGCGCGGAAGAAGAAGCCGGGCCGCTTCAAGATCCACACGTCGGCCTGCTCGGGCGACAGCGGCGGCCCGCTGGTGGCGGACACCGCAGCGGGCCCGGTCGAGGTCGGAACGGTCTCCTATGGAGGAGCGCTCTGCGGCCTGCCGGCGGCGCCGACGGTCTACTCGCGGGTCTCGGCGAGCCTGGACTTCATCAACGCGGGGTAGCCGGCGGGTCGGCTCAGGGCTGGCGGGGCGGGCCAAGCGTGGGAGTCTTCAGTGGCCCGCCGAGCCCGACGAAGGTGACGATCTCGTAACCGCCAGGATTCGCGGGGAGGGCCACCTGCTTCCAGTTGTTCGTGAACCAGACGTTTCCGGACGGGTCGATCGCCACCCCCGTCAGACGCGTCAGCCCGTCGAAGCCGTAGCCGCTCGGCGGCGAGATCGGCGCGCCGACCCCGCTACCCGGACGGCACTGTCGGCGCCTGAGGCCGCAGAGCTCCGAGATCCTCTGGCCGGCGAAGTTGGCGACCCAGACGTTGTCGTTGCCGTCGACCGCGATCCCCCAGGGGATCGTCATCCCCCCGCCCCTGAACTGTCCCTTCGGTGCGCCGTTGGGGCCGAGGAGGGTGACGGATCCATCCAGGGGCGGCCCCGGAGCAGGAGGCATGAAGGGGCACGGGAGGTCCACCACGCCCGAGTTCGCCACCCAGATGTTGCCGCGGCTGTCCGGCTTGATTCCCATCGGGTGCTTCAGGCCGGCTCCGCTGATCGGGGAGATCGCGGTGGGAGTGCCGTCCTTGCCCAGCATCGCCACGGTGCTGCTCACCATCCCGGTCACGAACGCTTGGCCCTTCCGGTTGAAGGCGACGTCGAATGGCTCGACGAGCCCGAGCCCGCCGATGTTCTGCGCCGCCGCGGGGTTTCCCCGCGGGATGCGGGTGACGGAGCCGTCGCCGCAGTTGGCGACCCAGATGGTTCCCTTGCGATCCGACAACGTCGCCTGCGGCGCCGAGATCGCTCCCTGAGTGAAGCCCTGGCTCGGAGATAGGGCCCTGCCATGGGAGTTGAACAGCGAGACGCTGTTGCGCGTGGGCGTGAAGGGGCAGCCGGGCGAGGTGAAGCCGAAGTTCCCGACCCAGACCCGGCCGTGCGGGTCCAGCGTGATCCCGTAACCGGCGCCGCTCAGACCTCCTCCCGTGAAGGGAGAGCCCTGCACGTAGCGGCCTCGGGGATTGAACTTGAAGAGCAGGTCGCTGCCGCACACCGACTGCAAGGGGTCCGGGCTGTAGACGTAGTTGTTGTTGACCCAGATGTTGCCGTGTGCGTCGATGGCGAAGTTGCCCGGGCCGTTCATCGTCGAGCCGTTGCCGTTGAAGCGAAGGGCCACCGTCCAGGCGTCCGGGGTCTCGGTCGGGCCGAGCGCCGGGCGATAGGGAGAGGGGTGGGTGTTCGCCACGGCGAACAGCTCCGCGACCTTGTGCCAGGGGTTGCGGGCGATGTCGGCGATCGCCTCCAGCGTGCCGCGCGGGGTTCGGCCGCGCGGCGGCTTGGCCAGGCGGAAGAGCCGGCTGCAGTGGCGCCGGTTGCGCACGCAGCGCGGCAGCATGTTGGCGAGGGAGTTGAACTCCCGCAGCGTCGACGTGCTCGCCCCATTTGGCTCCTGGGTGAGCACGCCACTGAGTCCTCCGGTCCGGACGTTGACCAGGTTGCGGACCATCCCGGCCGCGTTCTGCAGGCCGGGTGCAGGACCACTGATCCTCTGGCTGTGGATGAACTGCGCCAGGGCGAAGCCCGAGGCCACGGTGGTCCGCTCGTTGAGCACCACCTGGCTCGGGGCGGGCGACTTGCCCAGCACCGAGGCCAGGCGGACGGCCGCTCCCTTTCCGGCGAGCAGATAGAGGATGGCGTTGGGGGGCCGGTAGCGCATCGCGAAGGTCCCGTCGGAGCGGGTTCGCGAGTGAGCAAGGACGAACGGGCGCTTGCGCTTCCCGGGTTTGACGGCGTAGAGGGTGATCGGGGTGGAGCGGAGCGGCCCCTTGCCGCTCAGCGCCTGCCCTTGGAGCCTGGGGACGGCCTGGGCCGCCGGAGTGGCGAGGGGACCTATCAGGGCGCACCCGGCGGCCAAGGCGATCAGCCGTATCCCCTTTCCGGCTCTGATTCCTCGGCGAATCCCCATGTCGGCCTTTCCTGCGCTTGAGTCGGCGGCGGCGCCACCCTACGGGACGAACCGGATGAAGGCGAGGCCGGCGGTCAGCCGCCTGACACGGGCCCGCCGGACCCGGCCGTGGTGCCCGATACAGCCGTGCCCCGGAAGCAGCCGACCGTGTAGGGGAGCTCGTAGTTCGCCACGTAGTGGTAGATGCGCCGCTTCTTGCCGAGAAAGCTGACCTTGCTGGTGGTGCCGTGACAGGCGTCTAGATCGTCGTTGCTCAGGTGGCGGCCGTCCTTGCCGCGCGGCCCGTAGATCGGGATCCCGTCGAACGCCCAGCGATCAGCTTCGACTGGACGCGACCAGAGCCGCCCGCCGCCTGATTGCGCCGGTCGAGAACATCGAGCTTCTCCTCTCCTTCCCCTGTGATCGAGGCGAGGCTATGTAGGGACTCTGAGGACTCCCTGAGCGATCCCTAGGCATTTGACGAGCCGGCGCGCGGAGCGCCGCCACGGCTCAGCCCTTCTTCTTGTGCTTCTTCTTGTGCTTCTTCTTGGGCGTGACCACGACCCGCTCCTGCATCTGCACCGGATGTAGGGCGCAGAAGAAGCGATAGGTCCCCGGGCGGCTGAACTTCTGCGTGAAGGTCCGGTTGCCGTCGAGGTTGTCGGAGCCGATGCCCAGCGGCCCGTTGGCGAGCGTCACGTTGTGGAGCTCCTGGCTCGCGAACTGCCAGGTGAGGGTCGAGCCCTGCTTGACGCGGAGGTTCGGATCGCCGAAGAAGCGGTCCCCGACCGGGACCACGGTGCCCGGGCGCGCGTTTCGCAGCGCGCCCGGAGGGGCGTTGATGGTGGTCGCCTGGCCGTTGGCGTCGAGGCCGGTCAGCGGGATCGTGAAGGGAATGGGCCCGGTGCGCCCAGGCTGGTTCGTCTTCAGGACCGTCCAGTTCGGGACCGGGCCGCAGTTCTGCGTCACGGAGGGGTTGGGCGCGAAGTAGACGATCATGATTCCCATCACGCGGACGTGAGGCTCCGAGTCGTCGTAGATCGAGTTGAGCCTGATCGTCTCGCCCCTGTTGACCGGGAGCCCGGTCGTGTCCCCGAAGGCGCTCATGTTGATCGGCCCGGGCTCGTGCAGGACCGGCCTGACGTTGTAGAAGGGGTGGTCGGGCAGGCCCCAGGTGGGAACGGATTCCGCGACCTGCCGGTTGCCGCAGCCCGGCTGGGTCAGGGTCTCCTTGATCGCACCGCCGTGCACGTGCCCGGCGCCGGCGATCAGGTAGCCGCTCTCACCGAAGGTGACGTCCTCGGTCTCGTCGGTCGTCGGGGCGGCGGCCCTCTTCTTCCGCTTCTTCTTGCCCTTCTTGCCGTGGCCCTTCTTGTGCTTGGCCGCGGCGGACGCCTCGCTCTTGCGGCCGCCCTTCCTCTTCTTCGCCCTCTTGGCCTTCTGCGCGACGCTCGGGATGTTGTAGATCGGGTCGGCGCGGCAGTCGCGGACGTCGAGCCAATAGGGCGTGACGTCCTGGATGCCGGATGGGGACGTGTCCACCGTGACCTCGTAGTGGATGAAGGCGTGATCGGGGGCGGAGCGGTGGTTCATCACCATCGCCACGACCGCCCAGTGGTCGGGTGATTTCGTCCGATAGCCGTAGCCCTGCGGCATCGTCATCTTGGCGCGCTCCTCGCCGGCGGCATAGAAGCGCTGCGGGGCGTAGGTGTTGCCGAAGTCCTTCGTCCCGCCAAATCCGACGTAGCCCCTGCCGGCGCAGGTGGTGTCCTGATGCGCCAGGTTGGTGAAGACGATGTGGTGGAGCATCAGCCGCTGGATCGGCACCGGCTGCCCGGTGACGTCGTCGACGACGTCCGTCTCCATGTGCGTGATGTGGCCGTCAGCGCCGAGCTGGGGCACGCCGTTGGGGCCGCCGCCGAGGTCCTGCGGCAGAACGACCCACTGCTTCACCTCGTAGCCGCCGATCGTCCCCGTCGGGATGTTGCACTCGTAGGTCGTCTGGTTGACGCCGGTCGCCGACGAGGTGCAGCTGGACGCGGCCGAGGCGGCGCTGGGCGCGAGCAGGGCGATGCCGGTGACCGCACCGAGGAGGCCCGCGACCCATGCGGGCCTGCGGACACGCTTTGAGCGGCGCGCTTCCCTGCGCGACCTTCCCACCGAATCCCTCCTCTGCGACCCGATTCTGACTCGGAGTCAACGACTGCGGGGACAGTAACAGCGGGTTTCGACGCCCGGGCACCCACTAGTGAGTGTTGACTCGAAGTCAACCCGGACTAAGCTGGCCCATCGCCTCTCGTCCCCTGACAACCGCGCGCGCCGGCGAGCGCCGCCTGCAGCTGCTCTCTGCGGCGCTCGAGGTGTTCGGCGACCGGGACTACGACGAGGTCTCGGTCGACGAGGTGGCGGAGGCCGCCGGCGTCTCCCACGGACTGGTCTTCCAGTACTTCGGGAGCAAGAGGGGCCTGTACGTCGCCTGCCTCGAGCCGCTGATCGAGGGCTTCCGCTCGCGGGTGGAGCCCGATCCCGAGCTGCCGCCCGTCGAGCGCCTGCGCGCGGGGCTGCGGAACTTCGCCGACGCGATCAGCGAGCATCCCGTCGGCTATCGCAACCTGATGACGCGGGGGACGGGCTTCAGTGAGGTGCGGGAGGCGCTCGAGCGGGCGCGCTGGTGGCGGGTCACGCGGCTCGCCGAGACGATGGGGCTCGATCCGGAGCGCCCCGCCGTCCGCGTCGGGCTGCGGGCGTGGACCTCCTTCGTAGAGGCGGCGATGCTCACCTGGCTCGAGGAGGGGGCACCGGACCGTGACGACACGGTCGAGATGCTCGTCCGCACGCTCGGGGCGACCGCCGAGGGGATCGCCGCGGCGCAGGACTAGGCGAGGGCCCGCTCCAGCGAGGTCTCGATTCGAGGGCGACGCCAGTCCCCGGGAACCGCCTTCTCGATCCGGAGGGTGACGCGGTCCCGGTCGAAGTCGAGGGTGGCGAACTGATTGTCGAAGGTCGGCTCCTGCTCGAGGCGCCACTCCAGCTCCGGCAGCTTGACGCCGGCCGAGCGGGCAAGGGCGCCGGTGAGCGTTCGCGCCAGCTTCGAATCCCCGGCTCGCGCCACCCGGCGCTCCCGCCTGCTCAGAGCGTTCCGGAAGGGCGAGCAGACCGCCTGCCAGACGGGGCTCGTCACCCGGTCGGTCTCGGGGAAGTCCACCCGGGCGAGGTAGGCGTGGTGGATGTCTCCTCCCAGGGTCAGGATCGAGGCCGGGGCCGCACCTCGCTCGCCGGCTCCGGCCGCCCGGATCAGCTCGACCATCTGCTCGAACGAATGGGGGAAGGCGCCCCAGTGCTCGAGGTCGAGCGCGCGCCGCACCCGCTCACCGAACCCTGCGAGCAGCCTCGTCCAGGCCCCGTCGGCGACCGCGTCGTTCCACGATTCGAGGTTGTGAATCGCCTGCGGCAGGAAGATCGGCAGGGTGTCCGCTATGACGAGATGCCGGACGTCTCCCGTCACCACCTCCTCGAGCCACCTCCACTCCTCGTCGTCGAACATCCGCCGTGGGCTCTCGCCCAGCACGCGGCCCTCGCGTGAGTCGAGCATCACCAACCGCACGCCGCCGAGGTCGCGCGAGAGGCTCCAACGCCTTCCGTCGCTGCCCCAGTCGACGTCGCGGGCCCACTCGTGGAGAGCGTGCCCGGAGTCGGGGTGCGACTTGAGATGGTCGAGCAGCCCTCGGTCGGCGATCTCGTCGGGGGAGAAGTTCCCGAGCGCCTGGTAGACCCAGTAGCTGGCGAGCCCGCCGGTGATCCTGCGATCCCACCAGGGCTTCGCCCGCATCTCCTCCAGCCACGAGATCGACGTGTTCCAGTCGTCGTGGATGTCGTGGTCGTCGAAGATCATGGCCGAGGGGACGGTGGAGAGCAGCCACCGGATCGGCTCTTCCCCCCAGGTTTCGCGGTAGAGGTGGCTGTACTCCTCGAAGTCCGCCACCTCGTCCCCGGGTTCGCCCTCCGTTCCTCGCCGCTCGCGAATGAACTCGCGGGTTCGCGGGGCGTCCTCATCCGCGTAGATCTGGTCGCCGATCATCAGCAGCAGGTCCGGCCACTCCCCGGCGGGCTGCTCCTTCATGCGGATCGCGAGGGCATAGAGCGCGTCGATCTCCCGGCCGTGCTCGGGGTCCTCGTCCTTGGTCAGCGTGTACGGCGGGATGTGCGGCACCGCGACCCTGCACGAGCCGAAGACCATGCGAAGCGGGGCGTCGCGCTCGAGGGTCCGCAGGCGGCTCGGTGGAAAGCCGCTCTCAGCGGGCGGCCAGACGCGTTCGCCGTCGAGCTTCACCTCGTACTCGTAGGACGATCCGGGCTCGAGGCCGTCCATGCAGACGAGCGCGTAGTGGTGCCCCTCGACGCAGAAGGTCCGGTCGCGCCGGCCCAGCACCTCCACCTCGCAGGCAGCGTCCGTCTCGACCCAGACGGTCGCCTCGGTCTCGCCGACGTAGCGCAGCAACGGCCCCAGAATCAGTCCCGGCATGCTTGCGGGGTACCCGGGCAGCCGCCTTTGGAACTCGGCGGTTTCCGGTAATGGCCGACAGCTACGCTCAATCCCGTGCCGAAGTTCAAGCTGAATCCTGCGTATACCCCGACGGCGGACCAGCCGAAGGCGATCGACGCGCTGGCCGAGGGGGTCGAGTCCAAGGAGCGCTTCCAGACTCTGCTCGGCGCCACCGGCACCGGCAAGACCTTCACGATGGCGGCGACGATCGAGCGCGTGCAGCGCCCGGCGCTGGTGATCGCGCACAACAAGACGCTGGCGGCACAGCTCTGCAACGAGTTCAGGGAGTTCTTCCCGGACAACGCAGTCGAGTACTTCGTCAGCTACTACGACTACTACCAGCCCGAGGCCTACGTCCCGGCGCAGGACCTCTACATCGAGAAGGACTCCTCGATCAACGACGAGATCGACCGCCTGCGCCACGCCGCGACCGCCTCGCTCTTCGCCCGCGACGACGTGATCATCGTCGCGTCGGTCTCCTGCATCTACGGGATCGGCTCGCCTGATCTCTACCGGGAGCAGATGCAGCTCTTCAAGGTCGGCGACTGGATCGACCGCCAGGACGTCTTCCGCAAGCTGGTCGGCATGCAGTACCGGCGCAACGACCAGAACCTGGCGCGCGGCGCCTTCCGCGCCCGCGGTGAGGTGCTCGAGATCTACCCGGCGTACGCCGAGTCGGCGTACCGGATCCAGCTCTTCGGCGACGAGATCGAGGCGATCCAGCACTTCGACCCCCTGACCGGCGAGATCCTCGACGTGATCGACCACGTCTCGGTCTGGCCGGCGAGCCACTACGTGGTCAAGGAGGAGACGATGGAGCGCGCGGTCGACGAGATCGAGCGCGAGATGCGCAATCAGGTCGCCCACTTCGAGGAGCACGGCAAGCAGCTCGAGGCACACCGCCTCCAGCAGCGCACCCGCTACGACATGGAGATGATGCGCGAGCTCGGCTTCTGCCCGGGCATCGAGAACTACTCCCGGATCCTCGACGGCCGCCCGCCGGGCAGCCCGCCCTACACCCTGATCGACTACTTCCCCGACGACTTCGTCCTCTTCGTCGACGAGTCGCACCAGACCATCCCGCAGCTCGGCGGCATGTACGAGGGCGACTTCTCACGCAAGTCGACGCTGGTCGACTTTGGCTTCCGGCTGCCGAGCGCCGTGGACAACCGGCCGCTCAAGTTCGACGAGTTCCTCGACCGCGTCAAGCAGATGGTGCTGGTCTCCGCGACGCCGGGGCCCTGGGAGAGGGCGGAGTCGACCCGGATCGTCGAGCAGATCGTCCGCCCGACCGGGATCGTCGATCCCGACGTCGAGGTCCGCGAGACCAAGAACCAGATCGACGATCTGATGAACGAGGTCCGAATCCGGGCCGAGAAGGACGAGCGGGTGCTGGTCACCACGCTGACCAAGAAGATGGCCGAGGACCTGACGGAGTACCTGCTCGAGCACGGCTTCCGGGTCCGTTACCTGCACTCGGAGATCGACACGCTCGAGCGGATCCAGATCATCCGCGAGCTGCGGCTGGGGGAGTACGACGTGCTCGTCGGGGTCAACCTGCTGCGCGAGGGCCTCGACCTGCCCGAGGTCTCGCTGGTCGCGATCCTCGACGCCGACAAGGAGGGCTTCCTGCGCGGCGAGACCAGCCTGATCCAGACGATCGGCCGAGCGGCGCGGAACGTCGACGGCCGCGTGCTGATGTACGCGGACAAGGAGACCGACGCGATGCGCAAGGCGATCTCCGAGACCGACCGCCGCCGCGCGATCCAGCTCGCCTACAACGAGGAGCACGGCATCACCGCCGCGACCGTCACCAAGGGCATCTCCGACATGGCCGAGTTCCTGGCGATGGAGTCGCAGGCGCCGCGCCGCCGCCGGCGCCGCCGCGAGGAGACGGCGACCAAGACGCCGGAGGAGCTGGAGAAGCTGGTGATCGAGCTCGAGGAGGAGATGCTCGCGGCCGCCGACGACCTCCGCTTCGAGGAGGCCGCGCGGATCCGCGACGAGCTCAAGGAGCTGCGGGCGGACCTGGACGCGATCCGGGCCTAGCCGCGAGCACTGGCCCGGACTGGCGCTAGGCGGCCGCCGAGGCGAGCAGCACCACGTTCGAGAAGCGCAGCGGCCTCGAGTCGCCCGCCGCATCCGCCGCGGCCTGCGTGATCGCGTCCCAGGCCTCTTCCTGGGCCTCGCCTGCGTGCTGCTCGATCATCGCCCGGATCGGGGCGGCGATCGCCCTGACGTAGGCGGTGAAGTGCGCCGGGGAGTCGAACTCGAAGGTGACCTCGTCCTGCTCCACGGCGACCTTCGAGAACCCGCCCCCTTCGAGCAGACCGCCGATGGCGTCGGGTGTGGGACGGGAGAGTGGGCCGGGCGTTCCGGGCGGGGGAGGAGGCGCGTCAAGCCGCTCCATCGTCGTCCTCATCGGAATCGAGAGGAAGGGAACCTGATCGGGCTCGCCCCAAGAGCTGATCGCGATCCGCGCGCCCGGCTTGAGGAAGTCCCGGATGCGGCCCGCGGCGGCAATTGCGTCAGGCTCGAAGATGATTCCCCAGCGCGAGACGGCGGCGTCGAAGCTCTCGTGCGGAAAATCGAGGCTGGAGGCATCCGACTCCATGAACTCGACGTTGCTCAGGCCAGCCGCCTCCGCGCGTTCACGCCCGAACGCGAGCATCTCGGCGGAGATGTCCGTAGCCACAACGCGGCCCTCCGAGCCGGCCCTGCGCGCGGCGGTGAGCGCCGGTTCGCCATAGCCGGCGGCGACGTCCAGGACGCGGCTTCCGGGCTGGACGTCGGCGAGCTCCACCAGCCGCACGCTGATATGCCCGGCGGCGCTGTCGGTGAACTCGCTCCACTTCTTCCATCCCACCGCAGCGGAGTCCCACTGCTTGTGCTGCGTCTCGCGGAAGTCGCCCGGGTCGATTGCCTTGGATTGCACGCTCGCTTCTTACCACCCATTGCAGCGCACGGCGACGCTAACCGATTCTGGTCACCGTCGGCCTCGCAGCGACGCCTCTTACGGCGGAGGACGTGGATCGCCAGCAGCACCAGCAGGCAGGCGACCACGTAGTCGGCGGTGGAGGGGCCGCTCGCCTCGCGGCCCTTGATGTGCAGGAGGTTGACGAGGCCGTACCAGATCAGGATCGAGCCGCAGACGCCGAGCGACGCGCCTGCCAGCATCGCCACGGAGTTCTTCACCGGCTCGCGGCTGGTGACCAGGAAGATCGAGGTGAGGATCTGCGGCCCCATCACCATGATCAGAGCCAGCGGCAGGATGTGGAGTCGTGCGTCCACTGGTCGGTCGCGGTGGAGCGGGAGACCGCCGCGCGCGACTACCCTTGCAGGCAATGAGCGACGGACGCGCAGACGAGCTTGCGGCCAAGGTGGCGGACTCCGTCCGTCAGGTGATCGAGGAGGCGGAGCAACGGGCCGCCGAGATCATCCGCGAGGCCGAGGCCGAGGCGGCCGGACTCCGTCAGCGGGCCGAGGCCGACGCGGCGAAGATCCGCGAGCGCGCCGAGGCCGACGCGCGCGGGCAGATCGAGGCGGCCAAGAGGGCGCTGGACGAGCTTGGAGGAACGCTGGTGGCGGCCGCCTCCGAGGCCGTCCCCATCGCCGAGACCCCCGAGCCCGAGCCGGAACCCGAGCCCGAGCCTCAGCCGGAGCCCGAGCGGAACCCGAGCCCGAGGCTCCGGGTGCTCCGGAGGCGCCGATCTCACCTCCGACCGGCAACGGTGAGGACGCCGCCGAGCGGCTGGTCGCCATGAAGCTGGCGGTCGAGGGCAAGGACGCCGCCGCGATCGAGGCGGAGTTGATCGAGAAGTTCGGTCCGGGCGACCGCTCCGCGCTGCTTCAGGACGTGATCAGCCGCGTCGCGCGCTAGCCGGAGCCCTTCCGTCCACGTGCCAGCAGGCCGGGCCGCCAGAGGCTGACGAGCCCGGCGACCAGGGTGACCAGGAAGATCTGGCCCATCAGCATCTCCAGCCCGGAGATCATCTTGCCCGGCTGTCCCGCCGGGACCAGGTTGCCGTAGCCGGTCGTGGTCAGCGTGGTGAAGCTGAAGAAGAGGAAGTCGCCGCCCTTGACCGAAACGCCGGCGCCGAAGAACGGAGCCGATTCCACGCGGTCCAGCGCCGCGTAGAGAAAGCTGAACAGCAGTCCCAGGATCGTGTAGACGCTGATCGCGCCCAGGATCGTGCGAAACCCCACCTCGGTCTCCATCAGGACGGCACGCAGGATCGCCCCCGCCGCGAGCAGCAGGAGGCTGACGATCACGAACGAGCCGGCACCCAGCAGGTGGCGGTTGTCGAAGAGCTCGGCCAGCACGGCGAGAGCGACGGCCGCGAGCGCGAGGATCCCGGCCCCGCGTACGACGGACGGTCGCACGCCCGATCCGGCGAGCCCCACCACGCCGGCCAGCGACGCGACCAGGGTGGTGAGCACCGCGGTCCAGCCATGGAACGCGGTCAGTGAGCCAAGGGCGTAGGTGGCGAGCACCAGGAGCAGGACGAGCCCGAAGGCGTTCGCAACCCTTCCGGCGAACTGTCCCCAGCGCTCGCCCGGCTGCCGGGACAGTCCGAACGACCGCCGCTTCTCTGGCCCCTCGCGGGGATTTCGGGCCACTTCCGACGGTTCGGGCTGCCCGGCGGCTTTCCTGCCGTTGGGCCGAACGGGTCAGGCGGGAGCCGTCGCCGCCGCGCGGTCCGGCTCGGTGGCCGGGGCGACGGCGGCGGTTGGCAGCTTCCTCGTGAACCAGAGGCAGAGCAGCGCGATGGCCGCGACGGCGCCGACGGAGATGCGGAGCGCGTCGAGCTGGGCATCGCCGTAGTCGGCCGCCACCGCCTTCGCCTGGTCCTCTGAGAGGCCCTTCGAGAGCGCCTGCTGCTCGACCTGGGCGGCCGGCACGATGTCGATGCCCTCCTCGGTGTTGGTCGCGATGGTCTCGCGCACCTGGGCGGGGACCTGCGGGTTGTCGGCGACGTTGTCGTTGAACCCGTTGATCAGGTTGAGGATCAGGATCGCGCCGATCAGGGCCGTGCCGAGCGAGGAACCGAGGTTGAGGGCCGTTCCCTGCAGGCCTCCGGTCTCGCTCGCCTTGGAGGGGTCGGTCGACGACATGATCACGTTGCCGAGCTGGGAGGCGAGGAAGCCCCCGCCGGCCCCGACCAGGACCATCGCGATCTTGAAGCCGGTGTCGTTGAGGTTGACGTCGAGCGTCGCGAGCATCACCACGGCCCCAGCGCTGATCAGGACGAGGCCCGCCTGGGCGACCGTTCTCGGGGAGCGCCTCCCCGCCACCTTGGGACCGGCCATCGCGAAGATCAGCATCGCCACCGACAGGGGGAGCAGCCGCTTGCCTGTCTCGAACGCGTCCAGCCCGACCACGACCTGCAGGTAGACGGGAACGACGAAGAAGAGCCCCATCAGCACCAGCTGCTGGCCCATCAGCGTCATCAACCCGGCGCGAAGCTGCGTGATCTTCAGCAGGGCCGTGTCGAGGAGGCGGTCGAGCCCCAGGCGTTGCCGGCGCTCCTCCCAGTGGACGAATCCGGCCAGTATCCCCAGCCCCGCCAGGACCATGAACGGCACCACGGAGAAGCCGAGAGGTGTGATCTCGGTTCCGTTGATCGTCGGTGCCCCGAGCGGCTTCACGAATCCCCACTTGCTGCCCATCAGGATCCCGAAGACGGCCAGTCCCAGGCCGGCGACGGAGAGCACGGACCCGATGACGTCCATCTTCGGGGGGTGCTCGGCCCGCGGCGCCTGGGCGATCCGTCCCCGCACCAGGATGATGCCGGTCACGATCACCGTCTCTCCGGCGAACACGTAGCGCCAGCTGGCGTTGGTCGTCACCCAGCCCCCGATCAGCGGGCCGGCCGCGACCGCCACCGCCGTGATGCCGCCGATCAACGCGTACGCGACCGCTCGGTCCTTGCCCTGGTAGTTGGCGGCGGTGAGGGCGGCGATCCCCGGGATCACCATGATCGCCCCGAGTCCCTCGATCCCGGACCAGCCGACGAGCAGAACGGTGAGGTTGGGGCTGAGTGCGGTGATCATCGACCCGGTGCCGTAGACCGCGAGCCCGATCGCGAACATCCGGTTGCGCCCGTAGATGTCGCCGAGCTTGGCGCCGGTGAGCATCAGCGCGGCCATCACCAGCGCGTACAGCGTGATCGCCGCCTGCACTCCCTGGATCGAGGTGTTGAGATCGGCGGTGATCTGGGAGATCGAGACGTTCATCACGCTCGTGTCGAGCGTCATGACGAACTGGCCCGAGGCCAGGATGATGATCGGGATCCACTTGCGCACGAGGTCCGCTGCGATCCTTTCATGCGCCGGAGCCGATCCATCCGTGCTTTACGCGGAGAAGCAGCGGTGCTCGTTGGGGGATACTCCGTGGTGCAGCAACCGCCACGACTCAACCCGAGGAGGGACCCTTGACGCTACTTGCCGACTACACCTTCGGCCAGGGACTGCTCACAGTCCTTGAGATCTTCGTCTTCGCCGCCTGGCTGATGGTCCTGTTCACCATCATCGGCGACCTGTTCCGCGATCACGGCATGTCCGGTTGGGGCAAGGCCGCCTGGATCATCTTCCTGATCTTCCTGCCGTTCCTGGGCACGCTCATCTACCTGATCGCGAGAGGCTCAGGAATGCGCGAGCGGGCGCTGGCCCAGCAGCAGGAGGCCCAAGAGCAGCTCGACGCCTACGTGAAGCAGACCGCGGGAGGCGGATCGGCGGCCGACGAGCTCGCCAAGCTGGCGAAGCTTCACGACGAGAACAAGCTCTCCGACGCGGAGTTCGAGCGAGCCAAGGCCAAGATCGTCGCGTAGCCGGCGCGCTAGGCGCTGGCGGTCTCCGCCGGCGCCGTGGCCGGCTCCTGCCGCAGGATGCTGATGTAGGCGATCGCCCCCGGGATCGTCGGCAGCCAGAAGGAGAAGGCGCGGTAGGAGAGGACGGCGACGATCGCCAGACCGCCCGGCACGCCGAAGGCGATCAGCGATCCGATCATGCCGCCCTCGACGCCCCCGATGCCTCCGGGGAGCGGCAGCAGGTTCGCGGTCATCCCGACGAAGTAGGAGGCGACGATCACGCCGGCAGGGGGTGGCGTCCCGAAGGCGTGCATGCACGCCCAGAGCACGGCGATGTCGAACCCCCACCAGCCGGCCGCCCAGAGTCCGTTGGCCGGGCGCTCCCGGAGGATGGCGATCGTTCCGCGGACGCCGCCGGCCAATGTGTTGGGCACCGTGGCCAGTGCGGCACGCCAGCGCTCTCGGCGGCTCGGGTGACGGAGCCGCTTGGTCGTCTCCCGCAACTCGCCGCCGAAATAGCCGATCAGCAGGGCGGCGACGATGATCAGCCCTGCCACCGCGGCGGGAATCAGCGTGAACGCCAGGGGGCTCGGTCCCGAGAGGATCCCGATCCGCAGGCCGAGGCCCGTCAAGACGATCGCTCCCATATAGACCGCGTACAGCAGCACCAGCAGCGTCGCCATCCGCAGGGCCACCAGTGACGCGGAGAGCCCGTCGCGCCGCAGGGCCCACGCCGTCAATGCGATGCCGCCGATCCCACCCGCCGCCAGCAGCCGCGTGGCGGCCAGACTGGCCAGGGTGATCCGGTAGCTCTGCGCCCAGCCGATCCCGGCCTCGTGCCCGATCACCCCGCGGAAGAGCGCCACGTAGCAGAAGAAGGAGGCGATCTCGAGGGCGAGCCCGGCCGTTAGCCAGCCCGGCTCGCCCTTGTCCAGCCGGCGCCAGGTGTCGCCGAGGCCGGCGATGTTGGGCAGGACGATGTAGAGGGCGCCGAGGGAGACCGCCGCGAAGGCAAGGCCGATCAGCAGCTGCCTGCGAGTTAAGCCTCTCGGAGCTTCGTTCATCCGGGTCGAAAGGTTCCGGGGCCGCCCCCTGCTCGGGCGCCCTGCGCGTAGGCGGCCATGTCCTGGCTCCAGAATTCGACCACGTTGCCGTCGGGGTCCGTGACATAGATCGCGCGGCCCGGCCCGAGCTGGATCGGCCCCTCGACCTCCGCCCCGGCGCCCTCGATGCGCTCCTTCAGGCCGTCGATCTCAGCGTCGCCGACGTTGAAGGCGTAGTGGACGTGGGCGCCGCCCCGGCCGCCGGCGAGTCCCACCTGCTCGGTCCAGAGGCCGAGCCGGGCCGTCTCTCCGATCAGGTACCAGTAGCGACCCCCGGCTCCCTCGCCGTAGAGGGTCTCCTCGAAGCCGAGCACGTCGCGATAGAAGCGCCGCGCCGCCTCGAGGTCATCCACCTCGAGAACGAGCTCCGAGATCCCGCTGACCGGCGCCCTCCCGCTCATGAAGCCGAGCTTAACCTGGGCCCGGATGTTTCCCGAGACTTACAGACGAGTTCTGGGAGCGCGCGGCGTCGCCGCGCCGCTCTTGGGCACCACCATCGGGCGCCTGGCGATCGCCGCGCAGCCGCTCGCGACGATCCTGCTGATCAAGGGATCGACGGGGTCATTTGCGGCGGCCGGCCTGGTCGAGGCGTGCTACTCGCTTGCCGCAGCCGTGTCGCTGCCCGTTCAGGGGCGGGTTATCGATCGAATCGGCCAGACGCGGGTGGTGATCGTCGTGACGCTGGTCAACTCCCTTGCCTTTGCCGCCCTCATCCCGCTAGCGAATGCGGGCGCTCCGCTCATCGCGATGTGCATCGCCGGAACACTCGCAGGGCTGGCGACGCCACCCCTGGGGGCGTCGATGCGGAGTCTGTGGGCGGGACTCGTGCCTGACCCCGCCCTTCGCCAGGCTGCGTTCGCGATCGACGCCGTGGCTGTCGATGCGGCGTTCATCGTCGGTCCGTCGGTTGCTGCCGGCGTCATCGCCATTGCCTCGCCAAGTGCCGCCCTCGCCGTGTGCGTCGGGCTCGCGCTGCTCGGTTCGGCGGTCTTCGCCGGCTCAGCCGCCTCGCGCAGCTGGCGCGGCTCTCCGGCACATGAGCGTCACTCGAGCCCACTGCGCTCTCGCGGTGTGCTGGTCTTGATGGGGGCTGCGTTCGGCGTCGGAACCGCGGTCGGCGCCACGGAGATCGCGATCACCGCGTTCGCCTCGGAGCATGGCGCGGCGGAGCTCGGCGGCACGCTGGTTGCGGTCCAAGCTGCCGGCAGCGTGCTCGGCGGGCTCTGGTTTGGGGCGAGGAAATGGCGTCGTGACGCAGGGGACCGCCTACCCGCGGCGGGCTTTGTCTTCGCCCTGTCGCTCGCCCCCCTGGTGGCGGTTCCGTCGCTGGTGGCGGCCTTTCCGCTCATGGCGCTGAGCGGTCTGGCACTGGCTCCGACGATCTCGGTGATCTACCTGCTCCTGGACTCCGTGGCGCCCGGGGGGACGGACGTCGAGGCAACCGGCTGGGTCCTGATGGCGATCGTGACCGGGGCGGCGCTCGGCAACGCCGCCGCGGGGGTGGCCGTCACGGAGGCCAGCCCACACGCAGGACTCGCCGTTGGCCTGGCGGGCGGGTTCTTCACCTTGGCGGCCACTTGGCTCGGCCGCCGCTACCTGAGGGCGCCCGCGAAGGGAACGTCCGTTCGGCTCCTATCATCGACGTAGTGGCTCCGTCCGACCGCATAGTCATCCGGGGAGCGCGCGAGCACAACCTCAAGGACATCGACCTCGAGCTGCCGCGCAACGCCCTGATCGTCATGACCGGCCTCTCCGGGTCCGGTAAGTCGAGCCTTGCCTTCGACACGATCTACGCGGAGGGACAGCGCCGCTACGTCGAGTCGCTGTCGGCGTACGCGCGCCAGTTCCTCGGCTTGATGGAGAAGCCCGACGTCGACTCGATCGACGGGCTCTCGCCGGCGATCTCGATCGACCAGAAGACGACCTCGCGCAACCCGCGCTCGACGGTCGGCACGGTCACAGAGGTCTACGACTACCTGCGCCTGCTCTGGGCCCGGATCGGTCATCCCCACTGCCCGGAGTGCGGCGAGCCCATCGAGGGCCAGTCGGTCGAGCAGATCACGGACCGGGTGATGACCCTCGAGGAGGGGACGCGGTTCATGGTGATGGCGCCGGTCGTCCGCGGCCGCAAGGGTGAGTTCGAGAAGCTGTTCGAGCAGTTCCGGCTGGAGGGGTACTCGCGGGTACGGGTCGACAACGAGATCCGCCGCCTCGACGAGGAGATCAAGCTCGACAAGAAGTTCAACCACGACATCTCGGTGGTGGTGGACCGTCTCGTGATGAAGACGGATCTGCGCCGGCGCCTCTCCGAGTCGATCGAGGCGGCCGCCGGACTGGCCGGCGGAGTCGTCGAGATCGACGTGCTCGAGGCCGGGAGCTCCGGCGAGGCCGAGGCTCGCGCGGCGGGCGAGAACGTCGGGGGCGTGAAGGGAGCCAAGGGGGCTGGGAAGCTGCCCGCGGGCGTCTCCGACCGCCTCACCTTCAGCGAGCGCTTCGCCTGTCTCAACTGCGGCACCTCGATCCCGGAGCTCGAGCCGCGGATCTTCTCCTTCAACTCGCCGCACGGCGCCTGCGAGCGCTGCCACGGCCTCGGCTTCCAGCGCGTGGTCGATCCGGAGCTGGTCGTGCCGGACCCGACGCTGTCGCTGTCCGAGGGCGCGCTGCAGCCCTGGCGGATCGGGCACTCGCGCTACTGGAAGCGGCTGGTGGAGGCCGTCGCGGACGATTACGGGATCGACCCCGATACGCCCTGGCAGGACCTCTCCGACGAGGATCGCGAGATCTTCCTCTACGGCACCGGTGGCGAGAGGCACAAGGTCAACTACACGAACCGGTTCGGACGGCGGCGCTCCTACAGCGTTCGCTTCGAGGGAATCGTCAACAACCTCGAGCGCCGCTACGAGGAGACCGACTCGGAGGGTGTCCGCGAGCGGGTGGAGGGCTACATGGCCGAGCAGCCCTGCCCGGACTGCAAGGGGGCGCGGCTGCGGCCGGAGAGCCTCGCCGTCAAGGTCGGCGGCATCTCGATCCACGACTACACGGAGCTCTCGGCGCGGGGGGCGCTGCAGTGGATCCAGGAGCTCGAGATGAACGACACCGAGCGGGCGATCGCGCGCCTGCTGGTGCGGGAGATCACCGAACGGCTCGCCTTCCTCGACAACGTGGGCGTCGGCTACCTCAACCTGGCGCGCTCGGCCCGGACGCTGTCCGGCGGAGAGGCGCAGCGGATCAGGCTCGCGACGCAGATCGGCTCCAGCCTGGTCGGTGTGCTCTACATTCTCGACGAGCCGTCGATCGGGCTGCACCAGCGCGACAACGCCAAGCTGATTCAGACGCTCGAGCGGCTTCGGGACCTCGGCAACACCGTGATCGTCGTCGAGCACGACGAGGGCACGATGCGCTCGGCGGACCATCTCGTGGATCTGGGTCCGGGAGCGGGGGAGCACGGCGGCCACGTGATCTCGGAGGGCACGCCAAAGGAGGTGGAGGCGGATCCCGCCTCGCTCACCGGCCAGTATCTCGCCGGCCAGCGAGAGATCGAGGTTCCGGAGAAGCGGCGCGAGCCCCGGGGCGAGCTCGTCGTGCGCGGTGCCCGCCAGCACAACCTGAAGAAGATCGCCGTGCCGATCCCCCTGGGGGTCTTCTGTTGCGTCACCGGCGTGTCCGGGTCGGGCAAGTCGACTCTGATCAACGAGACGCTCTACCCGGCGGTGGCGAACCGGCTGCACCAGGCGAAGCTCCGGCCCGGATCCCACGACCGAATCGACGGGATCGAGCAGGTCGACAAGATCATCAACATCGACCAGTCGCCGATCGGGCGCACGCCGAGGTCGAACCCGGCGACCTACACCAACGTCTTCGACCACATCCGCCAGCTCTACGCGCAGACCCGTGAGGCGAGGGCGCGCGGCTACAAGCCGGGCCGGTTCAGCTTCAACGTCAAGGGCGGCCGCTGCGAGGTCTGCCGCGGCGACGGCCAGATCAAGATCGAGATGCACTTCCTGCCCGACGTCTACGTGCCGTGCGAGCAGTGTCACGGCAAGCGCTACAACCGCGAGACGCTCGAGGTGCGCTTCAAGGGGAAGTCGATCGCGGACGTGCTCGAGATGTCGGTCGCCGAGGCGTGCGCCTTCTTCAAGGACATCCCGAAGATCTCGCGCAGGCTCGACACGCTCCAGGCCGTCGGGCTCGACTACATCCGCCTGGGCCAGCCCGCGACCCAGCTCTCCGGCGGCGAGGCGCAGCGCGTGAAGCTGGCCACCGAGCTCTCCAAGGTCGCGACCGGCGACACGCTCTACATCCTCGACGAGCCCACGACCGGGCTCCACTTCGCCGACGTGCAGCGTCTCCTCGACGTGCTCGACCGCCTGGTCGACGCGGGCAACACGGTGATCGTGATCGAGCACAACCTCGACGTGATCAAGACGGCGGATCGGATCATCGATCTCGGCCCGGAGGGCGGGGAGGAGGGCGGCAACGTCCTCGCGACCGGGACGCCGGAGCAGGTTGCGGCCACGCCCGGCTCGTACACGGGCGAGTTCCTCGCCGATCTGGTCGAACCCGAGGTCAAGGTGACGCGGACGCGCAAGCGCAAGGCCGCGGTCGCCGCCTAACGGCGATACTGGCTTCGTGGGAGATGGCCTGCTAGCCAGCCTCAGCTTCGAGATCCACTCGGGCGCGACGCTCGACACCCAGGGCCAGCGAGCCGGCCTGATCCTGCTCGTCGCGATGCTCCTGTCCTTCGGCTTCATCCGCTTCAGCACGCGGATGATCCGGGCCGAGGTCTCCTGGTGGCCCGGGAACGTGACCCCGGGCGGGATGCACATCCACCACCTGGTCTTCGGGATCGTCGCGATGATGGTCGCCGGATTTCTCGGCTTCGCGCTCCAGCCGAGCGATCCGTGGCTGGAGATCCTCGCCGCGCTCTTCGGGGTCGGGATGGGGCTGACACTGGACGAGTTCGCTCTCTGGCTCTATCTCGAGGACGTCTACTGGGCCGAGGAGGGCCGCAGCTCGGTCGACGCGGTGATCTTCGCCGCGATCATCGGGGGCGGGCTGATCGTGGGCTTCGTGCCGCTGGACGCCGGCAATGGCGGTTCCACACTGGCGATCGTCTCCACGGTCGTGATCACGCTGGGCATCTGCGCGATAGTCGCCCTGAAGGGCAAGATCAGCTCGGCGATCATCGGGATGTTCATTCCGCCCGTCGCCTGGGTCGCCGCGATCCGCCTGGGGCGACCGGATTCCTGGTGGGCGAAGCGCCGCTACAAGCCCGGCAGCGGCAAGCTCGTCAAGGCTCAGGCGCGGAAGGCGAAGCACGATCTCCGCGTGCGCAAGTGGCAGGACATGATCGGTGGCGCTCCGTCTCTGCCCAGCCCTCGTGCCCCTGGATCCGGCCGGTCAGAGGAGTAGTTTCGCCTGCATACGGTCGCCTTAGGGGGTGGCCGGCTACCGAGAGGAGACCCAGATGAGAGGCGCGGGTCGAGTGGTGTTCGTGGCGATCCTGCTGCTGATGGTCGGGACGCTCAACATCATCTATGGCATCGGCGCGATCTCCGACGCCAATTTCTACGCGAACGACACGCGGTACATCTTCACCAACCTGCACGCGATGGGGTGGGTGCTGGTCATCGTGGGGGTGATCCAACTCACCGGAGGGTTCTCGCTGATGAGCGGCAACGCATATGGCCGGGTGATCGGCATCATCGCGGGAAGCATCGGGGCAATCGACGCACTGCTCTCGATGGGCGGATCGCATCCGTTCTGGTCGCTGGCGATCTTCTTCCTGTGCGTGTGGATCGTCTACGGGATCGTCGAGTTCGGCGAGGAGGAGCGCGCAAGAGTCTGAATTCCGGATCGCGGGGCCCGGCCGACGTGCCGGGCCCCGACGGTCCGTTCGACTTCAACCACAGATCGGAGGCTGAACCATGGCTGATCAGGCAATCGTGAGCGATATCCGTGCGGCGACAGGTGGGTGGTGGCTGCTCCTCCTTGTTGGCGCCCTCAGCATCGCGGTGGGCGTGACGGTCCTCTTCAAGCCCGGCGACAGTCTGGCCACACTCGCGGTGCTCATC
The DNA here is from genome assembly GCA_963800285.1 of uncultured Solirubrobacterales bacterium. GTDB lineage: Bacteria > Actinomycetota > Thermoleophilia > Solirubrobacterales > 70-9 > DASUPK01. Next base: position 280,817 of record CAWDAL010000010.1, read on the forward strand.
GGGATCTTCGTGCTGCTCGACGGCATTCTCGAGCTGGCCGCCTCGCTCATGCACGGCACCCAGAACCGCGGCGCGGTCGCCCTGCTCGGGGCCCTCACCTCGATCGTCGGCGTCCTGCTCATCCGCCATCCGGTCCAGGGGATCGTCTTCGTGGCGTTGCTGATCGGAATCTGGCTGATCGTGGTCGGCGTGATCCGCTTCGTCGCCGCCTTCGAGATGCTCGAGCATCGCGGCTGGAACATGATCGCCGGCCTTGTGGAGCTGATCGCCGGGATCGTGATCGTGTCCAATCCCAACATCGGCTACGCGACGCTCGCCGTGCTCGTCGGCATCGCCTTCATCCTCAACGGCATGGGCATGTTCGGGCTCGGATGGAACATGCACGCGCTCAGGCGCGCGGCTACTTGATGCCCTAGGCGTCGACCAGCAGGGCGGCGCCGATCGCCCCGCCCAGGTCGCCGAGCGCGGCGAGCCGCATCTCCGGCGGGCGATCGTCGACGAACAGATGCGGATGCATGCGCTGCGCGATTCGGTGGACGTACTTGTTCCCGAGCCGCTCGCCGAGGCCGCCGCCGATGATCACGGCCTCCGGGTCGAGCAGATTGACCGACGATGCGATCCCGACGCCGAGCGCCCTCACCGCTCTGTCGACCAGCGTGGTGGCCAGATCGTCGCCGTGCTTGAGCGCGCGCTCCCAGATCCCGCTGGTGAGCCGATCCCGGTTGTGCTCCTGCATGATCTTGAAGAGGTCGGTCTTTGCGCCCTTCTTGACGCGCTTGCGCGCCTCGATCTCCATCGCCATTCGACCCGCGTAGGCCTCCATGCAGCCCTTGCGGCCGCAGGTACAGCGGGCGCCGCCGCGCTTGACGACGACGTGTCCGATCTCGCCGGCCGCCCCGCGGCCCAGCCATTGCTTGCCGTCGAGGATCAGGCCGCCGCCCACGCCGGTTCCCCACCAGACGCCGAGGATGGTCGCAAACGGCTTGCCGGCGCCGAGCTCGAACTCGCCCTGAACCGCGACCGAGACGTCGTTGCCGATCCGGACCGGAACCCCGAGGTCCTTCTTCAGGGTCTCGCCGAGCGGGAAGGCCCCGGTCCAGTCCGGCAGGTTGCGGGCGTCGGAGACGACCCCCGTCTCCTCGTCCGCGTCTCCGGGCGAGCCCATGCCGACGCCGGCGAGGTCGCGCGTACCGAGCCCTGCCTGGGCCGCCGCCTCTCGCATCGCGGCGGCCACCTCACGTGCGACGTCCTCCGGCCCGCCGGTGGCGGGGGTGGGCCGGCGCGACTGGCCCAGGACCTTGTTGTCCCCGTCGACGACGACCGTCTGGATCTTGGTCCCGCCCAGGTCTATCCCGCCGCGCGTAGCCTGCTTCGAGTCGGGGCTCACGGCGCAGACCATATCCGGCGGCAACCGGGACTTTTGCGAAGCTCTCGCCGTGGCCTCTTGGAGTCAATGGCGCACCTGGCGGGTCAAGCGGCGCTGGTACGAGCGAAACAGCCGCCGGCTCCGGCGGCATCGCATCAACAGGCATGCAGCCGAGGGCGGTTTCTTCATCCGTTACCCCGTCGAGGGCGAGGTGCTCGAGGCCCTCGACTCCGGTCACCTGCGTATCGGCGAGGGGACGCTGCTCGAGCCGGGTTGCTGGCTGACGCTCACCGGAGATGCTCGGATCAGTATCGGCGAGGGTTGCTTCCTCAACAAGAACACGATGCTCGCGGCGCTCGAGCTGATCGAGATCGGCGACCACGTCATGTTCGCCAACAACTGCTTCGTCGGCGACTCGCGACCATCGCTACGACGACCCGACCAAGCCGATCACCTGGCAGGGCTTCGAGCCGCAGGGTCCGGTGCGGATCGGGTCCAACTGCTGGTTCGGTGTCGGCTGCGTGGTCACCGGTGGCGTCGAGATCGGCGAGCGCTGCGTGATCGGCGCGAACTCGGTGGTCACCAGGGACCTGCCGGCGGGGGTGATCGCCGCGGGTGCCCCCGCGAAGGTGATCAGGGAAATCGATTTCAAGCGCTAGACGGCCCGAGCCGTCCTTGGCCCTTCCTACAGTCCAGGCGTGCTTCGACTCCGCCTGGCGATCGACGAGCACCGCGCCGATTCCGTCACCGCGGAGCTCGAGGGGACGGGCGGCGTGCACCGCATCGTCGCGCTCCAGCCGGAGCGGTCGGGGACCGGGGTCGTACTTGCCGCCGATGTCTCACCGTCCGTCGCCGATCGGGTGATGGAGATGATCCGCCGATGGGAGGTGGACGACTCCGACTATCTGCTCACGCGCCAGGAGGTGGTCGCCCCGCACCCGGCCCACCGGCATCTGGCGGCGGGGGAGGACTTCGCCTGGATCGAGGTGATGGGTGAGGCGCGGACCCATTCCCGGCCGCTGGGCCGCTACATGGCGCTGATGGGCGTGGCCGCGGTTCTGGCGGCGATCGGCGTGATCACCGACAATCCGATCCTGATCGTCGGCGCGATGGCGGTCAGTCCCGACCTGCTGCCGATCTGCGCCGCGTGCGTCGGGTTCGTCGGTGGACGGCTGCGGCTCGCCAGCCTGTCCCTCGCGACCCTCCTGCTCGGCATCTCGTTCACCTGGCTCGTCTCCGCCGCCGTCGCCTGGTTGCTGCAGCTCACCGGCATTCTCACCGGAGACTTCCAGGTCCACGACACCGCCCTCCACGGCCTCAACCACATCGACTACTCGACCGTGCTGGTTGCTCTGGCCGCCGGGATCGCGGCGATGCTCTCCTTCGAGACCCGCGCAGCGTCCGCCGTCGGGGTCGCGATCTCGGTGACCACCATTCCCGCCTCCGCGCTCTTCGGGGTGTCTCTGGGGCTGGGCGAGATTCGCGACTCGTGGGGGGCGGCCGGGGTGCTGGGGGTGAACGTCGGCCTGCTGCTGCTCTCCGCGACCGTGACGCTCGCGATCCAGCGCGGGCTCATCGCCGCGCGAATCCCCGGCGGGAGCTCGGCTTAGATCTAGGAGACCAGCTGCACGACCACCGTTCGGTCCCGAGGGCGGTCGTCGAAGTCGATCAGCACGAGCTGCTGCCAGGTGCCGAGCGCGAGGCGGCCGCCGATCACGGGCACCTGCTCCGATGCGCCGATCAGCGAGGCGCGCTGATGGGCGTGTGAGTTGGTGTCGTGGTTGAGGCGGTTGTGCTCGTAGTCGCCTTCGACGGGAATAACGCGGTCGAGCAGGTCCCGCAGGTCCGCGATCCCGCCAGGCTCGAACTCCATCGTCGTGATCGCCGCCGTCGACCCCCGGACGAAGGCCGTGACGACCCCGTCCTCGATGGGCCCTTCAGCCACGACCCTCTGGACGTCGGCGGTGATGTCCACGACGTCCGCATCGCCACGGGTCGAGAGGCCCATATTTCCGCGCTGTGAACCATCGAAGCCACGCTAGCGATATCACCCGTTTTGGGCGATGCGGGCGCTGAGAGGCCTGAGAGAATCGCCCACGATGCCGGGACGGATCCAGCTGACCGACACCCCCACCCAATCGCCGAGCCGAATCATCGTCACCGCAAGCTCGTGTGGGCTCTCGTCGTGCTCGCGTCGATCGTCCTGGTCCTTTCGATGGTCGCGAACTGGGTTCAGACCGAGGTCCTCGACTCCGGCCAGTTCTCGAACAACACCGAGCGAGATCCTCCAGAACCAGGACGTCCAGGAGCAGCTCAGCCTCTTCGCCGTCGACCAGCTCTACGCCAACGTCGACGTCCAGGCTCAGATCGAGCAGAAGCTGCCACCGCCGGCCCAGCCACTCGCCGCACCGGTAACGGCGGCAACCAGACAACTCGCCACCAACGTGGCGAAGACGGCGCTCGCCTCGCCTCGGGTCCAGCAACTCGTCGCCACCGCGATCAACGGTGCGCAGCAGCGCTTCGTCAGCCTGATCGAGGACAAGGGCCAGTTCGTCTCGACTCAGGGCGGCGACGTCACCCTCGAATACGGGAGCTTCATCGCCGACATCGCCACTCGCCTGGGCGTCGACCCCTCGACGATCTCCCAGATCCAGGCCTTCATCCAGCAGTCCTCGACCGAGCTCAAGCAGCGCCTGACGACGATGCAGAGCAAGATCGAGTCCACGCGCGCAACGCTCTCCCAGGCGCAGGCGGGCACGCTCAGCCCCGCAGGTGCAACAGAACCTCACGACTCTCGATACGGATGCCGCGCAGCTCAACACGACCATCGCGAGCCTCCAGCAGAAGATCACGGGCATCCAGCCGAAGGCTCCCGCATCCGCTGCAGAGCCGGCTCTCCGACCTCCAGGGCCGCCTGACCAAGCTCGACAAGCGGTCGGCGACGGCGCAGAGGACAGGCCGCCGCGGTGCTCAAGGATCCAAGCCAGGCGAACATCCTCAAGCTCGACCCCACGCTCGCGTCACTCCAGACACAGAGTCACGACCCTGCTCAACCGTCAGGCGATTCAGCATCCCGGGCGAGATCGTCGTGATGAAGTCCAGCGGGCTGAGCGGCCTCCAGGACCTCGTGAAGGCGCTGCGCAATCTCGGCTTCGTGCTGCCGGTTCTGGCGCTCCTGCTCTACCTGGCGGCCATCTACCTGGCGAAGAACTGGCGGCGGGAGGCGCTGATCGCAGCCGGCGGCGGGAATCCTGGGCGCCACGCTGCTCGTCCTGCTGGTGAGGCACGTCATCGGCAACGGGGTCATCGACTCGGTGGCGAGCTCCGATGCGGTCAAACCCGCCATCACCTCGGTCTGGGACATCATTTCCGACGGGCTGCGCGAGCGTGCCCTGTTCGTGCTCGTGATCGGGCTGGGGTTCATCGGCGGCGGGCTCCTCGCCGGGCCCGGCCGGCATGAGGTCGCCGTGCGGCGCTTCCTGGCGCCGTACCTGCGCGAGCAGCCTGTCGTCGTCTATGCGGTCCTGGCCTTCGTCTTCCTGATTTGGCTGACGCTGCTTCCGACGATCAACAACCTCGGTCAGGTGCTGATAGTCCTGGTTCTCGCCGGGCTGGCGGTGCTGGGCGTCGAGATCCTGCGCCGCCAGACGGCACGGGAGTTCCCGAACGCCACAACTGCTCCTCGCCCGACCCCCCGCCCGTAACCGGGCGCCGGCGGCGCTACCAGTCCCAGGGAGTGTCCGTGCCCACCAGCGACTCCTGCTCGAGGTAGCGGGCGAACTCCTCGAGCTCCTCCTGCGGGATCGAGTAGGTGTGCTGCTCCTCGTCCGGGAACGTCCGGGCGCGGACCTCCTCGGTGTAGGCGCGCACGCCCTTCAGCGACTCTGCTGCGGACCTCGGCGAAGCGCTTCACGAACTTGGGCTGATGGCCGTCGTAGACGCCGAGCAGGTCGTGCAGGACGAGCACCTGGCCGTCGGTCGAAGGGCCGGCGCCGATCCCGATCACCGGGATCTCCAGCTTGGGCATGAGCGCCTCGGTGACGGCCGAGGGGATCGCCTCGAAGACGATCGCGAAGCAGCCGACCGACTGCAGCGCCAGCGCCTCCTCGAAGAGCTTCGCCGCGGCCTCGGCGGTCCGGCCCTGCGCCTTGAAGCCGCCGAGGGCGGTCGCCGTCTGCGGGGTGAGCCCGACGTGGCCCATCACCGGGATGCCGGAGCGGACGATCGCCCGCGCTCGGTCCACCGAGGCGCCGCCGCGCTCGAGCTTGACGGCGTCCACCTGCGCCTCCTTGACGAAGCGCTGGGCGTTCTCGATCGCCTGCTCGTTGGAGGTCTCGTAGGAGCCGAAGGGCATGTCGCCGATCAGCAGCGGCCGCTCGAGGCCACGGCGGACGGCCCTGGTCATCATCAGCATCTCGTCCATGCCGACCGGGGTGGTGGCGTCGTGGCCGAGGACGACCATCGCGGCCGTGTCGCCGACCAGGACGATGTCGACGCCCGCCTCGTCGACGATCTGGGCGGAGGGATAGTCGTAGGCGGTGATCATCACGATCGGATCGCCCGCCTCGCTTCATCTCGGCGATGCGCGGCAGCGTCATGGGCTGGCGATCCGCTCCTGCGACTTGTTCGGCGGTTGAGTGCTCACAGCAACGCTCCTTGGTCCGGATTGCCCTCACCGAGCAGCACGGTGGGGTCGCTGTCCACGGCGATCACCTCGTTGTCGTCGTTGACGTGGACGACGACCGGCGAGTAGCGCTCCATGTCCCTCTCGTCGAACGCGCCGAAGCTGGCGACGATCACCTTGTCCCCGCTGCGGACGAGCCGGGCGGCGGCGCCGTTCACCTGCACGGTCCCGGAGCCCTCATCGCCCTCGATCGCGTAGGTGACGAAGCGGGCGCCATTGTCGATGTCCCACACGTGCACCTGCTCGTTGACCAGCAGATCCGCCTGTCGCATCAGGACGGGATCGAGAGTGATGCTGCCGACGTAGTCGACGTCACAGTCCGTGATCGTCGCGCGATGGATCTTCGACTTGAGCATCTGACGCTGCATCAGGCCTCCCTGTTCGGAGTGATCAAGACGTTGTCGATGAGGCGGGCCCTGCCCACCCTTGCCGCTACCGCCACCAGCACCGGTCGCCCGTTCAGCTCGGCCACGGGAGCAAGGTCCTCCGCGGCGCGCGCCTCCACGTACTCCGGCTCGATTCCGGCCCTGCGAAGCTCAGTCCTCGCCGCCTCCACCAGGGCGTCGGTGGAGATCTCGCCCTCGCGGGCGGCCTGCTCGGCCGCGCCGCAGGGCTCGGGAGATCGCCGTCGCCTGCTCTCGCTGCTCCGCCGTCAGGTAGGCGTTGCGGGAGCTCAGCGCGAGGCCGTCCTCCTCGCGAACCGTGGGCAGCACCGCGATCTCGATGGGGAAGTCGAGGTCCCTGGTCATCCGCTCGATCACCAGGGCCTGCTGCGCGTCCTTGCGCCCGAAGTAGGCGATGTCCGGCTGGACGGAGTTGAAGAGCTTGGCCACCACGGTGGTGACGCCGCGGAAGTGGGAGGGACCACGATGCTCGGGGTCGCCCTCGAGCACGCCGGTGAGCTCGTTGGCGACCTCGACCGTCGTCGCGAATCCCTCCGGGTACATCTGGCCGGCGTCGGGCATCCAGAGCAGGTCGACACCCTCCAGCGCGGCAAGCTCCGCATCGCGGTCCTCGTCGCGCGGGTAGGCCTCGAGGTCCTCGCCGGGCCCGAACTGCGCCGGGTTGACGAACAGGCTGACGACGACCACGTCGCAGTCCTCGCGGGCCTGGCGCATGAGCGAGAGGTGCCCGTCGTGGAAGTAGCCCATGGTCGGGACCAGGCCGATCCGCCTGCCCTCTCGCCGGGGACGCGGCGAGCGCCTCGCGCAGCTCGGCTCTGGTGCGAACGGTCCTCATGCCGGTGTCTCGCTCACTGCTTCCCGGGCGACCGCCTCGGCACGCGCCGCCAGCGCTTCGTAGAGGGGCAGCAGGTCGGGCGCCGTCTCGGCCAGGGCGGCGCGGTGCCGCTCGACCGTGGCGTGGTCGCCTCGGGCGATCGGGCCGGTCAGCGCGGCGGGACCCCGTTCCGCCCAGTTGGCGGCGGTGCGCAGAACCAGCGGGGCGAGCAGCTCGCGAGCGTTCTCGATGCCGAGACCCTCGACGAGCTGGGCGGCCGACTCCTCGAGCGCGACCAGCAGGTTCGACGCCATCGCCGCGGCTGCGTGGTAGGCGGCGCGGCTCTCATCGGGAACCTCGAACGGCCTCATGCCGAGCGCCTCGGCCAGGGACCGGGCGAAGGCGGTCCCGGCCTCGTTGGACCCTGCGATTGCGGCGGGGGTCCCGCTCACGGCCGTCTCCGCGTCGGCGAAGGTCTGCAGCGGGTGGAGGGAGAAGGTCGAGGCGCCCCGGTCGCTTGCCGCCGCCAAGGCGTCGAGGGTGCCGGCGCCGCTGACGTGGCCGACGAGGGGGACCGAGCCCGCCACGCGCTCGCAGAGCTCCGCGATCGCGTCGTCGGGGACACAGAGGAGAACCGCTCCAGCCCCGTCGATCTGCTCGTCGCGACTCGTGAGCCGCACCTCGATCCCCGCCAGCTCGGCGGCCTTGGCGATCGAGCCGCCCACGCGCCCACGGCCGACCACCCACAACGGCGTGGCGCTCAGGGGGGAGGGGAGGTCATCCCGTTCCAGTTCCCGCATCGGAGATACCAGACGGCTTTCTTGGATGGACGAGGTGTCGGTACGTGAAGTTCGTTTGGGTCCGCGCTTCTCGGAGTCACGGCCCGCGTCGAAGTATAGAGAGCGTTCCCGGCCGCTCAGCCGGTTCGAAGATCGCGCGGATCCGCCCAATTTGCGGCTCAAAACCCGGCCCGGGCGGTCGTGCACCCGAACTACCATCAACCCGGTGCCCATCTACGAGTTCGCCTGTCAACCATGCGGTCGCCGCTTCGAGGAGCTGGTCGGCACGACCGTCGGCCTGGACACGGGCGATGTGGTCTGCCCCGAGTGCGGCGCGGGCGAGGTCGAGCGCCAGCTTTCGGCGTCCTACGCGCCGCTGCAGCGCCAGATGACGCCGAACCAGCGGCGCCGCAGGGAGGACAAGCGCGGCGTCAACCGCGGCGGCGCCAAGGAGCGGTTCAAACAGCAGCGCGCGGCCGAGAGGCGAGCGGCCGCCAGGCGGAGCGGGGGCCGATCGTGAGCGACGTCGAGTCGCGGCGCCAGGAGCTGGTCGAGGTCTACAACCAGGCCTCGATCTGCGAGCGCTGTCCCCTCTCCGAGACGCGCAACCGCGTCGTCTTCGGCGCTGGGAACGCCGACGCCGACCTGATCTTCGTCGGCGAGGCCCCCGGCGCCGAGGAGGATCGTCAGGGCCTGCCGTTCGTCGGGCGTGCCGGCGGCTTCCTCAGCGAGCTGCTCGAGGGCATCGGGTTGAACCGAGAGGACGTGTTCATCGCAAATGTCCTCAAGTGCCGCCCGCCCGGGAACCGCGATCCGCAGCCGGAGGAGATCGACTCCTGCCGCCCGTATCTGGAGAAGCAGGTCGAGCTGATCGAGCCGCGCGTGATCGCCACGCTGGGGAACTTCGCGACCAAGCTCCTCACCGCCAATCCCACCGGCATCACGAAGGTTCGCGGGACGCCGCAGGAGCACCTGATCGGCGGGCGTCACCTTTACCTGCTGCCGCTCTTCCACCCGGCCGCGGGCCTGCGCACGCCGCGAGTCGCCGAGCAGCTCCGTGAGGACTTCAAGCAGATCCCCGACCTGCTGGCCCAGCCGCTGCCGGAGCCGGTAATGCGAGGGGGCTCCGCGGGCGACGCCGAGGAGCCACCCGATTCAGGCCCGGCGCCGGAGCCGGAGCCCGATCAGATGGGCCTGTTCGGCGGCTGACCGAGCGGACCGACAGCGCTGCTGAGACCGAGGCGGTCGGCGAGCGTCTCGCCGCCGAGCTCGAGCCGGGTGACGTCGTGCTGGTCAGCGGCGACCTCGGCGCGGGCAAGACGACCCTGATTCGCGGCGCCTGCCGTGCGCTCGGCGTGAGCGAGGCGGTGACCTCGCCGACCTTCACGATCGGTCACACCTACAGCGGCCGCGTTCCGGTCTCGCACCTGGATCTCTACCGGCTGGCCGACCTCGGCCAGGAGGACCCGGCGCTCCTCGACGACTACCTGACGCCAGAGGCGGTCGCCTTCATCGAATGGCCCGGCGCGGCCGAGCCGTGGCTCGAGCGGGTCACGCGGCGGGTGGACCTCCGACACGCCGGAGACGATCAGCGGGAGATAGAGATCTCCTAGTAGCCGTTCTGGTTCTGGTTCTGGTTCTGATTCTGATCTTGGTTCTGGTTCTGCTGGATCTGCGTCTGCACGCTCTGCACCTGGCTCTGGACGCTCTGTGCCTGCTGCTGGGCGTTCGTGATCGCGGTGGAGATCTGGCTCTGCACGCTGCTGGCCTGCGACTGAACGCTGTCGATCACGCTGTTGACGTCCTTGTTGCTGTCACTTCCGCACCCGGCGACCGCGACGCCGGCGCCGACGCCGAATACTGCGATCCCGAGCACTGCGGCGATGGCTGCCGGACGTCGAGTGAACCTGCTGGACTGCTCCTCCATGGTGTGTCTCCTTCTCGCGGGGTCGACGGGCGCCGATCCTCCAGCGGGACTCTATTGATGGTGGTACTCGGATTCGACAGCGCGACGGCCGACGCCGTGGTCGGCGTGACGGCCGGCGGCCGGGTCGTCCGCGAGACGCGGATCGAACCGGGGCCGGACGGTCGCCCGCGCCACTCCCAGGTGCTCCTCGGGGAGATCGAGCGGAGCGTCGAGGAGGCGGGCGGCTGGGAGAGGATCGACCGGATCGCCGTGGGGGTCGGCCCCGGGTCGTTCACCGGCCTGCGAATCGGAATCGCCACGGCGCGGGCCCTGGCGCAGGCGAGGGAGATCCCGATCGCTCCCGCCGGGTCCCTGGCGGCGCTGGCTCGGGGCATCTCGGAGGTGAGCGAGGGCGCCCCTGCCCTGCCGGTGATAGACGCCCGCCGAAGCGAGGCCTTTGCGGCCCTGTTCGACGACGGCACCGAGGTGTGGCCTCCGTTCGTGGCGCCGCCGGACGGGTTGGCGGATCGCCTGCGGAGCCTGGATTCGGCGCCGCTGGCGGCCGGAGACGGGGCGCTACGATTCGCCGCAGAGCTGGAGGCCGCCGGCGCCATGGTTGCCCCGCCCTCAGACCCGATCCACCGAGTCGCCGCAAGGCACGTTTGCGCGGTGGGTGAGGCGGCGACCGAGGCGACGCCGGACCAGATCCAACCGCTGTATCTGAGACCGCCCGATGCAAAGAGATGGCTTGAGCGAGATCGCGGAGTCCCCGGCGGATGAGCGGGGCGACCTGAAGCTGCGCCGCCTCGGCTACGGGGACCTGCCGTCGGTGATCTCGATCGAGCGCCGGTCGTTCCCGACGCCCTGGTCGCTCGCCATGTTCGTCCTGGAGCTCTCGAAGCCGTCCGGGATCTGCCTCGCCGCGGAGGACGAGGAGGGCCTCGTCGGCTACCTGGTCTGCGCCCGTTACGACGACGTCTGGCACCTGATGAACGTCGCCGTCCATCCCGAGCGCCGCCGTCGCGGCGTCGCCACCGAGCTGATCGAGCGGCTCTTCGAGGAGGCCGGGGGCGGGTCCAGGTTCACGCTCGAGGTCCGCGTCTCCAACGCCCCGGCGATCGAGATGTACCGGCGGTTCGGCTTTCGCTCGGCGGGGCGTCGTCGCCGCTACTACCACGACAATGGCGAGGACGCCCTGATCATGTGGCTCGAGGCCGCCGAGGGCGCGTCGGTCGCTTGATTCTCGCGATCGAGACGTCCTGCGACGACACCTGCGCCGCCGTCGTCGACGGGACGTGGATCCTCTCCAACGTCGTCTCCTCCCAGGAGGCCTTCCACGAGCGCTACGGAGGGGTCGTCCCGGAGGTCGCTTCGCGGCACCACCTCGAGCTGGTCAACGCCGTCGTGGCTGCTGCGCTGAATGAGGCCGGGAACAGCCTCGAGGAGGTCGAATCCGTCGCGGTGACCCAGGGCCCCGGGCTGATCGGGGCGCTGCTCGTCGGCCTGAGCTCCGCGAAGGCTCTGGCGGCCTCGCGTCGCAAGCCGCTCATCCCCGTCGATCATCTGCACGGGCACGTGGCGGCCAATTTCCTCCAGCCCGATCCGCTCGAGCCGCCCTTCCTCTGCCTGATCGCGAGCGGCGGGCACACGCTGCTCGCCGGCGTCCGGGAGCACGAATCGTTCGAGACCCTCGGCTCCACCGTCGACGACGCCGCCGGAGAGGCGTTCGACAAGGGAGCCCGCCTCCTCGGGCTCGGCTACCCGGGCGGCCCGGCGATCCAGCGCGCCGCGGAGGACGGCGATCCCGAGGCGTTCGAGTTTCCCGTCGCGATGAGCGAGCGCGGCCTCGACTTCAGCTTCAGCGGCCTGAAGACCTCGCTCGTCTACCGGGTTCGCGATCTGGGGCCGGAGGAGACCGAGCACCGCCGCGCCGACCTCGCCGCCTCCTACCAGCGCGCGATCACCGATCAGCTGGTGAGGAAGCTCGAGCGAGCCGCCCAATCGGGGGATTGGCCGGCGATCGCGCTCGGCGGCGGCGTGGCCGCGAACGCGGAGCTTCGCGAGCGCACCCAGTCCCTGTGCCAGGAGCTCGGGCTCTGGCTCAAGCTGGTCCCGGTCTCGCTCTGCACCGACAACGCGGCGATGATCGCCTCCGCCGCTCGCTTCACCGAACCGATCGCATACCCCGACTACCTCGGCTTCGATGCCTTCGCGACCGACCGTCGTTCTCTACGGGCGGCCTGACTGCCACCTCTGCGACGAGGCTCGCGCCGGGCTGGAGCGGCTCGGCCGCGACGGCGTGGCCTTCGAGCTGACGGAGATCGACATCGAGTCCGACGATCGGCTGCTGCGCCGCTATCTGGAGCGCATCCCGGTGATCGAGCTCGACGGCGAGATCGTCTCGGAGCTCTTTCTGGACAGCGACGCACTGCGCTCGAGGCTGCGCGGCTAGGCCGTCGCGCCCGTCTCGATACCGTGTTCGCATGATCGAGGACGTGGCGGCCGAGACCGCTGAGCAGCGGGCCTCGGAGCTCACGGATGGGGATCGCCTTTCCCTGGGGGTCGCGGCGCGGCTCTCCCGCTACCTCCAGGTGCTGACCCAGGCGCGGAAGATGGGCAAGGACACGATCTCCTCCCAGGAGCTCTCGGACTACACCCACATCAACTCGACTCAGATTCGCCGCGACCTCTCGGGCTTCGGCAAGTTCGGGAAGCGGGGGGTCGGATACAACGTCGAATCGCTGGTCTCGGAGATCCGCAAGATCCTGCGGACGGCCGGCCAGCACAACATCGCGCTGTTCGGCGCCGGCCATCTGGGGCAGGCGATCGCGAGCTCGGACATCTTCGCCGACCACGGCTTCCGGATCGTGGCGATGTTCGACGTCGATCCCGCCGTGATCGGCCGGCGCGTGGGCGGCCTCGAGGTGCGCTCCTTCGGCGACATCGACGCCGTGGTCGAGGGGGAGCAGGTGGTCGTCGGGGTGCTGGCCGTGCCGGCGGACGCCGCTCAGGAGGTCGCCGACCGCCTCGTCAAGGCCGGCGTGAAGATCATCTTCAACTACTCCGAGCGCCTCCTGCAGGTGCCTCCCGACGTCACCGTGCACACCTCCAGTCCCGCCGTCGACCTGCTCTACGCCCTCTACTTCTATTTGACCTAGCCAGGCTGACGGTGACGACCGATCCTGAGCCAAATCACGACGGGCTTGACCTCGACGCCGTCCGGGAGACGTTCGAGGCCGCGACCGATTTCAGTGTGGGGATCGAGGAGGAGTTCGCGATCCTCGATCCCGCAGTGCTCGACCTCGAGCACCGCTTCCAGGAGATGCAGGCTGCCTGCCTGCGCGACGAGGAGCTCGCTCCCGCCGTCAAGGGGGAGCTCATCGACACCGAGATCGAGATCCGCTCCGGCCGGGGCGAGACCTTCGCCGACGCCGCAGAGCGCCAACGGGCGAGGCGGGCACGGCTGTTCGGCATCGCGGACGAAATGGGCCTCGCGCTGGCCGCGATGGGGACCCATCCGTGGGCCAACTACCTCGACCAGCACATCATCCAGACCGAGCACTACCGCAGGCTGGAGGGCGATCTGCGCTGGGTTGCCCAGCGGAACAACACCTGGAGCCTGCACGTGCACGTCGGGGTTCGGGGGCCCGACCGGGCGGTCGCCGTCTCCGACCGGATGCGCGAGCTGCTGCCGCCGCTGCTCGCCCTCTCGGCCAACTCACCCTTCCTCGACCACCGTGAGACCGGGCTGCATTCCGTGCGCACCGAGATCTTCACTCGGACGTTCCCGCGCTGCGGGGTCCATGAGCCCTTCGGCGACTGGGCGACCTACGCGGACTTCGTTCAGCTGCTGGAGGACACGAATTCCATCGTCGAGGCGACCCAGCTCTGGTGGAGCGTGCGCCCGCATCACTCGTTCGGCACGATCGAGGTCCGCATCTGCGACGCGCAGACCAGCGGCGACGAGTCGTTCAACCTGGCGGCGCTGATCACCGCCTGCGTCGCGCAGGCCGCGATCGACCTTGACGAGGGCGCATCGCCCGAGCCGCTGCGCCAGCGTGAGATTGAGGAGAACCTCTGGCGGGCAATTCGCTACGGAATGGACGGCGAGATGATCGACTTCCGCGAGCGGCGGGTGGTGCCGACCAGGGCCGTGCTCGAGAGCATGGTCGCGTGGACGGAGCCGGCACGGACGACGCTCGGACTCGACGTCGACCTGCCGGAGCGGAACGGCGCCCAGCGGGCCTGCGCGCGGTTCGCCGAGGGCGCGCCCATCGAGGAGATCTATCGTCGCTCCGTCGACGAGACCCGGAAAACCTACGCACCGGAGGGAGCCGTCAGTGGAAGGTGAAGAACAGCAGCAGCCGGGTGGTGGGGCCGAGCAGCCCTCCGAGGAGGAGATGCGCGCCCAGCTCGAGGAGGAGATCCGGAAGGTCCGGGTCGAGGACGTCGTGCTGCAGAGCGTCGTGAGCATCCTCAACCTCTCCGCCAGGCGGATCGCGAAGGACGACGAGCGCGATCTGGAGCAGGCCAAGGTCGGGATCGACGCGGCTCGGGCGCTGGTTGACCTGGTCAAGCCGGACGCGCAGCCGCAGCTCCGCCAGGCGATCTCCGAGCTGCAGGTGCTCTACGCCAAGCACGCCGGGGAGGGCGGCGGCGAGGGCGGCGAGGAGCCGAGCGGGGGCGATTCGCCTCCGGAGCGCCCGAAGGGCGACTCCGGCCTCTGGACCCCGGGCCAATAGCTCGGACGCGAAGCGGAGCACCCGGCGTAACAAGTACACTGCCGCGCCGCTTTTTACGAACCCAACGCAGGAGCCTTCCTTGACTAAGTTTTGGACCGATTACGGAGTCGTCGTCGCGCTCGGTTGCGCGGCCGCGGCGGTTGTGTACGGACTGCTGGTCACCCAGCGACTGCTCGCCAAATCGCCTGGTAATGACCGCATGCAGGAGATCTCGGGCGCGGTCCAGGAGGGCGCCAGCGCCTACCTGAAGCGCCAGTACATGATCATCGCCGGGGTCGGCGTGATCGTCGCGATCCTCCTGATCCCCCTCCAGAACGTGGAGACGGCGATCGGCTTCGTGATCGGCGGCTTGCTCTCGGGGTCCGCCGGGTTCATCGGCATGAACCTCTCGGTTCGGGCCAACGCCAGGGTCGCCGAGGCGGCCCGAGGCGGGATTCCGCCGGCTCTCGACATCGCCTTCAAGGGCGGCTCGGTCACGGGCCTGCTGGTCGTGGGGCTCGCGCTCCTGGGAGTGGCCGGCTACTTCGGCGCCCTGCTGATCTTCACCGACCTCTCCGACAAGGATGCCGTCGACGCGCTCGTCGGGCTCGGCTTCGGCGGCTCGCTGATCTCGGTCTTTGCGCGACTCGGCGGCGGCATCTTCACCAAGGCGGCCGACGTCGGCGCGGACCTGGTCGGGAAGATCGAGGCGGGAATCCCGGAGGACGACCCGCGCAACCCGGCCGTGATCGCTGACAACGTCGGCGACAACGTCGGCGACTGCGCCGGCATGGCCGCGGACCTCTTCGAGACCTATGCCGTGACGGCCGTCGCGGTGATGCTGCTCGGCGTGATCACCTTCACCGGATTCACCCGCGAGGTCGCGATCTATCCGCTCGCGATCGGCGCCGTGGCGATCATCGCGTCGATCATCGGCGCGCTCTCGGTGCGCACCCGCAGCGGGAACGTCGAGGCCGCGCTCTACCGCGGGCTCGCCGTCTCGGCGGTGCTCTCCGCCGCCGCGTTCTACCCGATCACCAAGTGGCTGATGGACGATCCGCTCGGCGGCGGATCGCTCGGCAACACCACCGTCACCGACCTGTGGCTCTGCGGCCTGATCGGCGTCGGCGTCACCGCTCTTCTCTTCGTCCTCACCGACTACTACACGTCGACCCGCTTCCGGCCCGTGCGGACCATCTCCAGGGCCTCGGAGACGGGTCACGCGACCAACATCATCCAGGGCCTGGCGCAGGGCCTGCAGTCGACCGCCCTGCCCGTGCTGGTGATCGCCATCGCGATCCTCGGCTCCTGGAAGCTGGCGGGCGGCGGCACCGCCGGCATCTACGGCATCGGCGTCGCGGTGATGGCGCAGCTCTCGCTGACCGGCCTGATCGTCGCGCTGGACGCGTTCGGCCCGATCACCGACAACGCGGGCGGGATCGCGGAGATGGCCGACCTGCCCCAGGACGTGCGCGACATCACCGATCCGCTCGACGCTGTCGGGAACACGACAAAGGCGGTCACCAAGGGCTATGCGATCGGCTCGGCCGCGCTCGCCGCGCTGGTGCTCTTCGACGCCTTCACCCACGAGCTCCAGACGGAGGCGGGTGGCCATGCGCTGAGCTTCCAGATCTCCGATCCGCCCGTGCTGATCGGCCTGCTGATCGGCGGGATCATGGTCTACCTGTTCGCGTCGCTCGCGATCGAGGCGGTGGGGCGCGCCGGCGGCCAGGTGGTCGAGGAGGTTCGCCGTCAGTTCCGCGAGAAGCCGGGGATCATGAAGGGCACCGAAAAGCCCGAGTACGGGCACGCGGTGGCGCTGGTCACCGCCGCGGCCCAGAGGGAGATGATCCTGCCCTCGCTGATCCCGATCGTGGTGACTCTGATCGTCGGGCTGATCTCCTACCAGGCCCTCGGCGGGTTGCTGATCGGCGTGATCGTCGTCGGCATCTTCATGGCGATCTCGATGACCGCCGGGGGCGGTGCTTGGGACAACGCCAAGAAGCTGATCGAGGACGGGGAGTTCGGCGGCAAGGGGTCCGAGGCCCATGCGGCCGCGGTCACCGGCGACACGGTGGGAGATCCCTACAAGGACACCGCCGGTCCAGCGATCAACCCGATGATCAAGGTGGCGAACATCGTGGCCATCCTGATCATCCCGATCATCGGGGGCCTGCCCGGCTGAGCGAGCGCCCCCGCGCAACGGAGGAGCAACCCGTTTAATGGGGGCGTGAATCAGCGTCGACGTCCCTCGCCCGACGAGGGCTACCAGCTCGCGGTCCGGACCTTCTCGGTGGTGATCATCGGGTTCGGGCTCGTGATGCTGGCGCTGACGCTGGCGCGTGGCGGGGGGCCATTGGCCGTCGGAGTGCTTTTCGGGCTGCTGTTCGTCGCTCTCGGCGCGGGCCGGCTGTATCTCTCGATGCGCGGATGAGGACGAAGCGGCTACTCGGCGTCCCGTTTCTGTATGCGGCGGCGTCCTCCGCCGTCGGCTTCTCGATCTACTTCTCGGTCGGCGTCGTCGCCGATCGCGGGCTCGGGCTGACGCCGCTGATCTTCCTGGTGGCGGGGCTGATGTTCGCGCTCACGTCGCTCTCCTACGTGGAGGGCGGAGCGATGCTGCGGGAGCGCGGCGGGTCGGCGACGTTCGCTCGCCATGCGTTCAACGAGCTGATCAGCTTCATCGCCGGCTGGGCGATCCTGATCGACTACCTGATCGTGATCGCCGCGGCGGCGATCACCGTGTCTCACTACCTGACGCCGATCTCGGGCAAGTTCGGGGGCGGGGACGTGGAGCTGGCCGTGGCGATCGTGGTCATCGGGCTCGCCGCCATCCTCAACATCGCCGACATCACGGGGCGGAACCGGCAGGTGCGGCTGGTGGTTCTGGCGGTCGCGGAACTCGGGTTGCAGCTGCTCGTCATCGTCGTGGGGCTGATCGTCGTGCTCCATCCGGATCGGCTCACCGACCAGCTCGACCTCTTCACCTCGCCGAGCGTCAAGGACATCGTCTACTCCTTGGTGATCGCGACGATCGCCTACGCCGGAATCGAGGCGGCGAGCGACCTGGCGCCTGACCTCGAGTTCGAGCCGGCCGACCTGAGGCGGGTGCTGGGCGTGGGCGCGATCGCGATCCCGCTGATCTACGCGGGGATCGCGGCGGTGGCCCTGATGGCCGTCCCCGTCGTGCCCGGGCCGGACGGACCAGAGACCGCTCTCGCCGGCCAGTACATCGAGGAGCCGATCCTGGGGGTGGTGGCCAACTACGACCCCGGCTGGGTGGCCGATGTCATGAAATGGGCCGTGATGCTGGTGGCCGTGCCGGTCCTGTTCTGGGCGGCGAACACGGCGATGCTCGGCCTCTCCAGACACATCTACGTGCTCGCGACGAACCGCCAGATCCCGAGCTGGGCCGGCAAGCTCGAGCGCGACTACTCCACCCCCTACATCGCGATCATCATCGCCGCCCTGCTGGCGCTCGCTCTGGCGATACCCGGGGACATCCGCTTCCTGGCGCGCGTCTACGCGTTCGGCGCGCTGCTGGCCGTCACCATCGCCCAGATCTCGATCGTTCGATTACGGGTGGTCGAGCCCGACCTGGAGCGTCCCTACAGGGTGCCGTGGAACGTCCGGATCGGGTCGCACGAGCTGCCGCTGCCGGCGATGCTGGGTGCGCTGATCAGCGGGGCGGCGTGGATCACCGTCTTCCTGCTGCATCGCACCGCGGTCTACGTGGGCGGCGGCTGGATGCTGTTCGGGCTCGTCTTCTACGTGATCTACCGGCGCTACGTAGAGGGGACGCCGCTGACCAGGCGGGTCCAGGTGCCCGAGGCATCCCTGAAGAAGCAGCCGACGGAGGTGGAGTACTCGACCATCCTCGTCCCGGTCTTCGGCACCCAGCTCGACGACGACATCGTCAGCACGGCGGGCCGGCTGGCGGATGCCGAGGTGGGGAAGGGGGACCATCCGCCACGCCTCGAGGTCGTCTACGTCGCGGAGCTGCCACTCACCGTCCCGCTCGAATCGCCGCTGCCGAAGGAGGTCAAGGAGCGGGCAGAGAAGGCACTCGAGCGCGCCCGTGAGGTGGGGGACGAGTACGAGAACGTCGAGGTGACGACCAAGCTGGTACCGGCGCGCTCGGTCGGGACCGGGATCATCGATGAGGCCCGCGACAAGGGGGTCGAGGTGATCGTCATGGGCGGTGAGCCGCCGACCCGGATCAGGGGGGGCGCGGTACTCGGGGGGATCGGCGGCGCGCGGCCGGACGAGATCGGCGAGGTGACCGAGTACGTGCTGAAGCGGGCGCCCTGCCGGGTGCTGTTGACCGCGCCGCCCGAGGAGGCCTAGGCGGTGGCTTCGGCCGTCGGGGTTCTCCGTCTGGGAGCTCTCTGGTCCCGACGCCGGATTCGATTGGTCGAGCTGAGCTCGCGGGCCCGCTGGTTCCAGCTCGCGAGCCATGCGGGTACCTCTCGGGAGGGGACCGGCGGTGAGATCAGGAAGCCCTGCGCTCGCTCGCACCCCATGCTTCGCAGCTGCTGCCAGGCGTCCCTGGTCTCCACGCCCTCGGCGACGACGGACAGGCCGACCTGGTGAGCGAGGTGGATGATCGCCCGGACCATCGTCTTGCACTCGGCGTCGTCCAGGTGCCGGATCAGGCTCGTGTCGATCTTGAGCTCCTCGATCGGGAGGGAGATGAGCTGCCGAAGCGAGAAGTGCCCAGTCCCGAAGTCATCGATTGAGATCCCGCCCCCGAGCGCGGCGAATGCCGCCACCCGTTCCGTGACCCGCTGCGAATCACCGAGGAGCGCATCCTCCGTGACGTCGAACCGGATGGCTTCCCCCGGGAGTGCGGCCGTCGAAAGCGATCCCGCGATGAACCCGGCGAGGTTCCAATCGGTTGAGGAGATGGCGAGTGTGGGGAGGTTCACCGACAGCTGCAGGCTGAGCCCCGATCGCCACCAGTCTCCGGCGGCGCGGGTCGAGATCTGAATCATGCGCTCGGTCAGTGACCGCATCTCCTCGTCCGACTCGACTGAGGAGACGAACTTCGCTGCCGGCAGCAGACCCAGGCTGGGATGCTCCCAGCGAGCCAGGGCCTCCACGCCGATCACGCGCCCGCTGCGCAGGTCGACCTTCGGCTGGAAGTGGGCGCCGATCTCTCCACGCCCGAGCGCTCCGCTCACGTCGAGCTCATGCCGACTCGAGGTCGCGGTCTGAGTGAGGTCCATAGCCATTCGATCGGCCCCCTGCGCGCATCCAGTCTGCTTGGAATCCCCGCCGGTCACAATGGGTCGAACTACGCCACCCGGTTCAGTAGTTGCCACGGATCGACGCAGGCACGAGCCACGCATGGGTCGGGGAGCGGGCACGACTAACATCCGACCCGAATGTTCGTTCTCATCGTCGGTTGCGGGAGGGTTGGGTCCTCCGTTGCGAGGAGCATGCTCCGCGAGGGGCACGAGGTGTCCTGCCTCGACGAGGACCCGGAGGCGCATGCGCGCCTCGAGGTCAACCTGGACCGCTCCTGGGAGGACTCCGGGGGGCAGTTCACCGTCGGCACGGGCCTCGAGGAGGAGGCGATGACAGCCGCCGGCATAGAGCGAGCCGATGCCTTCATCGCCTCCACGGACGGTGACAACACGAACATCGTCATCGCTCAGATCGCGAAGCGGAAGTTCAACGTGCCGACCGTGATCGCGCGGATCCTCGATCCGCTGCGCGCGGAGTGGTACGAGAAGCAGGGCGTCAACACGATCTGCCCGACCCGCGTCGCGATCGAGATGCTCGAGAAGGAGGTCATGGAGGCCGCCGGTACCTGATGGGCGAGGGCAGCGGCAAGTACATCATCATCGCCGGGGCCGGCAAGGTGGGTTGGAACCTCGCCAGGGAGCTGATCGACAAGGGTCACGAGGTGACCGTCATCGAGGACAACCGGAACCGGTACACGACGGTCGAGCAGGAGCTGGAGCACAACATCCAGTACGGGGACGCGTCGGAGCTCTGGGTGCTGGAGCGGGCCGGGATCTCGCGCGCCGACATGGTGATCGCCGTGACCGGCGACGACGAGGACAACATGCTGATCTGCCAGGTCGCGAAGGAGAAGTACCTCGTCGACCGGATCATCGCCCGGGTCAACAACCCGCGGAACCGGCCTCACTTCGAGCTGCTGGGGATCAAGCCCTATGTGTCGGCCACGGACCTGATCCTGCGGCTGCTGGAGCACGAGGTCCCGGAGTACGGATTGGTGCACCTGCTCGACCTGCCGGAGGAGCGGCTGGAGATCATCGAGATGTTGCTGGCGGACGACAGCCGGGTAGCAGGGATGCGAGTGGGTGACCTGAACATGCCGGAGGGCAGCCTGTTGATCTCGATTCTGCGTGAGGGCCAGGGTGGTTTCGTTCCCACCCCAGACACGATCCTCGAGGCGGGCGATGAGGTCCTGGCCGTGCTCGACCCCGGGTTGGAGGAAGAGCTGAAGGTGTTCTTCGGCTCGGACGGTGCCTCAGCGGGTTGAGTATCTGCTGATCGGCGGGTTCGCCGCCGGTTACGCCGCCGCCGAGCTCCGCAAGGGCGGGGCGGACGGGGACATCCTGCTCGTCGGGCGCGAGCCGGAGCCGCCGTACGAGCGGCCTCCGCTCTCCAAGGAGTACCTGCGGGGCGAGGCGAAGCGGGAGGACGCGTACGTCAATCCGGAGTCGTGGTACGAGGAGAACTCCGTGGAGCTGCGGACGGGAACGAACGTGATGTCGCTCGACACCGAGGCGCGGACCGCGAAGCTGCAGGGCGGGGAGGAGGTGGCGTTCGAGAAGGCGCTGCTCGCGCCGGGGGCCAACGTCAACATCCTGCGGGTCGAGGGAGCGGCGCAGGAGGGGATCCACTACCTGCGGGCGTTCGGCAACTCCGATGGGATTCGCGAGGCGGCCGAGGGCGCCGAGCGGGTGGTACTGATCGGCGGGAGCTACATCGGCTGCGAGGTCGCCGCTTCCCTGACCGCCAAGGGGACGCAGTGCGCGATCGTGATGATGGAGGACGTGGCACTGTCGCGGACCTTCGGGGAGGAGGCCGGGCGCTGGTTCCACGACCTGCTGGAGTCGAAGGGCATCGAGATCCACGGCGGCGAGACGCTCGAGGCGTTCGAGGGCGACGGCGACGTCCGAGGCGTGGTCACCGAGAGCGGCAAGGTCGTGGAGGGCGATGCGGTCGTGGTGGGCGCCGGAGTGAAGCCGGACGTGATGCTGGCGCAGAAAGCCGGGTTGGAGATCGACGAGGACAGCGGCGGGATCGAGTGCGACGAGACGCTGCAGACCTCGGTCGAGGGGATCTACGCGGCCGGCGACGCCTGTTCTTACGAGAGCCGCGTGCACGGGCGCCGGCTGCGGGTCGAGCATTGGGACGTGGCGATGCAGCAGGGCCAGCATGCGGCTCGCTCGATGATGGGCGACGCCAAGCCGTACGAGGTGGTGCCGTACTTCTTCAGCGACCTGGCCGACTGGGCGGGCCTCGAGTACGTGGGGCCGGCGAGCGACTGGGACGAGGTGATCTGGCGCGGCGATCGGGACGCCGGGGAGTTCGCGGTCTTCTATCTCAAGGACGGCAAGGTGGCCGGTGCCCTGACCGTCGAGAAGTCGGAGGAGCTGGCGCACGCGCGAACGCTGCTGGCGGAGGGCGTGGACGTCGCCGCGGATGAGGCGAAGGCGCTGCTGGGGGATCCCGACAGCGACCTCAGCGAGTTCTCGGCGAGCTAGGCTATGGGTTCAGCAGTCAGCTAATCCAGTTAATCCCGATCCGGGATGGGGTAATGGTAGCCCGCCTCGCTCTGGACGAGGTAGTCATGGTTCGAGTCCATGTCCCGGAGTTAGAGGAGTCGGCAGGAGCCGGCTCCTCGTGGTTTGCAGGCCTTTCCGTCCGATTCTCATGGGAACATACGTTCGATGGATGAGGACCGGGATCGACGCATCGAGCGGCTTCTGCAGCGCGGGGTCGCGAAAGTCCGAATTGCGGACGAGCTCGGGATCTCGCGGGACACGGTTGATCGCGTTGCCGCGGGCCTGGGATTCCCGGCGCGGCGACGAGGGAACGACCCCTACGACTGGGCGGCAATCCGCGCCTTCTACGACGCTGGCAACAGTGCGGCGGCGACGATGCGCAGATTCGGGTTTCGCGCATCTACCTGGGAAGCGGCGATCGCACGTGGTGATGTCACACCCCGCCCGCGGGCTTACCGGGAGCGCCCGCGCGGGAAGACCCGTGCCCTGGTCGAAGGGCTGCTCAACGAGGGGATCGGAATCGCGGAAATCGCCGAACGACTCGGGATTTCAAAGCCGACGGTCTGCTACCACGCCCGACGGCTTGGAGTCCCGCCACAGCGGCAATTTGGGCGTCGCTATGACTGGACTGAAATCCGGCGCGAATACGGCTCGGGTGTCTCGATGCGGGAGTGCATGCGACGTTTCGGCTTTTCACAGCAGGCATGGGCGGACGCCGTCAAGCGTGGGGAGATCGTTCCACGCGAACGACTGATCCCGCTGAAAGAGCTTCTTGTTGTGGGGCGAAAGACAAGCCGGGCCCACCTCAAGCGTCGTTTGCTCGAGGCTGGGCTCAAGGAGAACCGCTGCGAGGTCTGCGGTATCACTGAGTGGCTCGGAAAACAACTGAGCATGCAGCTGCACCACAGGAACGGCGACGGGCTCGACAACCGCATCGAGAACCTTGAGTTCGTCTGCGCCAACTGCCACTCACAGACGGACACCTACGGCGGCCGAAACGGGCACCGGAAGCCGCACCGGCACCTCAGGCTGGTCGAGCCTACGGACGGGGAGGAAGCGGCCTAGTTCCGTTTCACATCCTTGCTACCTTGCGCGGCCGTATGTGGCGTCCGAGGAATCTCATCGTCCTCGTCGCCGTGGTTGGCGTGGGGTCGATTCTCTCCGCCTGCGGCGGCGACAGCTCGCCGGAGACCCCGATCGTGGTCCCGACGGAGACGACCCAGCAGTCGACCGGCAAGGCCCAGTTCATCACGCAGGCCGACTCGATCTGCGCCGAGGCGAACTCCTCGATCGAGACGTTCGCGGCCGCCGGCCAGGGTGAGAGCGAGGCCGACCAGATCGCCCAGCTCCGGCAGGGCGTGATCGACGACATCAAGCAGCTCAACCCGCCGACGGACACCAATCTCGACGCCTTCCTGAAGGCGATGTCGGACCAGGTCTCGGCCGGCCAGAAGATCGGCCTGGCCGTCCAGCGCGGCGAGGATCCGAGCCAGTTCGAGACCGAGCTCGACAGCGCCAAGTCCGCCGCCGCGACGGCGGCCTCCGCCTATGGCTTCAAGGAGTGCGGCTCGGAGATCAACGCATCCAGCTCGACGTCCAGCTCGAGCAGCAGTAGCAGCAGCTCGAGCTCGAGCAGCGGCGCCACCGTTACCCCGAGCGCGCCCAGCTCCTCGAGCGGAACCGCGGGCGGCACCTCCGGCGGTGGGACGAGCGGCACCAGCGGCAGCGGCACCTCCGGCTCGTCCGGCACCGGCGGATCCAGCGGCTCCGGCGGCATCGGCCCCGGCTAGCTACGCCGCTGCGAGCTCCGCCCAGGTCCCGTAGAGCTCCGCGTACCGGCCGCCCGCAGCGATCAGCTCGTCGTGCGTGCCGCTCTCGCGGATTCGCCCGTTCTCGAGCACGGCGATCCGGTCGGCGCCGCGAATGGTGGAGAGGCGGTGCGCGATCACGATCGCGGTCCGGCCCCGGAGCAGCCGCTCCAGGCCCAGTTCGATCGTCCGCTCGGTCCGCACGTCGACGTTGGAGGTCGCCTCGTCGAGGATCAGGATGCGCGGCTCCGCCAGCAAAGCCCTCGCGAACGCGATCAGCTGCCGCTGTCCGGCTGAGAGCGAGACGCCCCGCTCGCCCACCTCGGCCTCGAAGCCGTTCGGCATCCGTCTGATGAAGTCGCCCGCCCCGATCGCGTCGGCGGCCGCTTCGATCTCCTCGTCGGACGCCTCCGGCCGCCCGAAGGCGATGTTCTCCCGCACCGTCCCGGAGAAGAGGAACCCCTCCTGCGGCACGATCCCCAGCTGGCTCCGCAGGCAGGTCGAGCTCAGATCGCGCAGATCGTTGCCGTCAACCAGCACCGTGCCGCGCTGCGGGTCGTAGAAGCGCGAGACCAGCTTCGCGAAGGTGGACTTCCCGGCTCCGGTCTCGCCGACCAGCGCCAGCGTCTGACCGGCGGGAACCTTGATCGACACGTCCTCGAGCGCCCAGGAATCCTCGTCGGCCTCCGACCCCGTTTCACGGGTCGCGCTGTCGCGCGCCCTCGCACCTTCGATCTTCCCGCTCGAGCGCTTCAGCCCAGCGGCTCGGTCGAGGCCATACGAGAACCAGACGTGGTCCATCTCGATCTCGCCGCGGAGCCTCCCGGGATCGAGCGCGTCGGGCTTGTCGACCATGTCCGGCTCGGTGTCGAGCAGGTCGAAGATCTTGTCCAGCGCCGCCATGCCCTGCTGGTAGGTCGTGTAGAGGTTCGAGAGCTGCTGGATCGGGTCGAAGAAGGTGGAGAGGTAGCCGACGAACGCCACGACGATCCCGATCTGGGCGTGGCGCGCCGCCTCGGTGCCCAAATCGAGCGCCTGGTAGCCGCCGTAGAGCAGGATCACCGCGGTGCCGATCGCGGAGAGCAGCTCGACCGCGGGGAAGTACGACGCGTTCAGGTAGACCGTCTTCAGGTTCGCCCGGCGGTTGAGCTCGTTGAGCTCTGCCATGCGCTCGACGTGACGGTTCTCCTGGGCGAAGCTCCGCACCACCCGGACTCCGCTCAGGGTCTCCTGCAGGTAGGCCGTCACCTCGGCGATCCGCTCGCGCGTGATCCGGTAGGCGCTGGCGGCGACGATGCGGAAGACCAGGCTGGCGACGAACAGCAACGGCAGCGTCAGGAAGACCACGAGCGCCAGCTGGACGTCCGCGACCAGCATGATCGCGACGACGCCGACGAGCGTCAGCGTGCTCGAGAAGAGCGTGACCACGCCGCTGCTGATCAGCTGGTCCAGGGCATCGACGTCGTTGGTGATCCGCGAGATCAGCACACCCGGCCGGTTGCGGGTGAAGAAGCCGATCGACATCTGCTGCAGGTGGGTGAAGATCCGGATCCGCAGGTCCTGCAGCGCGCGCTCCCCCACCCAGCCGACCAGGTAGGTCTGCGCAAAGCTCGTGCCCCAGCCGACCAGCGCCGCGCCGAGGAAGGCCGCGGCGATCAGCACGAGGGCCGTGGAGTCGCCGTTCAGGGAGACCTGGATGGCCTTTCCGACCAGGAACGGCGGGGCGAGGGTCGCGCCGGTTGCGACGACCAGCGCGCCGAGCATCATCAGGACCTGCCGCCGATACGGCCGCAGCAGGGAGAACAGCCATCTCACCTTCCGCCCGCGGCTGTCCTGGCCGCGGATCAGCCGCCAGAGCGAGCGGAAGAGAGCGAAGAAGTTCTGGACGCCCGCGGACTCGTTCACAGCTTCGCCATCTCCTCGCGCTCCTCCAGGTCCCGCTGCAAATAGACCGAGTCCTCGAGCCCCTTCTCGGCGATCTCCTCGTAGAGCGAGCAGCGCTCGAGCAGCTCCTCATGCGTGCCGCGGTCGACGATCCGGCCGCGGTCCAGCACCACGATCTCGTCGGCCAGGGAGATGGTGGAGAGGCGGTGGGCCACGATGAACGTCGTCCGTCCCTTCATCGTCTCGCGAAGGCCGGCCTTGATCTGCGCCTCCGTCCGCGCGTCGACGGAGGAGGTCGCGTCATCCAGGATCAGGATGCGCGGCTCCGCCACCAGCGCCCGTGCAATCGCGATTCTCTGGCGCTGCCCGCCGGAGAGCGTCAGGCCGCGCTCGCCGATCACCGTGTCGTAGCCCTCGGGAAGCTTCGTGATGAAGTCGTGCGCCTGGGCCCGGCTCGCCGCCGCCTCGACCTGCTCCGGGGTCGCATCCGGCCGCGCGTAGGCGATGTTGCCGCTGACCGTGTCCGAGAACAGGAAGCTGTCGTCGGAGACGAAGGCGATCTCGGAGCGCAGGGAGGCGAGATCGACGTCCTTGATGTCCGCGCCGTCGATCACGACGCGCCCCTCGCTGGGGTCGTAGAGCCGCGCCAGCAATCCGACCAGGCTCGTCTTGCCGGCGGCCGTGGGACCGACCAGCGCGACCGTCCGGCCCGGCTCGACCTCCAGGTCGATGCCGCTCAGGGCCGGCTCGGAGCCGTCGTAGCTCAGCGTCACCCTCTGCAGCGAGACCTGTCCACGGCCCTCGGGCAGCGGCGGCGCCCCCGGCGGGCTCTCCATCGACGGCCGCCGGTCGAGGATCTCGAACATGCGGTTCCCTGAAGCGACGGCGCGCTGGGCCATGCTCAGCGACATGCCGAGCCAGCGCACCGGGCCGGAGAGCATCACCACGTAGAGGTAGAAGGCCGTGAGATGGCCGATGTTGGTGTGGCCGTGGATCACCTGCAGCCCGCCGACCAGGAGGACGGCCGCCAGCCCGATGTTCGGCAGGAAACCCATCAGCGGCGTGTAGAACGACTGCAGGCGGGTGGAGACCATGCTCTGCTCGAAGACCCGGTTCACCGAGTGCGTGAAGCGACCGAGGACGTGCCGCTCCCTGGCGAACGCCTTGACGATCCTGATCCCGGAGATGCTCTCCTCGGCGCTCGCGGTCACCTCGCCCACGCGCTGCTGGACCTCCTGCTCCGCCGGGCGGTTGCGGCGGCTGTAGCGCGTCGCCGTCGCGACGAGGAACGGCACCGGCGCCAGGGCGAGCAGCGCGAGAACCGGGTCAAGCAGGAACATCGCCGCGGCCGCGAACAGGATGGTCAGCGCGCTCTGGCTGACCCAGATCAACCCGTAGCCGAGGAAGAAGCGAATGGACTGCAGGTCGACGGTGGCGCGCGACATCAGCTGCCCCGTCTGCTGAGTGTCGAAGAAGCCGAGCTCGAGCTTCTGCAGGTGCTCGTAGAAGGCCTGGCGCAGGTCGAACTCCACCGCCAGGGAGACCTTCCCGGCGATCAGGCGCCGCCCCACCGTCAGGGCCAGGCGCAGGATCCCGGCCCCCAGCAGCGCCAGGACGAGGGGGAGGATGTCATCGCGATGCTCGGCCTTGATCGCGTTGACCGCCGCACCGGTCAGCAGCGGGATCAGCACCGTCATGCCCATCGCCAGCCAGGCGAGCAGCAGCGAGCCGATCAACTGGCGGCGGTACGGACGCAGAAAGCCGAGCAGGCGACGGAAAGTCGGCATATACCGACTATACAAAGTGAAGTATTAGTCTCCCTGGCGTGATCAGAGAGCTGATCAGCTGGCCGGTCTCGATGGCCCGCGCGGCCATCGAGCTGCCGCGCTCGATGGAGCGCAGCATTCGCGAGGCCAACGACCTGATGGAGGTCTCGCGCGAGCAGCTTGAGGCGATGCGCCGACAGGCCGACCAGGCGCTGGAGCAGGCCGAGCGCATGAACGAGCTGCTCGGTCGCGTCGTCAGGCTCACCGAGCCGCTCGAGCGCGCCCAGCGCGGTGGCGAGTTCGTCGCCGAGGGGCTGAAGCGGGCGATCTTCGGGGCCGAGCAGGCGGCCGAGCAGGCGCAGGAGGCGGCGATAGAGGCCGAGGTGGCAGCCGAGGAGGCGGAGGAGGCCGCCGGCAAGGCTGAGGAGATGCGAGGGGGCCCAGCGGGCACAGCCGAGGAGCCACCCGAGTCGCCAGCCGAGCGGTGAGCCGGCCCGACGCCGGCCTCTGCGATCGCTGCCGGCATCAACGCCTGATTCGCAACACGCGGGGATCGGAGTTCTCGCTCTGCGAGCGCTCGAGGACCGACCCGGATTTTCCCCGCTACCCGCGCCTCCCGGTGAGGAGCTGCCGCGGTTTCCAGCCGATGGCGGAGGGTAATGGGGATCGAGAGGTTCACGCGTGATGTCACCGGGGATTCCGAGAGCCGCAGGGCTGGCGATTTCGCTCGCCTCGGCGGCGCTTGCGCTGACGGCGTGTGGCTCCGGCGGCGGGGACACGACCGCCACGCAGCCTCCGCCGATCTCTGCCGCGACCGCCGGCCAGCTGGCGAAACTCAGCGACCGGGTGGCATCCGATCTCGACGCCGGCGACACCTGCCACGCCGCGCACGCGGCGGACGAACTGCGGGCAGCGGTCGAGGGCGCGCACATGCCGGCTTCGATGCGCCCGGCGGTGGACGCCGTGGCCGGCCGGCTCGTCGACGAGGTCAACTGCCCGCCGCCTCCGCCGCCGCCGGAGCCCAAGGAGAAGAAGCCCAAGAAGGACGAGCACGGTGGCGATCACCACGGCGACGAGCACCCGATCCCGCCCGGTCATGCGAAGCACGGCGCACTGGTGCCCCCGGGTCACGCGAAGCTGAAGGGGGAGGCCGGATGAACCGCTACCTGGCCGGCCAGCGCTACGAGCTCGCGGATCGTCTCGGCCACGGTGGCATGGCGACCGTGTACAGCGCGCGCGACCTGAAGCTCGACCGCGACGTCGCGATCAAGCTGCTCGCGGACAACCTCGCCGGCGACGACGAGGTGCGCCGGCGCTTCTCGCGCGAGGCCCGCCTCGCAGCCAAGCTCGATCACCCCAACATCGTCCACGTCTTCGACGTCGGTGAGGACGACGGCCGCCCCTACATCGTCATGGAGCGGGTCGATGGCGGCACCCTCGGCGACCGCCTCAACGGCCGCCGCCGCTCGATTCCCCGCAGCGAGGCGCTCCACCTGCTCTGCCAGCTCTGCGAAGGGCTCGGCCACGCGCACGCGAAGAAGCTCGTGCACCGCGACATCAAGCCCCAGAACCTGCTGCTGCGCACCTCCGACGGATGCCTCAAGATCACCGACTTCGGCATCGCCCGGGCCGCGGAGGAGACGACCCGTCTGACCCAGGCGGGCAAGGTGATCGGGACCGAGCGCTACATGGCGCCCGAGCAGCTCGCCGACGGGAAGATCACCCCGGCCGTGGACGTGTACGCGTGCGGCGTGGTCGCGAACGAGCTCCTTCCGCAGTCCAGGCCGCCTGAGCTGCGCGAGATCGTGGAGCGCTGCCTGCGCGAGGACGCGGCCGACCGCTTCACCGACGCGCGCACCCTCGGCGAGGCGCTGGCCACGGTCGACGGGGACGGCGATGCGGGGGTGGTCCGCCGGATCCGCTCGCAGGCTCGGCCGACGCGCCGCCTGCCCGCAACCGGCACGGCCACGAGCAGCTGGCCCGCTCCGGCCGAGATCGCCGGGCGGCACCGTTCCGTGGCCGCGCGGATCGCGGCGATCGCGGCGGTGCTCGCGATCATCGCCGCCGGCATCCTGATCGCGAACGGTTCCGGCGGGTCGGGAACGCCGACCAGGGCCGATGGCTCCAAGCAGCGTGCGGCTCGTGCCGCGTCGGTTCCCACCTCGAGCGATCCCGCGCAGCAGGCACGGGAGCTAGCCGACTTCTTCCGCTCCCAGTCGCACTGACTAGGGCGTCGTCTTCGGGACCGGAGCCGTCGGGGTCGGCGGCTTGGCCGTCGTCGTAGCGGGCGGCGTCGTCGTGGCCGGCGGGGTGGTCGTGGTGGCCGCGGTGGTCGGCGGATGAACGGCCGGCTCCGACTTCTCGCCGCAGCCGGCCACGGCGACGGCGCCGAACGCCCCCGCCACCAGCGCCAGCGGCAGAAGCCGCCGCCTTCTCGCCTGGAGCTCCGGGATCACCGCGGGGACGGTAACGAAGGCGTTTTCGCGCTGCCTGGCGGGGTAGTCGCGATCACATGGACGAAGAGCTCAAGCTCGGCTTTCACCGGCTCGGCCGAGCGCTCGAGGACCCGGTGAACATGGGCCTCGCCCTGGCGATCGCGCTGCGCCGGCCGATCGAGCTTGCCGCTCGGCGCTGGCACGACGGTCGCATCGCGCTCGAGGAGAGCCATCCGCGCTTCACCAGCCACGCCTGAGCGCGGCTGCGGAAAACTCTGCGCCCGGGCGGGTGCCAAATACTGATGACAAGTTGCGGCCGTGGGTCGACGATGTGAATAGGTAGGAGCAACCGGGGGGGACCCACACATGAAGCCGCTTCTCAAGGCGCGAGCAGATTCGAGCAAGAGGGCGATGGCCTACAGCGCCGCCGCGATGTACGGCGCCGCCGCCTTCGTCGGCGCCGTCGAGGGCCTGCTTCCCGGGGGCGAGCGGTTCTCGCCCTTGCCCGGCGTGATCGCGTTCCTCGTCGTCACGGCCCTCGTGCTCTGGGGGCGCCGCCTGCCGATGGCGGTGCTCGCGGCACTTGGTCCGATCGGGGCCGTCCTGATCGGGGTCGCGATCGCCACGACCAACGGGCACGGGACGCCGCGGCGCTCTACGCCTGGCCGGTCCTCTGGGAGGCGTACTTCTTCGGCCGCCGCGGCACGGTCATGATCGTCGCCTGCGTCGGCATCGTCCATGCCCTCACCCTGCTCTCATTGCCGCCCGGGGTGGGCTACGTGGACCGGTGGCTCGACGTGATGGTCTCCATGACCGTCGTCGGGGGTGTCATCGAGACGCTCTCCGGCCGCAACGAGCAGCTGGTAGAGCGGCTTGCGGGGGAAGCCCGCATCGACGGTTTGACCGGGCTTCTCAACCGCCGCGGATTCACCGAGGCGGGGGAGGCGGAGCTGTCCCGCGCGCTTCGCAGCGGCGCTCCGCTCGGCTTCGTCTCCTTCGACATCGACCACTCCAAGGCCGTCAATGACGAGTTCGGCCACGACACCGGTGACAAGGTCCTGGCCCGGCTCGGCCAGATCTTCCGCGAGCAGACGCGCGATGGCGACCTCGTCGGGCGAATGGGCGGAGAGGAGTTCGTCGTGCTCCTGGTCGACTCGGACATCCCTCGGTCTCTGGAGTACGCGGAGCGAATGCGCGCTGCGTTTGCCGTTGACGCACCCGGCCTGCCGCGAGCCACTCTGAGCGCCGGCGTCACCGCGGCGACCTCGCCGGTGGAGCTCCAGCCGCACCTCCAGCTGGCCGACGCGGCCCTCTACGCCCCCAAGCGGGCCGGGCGCAACCGGGCCGTCGTCGACACTCGGCTCGAGGCCGAGCTCGCGGTCAGCCTCTGATCAGCGGAACTCGACCTCGGCGAGGGGGCTGCGCGCCACCCACTCCTCGAGGTTGCTCGATCCCCGGCCGAGGTCGGCGAGGATGCCGGCGATCACCTCGCGGCGCTCCGCCTCGTCGGTGATGGGCCTTGCAGTGGCAGGCAGGTCGGCCTGAGCGCTGCCCTTGAGGTGAAAGATGAGCTCGGGATTCGCGAGCAGGTTCGCGTACCAGTCGCGCGTGCCCGGAGAGCCGCTCAGGAAGGTCCTGCCGTCGTAGCGGTACCGCCAGATCTCGATCCGCCGGGGCCGCCCGCTGGTGCGGCCCGTCGTGGTGATGTCGACCGTGCGGTCGTTCTCGAGGGCCCGCTGGACGGCTTCGTCCAACTAGGCGGCCTCTGAGTACGCGGTCTCGTCAGCCGTCGGCATCTTGTCCATCTCATCGCCGGCGAACTGCTCCGCGGCCTTGGCCTCGGGCTGGATCACGACAGCCGCGACGGCGATCGCCGCGATGACCAGTCCAGCGGCGACCCAGAAGGCGAGGTGGTACCCGCTGGTCAGGGCGGACGCCGTCGAATGTCCGGCGTCCTCGAGGGAGTTGCTGCGCGAAGTGGACAGGGTCGCCAGCACCGCAAGCCCGATCGCTCCGCCGACCTGGGCAGAGGTGTTGACCAGGCCCGAGGCGAGTCCCGCGTCCGCCCTTGTCGCACCCGACATCGCGATCGTCATCAGGGCCGGGAAGCAGATGCCGATTCCGGTGCCCAGCAGGACCAGGACGGGGAACACGTCGGTCCAGTAGTTGGCGTCCACCGGCGCCCGCGTGAAGTAGATCAGGCCGGCGGCCACCAGGGCGAGGCCCGGGAAGAGCAGCGTCCGCGCGCCGAAGCGCATGATCAGCGGCTCCGAGTAGCGGCCGGTCAGGGTCCCCATGATGATCGTGACGGGCAGGAAAGCGATTCCGATCTGGAGGGCGTCATAGCCCTGCACCAGCTGCAGGTACAGCGAGCCCATGAAGAACATCCCGAACATGCCGGCCACGGTCAGGATCTGGACGCTGTTCGCGCCCGTGACGTTGCGCGAGCGGAAGATCCGCAGCGGAATCAGCGGGGTCTTGGCGGTCGCCTCCCTGGCGATGAACAGCGCGCCCAGGAGCAGCGAGCCCGCGCCCAGGAGGAGCGTCGTCGAGGCGCCCCAGCCATCCTTGGCGGCCGGCTCGACGATGGTGTAGACGCCGAGCATCAGAGAGGCGGTGATCAGCACCGCGCCGAGCAGGTCCGCGCCCTCGCCGAAGCCGAGGCCCTTGTCGTCCTCGAGCAGGCGCCGGGACCAGATCGCGGTGGCGAGCCCGATCGGCGCGTTGACGAAGAAGATCCAGTGCCAGCTGATGATCTGGGTGATGGCGCCCCCCAGGAGCAGGCCCACCGCGCCGCCCGCCGAGGCGACGAACGCGTAGACGCCGACCGCCTTGGCCTGCTCGGACTGCTCGGGGAACATCGTCACGATCATGCCCAGGATGACCGCGGAGGTCATCGCTCCGCCGATGCCCTGGAGCAGGCGGGCTCCGATCAGCATGCCCTCGCTCTGGGAGGCGCCGCAGAGGATCGAGGCGGCGACGAAGACCCCGAGCCCGATCAGGAAGATCCTCCGGCGCCCGAGCAGGTCGCCGAGGCGGCCGGCCAGCAGGAGCAGCCCGCCGAAGGTGATCAGGTACGCGTTGACCACCCAGGCCAGGCTCGACTGGTCGAAGCCGAGATCGTCCTTGATCGAGGGCAGCGCGACGTTCACGACGGTGATGTCGAGAACGATCATCAGCATCCCCGCGCAGAGGACGTAGAGCGCGATCCAGCGAGAGCGGTCGCTCATCGGCTGTGAAGTGCTTTCCGCTATTCCACCCTGTGCCTGCGTCATCTGGAATGGCCTCCTAGCCACGAATGGGGTCGTTTCCAGTTACGACCGGGGACCCCCCTGAAACTCATCGCTTGTTTGTACAAGTTCGACCGCGGTCGAAGTCAAGAAGAAGAAAATGCGGTCGAAAGCGACCTTCAATCCAAAGTAGCAGGCAGCCCGAACCGGCTATATGCGATGGCCAGCTTCTCGTAGTCGGCAGGCTGCACGGGCGTTCGCGCCTGGACCTCTGGGTCGGGATCTTGGGATGAGCGGACGATGAAGGCGTCGACCTCCTTGATCTTCTCGCCCTCGAAGGTGAGCACGTTGATCGCGAACGGCACGCGCGCCTGCTTCTCCTCGTCCCAGCTGTAGAAGGCGAGGGCCGGCTGTCCGTTGGCGGTGACCGGCAGCGATCGCCAGCCCCACTCGCCGGTCATCGAGGAGTTCTCGAGGAAGACGCGGATTCCGTCGTGACCGTAGAACCAGCGGGACATCGGCGGCATCGTGAAGGCGGCGTCCTCGGCGAGCATGCCGACGACCGTGTCGACGTCGTTGCGGTCCCAGGCGTCGGCATACTGCTCGACGAGCTCGCGCAGCTTCTCGTCGCCCAGCGTGCGCAGCGTCTCCTGCTGGCTCTGGTCGGGCAGCTTCTTCTCCATCGTCGCTCGCGCGCGCTGCAGGGCGCTGTTCACCGAGGCAACGCTGGTGTCGAGGGTGTCGGAGGTCTCCTGGGCTGAGAAGCCGAGCACCTCGCGAAGGATCAGGACGGCTCGCTGGTTGGCCGGAAGCAGCTGAAGCGCCGCGATGAAGGCGAGCTCCACGGACTCGCGCTGCTCGTAGCGGGCGTCGGGGGAGGCCAAGCCGTCCTCGATCCCGAGAGTCTCGTCCGGGAAGGGCTCGATCCAGACGGACTCGACCAGGGGCTCGCCGACGCCGCCGTGCGGGTCGGCGGGAGGGCCGTAGTCGATCGGCAGGATCCGCTTGGGCCGCTTCTCGATCGCGTCAAGGGAAGTGTTGGTGGCGATCCGGTAGAGCCACGAGCGCAGCGAGCTCCGCCCCTCGAACTTGTCGAGGTTCTTCCAGGCGCGGACCAACGCCTCCTGGAGCGCGTCCTCGGCGTCCTGCACCGAGCCGAGCATGCGATAGCAGTGAGCCTGCAGCTCGGAGCGGTGGGGCTCGACCAGGCGCGCGTAGGCGTCCTCGCTGCCCGTCCGGGCGGTCGCGAGCAGCTCTCTCTGCTCGACGGTCGACTCTGTCGGCATCGTGCTCATCCCGTCTCTGCAGAGTAGACGGACGAGTTGATCGGAACTCATCGGTCACCGATGAATTTCGAGCGCTGGACCGGTCTCAGTGGCAGGGAATGAATTCGCGCGCTGCCAACCCTCTGATCCACCTGGAGCTCCACACCGGCGATCTCCGTGGGGCGGTCGAGTTCTACACGCAGCTCTTCGGCTGGCGCCCGGAGCGGATCCAGAGGGGTGCCGGCTCCTATCTCGCCCTCGGAATGGGGAATGGAGTGGGGGGAGGAGTGGTCGAGTGCGAGGCCAGACACCCGCTCTGGCTCCCGTACGTGGACGTCCCCGATCTCGCCCGGACCACGGATCAAGCGCAGGCTCTGGGCGGGGAGGTCCTGCTGGCCCCGCGCGAGGGCCCTGACGGCTTCCGCAGCGTGGTCTCGGCGCCGGACGGCGGCGAGGTCGCCTTCTGGCAGTCGAAGACCGAGCGCTGAGCTACCGTTCGACGGGTGCCGCCCGTGCGGGGTGAGCTCCGCTACTGGCTAGAGCTGGCGAGGCTGCTGGTCGACCGGAGGTTTTTCTCTGTCAAGCCCGCCGGCGAGGCGCTACCCGTCCTCCTCATTCCCGGCTTCATGGCGGGGGACGCCTCGCTGACGGCGCTCGCCGGATGGCTGCGTCGCCGCGGCCACGAAGTGCGCGGCAGTGGGATGCTCTTCAACGTCGGCTGCGCCGGCCGGGAGCTCGCTCGTCTTGAGGAGAAGCTCGACGAGTTCGACGATCGTGTGATCGTCATCGGGCAGAGCCGAGGCGGGACGCTGGCGCGGGGCCTGGCGGCCGGTCACCCCGATCGGGTCGCGGGCCTGGTGACGCTTGGATCGCCCGTCCTCGATCCGCTCGCGGTGTCGCCCTCGGTGATGAGGACAGTTCGCTCCGTCGCGCGGCTCGGCGACCTCGGTATGCCGGGCGTCTTCTCGAGCGACTGCATGGACGGCGCCTGCTGCGCCGACTTCGGCAGCTTGATCCGGGCGCCGCTCGACCCGGACATGCCGGCGCTCGCCGTGCACTCGCGGAGCGACGGGATCGTGGACTGGCGCGCCTGCCTCGATCCGCACGCCGATTGCGTGGAGGTCGACGGAAGCCACTGCGGGATGGCCGTCAACCCCGCCGTCTATGGAGAGCTGGCGCCCCTGCTGGAGCAGACAGAGGAGACCGTGTGCAGGCAATGAGCGTGCAGGATGCGATCTTCCTGCACGTCGAGAACGACGTGACGCCCATGCACATCGGCGGCGTCAGCATCTTCGAGGGCCCGCCGCCGCCGTTCGATGAGTTGCGCTTGATGGTGGAGGGCAAGCTCGCCCTGACGCCGCGCTATCGGCAGAAGGTCCGCTTCGTCCCGCTGGGGCTGGGCGAGCCGGTGTGGGTGGACGATCCCCACTTCAACATCGACTACCACCTTCGCCACAGCGCGGTGCCCGCACCCGGGACTGAGAACCAGCTACGGGCCACCGCCGCACGCGTCTTCTCTCAGCACCTCGATCGCTCGAAGCCCCTCTGGGAGATCTGGATGGTCCAGGGCCTCGAGGACGATCGCTGGGCGCTGCTCTCCAAGGTCCACCACTGCATGGTGGACGGTGTCGCCGCGACCGACATGATGAGCCTGATGTTCGGGGAGAGCCCTGAGCCGACGAACGGGGAGGTGTGGCTGCCCGAGCCCGAGCCTTCGAACATCGACCTGATCTCGTACAGCGCTCGCCATCGCATTCGAGATCCGGCCGCACAGGTTCGCTTCGCGCTGCGGGCGCCCAGCGAGGTGCTGCGCGCCTTCGCCGGCGGCGCCAAGGCCCTGCTGGCCGCCGCCCCGGCCATGCGCCCCTCGACCTCGTCCCTGACGGGGCCGATCGGGCCGCATCGGGTGTGGAGCTGGGCCAGCGTGTCGCTGGCGGACGTCAAGGGCGTCCGGCAGGCGCTCGGGGGCACGGTCAATGACGTCGTCTTGACCCTGATCACCAACGGGTACCGGACGTTGCTCGAAAGCCGGGGCGAGACCGTGGACGCCGGCAGCGTCGTGCGGACCATGGTTCCCGTCTCGGTGCGCGCCCCCGGGGAGAAGGGCGAGTACAACAACCGCGTCTCCGCGGTGTTCGCCCGCCTGCCGGTCGGCCTTGAAGATCCGGCCGAGCGCCTCGCCGCGATCCGCGCCCAGATGGACGGGATCAAGTCCTCCAAGCAGGCTGTCGCCGGCGATGCGCTCGCGCAGCTCTCCGGATTCGCGCCGCCGATGCTGCTCGCCCTCGGGAGTCGCGCGGCGACTCGCTCGGCTCGCCTCAACATGGACACCGCGACGACGAACGTTCCAGGCCCGCAGATCCCCCTGCAGACGCTGGGCCGCACGATGCTCCATTCGTATCCCTTCGTCCCGATCGTGGGCACGATCCGGATCGTCGTCGCAATCTTCTCCTACGACGGCGAGCTCTACTTCGGGGTGACGGGCGACCGGGATCACGCGCCCGACGTCGACGTCCTCACCAAGGGCATCGAGGAAGACGTCGGCTCGCTGCTCGCCCGAGCCTGACCTGCCCGCCAGGCTGACTCGCTATCCTGTAGTGGACTAACTACAGAAATTGGACCTAGCGATGACCTTTCTCCTGATTCCACTTGATGAAGCGATCGTCTTCCCGGGCGTCACGGCCACGCTGCCGATCGACACCGGCGACGAGGACCGCGTCTTCCTGCTGCCGCGCCAGGGCGGCGAGTTCGGCCGCATCGGCGTGGTCGCCGAGGTCGTAGAGCGCGCTCAGTTGCCGAACGGCGGATGGGCGGCGACCGTCGTCGGCCTCCATCGCGGGCTGGCCGGCGCCGCGCAGTCGGGCGACGGTGAGCAGCTGCGCGTCGACGTCCAGGAGATCCACGACGGTCACTCAGGTGACGAGCGGGGCCACGAGCTCATGCGGGAGTACCGCGCCGTGGTCGAGGAGATCCTCGAGCTGCGCGGCGCCGACGAGCGCATCGGTGCCTTCCTGCGCTCGATCGAGGAGCCGGGTGCGCTGGCGGACACCACCGCCTTCAGTCCCGATCTGACCCGCGAGCAGAAGCTGAAGCTGCTGGAGACGCTGGACGTCACCTCGCGACTGGAGCTCGCGATCGAGATGCAGCGCGAGCGGCTGGCGGAGCTTCAGGTCCGCGTCAAGATCCGCGACGACGTCGACTCCGGCGCCCAGAAGCAGCAGCGCGAGTACTTCCTGCGCAAGCAGATGGAGTCGATTCGGAAGGAGCTCGGCGAGGACGAGGGCGATCTGATCAGCGACTACGAGAAGAAGATCGAAGAGGCGGGGATGCCCGAGGAGGTCGCCGAGCAGGCAGAGCGCGAGCTTCGCCGGCTCGAGCGCCAGGGCGAGCAGTCGCCCGAGTCTTCGATGATCCGCAGCTACCTCGACTGGCTGCTGGCGGTGCCGTGGTCGAAGCGCTCCGAGGAGAAGCTGGACCCAAAGCACACGCGGGAGGTCCTCGACGAGGACCACGCCGGCCTCGAGGACGTGAAGCGCCGGATCACCGAATTCATCTCGGTGCGCAAGCTGCGCGAGGAGCGTGGGGTGGAGGACGACTCCCGCGCCAACGGCGCGATCCTCACGCTGGTCGGCCCTCCGGGCACCGGCAAGACCTCGATCGGCGAGTCCGTCGCCCGTTCGCTGGGGCGCGAATTCGTGCGCCTGTCGCTGGGCGGGATCCACGACGAGGCCGAGATCCGAGGCCACCGGCGCACCTACATCGGCGCGCTGCCGGGCCGGATCGTCCGCGCCCTGCGCGACGCCAAGACCATGAACCCGGTGATCCTGCTCGACGAGGTCGACAAGGTCGGCGCGGACTGGCGCGGGGACCCCTCCGCGGCCCTGCTCGAGGTCCTCGACCCGGCGCAGAACCATTCCTTCCGCGACCACTACCTCGACGTCGAGGTCGACCTCTCCGAGGTCGTCTTCCTGGCGACCGCGAACATGGTCGACACGATCCCGGCGCCGCTGCTCGACCGGATGGAGGTGATCGGCTTCGACGGCTACACGACCGAGGAGAAGCTCGCGATCGCCCGCGGCTACCTCTGGCCGCGCCAGGTGAAGCGCAACGGGCTTCGCGAGGACGAGGTCGAGGCCTCCGACGCGATCCTGCGCAAGGTGGTCACCGAGTACACCCGCGAGGCGGGCGTGCGCCAGCTCGAGCGCGAGCTCGGCAAGCTGCTCCGCCGCGAGGCGACGAGGATCGCCTCGGGCGAAGCGGAGGCGCCGATCGCCATCGAGTCCGACGAGGTCGTCGACGCCCTCGGGCGCCAGAGGTTCTTCCAGGAGTCCGTGGAGCGCACGGCGATCCCGGGCGTGGCCACCGGCCTGGCGGTCACCGGAACCGGCGGCGACGTCCTCTTCATCGAGGCGACCGCGATGGACGGCGACAAGGGCCTGGTCCTGACCGGCCAGCTGGGCGACGTGATGAAGGAGTCGGCACGCATCGCGCTCTCCTACGTCAGCTCGCACGCCGACGAGCTCGGCATCGACAGCGACGCCTTCGGCCGTGAGTTCCACGTCCACGTCCCCGCAGGAGCGATCCCGAAGGACGGCCCGAGCGCCGGCACGGCGATGACCACCGCATTGGCCTCGCTGCTCAGCGGGCGCCCGGTCAAGCACACGGTCGGGATGACCGGCGAGGTCACCCTGCAGGGCCGGGTGCTCCCGATCGGCGGGCTGAAGCAGAAGGTGCTCGCCGCTCACGCTGCCGGGCTGACCGAGGTGATCCTGCCGGAGCGCAACCGCGGCGACCTCGATGATGTCCCCGGGGAGATCAGGCAGCGGATGAGCTTCCACCCGGTGATGAGTATCGGCGAGGTCCTCGAGCACGCCCTCGAACCCGCCGAGCGGGGAGCCGATGTCGCCGCGATGTCGTAGCTGCTCTCCGGTTCCCCGCGAGGTCCGCTCCGTCGCGGCCCTGCTGGAGCGCCGCTGGACGCTGGGCACGATCTACGCCTGCTCCAGCGGCGCTCAGCGCTTCAACGAGTTCCGGCAGTCGCTGCCGGGCATCTCGCCGACCACGCTGTCGGACCGGCTCGACCAGCTCGAGGAGGCCGGCATCGTCGAGCGACGTCTCATCCCGGGACGACCGCCGCACGCCGAGTACCGGCTGACGCGGACCGGCAGGCGCCTCGCGGAGGCGGTCTCGGGCTTGTTGCGGCAGCCGGCCTGATTCAGCGGCGCTGACCTCCCTACGCTCGGGCGGCCCACCACTTCGCGCCGTAGGAGATCGTGATCTGCTCTCCGGCGGCGATGTCGCGCAGCGCGACGAACGAATAGGCATCGGCCGCATCCGCGACGTATTCGGCGTTCGGCTCCTCGGAGTGGTTGTAGAGGCTGCCGTATCCGAGCAGCAGGGCGGAGCCGCCGGAGTCGTCACCCAGGCTGACGATGTAATCGTCGAGAAGCCCGCTGGCGTCACCTTCCCCGAGCTCGAGGATGGGGCAGACCTCGATCGTCTCGCCACCCGAGATCTCGGCGACGGCGATGACGCCGCGTCCATGCTCGGTCTCCCCGATCCGGATCGACGTCGGAGGAATGATCTCCGTGGTCGGCACGCTGGCAGCGTAATCATCCGCGGCGGGTCGATTGCCCCGGAGCCGTGTTAGCGTGGATGAAGCTGAAGGATGGGGAGAGCTCGAATGCGCGGACGAAGAGCGCCGGCGGTGGTTGTGGTGGTCCTGGGGGCCCTCGGGCTGCTCGCGTTTCCCAACCCCGCCGCAGCCAAGAAGCACCATGCGCCGCGTTCGATCGCCACGATCAAGGGGATCCAGAATCTCGAGCCGACGGCGCTGCGCCGCTGGCCCGACAGCTTCGGCGGCATCTGGCTCTCCCAGGGCAAGCTCTTCGTCGCCTTCACGGACAAGAGCAGGAAGCGGTTGAAGAAGCTGCGGCGGCCCCTGATCAGAAAGGGCCGACTGCCCAAGCGGCTCGCCAAGCGGCGCTTCCGGGCCGTGACCGTCGACGACTCGCTCCTCTCGCTCGAGCAGCTCGAGGGGCGGATGATCGCCGACCGGGACGCCCCGCCGCCCCCGTCGATCGTCTCGCTTCCCAAGCCCCAGTACGACCTCAACGTCGACGTCCAGGACAACTCGGTCGTGGTCATCGTCCCGAGCGCGACATCGCAGCTGGTCAGCTACTTCAAGCAGGCCTACGGAGATGTGAGCGTCGAGCAGGGACCGATCGCCGAGCCCGAGGGGTGCACTCGCTTTGACTGCCGGCCGTTCCTGCGCTCGGGGCTGGCCAGCGGGGCCGAATCGGGAACGGGTTGCTCGCTCGCCTTCAACGTCCTCTACCTACCGGGGGTGACCGGGATCCTCTCCGCCGCCCACTGCGGCGATCCCGACGCCGACGTCGGCGACGACCGCTCTCACGCCGGCGAGGTCTACGGCCAGGTGCTGTCCGAGAAGGAGAGCGGCCAGGTCGACGCCGAGCTGCACTCGGTGGCCAATGGGTTCATCTCGCTGTTCCCGATGATCTACCGGAACGACACCGACTACGCCGCGATCGTCGGCAAGGTCGGCACCTACGACGAGCTGCTGATCGGCTCGACGGTGTGCAAGTCCGGGTACAAGACCGGCGAGAGCTGCGGGCCGGTGCTCAGCAAGACCTACAGCCCGAGCTACATCCCCGGTGGCAGCGACTTCATCAAGGCGGGTCTCTGTTCCGATCACGGGGACAGCGGCGCCGGCGTCTACAGCTCGTTCCAGAGGCAGAAGCCGGACAAGAAGAAGCCGGTCACCCGGTACGAGGCACTCGGCATCCTCAGCGGCGGCGCCAAGGACACTCCCTGCTCCAGCCCTCAGGAATACATGCTGTTCGGGCACATCGAGTTCGTCCAGAGCGCCCTCGGCGTGAAGGTGCTCGCCAACCCGAACTGAGGCGCCCGCGCTGCAGATCCGATCCCGGTGGATAGGGAGATGTGGCCCTACGACTGGTTCAGGCTCACGGCCTCGCGGATCAATGCCCTGAAGGCGTCCTCGTCGATCGCCTCGCCCTCGCGGATGTCGATCGCACGCCGGGTGTTGCCCTCGAGGCTCGAGTTGAACAGGCCCGCGGGGTCATCCAGCGAGGCGCCCTTGGCGAAGGTCAGCTTCACCACGGCCTTGTAGGTCTCGCCGGTGCAGATCATTCCGTCATCTGACCAGACCGGGACCCCGTCGGGCTGAGAAGGCTTTTTCCACTTCGCCTCCTCGGTCACGTCGGGGTCGGCCTCCTTGATCAGACCGCGAACCCGGCCAAGCATCTCGTCGCGCCAATCTCCCTTGGACGCCATCAGCTCACCGCCTTCTTCACCAGGGTGCCGATCTTCTTCTCTTCGGCGGCGGTCAGCTTCTTCAGGGCGAAGGAGGTCGGCCACATGGCGCCCTTGTCGAGGTTGGCCTTGTCACTGAAGCCGAACGTCGCGTACCTCGCTTTGAACTTGTCCGCGCTTTGAAAGAAGCAGACGACCTTGCCGTCCTTGGCATAGGCGGGCATGCCGTACCAGGTCCTCGGCGAAAGGTCAGGTGCGCTGGCCATGACGACGGCATGGAGTCGCTCGGCCATGGCGCGATCCGATTTCGGCATCGCGGCGATCTTCGCGCGCACGTCGCTTTCGCCGCCCGCTTTGCCCGCCTTCAGCTCCCGGGCGCGGTCCCTCATCGCGCCGCGTTCCTCCTCAGTGAATCCCTTGGCCATCTTGAAGCTCCTCCTG
The DNA here is from genome assembly GCA_963800285.1 of uncultured Solirubrobacterales bacterium. Lineage (GTDB taxonomy): Bacteria > Actinomycetota > Thermoleophilia > Solirubrobacterales > 70-9 > DASUPK01. The sequence continues at coordinate 323,382 of CAWDAL010000010.1, forward strand.
TCGGCTTCCAGTGAGCAATTAGTTTGTAGCACAAATTATTGATCGTACATAGCAACTGTGAAAAGATCGAGGAATGGAAGGCGGGACCTCCACCGACACCGAGATCGCCGAGTTCGCCGGTCAGCTCTTCTTCCGGCTCTGGCGGGCCTCGCATACACATGTGACCGAGGCGCTGCAGTCGATCGGCCTGACCCCGGCGCTCTTCGGGATCCTCAACGTCCTCGGAGCCCGCGAAGGCGCGATCCAGCAGGAGCTGGGTGCCGCGATGGGCATCGACCCGAGCACGATGGTCTCGCTGATCGACGAGCTCGAGAGCGCGGGCTTGGCCAAGCGCCGGCCGCATCCACAGGATCGCCGCGCCCGCCAGGTTTCGATTACCGCCAAGGGCCGCCGGCTCCTTCAGAGAGCTCGGAAGAAGGCCTTCGAGGCGGAGGACGAAGTGCTGGGCGGACTGAGTGCCGGGGAGCGTCGCGAGTTGCTGATGCTGCTTCGGCGAGCGTTCGGCTCAGCACCGCCGCAGCCCTTGTGGAGCGCCGCGGAAGGCGACTAGCCCGGGGTTTGTCGCTCGGCCAGCACCGCCCTGATCCCTATCCAGTGTCTCGGTAAGTGTAGACTTACCGACATGAGGACCCTGGAACGCGACGGATGGACGGCGCTCGGCGATCCGACCCGGCGCGAGATCTTCGAGCGGCTGGTGGAGCGACCCCTCGCCGTCGGTGAGCTGGCCCGGGAGTTGCCCGTCAGCCGGCCCGCGGTATCACAGCACCTGAAGGTGCTGAAGGCCGCGCGCCTGGTCGCCGATCAGCGCGCCGGCAACCGACGGATCTATCGGGTCGATCCTCAGGGGATCGCGGCGCTTCGCGCCGACCTCGAGCAGTTCTGGGGCAAGGCACTGGCGGCCTACAAGGCCGTCGTCGAACAACCAACCGAGGAGGTCCAATGACCGCTCAGGCAGAGGCAACGTCCATCCGATCGTCAGTCGTCGTCGAGGCGCCGATCGATCGGGCCTTCAAGGTCTTCACGGAGGACTTCGGCGCCTTCAAGCCAGCCGATCACAACATGCTCGCTGTCAATATCGCGGAGACCGTCTTCGAGCCGCGCGTCGGCGGCCATCTCTATGACCGGGGGGTCGACGGCAGCGAATGCCGCTGGGCGCGGATCCTGGCGTACGAGCCGCCGGAGCGGGTGATGTTCAGCTGGGACATCGGCCCGACCTGGCAGATCGAGACCGACCTCCGGAAGACGAGCGAGGTCGAGGTGCGTTTCATCGAGGAGGGAGAGAACAGGACCCGGGTCGAGCTCGAGCACCGCAACCTGGACCGTCACGGAGAAGGCTGGGAGGGCATCCGCGAAGGTGTCCAAGGTGACCAGGGCTGGCCGCTCTACCTGGAGCGCTACGCGGAGTTGTTCGGAGGGTCGGACGGGTCATAGACTCGCCCGGCGGTGGACGAGCGAGCCGAAAGCGCCGAGGATCTGCTCTCCGAGGCCCGGCGTGGGCTCGCTCGCCTCTCGCCGCGGGAAGCGCTGGAGGCGACCGGTGATGGCGCGGTGCTGGTTGACATCAGGACGGAGTCCCAGCGGGCCTCCGACGGTGTGATCCCCGACGCTGCCTTCATCGCGCGCAACGTGTTGGAATGGAGACTGGACCCCTCCTGCGAGCACCGCGATCCGGCGCTGGCACGTCGCGACCGGAGACTGGTCGTGATCTGCAACGAGGGCTACCAGTCCAGCCTGGCCGCCGCGAACCTGCGGCGGCTCGGCCTCGACGCCACGGACGTCATCGGCGGCTTTCAGGCCTGGCGCGCCTCCGGTCTCCCGGTCGAAGAGGGCGAGCGCCGGTCGCCCTAGAAGACGAGGGCGCGGTCCGCCGACTGGATCCAGTCGGCGAGCTCCTCCATCGTCGAGCGCCGGGCCCCCTCGACCAGCTGCTCTTCGGTCAGCCCGCGGGCGTCCAGGCAGGTGCCGCAGCAGCCGACGGTTGCATCGTGGTTGAGCAGCAGCCGGAATCATGCGATCGACGTGGTAGTGGCCATCCGGGAGCTGCTGGCCGGCCACTGCGCAGCCGACGCCGTCCCCGATCAGGAACAGCCGCAGATCGACGTCCTCGCGGCCGGCGAGGGCCGCGGCCACGCGAAGCCCGTTGTACGGGCGCTCGCTTCCGTAGGGCGCGTCGTTGATCACGATCAGGGCGTTCATGGCTTCGCCATTGTGGGGCCGGGTGAGGTATTGGGGAGAGCAGCGGGGCGCGCTCCCCTTCCGGGCAGGCCGATCGCGACCCAGATGCCCGAGAGCGCCGTCAGGCCGGCGACGAGGATGATCGTGGCGGCCGGATCGATCGCATCGGCGAGCAGGCCGACGCTCAGGCCGCCGACCACGTAGCCCATGTCCCGCCAGAAGCGATAGACGCCGACGGTCGCAGCACGAGCGACCGGCGCGACGGAGTCGGAGATCGCGGCGATCAGCGTCGGATAGACGAGCGCGGTGCCGGCACCCAGGATCACCGCGGCAAGGCCCGCGATCGGGACGGCACCACCCGAGACCGAGAGCAGGCCGAGCGCGGCCGCCTGGACGAGCATCCCGGCCACGATCAGGGGCTTGCGGCCGACGCTGTCGGACCAGTGACCCGTCCAGATCTGTCCCACGCCCCAGACGGCCGGGTAGATGCCCGCCACGAGCCCGATCTCTCCGGGGCTGGCGCCGTCCGCCGCGAGGAAGAGGGGAACCAGGCCCCAGGCGAGCGCATCGTTCAGGTTGTTGACGAGGCCCGCCTGTGAGCAGGCCCGCAGGCCGGGGTCACGGAAGGAGGTGGCCAGGAAGGCGTCGCGCAGCCGCGGCGCGGCCCGGCCGGCCCCGGAGTGGTGGCGGGCCTGTTCGAGCGCCACATGTCCTCCGGTGTCACGGACGAACACGACGCTGATCAGCAGGGCGGCCGCGGCGACAGCGAAACCCGCGATCACCAGGATGTCACGGGCGACGAACTCCGAAGCGAGCCACCCGCTGGCGGCCGCAGCCACGGCGACACCGCCGTAGCCCGCCGCTTCGTTCAGTCCAAGGGCCAGGCCGCGACGCTTGGGGCCGACCAGGTCGATCTTCATCAGCACGGTCATCGACCAGGCCAGCCCCTGGTTCACGCCGAGGAAGAGGTTGGCCGCGACCACCCATCCCCAGCTCGGCGCGACGGCGATCAGCAGCGGCACGGGCAGGGCGACGGCCCATCCGGCGATCAAGAGCCGCCGCCGGCCCGCCCGATCGGCGAGCGCGCCCGCGGCGAGGTTGGTCAGCGACTTGGCGAGCCCGAAGGCGACGATGAAGGAGAGGACCGCGACCGTGGAGCCGATCCCGAACTCTTCGGACCCGATCAGGGGAAGGGTGGAGCGCTCCAGGCCGACCATCGCGCCGACCAGGGCGTTGACGGCAACCAGGAGGGTGAACTGGGCCGCGTTCTCCCGCAGCCCCAGCTCGATGCGGGATCCGCTCATCCGATGGCGGCGGCCGGCCGGCCCGCGCGGTTCGCCGCAACGATCTCGGCCTGGTGCTCGGGCGCCGGGGGGATGTCCTTGGTCAGCGCCTCCACGAACGCCTCCTCCGAGGAGAACTGGAGGGCGCTGTTATGGCGGCGCTCGAAGCCCACCGTTGAGGCCGGTTCGCGGACAGGCCCCGGCCGCAGACCGAGCCCGAGTAATGGGCGGGGTAGAGGAGGAGGTGGTCGGGAAGGGCGAGCAGCCGATCGGTCAGCGAGCGGTAGAGCCGGCCGGCCATCTCCTCCACTGTGTGCTCGCCGTGCGCGTGGAGGTCGGGTCGCCCCGCATCGCCGATCAGAAGGGCGTCGCCGGTGAGAACCATCCAGGGCTGATCGGAGCGAACCCGGTCGGTGACCGCGTAGGCGTGATGGGCCGCTGCGTGGCCAGGGGTCGAGATCGCCTGAATGACGGTGTTGCCCAGCTCCAGGAGATCGCCGTCAGCGAGCGGCTGATGCTCGAACCCGACGTCCGCGCCCTCGGGGAGGTAGGCCGTCGCCCCGGTTCGCGCGACCAGCTCGGGGAGGCCTGAGACGTGATCGGCCTGAACGTGGGTCTCGAGCACGGCGACGATCGGGATGCCCTGACCCTCGGCGAGCTCGAGGTAGCGGTCGACCAGATCGACGTGCGGGTCGACGACGGCGAACCGGCTCTTGCTCTTGCAGCCGAGCAGGTAGGAGGCGCAGGCGGTCTCGTCATTGAGCAGCTGGCGGAAGTACAAGGTGTGCCTCCTGGGGGGACTGCACGACAGGAACTAAACTAATCAAGTAATCTATTGAATAGCAGATATGGGCAGCAGCCGCACAAAGAAGGAGGCCCTGTTCGAGGCGATCGCCGTGATGGGGAAGGCGCTCGCCAGCCCCCGCCGCCTCGAGCTGCTCGAGCTGCTCTCGCAGGCGCCGCGTACCGTCGACGACCTGGCGGCTGCAAGCGGCCAGTCGACCGCGAACACCTCGCAGCACCTGCAGGCACTGCATGCCGCGGGGCTGGTCCAGCGCGAGCGGGAGGGAAACCGCGTCCGCTACGCCCTCGCCGGCGACGAGGCGCTCGCCGTCTGGCTCACCCTTCGCGACGCCTCGGCCGCCCAGCTCGGCGAGGTCGAGCGCGCCGCGCGCAACTACCTCGGTCCCGAGGTCGACCAGATCGGGCGCGAGGAGCTCCGCGAGCGCATGCGGCGCGGAGACGTCGTCCTCGTGGACGTCCGCCCGCCCGAGGAGTTCGAGGCCGGGCATATCGAGGGCGCGCGCTCGATCCCGATCGAGGAGCTGGAGCGACGCCTGGAGGAGCTGCCGGGCGGCGGCGAGGTGATCGCCTACTGCCGCGGGCCGTTCTGCGTCTACGCCCATGAGGCGGTGCGGCGCCTGCACGACTCCGGCCGCGAGGCCCGCAGGCTCGAGGGTGGCTGGCCCGAGTGGCGGCTCGCCGAGTCCGCGTCCAAATGAGCAGAGCGTCGCGTCACATGAGGAGAAGGGTGGACGATTGAGCTGGATGAACCGCAATCTCGACGTTCAGGGCTATTGCCTGAGCGCGCGGGAGAGCCGGCGGCTGCGGTGGGGGCTCCGTTTCCCGACGACGCTCTGCCTCGCGCTGGTCGCCACGGGACTGGCGCTGCAGTCGGCCGTCCTGATCCTCGCCGTCGTGCCGATCGGAGCGCTCGCCGGCTGGACCTCGCGGCACCCGTTCGACCTGATCTGGAACCACGCGGTCCGGCACCTGAGCGGCGCCCCGGAGCTGCCGCCCAATCCGGCGCGCCGGCGGCACTCCTTCAAGCTGGCGACGGTCTGGCTGCTTGCCGTCGGCCTGCTCTTCGCGTTCGGGTACACGACCGCTGCGCTGGCCCTCGGTGGGGTGCTGATCGCCGTCTGCGGGCTCCTCACCGTCACCAACTTCTGCCTGCCCTCCACGATGCTCGCGCTCTGGGCGCGGTGGCGGGGAGCAGGCGTTCCCACGACTCAACCAAGCTGAGAGGAGAAGGAATCAGGATGGAAGCCACAGTCAACACCGGCGAGCTGGAGGCGAAGGTCAAGGACATGTACCGGCACGTCGCCGACGAGCCGCAGGGCAAATACCACTTCGAGCTCGGGCGCCGGCTGGCCGAGCGGCTCGGGTACCCACCCGAGACCCTCGATCGCATTCCTGATGGCGCGATCGAGTCCTTCGCCGGAGTCGGCTACTTCTTCGACCTAGCGGACCTGCGGGAGGGCGAAAGCGTCGTCGACCTCGGTAGCGGGTCCGGGATGGACGCCTTCTCCGCCGCGCTCCAGGTAAGTGGCTCCGGCCGCGTGGTCGGCGTCGACTTCACGGTCGAGCAGCTCGAGAAGGCCCGCGGGCTCGCAGCGAGCGAGGGCCTCTCGCAGGCCGAGTTCCGCGACGGAAGGATCGAGGAACTTCCGCTCGAGCCCGCGAGCGTCGACTGCGCGATCTCGAACGGGGTGATCAACCTGGCGCCCGACAAGGCGGCGGTGTTCGCCGAGGTGGCCCGGGTGCTGAAGCCGGGCGGGCGGCTCGCGATCGCCGACATCGTCAGCGAGGTGCAGATGAAGGAGAGCATCGTCTGCGACGCGGATCTCTGGGCCTCGTGCATCGGTGGAGCGGCCCAGGTGGACGCCTACCGCGAGGCGATCGAGGGGGCCGGCCTCCGGCTCGAGACGATCCGGGACAACCCGTACGACTTCATCTCGGACCGGGCGCGGAACGCGAGCGAGAAGTACGGGGTGAAGAGCGTCTCGCTCCGGGCGATCAAGTCCGCCTAGAGCGCCATTTCTGGGTCGAGGAGTCCGGCGGTGGAAGCCGGCCCCCGAGCCGTACCTGTATCTAGCTTGACGTCGGCGCGGTTCAGGCCCTTCGGCAAGCCGCCACGTGGTCGGCGTTGTCCTCGAGCTTCTGGCGGGATCCCAGCTGGCGGGATGCGGTTCTCGGGCTGGTGATCGCGCCTGGGGTGGTCCTCGCCCTGGCTGCCTGGCGCGCCCACCGCTCCCCTGAGCCCCTTCGCGCCACCGGTCCGATCGGATATTCGATCAACCTCGTAGTGGGGGTAACCGCACTCCTCCTACCGGCCACAGCGGGCGCAGCGTTCTTCTTCTATGGGGGCTCGATGCTGCTTGCCGCGGCGCGCAGCCAGGGCGGTTGCGAGGTGACGGTCCTCCCCAACGTCGTGCTCGGTCGCGACGATCAGGTGGGCTGTCCCCTGTTCTCACCCCTTGATCGCGCCGAGCAGACCCTGGTCACGCGAGGTTCGCCGAGTGAAGGTTGAGCTTCTCTACTTCGAGGGCTGCCCGAGCTATGCCGAGCTGCTGCCCCGACTGCGCGAGCTGGTCGCGGCCGAGGGGATCCTGGAGGAGATCGAGCTGCGCCGCGTGGAGACCCCGGAGGAGGCCGAGCGAGACCGCTTCCTCGGCTCTCCGACCGTTCGAGTCGACGGTGAGGACGTCGATCCGACCGCGAGCGACCGCAAGGACTTCGGGATGGAGTGCCGCCTCTACCGAACCGAGGACGGCCTGGCGCGGACGCCGCCCGATGAGTGGATCCGGTCAGCACTCGCCCGATCGAGCCGAGCGGTGCCGGCACCTCCTCCATACCCCGGAGCGCGCCGGAGATGAGCATGCGTGACCCCGATCGGCGTTTTCTGGCGATTGCTCAGATCGACGATTGATGCCGTTCAGTCGTGGGCGGTACCTCGCGGAGCGCCTGGAGCCCGTCGACCGTGCGCTCCAGGTCCCTGAGCATCCGCCGGCAGTTGGGGCACCAGCGCGCGTGGCGGGCGACCTGGCCGGCCTCGCGGGGGTCGAGCTCGCCGTCGATCAGGTCGGACATCTTCGACCGGGCTTCGCGGCACATCTCGCGGTAGCGCTTGACCGGGTTGAGCGTCGGGCTCATTTCTCTCCCTCTTCGAAGTAGTCGTCCAGCTCGGCGCGGAGCGCCATCCGGCCGCGGTGCAGGCGGCTCTTCAGCGCGCGCTCGCCGATATCCAGGGTCTCCGCGGCCTCGGCGGTGCTCAGTCCCTCGACGTCGCGCAGGATCACGGCGCTGCGGTAGTCGAGCGGCAGCTCGGCGAGCGCCTCGTCCACCGCGCCCAGGAACTCGCGGGATTCGAAGACCTGATCGGGCTGATTGCCCCAGTCGGGAACGCGCTCGCCGACCAGGTCGATCATCTCCAGGGGCTCCTCCGGCCGGCGGCGGAGGCCGCGGTAGGCCTCGTTGATGCCGATCCGGGTGAGCCAGGTGTAGAAGCGCGAGCGCCCCTCGAAGCTGCCGATGTTCTTCCAGGCGCGGATCAGGGCCTCCTGGACCGCGTCGTAAGCGGCGTCACAATCCCGCGTGATCCGGTACAGCGTCCGGCGCAGGCGGGTGGAATAGCGCTCTGCGAGCTCGCCGAAGGCCGCCTCGTCGCCACCCTGGGCGCGCGAGACGAGCCTTTCCTCGGTCTTGGCCGTATCAGGCATAGTGAGAATGGGTGCTGCGATGCTCGCTTCGGTCATCTTCGCGGCTTGGACCCTCAGCGGAGCGGAAAGGATTCGGTCACCCGTGTGAATCCTTTGCCGAGCTTCGGCGGTCAGATCGGCGAGCAACCAGAAAGGACGCGAAACCGATGAGCGAACCAATCATCCTGACCAAGGAGAACTTCGAGGCCGAGGTTCTCGAATCCGATGTGCCCGTGCTGGTCGACTACTGGGCCGCCTGGTGCGGGCCATGTCGAGTGCTCGGACCGGTGGTCGACGAGATCGCCCGCGAGCACGCGGGATCGCTGAAGGTCGGCAAGGTCGACGTCGACGCCGAGCCGGAGCTGGCCGCGCAGGCGGGTGCCCTGAGCATCCCCTTCGTCGTTCTCTACCGCGACGGCGAGCAAGCTGCGCGGGCCGTCGGCGCGATGCCGAGGAAGAGTCTCGAGGCGGCCCTGGGAATCGCATACGAGCTCGATCGAGCCGCCTAGTGCTGCGGTCGACCACCTCGATCTGCCCTCGCTGCAAGCGCCTGCTGAACGCCCAGCTGCTCGAGCGCGGGGGCAAGGTGGTCCTCTCGCGCGTCTGTCCGGACCACGGTCTCTTCGAGGCCGTGGTCTACGGCGATGCCCAGCGCTGGGCCGAGGTCCAGCGCTTCGACAAGCCCGGCGAATCGCCCGTCGAGCGCCAGACCGAGGTCGCCGAAGGCTGCCCGCGCGATTGCGGCATCTGTCCGGAGCACGCTCAGCACACCTGCCTCGGGATCATCGAGGTCAACACGGCCTGCAACCTGGACTGCCCGATCTGCTTCGCCGACTCAGGCACCGGCCCTCAGGAGCACGGCTTCTCGCTCTCCCTCGAGCAGGTCGAGTCGATGCTCGACGCGTTCGTGCGGGCCGAGGGCGAGCCCGAGGCGGTCCAGCTCTCCGGCGGGGAGCCCTCGATCCACCCACAGATCCTGGAGATGCTGGCCGCCGCCAAGGAGCGCGGCATCCCGCTGGTGATGCTCAACACCAACGGCATCCGGCTCGCCCGGGACCCGCGCTTTGCGCCGGCCCTGGCTGAGCTCGGCGTGCACGTCTACCTCCAGTTCGACGGACTCCGAGAGGAGACGCAGCTGGCGATCCGCGGGAAGGACCTGACGGACGAGAAGCTGCGGGCGCTCGACCGCTGCGCCGAGGCGGGAGTCAGCGTCTCTCTCGCCGCAGCGGTGGAGCGCGGCGTCAACGAGATGGAGGTGGGGGAGATCGTCCGCTTCGGGATCGAGCACCCCGCCGTCACCGGCGTCTTCTTCCAACCGGTCACTCATTCCGGGCGCTTCCGCGCCGACTCCGACCCGCTCGACAAGCTCACCAACTCCGACGTGATCGACGCGATCACAGAGCAGCTCCCCGAGTGGTTCCGCACCGACGATTTCGTCCCGGTGCCGTGCTGCTCGCCGACCTGCCGCTCGGCCACATTCGCGCTCTATGACGGCGAGGACCTCATGCCTCTGCCTCGCCTGGTCGACGTCGAGCAGTACCTCGACTACGTCACCAACCGCGCCGTGCCCGATCCGGAGGTGCGCACCGCCCTCGAGGGGCTGTGGTCGGCGAAGGCGGCCGGCGGCACCGCGCCGGCGACGGAGCGGCTCGAATGCGTGGCCTGCTCGACGGCGATGCCGCCGGAGCTGCGCGAGGTGGCGGCCCAGGGCTTCATGATCGTCACCCAGGACTTCCAGGACCCCTACACCCTCGACGTGGAGAAGCTCCGCAAGTGCTGCGTCTCCGAGATCGTTCCCGACGGGCGGCTGATCCCGTTCTGCGCCTACAACTCGGTGGGCTACCGCGAGCAGGTGAGATCGGAGGCGGCGAGTGCAGCTCGCGGCTGAGGAGCTCAAGATCTGTTGTGCGTCGACGTACGCGGAGCCGGCGGTCCGCTGGCTGCTGGGCGGGGAGCTCCACCCGGGGGGCGAGGACGCCACCCGGCGAGCCCTGGAGCTGATCATGCTCGGCCGCGGCGATCGTCTGCTCGACGTCGCCTCGGGATCGGGAGCGTCGGCGCTGCTCGCGGCCCGGGAGTACGGCGCCGGCGTCACCGGCGTCGACTACGGCGAGCAGGCCGTACTGGCGGCGACTGCGGCGGCGAGGGATCAGCTGCTCGAAAAGCGCGTGCGGTTCGCGCAGCGGAGACGCCGAGGATCTGGCGCTCCCCGACGACACCTTCGACGCGGTGCTCTGTGAATGCTCGCTCTGCACCTTCCCGGACAAGGAGCGCGCGGTCGCCGAGATCACCCGGGTCCTGCGTCCGGGCGGCCGGGTCGCGATCTCCGACGTCGTCGTCGACCCGGATCGCCTGCCTGAGCGAGCTGCACGGGCCAATGGCGACCATCGCCTGCGTCGGCTCGGCGCTGAGCCGTTCCGGTTACGAGGAGCTGCTCGCAGGCGCCGGACTGGAGGTGTTCGCCGTCGAGAGCCGAGACGCGGACACGGCGCGCTTCGCGGAGCGCATCGAGGAGCGCCTGCGAGGGGCGCGCCTGCTCGGACTGGGGAGCTTCGCCGGCTCGCCGTTCGACATCGAGGAGGCGATCGATCTGGTGCGCCTCGCCCGGCGCTCGATCGACGAGGGCGCGATCGGGTACGCGATCTTCGCGGCCTCGAGCCGATGATCTGGCTCTGGATCGCTGTCGGCCTCGCTGTCCTATGGCTCGCCGCCGTGGCTGGCGGATTCCTGCTGCTCGCGATGGGCCGGCTCAACCTCGATCTGGACTGGGGGCGCAGTTTCCATGAGCTCGGCCCGATAGAGGTCCGGATCGATGCGCCGCGGGACCTGGTCTTCGAGATGATCAGCGAGCCCTACCTGCGTCACAACCCGAAGGACTCAGGAATCGACGACCTGGCGAGAGGCGAGGACCTCGCCGTCGCCTCCCACCACACGAAGGTTCACTTCTATACGGCGATCACGGTCGAGGCGGTCAAGTTCGAGCCGCCGGATCACGTCGGATTCCGGCACATCAGGGGTCCAGTTCCGTATGGGGTGGAGGAGTTCGCCCTCGAGGAGGCCGACGGCGTGACCGAGCTGCGCTACAGCGGCGAGGTGGGCATCGACTTCTTCTTCCTCGGCCGGATCGCCGGCCGGGGCTGGGTTCGGCCCGAATGGGAGAAGGCCGTGCGCAGGGACCTGGACGACCTGAGGCAAAGGGCAGAGCAGTTGGCCGATCGCCGCCGATCACGGGCAGCGGGTCAGCCGACACCTGATCCCAGGGACATGGAGACATGAGGCGCAGCGAGACCTTGGTCGTTGCCGCTTCGCCCGAAGACGCCCGGGCGGCGTGTCGATCGGCCCTCTCCCCGCGCGTCTGGGAGATCGAAGAGGACGGGACCGAGCGAGTCCTCGCCCATGAGTGGCCGTGGCGATTGAACTGCCAGACACGCCCGGCGACGATCGCCATCTCGGTCGAGACCGCCACCCCGCGGGGCTCCAGAGTCAGGCTGGACGCATCGGCGCCCGGCTTTGGGCCGATCGTCTCCCGGCATCTGGCCAATCACCTCGAGGCGCTGGCCGCCGCAATCAGCCGATGACTCAGGCCACTCGGAATCCCGTTGTCCGGCTCCTGCTCAGCCTGAGTTTCTTCGTGCTCGCTGTGATCCTCGCTGGAAAGTTCTGCCTCGCCTGCTGAGCCACGCGATAGGGATAGCTATCGGCGATCCGCGGAATCCTTCTTCAGCCGCATCGGGTCAATTGATCAAACGACCGGGCTCAAGGAAGGAACGAGCGATGAAAGCGATCTTCAACGGCGAGGTCATAGCCGAGAGCGAGGAGACGATCTATCTCGAGGGAAATCACTACTTCCCGCCCGAGAGCGTCGACGAGCGCCACCTGAGGCCGAGCGCGATGAAGTCGCTCTGCTTTTGGAAGGGCCTGGCGAGCTACTACACGGTCGAGGCAGGCGGGCGGACCAGCAAGCACGCCGCGTGGACATACCGAAACCCCCCGCCCTGGGTTCGAAAGATCCGAAACCACGTCGCGTTCTGGGACGGGGTCGAGGTCAGCAGCTAGGGCATGCGCTCCGGACTAGGCTTGGCCGGTGGCGATCGATGTCGAGACCGGGGTCACGATCGCCCGGCCCCGAGGCGAGGTCGCCGAGTTCGCCTCCGAGCCCGATAACGCCACGGCCTGGTACGCGAATATCGAAAGCGCCAGTTGGGAGACTCCGCGGCCGCTGGCGGTCGGATCGCGCTTCGCATTCGTCGCGCGGTTCCTGGGGCGCCGCCTCTCCTACGCCTACGAGGTCAAGGAGCTCGCGCCGGACGAGCGGCTGGTGATGGCCACGACCGACGGGCCCTTCGCGATGGAGACCACCTACACCTGGGCCGATGCCGGCGAAGGCGCCACCTCGATGCGCCTGCGAAACCGGGGGGAGCCCTCTGGGTTCTCGAGGCCGCTTGCACCGATCATGGCCCCCGCGGTTCGCCGCGCCAACCGCAAGGACCTGGCGCGGCTGAAGCGGATCCTCGAGGAGCGAGCCTGAGCGAATCGCGCCTGGGTCAGCCGAGGTCCGCGAGGGCGCTGACGAACGCCTCGGAGAAGGTGGGGAACGGCTGAATGGTGTCGCGAAGCACGTCAAGCGAGATCTCGGCCCGAATCGCCAGCGTCGCCTGCTGCAGCCACTCCCCGGCCTCCGGCCCGATCGCGTAGGCGCCGGTCAACTTGTCGCCGTCGGAGATCACGGTCAGGAGTCCGGGGCGCTCCGCGTATTCGCGCGTGTACGTGGAGGTTCGCGCGACCGAAGCGAGCTGGGCCGTCCCGGTCGCCTCCCCATCGCTCTCTCCAACAGCGGCGACCTGCGGATCGGTGAACACCACCCGTGGGATCGCGCGGTAGTCGGCGCGCGCCTGGCGGCCAAGGATGTTGCGAGCCGCGATCCTCGCCTGATATTTGCCCAGGTGGGTGAACAGGGCGACTCCGGTCGCATCGCCGATCGCCCAGATGCCGTCTCCCGCCCGAAGCCGCTCGTCGACCTCGATGCCCTGCTTGCCGGGCTCGATCCCCACGGAGTCGAGTCCGATGTCGCCGACCCGCGCGCGGCGCCCGGTCGCGACCAGCAGCTTCTCGGCGCGCAGGTCCTCGCCCTCCTTGAAGCTCAGCAGGTAATCCTGGCCGTCTCGCGACGCCGACGAGGCGAAGCCGCCGAGGCGAAGCCGGACACCGTCGGCGCCCAGGCCCTCTGCGAGGGCCTCGCCCACCTCTGGCGCCTCGCGGGGCAGCAGCCGCTCCTCGCCCTCCACGATCGTCACCTCGGTGCCCATCCGGGCAAATGCCTGGGCCATCTCGACCCCAACCGGCCCTCCGCCCAGGATCAGCAGGCTTGCGGGAATGTCCTTCGCCCCGGTGGCCTCGCGGTTGGTCCAGATGCCCTCGAGGCTCTCGAGCCCGTCGATGGGCGGGATCACCGGATCGGACCCGGTTGCGATCACCACGTGCTCAGCCTCATAGGCGGTTCCGTCCACGTCGACCGTCCCGGGCCCGGTGACGCGCCCCTCGCCTCGCAGCAGCTCGATCCCCTTCTCCTCCAGCCAGGGCAGCTGGCCGGAGTCGTCCCAGTCCGAGACCATGAAGTTCCTCCACGCAAGCGCCTCGGCTGCGTCCAGCTTGCCCGTCACGGCCTCCTTCGCCCCTGGCACCTGCCGGGCCTCGGACAGCACCTCCCCCGGGCGCAGCAGCGTCTTCGAGGGGATGCAGGCCCAGAAGCTGCACTCGCCGGAGACCAGCTCCCGCTCGACGATCGCGACCCGGAGGCCGCCATCGGCGAGCTCCCCCGCGCACACCTCTCCGACCGGGCCGGCCCCGATGACGATCACATCGAACTCATGCTCACTCATGCCGCCTCCTTGACCTCGGTTGTCCGGTTTGTTCTCTCACATCGTTCGATACCGAGTCACGGCAGATCGATTCAGCGAGGTGAGAAACAGCAAGTCCGCGCGCCCGCTGATCCGAACGTCTTCAGGGTCCAGGGGACCGGCCCGACTCAGCTTCTCGGGCGAAACGCTCTACGAGTGCCTTGAAGAAGTCGCTGCGGGTGACTACGGCCCGAACCCGGCCCCGGCTGGCGATAGGGACGATCAGGACGCGGTGGTGCAGAAATATCTCAGCGAGCTGGGTGTCCGAGTAGTTGTCCTCGACCAGCACGTGGTCAGTGGTCAGGTAGGCGATGATCGGCTCGCGACTGCAGTCCATCCGCCGCTTGATCGTCTCGTCGATCGATCTCCGGACCATGCTCGCCGAGCCGAGCTCGCCGAGGTATCCGGGAAAGAGCGCTGCCAGGAACTCCCGCTCGCCGAAGATCCCGATGAACTCGCCGGCCGCGTCGACCGCCGGCAGGGCCGGAAGCCCGGCGTCGATCACCCTCGTCGCCGCAAGCCCGACGGTGTCATTCTCGCTCAGAGGGTCCACCTCGCGAATTGCATGCCTGACGATCGAGTTGGGCATCTCCATTCTCCTTTTCAGAGCGCGATGTAGCGGACTCCCACATACGCACTGGCGAGCGCGATCGAGACCACGGTGACCGGCAGCCCGACCCGCAGGAAGGCCATGAAGCCGATCGGCCGTCCGGCACGCTCGGTCAGTCCTGATGCCGCCACGTTCGCGGCGGCGGCGATTATCGTCGCGTTGCCCCCGAAGCACGCTCCGAGCGCCAGGGCCCACCAGTAGGCATCATCGCCGCCGCCCTGCAGCTCGGCGACCACCGGCACCATCGCCGTGGTGAACGGGATGTTGTCGACCAGCGCCGAGCCGACGGCGGCGATCCAGGTGATGCCGAGCAACTCCGCCGTCCGGTCGCCGGCCGTCACATCCTTGATCCCTTCGGCGACGTGATCGATCGCCCCGGTGGCCTCGAGGGCCCCGACCATCACGAACAGCCCGATGAAGAAGAAGAGGGTCGACCACTCGATCTTGGCGAGCGCCTCCTCGAGCGGCACTCGGGTCACGAGCAGCGCCACCGCGGCTCCGGTGAGCGCCACCGTCGCCGGCTCGATGTGAAGCGACTGGTGCAGGAAGAAGAGCAGCACCGTGGCGACCAGCACCGGTCCGCTGCGTCGCAGCTCGACCGGGTCGTGGATCGAAGCGCGCGCGTCGAGCTCCATGACGTGGCGGCGGCTCCGCTCCTCGATCCGCAGCTGGGGGCGGTAGTAGAGGTAGAGCGAGGCGACCACGACGAGGAGGGTGATCGCGGCGATCGGCGCCAAGTTGACGATGAACTGATTGAACGAGAGCCCTGTCGCCCCGGCGATGATGATGTTGGGCGGATCGCCGATCAGGGTCGCAGTGCCGCCGATGTTTGAGCTCACCACCTCGATGATCACCAGCGGGATCGGGTCGATGTCGAGCGTGTCGGCGAGCAGGAAGGTGACCGGGACGATCAGCAGGATCGTGGTCAGGTTGTCGAGGAATGCGGAGAGCAGCGCCGTGGTCCCCGCGAGTGCGATCACCACCCGCAGGGGCTGCCCGTGGGAGAGCTGGCCGGCGCGAATCGCGATGTAGTCGTAGATCCCCGTCCGGCGGGTGATTTCGACCAGGATCATCATTCCGGCGAGCAGGCCGATCGTGTTGAAATCGATGGCCTCGACCGCCTGTTCCTGGCCGAACTCCCCCACGAAGAGCACGACGATTGCGGCGCCAAGGAGCGCCACGTTGGTGCGATGGAGCCGCTCGCCGGCGATCACAGCCAGGGCAAGGATGAATGTGGCTATAGCTATGGCCATCTAGGCTCGGCCGCGGCCCGAAAGGGAGACGGGGATCGGCGGGCGTTCGTCGCGGGATCGCCGGGTCAGCCGCCCGGCAGAGGCAGGTTCTGTGATGAGGCGAGGAGGACGAGCGCCCCCGCAAGGACGCCGAGCACCAGCGCACCCGTGACCAGGAAGAACCAGACCATGGAGATGAGCCACCTGTCGTCGTCGCGGCGCGATTCGGGGTCGCCATCCCCGCTTGGGCCGGCCGCTGCGTCATCTTTGTCCCAATGGATTGCTTTCATGCCTACTTAAGGTGGGGGAAGGCGCCCCCGCCGGAGCGCCTTCCCAGCCGTTTCGACCAGAGAGCTTCGACCGTCGCCTGCGGTGTCAGCCTCTTGGCACCATGCTGGCTGGCATCGGCCCGCGAGAGAATGGGTGAAAACACCCATTTCCTGCAGCTGAGCGGCCGCAATCCTGGTCTCGACCCTCAGATCGCCCTCAGATGGAGGCTCTAGGCCGACAGCCGGTCCCGCATGCTCCGCTCTCGTACTCTCAAATCGTGGCCGTGAAGCGACACGAGCGCCAGCCAGCCGCCCGTGCGCGCAAGGGATACATCCCTCTTCTCTGGCGCGTATTCGCGCTGAACGCAGTGGTGCTGGCGGCAGCCGTGGCCCTCACCGTGATCGTTCTGCCTCCGCGTTTCTCGGCCCCGGCGGCGGAGGAGGAGATCGCGATCCTGATCGCATCGCTCGGACTGATGCTCGTGATCAACCTGCTGCTGCTGCGCCATGCATTTGCGCCGCTCGACCGCCTCACCCAGCTGATGCGCGAGGTCGATCTGCTGCGGCCCGGCCAGCGGGTCCCGGTTGAGGCCTCAGCATCCGAGGTCAGGGAACTGGCTACCTCATTCAACGAGATGCTCACTCGCCTCGAGACGGAGCGCCAGGAGAGCACGAGCAAGGCGCTCGCGGCACAGGAAGCCGAGCGCCTCAGGGTGGCCCAGGAGCTCCATGACGAGGTCGGGCAGAGCCTGACCGCCGTTCTGCTGGACCTCGCTCGCGCCGAACGCCAGGCACCGGCTGCCCTCAAGAGTGAGCTTCGCGGGATCCAGGAGGGCGTCCGCGCGAGCCTCGACGACGCTCGCCGCATCGCGCTCGAGCTGCGCCCGGAGGCGCTCGACGATCTCGGGCTGGCCGCGGCGCTGCGCGTGCTCGCCGATCGCCTCGGCGAGCGGGCCGGGATCGACATCGACCGCCGGATCGAGCGTGAGCTGCCCGTCCTCGGGTACGACCAGGAGCTGGTCGTGTACCGGGTCGCACAGGAGGCTCTCACAAACGTGGTCCGTCACGCCAACGCCCAACGCGCCGAGCTCTCGCTGACGACAAATGGGCGCAGCCTCGTCCTGCGCGTGCGCGACGATGGCAGCGGGCTCCGCGGCACACCCTCCGGCGGCGGCGGAATTCGCGGAATGCGCGAGCGCGCCCTGATGGTTCGTGCCGACCTGAACATCACTGAACGCCCCGAGGGAGGCGTGGAGGTGGCGCTCGACGTGCCGATCGGCGGGGAACAGTGATTCCCCTGACCACCAAGATCCTGCTCGCCGACGACCACGCCGTGGTCCGGCGGGGCCTTCGGCTGGTGCTCGACGCGGAACCGGACCTGCAGGTTGTGGCTGAGGCGGGCGACGGCGGCGCCGCCGTCGAGCGGGCTTTGGCGGAGGACGTCGACCTCGCGGTGCTGGACGTGACCATGCCCCGGCTCACGGGCCTCCAGGCCGCCCGCGAGCTCTCGAAACGGCGGCCGGCGCTCAGGGTCCTGATCCTCTCCATGCATGACAACGAGCAGTACCTCTTCCAGGCACTGCGAGCCGGCGCGTCCGGGTACGTGCTGAAGTCGGCGGCCGACCGCGACCTGGTCGAGGCCTGCCGCTCGGCAATGCGCGGCGAGCCCTTCGTCTACCCGAGGGGCGTGGCGGCGCTGATCCGTGAATATCTGGAGGCGGCCCAGGAGGGTGGGCTGGAGAGCGAGGATCCGCTGACGCCGCGCGAGCTCGAGGTCGTGAAGCTGATCGCCGAGAGCTACACGACGCGGGAGATCGCGGAGGCGCTGGTGATAAGCGAGAAGACCGTGGAACGGCACCGAGCCAACGTGCTGGAGAAGCTCGGGTTCCACGACCGCGTCGCGCTGACGCGGTACGCGATCCGCCGAGGGCTCGTCGAGCCCTGACCGCCCTGCGAATGGGAGGTCGGCCCCGGTCGATCTGCATGTTTCCCCCGATGGTCGACACGGGAGCGGCTTGCCAGGCTGGCCGTGCATGCGACGCGGAGACCGCAAATGAGGACGCTCACCGAGAAAACTGCTCAAGCGGCCTCCGTTGATCGCACCGAGGTAGTCACAGTCCTGGTGGTCGACGATCACCAGGCTGTCCGCCTCGGAGTCCAGATGCTCCTCGACGATGAGCCGGGGATCGAGGTCGTCGCGGCAGCCGCGTCCTTCAGCGAGGGGCTGGCCGCCGCACGGCGGGTAGCTCCGGATGTAGCCGTGGTCGACTATCACCTGCCCGGGCGCGATGGCTTGACCCTGACCCGCAAGCTGGTGACGACGACGCAGCCGCCCCGCGTGCTCGTCTTCTCCGCCTACGCCGACCAGCGGCTGGAGCTCGCTGCCCTCCTGGCCGGTGCCGATGGCGTGCTCGGCAAGAACAGCCTCGGATTGGAGCTCTGCCAGCAGATCGAGGCCCTGGCCCGGGGTAGAAGTCCCCGGCCCTCAGTCTCGACTCGGGTGCTCGCGGCGGCCAGCGAGGAGATGGAGATTGAGGATCGACCGATTCTCGGCATGCTCGCCGCGGGTACCACGCCCGACGAGATCAAGAGAGTGCTGGGTCTGAGCAGGGAGGAGCTCGAGATCCGGCGCTCGGCGATGCTCCAGCGTCTCAAGGCGCCGCCGAGGCTGTCCGGACCTGGAACGTAAGCGACCGAAAGGAGCCGTGCTGTGCCGCAGATCATCGTGAAGGCAAGCTCACGCGCTTCCCCTTTCGCGTGGAAAGCAGAACGCTGAGCCACGAAACAGGGCTGCCGCAAAGCGCCGCTTTTGGGCGAGAAGCAGCACTCTCGCCTGCGGAAAGCGCTCCTTTCCATGCAAAGCAGCACTCCCCGAACCGGGCCGCACCCGCTTTGCGCGAAAAGCAGCAGCCAAGGTCCAAGGCGAAAGCGTGTCCCGAATATGTCCCGAGATATGCAAATTCGGAGGGCCCTTCAGCGACCTGAGATGACCCGATCCGTGCCTGGAGAACCTGACCCGACCGCCAAGCCTGAGCCTGCAAAGCCGTTTACACCGGTTCGATTCCGGTAGGCGCCTCTCAGAAGTCCCGCTAATCGAGACCTTCGCCAGAACCGCGGGGCCGTAAACGCCAAAGCGTGACCGGTGCGATCGCAGTCGCCTTGGGCGTTGCGCTGGATTGCGGCGTCAGAACTGAGACTTGTTTCAAAGGACGCGTTCGAGGACGAGGTACTTCCGACTGGAGACCAGATGCGCCAAGTCATCAGCCAACTCCTGAGTCCGTTCCTCGGCCTGTTGCTCCCAGTTTTCGACGTTGACGATCTCCGCCATCAGCACGTAATCGGCCGCTTCACCCCCACCCGCCTGTCCGGGCACATTCATCGGCCGCGTCAATCGATAATCCGACATCGTGTCCAGCGAGCTACTGACGATGTCCCGATCGCTGGCCATCAGACGCTCAAAGTCCTCGGCCAGCTCGGGCGAGCGCAGAGAGAACCACATGACCAGTGTTGCCGCCGTCGCCATCAACGGAACGCAATGTACTCAACGTCTTTGGCAGGCGCGGTCGCAAGTGACTCGAGCCCGCGAGCCTAAAGAACTACTGCTCACGTCCAAAGCAGTGGTTGTGGGGAATCAGGCGAACCGCTTGACGAAGTCGAGTGCAGTCTGGGCGACCTCGTGCCAGCCGCTGTCGATCGTCAGCGCGTGGCCGCGGTTCGGGATCGTCTTCAGCTCGGTCACGCCCTCGTTGCGCTTCTGCCGCTTGTAGGCGGCCTTGGCGATCGCTGGGTGGACGGTGTGGTCGTCGTCGCCTTCGACGATCAGCAGCGGGCCCCGCTCCGGGTTCTTCGTATCGACCTTGGCCTCCGTGAACGGGTTCAGGTTCGCGTTCGCCATCTGGATCAGGGCCACCCCGGGCGCCGCCACGTGATAGGTGTCGTAGAGCCGCCGCGCCTCCTCCTCGTCCAGCGCGTTCGCCCAGCCGTATTTGAACTGTTCGAAGGTGAGGGTGATCGCGCGTCGTCGGTTGAAGGGGTTCCTGAGAATCGGGGCGGAGACCTTCAGCGTGGAGTACGGGAGCGGCAGCACGCCCCGGAACGGCCCCGGGTCGATCGCCACGGTCGCGGCGGAGTGTCCGCGGCCGGCGACAATCTCGGCCAGCAGCCCGCCGGTGGAATGGCCTATCACGGCGGGCTTCTTCTCCAGCGCATCGATCACCTCGGTCGTGTGATCGGCGACCCGCCCGAGTGACTTTCCGGCAAAGACGTCGGGGTTCGCCCTCGCCTCCTCGACGGTCTCGGGATCGTTGGGCCAGTCGGGCGTCAACGGCGCGTAGCCGCCCTCCCTGAAGAAGTCCGCCCACCGGTCCCAGCTGCTCGGCAAGAGCCAGAGCCCGTGGATGAAGGCGACGGGGGTGTTGCCGGAGGCGTTGGCCGCCTCGATCTGTCCCTGCTCCCGCTCGGAGATCGACGCCATAGGAACTCCCCTCGGTCGCGGTGGCAAGTCAGTCAACCCTACCGGACAGCGAATCGACGACGACCGGCAGGCGGAACGCGAACCGCGTGTCACCCGAGACCGCTCGCCTATGCTCGCGGCGTGGCGGCCACCCCGAGCCCGATCATCCCGGAGCTGCCGATCATCCGCGCTCATGGGGAGGGCGAACAGCGAGCGACGTTCTTCGAGCTTTTCTTCGACCTCGTCTACGTCTTCGCTGTCACCCAGCTGTCGCACCATCTGCTCGCGGATATCAGCTGGTCGGGCGCGGCCGAGACGGCGTTCATGCTCGTCGCCCTGTACTGGGCGTGGAACTACACGACGTGGATGACGAACTGGTTCGACCCGGACACGGCGCCCGTCCGGCTCGTGCTGGTGTTCGTGATGGCCGCAAGCTTGCTGATGGCGGTCGCGATCCCGGAGGGGTTCGGTGAACACGCGCTGCTGTTCGCGTGCGCATACTCAGGTCTGCAGATCGGGCGCAACGCGTTCGTTGTCGCGGTTACGCCACGCGGCTTGTTCAATCAGAACTTCCGCCAGATCTTGGCCTGGAGCATGCTCTCGGCGCCGCTGTGGGTCGCCGGCGGCCTCGTCGACACCGAGGCGTTGCGCTGGGTTCTGTGGCTGGGTGCCCTTGGACTTGACCTCGCGGCGCCGCTGCTGACGTATTGGCTGCCCGGCGTGGGCGCTACCTCCATGAGCCAGTGGCAGATCGAGAGCGCCCATTTCGGCGAGCGCTTCCAGCTGTTCGTGATCATCGTGCTCGGAGAGAGCATCGTTCTCGCAGGGGCCACTGCCTCGGATACGGGGTTGAGCCTCGAGGTCGTCGCCGCGCTCCTGCTCGCCTTCCTCTCCTCGACGGCGCTGTGGTGGCTCTACTTCGGCCAGATCGCTGGCAGGGTGTTGGAGCGGATGCGCGCGGCCACCGCCGAGGAGCGGGGCCAGATCGGCCGCGACATCTACACCTACCTACACCTCCCAATCGTGGCGGGAATCGTCCTCGTCGCGGTCGGCGACGAGCTCGTGATCGCGCACCCGACGGACGCCCTTCATGACTCGGGAGCGCTGGTCACGCTCGGAGCCCCAGCCCTCTTTCTCGCCGGTCTGATGGCTTGCGCCGCCAGGATCGGCCAGGCCCAGAGCTTGCCGCGGGCCGTGGTGGTCATCGCGCTCCTCGCCGCCGTGCCGCTCGCCGCCGGCGCCGACGCGCTTGTCGCGTCGGGCGTGCTCACCGCGCTCTTGGCCGCGCTCGTGGTCGCCGAGCAGCTGCGCAGCGCGTCCTGAGCCGAACGCCCGGGCTTGCGGAGGCCCGCGGTGGCAACACCTGATGCACGCGTCCCGCGAGCCATCCATCAGAGACCCTCCGGTTATCGTGGGAGCGTGCCGTCTGTTCTGTGCTCGGCTCGTAGCGTCCGCACCGCGAGCTGCGGGACACTCGAATTCCCATTGGCTCAGTGCAGTAGGGTGGACGCAACGGTTACTGGACTCGCTGACGAGCCGAAGCCTCGACACGCCATCCCGCTCAGTTTCCTGTCCGGTAGGACCAACCAGAACCTGAGGGGCGCCTATGGAAGGCACGGCATTGACCGAGTCCGCGGCCGCGGAGGAGATTCGCGAGTTCAGGATCGAGGTCCCCGCCGCCGAGCTCGAGGATCTGCGAGGGCGCATCCAGGCGACGAGATGGCCCGATCGCGAAGTCGATCCTTCGCAGGGGGTGCAGCTGGAGACGATCCAAGCGCTCGCCGACTACTGGGCCACTGACTACGACTGGCGCGCCCTCGAGGAGCGCTATGCGGCCCTGCCCCGCTTCGTCACCGAGATCGACGGCGTGGACATCCACTTCATCCACGCGCGCTCGGAGCATGAGGACGCCCTGCCGATGATCGTCACCCACGGGTGGCCGGGATCGACCGTAGAGCAGCTCAAGATCATCGACCCGCTCACCAAGCCATATCCCAACCTCGTCCACTACAACCGGATCGAGGAGGGCGGTCACTTCGCCGCCTGGGAGCAGCCCGAGGTCTTCTCTGAGGAGATGCGGGCGGCCTTCAGGTCGGTGCGCTAGCCGTGGAGCGCGCTACCGCAGAGCACCATTCAGGTACCCCGTTCGGCCCCGTCAAGCAGATCGACGCCGGGGTTCTTGACGTGGGCTACGTCGAGGCCGGTCCCGCGGACGGGCCCGTCGCCGTCCTCCTACACGGCTGGCCCTACGACATCCACAGCTTCGCGGAGGTCACACCGTTGCTGACCGCGCAGGGCTACCGAGTGATCGTCCCGCACCTACGCGGCTACGGGACGACGCGCTTCCTCTCCGACGAGGCAGTTCGAAACGGCGAGCAGGCGGCACTCGCGGTCGACGCGAGCGCATTGATGGAGGCGCTCGATGTCGACCAGGCTGTTGTCGCGGGCTTCGACTGGGGCGCCCGCACAGCGGGCATCGTCGCGGCGCTCTGGCCCGAGCGATGCAGGGCGCTGGTCTCGGTGAGTGGCTATCTGATCGGTAATCAAGCCGCGGGCAAGGTGCCATTGCCGCCCGCGGCCGAGCTCCAGTGGTGGTACCAGTACTACTTCGCCACCGAGCGCGGCCAGGCCGGCTACGAGAAGTACCGACGGGAGTTCGCGAAGCTCATCTGGCGGACCGCCTCCCCGAAGTGGGACTTTGACGACGCGACCTTCGATCGCAGCGCCGCGTCCTTCGACAACCCGGATCACGTCGCCATCGCGATTCACAACTATCGCTGGCGGCTCGGGCTGGCTGAAGGGGAGTCTCAGTACGACGAGCTGGAGAAACAGCTCGCCGCAGGGCCGGTCATCGTGGTGCCCACGATCACCCTCGAGGGCGATGCGAACGGCGCGCCCCATCCGGACCCGAGTGCGTATGCCGAGAAATTCTCCGGCGGCTACTCCCACCGGACGATCGAGGGCGGTGTCGGACACAACCTCCCCCAGGAGGCTCCGGAGGCTTTCGCCAAAGCCGTCATGGAAGCCGAAAGCCTCTGACACGTTCGCTGCCCACTCAAGCTTCATCAACCCAAGGAGCTGCACATGCCCGCTGATTCCACATCTGCAGACAAGCCAACGATCGTCCTCGTACACGGCGCATTCGCCGACTCCTCGAGCTGGAACGGCGTCGCGGAACTGCTGCAGCAGGAGGGCTACACGGTGACTGCGCCCGCCAATCCGCTCCGCGGTATCAGCGCCGACTCCGCCTACATCGCGAGCGTTCTCGATCAGATCGACGCACCCGTGGTTCTGGTCGGCCACTCCTACGGCGGTGCGGTGAATTCCAACGCGGCCACCGAGGCTTCGAACGTGATTGGCTTGGTCTACGTCTCAGCCTTCGCTCCCGACGAGGGCGAGCATCTGGGTCAGGTGGCGGAGCGATCAAAGGACAGCGTCCTCAGCTCCGCCCTTGTCCCGCTCCAGTACCCGACCGGGAACGGCGAAGAGACGGCGGTGGAGTTCGCCATCAACCCCGAGCTCATCCATGAGGCCTTTGCGGCCGATTTGCCCCAAGAGCAGGCTGCTGTGATGGCCGCCACCCAGCGACCGATCGCCGAGCTGGCGTTCAGCGAGGTGAACGGACCGCCGGCCTGGAAGAAGCTCCCGTCCTGGGCCGTGGTCGCCACCGGGGATAAGGCAGCCGGCGCGGACCTCACCCGCTCGATGGCGGAGCGGGCGGGCGCCG
This sequence comes from uncultured Solirubrobacterales bacterium, assembly GCA_963800285.1. Classification (GTDB taxonomy): domain Bacteria; phylum Actinomycetota; class Thermoleophilia; order Solirubrobacterales; family 70-9; genus DASUPK01. The sequence continues at coordinate 347,509 of CAWDAL010000010.1, forward strand.
ACATCGTCGAGGTCGAGGGATCGCACGTGATCATGATCTCCCAGCCCCAGGCGGTTACCGACCAGATCCTGAAGGCGGCCGGCGCTCCCGTCGCCGCATGACCGCCTAAGAGTCATCGCCTCATGACAGCGGGCGATGAGCTCCTCGAAGCGCGCGGGCTGCGACCACCAGTGCCCGTCCAGCGCATTCGGCCGGGGGCCGAAAGGTCGCTGGTTCAAATCCATTTCATCCCGGCTTACTCTCGACGCGCAGTTGGGTCGTCCTTTCGGACGACTTGGGAAACTCCTCAATTCGACGCACGGTTAGACGCACGGTTTGAAAACCGCGGTTGAGCGGACCTCAGCCGATCTCACAGCCCCCAATGCGAGCGGAGCGAACTTGCCCCCGACACGCGGATTTTTGACGCGGATCGAAAGTCCGCGTGTTCGCAGTTTGCGAAGGGTGTGATTTGCAGGGATTAATGCTGGAGGAGGGATTCGGACCCCCGACACGCGGATTATGATGCTGGCTCGCAGCCTCCGGGCCATTGCGGCTGTTCCGCGATTCGCCTGCACACGCTCCATCTGGCGATTTCCAGTGTTTGAGAGAGGGTGGGACGCCTGCCGATTTCCGTTATTGGCCCGCTGCTTGCCGCGGTGCTGTTCTGCGTGACCCATGTCGCCACCCGGAGCGCGGCCACCGCGCGCGCTGACGCGGCGACCCCCGGTGAGTTCCTGGTGACGGGCCAATCAGCGATCTTCGACCCCGCCACGGGACAGGTCTCGCTCAAGCTGATCTTCAACAGGCCGCCGGACTTCCAGACGGCCGACTCAATCGACCGCCCGGCTGACTCGTTCCAGTACTACATCGTGGGAGATCCACGCCTGCTGTATCCGCGCAACTACGACGCGATCATCCGGGGCGACGAGCTCCATCACGACCCGAGCATGCTGCGGATCAGGAACGCGTACCCCTCGGATCCGAGCGATCCGGACGCACATGGATGGGGCGCGCTCAGAGGAACGGTGCCGTACCGGCTCGACGGAAACGTGCTCACCTTCTCCGCGCCTCTCAGCATGATCAGCGATCACAGCGCCGATGGTCATTTCTCGTACGACCTGGGGGTGGTGCAAATCGGCGGATCCACGCAGATCTTCGACGGCCTGCAGTCGATCATCAGACCAGACTGCAAGGGCAGGCCAGCGACGATCATCGGGACGGACAGCCACGCCCACACTCCGCCTGCCCTCAACGACGAGCTCAGCGGCGATGATCAGCTCACCGGGACGCCCGGTCCGGACGTGATCGCAGCGCTCGGCGGCAACGACCAGATTTCGGGCCTCGGCGGCAACGACCTGATCTGCTCCGGCGCGGGCACCGACACCGTCAAGGGGGGTAAGGGCAACGACATCGTCAAGGGCCGGAAGGGCAATGACAGGCTCTACGGCCAGGCCGGCAAGGACACTCTGAAGGGCGGTCCCGGAAACGACACGCTGGCGGGGGGCAAGGGCAGGGACAAACTCTTCGGGGAGAAGGGCAAGGACGTCCTGAAGGGCGGTCCCGGCAAGGACAAGCTCAAGGGCGGTCCCGGGAAGGACAGGCAGGTCCAGTACTAACGGGGTTGAGCGAGAGGGACCCGCCGCGCTCGCCTAGCGGTATGCGGGTCCGGGGGTTTTCAATCCCCGGCCCTGCCGGTCCCTCTCGCTGAGCCTCTGGGCATACCGTCAGAACCGCCGCTTTTCGTCCAAAGCAGCACTCCGCCGCAGGTTGCCAGCCTCAGAGAGTGACCTGCGGATTGACATCAGCCGACAGCAACTCGATCTGGCGGCGCTCGTCGCCAAGTGGCCAGAAATGCACCCGTTGGCAGCCCGCCTTCGCGTAGCGGGAAAGGAGCTCTGCACACTTCTCGGGCGGACCGACACAGACCTGCCCGCGGAGTTCCGCCGCGTCGCGCTTCAGAACCGGGGCGAGCACCTCGTCCAGCATTCTTTCCTCCTCCGACCGGCTCTCGGTCACCCAGGTCCACATCGTGACCAGGGCATTCGGGAAGTCATCCATGGGCCTTCCTTGCGTCCCCAGCTCACGCCGGAGGAACTGCTTGGCGGCGTCAAACCGCTCGGGAGTAGTGTTGTACGCGGAGGCAAGCCAGCCGTCGCCGGCGCGCGCAACTCGGCGCAGACCTCCTTCCGAGCCCCAGCTCCCTATCCATAGGGGAATACCATCGGCTTGCCGCGGTGGCGGCGAGAGCCGAGATTGAGGTGGGGCGAAATACCTTCCAGGGTCGGTCCATGCGTCGCCCCGCAGTAGCGACCTGAGCATTGCGATCGCCTCGTCGAGGCGTTTCCACCGATCCTCGAAGGGCACACCCAGCGCGTCATAGTCACGCCTTGAAGAGCCCGGTCCGACGCCGGCGACGACCCGCCCATCGGAGAGGACATCGAGTGCGGAAAGCGCTTTGGCGAGCGGCACCGGTCCGCGCAGGGCAGCCAACGAGAGTGTCGTCGCCAGGACCATGTCACCCGAACGCTCCACCATCGCGGCGAGGGCGGTGGGGCCGTCAAGCCAAGGCGTCGAAAAGACGAAATGGTCATTCGCCGAGACCGCCGCAAACCCGCACTCCCGAGCGGTGCCCACGGTTCGCTCCAGGCGTTCCCATGAGAGACCTTGGTCCCCGAAGTCCATCAAAGGCAGGTGGACGCCGAAATCCATTCCGGCCATAGCGTTGCAATCTGGGGCCGAGGGGGCCCCCCAGGGCTGTCGGCGATTGGATTGCGTCAGCTTCAGCGCCGATTGAGAACCGCTGCTCTCCATGCAAAGCAGCGGTCCGGCATGACACCAGCCGAGGGCTGCACCGCTGCCGCGGTCTAGCAAGGGAGACGCGCGGAAGACGAGGGCGTACGTGCCCCTCGTCGATTGCTAGCGCCGTTTGGTCGTGCCCTTCGCGCGGGACGAGCCGCTCTTTGCTCGGGTCCTGGTGGTCTTTGCGCGGGTCGGCCGAGCCTTTGCGCGAGCGGTCTTGCCCCTTGTGCCGGGGGTAGTGCCCTTCGTCCGGGCGGGCGCCTCCTCGGTCAGCGCCTTCTGCAGCCTTCGCATATCGGCCGAGAGCGCACGATTCAGCTTGCCCACATCCCGGCGTTGATTCTTCAGGAGCTGCTGCACGTTGCGGACCATGTCGTGCCTACCCCGTCCCAGGTCCTTCTGTAGGTCGGCCAGCGCCTTCTGGGCCTCGTCGAGCGAACCGCCTGCACGTTTCAGCGCGGCCTCCGCCCGCCGCTTAGTCGCATCTGCCGACGCACGCATGCGCTCAGGCGTCTTCTTTGCTGCTGGCATGGACACTCCTTACCTCGGGAACGAGGCGAGTCTACGCGGCGGGACAAGTTCTCGGCGGAGCGTCACCCGAGTAGGTGCTCCTTTGCATGGAAAGCAGCGCCTTCGAGCTCGGCGTCCCATTTCACGTACTTGTCCGCAGCGCGGCTGGAGGGTAGGTTGGCTATCGCCGGTAAGGCTCTGTGAGCCACTTGTTTCCATCGCTGAGGAACTACCAGCGCGACTGGGTTCGCAGCGACGTGGTTGCCGGGCTGACGGTCTGGGCGGTGCTCGTGCCCTCGGCGCTGGCTTACGCGACGATCGCTGGGGTCCCGCCCGTCGTCGGCCTCTATGCGGCGCCGGCGGCGTTGATTCTCTACGCGGCTCTCGGCAGCTCGCGGCAACTGATCACCGGGCCATCCGCTGCCGCGGCGGCGCTTTCGGCTGCGGTTGTTGGGAACGCCGTAGCAGGCAACGGGGGGCAGTTCGTTGCGACGACAGCCGCGCTCGCAATCTGCGTCGGACTCGCAGCGTTGATCGCCGGCGTCTTGCGGCTCGGGTTTCTGGCGAGCTTCGTTTCCGAACCCGTGCTCAAGGGGTTCATCGTCGGCTTGGCGCTGACAGTCATGGTCGGCCAGATCCCGAAGCTGTTCGGAGTCGAAACCGGCACCGGTCACTTCTTCGAGAGGGCCTGGGACTTTCTGAGCAACATCGATGAGACCGATGGCACCACGCTACTCGTCGGAATCGGATCGCTAGCCGTGCTGGTCGGGGTTCCTAGAGTGGCACCGGTGATCCCGGGGCCGCTGGCGGCCGTGGTCCTGGGAGTCGGCGCCGTTGAACTCTTCGACCTCGACGCCCACGGGGTGGCGATCGTGGGCTCCATCCACCCGGGCCTGCCTTCGCTGTCAGTCCCGGACGTCAGTCTCGACCGCTTCGGGGGTCTAACAGCTGCAGCTCTGGGGGTGATGCTGATCGGATTTGCGGAGAGCCTGGGGACCGCCAAGACCTATGCCCAGCGGGACAACCGGCAGATCGACCCCAACCATGAGCTGATTGGTCTCGGCGTGGCGAACCTCGGCGCTGGGATATCCGGGGGGTTCGCGGTCAACGGAAGCCTGTCCAAGACGGCGGTGAACCGCACCGCCGGCGGGCAGACGCAACTCGTCGGGCTCATCGCCGCCGGTCTGACGATGCTCACACTGCTCTTTCTCACGGGCTTCTTCGAAAGCCTGCCCGAGGCGACCCTGGCGGCCGTTGTGATCGTCGCCCTGATCGACTTGATCGACTTCTCGACGCTACGCGACTTCTATCGGGTCTACAGCGTCCGGCTCGGCCGAGCCTACGGATTTGCGGCTCGGGCGGACTTCGTTGCAGCGGTCGCCGCGATGCTCGGGGTGATGATCTTCGGAATCCTGGCGGGGCTGTTCATCGGAGTGCTGATCTCGCTCCTCCTGCTCCTCTACCGTGCCTCGCGGCCGCCGGTGACAGAGCTGGGGAGAGTCCCCGGCCCGAGTGGTCACTTCTCGGATCTCGATCGGCATCCGGAGAACCGGCGTGTCGAAGGAATCGCGGTGCTGAGGATCGAGGGCGGGCTGTTCTTCGCCAATGCCGAGCCGGTTGCGCGTGAGATCCGCGGCACGGCGAGGCGCGCCGACGTTCACACCATCGTCATCGACGCGGAGACGGTCCCGTTCATCGATGTGACGGCTGCGCAGGTCCTCGACCAGGTGGCGCGAGAACTGGGGGCTGATGGCGTCCGCGTGGTGATCGCCCGAAACGTCGGTCAGGTTCGCGATGTCATCTACGCCGCCCCGGGCGATTCGGTTCTTGATGCCGCGTATCCCACCGTCGACCAGGCTGTGAAGCACGTCGTCGCGGAGGGATGACGGGGCGCACCGTGGTCCCCGCCCGATCCGCTCATCCATCGCGCGGCGGATTGCTGCTTTGCATGGAAAGCGGCGGTCTTGAGCTGACGCTCGCTTGTCGCGCATTGCGGGAGCGCCCGGGTGTCAGCGCAGCGTTGCCGCTCCTCGTCTAGGGCGGCAGCTAGCCGTTACTCCGACAGCCCGGCAGCTTCGAGGCAATCCAAATATCGGGGTCAACTACGGATGTGGGGACGCCGTCGGCGCGAACAGAATCAGCCCATCGTCGAAAGGTCGTGCGGTGATGGAAGGCTCGGCCAACCGAGACGGCGACCGGTATGCGGCCGTCAAGCAGTACACACTCGCTCAGATCCTTGGGGTATGGGCGGCGGCGGCCGTCCCGATGGGCGTCCTCGCCTGGATCGTCGCTCCCTGGCTCAGGGACCGACTCGGCGGCGACGAGCCATTGGGTCAGGCCCTGCTCATCTTGCTCACCCTAGGGCTCATCTGGCAATTCGTATTGGTCC
>CAWDAL010000011.1:0-22794 GCA_963800285.1 uncultured Solirubrobacterales bacterium
CCCGGTGTTCCCGATGTCTTCCACCGTGTCCGCCTGCCCGACGATCTGGAGGCGGCGACGACGAGGGGGGACGAGGTCGAGGCGACGGACGCGGGGCTCGAGCGGGAGACGGTCGAGCACATCTGGGAGGGCGCGGTCGACCTCTACCGCAGCGGGGTCCATCCGGGCCTGCAGCTCTGCCTGCGCCGCGAGGGCAAGGTGGTCCTCGACCGCGCGATCGGGCATGCGCGTGGCAACGGCCCCGGCGACCCGGCCGATGCGCCGAAGGTCCCGATGACGACGGATACCCCAGCGTGCATCTTCTCCGCCTCGAAGGCGGTCACCGCGATGGTCGTCCACCTGCTCGACGAGCGGCGCCTGCTCCACATCGGCGACCGGGTCAGCGAGTACATACCCGAGTACGCGCAGAAGGGGAAGGAGGGGACCACCATCGCGCACGTCCTGGCGCATCGCGCCGGCGTCGCGTCCATGCCGGAGGAGGCGCTCGACCTCGAGACGATCGACGACTGGGACCGGATCGTCAGGCTGATCTGCGAATCCAAGCCGAGCATCCGCCCCGGCCGGATGCTCGCCTACCACGCGGTCTCGGGCGGATACATTCTCGGCGAGATCGTCCGGCGGGTGACCGGCAAGACCGTCCGCGAGGTCCTCACCGAGGAGATCCTTGACCCGCTGGGCTTCAGGTGGGGCAACTACGGCGTCGCGCCGGAGGACGTCGAGCGGGTCGCTCCGTCCTACGTGACCGGGCCGCCGATCCTTCCGCCGCTGTCCACGCTCGTCAAGCGCGTGCTGGGGTCGCCGCTTGACGAGGTGGTCGAGCTCTCGAACGACCCCCGCTTCCTGACCGCGCTGGTGCCGTCCGCGAACGTGGTCACGACGGCCAACGAGCTCTCGCGCTTCTTCGAGATCTTCAGGCAGGGAGGGGAGCTCGACGGCGTGCGGGTGATGGAGCCGAGGACGATTCGGCGAGCACTCACCGAGCAGTCTCACCTCGAGATCGACTTCTCGCTTGTCTTCCCGACGCGCTTCTCCTACGGCCTGATGCTCGGCGCCGACTACGTCAGTCTCTACGGCCGCGACACCGACCTCGCCTTCGGCCACCTCGGGCTGATCAACATCATGGGCTGGGCCGACCCGGAGCGCGCGATCTCCGTCGGCCTGATCACCACCGGCAAGGCGATCGTCTACCCGGAGCTACCGCGCTTCTACGGCGTCATGTCACGGATTGCGGGCGAGGTTACGAAGGTCGAGGAGCCGAGCTGGCTGACCGGCTGACGGCTTCGCCATCAGGTCGCGGCCACAAGCGGCCGCTAGGCGCGGTCGCGGCCGCCGTAGGCGACCGCTCCCCAAGACGGCTCCGCGGAGAGCTCGATGAGCTCTGAATCGCGGTCCGGCTGGACGTAACCGAAGGTCTGCGTCGACTCGTCGAAGACGATGTCGAGCTCACCCTCCTTGACGCGCTGGTCGAGCCAGGCGCCGCGGAAGACGAGGCGGCGAAGCCAGTGAACGAGGCTCTTGTTCGAGGGCCCGACGAGCTCGTCCCAGTTCTCGTTGACGTGCCCGCCGAGGGGGGAGCAGGGCTCCCGGATCTCTCCGTTGACGGCTAGCTCCAGCAGGTCCTCGAGCTCGTGCTCGTCGAGGCCCTGCCGCACGAAGTCGAGCTTCACCGCCGCCTGCTCGACGCGCTGGGCGAAGTCACGCTCGTTGAAGGCGAAGCGGAGCTCTCCGTACTCCAAGACGTAATCGGCCCCGGATTCGTAATTGCCTCTGCGTGCGGTCTCGTCCATGCGGTTCCTGCATCTTTGCGGATGAGGGTGCTCGCCGCCAGCGTTTCGGGGGTCCTGAACGACCGGTTGCAGCAAAAGGGAACCCAGCCTCGGCGTCGACGTGTGCTACCGAAAGGCGCAGCCCGCGAGGTGGTCGTTGACCAGGCCGACCGCCTGCATGGTGGCGTACGCGGTCGTCGGGCCGACGAAGACGAAGCCGCGGCGCTTGAGCTCCTTGGCGAGAGCCGTCGACTCGCGAGTGGTGGCCGGGACATCGGAAAGCCCGTTCGGAATCGGCCGCTCGTCGGGATCCGGCGCGAAGCTCCAGACGAGCTCGTCGAGAGTCCCACCGGCGGCGTGGAGCTCCCGCGCGGCCTTCGCGTTGGCGATCGCGGCGTCGATCTTCTTGCGATTGCGGACGATGCCCTCGTCGGAGAGCAGGCGGGCGATGTCGCCCGCCTCGTAGGAGGCGACCCTCTCGATGTCGAAGCCGTCGAAGGCGCGCCGGAAGTTCTCGCGCTTGCGCAGGATGGTCAGCCACGAGAGCCCGGACTGAAACGCCTCGAGCGTGAGCCGCTCGTACAGCTCGTTCTCGCCGTGGACCGGCCGCCCCCATTCGGTGTCGTGGTAGTCGATGTACTCCGGAGCGCTGAGTCCCCACGGGCAGCGGAGCTTGCCGTCCGGTCCCGCCTCGACGCCGCTCACGGCTCATAGGGCGGGGCGACTCCCCAGCCCCAGCGCGGGGTGGGCGCCTCCTGCGGGACGTCGTCGGCGCCGGGCTGCGAGTTGTGGAAGGCCAGGCGGGTGCCCCACTCGACGTAGGCCATGAAGGCGGATCGGAACTCGGGGTCGGCGGGCAATCCGGCGTCGTCGGCGGCCATGCTCATCAGGGTGGCGAAGCGCAGCCGCTGCTCGGGGGTGATCCCGAGGTCCTTGTGCTTTCCGACCATGCGGTGGTAGCCGCCAAGGTCCTTCGTGTAGTCGGTCGGCCCGCCGAAGACCTCGATCCACCAGAGCGTGACGTTGTGGCGATGCTCCTCGCTGACGCCGCCGGGGAAGAGGGGGAAGATCAGCTCGTCGCCCTCGACCCGGTCGTAGAAGGCCCCCATCAGGCGCTCGAAGGCCTCGCGCCCGCCGGCCCACTCATAGAGCGTCGGCGTCTCCCCTGAATCGGCCATGGGGAGAAGCTACAGATCACTGCCACGCGCCAGACTGAAGTAGATCCATGCCGCTGGTCGCTGAAGATGCACGTCGGGTCTACGACCGAATCGGACGGGTGCAGGACACCCAGCGCTTCTACGAGGACGCGGCCACCTCACGGCTGGGGGAGCTTGGCGGGTTCAACGAGGCTGAGTCCGTTTTCGAGCTCGGCTGCGGCACCGGGCGCTTCGCGGCCTCGCTCCTCCGCGACCGGCTCCCGGATGACGCCCGCTACCTCGGTGTCGACGTCAGCCCGAGGATGGTGGCTCTGGCGACCCGGCGACTCGATCGGTGGAGACCACGTGCGGAGGTGGGCTTGGTCGACCCGCCCGAGCTCGAGTTGGCCGGTGAGGACGGCGAGTTCGATCGCTTCGTGGCGACCTACGTATTCGATCTCCTCACGGTCGAGGACGCGCGGCGGCTGCTCGCCGAGGCGGAGCGACTGACCGGCCCAGCCGGACTCCTGTGCGTCGCCGGCCTCACCCACGGGATCACGCCGACCACCCGCCAGGTCTCGCGAGCATGGGAAGCGGTCGCGAAACGTCGCCCCGCGCTTCTCGGCGGGTGTCGGCCCATCGAGCTGAGCGAGCTTCTCGCACACGGCGCTTGGCAAGTACGCGATCGCGAGGTGATCGCTCGGTGGGGCGTTCCCTCCGAGGTCGTCGTGGCCACCAAGCCGGAGACGGCTTTTCCCGCACAGAAAGCGTCCTGAGACCGCATACAGGTGCGGGAGCGGAGCGGCCTCTAGCGCGACTGCCCGAAGATCCGCAGCAGGAAGAGGAAGAGGTTGATGAAGTCCAGGTAGAGCGCGAGCGCGCCCATGATCGCCGCGCGGCCCTCAGCCTCGCCGGAGAGTCCCTGCTTGTTGATCTGCGCCAGCTTCTGCATGTCGTACGCGGTCAGCGCGGCGAAGATCCCGACCCCGGCGTACGTGGTGATCCAGTAGAGCGTCGAGTTGGCCCAGAAGATGTTCACGACAGTCGCCAGGATCAGCCCGATCAGGGCCATGAATGCGATCGAGCCGACTTTCGAGAGGTCGATGTGGGTGACTGCGCCCCAGACCGCGAGCGCGCCGAACATGCCGGCGGTGATCAGGAACGCCGTGAAGATCGACTGCGTCGTGTAGAGCTCGAAGAGGAAGGCGAAGGTGACGCCGACCGTCGCCGAGTAGAGGAGGAAGAGGAAGGTCGCGAGCGCGACGGAGATCCGGGGCAGCATGAAGACCAGCAGCAGGACCAGTGCGAGCTGCGCGACCACCACGCCGAGGACGATCCCCGGGGTCTGGGTGATCTTCGTGAGCAGGCTGTCCGACGAGCCGATTGCCGCTGCGGTGCCGCCGGTGATCGCGAGTCCGACGAACATCCACAGGAAGACCCTCTGCAGGAACGTCGAGTCGGGGCGGGCGACCGCGACGGGTGGCTGTGCCGCGTATTCCATGCGGCCGGAAGCTTATGTGTGGGTGGGGACGCCGCTTCGCTTCCGTGGGCTCGGGCGCACCGAGATCCTGGGCGCATCCGTGCCCGTCGCGACGACCCTGCCCAGCCGCCTGCTCGGCCTGGCCCTGCTTCGCCGCGACCGCGCCGGGCCGGGCCTGCTGATCCCGCGCTGCCGCAGCGTCCACACCTTCGGGATGCGCTTTCCGATCGACGTGCTCTTCCTCGATGAGCGCGATCGCGTGATCGAGCTGCGCCGCTCCGTGCCGCCGTGCCGGCTCATACGCTGCCCTGGCGCAATGGCCGTGCTCGAGCTGCCGTCCCCGCACACGTGATCAGCGGACCGAACCGCCAGTGGTGGGTCCTCGTCGGCACCTGCCTCGGCCTCTTCCTCCTGATGCTCGACTCGACGGTGGTCGCGCTCGCGCTGCCGACGATCGAGAAGGACCTCCACGCCTCCGCCGACAACGTGCAGTGGGTCCTGAACGGCTATCTGCTGGTGATCAGCGTCCTGGTGGTGACGGCGGGGCGTCTGGGCGACATCTACGGACGCCGTCTCGTCTTCTTGATCGGAATGGGGATCTTCGCGGCGGGCTCGGTGCTGGCGGCGCTCGCCGGCGACGACGCCGTGCTGGTCGCGGCTCGCGTGGTGCAGGGGGCGGGCGGAGCCGCGATGCTCTCGCTCTCGCTCGCGATCGTGAGCCACGCCTTCCCGGTCGAGGAGCAGGGCAAGGCGCTCGGCATCTGGGCCGCAGTCTCGGCGCTGGCGCTCGCGATCGGCCCGCTGGTCGGCGGCGTGCTGATCGACCTGGACTGGCGGCTGATCTTCTGGATCAACCTGCCGATCTGCGCGCTTGGGATCTTCATCACCTGGGCGTCGGCGCATGAGTCGCGCGACGAGACGGCGCCCCCGAAGCTCGACCTGCGCGGGCTCGCCGCCTTCACCCCGGGTCTGCTGCTCGTCGTGTTCGCCTTGGTCCGCTCTGACAACTGGGGCTGGGGCTCCGGGAAGACGCTCGGGCTGCTCGCGGCGGGCGTGCTCCTGCTGATCGCGTTCTGGGTGATCGAGCACCGGGTCGACTCCCCGATCGTCGACTTCAGCCTCTTCCGCAACGGCCCCTACCTCGGCGCCTCTGCCGCGGCCTTCGCCCTGGTCGGCGCCTACTGGGCGGTGATCTTCCTCCAGCCCCAGTACCTCCAGGGCGTCCTCGGCCACGGCCCGGTCGCGGCCGGGCTGCTGGTCCTGCCGATCACCGCGCCAATGGTCTTCATCTCGCCGTTCTGCGGGCCCCTGATCGACCGCCTCGGGCCGCGCGTGCTGATGACCTTCGGGATGGCCTGCGGGGCGGTCGGCCTCGCGCTGCTCACCCAGATCGACGCGTCGAGCTCATACGGCGCCCTGCTGCCCGGCTATCTGCTCTTCGGCATCTCCCTCGGCCTGGTCTACGCGCCGATGTCGACCGCCGCGATGCTGGCGATGCCACGCGACAAGGCGGGGATCGCGGCGGGGGTGCTGGCGATGATCCGGGTGACTGCCGGTGCCGTGGCGCTGGCGGTGACCTCCGCCGTCTTCCAGGGCATCCAGGCCGATCAGCTCGACGTGCATCCCGGCGACGTCGCCGGCGCCTTCGCGACCGCGCTGGCGGATTCGACCTGGGTGCTGGTCGGGCTGGTGGCCGTCGGCGCGGTGCTCACCTGGGTGCTGGTGCGGCGGACGGGGGAGGAGCACCCGCAGCCCGAGGAGCACCCGGAGCACAGGCTCGAGCGGCACCGCCTGCATCTCTGAGCGCCGAGGCGCCTTGCTCAGCCGTCGCCCAGGGCCGTCGTGTCGCCCGGCCGCAGCACGCGAACCTCCGTCCCGGGGGCGAGCTGTCCCGCGATCTCGGCGAACTCGAGCGGGGGTTTGACGAGAGGTTCCGGGCGCAGCCTGCGCAAGCCCAGGGGATAGAAGGTGCCCCAGTGGATCGGCACCGCGAGGCGAGGGCGGATCAGCTGGAGCGCGCGCGCCGCCCGTGCGGGATCCAGGTGGCCCTCGCCAACTGGGGGGCCCCAGCCCGCCACGGGAAGCAGGGCGAGGTCCACCTCTCCCAGGTCGGACATGCCCTCGAACAGGTCCGTATCGCCGGCGAAGTACGCTCGCCTTCTGCGTGAGGAGACCACGTAGCCCAGCGGTTCGATCGGGACCCCCATACGACCGTCCCGATAGCCGTTGTGGACCGCCGGCACTCCGATCACCTCCACGCCGGCGATCGAGACCGTCTCGCCACGGCCGATCTCCCGAATCCGCTCGGCGCCGCTCTTCGTGACCCACCTGCCGGCGCCCCGAGGGACCAGCAGGGGCGTGGTCGCCGGCAAGCGCCTCAGCGAGGGGAGATCGAGGTGATCGCGGTGCAGGTGAGAGATCAGCACGAGGTCGGCCATGCCTGGGATCCCCGGCGCTGGCGCGGGCACCTGACGGCGCAGGGGGCCAAGCCCCGCGCGCAGCATCGGATCGGTGAGGATCGCCGCGCCGTCGAGGCGAAGCAAGGTGGTTGCGTGGCCGATGTAGGTCAGGCTGTCCATCGTGGTCGTGTGAGACGGGAATCATGCCCGGACCGGCGGAGCGGGCCGCTCGCGGGGGAGAAATTCGCGGCAGCGGAACTCATCCCGACATGCTGCCCAGCGTCGAAGAGATCGCCACGGTGGTCGTCTGCGAGGACGACGACCCGACGCGCGAGCTGCTCTGCGACCACCTGACCGCCGACCGCTACCGCGCCCTGCCGGCGCCGAGCGCCTCGGATGCGTTGCGCCTCTGCGGCTACAACCAGCCGGATCTGATGCTCCTGGACCTCGGCCTGCCGGACGCCCCCGGCATCGACGTGCTTCGGGAGATCCGTGCCGCCGGGGAGCGCTTCGACCCGGACCTGCCGGTGCTGATCCTCTCGGGTCGCTCCGGCGAGGCCGACCGGCTGCGCGGCTTCGAGGCCGGGGCGGACGACTACCTCGGCAAGGCGACGCATTAATTGTTTTCAGCCCGATTCGGGTCCACGCAGGCGATGAAGGCGGCGGCTGAGGAGCAAGACAGCAGCCGCCTTGGTCCGGCGAAGCTTGCTGCGCCGGCCGTGTCGAGGGGCGGCGCGCCTCCTCTTCGCCGAAAGGAGCACCGCCCGCGGGCCAAATTCAGGGCACTGGCGATGCCCCTGGCACGCGAAGGGAGGCGTAGCGAATAGAGGCGCCGATAGCAGTGCAGCCAGTTGAGCGCCTGGGCGGGCACTTGTGCTGCCGCGGCGGGGTTCGGGCGTGGAGTTGGGACCGATGAGGCTCGAGGAGCAGCGGCCGGCCATCTACCCGTGACCCTGCCTGTGCACGAGCTGCCTGGCCCCCTGGCCGCCGCAAGGATGTCCCCGTCGCCGATGGAGAGCGACCCGAGTGGTGCCATCCGGCGGCCGATACTCTGGCGATCGGCCGCCGAGCCTCTGCTCGATCCTGACGAGGCTGAGCAGCGACGAGGTAAGGAGGTAGTCGGAGTGATGATTCAGGTAGAGGTGACGATGAGAGGCGACGTCCCGGGTGGGGCGCGCGAGCACGCGGAGGAGAAGGTCGGGGCGCTGGACCGACTCGTCGAGATCCCGGTCCTCGCTGCTCGAGTGGTGCTCGTCCAGGAAGCGAACCCGCGGATTGAGCGCTCCGCCCGGGCCGAGGGCGAGATCGACCTGAATGGCCCGATGATCCGGGCGAAGGTCGCCGACCTCGACCCGATCACAGCGGTCAACAGCCTCACTGAGCGGCTCGAGCGGCAGCTGCGGAGCTTCGTCGACCGTCGCACCGACCAGGCCCGCCGTCCGACCGAGCGCAAGGCGGGCGAGTGGCGGCATTCCAGCCTCGCCACCGACCGTCCTGACTACTTCCCGCGAGCGCCGGAGGAGCGGGAGATAGTCCGCCGCAAGACCTTCGCAACCGACCCGCTCACCCCCGCCGAGGCCGCCGAGGAGATGGAGTTCCTCGATCACGACTTCTACCTGTTCATCGAGCGCGAGACCGGCGCCGACGCCGTCGCGTACCACCGCGACGACGGCCGACTCGGCGTTATCGGACCGAGCGGGATCGGCTGGTCGGGCGAGAGCGCTGGGATCGTCCACGAGGAGAGCCGGATGAGCGGGCCGACCAGACTCGAGGACGCGGTAGCGGAGATGAACATCCTCAACCATCGGTTCATGTACTTCACCGATGCCGCGAGCGGCCGCGGCAACGTGATCTACATGCGCTACGACGGCCACTACGGCCTGATCAAGCCGGCCGGCAGCCGGCACAAATGACGGGGCCGCGGTCGGGCGATGGTGTGAACGGCACGGCGAGGCCACGGCGCGCGCTGGTCACCGGTGCCGCCGGTGGCATCGGCGCGGCGATCGCCGCGAGGCTGCGCGAGGACGACCTCGAGGTGACCACGCTGGACCGCGCCGAGGGATGCGACATCCGGATGGACCTCGTCTCGGATCCCATCCCGGCCCTGTCCGACATCGACATCTGTGTCTCCAACGCGGCGATCACGGACACGATCGCGCCGGCGCACCGCATGACCGACGAGCAGTGGTCAGGCGACATCGGGGTCAACCTCACCGGCGCGTTCCGGGCGATCCAGGCGTGTCTCCCGGGAATGCGCGAGCGCCGCTGGGGCAGGATCGTGGTGATCTCCTCCGGCGCGGCTCTCGCCGGGCTCCCCGGCCAGGTCGCATACTCGGCCTCCAAGGCGGGACTGCTGGGCATGGTGAAGACCCTCGCCGTCGAGGGGGTGCGGCGCGAGATCACCGCCAACGCCGTGTTGCCCGGGATGGTCGCCACGGAGAAGGTGCTCGCGATGCCCCTTGAGATCCTCGAGCGGCTGCGGGAGACGCTACCGTCGGGCCGCATGGCAGAGCCGGCCGAGGTCGCGGCGCTCGTATCGTTCCTCGCCTCCGAGGACGCCGGCTACGTGACCGGCCAGACGATCGGGATCGACGGCGGCGCCGGCCTCAACACGTTCACGCTCGGCGCACCGCGGCGGGATTAGCGCGGCCTATTTTCCGCTCCAGCCCGTAGCGCTTCCAGTGGCGCTCGGGAATGTCGTCCGGGTCCTTGTACCAGTACCAGGTGCAGGGATCGCGATCGAAGTCCTCGGGCGGATCGGAGGGGTAGACCGGGTAGCCGATCCAGTTGATCGGTCCCAGCTCGTTCATGAATGCACAGTGGGTGCAGTAGAGAGGGAAGCCCTTGCGGCCGTAGCTCCAGTCGTGCGCCTCGTCGGTGACGCCCCAGCCGTCAGGCCCGTAGCGGCCGTTGCGCCACAGGCGCTGGCCGGAGCCGCACGGGTTCATCGTGAAGGTGAGCTTCTCCTCGTCCTCGGCCACCTCGAAGGCCCCCGGCCTGGGGCCGACCGCGCTGGTCGAGTGCGCCCGCCACGTCGCCGCCAGAGCCTGCGCGATCGCCCTGCGGTCGGACTCCGAGATCTTCGTCACTGCCTGCTTCCAGCTCCGCTCCAGGCTCCACTCCCAGGCCTCGCCCACCCCGTCGTCCCCGAGCTTCTCCTTGATGAAGGAGATCAGGCCGGCCGTGCCGTCGACCAGCAGGTCGTGCATGAACTGCGACTCGTGCTTCATCGATTCACAAAGGCGCTTCGCCTCCTCGGCATCGCCGCTGTCGATCGCCTCGATCGCGCGATCCATCGTGGGGCGAGACATCTCGCCCAGCTCCTCCTCTGTGAACCAGCGCTCGCCCATCGCCTCTCCTTCCGTCGGGTGGGGAAGGGAGCCTAGACGCTTGATTCCAAATCGCTGGTGAGGCGGCTCCGCGGAGCCGGGCCGCTGCGATGGGAAACGAGGAAGGGCGCGGAGGAGAGAATGCAGACACCTCGCGTGCTCTGCGAAATCGCGCTCGCATTGCGCGAAGACCATTAGGCCGGCCTCTCGCTGCTGATAGGATGCTGTGGCCAAGATGGCCGAGGGTCTCGGGGGGAGCCTTGAAAGCTTCTACTTCGCGTTCGGCGAGACCGATGCCTACGTTTTGTTGGAGCTGCCTGACAACCTGAGTGCAGCGGCGGCGTCGATCGCCGTCAACACCTCTGGGGGAGCGAGCTCAGAAGTCGTCGTGCTACTGACGCCGGAGGATGTCGACGAGGCAGCCAAGCTTTCGGTCGACTACCGGCCCCCTGGATCCTGACCGGTAGCCGCGCGCCGCGCAGCGGCGCTAATGGCTGAAGCGTTCTGCGCTTCACCAGCAAGTCCAAGCTATCGACGACGACCAGGTCAGGCCCGGTGGCGCCGCCGCGCGCGACACCGCCCCCTCCCGGACCGAAAGCTGGAGAGCCGCTTAATGGGGGCGAGGAAACCCTCATTGGCGACCGCATCCTGATATTCGCTTAGCTGGTCGCCGGCATAGGCAAGGAGCTCCACGAGGGCAAGACCGATGTCCTCGGACTTTCGCCTGCGGCGCTGCGCCGCCCACAGCCAGAGCAGTGTCAGCAGGCCACCGGACGCCCCGAGAAGAAGCCATGGACGGACCTGTGCGGGCACCCCAGCGAGGCTACAGAGGCTGCGCCGTAGCTACACAGAGTGAAACCCCCGGAGAGCGAGGTGGGCCTGACTCGTCAGATCATCCGACGCCACCAGTAAGAAAGGACGTCTTACAACAGCCAGCCGATGCATTGAGATCAGTTCGCAATGTCGCTCGCAGAGGCGCCGCTCGCGCGGGCTGCGGCGCTGGACCTGGAAGCGGTTAGACGGCTCGCAGCAATGCAAAAGGGGTGTTGCGATGGCTTGCTTCATCCCAGCCGCGGTGGTTTGATGATCTTGTCCCGCGGTACCAATCGAGCGTCGGGGTTGGTGGCTTTTGTACCAACGGGAGTTTGGCGCTGACGCGAATCGAGGCGCGTATGGATAGGAAGCGGTTCTTCTCGCAGCTGATTGACATCGAAGGGCCTTCGATCATGGCGTGGTTGAGCGAGCGCGCGGTCCAGGGTGTCTGGTCGCACCCGAACGTGCCACTGCTCATCTTTGCTGACTCGTCATTGCCGGGAACGAGCGTCACCCTTCACGGTGGCCCCGTCGCGAGCGCCGCGCCGGTGCAGCTCCTGTTCTGGGGTTCTTGGTGGTCTTCCCCTGAAGGTGGCCAGCGGCTCTGGATGATCGAAGACCGTCTGAAGGGCGCACTTGCGAGTAATTACTTCTCAGAGCTCGCGCAGTACGGCGTGGCAGCCCCACATTTTCGCGGTTCACTGATCGTAAAGAAGCCAAGCCCCCCGATGAGCTTCCCGACGGAGGACGACGAACATTCAGTTGGCGACATGATCGTTGACTTGATCGAAAACGACGTCTTCCCCGACCCCGACGATGAGCAGATCGCCTACCTCGTCCTTATGCCGAAGGGCTTTGCGAAGCCGGCATCGGGCACAAACGGCGCGCATACGCGGGACTACGACTACGAATTCCCGTTCGACATCGACTGGTTCTGGTGGGGGTGGATTCGGTACTTCGACGACAGTGAAGCGGACGACACGACTCGCACCCTGACGCATGAGTTGACGGAGCTTCTTACCGACCCGACCGCGAACGACGGCTGGTATGCGGGGACGGGCGAGGGGGGAGAGATCGCCGACGCGGCAAATGTCATGGGGACGTATCAGACCGTGTGGGTCAACGGCACGAAAGTGACGTCGTATTGGTCAAACCGTCATAGCGCGACTGTGATTCCGATAGATCGCGACTACCGCGCGCGCATCATCGGCTCGATCTCATTGCAGCGGGGCGGCAGGCATGAGTTGGAGAGAGGCACGTTCCGGCCGAGCCCAGCGGACACCGCGTTCTGCAAGGACGTCCGCGCCTGCTGCATCGAGGATCGCGACTACGCATGGGTCGTGAACGGGCTAAACGAGACGGCGACATTGCGCGTCGAGACGCAGCGCTACCGCCAACCTATCGTCACCTGGACGATTAATGGTCAGCCGATAAAGGGGGGCGGCAGCATCTCGGTCGACGTCGACAGAGCGCGCTACAAGGGCCGTTCGCTCGTGACGACCCGAGCGACCGTTTCTGTCCAGTTTGCCGAGTCGAAGGGGACGTTGGAGATCAAGACGAAAGGGATCGATGCGAATTTCGATCTCTACGTCGCGTGCGCCGTCAGGGATGGTTCGATCACTGGGAACGTGCGGACCGACGTCATTGCCACCCCGAGCGCCGTAATCGGATTCGTTGGCAGTGAGCTCGTTCTCGACCCAGAGTACGTGCGCCAGCGCGACGCGTGCCATGAAGGCATTTCGAAATTCTTCAGGCGCGCGAGCGGGAAGACGAAGTTCAAAAGGCCGCGGCCCGGGGAGCCCGTCGAACTCGATCCGGTACTGCTCGCAGAGGTGCCGGCATGGGCGCGCGTACGCGAATTCGAGCGAGCACGCCAGGCGGTCGTCCTTGCGAAGATGGTTGAGGCCACCTTCCCCCGCAAGACGGCAAGCGTGTTCATCAAGTCGCTCGTCGCGGAGACGGCAGCGCTTACCGCCGTGGAGGAGCGTCCCTTGGTCAAGGGGCCGCGGAAACGTGAGCCTGTGAAGCGACGGCGGACCCCTCGGAAGCGCAAGCCGAAAGTAACGAAGTGAGGGCGAGGACCGGACCCTACCGTCGATTTCCCGAACGCTTTCCTTACTCCCCCACTGCCCCCAGCTCACTGACCGACTCGCTTCGAGGGCGGGCAGGTGTATCTGGTTGCGAGCAGTGCGGCGAGTTCCTGACCTAGCGCCCTGGTTGCTACTCAGTCCCTTGGCATGACCTTGGCATGAGTTGAGGACCCCGCATTCCCAAGCGCTTTGAGAGCCGAGCTGAGGATTCGGAGTCCGCGTGTCCGTCCCTCCGTCCCGCCCGCTCTGACACGCAGCACCGACGCCGATCCGCTCTCGACTGCGGGTGAGCGCAAACTGGAACGCAACCGGGATGCCCACGCCCCGGGGGGAGGGAAGGGGTGGCGCGGGGCGAGGGCGTGTATTCCCTATATCGCCTAAGTACGACACTTACAGAACAAAACGCGCGCGGGAAGCTCCTACACCTGGATTGTGGATTACGTACTGCCCGAGGATCAGCCCCGACTACAGATCGGGCTTGGAGCCATCGAGTTCTGCTGATTGTCCAGTCGAGGTCGACCCGCTGCCCTACGACCCTGCGCTTGACACCTAGCCCTCAGGCAGGCGCCTTCGCCGAGGCGATCATCTCGCGGACGTCAGCCGCCGGCTCCGAATAGGCGTCGCCGAGGGCGGACTCGACCGCGCTCATGTACTCCTCGGTCCAGGCCGGGAAGTCGTAGTCGATCGTGCGCAGGAACTCAAGAGACGCAGCGAGGCGGATGTCGGCGATCGAGGGCGAATCGCCGCCGATGAACTTGCGATCGTCCAGGAAGTGAGTGTGAATCGCCTCGAGCGGCCGCGCGATCGCGTCGGCCGCGTCCTGCGCCGACTTCGCCTTCACCTCGTCGTCGGCCTCCGACGTCGCCGTCTCGCCCGGGTACTGCGGAAAGCCAAGAGTCGGATACGTCGCGCGAAGGATCAGGGGGTAGAGCGTGCCGACCACGTAGAACATCGCGCTGTCCTGCATCGCACGCTCGGCCGGGTCCGTTGGATAGAACTGATCGAGCCCATCGCGGTTACAGAGGTACTGCATGATCGCGCAGCTCTCCCAGAGCGACTCCTTGGGCAGTCCCTCGTACTCGAGCGTAGGGGTGAGGTCGGCCGGGGACTTGGCGAGGAACTCGGGCGTGCCCTTGTTCCCCCACATCTCGACTTCTTCGAAGTCGTGCCCGCCCGCCCTCATCAGCACACGTACGGGCAGGTTGTTGACGCTCACGGACAGGATGCTCAGCGTGTGATCAGCCATGTGATCTCTCCTTAACCTTGTGGGGCTGCTCTGGCGACCGGCCCTCGGAGGCGAGTCTCTCAGAATCCGCCGGCACCAGGCACTTTGAGCTGCTGCCGAGGGGTCAATCAGCCCAGAGCTTCGAATAGCGCTCTTTCGATGCAAACCGTCGCTTCTCGTCCAAAGCAGCTATCCCGGGAAGGCTCTCAGCAGCCGAGCTTCTTGAGGCACCTCTGGGGGTCCTCGATGTTCGCCTGGATCATTGCCTGCTTCGCCTCGGTACCCGCCTTGGCGAGCCCCTTCTACTGTCGCTTCAGCTTCTTGCGGAGCTTCTTGCACTTCGGGTCCTCCGCGGCTGCCCCAGCGGCGACGCTCACCCCGGCGCTCGTCTTCGAGGTCGAGCCGGCCACGTTGAGACTGAGAATCGCGACCGGCATCGCCCATCGGCACCCGGAGCTGGCGGCGCGCGTGCAGCGCCGCGGTGGGGCCGATCGGATCGCGAAGAGCCTGGCCGAGGGGCACGCTCGCAAGCGATAGGTATGCTCCGGGGGCGCGCCACGAAGGGCGCGGGCGCGACGAGGGACGCATCGCAAAGTCAAAGGAGGAGACGGATGCGGAAGCTGGTGCTGGTGCTGGTCGTCGGCGGATCGCTGCTCGCTGCGCCGGCGGCGCAGGCGGCGATCCCGAGCGCGCTGGGAGTGACCTGCACGGTCGCGGCGGACAACGTGCGCGAGTGCGGCAGCAGCGCACCCCGCAGCACCTCCCCCTCCTGGGACGGGACGCCGATCGACGTCAACATCGCCTTCCCGCCCGCGCCGAGCAGCGGCATCGACGGCAACTATCCGCTGATCATCGTCGGCCACGGCTACGGCGGCGGGAAGATCGGCTTCGGCGCCTCCGGCACGACGGACGGCCTGCGGCGTTTCACCAGCCGGGGCTACGCCGTGTTCGCCATGACCGACCGCGGCTTCCATGAGTCGTGCGGCACGAACGCCGCGATCGCCGCGGCCGCCGGAGCCTGCGACCACGCGGGCTGGATCCACCTGATGGACGATCGCTTCGAGATCCGGGATGCCCAGTTCTTCGCGGGCGAGCTCGCTGACGAGGGACTGATCGACGGCCAGCGGACCGGCGCCATCGGCGGCTCCTACGGCGGCGGCCTGTCATTGCAGCTCGCGACGCTCAAGGACCGGGTGATGATGCCCGACGGCAGCCTGGTGCCATGGACGAGCCCGGCCAACCACCAGCCGATGCGGATTGCGGCGGCCACTCCCGACATCCCCTGGAACGACCTCGCCTACTCGCTCACCCCGAACGGCGGCAAGCTCGACTACGTGGCGGACGCCTCCTACCAGGGGCGGGTCGGCATCCAGAAGCAGTCGTTCAACGCCGGCCTCTTCCTGAGCGGGTCGGCGAACGGCAAGTACTGCGGACAGGCGCCCTATCCAAGCCCCTGTGCGGACCCGGAGCACGATGTGGCCGCCTGGAACGCGCGGCTCAACCAGGGTGAGCCGTACGACGGCGACCCGACGGTGGCGTCGGTGCTGAACCAGATCGAGACCTACCACTCGGCCTACTACATCGACCACTCCGAGGCCCCGGCTCCCCTCCTGGTCTCGAACGGCTTCACCGACGATCTCTTCCCCGCCGACGAGGCGATCGCCTACTACAACCGGATTCGCTCGCAGTACCCGAGCGCTCCGATCTCGCTGCTGTTCGGCGACTTCGGGCACATGCGCGCGGCGAACAAGCCCGCCGACAGCAGCGCTCGCAACGCGGCCCAGGATGCCTGGCTCGACTACTACGTCAAGGGCACAGGCTCCGTGCCGTTCCAGGGCACGACCGCGTTCGCGCTGACCTGCCCGACCTCCACGCCCTCGGACGGCCCGTATCACGCCGCCAGTTGGGCGGGGCTCCAGCGGGGCGAGGTGCGCCTGGTCTCGCCGCAGTCGCAGACGATCGCTCCCGACGCCGGGTCGGCCGCGGTCGACACAACCTTCGACCCGGTCAGCTCCGGAGGCAATCCCTGTCGCACCGCGCCCGCCGACGACCTGCCCGGGGTCGCGACCTATCACCTCACCGTCACCAAGAAGGGCTTCACTGTGATGGGCTCGCCCACGGTGATCGCGCGCATCGATTCCCCGACCGCCAATTCGCAGATCGCGGCGAGGCTGCTGGACGTCGATCCGAACGGCACCGAGACGCTGGTCGCCCGTCAGCTGTTCAGGCCGGCCGTCGGCGAGTCGAAGCAGGTGTTCCAACTACACCCGACCGGTCACCTGTTCGCCCCCGGGCACGTGGTCAAGCTCGAGCTGCTGCCAAGCGATTCGCACGGCGCGCTGGTGGGAGGCTATGGCCGGGCATCCAACGGGCAGGGACCGGTGACCGTCAAGGGCCTCGAGCTGCGGCTCCCGGTGCTCGACCGTCCCGGTGCTGCCGGCGGCCAGGTGAAGCCCGCGCTCCCGTTGCTGCTTCCGTGCGGGGCCGCGATCGCGCCGCAGTTCGCCTCATTCAATTTCGTGCGCACTCCCGCCTGCTAGGAGGCCGCATCGCCGGCGAGAGGCCGGGAATAGACTGAAAACGTGAGCGCGCAGGACAGCTTCGGGGCCCAGTCCACCCTCGAGGTGGGAGGGCGTGAGTTCGAGATCCACCGCCTCGATGCCCTGCAGGTAGATCGAGGTGACCCCGAGGTTGGCCCTCCTCCCAGCGCCGCGCACTCGCTCTTGCGCAAGAGCCGCAGCGAGGCCGGATCGAGCCGCCGGCAGAGCCTCCCACAGGCGCGCCACCGGCCCATCGAGTTGTTGCCTTGTGCCGGCGGGAGTATCTCGCAGCAGAGTGCTGCTTTCCATGCAAAGCAGCACTCTTTCGGCGGTGGGCAGCCTGTCGCTCTCGCGTGCAGCCTGTCGGTCGCGGAGGGCTCGCCTGACCGGCGTGCCCGATTGTGAGCCCGCGCCGTGGTACCGCTTTGGTACCCCATGCATCCAGATCGTCCACGGCCCGGGACAGATAGGAAACGACGGACGCTCCGAGACACATAGACACCCGAATCCTCTCGGCTGGGGGCCGAAAGGTCGCCGGTTCAAATCCAGTCGCCCCGACTGCGAAGTTTTCGCATCGATCCACCCGCGCCCCTCGACTTCGTGCCGGGGTGAAGGTACGCTCGCCTCAGCCCGCATCTAGCCCGGGCAGACAATGGACTGTCCATCCTGCGGCCATCCCAATCCCTCCGGCGCGCGTTTCTGCGGAAACTGCGCGGCGCTGGTCGGGGCCGCCGTCCAGTGTCCGGGATGCGGCGCCCCGAATCCGAGGGACCAGAGGTTCTGCAACGCCTGCGGCGAAGCGCTGTCGCCAGCGAGGGATGAGGTGAGCGCGACCGTTGATGCGCCGCCGGACCCTCGCTCCTACACGCCCGAGCACATTGCCGAGAAGATCCGCGCCGGCCGCAGCGGCCTGGAGGGCGAGCGCAAGCAGGTGACGGTCCTGTTCGCCGACGTGATGGGGTCCATGGAGCTGGCCGAGCGCAGTGACCCGGAGGAGTGGCGGCGGACCATGGATCAGTTCTTTGCCATCCTCTCCGAGGGTGTCCATCGCTTCGAGGGCACCGTCGACAAATTCACTGGCGACGGCATCATGGCCCTGTTCGGGGCGCCGATCGCCCACGAGGACCACGCCCAGCGTGCGTGTTTCGCTGCCCTGCACCTGATCGACGAGCTTGCTGGTTACTCGGCCGAGCTGCGTCGGACGCAGGGGCTCAACTTCACGGTACGAATGGGCCTCAACTCCGGTGAGGTGGTTGTGGGGGCGATCGGCGAGGACCTCGGCATGGATTACACGGCGATCGGCCACACCGTGGGTCTCGCGCAGCGCATGGAGCAGCTCGCCGAACCCGGCAAGGCCTACCTCACCGAGGACACGGCGTCGCTCGTGCAGGGCTACCTCGCACTTACGGACCTGGAGGAGTTCGAGGTCAAAGGGGCCAGCCGCCCGGTGCGCGTCTTCGAGCTGACTGGCATCGGCGCTGCTCGTGGGCGCCTCGACATCGCACGTGCTCGCGGCTTCGCGCGCTTCGTGGGCCGGGACGAGGAAATGAGGATCCTCGAAACAGTCTTCGAGCAGGCCAAGGCGGGGGAGGCGCAAGTGATCGGGATCGTCGGAGAAGCCGGGGTCGGCAAGAGCCGCCTATGCCATGAGTTCACTCAACGCTGGCGAGCCAAAGGCGCCCCCGTGTACCACACCTCCGGTCAGGCTCACACCAAGTCGGTGCCACTGATGCCGGTGCTCCAGCTGATGCGGACCTACTTCGACATCGTCGAGCAGGACTCAGACCAAAGGGCCCGGGAACGAATCGCCGGCAAGCTGCTGCTTCTCGACCAGCGCTTCGCGGACGACCTCCCGCTCCTCTTTGACTTCCTCGCCGTGCCAGACCCGGAGCGTCCGGCGCCCCGAATGGACCCCGAAGCGCGCCAGCGCCAGCTCCTGGCTATGACGAAACGCCTCATCCACGCCCAGAGCGCCCAACAGCCGGGGATAAATCTCTTCGAGGACCTGCATTGGCTCGATGCCGCCAGCGAGGAATTTCTCGCCAATCACATCGAGGCAATCCAGGGCACGCAGAGCCTCACGATCTTGAACTTCCGCCCCGAGTATCGAGCCGGCTGGATGTCGAAGTCCTACTACCGCCAGATCGCCCTCGTCCCGCTCGGCCCGGAGGCGATCGAGGAGATGCTCAAGGATCTGCTGGGGTCGCATCCGTCGCTCGCCGAGTTGCCTGAATTGGTGCGCGAGCGAACCAGCGGCAACCCGTTCTTCATCGAAGAGATAGTTCAGTCGCTCGTTGAGGCCGGCAATCTCGAGGGCGGGCGCGGAGACTTCAAGCTGGTCAGCAAGGTTGAGGACGCCGCGGTGCCGGCGAGCGTGCAGGCTGTTCTTGCCGCGCGGATTGACCGGCTTGAGCAGCGGGAGAAGGCAGTGCTGCAGGCCGCCGCGGTGATCGGCAAGGAGTTCCCGGAGCCGGTGCTCTCAAAGGTCGTCGAGTTGGCGCCCTCGGAGCTGGACGAAGCGCTGCGCAACCTGGTCGCAAGCGAGTTCATCTACGAGCAGGAGCTCTACCCCGAGGCGGTCTACGTCTTCAAGCACCCACTGACCCGCGAGGTGGCCTACGGATCCCAGCTAGGCGAGCGGCGCGCCACCGACCACGCCGCGGTCGCGCGGGCGATCGCCGAGCAGTACCCGGAACGGGTCGACGAACAGGCGGCGCTGCTTGCCCAGCACTGGGAATCCGCCGGCGAGGCCCTGGAGGCGGCGCGCTGGAACGCCCGCGCTGCAACCTGGACCGGGACCGGGGACCCAACCCAGTCGCTCGGACACTGGCGCAAGGTGCGTGAGCTCGCCGACGCACTACCGGAGTCGGAAGAGGCGGCCGCGCTCGGACTTGGAGCGAGGATCTTCTCGCTCCAATACGCCTGGCGTCTCGGCGTCTCGCACGAGGAGGCCGAGGAGCTGTTCAACGATGCCGAGCGTCTGGCATCGAAGGCGGGAGACGTCCGGGCGCGGGCGATCCTGCTTTCCGTGTATGCGGGCATCAGAGGCATCAACGACGGCGACATGCGCGAGTTCGCCAGGCTCGGCCGCCAGTCGGTCTCTCTCGCGGAGGAGTCCGGCGATCCGACGCTCTACATGACCGTCTCCGGTGCTCCTTCCTACGGGCTGTTCCAGATCGGAAAGATCCGTGAAGGGGTGGCAATCCTGGATCGAGCCATCGAGTTGGCCGACGGCGATCCGACTCTGGCAGCCGGCGTCTCGGTCGGCTGCCCGCTCGGGTACTGCCTGATGTTCAAGGGCGGAATGCTGTCTTACACGGGGCAACTCGAGGAGGCAGCCGAGCTGATCGGGCGCGGCATGAAGCTCGCGCGCGAGCACGAGGACATCGAGACGGTCGGATGGGGTCACATGTGGTCCGTCTGGATCGCCTTCTTCGTCGGAGATCCCGACGCAGCGATCGGCCATGCGCAGCAGGCACTGGACATAGCAGAGCGAATTGGCGATTCGTTCTCCCGCACCTGGGCCTGGTATTTCCGCGGTTTCGCCGAACGGATGCGGGAGCGCTGGCCGCAGGCGATCGAGGCCATGGAGCGCTCCAAAAGCCTCGCGGCCGAGCGCCGGACCGCCGTCGAGGGTGACGGTTTTCGCCTGCTGATTTTGGGGGAGTGCTACCTGGGCCTCGGCGAACCCGACCGGGCCCTCGCCCTGGTAAACGAGGGCCTCGAGATCTTCCACGGCCGCGGTCAGCTGGTCGGTGAGGCATTCGGGTCTCTGATCCTGGCGCGGGTCCTCCTCAGCTCAGCCGGGGCCTCCGCCTCGGATGAGGCGGAGGCTGCACTGGCGCGAGCGCTCGAGCTCGTGACGGACACCGATGCGAAGAGCTTCGAGCCGATGGCTCGCGTCGAGCTCGCGGAGCTAATGCGCCAGAGGGGCGACGAGGAGGCGCGGCAGCAGGAGCTGGGCGAAGCCCATCGCCTCTTCACGGAGATCGGCGCAAGCGGTTACGCGGATCGGCTGGCAGGCGATCTGGTGACTTCGACGAACTAGCTCGGGCGACTCAATCGCTTGGTACCGCTCTGGTACCGACCGCTACGTCCTATCTGTCCAGATCGTCGATGTCCGGCGACGATTGGGATGCGGGGGACGCCCCAGGACGGATCTACACCTGAATCCGCTCGGCTGGGGGGCCGAAAGGTCGCTGGTTCAAATCCAGTTGCCCCGACTGACACGAGTTCCGCGGATGCGTCCCCAGCGTCCCCGTCGTCCTCCCGGACGTGAGTCCTCCTTTCGTTCCGAAGGCAGACCCCCGCTAGGCTCGGTCAATGGGTACGCGGGACGAAGATTCACTCCGAGAGGCGGGAAGGCTGCCCAAAGGCCGACTCGCCCGGACGGCGCGTGTCGGCGGGCTCGTGACGGGGCAGGGCCTGCGCTGGGCCGGGATGCGAACCGCCAACCGGGTCCGGACGCCTGAGCGGGCGGCGTCGGCCCAGAAAGAGCGCACCGCGGCGCTGGTCGGGCAGCTCGTCGACCAGCTCGGGCAGATGCGTGGCGCGGCGATGAAGGTCGGTCAGATGATCTCGATGGTCGAGTTCGACGGCCTTCCCGAGGACGAGAGGGACGAGCTGCAACGGAGGCTCGCGGCGCTCCGCGACGACGTCGCGCCTGTGCGGTTCGCTGACCTCGAGAAGCTGATGCGCCAGGAGTTCGGCGGTCCGCTCGAGCGCGTGTTCCGCGACTTCGAAGAGCATGCGTTCGCAGCGGCATCGATCGGTCAGGTCCATCGCGCCACGACGATCGACGGCGACGACGTGGCCGTGAAGATCCAGTACCCCGGGGTGGCAGAGGCGGTCGAAACGGATCTGCGCAACGCGATGATGCTGCTGCCTCTCGTGAAACGGCTCGCCCCGGGTCTGGACGCGAAGGCGCTCGCCGCGGAGATGCGCGAGCGGATCTGCGAGGAACTCGACTACGAGCTCGAGGCCCAGAACCAGCGCCGCGTCGGGCGGCTGCTGCGAGGACATCCGTTCATCCGTGTGCCGCAAATCGACACGAGCCTTTCGACCCGGCGCGTGCTCGTGTCCGAGTACGTCGAGGGGGAGCGCTTCGAGGCGGTCCGCCGGGCCGATGAGGTGCAGCGCGATCGCTACGCCGAGACCGTCTTTCGGCTCTACTTCGGGTTGCTTTATCGCGACCGCACCGCGCTCGGGGACCCTCACCCCGGCAACTACCTGCTGTGTCCCGACGGTCGGGTGTGTTTCCTCGACTTCGGCCTTGTGCGCCGCGTCGACGCCCCGCGCCTGGCCGCCGAGCGAGCGATCGCTCTCGCTGTGCGGAATGGGGACGCGGAGGCCCTCAAGGCGGCACTGCGCGCGGGCGGATATCTGCCGGCGAGCCGCGCAGATGCCGTGGACGCCGATTTCGCGCTGAGGCTAATGAGAATGGCGATCAAGTGGTACGCGGTCCCGGGCGAGCGCCGCTTCTCCCCCGTCGACCGCCGCGACCGCGATCGTGAACGGCCGGACCCGGAGGAGCGGGCCGCGATGAGGATCCAGGTGAACCAATTCACGCTGCCAGCGGAGGCGATCCTGATCCGACGGATGCACGGCATCGTCGCCGTGGTCCTAGGGCAGCTGCGCGCTGGCGCAGACTGGGGCGCGATCGCCGCGGAGTACCTGCACGGCGAGGCGCCCGCGACGCCGCTGGGGCAGGCCGAAGCCGAGTTCCTCGCCGAGCGCGGTCGGATAGCAGGGGCCGCCTACTAGGCATCGCGCGCGCTCCTGCATTCGTTTCGACAGCATCCGGACCCGCCGCGGCAGCCTCGGCTTAGCGCCGGTGCCGCACGACTCGCATCGCGTCCAGGACGTAGCGAGAGACGAAATCGAGCTCCCCCGATCTGCACCCGCGCCTAGTACCGCTTTGGTACCCGATGCATCGTCCTATCTCTCCAGATCGTCCACGGCCCTGGACACATAGGACACGACGGACGCTCGGGGACACATAGACACCGATTGCCGC